>NZ_PPHG01000083.1 GCF_002904295.1 Amycolatopsis sp. CA-128772
CGGTGGCGGCTGCTGCGGCGGCGGCTGGCGGCGGCCCGGCTGCGACGCGCGCGGGGGCCCGTCCCCTCGCTGCGGGGGCGGCGGGCCTTCGCGCCGAGGACGACCCGCACGCTCGGGTGGTAAGCCCGGCTCTCTCTCCAACGCGTGCCCAATCCTCGGTGCTCGTCTCCGGTGCCGCGGCCGGGTGCCGCGCACGTGCGGACCAAGGGTAATCGTGAACGGCTCGGAGCACGCGAAGGCCGAGCTATCCGTCGATGACGTCCCGCCCGGCGCGGGCCTCCTTCAGCCGTCGGTAGATGCGCCGGGAGGCGAGCAGAAGCAGGGCCACACCTGCGGCGACGGTCGCGATGATGGTGATCGCGCCGTACTCGGTGGACGTCAGTTCGAACCGCGCGGATGACCCGAGCGGGGTACCGGTGGGCGTGCTCAACGACACATCGACGCTGAACCGGCCGGCCCGCAGCGCCTCGACCGGGAGGAAGTAGTTCTTGCCGCCGCTGGCCGGGAAGTACCAGTCCTTGGCGTCCTCCGGGCGCAGGCCGGTGTTGTTGTTCAGGGTGAACCGGGCGTTGATGCCGACCGGCAGGTCGTTGCTCACGTACACCGGCAGCGGCGAGTTGCCGGACGCCAGCGCGATGGTCTGCTTCGGCTGCGAGACGGTCACCCGCCCGCTGATCGCCGCCAGCTCGGCCTGGGCGTTCGTGGTCGCCGCGTCCGCGGGCAGCCCGCGCCACGCCGTGGACGCACCACGCAGCTCGGCCAGCCGGACCGGCTCGACGACGTCGTCCGGTTTCACCCGTTTGGTGGGGTCGACCTGCATCGCGGACGCCAGCCCGGTGGCCTGAACGTTGAGCGTCGAAAGCGTCGCGACGACGCCCGCATCGACGCCGGCGGCCGGGTCCTGGCCGCTGTCGCCGACCGCGCCGGAGGCCGCCGGGTCGGTGGCGAGCAGCGACGACAGCCCGGTCGCGGTGACCAGGCCCGCGTCCAGGAAGTCGCCGACCTGCCGCAGGTAGGTGGTGAACTCCTCGGCCGAGGCGTCCCAGCGCCGCGGCGGCGCGACCAGCAGGTGGTTCGGCCGCTGCTGCCCGGCCGGCTGGCCCAGCCCGGCGCGGAAGGCGAGCGCGCCGAGCCCGTTCTGGCTGGCGACCGCCCGTTCGGTGGTGGCGGGCACGGTGACCGAGTCCGGCACGCTCGGCACGCCGGTCATCGCGGCGGAGATCAGCGAGTCGGTCGGCTGGACGCGGACGGTGCTGCCCTGCACGGTGACCCCGCCGCCGGCCGCGGCGGGCGCGAGCTTGCCCGCGTCCGCGAGCACGGTCCGCACGCCGGCCTCGGTGAGCGCGGTGAGCACCGACGCGCTGGGCGTGCCGTCCGGCCAGAGCACGCCGGCCTGCGGGGTGACGCCGGTCAGCTGCTGGATGGTCGCGGCCCCGGTGGCCGCGCGGGTGACCAGGCCGGCGTCGCCGGGGCGGATGCGGGTGAGCGCGTCGAGGTCGGCGTCGGCGAACGGCAGCGCCACCACGCAGCGGCTGCCGACCAGCGAGCGGACCGCCGCGAGCCACGCCTTCGCGGCGTCGACGCCCTTGCCGTCGACGTTGCCCGATTCCGTGTGGACGAGGTAGCCGCGGCTCATCGCGTCGACGGTGGCGAGCAGGTCCGGGTCGAGCGCGAAGCACATCGACTTCGCCAGGTCCGAGTTGGTCCGCGCGGCCGCCGTGGCCGCCGTGACCAGCGCGTTCAGCCGGCCGTCGGCGCTGATCTCGCCGGCCATCCGGTCGTCGGCCAGCACCAGCGGGCTGCCGTACGGCGACGCGTAAACGTGCGGGACGTTGCCGGTCAGCGGCCAGAGCAGGGTCATGCTCGGCGCGCCGGACCGGCTGCTGGCCTGCTTGCCCGGGCCGGCCAGCACCGGCATCAGCATGCTGACCGCGCCGAGCCGCGCGGGCCCGCCGAACTCCGGCGTGCCGTTCACGTTCACCAGCAGGGGGTAGACGCCGGGCCGGCTGAACCGCTCGGCCCGTGCCCCGGTCAGCGGGACGGTGATGTTCAGCGGGGCGCTCTGCCCCGGCTCCAGCGCCTCGGCGACCGGCGTGAAGTCGGTCAGCGGGGTGTCCTTGATGACCGCGCCGGCCAGCACGTCGCCGACCCCGCGTTCGGTCGTCGCCCGGTCGCCGACCTGCAGCCGCACCTGCGGCCGGTTGACCTTCCGGTCGCCGGTGTTGGTCACCGTGCCGGTGACGGTCAGCGTCGTCGCCGAGCTGGTGATCACGCGCGGGCCGAGCCCGGTCAGGTCGACGCGCAGGCGGGCACCCGCCTCCGCCTGGGCCACCGAGGCTCCGGCTAGGGCGGGGACGGCCAGGAAGAGGACGGAAAGGAACGCTGCGGCGAACCGCTTCACTCGGGGGCTCCCTCAGGGGCGTGCTCGTCTCGTCCGTGGACGTCCGGGCGCGCGAAAAGTTCCTTGAACATCTGGCTGGCCTTCCGGACGAGCTTGCGCTCGTCGGAGTAGGCGAGTTTGGTCTCCAGCTCGGCCAGCGGGACCCAGGCCACCTCAGTGACCTCGACGTCTTCGTCGGACAGCTCGCCGCCGAGCGATTCGAGCAGGAAGTGGTGCACGGTCTTGTGGATGCGCCGCTTCTCGGCCACGAACCAGTAGTCGATGGTGCCCAGTGGCCGCAGGACGCGCGCGGAGATGCCGGTTTCCTCCTTCACCTCGCGCACCGCCGTCTGTTCCACCGTCTCACCGTCCTCGATGTGGCCCTTGGGCAGCGACCACAGCAGTCTGCCGTGCCGGTCGAGCCGGCCGATCAGCACCGCCTGTTCGCGCTCCGCGTCCACCACGAGGCCACCGGCCGACGTTTCGTCGACCGTGGTCAGGCGCCTGCCGCGTTGACGCCTCCGCCGCCTGCGCGGCTTCGAGGCGCCGGGGCGGCCGGCTGATCCAGACATGCTGCGATGCTAGAGCAAACGGTTGCCCCGGTAGGCTGGCTCTCCGTGTCCGTGTCCGGCGGTGCCTGCAGCTATCGCACCTGGAACGTAGTGGGATTTTCGTGAACGACGTGGTCGATGAGCAGGTGGTGGGGCTGATGGAGGTCTCTCCCCTGGCGGAGGAGCTGGCGGAAAGGTTCGCCAGGGCGGGGCACCGCCTGTACCTCGTGGGCGGCAGCGTCCGCGACGCGCTGCTCGGCCGGCAGTCCGGCGACCTCGACTTCACCACCGACGCGCGGCCGGACCGGGTCCTGAAGATCGTCAGCGGCTGGGGCGACGCGGTCTGGGACGTCGGGATCGCCTTCGGCACGGTCGGCGTGACGAAGAAGGGCATGCAGCTCGAGATCACGACGTTCCGCGCGGACAGCTACGACCGCGTCGGCCGCAATCCCGAGGTCACCTTCGGCGACAGCATCGAGGGCGACCTGCTGCGCCGCGACTTCACGGTCAACGCGATGGCCGTCGAGCTGGCGTCCAAGACGTTCATCGACCCGCACGACGGCCTGAGCGCCCTGAAAGAGCGGGTCCTGGACACGCCGGCGACGCCGCAGGAGTCGTTCGCCGACGACCCGCTGCGGATGCTGCGGGCCGCCCGGTTCGCCGCGCAGCTGGGCTTCGCCGCCGCGCCGCGGGTGGTCGACGCGATGACGTCGATGGCCGCGGAGATCGACCGGATCACCGCCGAGCGGGTGCAGGCCGAGCTGTCGAAGCTGCTGCTGGCCGACGACCCGCGCCCCGGCCTGGAGCTGCTGGTCGACACCGGGCTGGCCGACCGGGTGCTGCCGGAGGTGCCCGGGATGCGGCTGGCGATCGACGAGCACCACCAGCACAAGGACGTCTACCAGCACTCCCTCACCGTGCTGGCCCAGGCGATCGACCTGGAGAAGACGCACGAGCCGACGTCCGGGCCGGACCTGGTCCTGCGGCTCGCGGCGCTGCTGCACGACGTCGGCAAGCCGGCGACGCGGGAGTTCCAGCCGGGCGGTGGGGTGAGCTTCCACCACCACGAGGTGGTCGGCGCGCGGATGGCCCGCAAACGTTTGCGGGCGCTGAAGTTCTCGAAGGAGATCATCGACGACGTCTCCCAGCTCGTGTTCCTCCACCTGCGGTTCCACGGCTACGGCAAGGGCGAGTGGACGGACTCGGCGGTCCGCCGGTACGTGACCGACGCCGGGCCGCTGCTGGCCCGGCTGCACAAGCTGGTCCGCGCCGACTGCACGACCCGCAACCGCCGGAAGGCGGCCGCGCTGCAGGCGACCTACGACGACCTCGAGACCCGGATCGCCGCGCTCAAGGCCAAGGAGGACCTCGACCGCGTGCGGCCGGACCTCAACGGCGAGCAGATCATGGCGCTGCTCGGCCTCCAGCCGGGGCCGGACGTCGGCAAGGCGTGGAAGTTCCTCAAGGAGCTGCGCCTGGACCGCGGGCCGCTGGAGCACGACGAGGCCGTCGCCGAGCTGAAGAAGTGGGCCGCGGAAAACGGCGTCGGGGACGCGTGAGCCGTGGCGGGCGGGGGCAGCTTCCTGGTGGCGCTGCTGAGGCGCGGTGCCCCCGCGATCGCCGCCGCCACGAGTGAGCTGCCCGCCGAGATCGCCGACCCGGCGCCGATGCACGCGCTGCGGCGGATCTCCCGGATGTCCGGCCCGATCGACCCCACCGAGCGCGACGGCCTGCTGCTGCGCGCGACCCGGTACGTCGTGCTCATCCCCCTGGCGTACCGGCTGCTCGCGGTGCCGGGCCAGTTCGGCGTCTACGCCCTCCAGCACGGCGCGACCGGGCTGCTGCCGGTCGGGGTGTTCACGCTCCTGTCGGTGGCGCTGAACGTCATCGGCCTCCGCTGGATGTTCCGCTCGGCGCCGTTCCGCGGCCGCGACGCCGGGAAGCTGCTGGCCGTCGACCTGACCTTCACGGTGGTTTCGCCGCTGCTCATCGCGCTGACCGTGCCGAACCCGGCGTACTTCGACGCGCTGGCGGTCACCAGCGTCCACCTCTACGGCGAGGCCGGCCTGCTGACGCTCGCGCTGGGCCTGCCGAGCGGCGTGGTGTTCGGGCTGCTCGGCTTCCCGCTCCGGATGCTGGCGAACTGGTTCAACACCGGCGGGTTCCTGGTCCCGGCCGCCTTCTCGACGTACTCGATCCTGCTCGCGGAGCTGTTCCTGGCCACCGCCGCGCTGGTGCTGACCGGCCTCGGCACCCGGCTGGCGCTGGCCTACGGCACCCGCAACGGGCGGCTCGCCGAGCGCGCCCAGCAGCACCGGAGGCTGCACGACACCGTGCTGCAGACCCTGGAAGCGATGGCGCTGTCCGGGCCCGGCGACGCCGAAGAACGGCTGGTCGAGATCCAGCGGCTGGCCCGGGCCCAGGCGATGGAGATCCGGCAGACGATCGAGTCGGCGGCGTCCGAACGGGCCGAGGCCGGCGCGCGGCCGCTGGGCGAGAAGCTCGCCGCGCTCGCCGCCGAGATGGCCCGCGACGGCTTGCGTGCCCAGCTCGTGGTGGCCGAGCTGGACGACGACACGCTGTCGGAGGTCCGCCAGATCGCCATCCGCGACGCCGTCCGCGAGGCGATGCGGAACACGATGAAGCACTCCGGCACCGACCGGGTCGTGGTCCGCGTCGAGGAGCGCGACGGCGGCATCGCGGTGATCACCCGCGACCACGGCAGCGGCTTCAGCGCGGCCGACCACCCGGCCGGGTTCGGCATCAGCGAGTCCATCACCGCGCGGCTGGCCGAGGTCGGCGGGACGTCGCTGGTGGAGTCGGGACTCGCCGGGGGTGGCACGCGAGTGACGTTGTGGGTCCCGTTCTGATATTCCCTGAACATGACCTCGATCGAGCTGCTCGCCGACGCTCTCGCCGCCTACCGCTCCGGTGACCGCGACCAGGCCGCCGAACTCGCCGCCCACGCCGGGCTGGCCGGCTCCACGCTGGCCGACGAACTGCGGACCTACCTGACCGGCGACGGCTCGGCGCCGGTGTACGACCAGCCGAGCGCGTTCACGGCGTTCATCCGCGGCGGCGGCAACGTCGAGCTGTACCGGGCGCTGAGCGCCGAGCTGGCCGCCCGCTACGACGCCGGCAAACCGGAGTCGCTGCTCGACCTCGGCTGCGGTGACGGCCTCGCCGTGGTGCCCGCGCTGGAGCAGGCGTCGCACCTCCCGCCGCGGATCGACCTGGTCGAACCGTCGGCCGCGCTGCTCGAGGGCGTCCACGAGCGGGTGCCGTCGGCCCAGTGCTGGCAGTCGACGGCCCAGGACTTCCTGGCCCGCGACGACCTCGGCTGGGACTTCGTGCAGTCGACGTTCGCGCTGCAGTCCATCGAGCCGGAGCAGCGCGCCGAGGTGCTGCGGGCGCTGCAGCCGCGCACCGCGACGCTGGTGCTCGCCGAGTTCGACGTCCCCGAATTCGAGGAAGGCTCGCCGGAGCACCTCCGGTCGCTCGTCGAACGCTACGAGCGGGGCGTGGCCGAGTACGGCGAAGACGCCACCCTGGTCGCGCAGGGTTTCCTGCTGCCCGTGCTGCTCGGGATCGTCTCCGGGCAGCAGCGGACGAACTGGGAGCACCCGGCGCCGGTCTGGGCCGAGCAGCTCAAGACGGCGGGCTTCACCGAGGTCGACGTCACCCCGCTCGCCGACTACTGGTGGTCGCCCGCCGTCCTGATCACTGCCTGCTGAGCGAGCCCGTCTCGACGTGCTGGGCGAGCGGCCGGGGCAGCAGGTAGGCGACCGCGCCGCCCGGCATCCCGCCCCACGGCGCCGTCACGCCGGTCAGCACGCGGATAGCGCGCTGCACCCGGTAGAGCCGCTTCTCGCGTTCGCGTTCGAACGCCAGCGCCGTCTCGACGAACCGCGAGCCGTCCGCGTGCACCAGGTTGCCGGTCTCGTTGCCGTACCGGACGACCGTGGTGCCCGGAGGCAGCGTGAGCAGGCGCTTGCCGCGGTAGAAGTTCAACGGCGGTTCGCCGCGCATCGGCAGGATCGGCCAGTCGGCGGGCTGGTCGGACTCCTCCGCCGGCCGCGGCGGCAGCATCAGCAGGGCGCCGAGGAGGAACCGGGCGGCGTCGCCGAGCGAGCCGAACGCCACCGGCTCGTCCGACGGCGGCCGTGAAACCTCCCAGCCGTTCTCGGCGCGGCGCAGCGTCCAGACGCCTTCGGCCGGCACCTCGTGCGCGCCGATCCGGTAGGCCGCCGCCGGGACGCCGTGCTCGGCGAGCCGCTGCTGGAGCAGCTCCAGCGTCTCCGCGCCCTTCAGGTTCCGCACCTGCTCGCCGCGGGCGACGCGGGTGAGCGCGCGCTCGTCCGGCAGGTCGGCGGCCGTCTGCGGCGGCCGCGGCTGCCCGAGGACCTCCGCCTCCGCCGTCGCGCGGACGAGCTCCCCGACGAACGGCGGCCGGAATCCGGCCGCGCGCGCGTGCTCGACCAGCTCCGGCTCCGGCGGCACCCCGTACTTGCGCAGGTAGTGCGGCACGGCGGCGGGCCAGATCCAGGTGCCGTCGGTGTGGAAGGCGTTCGGCACGTCCGGCTTCGCGCCCGGGCCGCCGAAGAGGTCCGGCAGCGGCGCCGGCCGGTGCAGCGCCACCGGCGCCCGGAACAGGTAGTCGAGCAGGCCGCGGACCTGGTCCGGCGGCACCGGCGGCCGGTTGACCACCGGCCGTTCGCCTTCGGCGTGCGAGTCGGCGATCCGTGCGTGCCGGAACACGACGTCCAGCGGTAGCCCGGCCTTCGCGGTCAGCCACGCCGGCATGTGCTTCGACGTCCGCGGGTAGGTCGCCAGCTCCAGCTCGTAGGCCGCGGTCGACGGGCGGCCGCCGTCGTTGGGCGGCACCCGCCAGTCCGGCTCGCGGTCGGCGTCGAAGTCGAAGTCGAACTGCGATTCGGCGTCGAGCGTGAAGGTGCCCTGGAACCAGGTGCCGGCCTCGGCCTGGAACATCGCTGCCCGCAGCCGCGCGAAGAGCCCGCCGAGCCGGGGCACCGCGGGCAGCGACACCGACACCGGGCCGTCCTCGTCGCCGACCGCGCGGACCTCGATCTCCGCGTAGTCCCCGACCTGCCGGAACTGGGCGCCGACCCGGGCCCAGCCGCCGGGCACGGTGTGTAGCAGCGTCCGGCCGATGGCGCGCAGCAGCGCGTTCTGGTCGCCGGTGCCCGGCTGCGGCCGCGCCTCGGGTGCCTCGGTGAAGTCCAGCCGCGTCTGCCACAGCGCCGTGACCTGCTTGGCCGGCACGGTGACCGAGAAGTCGGTCAGGCCCAGCTGCGCCGCGCGGGCGGCGTCGTCGCGGACCCAGCGCAGGGTCAGCTCCGGCCGGTCGCCCGGCGCGACCTCGAACACCTCGCCGTCGTACTCGGCGAAGGTGCGCAGTGTGAACGTCGACGGCACTTCGCTCGCCGGCACCACCCGCGCCGGCCGCCCGTCGTGCTCCTTGTCGAACCCCTCGGGCGCCTCTTCCTCCGGCAGCACGGACAGCAGCACGGTGCCGTCGGTGGTCGACCGCTGCGCGCGGAAGGTCCCCTCACCCCACGTCGCGTACAGGCCGTCCGGGCGTTCGGCCACCTCAACCCGGTAACGCACGTTTGTCCTCCCCGTCCCCAGTCATCCCCGAAAACCTAGTCGACCGGGTACCGCGCGAACCACCGGTCGTCGCCCGGCGCGTCCGGGCCGAACTCGGTGAGCGCGTCGTCCGCCAGCCCGACGATCACGTCGTGGAGTTCCAGCTGGTCGAGCCAGCTTTTCCGCAGTGCTTCCGCGCCGTACATCGCGCCGACGAGGTTGCCGCAGACCGAGCCGGTCGAGTCGCTGTCGCCGCTGTGGTTGACCGCCGCGAGCAACGCCGAATCCGGGTCCGTGGTGGTCAGGGCGACGTACACCGACATCGACAACGCCGTCTCGCCGACGTTGCCCTGCCCGAGCCGCTCCAGCTTCTCCGGCGTCGGCGGGCCGTCCATCGCCAAGGCCGCGTCGAGCGCCGCGCTCTGCTCTTCGTGCCCCGGGTGCTTCACGAGCTCGGCCCGCGCGGTCGCGACCGCGGCGGGCAGCGGCTTCCCGTGCAGCAGCTCGTGGACGAGCACCGCGAAGCAGCCCGACGACAGGTACCCGCTCGGGTGGCCGTGGGTCAGTGCCGCGCTCTCGGCCCCGAGCCGGAACACCTCGGCGAGGTCGTCCGACCACAGGGCGATCGGCGCCGCGCGCATCACGCCGCCGCAGCCCTTCGAGTTGTTCACCGGCCGCTCGATGGTGCCCCGGACGCCGGAGCGGCCGTACGCTTCGAGCTCGCCGAAGCAGGTCAGGCCGGGGGCACGCCGGCTGAACAGCTCCTGGTGGGTGATCAGCCAGCCGTCCGGCGCCTCGACCGGCGACTGCGGTCCGCGTGCCCGGTCCCACGTGACGCCCTGGGTGTGCAGCCAGCGCTGGTAGGCCAGCTGCAGCGAGTGGACGACGTCGGCCGAACCCGTCCGGCGCTGCTGGGCGTGCGCCCGGATCAGCGCTTCGAGCGTGAACAGCGTCATCTGCGTGTCGTCGGTGATCCGGCCGACGCCGCCGTACGCGGGGATGAAGTCGGTGATGCCGGCCGGCCCGGCGATTTCGCGGATCCGGTCGATGGAGTCGAACTCGGTCTTCGCGCCCAGCGCGTCGCCGATCGCCCCGGCCAGCAGGCTGCCGCGCAGTCGCGATCGCAAGTCGGGTCCCTCCGGTCGCGGGGTGAACCGGCCGCTCGGGTACCGGCGCTCCCAGCGCGCGTGTTCGGCGGCTTCCGTCTGGAGGCCGTTGCGGTTGAAGTACCAGAAGACGTCGCTGGCGACGTCGTCGAGCAGGCCGAGGTCGGGCAGCGCGGCCACCCAAGCGGCGGGCAGGCCGGGCACGCCGAGCCGCGCGCCCACCATGGCCCCGGCCAGCGCTCCGGCGACCGGGCCGGACCGGGCGGCGAGCGTGATCGCCGCTTCCGGGTCGTACCCGCGCTTGGCCACGGCGAACAGCGCGCGGCCGAGCACCGACCGCACGCCCCGGCCGTCGCCGATGCTCTCCAGCTGGGCGACGTCGTCGGCGTCGCGGTCCTCGCGCAGCGCCAGCGTCGACGCGGCCAGGTCGCCGCCCACCTCCCGCAGGCGGACGTGCACCGGCAACGCGAACGTGTCCCGGGTCAGCAGGGCCTGGAACAGCGAAACCAGCAGCTCGACGCCTTCGGTGACCTCGGCGCCGGCCCCGCTGCCGCTCAGTTCCCGGGCGACGTCCTTCGCGTACCGCTCGCCGTCGACGTCGGCCAGGGCGACCGCGCCGGCCGGTGTCGCGGCCAACGCCGTGGCCAGCAGCGCGGAGAACTCGGCGGGCGCCGGGCCCGCGTGCCGCGTGGCGACGGCGAGCCAGCCGGCCGGGTCCGGCTCGGGCAGGGTCGCCGGGACCTCACCGGTCGGCACCGGGGGCAGCCCGCGCAGCACGGCGTCGGTGTGGAACAGCAGGTGCCTGGTCAGGCCGCCCATCGGCAGCGGGCCGGTGGCGCCGCCGCCCAGCGCGTCCCCGATCGCGAAGCCGACGTACGCGCCGACGATCCGGTGCCACGCGAAGCGCCCGGCGAGCGTGCCGAAGGCGGAGAACTTCCCGAACGTCCACGGCACCGGCCGCGGCCGCGCGTCCTCGTCCACGTGCGCGATCAGGCCGTTCGCCGCCAGGTCGACGGGCCACTCGGGCGCCTGGCCCGCCCGGCGCCGGACGCCGTTGCGGTACTGCCAGGCGAACCCGCGCAGGTACCGGAGGCACTCGGCGGGCGTCAGCTCGAAGTGGTGGTCGCGGGCGTGGTCGACGGCGTACCGCAGGTGCCGTTCCAGCAGGTCCGGCGGCTCGACGCCGAACTCGGCGACCAGCCCGGGCAGCGCCTCGGTGACCTCGGGCCCGGCCTCCGGCGCGAGCTCTTCGACCCGGGCGCGGGGCTCGGGCGCACCGCCGCGGGCCTCGGTCAGCTCGGCCGCGGTCAGGCTGCGCACCAGTCCGGTGCCGGGGTCGAGGGTCAGCCCGGACGACGGCAGCTCCCGGACGGTCACCCGCCACCGGTGCGGGTACCGCCCGGGCACCTTCGCCGACGAGCTGTAGGCGATGACCTCCCGCCCGCCGGTGGCCGGCACCGGCCGCAGCAGCGGCTCGCCGGCTGTGACATTGCTGGGGGGCCGACCCCCCGAACCGGCTTCGCCGGTGCTCAGGAGGGGCACGAACACTTCGCAGTCCAGCAGCGCCCGGGCGAAGTCGGCGCGGCTGATCCAATGCACGCTCAGGTAGTTCAGCAGCTTTTCGGCGTCGGTCGTGGGCACCGGGAACCCGCGCCACACCGGGCCGGGCGTGTACTGCTCGTTGCTTCGGCGCGGGCCGGTCGGCTCCCCGAACAGCGTGTACTGCGTCCAGCCGCGGATGGCGCGCACCGGGATGCCGAGGTCGGGAAACGCCTTCTCGTCGAACTCCGGGTCGACGTCGGGGCGCCACTCGACGAAGCCGCCGTCTTCCGCTTCTGCCATTCTCCCCATCCTCGCGCTAGTGCCGCGGGTAGCGCTCGATCCACTGGTCGCCGAGGGCGCTCAACGCCGAATGCCGGTCGAAGTGCCAGTAGGCGTCCGAAGCGACGTTCTCGACCAGGTACCGCAGCTCCAGCTGGTCGACCCACTTCTGCGGCAGCCCGGGGATCCCGGTCCGCGCGCCGAGCAGGGCGCCGGCGATCGCGCCGGTGAGGGCGCTGCGGCCGGAGTGGTTGACGGCGCGCAGCAGCGCCTGCTCCGGGTAGTTCTCGAAGCCCGACAACGCGGCGAAGGCGCGTCCCAGCACCGACAGCGTCGTCTTGCCGTCGCCGATCAGCTCGGGCATCCGCAGGTCGGGCAGCCCGTGCTCGCCGAAGAACGGCACCGACTCGGCGACCATGTCCTTGATCGCCGTCCACTCCGGGCCCTGCTGGAACTGGTTGTCCGGGTTGAGCACCTCGCGGCTGGTGTTCCAGACCGGGAAGCTGAACGGGTCCTTGGTCAGCGCGTGCTCGAACAGCCAGGTCAGGTAGGTCGTGGCGGCCAGGTCGGTCTCGTCCGGGTGCGTCACGCCGGCCAGCTCGCGCGCGGCCTGCCGCGCGCCGCCGCTGAACCCGCTGCCGGGCCCGGCCATGGTCAGCGCGGCGGGCAGCGCCGGGATCAGCGCGGCCGGGCCGGTCATCGGCGGCGCGCCCGCAGCCCCGGTGGCGAGCTGGTGGTAGGCGTTGAGCTCGGCGTCGTCGGCGTCCCGCCGGGCGTGCAGGTCCGGGACCTGCACGAGCCAGCCGTCCACGGCGTCCATCGGCGCGCCCTGGGTGCGCAGCCAGCGCTGCAGCGCCCCGCGGACGACGTCGGGGAAGAGCTGCTCGGCTTCGCGGGATTCCGGCTGCTCGCGGTGCGGGCTGCGGATCGCGGCCTCGGTGTAGAACAGCAGCCGCTGCGTCAGCGAGCCGATCCGGCCGGGCTGGTCGAACGCCGGGACCAGGTCGGTGACGCCTTCGATGCCGTATTTCGCGTGGATGTCGTGCAGCATCATCCGGTCGACGGCCGCGCCGAGGGCCTCGCCGAGCGCGAAGCCGACGTACGCGCCCGTGACGCGCTGCCAGCCGTAGCGGAAGCCGTCGAGGTCCCGCTCGAAGTACTTGCCGAACGTGTCGAGCCGCGGCACCGGGCGGCCGGCGTTGTCGTACGCCGGGGCCAGGCCGTTCGCGCGCAGGTCGTTGGGCTTGCTGCGCGGCGGCTCCGGCATCTTCAGCCGCTTCAGCCACGACTCGCCGAGCACGGTCTTCGCGCACTCCTCGGCGGTCAGCTCGAAGCCGCGGCGGCGGGCCTTCTCGGCCGCCACCAGCGGCGGCTTCACCGGCTCGGGCAGGCCCATCCGGGACGCCGTTTCGGTGGCGACCCGGTTCAGGTCCTCCTCCGCCTCCGGGCAGCGGCCGTGCACGTCGATGCGGGGTTCGTGGCGCGGGAACCGCTTGACGATCTCGGCGAGCTCGCCGCTGGAGACGTCCTCGATGGTCGTCGGGCCGCCGTTGATCACCAGGTTCGGCGGGTGCTCGAACTCCGCGAGCGTGGCGACGTCGACCTTCCACCAACCGTGCTCGCGCGAGGGCAGGTGCCGGGTCGAGCTGAACACCTTGAGCTCGTTGCGCTCCTCGGCGAAGTAGAACCGGTCGGTCTTGCCGGTCTCCAGGTCGAGCGGGACGAACACCTCGCACCGGATCAGGCCGATGAGCAGCAGCTCCCGGGTCAGCCAGCCGACGCTGCCGAACGACAGCAGCGTCTCGAGGGTGTTCTCCGGCTTCGGGTAGCCGCGGCGGATCGGGCCCGCCTTGTACTCGGGGTTCTCCCGCTCTTCGCCGGTCTGGTTGCCCTCGGCGTCGACCTTCACCCAGCCCGCGACGGCCTGCAGCGGCACGCCCAGCTCGCCGAGCCCGGCCTTCACGTACTCGGGGTCGACGACCTCGCGCCAGTTCTCCTGGCCGGGGAACGCCACCGGCACCGACAGGCCGCCGGGGTGCGGGTGCGCCTGGCGCAGCTCGCCGTCCGGCTCGCGGACGACGACCGACGGCGGCGGGAAGATCTCCTTCTCCGGCCGGCCCTCGTCGAGGAACGCGATGGTGTTGTAGGGCACCGACCAGCCCTCGGGGATGCGCAGCACCTTCTCGGTGTCCACCCGCAAGCCCGCGGGACCGGAGACGTCCGGGCCGTGCACCGCGCGCAGCCACTGGCCGACCTTGGCAATCGCTTCCGCCGCTTCCACCTACTCGATCCTCTCCAGGCTTCCGTCGGACTCGTGCTCGGCGATCGTCTTCGGCAGCACGAAGGCCACCGCACCACCCGGCAGGTTCGCCCACGGAACCGTGATGCCGGTGATCACGTGCAGCGGGCGTCTCAGCCGGTAGCTCCGCCGCACCCGTTCGCGTTCGAGCGGCAGCGACGTCGTGGCGAACCGTACCTCGCCGTGGTGAACGAGATTGCCGGGTTCCTCGCCGAAGCGCAGAACGACCGTACCCGCCACCAGCCTGGTGGTGCGCTTGTTGCGGAGCAGGGTGAGGGGAGGCTCACCCGGAGCCGGGTGCACCGGCCAGTCGTCGAGTTCCTTGGCGGTTTCCAGGGGTGTTTCGTGCCCGGCGGTCATCCGGGCGGGGTGCAGCAGCAACGCGCCGAGCAGCTGCTGGGCGGCGTCCTCGAGGCGGCCGAAGTACCGCGGTTCGCGGGCGGCGCCGCCGGCGTACGCGGCCACCTCCCAGCCGTCGGGCGTGTAGTTCAGGCACCACGCGCCGTCCGCGCGTTCACCGACCCGGTACGCCTCGGGCCAGACACCGTGCTCGCCGAGCCGCTGGACCAGCACGATCAGCAGTTCTTCGTCACCGAGCTTCGGATCGGGCGTCGTCTCCAGCTCAGCGGCGACGTCCCCCGCGGTCTTCTTCACGTCGGCGCGGCCCGGCTTCGGCCGCGGCTGCCCCAGCAGGTCCGCCTCCGCGGTCCGGCGGACCAGCGGCTCGACGTACGGCGGCTGGAAGTGGTGCCGGCGGATGTGCGCGACGAGGTCCGGCTCGGGTGGCACGTCGTGCTTCGCGAGCAGGAGCGGGACCGCGTCGGACCAGATCCACGTGCCGTCGGTGTGGAACCGCTCGTCGCCGTCGTCGTGGACGACGGCTTCGCGCTCGAGGTACTGCAGCACGAGCGGCACCTCGGTGTCGGTGAGCGGCGGCCGATCGACGTCCGGGCCGCCGACCTCGGCGACCCGGAACACCACGCCCAGCGGGAGCTGCGCGCGCAGCCGCCACCAGTCCGGGATGTGCTCGTCGGCGCGCGGGAACGCGGCGAGCTCGGCCGGGTAGGCGGCCGGCTCCGGGGCGTCCGTCCACACGGGATCGTCGTCGAGCGCGAAGTCGAAGTCGAAGGCGCCGTCGGGGGTGAGCGTGAACCGCGCCTGCAGCCAGGTCCCGCGGCCTTCGGCGTACATGCCGGCGCGCAGCTCGGTGAAGAGGCCGGTCAGCTCGTCCGGCGTCGCCGTGTTGTGGCCGCTGATCTCGGAGTGCGTGCCGACCTGCCGGAAGTCGACGACGGCGGGCACGGCGGCGTCGGCCCGGTGCTCGCGCACGAGCTTTCCCAGCCGTACCAGAAGGGTCCGCTGTCCTTCGGGCGAAAGCCGATGTTCCACGTGAATCATTGCGGGATCACCGAGGTGAAGGTGAAGGCCGGGGCTTCGCCGGCGGCGCGGCGGGCGAACTCGTCCTCCCACATCTTGAAGGTGCGCCGGTAGATCGAGTCGATCAGGGCGCGCTCCTCCTTGGAGATCTTGCGGTGCTCCTCTTCGGTCGCGGCCCAGATCGCGTCGATGGTCTGGTACAGCGCGAAGATCGGCCCGTCACCGCGGAGGTAGTTGTGCCGCTCCTCCTCGGTCCGGCGCACGAACCGTTCGCGGTCGAGGCTGCGGACGTCCGGGCCGTGGTCGAAGAGCACGTCCATGACGTGCTCCGGTTTTTCCTCGAAGTCCCCGGTCTTCCAGTTCAGGATGCGACCGGTCAGCCCGCCGTCCGGCGTGCTTTCGACCACGTACGTGTGGTTGTAGTACTCGAAGTAGGACGGCGTCTGGACCATCTAGAGACTCCCCTGCAGCGCGTCCCAGAACAGCTCTCGTTCGCGCTTGATCAGCCCGTCGATCAGGGCTTGTTCGTCGTCGGTGTGCGGTCGGTCTTCGGCCTTCTTGAGTGCCTTGAGGTCGCGGCGGACCTCGTACAGCGAGTGCTCGTACGCCGAGACATCGTCCAGCGCCTTCAGGTGCAGGCGCAGTTCCGCGACGTGCCCGTCGATGCGGACGCTCATCTGCAGATCGCGGTAACCCGCTGGAGCGGGGTTGGCGAAGCGGTCGTCGAAGGCGACGATCTCCAGGTCGGGGTGCTCCGCGATCAGCGCCAAGGCGGCGTAGGCGTCGTGCACGCGGTCGAACTGGATCATCGCGCCCGCGAGGTCGACCAGCCGCGACGCGTCGCCGTCGTAGTTGGTGTTGATCTTGTCCATCGCCCGGCCTTCGGACTTCGGCCCGGGGCGGAACCCGGCGTGGCCGCCGGTTTCCTCGGCCAGCGGCGGCAGGATTTCCTTCAGCTTGAGGTCGACCCCGGCCGCCTCCCGGTAGCGCTCGGCCAGGTACTCCCGCGTGTAAGCCTCGTCCCCGAGCTTGCTCGGGTCGAACGGGGCCTGTTTGCGGGACGCGTTCGGCTGTTCCGCCGCCTGGTCGGCCACCTCCCGCGAGGTCTCCGCCTGGTCCGGGGTGAGCGGCGTCGGCTCCGCGTGCGGGCCCACCGGTTCGGCGTCCGGTTCCGGGTGGTGCACCTCGTGCACGGCGTCGGCCAGGATCGGGATGGCTTCGTCGTGCACCAGCAGGCTGGCGATCGTTTCGGGTTTGCGCAGCAGCGACCGCGTCAGGAACTCGTTGGCCGGGTCGTGGAGCAGGTCGACCAGCTCGGGGTGCTCCGCCAGCCGCGTCCGGACGAACTCGCCGACCGGGCCGAGGTTCTGCGGGTTGCCCTCGTGGTCCTTGACGACGAGGTCGGTGGTGGCGCCGGCGAGCGCCTCGGCGACCCGCGGCTGGGCCAGTAGCTCGTCGAGCCGGGACTGCGGGGCGTGGCCGTAGCCGCCGTGCGTCTCGCCCGGGGAGTGCTCGGGCTGGACGTGCACCTCCTCCGGCGTGCCGACGTGCATCAGCTTGATGCCCTTCGGCGGCTGCGGCAGGTGCATCAGGTCGCCGGACTGCGGGTCGACGAACGCGACGCCGTCGCGGGTGTGCACGACCATCGCGACGTGCCCGTGGACGACGCCGTTCGGGCCCTCGTACTTCACCGCGACCACGGCGTGGTGGTCGAGCGGCTTGTCCCGCATCTCGCGGATGACGTCGTCGTAGCTGCCGCGCTCGGAGAACGTCTCGCCGAACCGGCCTTCGAGGTGTTCGAGCGTGCCGCGGGTGCCCATCTCGTGGAACGGGATCGGCTCGGCCGTCATGTCGCCACCGCGGAGGCGGTCCAGGTACGCCTCGGGCCCGCGGGTGCAGTTGGACAGGTACCCGTTCTCCAGCGCGCCCGGCTGGTGGAAGCCCGGGTTGACGTCACGCAGGTGCGGGTGCCGGTCCTGGACGTAGGCCGCGCGCTCGGCCGGCGTCGCCGTGTCGGCGTGGATGGCCGGTTCGGACGGCGGGTTCGTCGCGCGCGCCAGCGTCGAGTAGTCCGGCTGCGGCTCGGGGACCACGGCGGGTTCCGGGCCGTCGAGGACGTCGCTGACCGGCTGGTGCTCGTGGTGCGGCGCCGGCGCCGGCGCCGGCGCCGGCTCGGCCTCGCCGAAGCCGCCGAGGCGTTCCATCAGCGCGGCCTGGCGGCGCCGTTCGAACTCGGCCGCGTTGTGCTCGTTCTCGGCCCGCCGCTCGGCCATCTTCTGCTGCGCGGCCTCGGGGTCGAGGTAGCGCGGGTGGCCGGGGCCGATCTCCTCGGCCTCGATCACCCACTTGCGACGGCCCTCGGGCGTGATCTCCAGCCGGCGTTCGTGCACCAGCAGCTGCGTCCCGGGCGGCGAGAGCGACTCGCGCTCGGACGGGTTTTCGGCGAGCTTCGAGATGTCGCGGAGGTTGTCCGACCGGACGTGCAGCTCGACGTCGTCGCCGAACTTGCTGGTGGCGAACTCGCCGGTCTTGATGGACGCGCTGGAGAACGCGGGCTCGACGACGACCGCGCCCGGCTCGTACGGCCCGGCGACGAGCTCGGCCAGCCGCGGATCGCCCCCGACGTCGAAGGCGCGGACGCTCTCGCCGGACGTGCGCGGAACCTGGTTGAGGCCGTCGGTGATGGCGCGCGCGTTCGCCTGCGCGAGGTCGAAGCCGGGGTGGCCGGGGCCGCGGCGCAGGGCCTCGTTGACGTCGTAGGCGTACTCGCCGCGGGTGTAGCCGTGCACCGCGACGGCACCCTCGTCGGTGAGCGGCAACCCGGCGGCGTCCCGGCGGGCCAGCGCGCGGTCGTGGACCTGCTGGTAGATGCCCTCGTCACCGACCGCGCGCCGGATGCTCTCGTGGTCGGCCGGGGTGCCGCGGTGGTCGCCGTCGAAGAGGTAACCCTCGTCGTGCGGCAGCCGCCCGGGCGTGGGGCTCAGCCGGTCGGCGATCGTTTCGTGCGGGCCGAGCGGCAGCTCCCGGATCCCGGCGGCGTCGTGCGGCAGCTCGGCGAGCCGCCCGCTGACGGGATCGGCGAACAGGACACCGTGCTCGGTGTGCACGGCGGCGACCAGCCGTTCGGCACCCCCGTGTTCGAAGGCGACGGCGGACCGCGCACCGACGGGCCGTTCGCCGAGGTCGTGAGCAACGTCGTCGAAGCTCCCGCGGCCGCGCCACGGCCCATCGAGCCGCTCACCCCGCGCCGGCCCGGCGACGACGTCCTCGCCGTTCATCCGCCGGTCGAAGGCGGCCATCGATTCGGCGGCGTTGGTCCGGAAGCCGTGTTCGCCCGGGCTGTAGTGGTTGCGGGTGTTGACGGCAGCGAGCTCGGGAACGGCGTCGCGCACGAGCCGGGCGTGCTGCTGCGGCGTCTCGACGGACCCGGCGTGCAGCACGGGCGTCCCACCGGGCCGAAGCGGCTCGGCGAGCTGCGCCCACCCACCCTCGGGAGCCCCGGTGGCCAGCGGCCGCCGAACGGGCGGGGGCGGCGCACTCGGGTCGTCGAAGGCGGTCAGCTTCGACATGTCACCGCTGGGCCGAAGGTGCGGGTGGTCAGCGTAGAACTGCTCGAGTTCGGCGTCGGCCTCGCGCTGGAACCGGTCCTCGTCGGCGCGCTCGTCGGCCCGCCGTTGTTCGATGGCCTGCCGGGCTTCGGCCTCGCCGAGATGCCGCGGATGCCCGGGGGTGACCTCCTCGGCGTGCACGACCCACTGCGGCTCGCCGGGCCGCCGGTTCGGGTTGTCCGGGTGCCCGGGGCCCTTTTCGATCCCGGTGATTTCGAACTGCGTCCCGGCCTTGAAGAGCACCTCGCGTTCGTGCCCGATGCTCGCCATGGCTTCGACGTCCCGGCCGGTCCGGGACTGGATCCGCATCTCGACCTCACCGGGGAAGGAGCTGCGCGGATGGCCCGCGTCGACCTTCGACGAGCTGAGGAAGGAGGGCTCGGTGATGTGCGCACCCTGGTGGAACCGGTCGAGGAAGGCCTGAAGCCGCGCAGGATCCCCCTGGAAATCAACCCGCCGCGAAACGGTCCCGACATGCGCCGGAAGCTCGTTCAGCCCGGAGACAAGAGCCCCAGCCTGCGGCGCGAGGTCGACGAGTTCGGGACCACCCATCCGCAGAGCCCGGTTGAGCGGACCGACCATTTCGTACCGCGTGTAGGCGTGCACGGCGAGCGCGCCGGCATCGGAAACGCCGGGGTGGAACTGGTCCCGCTTGGCGAGCGCTTCGCGGCGAACCTGTTCGTGACGCCACTCGCCGGACTCGGAGCTGTGCCGCCCGGAGTCCATGAAGGTCTCCTCGATCCGCCGGATCCCGACGGGGTCATCGGAGTGGAACCGCTCGTCGGTGAGGTAGGGCTCGGCGGGGTGCTGTGCCGTGGGGTGGTCATGGGCGGGCGCGTGGTCGGCGGGCGGTTGTTCGTGGGCCGGCGTGTGGTCGGCGGGGTGCTCCGCCGCCGGTTGCCCGGGCGCGGGCATTGGCTGGCCAGAAGGAGGTTCGTGGGCCGGGGCGTGTTCCCCCGCGGGCGCGGCCGGTTCGGCGACGGGCGTGCGCTGTCCTGTCGGCTGCTCGCGCACGGGCCGCTCGAACGCCTGAGGCGGCCGCGGCGGCTCGAAGGGCCCCCGCGGAAGGTGCTCGACCGGCGGCCCGAACCGCGGCGGCGGAACCGTCGGAGGCCCGAAGCGCGGATCATGCGGCGGCATCCCCGTCCGCCCACCGGGCGGCATCGGCGGCCGCCCACCCGGGTGAGGCCCGGGCCCCTGCGGCCCCCGCGGCTGAGCCGGATACCCACCCGGACGCTGCCCCCCACCCGACGGCGGCACCCGCCGCGGATCCAGCCCACCTTGAGGAGGCTGCCCCCCACGTTGATGAGGCTGCCCACCCTGGAACGGCCCACCCTGCGGCGCGCCTTGCTGGTGTTGCCCGCCCTGGAACGGTTGCGCTCCCGGGTGAGCGGGCGGTGGCCCGGCCTGGTGAGGCTGCCCGCCGGGCTGAGCCGGTGGCTGGCTGCCCGGGTGGGGCTGTCCGCCGGGATGCGCCGGTGGCTGGCCGCCTTGGAACGGTCGCGTGGGCGGTTGCCCGGCCTGGTGAGGTTGCTGTGGCTGGCCGCCCGGGAACGGTTGCGTCCCCGGATGAGCCGGCGATTGCCCACGTGGACCGGGCTGGACCGGTGGCCGGCCGCCTTGGAATGGTTGTGCGCCTGGGTGACCTTGGGGTTGCCCGCTCCGGAATGGTTGCGTGCCCGGGTGAACCGGCGGCTGGCCGCCTTGATGCGGGCGCCCACCTGGCTGGACCGGCGGCTGGCCGCCTTGATGCGGGCGCCCACCTGGCTGGACCGGCGGCTGCCCACCCGGCCGAGCCGGCAGCTGACCGCCCTGCCACAACTGGCGCGGATCCGGCGACGGGACCCGCCGCGGCTGCTCCGGCGGCATCGGGCGGCCCGGACCACCGCCGCCGGCGTTCGGCGTTCCGCCCGATGGCGGCGGTGGCGTGAACCCGCCTCCGGGCGGGGGCGATGCCTGCTGCGGAGACGGACCATTCTGGAACGTCCCCGCATCCGCCGCGAACGGCTGGCTCGGGCCGCCCGTGAAGCCGGCCGCTCCGACGTTGTCCTGCGGACGTCCGCCGCCGCTTTGTCGTCCTGGCTCCGGGGGTGGGGCCATGCCGTAGCCGCCCTGCGACGGTCCTGCCGCCTGCTGCTGTGGGGACTCCGCCGCCGCGCGGGGTGGCTCCGGCTGCTGGGCGATCGGACGTTCCGGCTGCTCCCGGCGGATCTCCGGTTCAGACGCTGCCCGTGCTTCCGGCGAAGGTGACGCCTCGCCGCGCGGATCCACCGCCGGTCGCGGCGCTACAGGCTCGTGCCGAGGTTGTTCACTTCGCGCTCCAGGCTGCGGGCGCGGCTCTTCGCCCCGCGATCCAGGCTCGGAAGATGCCTCGTGCCGCGACTCCTCAGTCGGCTGCCGAGGCTCTTCCCCCCGGGACTCCGGCTCCGAACGCGACTCAGCCTCAGCAGAATCCCGCCGCGACTCAGACCCCGAAGACCCCGAAGACCCCGAAGACTCCGAAGACCCCGAAGACCCCGAAGACCCCGACCCCGGCTCAGCCTCCGAAGAAGAAGCGGAAGCCCCAGCTTCCCGCGGAATGCCCGCCTCATGAACCGCGTGCAGCTGCTCCTTCGCACCCCCGACAGCTCCACCGACAGCCCCGCTCGACGCCCCCATCAGCAGCTGCTCCGGCGTCAACGACCCCAAATCCCCGGTCACCGCCGCCTGGCCGACCGTCTGCGCAACCCCCTCCACAGCCCCACGCGCCCCAGCCCGCATCGCCGCGTCCGCGATCTGGCCCCCCGCGCTGTGCGACAGCCCCTCGGTCGCCCCACGCCCAATCGACCCCGAAGCCGCCCCGACAACGCCTCCGACCGCGCCCGAGATTGCCGCGTCCGAAGTCTTCGACCAGTCCCAGCTCTGGCGATCGCCCTTCGCCATCTGGAGGCCCTGGATGCCCGCGTCCATGCCGAGGTTGATCGCCTCGTTCTTGAGGACCTCCATGCCGATCTTCTTGAGGCCCTGCTTGAGCAGCTTCTCCAGCAGCTCCTTCGCGACCTGCTTGAACCCCTGCTGCGCCAGCTTCTCGAGCAGCTGCCGGAACAGCATCTGCACCGTCATCCGGGTCGCGATCTGGGCCGGCGCGATCCCCGCCGTCGAGCCGCCGAACGTCACCGCCGCCGCCGCGATCATCGCCGCTATCTGGGCCGCCAAGATGATCAAGGAAATGATGATCATGTACTTCGTGTACTCGACGTCCAGTGCCGTCTGGTCGCACGAGTCCCCGAGCGCCTGGGCCGCGTCGGCCAGCTGCTTGAAGTACGCCTCGTCGCCCTCGACGAACTTCTTCCACTGCTCCGCGAACGCGTCGGCGCCGTCGCCCGTCCAGTGGTCGCGGATGCCGGACGCCGCCTGAGTGCCCGTCTCCGACACCGGCCCGATCGCCGCCGACGCCGTGTGCCACGCGTCGCGCAGCGCTCGCAGCTTCGTCTCGTCGCCCTCGGGCCAGCTCTCCCCGACCACGATCGGCAGCAGCCACTTGACCGCGTCGGGCATCTCCATCCCCACGCGTTACTGCCCCTTGCCCAGCTGCGACGTCACGTCTTCGTCGGCGCCCGTGAGGGCCTTCATCGACTTGGCGACGTTCTGCTGCATCCCCCGCAAGCCCTGCACGAGGTTGGTGAACCCGTCGACGGCGCCCTGCGCGCCCGGCACGTAGTCCTTGGCGAACTCCTTGCCGGAGTCGTCGCCGCCCCAGCACTCGCCCTGCGCGGCGAGGGCCGACTGCAGCGCCTTCGCCGCGTTCTCGAGCCCGTCGGCCGCCGTGACCAGGCCATTCGACGCGCGCAGCACCGCGTCCGGCTCCGCCGTGAAGCCGGAACCCCCGTCCGGCATCAGTCGCCCCTCGTCATCCAGGAAGACGGCGGCTCCTCGTCCTCGTCACGAGGCGGGCGGACGCGCTTGGGCGCGGGCTTGGGCGCCGGCACCGGCGCCTGCTCGTTGCGCAGGATCGACCCGCCGTCCTCGAACGACTCGGGCCGCGGCGCCGGAGACTGCTCGGCGAACTCTTCGAACGACTCGAACGACGGGATCGGCGGCACGAGCCCGGCCAGCGACGGCGCGCCCTCGACCAGGTCGGCGAGGTCGGGCAGGCCCTCGGTGATCGGCGCCATCAGGTCCGCGATCTTCCCCTTGACCTGCAGCGATCCCTGGCGCACCAGCGTCTGGACGGTGTTCGCGAGCTGCGCGGGGGTCGTGCGCTCGAAGGTGTTCGGCGCGAATTCGAGCTTCGCGAGGCTGCCACCGGCGTCGATGGTCGCGCGGACCAGGCCATCGGGGGAACTCACCTGGGCCGTCGTCTCGGCCGCCGCGGCCTGGGCGTCACGCAGCTGCGCCGTCTGCCGCTCGAAGTTTTCCAGGAGGGTGGCCATCTGGTCCTTCATCGCGGCATTACGTGCTTCGAGCCGTGCACGGTCGTCGCCCGCGGTGGTCACAGGTGCCCCCGGTGTCCCTCGAACCTACTAATGACTGCCCGTCACCCTAATGCCAATGGAGCAGTGGCCGTGACCGGTTCGAGTGTTTGCCTCAGCGAATCGTGCGCCGGCGGGCCAGCAGGTAGCCGGCCCCGCCGACCAGGTAACAGACGGTCGCGGCGACGAGCAGGCCCGGCGCGCGGCCGTTGTCCGGCACGACGAGCGCGCCCAGCGAAACCGCCGCCACCTGGGTGATGTTGAACAGCGTGTCGTACAGCGCGAACACCCGGCCGCGGGCTTCGTCGGCGACGTCGAGCTGGATCGACGAATCGACGCAGAGCTTCAGCACCTGCCCCGCCCCGGTGATGACGAACGACGCGAGCAGTGCCAGCGGCAGCAGCATCGGCAGCCCCAGCGCGGACTGCGCGATCGCGGCCAGCACCAGCGACCCGAGCACCGCGCGCAGCCGCCCGAACTTCCGGATGATCCGCGCGGTCAGCAGCCCGGCCAGCAGCAGCCCGGCCCCGGCGAGCGCGGCCATCTGCCCGAGCCCGGGCAGGCCGGCGCGGAAGAGGCCGTGGTCGGTGAAGTAGTTGCGCATCAACAGCACGGTGACCAGCAGCGACACCCCGAACGACGCCCGGTGCGCGAACAGCGCGACGAACCCGGCCGTGACGCTCGGCGCCCGCCAGGCGTGGCGGGCGCCGTCGGCCAGCCCGCGCGCGACGGCCAGCACCGGGTTCGGCGGCTCGTCCACCACCGACGGCCCGAGCACGCCCCGGGCGAAACCGCGCGCGAGGAAGGCCGCGAGCAAGGTGCCGAGGACGGCGAACACCGTGGTCTCGGCCGATCCGACGTCGTTGCTGCCGAACAGCGCCCGCAGGCCGATCGCGCAGCCGCCGCCGAGGACGGCGACCACCGACCCGAGCGTCGTGGCGAACGCGTTCGCCGTCACGACGCTCTCCTCCTCCACGACGTGCGGCAGCGACGCCGAAAGCCCGGAGCCGATGAAGCGGGAGATGCCTTCCGCGGCCAGGGCCAGCGAAAACAGGCCGAGGCCGCCGAACCCGAACCCGACGGCGGCGGACGCGAGGACGATCGCCAGCCCGCGCAGCAGGTTCGCGAAGATCAGGACGCGACGGCGGTCCCAGCGGTCCAGCAGGGCACCGGCGAACGGCCCGACGACCGAATACGGCAGCAGCAGCGCGGCGAACCCGCCCGCGATGGCCAGCGGATCGGCGGCGCGCTCGGGGTTGAACAGCACGGCTCCGGCGAGGCCCGCGCGGAAGACGCCGTCACCCCAGCTGGCGGCGAAGCGGGTGAAGAGCAGGCGCCGGAAGTCCGGGTCTTCGAGCAGCTCCCGAGGGCCTCTACGCGTTGTCGTCGACTGGGAGCTGATCACGGAGCCAGGGTATATGGGTGGCCGGCGCACTCTGGGGGGTTCCAGGGGGCTTGCCCCCTGGTGAACACCCGCAGTGCGGGTGCGCGAAGGTGGCGGAGCCACCGAGTAAGGGTGGCCGGCGCACTGAGGTCGCCTCTCGGCGGCTATGCGCAGTGTGGCTCCAGCCGGACGGTATTCCACAAAGGCGGTTCTTCAGTGAGCCCGGGGGACACGGAGTGCGCCGACCACATGTTTCCAACGGGGCTCTTGGGACGATTGTTCCCGAGCCGAAGTAATTCGCCGGGCCAAGGATGGGATCATGGGTCTGTGCCAGCGGACGCCGAGGTTGAACCGGGAACGCTCCTGGTCGCCGCCCCCACGATGGTCGACCCCAACTTCCGCCGGACCGTGGTGTTCGTCATCGATCACCGCGAGGAGGGCACGCTCGGCGTGGTCCTGAACCGGCCGAGCGACGTCGCGGTGCACGACGTGCTCCCCAACTGGGGCGGGCACGTGGCCGAACCGCAGGCCGTGTTCGTCGGCGGTCCGGTCGAGAAGAAGACCGCGTTGTGCCTGGCCGCGCTGCGTACCGGCGAGACGGCGGCGAGCGTGCCGGGCGTGATCGCCGTCCGCGGGCCGGTCGCGCTGGTCGACCTGGACACCGACCCCGAGGCGCTGGTGCCGAAGGTCCGCGGCGTGCGCGTGTTCGCCGGCTACGCGGGCTGGGACTCCGGGCAGCTGGCGGGCGAGATCGAGCGGGACGACTGGGTCATCGTGCCGGCGCTGCCGAGCGACATCCTGGCCTCACCGGACGGCGACCTGTGGAGCCAGGTGCTGCGCCGCCAGGGCATCCCGCTCGCGCTGCTGGCCACCCACCCGGGCGACCTCCAGCGGAACTAGGCCTCGGCCTTCTTGAACACGCCGCAGCCGCCGGAGCCGCACGCGCAGCCGGTGCACCCGGCGGGAGCCGCCGGAGCCGGCGCGGGCACGGTCAGCGCGGCCCGGTTGCCGAGCACGCCGCCGCCCATGACCAGCAGCACCATGGCGAGCACGCCCACGAGCGCGGCCGAGACGAGGCCACCGGTCGTCGGCATGGCGAGCCCGGCCAGCCCGGTGAGCACGGCGATCGCGCCTCCGGCCATGGTGGGCAGCGCCGCGACGCGGTTGGCCAGCTTGAAAGCTTCTTCGCTGCGCAACGCCGCTTCCGTGCGCACCCCGGTGCCGCCTTCGCGCGTCAAGCGCTCGCGAAACCCGAGGAACCCACCAAAACCGACGAGCAGACCCAGCACGACCGGAACCAGCACGATAGCGAACACGAGCTCAAGGATAAGCGTGACGTCCCGGCAACCTGCCGGATACCCTGATCGACTGTGCTACAGGCCATGTCACCGCGTGTACTGCCCACCGTCCTGACCGCTGCCCTGATCGGGGGAATTCTCGCCGCGGCGCCGGCGAGCGCCACCGAGAGTCACCAGCGGCCGATCCGGCTGCTCGGCGAAAAGATCGTCCCCCACTCCCTGCAGTTTCAGGGCACGACGGTCGGCGGCCTGTCCAGCATCGACTACGACCCCCGGACCGGCGGTTACGCGCTGATCTGCGACGACCGGTCGGCGATCAACCCGGCCCGGTTCTACACGGCGACCTTCCCCGTGTCGGCGGCCGGCGTCGGCGACGTCACCCTGACCGGTACGAAACCGCTCCTGCGCCCGGACGGCACGCCGTACCCGCCGCTCGCGCAGAACGACCCCGCGAAGCCGCAGAACGAGCAGACGATCGACCCCGAAGAGCTGCGCGTCGACCCGTGGACCGGTGACTACTACTGGTCGCAGGAGGGTGAGCGGACGGCGACGACGTTGATCGACCCGTCGGTCCGCGAGGCTCGCCGCGACGGAAAATACGTCCGCGACCTGCCGATTCCCGCGAACGAGAAGATGACGCCGACGGCGGGGCCGCGTCAGAACCTGGCCCTCGAAGGCCTCACCTTCGCGGGGTTCGGGTCGCTGATCGTCAGCGAGCTCGAAGGCCCGCTGCTTCAGGACGGCCCGATGCCGACGACGACCGCCGGCGCGCTGTCGCGGATCACCATGCAGTCCCGGTTCGGTCCGGTCTTCGCGCAGTACGCCTACCCGCAGGAGCCGATCTTCGCGTCACCGGTGCCCGATGGCGCGTTCGCCACCACGGGCGTGTCCTCGATGCTGGCCGTCGACCAGGCCGACCCGACGAAGTTCCTGATGATGGAACGCTCGTTCGTCACCGGCGTCGGCAACAAGGTCCGCGTCTACGAGATCGACACCAAGGGCGCGACGAACGTCCTAAATGTCAAGTCCCTGAGCGAGGCGAAGCACGTCAAGCCGGTGAAGAAGCGGTTCCTCTTCGACGCGGCCGACCTCGGCTTGTCCACAGTAGACAACCTGGAGGGCATGACCTGGGGCCCGAAGCTGCCGAACGGCGAGCGGAGCTTGATCATCGTCAGCGACGACAACTTCTCCGCGACCCAGGTCACCCAGTTCGCCGCACTGGCGGTCCCCGCGGAACGGCTTTGACCAGCAAGTTACGATGTGCACATGAACACGGCTCGGCGGCTCCTTAGCCTGCCGCGCTGACCAGGCCCGGCCTGGCCGGCGCGGCGACCCCTCATGCCCTGGTGGCTGAGGGGTCGAGTTGTTTCTGGAGCGGCTCGAAACGAAGGAAGACGTCATGACTGAGGCGACAGGGACTGACGTCCCGGCGCACCGCTACACGGCCGCGCTGGCGGGTCAGATCGAGCAGCGCTGGCAGGACCACTGGGCCGACCAGGGCACCTTCCACGCGCCCAACCCCGTCGGGCCGCTCGCCGTCGAGGGGCAGCCGGTGCCCAGCGACAAGCTGTTCGTCCAGGACATGTTCCCGTACCCGTCGGGCTCCGGCCTGCACGTCGGGCACCCGCTGGGCTTCATCAGCACCGACGTCTTCGCCCGGTACCACCGGATGATCGGGCGCAACGTGCTGCACACGATGGGCTTCGACGCGTTCGGCCTGCCGGCCGAGCAGTACGCGGTCCAGACCGGGCAGCACCCGCGCAAGACGACCGAGGAGAACATCCGGACCTACCTGCGCCAGATCCGGCGCCTGGGCCTGGGTCACGACGAACGCCGTCGCATCTCCACGATCGACCCCGAGTACTACCGCTGGACGCAGTGGATCTTCCTGCAGATCTTCAACAGCTGGTACGACACCGAAGCGGGCAAGGCGCGCCCGATCGCCGAGCTGGAAGCCGCGTTCGCGGACGGCTCGCGCCCGACGCCCGACGGCCGTGACTGGGCGTCGCTGAGCGCGTCGGAGCGGAAGAAGGTGATCGACGACCACCGGCTGGTCTACATCTCCGAAGCGCCGGTCAACTGGTGCCCGGGCCTGGGCACCGTGCTGTCGAACGAAGAGGTCACCTCCGAGGGCCGCAGCGAGCGCGGCAACTTCCCCGTCTTCCGCCGCAACCTGCGGCAGTGGATGATGCGGATCACCGCGTACGCCGATCGCCTGGTCGACGACCTGGACCTGCTGGACTGGCCGGAGAAGGTCAAGTCCATGCAGCGGAACTGGATCGGCCGCTCGCACGGCGCCCGCGTCACGTTCTCTTCCGGTGACGACGGCATCGAGGTCTTCACGACCCGCCCGGACACCCTGTTCGGCGCCACCTACATGGTGCTGGCGCCGGAGCACCCACTGGTCGACAAGCTGACGACGGCCGCTTGGCCCGACGGCGTCGACGAGCGCTGGACCGGTGGCGCGGAGTCGCCCGCCGAGGCGATCAAGGAGTACCGCGTCGCCGCGTCGCGCAAGTCCGAACTGGACCGGCAGGAGAATAAGGAGAAGACCGGCGTCTTCACCGGCGCGTACGCGACGAACCCGGTCAACGACAAGCAGATCCCGATCTTCGTCGCCGACTACGTGCTGATGGGCTACGGCACCGGGGCGATCATGGCCGTCCCCGGCCAGGACGTCCGCGACTGGGAGTTCGCCGAGAAGTTCGGCCTGGAGATCATCCGGACCGTGCAGCCGTCGGAAGGCTTCGACGGCAAGGCGTTCACCGGTGACGGCCCGGCGATCAACTCTCGGCAAGAAAATGGACTCAGCCTGGACGGCATGGACGTCGCCGAGGCCAAGAAGACGATGATCGACTGGCTGTCGGAGAAGGGCGCCGGCACCGGGACCGTGCAGTACAAGCTGCGCGACTGGCTGTTCTCGCGCCAGCGCTACTGGGGCGAGCCGTTCCCCGTGGTCTACGACGAGGCCGGCGAAGTCCACGCCGTTCCCGAGTCGATGCTGCCGATCGAACTGCCCGAGGTCGCCGACTACTCGCCGGTGACGTTCGACCCCGAGGACCGCGACTCGATGCCGTCGTCGCCGCTGGCGCGCGCGACGGACTGGGTCGAGGTCGAGCTGGACCTGGGCGACGGCCCGAAGAAGTACCGCCGCGACATCAACACGATGCCGAACTGGGCGGGTTCCTGCTGGTACCAGCTGCGCTACCTGGACCCGACGAACGCCGAGGCGTTCTGCGCGCCGGAGAACGAGCAGTACTGGATGGGCCCGCGGCCGGGCGAGCACGGCGCGGACGACACCGGCGGTGTCGACCTGTACGTCGGCGGCGTCGAGCACGCGGTGCTGCACCTGCTGTACTCGCGGTTCTGGCACAAGGTGCTGTTCGACCTGGGCCACGTGACGTCCAAGGAGCCGTACCGGAAGCTGTTCAACCAGGGCTACATCGAGGCGTACGCGTATACGGACGCGCGCGGCGTCTACGTCCCGGCCGAGCAGGTCGAGGAGCGCGACGGGAAGTACTTCTTCGAAGGCGAAGAAGTCACCCAGGAGTACGGCAAGATGGGCAAGAGCCTGAAGAACGTCGTCACGCCGGACGAGATGGCCGAGAACTACGGCGCCGACACGTTCCGGTTCTACGAGATGGCGATGGGCCCGCTTGCCATGTCCCGGCCCTGGGCGACGAAGGACGTCGTCGGCGCGCACCGGTTCCTGCAGCGGCTGTGGCGCCTGGTCGTCGACGAGGAGTCCGGCGAGCTGCGCGTGTCCGCCGATGCGGCCACGGACGCCGACCGGAAGGTGCTGCACCGCACGGTCGCCGGCGTCCGCGAGGACTACGCGGAGATGCGGTTCAACACGGCCGGCGCCAAGCTGATCGAGCTGAACAACCACGTCACCAAGGTGTACGGCGCAGCCGCGTCGACGCCGCGTGAGCTGGCCGAGCCGCTGGTGCTGATGCTGGCGCCGCTGGCCCCGCACCTGGCCGAGGAGCTGTGGCACCGGCTGGGGCACGTGGATTCGCTGGTGCAGGGCCCGTTCCCGGTGGTGGACGAGAAGTACCTGGTCGAGGATTCGGTCGAGTACCCGATCCAGGTCAACGGCAAGGTCCGGTCCCGGGTGACGGTCGCGGCTTCGGCGTCGCAGGACGAGGTTCAGGCGGCGGCACTGGCGGACGAGAAGGTCGCGGCGCTGGTCGGCGACGGCTCGCCGCGCAAGGTCATCGTGGTGCCGGGCCGGCTGGTCAACATCGTCCTGTAGCGCGCTGTCGGAAAGGCGCCAGTACTCGCCGCTCGTTCTCGATTTGATTGAACGGTCAAGGAAACCCGTTCGACCGAAGGAGAACCGAGGATGACCCTCGACGGCAAGGTGGCCCTGGTGACGGGCGGCAGCCGCGGCATCGGCGCGGCCACCGCCCTGCGGCTCGCCGAGGACGGCGCGGACGTCGCACTGACGTACGTGCACCACGCCGAGCTGGCGGCCGAGGTGGTCGAGAAGATCAAGGGCCTCGGCCGCCGTGCGCTGGCGATCCAGGCCGATTCGGCGGACGCCGCGGCTGTTTCCGCCGCCGTCTCGGCTGTGGTGGCGGAATTCGGCCGGCTCGACGTGCTGGTGAACAACGCGGGCGTCGGTTTCGTGGGCGCGTTCGCCGAAACTTCGCTGGCGGACGTCGACCGCGTGCTGGCGGTCAACGTCCGCGGCGTGTTCGCGGCGACCCAGGCCGCGGCCGGCGTCCTGGGCGACGGCGGCCGCGTGATCACGATCGGCAGCTGCGTCACGGACCGCGTACCGGGCCCGGGCATGGCCCTGTACGCGACCAGCAAGGCGGCGATGGTGGGCCTGACCAAGGCGCTCGCGCGTGAGCTCGGCGCGCGCGGCATCACGGTCAACCTCGTCCACCCGGGCCCGACCGACACGGACATGAACCCGGCCGACGGCCCGTACGCGGCGGACCAGGCGGCCATGACGGCGTCGGGCCGCTACGGGAAGCCGGCCGAGGTGGCCGCGGCGGTTTCCTACCTGGCCTCACCCGGCGCGGAGTACGTGACGGCTGCGGTCCTCTCGGTGGACGGCGGCCACGCGGCCTAGCCGGCGTAGAGCCCGATCTCCCGGGCGAGGTCGAGCAGCATGGACTCGAACAGGACGTCCGGCTTCGACATCGGGATCGGGTAGTTGCCGAAGACCTCGAGCGTGACGTGCCCGTAGAGCCGGGCCCAGAACTGGATCATCAGGTACGTCACGCCGAGGTCGATCTTCTCCACCGGCACGCCCTGATCGGACTCGGCGAGCACGGCGACCAGCGGCTCCTGGAAGGTCTGCAGGTCGTCCCGCAGCTCGTCCGGCACCCCGCTGGCCGACGGCAGCACGATGTCGTGCCGCGCGAGCACCCGCCCGGCGGCGGCCAGGAAGATCCGCCCGAACGGCTCGTCGACCCGGCTCAGCGCACTCCCCGACGTCGACCCGACCCCACCGGTCGGCGACGCGAAGACGAGCGTGAACTCCTTCGTGTGGGTGAGCGCCCACCGCCGGAAACCTTTGCAGATGGCGAACAGCTGAAGCACACCGTCTTCCGGCAGCTCGGCGATCTCCTCGGCGAGCTCGTCGGCCAGGTCGGCGCAGACATCCAGCCGCAGGTTCTCGACGAGGTCGTCACGGGACTCGTAGTACCGGTAGAGCGCAGGCGCGGTGATCCCCAGCTCCCGCGCAATGGCACGCAACGTGACCGCCTCCGGCCCCTGCTCGACGAGCAGTTTCCGGGCGGTCCGCCGGATATCCTGTTCGGTAGCCGCACGCGCGCGACCCCTCCGCGTGGGGTGGCTCATCCGAACAGTCTAGGTGCTTACTACGACAGATCTTGCATCAACGCGATCTCCGCCGTAACGAAAAGGTGCAGCTCAGGAGCGCGCTTTCAGGTTGGTCAGCACGGTGTCCGCGACGCCGCGCCCGAGCTGGCAGGCGTCCTTACCCTCTCCGGCGGTTGTCCCCGAGGGTCAAGGAGACCGAGTAGGCGAGTTCATCCGAGACGCCGACGGTGACGACACAGCTCCGCTTGTGTTGCGGGTCGATCCCCGTGTCGACGTATCCGACGGCCGGATAGCCCTGGACTGGTTCCATTTCCCGATTCCACCAGCCGAAGAACTCGCTGCACCCGGACGTCACCGACCAGCCGCCGCACCGCGCCGGCCGGTCCGCCCGCGACCAGGCCGACGCCCGCGCCGGCCGGCACCTTGCCGAGACCGTCGGCGCCCGACTCCACGGTGCGCGCGATCTCGGCTGTACGAAGAATCGACCTGCTCAGGGCGGCGGACCGACGGGTCCTCCGTCACACCGCGCGAAAACGCCGGTAACTGTCGGTGCGGTGTGCCACACTCGGTCGCCGTACGGCTACTGACGTGAACGGGGAGGTTCGCGTGACGAACCCTGAGCAGCTGATCGCGGACTTCGAGGCCCGGATGGCCGAGTCCCGGCGCAAGGCTGAGCTGATGGTCAACGAAATCGAGGCGGTGACGGTCTCCGAGCGCAGCCGGGACGGCCAGATCGGCGTCGAGGTCGACCACGCCGGCAACCTGGTCGGGCTGAAGATCGGTATGAGCGTGCGTGACAAACCGGATCTGGCCGAGGAGATCCTCCGCACGGTCAAGGCCGCGCAGAGCAAGCTCGCCACGGCGGTGCAGGCGGGTGTCGCCCACCCGGTCGGCCCAGAAGTGATGAACGAGCTGGTCAGCCGTCTGGAGCGGCAGTTCCCCGCGCCCGAGCCGGCGGGGTTCGCCGCACCACCAGCGCCGTCGGCGGACGACGGCACCCGGTTCGTCCCCGAAGCCGAACGCGGACTGCCGCCGTCTCCGAAGCCGCCGCGGCCCGCTCGCCCGGCAGCGGAGGAAGGCCACGACGACGACTACTTCGGCGACGGCGACTACCTGCGCTGACGCGCGAAAGGGGGAGGGAACCATGACCGGACCAGGCAGCCCCGGCTTCGCGGTCGACCCGCAGGAGCTGCGAAAACACCGGGAGAACATCGAGGCGATCACCGACCGGATCGACAAGTGCAAGGAAGCCGCCCGTGCGACCGAGCACCCCGAAGCGTTCGGTCTGCTCGGCATCCCGCTCGCGGCGATCTGCGCGCTCGCCCAGCAGGTGGCGGAGATCGCGATCGAATCGGCGTCGACGTCGTCGTACGACCACTCGGTGCGCATCCAGCAGTGGCAGCAGCTGAAGGAAGCCGACGAGGCGGAGTTCAAGGACCTGTTCAAGGTGGAGGACTGAGGCGTGGCCGACAACCCGTTGATCAAGACGGACGCGGCGGAAGACCGCAGCGCGCTCGAAGGCGCCGGCCTCCTGCAGGACTTCTGGGACGCGGGCACCGCCGTCGCCGACGGCAACTGGACCGAGGGCCTGGTGAACGCCGGGTTCGGCGCCACCGGCATCGCGGGCCTCGTCGCGGACCCGATCGGGACGCTCGCTTCCGCGGCCGTCGGCTGGGCGATGGAGTTCTTCCCGTGGTTGCGGGAGCCGCTCGACTGGCTCACCGGTGACCAGACGGCGCTGGAGAACATGGTCGGCACCTGGGAGAACGTCGGCAAAGAGCTGGAGAAGATCAGCACCGACCTCCAGGACACCGTCAAGAAGGACAGCGCGACTTGGGAAGGCGCCTCGGCGGACGCCTATCGCGCCTTCGCCGAAGACCGCGCGGCGACGTACGCCGGCGTGGCGACCGGCGCCAATGCGATCTCGAAACTGGTGGAGATCTGCAAGACGATCCTGAGCGTCGTGCGCTCGATCGTGCGGGACCTGATCTCCGAGTGCGTCGGCAAGCTGATCAGCATCGCCTGCCGGTATCCCGGTCCCGCCTTGCCCGCGGGCATGGCCACCGAAGGCACCGCGGAGGCGGTGAAGACCGGCAGCAAGTGCATGGAGTGGATCAAGAAACTGGTCAAGGCCTTCAAGAAGGCGCAGGATCTCTTCCACCGCATCACCGAAATCTTCGGCCGGGTACGGGACGTGCTGCGCAGGGGTGCCGGAAGGCTGCCCGGTCCGCTGCGGCGTGTCGGCGGCCTGCTCGAGCCGAAGGACGCGAAGTCCTTCGCCGACAAGGTGCGAGAAGGCCGGCCCAACCGGCGGACCTGGGGTCAAGTCGTTTCGTCGGAGCACTCCATCGGCGACAACCTCCGCGATGTCGGGCGGGAGTTCGCGGCCGACGCCCGGCGGGAGTTCGGCGACAAGTTCGGTCCGAAGTTCGGTGAGGAACTGGCGAAGGCGGTCAAGAAGGAGGCGGGCAAGGAGGTTCTGAAGCACGTGGCCGAGGGCTTGGACGGCGACGACGATGACGAGCCGCCGGAGAAGGAGACCGCGGCCGCGGCACCCCTCTTCGACAACCAGGGGGCTCGGCGCATCTCGGGTTCGATCGAGTGACCGCGCCGGAGAGCGGCCGCCTTGTCGTCTCGCGGACGGCCGGGCGGCACTGGATCCTGGCCGCGGTACTCCTCGCCGTCGGCGCCGGAATCGTGTGGGCGGGCTTGTCGGCGTCCCAGCAGAGCCCGCGAGTGGCCGGCTGCGTCTTCGGCGGGGGGTTCGGGCTGATCGGGCTGATCTTGGTCTTCCGCTCGCTGCCGGAACCGGTGGTCGACGAGTTGGTTCTCGACGCCTCCGGGATATCGCGGATCATCGGCGGGGTCGTCTGGGCCGTGCGCTGGAACGAACTGGCAGCCGTCGTGGTCCCGGCCGAGCCCGGCGGCGACAAGTCGTTCCGGGTCGTGCTCGAGCCGGCCGACGCCCGGTTCGCGGAGCGCCACCGGGGCCTCACACCGGTGGCCGAGGGCAGGTTTCTCGTACCCGGGATGACCCTGTCGGTCACCGAAGCAGCACGTGTCCGCGAGGTCGCCGGGAAGTACGCCGGCGTGACCGAACGGCCGGTCGCCGCGGTGCTGCCCGCACCAGCGCCCCCGCTCACCCCCGGCCCGGCCACCGTGCCCGAGCTGGACCACGTCGACATCCACGTCAACGGGTGGGATCGCCGCAGCGTGTGGCTTTTCGACTTCGCCATGGTCCTGCTCGGTGGCGTGGCATACGCGGGAGCCGAATTCTGGCCGTCCGGCTTCCTGCACACCGCCTGCCGGATCCTGCTGGGCGCCGTCGTCGTGCTCGCCGCCTTCGTCCACGCCGCCGAATACAACACCCAGAAGCGCGTGCTCCGAGCCGACCTGCGGCTTTCGAACGTGGGCTTCACGTGGCACACCCAGTACCGGAAGCTCGAACTGAGCTGGCGCGAAGTCGCCGAACTGCGGCTGCTGGCGGGCGGTCACCTGGAATTCCGGCCGGCCGGCCTCGATTTCCCGCTGCGTCACGGCGAGGCCGAGCGCCTCGCGCTGGGCGATGGCTGGTACCGCCTGCCGCGGCCGTTGAGCGCCGCGGCCGCGCGGAAGTTCAGCAGGTGCGCGCCGGCGATGCTGCCCCGCGGCGTCGTGTTGACCGTCGGGTGGGGCGGGGCGCCGCCGACGCCGATCACTCGGGGGGCTACGTGATCGACGCCGGCGACCCGATGCCCTGCCCGGCTCGCGCCGGTTGGGGCAACGCCACCACGTTTCCGCGGTGACGCACCAGGAGAGCGGGACCGGACCACGTAGTGACGACCGGAGGATGGTTATCCCCCGAACGAGTGACGGGCTTCCGCTGCTCGCATGATTGTCGCACTCAGCCCCGGATAAGTTACAAAAACCTTCACTTTCCCTTCCTTGCCCGTGCTGACCTGGTCCGGACGGCATTCGTGGCACAGTGCGGGGCATGAACTCTGACGTGCTCGTTGTGGGATCCGCCAACGCCGACCTCGTCGTCGCGGTGGATCGGCGCCCGGGCGGCGGGGAGACCGTGCTCGGTGGTGACACCGTGCTTTCACCGGGCGGCAAGGGGGCCAACACGGCGGTTGCGGCGGGCCGGCTCGGCGCGGACGTCGCCCTGCTCGGCGCGGTCGGCGACGACCCGTACGGCCGGCTGCTGCTCGACTCGCTCCGCGCCGCCGGCGTCGACACCGGCCTGGTGCGGACCAGCGACCGGCCGACCGGCATCGCCTACATCACCGTCACCCCGGACGGCGAGAACTCGATCCTCGTCTCCCCCGGCGCCAACTCCAGCCTGGAACCCGCCGACGTCGACGCGGTGTTCGACGGCGTCGAGGTCATGGTCGCCTCGCTGGAGGTGCCGCTGCCGACCGTCGAACACGCTGTCGCGCGCGCCGCCGAGAAGGGTGTGAAGGTGCTGCTCAACCTTTCGCCGGCCGCGGAGATTTCGCCGGAGACGTTGGCCAAGCTCGACGTCCTGCTGGTCAACGAGCACGAGGCCGCGTGGCTGACCGGGCCCGGCACGGCCTTCCGGAAGCTGCTCGACCTCGGGCCGCGGGCGGCCGTCGTCACGCTCGGCGCGGCCGGTGCCGTCGTCGTCGAAGCCGGTTCGGTGAGCCGGGTCGAGTCGCCGGCGGTCGAAGCCGTGGACACCACCGGGGCGGGCGACGCCTTCGCGGGCGCGCTCGCCGCGTCGCTCGCCGACGGCACCGACCTGGTGTCGGCGGCGGAGCGGGCGGCGCGGGTCGCGGCGTTCAGCGTGACCCGGGCCGGCGCGCAGCCGTCCTACCCGACCGCCGCCGACCTGGGGGAATGATCACCGCGTCGGCCGTGTTGCCCGTCACATGGGCGATTCGTTCGGCTCGGCCTGGTGGCGGGGTTACGTCGCGCAGCTGCGGGCGATCGCGGACGCGCGCCGGCCGGACCGGCTCGCGATCATGCCGCTCGACGAGACCCTCGAAGCGCTCGGCAAGCAGACCGAGGTCGACGAAGGGGTCTACGACGTGCCGCTGGAAGGTGTCGTCGGCACCGTCGCCCGCGCCGGGGACTTCGACCGCGAGTTCCGGCCGCGCAACCGGGCGCTGCGCGACCGCTGGGAGCACCTCGCGCGGACGTCGGCGGACCTCCCGCCGGTGCGGCTCGTCCGGCTTTCCGACATGTTCTTCGTCGAGGACGGCCACCACCGCGTCGCTCTTGCCCGGGCCCGCGGCGCCCGGACGATCCGCGCCCGCGTGCGCTGGATCAGCACGGTCGCCTGCGCGCTGCGCTGCCTGACGCTCGCCGACCTGCCGTCGAAGACCGCCGAGCGGATGTTCCTCGAGCGCGTGCCGCTGCCGGACGACGTCCGGCTCGGGCTGTGGCTCGACGACCCGGCCGACTGGTTCCGGCTCGCCGACTCGGCCGAGGCCTGGGGTTTCCGCCGTATGCTGGCCGGACGGCCGGTGCGTACGCGTGACGAGCTGGCCGACGCCTGGTGGCAGGAGGAGGTCCGGCCGGTGCTCGAACAGGTGCGTCACCGCGGTTTGTGCCCGCCACCACGAGATATCCAGACCTATCTGAGCTATGGTCTAGACCATGTCGTCTGAGCTTCTGTCCGGGGTCGCCGTCAGCCCCGGCCGTGCGAGTGGTCCCGTCGTCCGTGTCGCGGAGCCGCTCGGCGAGCCCGCAGCCACCCCGGCCCCGGCCGATCCGGCCGCCGAAGCCGCCCGGATCGTCCCCGCGGCCGCGATCGTCGCCGGCCGGCTGGAGAAGCAGGCCGAGACCGCGACCGGCGAAGCGGCGACGATCCTGATCACGACGGCCGCGATGGCCGCCGACCCGGCGCTCGCGTCCCAGGCCGAGACGCTGGTCAAGACGCAGGGACTGCCCGCCGCGCGAGCCGTCCACCAGGCCGCCGAGGGCTTCGCCGAGGCCCTGGCCGCGGCCGGCGGGTACATGGCCGAGCGCGTCCGCGACGTCCGCGACGTGCGCGACCGGCTGATCGCCGAGCTGCTCGGCATCGCGCCGCCGGGGGTGCCCGAGCTGGCGTCGCCGAGCGTGCTGGTCGCGCGCGACCTCGCCCCGGCCGACACCGCGGGCCTCGACCCGGCGAAGGTCCTCGCGCTGGTCACCGAGGAGGGCGGTCCGACGAGCCACACGGCGATCCTGGCCCGCGCGCTCGGCATCCCGGCCGTCGTCGCGGTCCGCGGGCTGCTGGCCCTGGACGCGCAAGCGCTTGCGGTCGACGGCGACACGGGCACGGTCGAGGTCGCGGACCCGTCGGCCCCGGTCGTCACGGCGACGGTAGCCCAGCTGGCCGAGTGGAACGGCACCGGCGAGACGGCCGACGGCCACCGCGTGAAGGTTTACGGCAACGTCGGCTCCCCGGCCGACGCGCAGGCCGCGGCGGACGCGGGCGCCGAGGGCGTCGGCCTGTTCCGCACCGAGTTCTGCTACCTCGACGCCTCGGACGAGCCGTCGGTGGCCGACCAGCGCGCGGCGTACACGGCGGTGCTCGCGCCGTTCGCGGGCAAGCCGGTGATCGTGCGCACCCTGGACGCGGGCGCCGACAAGCCCCTGGCCTTCCTGTCCCCGGAGGCCGAGCCGAACCCGGCGCTCGGCGTCCGCGGGCTGCGCGTGGCGTTCGACCGCCCTGAGGTGCTGGACCGCCAGCTCGAGGCGATCGCCGGCGCGGCGGAGGACTCGGGCGCCGAGGTTTCGGTGATGGCCCCGATGGTGGCCACGGTCGAGGAGGCGGCCTGGTTCGCCGACCGCGTCCGCGCGGCGGGCATCGCCCGGGCGGGCGTGATGATCGAGATCCCGGCGGCGGCGTTGAGCGCCCGCGAGATCCTCGAAGCGGTGGACTTCGTCTCGGTCGGCACGAACGACCTGGCCCAGTACACGTTCGCGGCGGACCGCCAGCTCGGCGCGGTGGCCAAGCTCAACGACCCCTGGCAGCCGGGCCTGTTGCGCCTGCTGAAGCTGATCGGCGACGCGGCCAAGGCCACGGGCAAGCCGGCCGGCGTATGCGGCGAAGCGGCAGCCGACCCACGGCTGGCCCTGGTCCTGACGGGCTTGGGGCTGACGAGCCTGTCGATGAACGCCCCGGCCATCCGCACGGTGGGCGCCAGCCTGGCGACGGCGAGCTTGGCGGAGTGCGAGGCATTGGCGAAGGCGGCGCTGGCCACCTCGGACCCGTCAGCGGCCCGCGCGGCGGCTCGCTGAAGGTTCGGCGCTTCTCGGGGGACAGTTCGCGGGGCCGGTCGGTTGCTCGGGGTCGAGCGATGCTTCGGCGCTCGGCCGCAGGTGGGTTCGGCGCCGACTGCCGGCAATCGCGCGGAGCTGCGGCGCTCGGCTCGCGGGCGGGCTCGGTCGCGTGGCTGCCCTCGGCGGCGTGGAGCTGCAGCCCCTCGGCCGTGAACCGTGGCGTGACCTGCGGCCACACAGCGCAAACCGACCCGCCGACGCAACCCCGATTCGACACTCGCCGAATCATACTCACCCGCAGGGGCGCCCCCCCACTTTCAGTCTATCGGTCATCACCGACCGTGCCAGGTTGTGCGAACCTGGATGAGCGCGGTTGTCCACATTGATCGAGGGGTGTGGGCAACCCGCCTGAAGTCCGTGAAGGTCATCTCGGCAATCCTGAGGTGGCCTTCACGGCTTTTCTCCGGAAAAAACTTCCGGCCGGTTGTCGATCCCGTCCCTTCCCGCTCGACGCGGGGGTGAGAAACGAAGGATCGAGCCGAGAGGACCCTCACCATGACCGCCACCATCGCCGCGCCGGCCGGCCCTGTCCGGGCCGGACGTCGGGAGTGGATCGGGCTGGCCGTGCTGGCGCTGCCCACCCTGCTCGTCTCGCTCGACGTCTTCGTGCTCGTGCTCGCTCTGCCCAAACTGGCCGTCAGCCTGCACGCCGATGGGACCCAGCAACTGTGGATCATGGACACCTACGGCTTCATGGTCGCCGGTTTCATGGTCACCATGGGGACCCTCGGGGACCGGATCGGGCGGCGGAAACTGCTGCTCGCCGGGGCTGCCGCCTTCGGGCTCGCCTCCGTCTTCGCCGCCTTCTCCACCACGGCCGGGATGCTCATCGCCGCGCGGGCCGCGCTCGGGATCGCCGGGGCCACGCTCGCCCCCTCCACCCTCTCCCTCATCGGGACGCTCTTCGAAAACCCGCGGCAGCGGGCCGAAGCCATCGGGATCTGGGCCGGCTGCTTCTCCGTCGGGGCGATCGTCGGGCCGATGGTCGGCGGGTTCATGCTCGAACACTTCTGGTGGGGCTCGGTCTTCCTGCTCGGCGTGCCCGCCATGGTCCTGCTGCTCGTCGTCGGGCCGAAGCTGCTGCCGGAATACCGGGACGAGACCGCCGGGCGGCTCGACCTGCCCAGCGTCGCCCTCTCGCTCGCCACGATCCTGCCCGCCGTCTACGGCGTCAAGGAACTCGCCCGCGACGGCGTCCGGACCGTTCCCGTGCTCGCGCTCGTCGCCGGCCTCGCCGTCGGCTACGTCTTCGTCAAGCGGCAGCGCACGCTCGACGACCCGCTGATCGACTTCAGCCTGTTCGCCGCGAAGGCGTTCCGGACCACGCTCGGCGGGATGCTGCTGTTCAGCATGCTCGGCGGCACGACCATGCTCTTCGTCGCGCAGTTCTTCCAGCTCGCCCAGCACCTGTCGCCGGTCGGGGCCGCGCTGGGGCTGCTGCCCGGGATGGCCGGCTCGACCGTCAGCTTCCTCGCCGCGCCCGTGCTCGCCCGGCGCGTGCGGCCCGGCCGGCTGATCGCCGGTGGCGTTGCCCTCGCCGCCTCCGGGATGGTGATCCTCGCGCTCGTCGACCCCGCCGCCGGGCCGGTGTGGCCGTCGCTCGGGTTCGCCGTGACGTCGCTGGGGGTCGGGCCGATGGTCGCCCTCGGCACCGACCTCGTCGTCGGCTCGGTCCCGGTGCGCAAGGCCGGCGCCGCCGCTTCGCTGGCCCAGACGGTCAACGAGTTCGGGTACGCCTTCGGCCTCGCCACCGTCGGCACGCTGGGCAACGCCGTCGTCCGCAGCCACGGCCTGCCCGACGGGCTGCACGTCGTCGCCGGGCTCGCTGCCGTCGCCTTCGCCGCGCTCGTCTGGTTCGTCGCCCGGCACCTGCGCTCGATCCGGCCGCTGGCCGCCTGACAAGACGAAGGCCTCCCCACCCGATGCCTGGGTGGGGAGGCCTTCTTGACGCCGGGGGCAGAGGGGCCCCGGCTAGCCGAACAGCCCGCGCCGCGGGTGGCGGACGACCAGCGAGCCGCCGTGCACGCGGCCGGTCAGCACGTACCGGGGGTTGCCCAGCCGCCCGTTGCTGCGGGTCTTGTCCTCCATCGCGCCGAATTTGACGTCGCTGATCGCGTTGAGGTCCACCGCCGCGTGCTCCGGGATGATGATCTCGACCGAGCCCCACTTGGCGTCCAGCTCGATGTGCACCACCGGCGACTGCACCTGGGCCTCGGTGAAGTCCAGCTTCGTCGAGCCGTACTTGTTGCGCACGACCAGCTCGGCCGGCACCACCCACGGCCCGCCGCGATGCAGCGACGAGTACTTCGCGTTGAGCTCGAACCGCTGCCCGGTCGAGTAGCCGCCGCCGTAGCCCACCGGCGGCGCGTACGCCGGCGCGGCGGCGACGGCCGCGGCCGGGTGGTAGAGGCCGGCCAGGTCGGCCAGCACCGCGTTCAGCTCGCCGCGCGTCCTCGACGCGAGCGCGCGGTCGGTGCGCTCGGTGAACTCGTCGAGGTCGATCATGCCGCGGCCGATCGCCTTCTGGAGCACGCCGACGACGTGCTCCCGTTCGTCGTCGGACACCCGGAGATCGCGCTCGCTCAACGGCTTGGTTTCGGTCACCGGTTCCGCCGCCGCGGTCTCTTCCTCGCCCATGCCCTTGATGGTAGAACCGGATTTCTCCAAGGAGATCGGGGGAAAACCCTGAACGGACCCGTAGTCCGCGCCGCCGCCGCCCTCGCGGCGGTCCTTCTGCTGTCCGCGTGCACCAACGCCGAAGCCCCACCGCCGCCGCCACCCCCGGGGCCGCTGACGGAACTGTCCGGCATCGAGGCGACCGGTGGCATCGGCGTCACCGCGCTGCTGCCGACCGTCGCACCCACCCTGTTCGACGCCGACCGCGGCCCCGTGGCCACCGTGCCCGGCTACCCCGGCGGTGACGTCCGGCTGGACGTCGTGCGGGCCGGGAAGCACGCCGTCCTGGTGGTCCGCCCGCCGTACCCGCGAGCGGGCGAACCCCCCGAAATCTTCGAGCACACCGGGCCGTCGAGCCCGCCGCGGTCGCTCGGCCGCGCCTGGTCGGCGGGGCCGGACACCGGCGGCGAAGGCGTCTGGCTGATCCGGCAGGACGCGCCGGACGACTGCCGCCTCCAGCACGTCTCGTTCACCGCCGGCGAGCTCGGCCGCGGCCAGGCCGCCAGCTGCCGCACGCAGGTGCGGGCCGAGACCCCGCACGGCCTGCTGATCACCATCAACGCCGGTGCCGCCGAGTCGACCGACGCCCTGATCGAACCGGCGACCGGTCGCACGGTCCGGCAGGCGCCGCGCATCCTCGGCGCCGCCGGCGACTGGCTGCTGCTCGACGGCCTGACCGACCTCACCCTGGTCGATCTGCGGGACAACAGCAGCAAGAAGCTCAGCCGGCCGTCGATCGGCGCGGCACCCACCGTGGTGCCCTCGCGTGAAGGAACGATCTGGGCCGTCGACTTCTCGAACGCCGCCTACCGCGGCACCAACACGCAGACGCGGGACCTCTGGCTGCTCCGCCCGGACGGGCCGACCTGGGACCACGCCCCGGGCATGCCGTTCGTCACCGAGCACCTCAACCGCGGCTTCGGCTGGTCGGCCGCCGGCGACCTGGTGCTCGCCGACCGCGTCCTGGCCGCCTGGCACCCGGGCGAACCGCAGTGGCGCCTCAGCCAGGCCGCCTTGCCCGCCGGCACCTGGTCCGGCTTCGCCCTGCTGCCCTGAACTACTCCCCGTCGAGGCCGTGCTCGATCGCGTACCGGGCCAGCTCGACGCGGTTGTGCAGCTGCAGCTTCCGCAGCGTCGACTGGACGTGGTTCTCCACCGTCCGGTGTGACAGCACCAGCCGCTCGGCGATCTGCCGCGCGGTGAGCCCCTTCGCGACCAGGCGCAGGACGTCGGTTTCGCGCTCGGTCAGCCGCGGCGGCTCGGCGTCGCCGGCCGGGGCGTCGGCCATCCGCCGGTACTCGCCGAGCACCAGCCCGGCCAGGCCCGCGGTGAACACCGGGTCGCCCGCGGCCGTGCGGTGGACGGCGTCGACCAGCTCCGTCGCCGAGGCCGACTTGACCAGGTAGCCGGACGCGCCGGCCTTCACCGCCTCGAGGACGTCCTTGTGCTCGCCGCTCGCCGAGAGCACCAGCACCTTGGTCGACGGCAGGGCCGCGGTGATCTCGCGGGTCGCGTCCACCCCCGAGGTGCCGCCCAGGTTCAGGTCCATCAGCACGACGTCGGGCCGCACGGTCCGCGCGATCCGCAGCGCCGCGTCGGCGTCCGGCGCGGTCGCCCGCACGTCGAAGCCGTGTTCGGTCAGGTCGCGGGCCACCCCGTCGCGCCAGATCGGGTGGTCGTCGACCACCATCACCGAGATCCGCGGCTCGTCACTCATCTCGCACCCCTCGTGCTCGGCACCCTGACCTCCCACTCCGTGCCCCGGCCGGGCCCGGTGTCGAGGGTCGCGCTCCCGCCCAGGTCGCGGACCCGCCCCCGGATGGATTCCACCACGCCCAGGTGCCCCGCCGCGGCGGCTTGCTCGAGAACGCCGTCCGGTATGCCCGGTCCGTCGTCGCGGATGCTCACCACGACCTCGTCGCCGAGGTCCTCCAGCAGCACCCACGCGTGCGCGCCCGGGCCCGCGTGCTTCTCGACGTTCGCCAGCGCTTCGCGGGTCACGGCGACCAGCTCGCCGGTCACGTGCGCCGGCAGTTCGACGTCGTCCGCCGGGGCCGAGACCTGCACCGACGAGGTCGCGAGCACCTGCAGCGCGGCGCGCAGGCTCGTCCGGCCGCTGTCGTTCGGCGCCACCGGCTCGGTCGTCACCAGCGACCGCAGCGCGATCTCCTGCTCGCCGGCCAGCCGGGCCAGCTCCGCCGCTTCGCCGCCGACCTCGTTGCCCCGCTTGCGGACCCGGGCGAGCACCTGCAGCACGCTGTCGTGGATCGACCGCGCCAGCCGCTCCCGCTCGGCCGTCGCCGCTTCCTTCCGCAGGGCCTGCTCCAGCCGCGCCGCGGACCGGCGGGCCATCGTCGCGGCCATGCCGACCAGCAGGCCGGCCGCGGCGAGCAGGACGCCGTCGCGGGCGACGTCGAGGTCGAACTTCTCCCGCGCCAGCGCGGTCGCCACCCCGACGACCAGGCCGGCGAGCACCCCGCCCACCGCGCCGAAGCGCGCGCCCGCGGCGACCGGCGCCACGGCCGCCCACACCGTGGTGATGAGCGGGACGTTCAGCGCGAACTGCGCGTCGCTGAGCACCCACGGCGAGGTCAGCAGCAGCCCGGTGCTCAGCACGAGGTCGAAGACCACCAGGGCCGGCGGCCGCGTCCGCTCGCGCAGGTAGAGGAAGCTGCTGACGACCGACCACACCGCCATCACGCCGAGGATCGCCCACGCCAGCCACTCGCGCCGGTACTGCCCGCTCTGCACGATCACCGTGCCGCAGGCGAACGCCCAGGTGAGCACGCGGAACGCCAGCACACCGCGCCACATGGGGGTGACCGGGTCGGGCGTCCGCCGGACGGTCACTTCTCGTCATCGTCCTCGCCGCGGGTCGCCACCGTGGCCCCCGCCGTGCCGGGCTCGGCGTCGTTCGGCTGCGCGGCCTGGTCGGCGAGGACGTTCACCTCGGCCGGGTCGGGATCGGTCTCGTGCAGCAGCGAGCGGACCCCGGCGTTCAGCACGGCCAGCAGCGGCACGGCCAGCAGGGCGCCGGCGATCCCGCCCGCGACCAGGCCGGCGGTGATGGCCAAGACCACGGCCAGCGGGTGCAGCTTCACCGCCCGGCCGAGCAGCAGCGGCTGCAGGATGTGGCTCTCCAGCTGCATCACGCCGATCACGATGCCCAGCACGATCACCGCGCCGATGAACCCGTTCGTCACCAGTGCGATCAGCACGGCGACGCCGCCGGTGATGACCGCGCCGATGATCGGGATGAACGCGCCGATGAAGACCAGCGTCGCCAGCGGGATCACCAGCGGCACACCCATGATCCACAGGCCGACGCCGATGCCGACCGCGTCGACCACGGCGACCGCGGCCGTCGCCCGCACGTAGCTGACCAGCGACGCAAACCCGCGGCGCCCGGCGACGTCGACGCGGTTGCGGACCCGGCGCGGCACGGCGCGGACCAGGAACGACCAGATGCCGTCGCCGCCGCTGAGGAAGAAGATCGTGATGAACAGCGTCAGCAGGAAGCCGGTGAGGATCTCGCCGACCGTGCTCGCCGTGGTCAGCGCGGTCGTCGTGATCGACGCCTGGTTGTTCTGGATGAACCCGATCGCCTGGTTGATGAAGTCCTGGATCTGCTCCTGGCGCAGGTGCGGCGGGCCGTTGAGCAGCCATTCCTTGATCTGGTTGAGGCTGGAGTTGAGCTGCTGCTGCAGCTGCGGCAGGCCGGAGGAGAATTGCGTGATGACGAACGTCAGCAGGCCGCCGAGCACGGCCAGCCCGGCGATCAGCACGATCGCCGTCGCCAGCCCGCGCGGGAACCGCACCGCCACCAGCTTCTGCACCGCGGGCGCGAGCAGCGCGGACAGCAGCAGCGCGATGGACAGCGGGATGATCACGACCGACAGGTAGCCGATCACCCACACCACGGCGTACAGGGCGGCGACCACCACGATGAACCGCCACGCCAAAGCCGCGCTGATGCGCAGCCCCCGGGGGATCAGCCCGGTGATGTCCTCGTGCTTCGGCAGGAACGGGTCTTCGCGTCGCGCGTGGCTCACCGGCCCACCGTAGCCGCTGGAGCGCCCGATTCGGCCGCTTTCCCGTGGCCGAGTCCGACACACGCGGCAGCCAGCGATGATCACCGATCGTCAAACCGGGTTACACCGTGTGTCTTTCACACGATGGGGGCATCAAGTCGCGTGGAAGGTGCGCAGCGCCGCGCCGGTTTGGTTAGGTCGCTTTCGCAACGGCATGTGCCGTCGAGCACCCGATCCGAGGAGACGCACCAGTGGCGAACACCGCGACGAACGAGGGGCAGGGCGCCAAGCGCGTCGGCCGGCTCGTGTCGCGGGCGTTGCTGGTGCTCGGTGGCGCGGTGGCCGGCACGGCCGCCGCGTGGCTCGTCTCCGGCGCGGCCGCCTCCGCGGACACCGTCGAGGTCGGCACCGCTTCCGTCACCCCGGTCACCGACGCCACGTCGGGCAGCCTCGGCGACGTGAACCACGGCGCCGCGCACTTCGCGGGCGACATCGCCGGCGGGGTCGCCGAGACGGCCTGCCACCAGGACGCGACGACGTGGAGCGAGCCGCACCGCGCGTGCGACAGCACCGACGCCGGCGCCGTCGAGGCGGCGGTCTCCAAGCACGTCAGTGCCTCGGTGGCCGACCTGACCGACGACGCGGTGCTGAGCCCGGCGGAGCGCACCCTCGGCGCGTTCGAGCACATCGCTCGCAAGCCGGAGGACACCCGCCAGGTCATCGAGCAGACCATCGCCCCCGAGCCGGCCAAGGACTTCGGCCGGCACGTGTGGCAGCTGCTCGACCCGGCCGGCCGGGGCCACCTGGCCCCGCTGCCCGGCCTCCCGGGGCTCGCCCCGGGCGAAGAGCCGGTGACCCCGGGTACCGGTCAGCCGGCCGGCACGCCCGCCGTCACCACCGTCGAACTCCCCGCCGCGTCGCCAGCCGCGATGCCGGCGGAGCTCCAGCACGACGACGTCACCGGTGCCGCGGGCCACACCCGCAACCAGCACCGTGACCTGCCGTCGCCGCTGAACCCGGCGCAGCTTCCGGCCGCGCCGGCCGTCCCCACCGCCCCGGGTGGCTCCACGGCCCCCGGTGGACACCTCGACGGGTTCAACTTCGGCGTCCCCTCCTGGACGACCGAAGCCGTCGACACCGCCGTCGCGGCGATGACCCGCGCCGGCCTGCGCCACTCGCTGCGCACCCCAGGCGAGCAGCCCGGCGTCACTCCTGACTGAACACCTCACTCCACGGGTAGCTGACGCACCCACGTCCGTCCTTCGCTGACGGCTTCGCGTCCGCTCGATCCCCGTGCACGGCGGCGCGCCCGCTGTTCTCCAAGACACCGCGCGCCCGCACGAAGTCCATCCCCCTCCGGTGCTGCTCGGACCCCTTTTTCGACGAGCGCACCCCCATAAGCCCGCAAGGGAACCCGAAATGAAGGAGAAAAACCCCATGCAGACGTGGGCAAAGCGCGGACTCCAGACCGCACTTGTCACGGGTGGGTTGCTGATGCTGGGTACCGGCATCGCTTCGGCCGACGAGAACGTCAACCCCGACACCCCGGCCTCCCCGCTCGACCTGAACGTCACGGCTCCGATCCAGGAAGCCAACAACGCGGTCGGCACCCCCTTCGGCCAGCTGGACCTGCCCGCCGGGCAGACGGAGCTGAGCACCAAGCCCGTCAGCAAGGCGCTGAACGAGGGCTCGAAGCAGTTCGACTACGCGAGCCCGATCAACGACACCACCCTGGGCGGCGCGTCCAAGGAAGATGGTGCGGGCGGCTTCACCCCGGGCCACAACAACCTCAAGGGCAACAAGATCAGCGGCGACGTCGTCGTCCCGATCCAGATCGTCGACAACGCGATCGGCGCGGTCGGCGACGCGCACGTCGACGGCACCCACCACCAGCAGAGCTGGGGCCACGACCGCGACCTCAAGACGACGGGCCGCGACTCGAGCGTCGCGGGCAATGCCGTCGCCCTCGACTGGGCGCTGCCCGTCCAGATCGCCGGGAACGGCGGCGGGGTCGCCGGCGGCACCGGCCGCGTGACCGGTGGGTCGGCCAGCCAGAGCACCACCGAGACCGGCGACGTCGCCACCAACGGCGACGGCTCGTCCATGTCCGGCAACGTGCTGGCGGGCCACTTCGCCACCCCGGTGCAGGTGACCGGCAACGCCGCTTCCTACCTGCTCGGCAACGGGCAGAGCCACGGCTACTCGGCCGACACCGTCGCCTCTTCCGGCGGCACGCTGGTGAGCTCCGGCGACAACGCCTCCGGGTCGGGCAACGTGGTCGGCACGCCGATCGCCCTGCCGGTGAAGTTCAACTGCAACGCCGGTGCGGTGTGGGGTGCGCTGGCGAACTCCGACAGCTGCAACAACGCGGCCGACGCCACGGCCGGCAGCACCCGCAGGAGCCGTCTGGGCACTCCGACCTACCTCGAGACCAGCGGCAACGACTCGTTCCTCTCCGGCAACGGCGGGTCGGCGGCGCTGTCCCCGATCGCGAACGTCGCGGGTGTCGCGGGCTCGTGGATCGGCAACGCCTCGACGGGCATCCCGGGGGCCAGCACGTCCTCCAGCACCGTCGACTCGGGTGGCTTCGTCAAGACCGCGGGTGACGACTCGAGCGGGTCGGGCAACGTCCTGAACCCGTCGCTCGGGCTGCCGGTCGAAGCCTTCGGCATCGGTGGCACCTACATCGGCCAGGCGGACGCCGCGCACGACAACACGACCGACGTCAACGCCGGCAACGGCAGCTACACGCGGGGCAACGGCGCCTTCCTCGGCGGCAACATCCTCAACACCCAGGCCGCGGGCGCGCCCGAGGTCTTCGGCATCGGCGGCAGCCACATCGGCAACGCGACCGGCAAGGCGTCCGAGGACAAGACGGTCACCGCCGGGGCGTACGACGGCACGCAGGGCAGCGACTCGACCGGCTCGGGCAACCTCATCCAGGTGCCGGCCGGCCTCCCCCTCGAGGTCTTCGGCATCGGTGGCTCCTTCATCGGCCAGGGCTCCGGCGCGGCCGACGAGACCAAGGTCGTCTCCGGCGGCGGCGGTGGCAGCACGGTGGACGACGGCGGCTTCCTGAGCTCCAACCTGGGCACGGTGCCGGCGTCGATCCCGGTGCAGGCGGCCAACATCGGTGGCGCCCTCATCGGCCAGGGCCACGGCAAGGGCTCGACCGACACGACGTCCAACGCGGGCGGTGCGGTCAAGGCCCACGGTCCCGGCGGGGCCGGCGCGGGCAACATCATCGAGGCCCCGATCGCGCTGCCGCTGCAGGCGATGGGCGTCGGTGGCGCCCTCGGCGGCATCGGCACCGGTGAGAACGACAACATCACCGACGCGACGGCGGGCGGCAAGGCCGTGACCGACGGCCGGTACGGCGCCGTGACCGGCAACATCGTGAAGGCCCCGATCGCGGGCGCCGGCTCGGTCTTCGGCGACGGGCTCGCCGGCGGCGCGCTCGGCACCGGCGTGGGCACCAACGACGTCTCGTCGATCGCGGGCGGCGACGCCACCACCAGTGGTGACCGCGGCAGCGTGGCCGGCAACATCGTCGGCGTGGACGCGCTGCCGGTGGCGCAGGTCTTCGGTGACGCCGCCAGCGTGCTGGGCGTCGCCAAGGGCGCCGGCGTCAACACGACCGACGTGACGAACGCGGGCGACGACACCACCTCCGGTGTCGAGGGCGCGATCTCCGGCAACATCCTCGACCTGCCGGTGACCGCGATCGCCCAGGTGTTCGGCGACGCGGCGACCGTGGGCGGCGTCGCGCACGCCGTCGGCGGGAACACGCTGAACACGGAGAACGGCGGCAAGGCCGTCACCGCGGGCGACCGGTCCGCGCTGTCGGGTCTCGGCCTGTACGACGCGTTCGCGCTGCCGGTGCAGATCTACGGCGTGCCCCTCGAACTGCTCGGGGTGGCCACCGCCTACGCGGCCAACGCGACGAGCATCGACGACGAGGCCGAGGACGCCATCGCGTTCCCGGAGGAGGGCTCGGAGCTGGCGGTCGACGAGCTGCCGTCGCTGGCCACGGTCCGCAGCGGCCTGGCCGGCCGGGACCTGCCGTCGGTGAACGGGCTGGTCGGCGCGCTGCCGATCACCAAGCTGCTCGGTGGGCTGCCGTCGCTCGACGGCCTGACCAGCGCACTGCCGATCAACGGGCTGCCCGTCAAGGGCCTGCCGGTGGCCGGGCTGCCCGCCAAGGGGCTGCCGGTGGCCGCGCTGCCCGCCATGGGGCTGCCGGAGGCCGGGGTGTCCGCCAGCGGGCTGCCCCCGGTCACCGTTCCGATGAGCAAGCGCGCCGACCTGCCGTCGACGGGCAACCTGCTCGCCGCGGTCACCAAGCTGGTGCAGCGGCCGGTCACGGGCACCCCGGCGCTGCCGAAGCCGGCTCTGCCGACCGCGTCGGCGCTGCCGAAGCCGGCTCTGCCGACCGCGTCGGCGCTGCCGTCCGTGGCCGGGCTGCCCGCCGTGGGCTCGCTCCTGCCGACGCGCATCCAGCGTGCGGACGTGCCGGCCGCGGGCCTGCCGGTCGCGCTGCCGGCGCTGCCCGCCGTGGGTTCGCTCCTGCCGACGCACACCCAGCGTGCGGACGTGCCGGCCGCCGGCCTGCCCGCCGCGCTGCCGGCGCTGCCCGCCCTGGGCGGCGTCCTGCCGGGTCACACCCAGCGTGCCGACCTGCCGACCGGTGTCCTGCCGGTCGCGCTGCCGGCCACCCCGGCGCTGCCCGCCACCTCGGCCCTGCCGGTCTCGCCGGCCGTCCCGGCCCAGCTGCCGGTGAACGCCAACCTGCCGCTGCTGAACGGCACCCCGCAGGTGCCGGCGATGTCGGGCCTGGACTCCACCGGCTTCCTCGCGAAGCTGCTGGGCCTGGTGAAGCGCAAGTAGTGCACTGAAGCCGGGCGGGTTCCCGACCGCGGAACCCGCCCGGCCCCAGACCCCGCTGTCACGGCGGCCGGCGCTCCACCGCGCCGCGAGGGCGACCTCGCACGGAGCGCTCCGGCAACGTGACCGCGGATGCGGGTCTCCCCCGCGAGCACCGAAATAGCTCTCCTTCCCTGGAGACGAAGAGCCCCAGGAGCCGATCCGGCTCCTGGGGCTCGCTCGCGTTCGGGGGAAGTCAGGAGAACTGGAGGGAGCGCTTCGCCAGGCCGTGCCAGAAGCCGTCGATCACCGTGCGGCCGGACCCCTCGTCCGAGGTGGCGCCGAGGGACACGAACAGCGGCGCGAAGTGCTCGATCCGCGGGTGCGCGAGCGTGGCCGCCGGGGCCTTGTGCCGGAAGTCGAGCAGCGTGTCGACGTCACCGCTGCGCAGGACCTCGGCACCCCAGTGGTCGAACTCGGCCGACCACGCCGGCGGTGTCCCGTCGGTGGCGCGGGCCATGCCGCTCAGGTTGTGGGTGAAGAAGCCGCTGCCGATGATCAGCACGCCTTCGTCGCGCAACGGCGCCAGCTTGCGGCCGAGGTCGAACAGCTCCTGCGGGTCGAGCGAGGGCATCGAGACCTGCAGCACCGGGATGTCGGCGTCCGGGTACATCTCGACGAGCGGCACGTAGGCACCGTGGTCGAGGCCGCGCTCCGGGGCGTCGTGGACGGGGGTCTCCGTCGAGCGGAGCAGCTTCCGGACCTTCGCCGCCAGCTTCGGAGCGCCGGGAGCCGCGTACCGCACCTGGTAGTAGCGCTCCGGGAAGCCCCAGAAGTCGTACACGAGCGGCGCCGTCGTCGTCGCCCCGATGGTCAGCGGCGCCTCCTCCCAGTGCGCCGACACGATCAGGATCGCGCGGGGCTTCGGGAGGTCGGCGGACCAGCCGGCGAGCTGGCGGGTCCACGTCGTGTCGTCGGCGAGCGGCGGGGCGCCGTGGCTGAGGTAGAGAACCGGGGTGCGGGTCATCGGGTGCTCCATAGGTTGAAAGTTCAACTAATGGAGGAGACGCCCGGCCAACACGGGATATTCCTCAGGCGGCTTCGACGTTCGCGGCGCAGCGCTCCAGCGTCCGGATCGTGGTGCGGTAGTCGTCGTCGCTGATGCCTTCCATGCTCTTCGCGCGGAACGCCTTGATCCGGTCTTCGACGCGGGCGTGGGCTTCGCGCCCGTCGGCGGTCAGGCTGCCGTCTTCGGCGACCCAGCCGCGGGCACGCAGGTCGGCCACCTTCGCGGCCATCGAGCCTTCGCCGGCGACGAACGGCGCCATCGCCGAGTCGACCTGCTCCGGCGTGCGCGCACCGAGGGCGATCGTGTTGAGTACCTGCCAGTGCCGGCGGGTCAGCGACTCCGCCTCGAGGGTGTGGGCCATGGAGGATTCGAGAAGCTCGTGGAGGTGGCGCAGCCACCAGCCGAGGGGTTTCATGAGGACTCCGATGTCGATGAACAACTACATGTAAAAATACATGTAGTTCGGAGGTGGAGCAACCATGACGGACGCGGTGGCCGACGTCGAGCGGGCCATGATCGCGATCCGCCGCAGCCAGCAGCGGCGTGCCCTCAGCCGGATCGGCAAGGCCCGGGGCCGTGGTGCGCACGACCCGGTGTTCGAGCTGCTCGACGTCGTCGAAGAGCTCGCCGACCGCGGCGAGGCCGGCACGGTGACGGCCCTGAGCGCGGCGCTGGGCGTCGACCAGCCACGCGCCAGCCGGCTCGTGGCGCGCGCGGTCGAGCAGGGGCTGCTCCGCCGCGAAGCGGATCAGCGCGACGGACGGCGCGCGGTGCTCGTGCCGACCGAAGCCGGCCAGGCGCACCTGGAGGAGATGCACGCCTTCCGCCGCGGGGTGTTCGCGGAGGTGATGGCGGACTGGCCGGCCGAGGACCGCGACACCTTCGGCCGGCTCCTCACCGCGTTCGTCCGCGGGTACAGCGCTCTCGGCTAGTCGTGTGAGAGGTCGACGAAGCGGCTGTAGTGCAGCTGGTGCGCGACGGTGATCGTCGCCGTCGGGCCGGCTCGGTGCTTCGCGATGATCAGGTCCGCCTCGCCCGCTCGCGGGTCGTCGCGCTCCCAGGCGTCCGGGCGGTTGACCAGGATGACGAGGTCGGCGTCCTGCTCCAGGGAGCCGGACTCACGCAGGTCGGACAGCATCGGGCGCTTGTCCGTGCGCTGTTCCGGACCACGGTTCAGCTGGCTGATCGCGATCACCGGGACCTCGATCTCCTTCGCCAGCAGCTTCATCTGCCGCGAGAACTCCGAGACTTCCTGCTGCCGCGACTCGACGCGCTTGCCGGAGGTCATCAGCTGGAGGTAGTCGAGGACGACGAGCTTGAGGTCGTTGCGCTGCTTCAGCCGGCGTGCCTTGGCGCGGATCTCCATCATCGTCATGTTCGGCGAGTCGTCGACGAACAGCGGTGCCTCGGACACCTCGCTCATCCGGCGGGCCAGCCGCGTCCAGTCGTCGTCGGACATCTTGCCGCCGCGCATGTCGGCGAGGCGGATCTTGGCCTCGGCCGAAAGCATGCGCATGACGATCTCGGTCCGGCTCATTTCCAGCGAGAAGATGACGCTGGTCAGGCCGTGCCGGATCGACGCCGAGCGCGCGAAGTCCAGCCCCAGGGTCGACTTGCCGACACCGGGGCGGGCGGCGACGATGATCATCTGGCCCGGGTGCAGGCCGTTGGTCAGCTCGTCGAAGTCGGTGAACCCGGTCGGGATGCCCTGTGACTGCCCGCCGCGGGACGCGATCGCGTCGATCTCGTCCATCGTCGGTTGCAGCAGCTCTTCCAGCGCGACGTAGTCCTCGCTGGTCCGGCGCTCGGTGACGTCGTAGATCGCGGCCTGCGCCCGGTCGACGACCTCGTCGATGTTCGCGCCGTCGGCCGCGGCCGCGCCGTAGCCGTACTGCACGATCCGGGTGCCCGCCTCGACCAGCCGGCGCAGCACGGCCTTCTCCGAGACGATCTCCGCGTAGTACCCGGCGTTCGCCGCCGTCGGCACCGTCGCGATCAGCGTGTGCAGGTAGGGCGCGCCGCCGACGCGGCCCAGCTCCCCGCGCCGCTCCAGCTCCGCCGAGATGGTGATCGGGTCGGCGGGCTCGCCACGGCCGTAGAGGTCGAGGATGCAGTCGTAGATCGCCTGGTGCGCGGGCTTGTAGAAGTCGTCGGGGCCGAGCGCCTCGATGACGTCGGCGACCGCGTCCTTGGACAGCAGCATGCCGCCGAGCACGGACTGCTCGGCCGCGATGTCCTGCGGCGGCTGGCGGTCGAAGCCCCCACCGCCACCGGGACCGGGGTCACCCGGACCCGGGTCGTTTTCCGCATACATCGGACTGCGGTCGTCGGTCAGCGCCACCGCCCCGGACACCTCCTCATCTGTCGAACACTCGTTCGAGTATGCCGGATCTTCGCTCTCGAAGCACGCGGCCGGAGCCCGTGCTTTCGTCCCCCGGGCCTGTCCCCGATGATCGGCGACAACCTTCGTCAGCTGTCGCAGACACGCGGAGCGCCACCGTGAGTACAGGCCCGAGCGGGCACGCTAGATCCCCCGGAAGGCCGATGGCAATTCAGGGTGGGGACCCTTCTGTGGACAACCTGGGGATGAATGGGGGTAACCAATCACAGGGGCCGCCATAGCTGTGGACAAGTTGGGGACAAGCGTGATCGGCTTTGGTAAAACCGCAGCTCAGGGGCTGTTGACAAGGTGTGGAGAACTTGCGGAAAACTCGTGCGGCGTGTCGCGCGAAGTCCGTTCTTCGGCGTGTCGTGGACCAGCCGAGACCCATTGGACCGCGCGACCTGTGGATGAATACTACGGAGAGTGGAGGCGTGCCCCGGTGGGCTGAACGGTCCCCGGATCAGGCCGCGGTGAGCCGGCCCTGTGCGCTGCGTAACCGGTCGGCGAGAACGCGCTGGTCGGCCGGGGTGAAGGCGATCCGGTTTTCGCCACGTCCCGGAATCTCCTCGGTCAGCCACCGGCCTTCCGACGTATCGATGTAGTTCACCGGGCGTTCGATCCGGTGCCGCGCGCCGGTGCGGGTGCGGGCCGCGACGTAGAGGCTGCCGCTCCCCATCCGGCGCAACGCGAGGATCCGCCGGAGCTCGTCGACCTCCTGGGAGCCCTCGGCCGGGCGGTCGCTGCGGAGCACGGCGAACCCGCCCTCGTTGCCGCGGGCGGTCCCTTCGATCTGGCCCTTCGGGACCGCGAGCGGATTCCCGCGGCCGGGCGCCAGCTTGGGGATCTGGCCGAGGAAGTCGTCGAGCAGCTCGTGCGGCTTCGTCGACTCCAGCACGACGGCGTCCAGCTCCTCGTGCCTGGCCAGCACGAACGCCTCGCCGCCCACGGCGCCGGCGAGCAGCCGGTAGCTCACCGGCTTGCCCTGGAAGCCACCGTCGATCCAGCCGTAGTACTCCAGCTGCGGCCGGGCGATCGCCTCGACCGTCGCGACGAACCCCGGGTGCATGCCGCGCGGGCCGAACAACCCGGCCTTGGCCAGCTCGGCGTTGGTCTGCTCGTCCTCGGCGCGTTGGGCCTCGTCGCTGTACCAGGCCGGCGTCTCGGCCAGCACCGGGTGCGGCTCGCCGCCCCGGCGCCGGATCAGGTTGACCAGGGTGCCGGTCCGGATGGTGACCTGCCTGTCCAGCACCGCTTCGTCCCCCAGTGAGAATCGGACATCGTGAAGATCGTCGGTGAACCCGCCGGAGCCGGGCGCGCCCATCTTGGCACGCGCCCGGGCCGCCCGCGTCCGCTACTCGCCGATGACCGGCGGCGCGGTCAGCTCGTCGGTCCCGAAGATGTCGTTCGGGTCGTCGCCGAGCAGGTACTTCGAGGTGCGCTCCTCGTCGCCGCCGCCTTGGCCCTTGGCGCCGCCGGGGTGCATGCCGCCCATCCCGCCCATCCCGGAGGCACCCGCGCGGCCCGCACCGGCACCGCCCGCGCCGGCCGCACCACCGCCCGCGCCGGCGCCGGTGCCGCCCGCGCCCACGCCGCCACCGGGCATGGCCGCCCCGGTCGAGCCGCCGGGCCCGAAGCCCACGCCGCCCGGCCCGAAGCCCCCCGACGGGTCGCCGATCCCGCCCGACCCGCCGGGCCCGAACCCGCCGCCGGGGATGGAGAAGTCGCCCGCGCCACCCGAGCCGCCCGGCCCGAAGCCGCCGGCTCCCGGGATCTTCGGCAAGGTGAAGCCCGAGGAATGGGTGCCGTCGTTGAAGTTCGGCGGGGTGTAGTTGCCGCCGCCGGGCAGCTTGGACGGGTCGAAGTTCCCGCCGGGCACCTTCGAGGGGTCGAAGTTCGGCGGCTTGCCCGGGTCGAACCCCGGCACCTTCGACGGGTCGAAGCTGCCGCCCGGCGTGTTCGGGCCCCCGGGGAAGGACGGCACCCCGCCCGCTCCGGGCATGGTGACGCCGGGCACCGAGCCGGTGCCGGTCCCGGTTCCGTTGCCGGTGTTGTCGCCGCCGCCGTTGCGGTCGTCGCCGCCTGGCTTCTTCTTGCCGTCCTTGCCGCCGTTCACGTTGACGTTCTCCTGCTGCCCCTGCAGCGCGGAGTACGTCGGCATCTTCTGGCCGTTGTCGTTGCTCGCCTTGTAGTAGGTGTTGAAGGCGTCGACGTTGGCCTGGCCCTTGGCGTTGTAGTCGCGGATCGCCCGGTCGGTGTCGGTCGTCCACGGCGTGATCGCGTTGAGCAGGTTGTTCTTCGGCGGGTCCTTCGGCACCTGCTGCACCTGCGCGTGCACCGTGGTGAACGCGTTGTGCTGCTCGCCGAGGTACTTGTCGGAGTCGGTGAGCTTGGTGCCGGAGTCCTCCATCCACACCCGCAGCGGGTGGGCGCCGGCCTGCTGCGCCGCCTCGGAGCCGCCGCCGGTCCAGGCCGCGTCCATCTCCTTGGCCAGGTCGTCGATGGTGCCGAGGCGTTCGGAGTAAGCGCCCTTCAGCCGGCTCGCCGCCGCCTGCCCGTTCTCGATCGAGCCCGGGCCGGGGCCGGTGGTGATCTTCTCCCAGATGTCGTAGCAGTCGATCTTGCGCTCGCCCTGCACCGACGTGTGGTCGTCCGAATGCGTGGTCGCCATGTTGTAGGCGGCGAAGCCGCCCAGCAGCACCAGTTCCAGCATCTCAGCCTCCCAGGGTGTGGATCATCGCGTCGCCGAACTTCTGCGCCACCGAGCACGGGTCCGACGCACCGGCGCCGTTGTCGTACTGGACCAGCACGTTGACCGCCAGCTGGTCGGTCACCCCGACGAACAGGCCGCACTTGCCGTTCTTGCGGTCGTCGACCGCCGCGGCGAAGACGGACGGGTACCCGTAGGCCTGGGACTCGCCCCAGTAGGCGTCGTTGGCCTTGGTGTCGTAGACGTCCTGCAGCCCGTTCTTGTTCGCCGTCACCGTCGTGACGTCGATCTGGTTGCCCGGGTCGGCGGACTCCTGGAACGTGCAGCTGGGGCCGTTGCCCGTGGACCGCGGCTCGCCCTCGCCGAGGCCCAGCGAGGAGCGCGCGGACGCGTCGATCGTGGCGCAGGCGTCCGAGGTGATCGACGCGGTGTTCAGCGGCCTCGGCACGCGCGGCGCGGTGTCGGCGGTGGCGCGGGTGGTCTCGCCGGCCGATTCGGCCGTGGACGGCGCCGGGTTGGCGGTGCCCCGCGTCTTGCCCGCGCAGCCGGTGAGGGCGAGCACGGCGAAGGCCAGCGCCGGGACGGCGATCAGTCGTCGGTTCACGTGGCCTGGTTCCCCGTCTTCGAAAGGTCGGCCTGCGTGTCCGACTCCTTGGTGGTGATCTTCTGCTTCGCGGCGGTGAGCGCGTCGATGTAGTTCTTGACGTACTCCTGCATCTTCCGGTTCTGCTCGAGGAACGCCTTGCCGGAGGGGTTGGCGAGCTTCTCCCAGTCGCTGCTGGCGAACTCCTTGCCGGGCGCCTTGACGTTCGCCATCAGGTTGGCGTCGTCGTAGTCGCGTTTCAGGTCGGCCTGCAGGTCCTGCCACTTCTTGATGACGCCGTCGATCTTGCCGGCGTCGAACGTGAAGCCGCCGCCACCGCCGGCCGGCGCGGACATGTTGACCTCGTTACCCATCCCGCTCCATCCCCTTCGCATCCGGCGCCCATTCTCCTCCGACGCCGCCGCTGTGTCCGGGGTTCCCCGGAAAGCGTGAAGGCGGGCCGCCCCACCAGGGGGCGACCCGCCTTCTCACGGTTTGACCGCCTTACTGCGCGACGGCCTTGACCTCGAGCCGCACGTCGACCTTGACGTCCGGGTGCAGCCGGGCGCCGACCGAGTGCTTGCCCACGGTCTTGATGTGGTCACGCAGCTCGATGACGCGCTTGTCGAGCAGCGGGCCACCGGCCGCCTTGATCGCGTCGACGATCTCGCCGGCGGTGATCGAACCGAAGAGCTTCTTCGAGCCCTCGGCCGCCTTGCCGGTGAGCTGGATGGCGCCGAGGCCCTCCAGCGTCGCCTTGATCTCCTTGGCGTGGTCGAGGTCGCGGATGCGACGGCTCTCCTGCGCGCGCTGGATCGTGCGGACGTTCTTCTCCGCGCCCTTGGAGGCCGCGATCGCGTAACCCCGCGGGAGCAGGTAGTTGCGCGCGTAGCCGTCCTTGACCTCGACGATGTCGCCGGGGCCGCCCAGGTTGGCCACGTCCGTGGTGAGGATGATCTTCGCCATTTCGGTGCCCTCCCTTAGCGCGCGGTCGAGGTGTAGGGCAGCAGCGCCATCTCGCGGGAGTTCTTGACCGCGATGGCGATGTCACGCTGGTGCTGGCTGCAGTTGCCGGTGACGCGACGGGCACGGATCTTGCCGCGGTCGGAGATGTACTTCCGCAGCAGGTTGGTGTCCTTGTAGTCGATCAGTTCCGGGCGGCCCTTCTTCTCGGCCTTGCAGAACACGCAGACCTTCTTCTTGGGCTTGCGGATGGGTGGCTTGGCCACTGTCTACTCCTGGTAATTCAAATCTTTGTGGATGTGTACGAGATCAGAAGGGGGGCTCGTCCGAGAAGCCGCCGCCGCCACCGCTGCTCGCGGCCGGGGCGGAACCCCACGGGTCGTCGGCCGGCATTCCGCCGCCACCGCCGCCGCGGTTCCCACCGCCGCCACCGCCGCCGCCGAAGTCACCGCCGCCACCGCGGCTGACCTTGTTGACCTTGGCCGTGGCGTAGCGCAGCGAGGGGCCGATCTCGTCGACCTCGAGCTCGACGACGGTCCGCTTCTCGCCTTCCTTCGTCTCGAACGACCGCTGCTTCAGGCGGCCCTGCACGACGACGCGGGCGCCGCGGGTCAGGGACTCGGCGACGTTCTCCGCCGCCTGCCGCCAGATGTTGCAGCGCAGGAACAGCGCCTCGCCGTCCTTCCACTCACCCGACTGCTTGTCGAGCGTGCGGGGCGTGGACGCGACGGTGAAGTTCGCGACCGCCGCACCGGACGGGGTGAAGCGCAGTTCCGGGTCGGACGTCAGGTTGCCGACCACCGTGATGACGGTGTCTCCAGCCATCGGGGTTCCCCTCGGGCTCAGGCCTTGGCGGCAGCGGGCTTGGCCGCGGCGCGCTTGACCTCGCGACGCATGACCTTGGTGCGGAGCACGGTCTCCTGCAGCGACAGCTGGCGGTCCAGCTCCTTCACCGCGTCCGAGGACGAGTTCAGGTCGAGGAGCGCGTAGATGCCCTCGGCGTGCTTCTTGATCTCGTACGAAAGGCGGCGGCGGCCCCAGACGTCGACCTTCTCCACGGAACCGCCCGAAGTGCGGATCACGTTGAGGAAGTTGTCCAGCGTGGGGGCGACCGTGCGCTCGTCGAGCGTGGGGTCCAGGATGACCATTACCTCGTAATGGCGTGACACAACCACTCACCTCCTATGGGCTCGCGGCCACGGACTGTCCGTGGCAGGAGGGTTTGTCCAGGTAAGGCTACCTGGGGGTGCCGGCGGGGCCGGACAGCGGGTCTTCCCGGGGGTCAGGCGGCCCGGCGCAGGACCCAGGTGCGGACCAGCCCGGCGGTGACGCCGGCGAGCACGATCACCGCGATCAGCATCGGCAGCTGCACGTCGTTCGACGCGCTGTTCGAAGCCAGCGACTGCGCGTTGCCGGCGTCGCGGACGTCCACGCCCTGGCCGCTCTGGTCGCCCGCGCCCGCCTGCGGGGCGGACGCGTCACCGGGCAGGGTGCCGTTCGCGGGGTAGCGCACACCGGGCGCGACGGCGGTGCCGGCGGTCGCCGTCGGGATGCCGCTGTAGTCACGCATCGGGGCGCTGCCGCCCGTGCCGCCCGCGGTGCCGGGGTTGAGGTTCGAGAGGTTGCCCGACGCGCCGCCGGGGCTGGTGCCGGTGCCGCCCGGCTGGGTGCCGGTGCCGCCCGCGCCCGGCTGGCCCGGGGTGCTCGGCGCCACGTAGTTGCTCGCGAGCAACGTGAGGCCGCAGCCCTTGGCGACGGCGCTTTCGACGCTGTTCAGCGTCTTGTTCCAGTCGAGCCCGAGGCCCCACGTGCCGGAGCTGGCCAGCGCGGTGCGGACCGCCTTGCCGATCGCGGCGCCGGTCGCTTCGCCGCCCGCGGTGTTCGGCACCTGGCCCACCGGGATCGAGTGGTTCTTGGCGATGGAATCGCCCGCCCAGCTGCCGATCGCGAGGGTGCCGGCGTTGTTCGCGCCGTTCGTCACCAGGGTCTTGACCGAAGCTCCGTCGATCGCCACCTGGTCGCCCATCTGGCCGGTGACCGAGCCCGTGCAGCTGGTGCTGACGAGGGTGGTCGCGGCGGAGGCCGGGCCCGCGGAGAGGAACGCGCCGCCGACCGTGAACGCGGCGATGGCGGTGACGGTCATGATCTTCCGCACGAGCATGTCCTCCAGGGGAATTACGGGAGCGTCGTTCCGGGCAACACCAGGATGAACGACCAAGATACGTGAAAGATACTCGGCAGTCGGCTCAATTGGCAGCGGCCATCCGGCGGAGCACCCAGGTGCGGACGAGGCCCGCACTGACTCCGGAGAGGGCCAGCACCGCAATCAGCAGCGGCAGGTTCGACCCGTTCGTGAAACCGTCCGATGCGGACGGTAGCGCTTCGGCCTGACCCGCCGTCTGGACGCCGGAATTCCCGTCCGGGGTGCCCTCCGGACCGGTGAGGCCGTACTGCGGGGCGTAGCCCGGGATCTGGCTGCCGTACCGGATCGCCGGCGACGGCGTGAAGAGCCCGGCCGTCGCGAACGGGATGCCGCTGTAGTCGCGCATCGGGGCGTAACCCGTGCCGAGGGTGAAGGGGAAACCGCCGAACACCGGGCTGCTCGAGAAGCCGGGCAGGAGCGGGCTGTTCGCGTCGGGGATCGGCGTGGTGCCCGCCGGGGTGCCACCCTGCTGGGGCGCGCCCCCGGTCCCGCCCTGGGCCGGCGGCGGCTGCTGCGGGTTGCCGCCCGTGCCGGGCTGCGGCGACGACTGCTTGCCGCCGCCGCTCACCGCGCTCAGGCCCTGCTGCGCGCCGCTCGTCACGCCCTGCACGCCCTGGTTGAGCGCGCTCGCCGCGGGCGCGCCGACCACCGGCACCGGGGAGACGACGGTATTGACCACGTGCACGGTGACGTTGCAGACGGTGTTGAGCAGCCCGCTCACGGTCTTGGTCAGCACGGTGGTCGCCTCGGTGACGATGCCCAGATCGATCAGGGGCAGGCCGAGCAGCGAGCCCTGGATGTGGTCGCCGGGCGCCGCGTCCACGGTCTTGCCGCAGGGCACCGTCTTCGTTTCGGCCGAGGCGGTCCCGGGCAGGCCGAGCACGGCAGACCCCGCGAGGACGATCGCCGCCGCACCGACCGCTGTAGCCCTCCGTGTCCGTTCCTGCATGCTCGCCGCCCCTGGTGTCGTCGCCTACTTACCAGTACAACGACGCTAAGGCAGCCGGGTGACGCCCGCTCGTTCAGAAATGTCCGGCATTCGGGTGGAACCGGGTGTCACCGTGCGTCAGGCGGGGCTGCGGCGGATCCAGGCGCGGACGAGGGCGGCCGCCACGATCGCCAGCGCCAGCACCGCGAGCAGCATCGGCAGCTTCGCCGGCGGGGTGACGCCGGGCAGCGCCTCCGCGGTGCCGGACTTCTGCTCGTCGACGGTCGGCGGGAGCTGCTGCCCGGGGATGATCTGCGCGATCACCGGTGCCTGCACCAGGCTGCCCGGCAGCAGGGCGGCGTTGGTGAAGATGCCCGAGATGGCGTCACCCGGCAGGGTGGCGTTGCCCGGGCCGGTGAGCACCGGGCCGGTGCTGTTGCCGGGCGGGTTCGGCACCGGACCGGGGCCGGGCGGGTTCGGCACCGGCGGGGTCGGCGGGTTCGGGCCGGGCGGCGTGGGCTGGGGCGGGTTCGGTCCCGGCGGCAGGGGCAGCGGCGGCAGGGGCAGCGGCGGCAGCTCGGCGACGACGCCCTGGGTCAGGCCGCCGACCGCGTTGACCGTGCCCTGCGCGGCCGGGCAGACGCCCTTCGCCGTCGCGTCGCCGACCAGCGGCAGCCGGCCGAGGCCGAGCGCCTTGACCGTGTCGCCGAGGGGCAGCGTGAGCAGGGGGGCCGAGCCGTTCGTGTTCCGCGAGCTCGAGTCGAGGCCGACGGTGAGCTGGTTCGGGGCGTTCAGCGGGGCGCCCGCGTCGAGCACCAGGCCGTTCGAACTCCCCTGCTGCAGCGTGGCTTCGCAGCTCCCGCCGAGCGTCGGGTTGGTGCCGGCGCTCGCCAGGCCCGGCGCGAACAGCACTGCCGAAGCCGCGAGGGTGACTCCCAGTGCGGTGACCCGGGCGACTCGCTTCCCCATCGATGCCCTCCGGCAGTCGGACCAATCTGGATCACGGAACGCGCTCACGGTACTCCACGAGCGTGACCAACCGGGCCCACCGGCCGAAAATACGCCCGGGAGTAGCGTGCTCGGCATGCTGATTGGCGCCCACGTCCGTGACGACGACCCGTTGACCGCGGTCGCCGAGCGCAAAGCCGACGTCGTCCAGTTCTTCCTCTCCGACCCGCAGGGCTGGAAGGCCCCGAAGCCGCACCCGCACGGCGAGGCCATCGCGGCCGACCCGGTCGAGGTGTTCATCCATTCGCCGTACCTGATCAACGTGGCTTCGCTGAACAACCGGATCCGGATCCCGTCCCGCAAGAACGTCACGCAGCACGCGGACGGCGCGGCGGCCATCGGCGCGAAGGGCCTGATCGTGCACGGCGGGCACATCGGCGCGAACGACGACGTCGAGGCCGGCCTGGAGAACTGGCGCAAGCTCTTCGAGCGGGAGCAGGAGAAGGGCGGCTTCAAGGTCCCGATCCTGATCGAGAACACCGCCGGCGGCGAGAACGCGATGACCCGCGACCTCGAGGTGATCGCCCGGCTGTGGGACAAGGTCGGCGAGTTCGGCGCCGGGTTCTGCCTGGACACCTGCCACGCGTTCGCCGCGGGCTGGGACCTGGCCACCGCCGTCGAAAAGGTCAGGGCCATCACCGGCCGAATCGACCTGGTGCACCTCAACAACTCCCGCGACGAGTTCGGCTCGACCCGCGACCGGCACGCGAACGTCATCGAGGGCGAGGGCACGATCGACCCCGAGGTGCTGGTGGCGGTCGCCCGCGAGGCGGGCGCCCCGGTCGTCGTCGAGACGCCGCCTGGCGGGCAGGCCGCCGACATCGCCTACCTGCGGGAACAGCTCGGCTAGACGGCCACGGCCTTCCGGCGGCGGCGGGTGGCGTTCGGGACGATCACGTCCCGGGCGCCGTCCAGGAAGCCGCCGGCCGGGTCGTCGTCGCCGTCGAGGCGGACCGGGTCCGTTGCCGGGCGCCAGACCTCCCGGACCACCAGCACGCACAGCGCGACGACGGCGAGGTCGCGGACCACGACCGTGCCGAGGAACCAGCCCTCGGGCAGGCCCTTGTGGTCGATGCCGAGGTAGTAGAACATCCGCGGCACCCAGACGACGGCGTCGATCAGCATCCAGCCCAGCAGCAGCCGCCAGCGCGGGATGGCCAGCACGGCCAGCGGCACCAGCCACAGCGAGTACTGCGGGCTCCACACCTTGTTGGTGAGCAGGAACGCGGCCACCACCAGGAACGCGAGCTGGCCGACGCGCGGCCGGCGCGGTGCGGCGAGCGCCAGGTAGGCGATCCCCGCGCAGCAGGCCAGGAACAGCACGGCCACCGTGATGTTGAGGTACGTCGGTGTCTGGTTCTTCTGCAGCACGCCGTCGAACCCGGCCCAGCCGGTCGTGTACGAGAAGACGTTGTAGAGCGAGTCCGGGTCCATCGGCCGCAGGGCGCTCATCCGGAAGAACTCCCACCAGCCGCGGGTGGTGAGCAGGATGAACGGCGCGTTCACCGCCAGCCACGTCCCGACGGCGGCGATCGCGGTCTTCCAGAACGGCGTCAGCTTTCCTGCGCGCAGGCACAGCACGAACAGCACGCCGAGCAGGAAGAGCGGGTAGAGCTTGGCCGTCGCGCCGAGGCCGAGCAGCAGCCCGGCGAGCACCGGCCGCCGGCGCGCCCAGGCGAGCAGGCCGGTCGCGGTGAACGCGGTCGCGAGCGCGTCGAAGTTGGTGAACGCGTGCACCAGGACCAGCGGCGAGATCGCCACCAGGACCATGTCCCACGGACGGCGTCTCACCGTCCGGCCGGTCGCCCACACGGTGACCAGCCACGCGGCCGACAGGAAGAACGCCGTGATGTCGAAGTAGATGGCCACCGGCAGCGCCCCGGGCAGCCAGCCGGCCTCGGCGAGGTTCAGCCAGCCCGCCGCCAGCTTCGCGTTCGCCCACTGGAAGAGGCCGGTGAGCACCGGGTACTCCATGTACCGGGTGTTGTCCTCGGCCGTCTGCGAGCTTTCCCGCCACGACGTGGCGTACGGGAAGGTGCCCGGCCGGTCGAGGCGCTCGGAGCCGTAGAGCGGGACGATGTCGGAGTAGCACATCGCGACGAACGGGCGGCCCGCGCGCCAGTCGAGCTGGGTGGCGCCGCTGGAGTCCTGGTACTGCTGGATGCACGAGCCCTTGCCGAACCAGCACAGCATCAGCGCGAGCGTGGCCAGCAGCAGCCCGACGCGCTGCGGTGACCAGAACCAGTGCCTGCCGACCGCCGCGTGCTCGCCCAGCGGCCCGCCGAGGGGTCTGGTGACCGCCGCCGCGAGGGGGTCGCTCCAGCTCGGGACGACCCGTTCCGCCCGGGTCAGCGTCACGGGGCCGGGTTCCGCCTCCCGCGTGGTCTCCTCTGGCACGAGGCGGATGGTATCGGTGATCGGGGTGCGCGGCGGTGAAGCCGGTGATCATGCCGGATTCGCGTAGTACGAGGCCAGCACCTCGGCGGCCGCGCCGCGGGTGACGATCTCCTCGCCGGAGCCGTCTTCGACGACGTCGATGCGCTGCCAGTGCGGCGCCGGCAGCAGCTCCCCGAGCCGGGCCGCGACGGCGTCGCGGTGGACGCCCGGCTCGTCGCGGACCGCGCGGCCGGCCAGCACGATCTGCTCCAGGTCGAGCACCTGCACCAGGTCGGCGAGGCCGATGCCGAGGAATCCGGCGGCGGTCCGGGTGTCGGCGGCCTGCTTGGCCATGATCTCGACGCAGCCGCGCCGCCCGCAGGCGCAGCGGGGCCCGTCGTAGGCGATCGTCGTGTGCCCGAACTCACCCGCGTTGGTCCGCGGGCCGCGGTAGAGCCGCCCGTCGATCAGCAGGCCGACGCCGATGCCGGTGCCGACCAGGATCACCGCGGTCGCCGTCGGCTCGCCGTGCGGCCAGAGCCGGGCGAACGCGGCCGCGTTCGTGTTCTTGTCCAGCGTCACCGGCAGCCCGGTGCGCTCCTCGAGCAGCGCACGCAGCGGGACGTCGTGCCAGCCGGGCATGTTCGTCGCGTCGCGGACCAGGCCGGCCCGGTGGTCCAGCGGGCCGACCGCGCCGATGCCGAGGCCGAGCACGTCGAAGCCGTCGGCGAGTTCGAGCGCGGTGGCGCCGACGGCCTCGACGGCCTGCGCGGGGGTGAAACCGGCCGGGAGCGGGCCGCCCGCCATCTCCTCGACCTCACCGACGAGGTTGGTGCGCACGACGTGGAACTCGTCGCGGTCGAGGCGGGCGCCGAGCGCGTGCTTGGCGCCGGCGCGGATGCGCAGCCGGGTGCGGGGCTTGCCGACGCCGCTGGACGGCTGGCGCTGCTCGTCCAGCAGGCCGGTGTCGAGCAGTTCGGGCACGATCTTGGAGACGGCCTGCTGGGTGAGCCCGGTGCGTTCGGCGAGCTCGACCCGGCTGAGGCCGCCGGCGCGCAGGATGTGGCTGAGCAGCAGGGCACGGTTGTGCTCGCGCACGTCGCGCAGGTTCACCCCGGTGTCCGCCATGGACGAGATCTTCGCACGTCTGGCCAATTAGGCAACGCTGTTGTTTAATGGCGGCATGGCGGACGACTTGCGGGTGGGCATCCTCGGGTACGGCATCGGGGGACGCGTCTTCCACGCGCCCCTGGTGGCGGCGACGCCCGGGCTGACCCCGGCGGTGATCACGACGTCGGGCAGTGCCGCCCAAGCGCGCACCGACCACCCCGGCGCCGAGGTCGCGCCGGACGCGGAGGCGCTGTTCGAGCGCGCGGGCGACCTCGACCTCGTGGTCGTCAGCACGCCCAACCGCACGCACGTGCCGCTCGCGCTGCGGGCCATCGAAGCCGGTCTGCCGGTGGTCGTCGACAAGCCGTTCGCGCCGACCGCGGCCGAAGCCGAGCGGGTCGTCGACGCGGCGAAGGCGGCCGGCGTCGGCCTGACGGTCTTCCAGAACCGGCGGCTCGACTCCGACTTCCTCACCGTGCGGAAGGTCCTCGATTCCGGCCGGCTCGGCGAGGTGTTCCGCTTCGAATCCCGCTACGACCGCTGGGTGCCCAAGATCAAGGACAACTGGCGCGAGTTCGGCGACCCGGCCGAAGCCGGCGGCCTGCTCTACGACCTCGGCGCGCACATCGTCGACCAGGCGCTGCAGCTGTTCGGCCCGGTCACCCGGGTGTACGCGGAGGTTGACCGCCGCCGCGCCGGCGTCCAGGTCGACGACGATGTCTTCGTCGCGCTGCACCACGCGAACGGGGTCCGGTCGCACCTGTGGTCGTCGGCGCTCGCGGGTACGCAGAACCCGCGGTTCCGGGTCCTCGGCGACCGGGCGACGTTCACCAAGTACGGCCTCGACGTGCAGGAACCGCAGATCAAGGCCGGGCTGCGGCCCGGCGACGCGGGCTGGGGCGAGGAGCCCGCGGCGGACGCCGGGAAGCTCGGCGTCGGCCCGGACGTCGAGACCGTGCCCACCGAGACCGGCCGCTACGAGCAGTTCTACGCCCAGGTCCGCGACGCGCTGCGCGGCGAAGGCGAGTTCCCGGTCGACCCGGAGTCGTCGGTCGCGGCCCTGCGCGTCATCGAGGCCGCCCACCGCTCCGGCGTCGAAGGCACCGTGGTCGAACTCTGACCCCCTGACCGGCCGTGACCTCGGTGACCCCCAGCTCCGAGGTCACGGCCTCCTTTTTCGCAGCACGACGAGAGCCGCACCGAGCACGAGCATGCCGCCGGCCGCCCACAGCGCGATGACCCACCACGGGGTTCCGGTGTCCGGCTCCACGGACAGCGCGGCCACCGGGTCGATCAGCCCGTAGCCGTATTCGTTGTCCCGGCCCGGCGGGCCGAGGTCCTTCGCCGTCCGGGCCAGCTGGTCGGTCACCTGAGCCGCGGTCAGGTCCGGGTACCGCGACCGCACGAGCGCGACCACCCCCGACACGATCGCGGCGGCCTGGCTGGTGCCCGACGTCGGCGCCTTCTCGCCGGGGCGGGATGTCGAGATGTCGACACCGGGGGCGGCGAAACTCACCTCGGGGCCGGACACGCTGACGTCGTCGCGGAACTTCCCGGTCCGGTCGACCGCCGTCACGGCCAGCACACCCGGGCGGTCGGCCGGGCTGGTCACCTCGCGGTCCTCGCCCGCGTTCCCCGCCGCCGCCACGACGACCACGTCGTGGTCACGCGCGTAGTTGACGGCCTCGTCGTACCCGGTGGACCGGCCGCCGCTGCCGAGCGACAGGTTGACGACCTTCGCGCCCTGGTCCACCGCCCAGCGGACGGCGGCGACCGCGTCCGCCGCGCCACCGGTCAGCCGGGCCGGCAGGATCTCCGCCTTCGGCGCGACCCCGCGGGTGCCGGCGGTGCCGCGGCCGGCGATGAGCAGGGCCATGGTCGTGCCGTGCCCGATGGCGTCGCCCGCGGGGGCGCCGAGGTCGGGGAAGTCGGCGCCGGGCCGCACCGCCCCATCGAGGTCGGGGTCCGCGGCGACGCCGGTGTCGATCAGGCCGACCCGCACGCCGGCGCCTTCGGAGAGCTGCCACGCGGCGGGCAGCCCGAGTTCGCCGGCCCAGTACGGTCCCGCGGCGTCCGCGGTCGTCGACAGCGTCAGCAGGACGGCGAGAGTGAGGGGAGCGAGTTTCCGCATGGCCTTCCCGACGGACGATCGCGGGACGGGCGTCCCGCGATCATCCTGGCAGACCCGGGTGGTCAGGGGCCGAAATTCGCCTGGCCGGTGTCGTTCCCGTTGCCGCGCCCGGGACCACGGCCGTCGCGCCGGTCGCGCCCGCGGTTCTGCTGCTGCTGTTGCTGCTGGTCCTGGTTGCCGCCGCGGCCGAAGGTGAAGTCCTGTTGCTGTTGCTGCTGCTGTTGCCGGAACTGCTGCTGCTGTTGTTCCTGCTGGAGCTGCAGCTGGAACTGGTCGTCCTGCGGCGCGGTGATCGCCTGGACGCGGTCGAAGCGTTCGCCCGGTCGCCCGGCCAGGTACAGCTGCATGAACCGCTGCCACACCGGGCCGGCCACGACGGACGGGGTCAGCGGCGCGCCGGTCGGGCCGCGCAGCGCCTTGTCGCCGTCGCCGCCCACCCACACCGCGGCGGACACCGACGGCGTGTAGCCGACCATCCACGTCTGGGAGTTCGTGTTCGCCGCGGACGCCGGTTCGTCCTGGCCCGGGGTGTGCTGCTGGGTGCCGGTCTTGCCGGCGCACTCGTGCCCGGCCGGGCAGGTCAGCCGCGAGAACGGGATCACCGGCGCCAGCGCGGCGGTGACGTTCCCGGCGACCTGCTTGCTCTTGCCGCGGTCGTTGTCCGCGAACGCGTCCGTCGCGCGCGTGTCGGCTTCGTAGGCGGTCTCGCCCTGGGCGTTCGTCACCTTCTGCACGAAGTGGCGGCCGCGCTGGACACCGCCGGCGGCGAAGGTCGCGTACGCCGCGGCCATGTCCGCCGGGGTGACCGCGGTCTGCCCGCCGCCGATGGAGATGTTGTTGTCCCCGGTGAACAGCACGCTGCGGCCGCCGTTCTCCTTCGTGCGGATGCCCGCCTCCTGCGCGGCCTCGGCCACGCCGGACGGCTTGGTCACGTTGAGCACCATGTCGTAGAAGACGGTGTTGGTGGACCGCTGCATCGCCTCGGCCACCGTGCACGTCTCGGAGCAGCTGCTGGTGGTGCCGGCGTTGCGCACCGGCAGCGGCACGTCCGGGAACGACCGCGGCGAGCGGCCGTCGAAGACGGCGTTGAGACCGCGGCCGTCCTTGAGGAACGCGGTGAGGTCGAACGGCTTCATCGACGACCCGGGGTTGTGCGGTTCGTCCGCCCAGTCGCGCCCGGCCTGGTCCTCCCCGTTGGGGCCCTTCACGATCGGCGCCCCGCCGTAGTAGGCGAGCACGCCGCCGGACCGCGGGTCGACGGCGACCAGCGCGTCGAGGATGCGGTCGTCGGTCTGCCCGGCCATGCCACGGGCGACCGCCTTTTCGGCGGCGTCCTGCGCCTTCGCGTCGATCGTCGTGAACACCTGGAACCCGCCCGAGTAGTACTTCTCCTCGGGGATGCCCGCGGCCGCCAGCTCGGCCTTGACCTGCTTCTTGACGAACGGGTTCAACGTGGTGCCCGGCCGCGATTCGACGAGCGGGACCGGCGTCGGGAACCGCGCCGCCTTCCGGTCGGCCGCGGTGAGGTAACCGTTGCGCTGCATGCGGTCCAGCGCGGTGCTCCACCGGTCGCGGGCCACTGTCGCGTTCTCCGACCGGCCCGGCTGCTGGATCAGCCCGGCGAGCAGCGCGGACTCCGAAAAGGTCAGCTGGGCGGCGTCCTTGCCGAAGTACGCCTGCGCCGCCGCCTGAACGCCGTACGCGCCGCGGCCGAAGTAGATGATGTTGAGGTAGGCGGTGATGATGTCCGCCTTCTCGTAGGTCTGGTTCATCTTGAACGACTTCGCGAGCTCGACCCACTTGCGGGTCAGTGTCGGCGCGTCGTCGCCGGAAGAGACCTTGATGTACTGCTGGGAAATCGTCGAGCCGCCGCCGGAGCCGCCGGTGACCTGGTTGTAGGCGGCCCGCAGGATGCCGGAGACGTCGAAGCCGGAGTTGGTCTCGAAGGACGCGTCCTCGGTGGCGATCACGGCCTTCTTGACGACGTCCGGGATCTGGGTGGAGGTGAGGAGCTGCCGGTTCCCGCCGGTGGGCACGTCCTTGCCCATCTCGGTGCCGTCGGCGTAGAGGTAGGTGACCGCCTGGCCCTGCGACTGCGCGACCTTGTCCGGCGAAGGCACGTCGACGGCGGAGTAGGTGACCACGAAGGCGATCGCGGGGACCAGGAAGAACAGGCCGGCCGTGACGTACAGGACCCGCCGGACGATCTTCCAGCGGCGTTTGCGGCGCAGGTCCGGCGGCGGGGCGGCGGGCCCGGTCTCGGCCGGTTCGACGGGTTCGAGCGGTTCGTGCCGGGCGTGCGGCCGTGGCGGGAGGGGCCGGCGTGGCTGGTAGCGACCACGCGGAACCGGCCGCCGGCCGGACCTCGAGCGATTTCGGTCGGTGTACACGGGCCGTCCTCGTACGCAAGTGGGCTGCGGGCGCAGACCCCTCGACACTCCACACGGACCGCGGGCGGCGGTGGTTCACGCGGAACGGGCCCGGCAGGCTTGGTGCTTGCCGGGCCCGGTCGATCAGTTGCCGATCACTTGCCGATCAGTTGCTGATCAGTTGCCGATTACTGCCGATCAGTTGTCGATCAGTTGCCGACCACTTCCGATCAGTTGCCAATCACTTCCGACCACTTCCGATCAGTTGCCGATCAGTTGCCGATCAGTTGCGGGTCAGGGCGCTGTGCCCATGAACTTGCCCCACCACTGCGTGTCGTCGAGCACGTGGTCGCCGTCGAGGTCGAGCGCGCGCTGGGTCATCGGCGCGCCTTCCGTCTTCGCCGAGTCCTTGGGCCCGGCGTAGAGCCCGCTCTTCATGTTGTGCAGCCCCTCGGACGTGAACGACTCGGTGTTCGTCAGGGTGCCGAAGCTCCACTGCTGAGCCGGGTCGTTGACGTCGCAGGCCGCCTCGACGATCGCCGCCCCGCTGGCCGTGCTGCCGCCGGCGACGGTGAGGCACAGGTGGCTGCCCCGGTCGACGACCTGCACGATGTGCGCGAGGCTGGTGCCGCTGCCCTCGGTGCGCAGCTCGTTGAGGTGCCAGTAGTTCGTCGTGAAGGCGTTGCACGCCCGCTGCTCCACGACCGCGCCGTTGGCCGGGGTGTTGCCCCGCAGCAGCAGGCACATCTTCGAGCCGTCGTTGTGGAAGCTCGGGTTGTAGTCGCCCGGCTCGTCCGTGCCGTAGGCCGGTTCGAGCGCGGCCGCGTCCCAGGCGACCTTCTCCGTGCCGTCGCCGGTCTGGTCGATCGTGCCGAGGTGCACCTTCGGCACGCCCTTGAACGGGAAGACCCCGAGGTTCATCCAGCCGTTGTTGCTGGTCGACTGGGCCGCGCGGACCGCGACCGGGCCGTTGGCCGTGTCGATCGTGTAGGTCACCGTGCCGCCGTCGCTCATGTGCGCCGGGATGTGCACCTTGACCCTGGCCAGGCCGTCGATCGCGGTGAACGTCCAGGTGCCGGTGATCTGGGTCTTGCGGCCCTCGGCGTTGTCGGCGCGGGTGTGGCTGAACCAGAAGTGCGAGCCGTAGCCGCCGCCGAGCTGGTGCAGGTCGATCTTCGACGTCTCGAACCCGTTCGCGTCCTTGGCGAACGCGAAGTCGAAGCTGCCGAAGCTCTTGCCGATCCCGTTGCAGTTCGGGTTCTGGATCGGCCTGGTGGCGTCCGGCACGTCGTCGACGGTCAGCGCGTCACCGGCCAGCCCGACCGTGTTGCACGCGGGTGGGTAGCTGGTCCCGTTCGCCGGTTCGGCCGCGAAGTCCGGGTAGTCGTACCGGATGAACTCGTGCCCGCACTCGTTGTCGCAGTCGGACTTGTAGTTGAGCGCGGTGTGCACCCAGCACTTGAGGTCGTACTGGCCCGCGCTGTTCGTGTGCGCGCACGGACCGGCGGGTTCGCCGGCGACCTCCGGCGCGTTCGGCAGGTGCGAGGAACCCCAGTCGCACGCGTTGTCCCCGGTGCAGAACAGCTGCGGGGCCGGGACCGCCGCCGCCCGGTAGCCCTCGGTGTTCCACCAGGCCGCGCGGAAGAACGGCACCTCGACACCGGGCGCCTCGAACCCGCTCGGCGGGTAGGTGGCGAAGCCGAGCACCTTCTCCTCGTACGGCCACTGCTGCGGGTGCGCGAAGTCGTGCGGGTCACTGCCGAACGGGTGGCGGCTCGGGTTGTAGCGCGGGTTGGCCGGGTTGTTCAGCCAGCCGAGCCCGTACGCGCCGTTCGTGCCCGCCTCGCCCGGGTTGTGGTAACCCGAGTTGTACGCCCAGGTGGCATAGAACCAGTTCTCGATCTTCGCCGGGTCGTTGTTGTTGACCTTCATCCCGACGCTCTGCATCAGGTTCCACTTGGAGACGAGGATCCGCAGGCCGGCGGCGACGTTGGCGGCGTAGTCGGTGCCCGCCGCGATCTGCTGGTTCGCCGGCAGCAGCGTCTCACCGGGCTTGGCGTGCCCGGCCAGCCGCATGCCGTCGGTGATCTGCGAGACGCCGTAACCGCAGTCGGCGTCGTCCCAGTGGATGTCCCAGTCGTTGCTCGCGTCGGTGTCGTAGATGTCGAGGCCGTAGTAGTTGCCGATCAGTGCGTTGCCGGTTTCACCGGGCAGCGCGTACCGGCTGGCCTGCCACAGGTTCGACTCCTGGCCGAGGATGCCGAGCATGATCTGCGCCGGCACCTGGCCGCCGGTCGACAGCGCGGCCGGCGGGAACATGCCCTGCGGCGTGTACGCGCTGAGGCCGTTGTTGTTCCAGTTCGCCGGGCGGGACGCGAAGAGATGGCCCTTGACCGCCATGTCGGCCGCCCACTCCACCTGCTTCGGCTTCGGCTGGTACACCTGCACGGCCGTGTTGTTGCGCGGCACCGAACACGTCCGGGCCGGGTCGGTCGTGTCGCTCCAGCGCGGCTTCGGCGTCGAACCCGGGTCGAAGCTGAAGCCGAGCGCCTTGCCGGTCTTCGTGCTCTGGCTCTGGATGTGCACCTGCTCCGGCACGGCCGGGTCCGCGTTGGTGATCTGCGTCTGGGTGCGGGTGACCGCGGCCTCGCCGAGGGTGGAGACCTCGCTGGTCGCGGGGGTGTCCAGCTTGCGCACCGGCGCGGGCAGCGCGGCGAGCGTGTCCGCCTTGCCGGTGATGAACACCCGGCCGGCCGCCCCGCCGGCGACGTCGAGCGCGCCGAACCTGCCGCTGGCCAGCGGCGTGACGGCGGACTTGCCGCCGGCCCCGGGTGCCACCCGGAAGACGCGGGCCTTGTCCTGGTCGCGGTCCATGAACACGACGCCGCCGGCCGAGTCGGCGCGGACGCCGAACGGCACGCCGCCGGTGTCCTTGACCAGCCGCGTCCGGGTGCCGTTGTCGCCGACCTTCAGCAGGCCGAGCCGGTCCGCCACGACGAACCCGCCCGCGGTCGGCGTGGCCGACGTGACCTGCCCGGCGAGTTCCGTGCGCGGGCTCAGCTTCGCGGTCGCGGCGTCGACGACGAGCACCCCGGTCTTGCCGAGGTCTTCGTCGGCTTCCTGGGTCAGCGCGGCGGTTTCCCCGGCGCCGCACCCCGGGTTGTAGTAGGCGAGCGAGGTGCGCACCGGCAGGTTGGTGACCGCGCCCGTGGTGAGGTCGACGACCGCGGTGAGACCGCCGCGGCCGGTCAGCGCTTCCTTGTTGGTGAACCGGCGCGGCGCGTAGACGACGACGGCACGCTGGCCGGAGCCGGTCACGCAGGCGTTGCCGATCCACTGGTCGACGTCCGCGTTCGGGTTGCCGAGGGTGGCGGCGGTCCGCCAGGTGTAGCCGGTCTTGGCCTCGGCCACCAGGACGTGGAACCCGGAGGCGTCGCTGCTGGTGGTCCAGAGCCGGTCGCCGGAGCGCTGCCAGCCCTGGCCGAGCAGCTCGTCGCGTTTGGCGGGGTCGACGGCGGGCGGGTCGGCGGGCAGCGCCGGCGTGGTGTTCGCCTGTACCGCACCGGGCGGCAGCGTGGGGACCGCGTCGGGGTCGGCCGCGGCGGTCATCACCGGGGCCAGGGTCAGGAAGGCCAGTGCCGCCACCGCGGCTTTCGGCCAGCTTCGTCTCATTTCTTCCCTCTCTCGCACGCCGGGCGCGCCGAATTCACCGGTCGCCGGGGAAACCGGCATGCGAAATCCTTTGAAATACGCGGCTGACGAATCGGGAAAGCGTTATCCGGCGGAGCGGGCGGCGGCTCGACGCGGATCGGCGCACGAGAGTGGCGAAGGCAGGACAATGAACACGGTTCTCCCCCGGGTACTGCTGTGACGCCGGGGCCTCCCCGTGCTCCGGCGGTCGTGGCCAGGGCAAACGCCCAGCGCACTAGATCATCAAAGCTCTCGGGGTTCAGCTCGCGCCAGCCGCCATTCGGGTGCAATACCGGGCAAAACGCCCACGGGGTGTAGCGCCTTCACTCGCTCTTTGCGGGCGGCCGGATATCAGGCCGAGCCCTCTGCTCCATTGGAAGCAATTCGCATTTCCTCCTTGATCGCGCCGGTGTGGGTCGGGCACGCTGCGAACCGCAGGGGTTTTTACCCGGCATTCATTTTTCGAGAGGGGTAACAATGGCTGGAACACGTCTTGCCGCCGTGCTGGCGGCGACGGTGCTGTCCTTGCTCGGCGGCGCGGTCTCGGCGGCGGCGGCACCGACGCACCCGGACTTCCGCGCGGACGCCGTGGCGGCGGGCCTGACCGCCGACCAGGCCGCGGCACTGCAGGCGAAGGCGGACAGCTACCTCGCCACGACCGGCGGCAAGCAGATCGCGCCGAACAAGATCGACCTCGACGGCAACGCGACGGTCGTGCTCACGGTGCCGGGCGAGTCGAAGGTCCGGAACCTCAAGACGACGAACACCGCGGCCGACTGGGACCCGTGCTTCTACGGCGAGCAGCACGCCAAGGACGGCTACTTCTGCGCGTACAGCCAGGAGTGGTACATGGGCGACGTGATCGAGGCGTACAACTGCGCCAGCTACTCCCTGCCGAACTGGACCGGCACGGGTTCCTGGATCAACCAGCAGACGTCGGGCACGCGCGCCCGCTTCTACGGCAAGACCGGCAACCTGCTGTTCACGACGCCGGTGCCCGACAGCTTCGACGAGTCGTACTACTGGGGTCCGGTGTGGAGCATCCGCAACTGCTGACGTCGTAGGGGAAACGGGCCCTCCGCGCACCCTGCGCGGAGGGCCCGTTCTCCCTTGAGCTACTGCAGCGGAACGGCCTGCGTGTACGCCTTCCAGTACTGCTCGGTGATGTTGCCGCCGTAGTCACAGGTGGACTGGACGACCTGGCTGGTGCCGACGGAGTTCGCGGTACCGAGGGACAGGCACTTCCCGGTCCCGAGGTTGACCACGAACTGCCGGGTGGCCCCGGAAGCCGGCGTGGGTGGCGGCGGCGCCGTCCAGATCTGGTTCCTGTCGCCGGCCACGCAGGATGCCAGCACGATCGGTGCGCCGTCGTCCGTGCGTCCGCCGGCCGGCTGCAGGCACAGCCCGGCCGTGCGGTCCTTGACGACGTAGCCCTTCTGCTGGGTCGAGTCGGGCAGGTTGATCAGGACGTTGGCGTCGACCTCCTCCCAGTACCCGTAGCCCCATGTGGGGCTGCAGGCCCGGAACTCCGCCGTCGAACCCGGCTTGGTCACGTTGCCGGTGAGCTGCAGGCACGCGTACCCGCCGTCGGTGGCGGCCGACTCGTTGACGATCATCGGCGTGTACCCGGGGCCGTCCGGCACCGTGTCGATCGCCGCTGCGTCGAATGCGAGCGCGTCGACGCCGATCGCATTGGCGGTGATCGTGTCCAGGTGGATCTTCGGCGGCCCGTAGAACGGGAACACCCCGAGGGTGTACCACTCGTCGTGGTGGAGGGACTGCCGCACCGGCACGTTGACCGGGCCGTTGGCCGTGTCGACGACGTACACCGCGTCCGCGTCCGCGAGGTGGGACGGGATGTAGACCAGCACCTTGGCCAGTCCGTTGACGGCCGCGAAGGACCAGGTGCCGATCAGCCGGGTCTTGAGGCCTTCGTCGGTGTCGGAGCGGGTGTGGCTGTACCAGAAGTGCGCGCCGTAGCCGCCGCCGACCTGGTGCAGGTCGATCTTGGACGACGGACTCGGGTAGCTGAACGAGAAGTTGGCGCCGGCCGCGTTCCCGTTGACACCCCGGCAGGGCCGCACCGGATTGGTGGCGTTGTCGACGTCGTCGGCGACCCTGGCCGTGACGATGATTCCGTTGTGCGCGGGATTGCTGTCACCGAGGTTGCACCGCGGCGGGTAGCTGGCGCCGTCCGGGGGCTTGCCGACGCCCGGGTCGTACCGGACGAACTCGAAGCCGCACGTGCTGCTGCAGTCCGGTTTCCAGGTCGCCGCGGTCTTGACCCAGCACCGCAGATCGAGCTTGCCGGCCGAGTCCCGGTGCAAGCAGGGCCCGGGCAGCTCACCCGGCACGTCGGGCTGGACCGCAGTGCCCCAGGAGCAGTTGTTGTCCGCGGTGCAGAAGGTCTGCGGTGCGGGCCGTGCGGTGCGGCGGTTGTAGTTCGCCGTTCCAGGCGTGGTGTCCGGACCGGTGGCCCCGTTCCAGGTCGCCGCCCGGAAGAACGGCTCCGGCTGGTTCGGGCCCTCGTAGCCCGACGGCGGGCTGGTGGCGAAGCCGAGCACCTTCTCCGGGTACGGCCACTTCTCGGGGTGGGCGAAGTCCGACGGCTTGGTGCCGAAGTTCGTCCGGTCCGCCTGGTAGCGCGGGTTCGCCGGGTTGTTGAGCCAGCCGAGGCCGATCACCCCCGCGTCGTCCGGCTTGGTTCCGTCGTGCAGCCCGGAGTTGTAGGCCCAGGTCGCGTAGAACCAGTTCTCGATGCGCATCGGGTCGTTGTTGTTCAGCGTCATGCCCCGCGCCTGGAGCTGCTGCCACTTCTGCAGCAGGATGTCCAGGCCCGAGTTGACGTTCGAGACGTACTGGGTGCCGATCGCGCGTTGCTCGCTGGCCGGTCGTGGGTTGTCCGAGGTGTGCGGCTTCGGGTGCCCGGCGAGCCGCATGCCGTCGGTCGTCTGGGTGACGCCGTAGCCGCAGTCGGCCTCGTCCCAGCGGATGTCCCAGTCGTTGCTGATGTCGCCGTCGTAGATGTCCAGGCCGTAGTAGTTGCCGACCAGCGGGTTGCCGTACTCGCCGGCCCAGATGTTGCGGGCGGCCTGCCACAGGTTGGACTCCTGGCCGAGGATGCCCAGCAGGATCTGCGCGGGCACCTTTTTACCCTGGCTGCGCGCACCGGTCACCGCGTTGTCCGCGGCCCACTCCACCTCGCGCGGGGTCGGCTGGTAGACCTGCGTGCCCGGGTCGTTGCGCGGCACCGAGCAGACGCGGTCGGCGTCGACGGTGTCGTTCCAGCGCGGCTTGAGCGTGTCGCCGGGGTCGACGCCGAACCCGAACGCCTTGCCCGTGCGCAGGCTGCGGGTGGCGATGTGCACCGGACGCGGCCGGTGCGGGTCGCTCGCGGCCTTCGTGCCCGGCTTGACCGGCGCGAGGACCACGTCGGTGATCGCCGTCTGGCCCAGCGAAGAGACCTCGGCGTCCGCCGGCACGTCCAGCTTGGCGAGCGCGCCGGGCAGGGCGGCCAGCTTGGCCGGCGCACCGGTGACGAACACCTTGCCGCCGACGCCCGAGGCGACGCCGACCGAGCCGAGCGGGCCGCTGGCCAGCGTGGGCGCGTCCTGGCGGGCCTGCCGGGACGACGGCGCACGCCGGACCCGGCTGTCGTCGCCCGCGAGGTCCATGAAGACGACGCCGCCCTGGGCGTCGGCGCGGACGTTGAACGGGACGCCGCCGGTGCCGGCGACGAGCCGCTGCTTGGTCCCGTCGGTGCCGACCTCGAGCAGGCCCGCGGTGTCGGCGACGACGAACCCGCCGTCGACCGGGGTGGCCGACGTCGTCTGCCCGTCGAGTTCCGTCCGGGCGCTGAGCTTGCCGGTCGTCGTGTCGACCGTGACGACGCCGGTCTTCGGGATCCGATCGCCGCCTTCCTGCGTCAACGCGGCGGTTTCGCCCGCACCGCAACCGGGGTTGTAGTACGACAGCGTCGTGCGGATCGGCAGCTTCGTCACCGCGCCGGTGACGAGGTCGACGACCGCGGTGAGGCCGCCGCGGGAGGTCAGGTCCTCCTTGTTGGTGAAGGTGCGGGGCGCGTAGACGATCACGGCCCGCTGTCCCGACCCGGTGACGCAGCCGTGGCCGATCCACTGGTCGGTCTCGATGCCGGTCACCGTCAGGTCGGCGATCGTGCGCCAGCTGTAGCCCGTCTTCGCTTCGGCCGTCAGGACGTGCAGGCCCTCGGCGTCGCCGGTGGTGGTCCAGAGCCGGTCGCCGGAGGCCTGCCAGCCCTGGCCGAGCAGCTCGTCGCGGTTCGCGGCCGCGACGACGGGGGGATCGTCGGCGGGAACCGCTTGTCTTTCCTGGGTCGTCTGCTCGGCGGCGGCCGGCGTGGCCGTCACCGCCGGCAGCAAGGTGAGGAAGGCCAGCGCACCGAGCGCAGCCTTCCGCCGGCTGGATCTCATCTTTTCCCTTTCCTGCGCGCAGGAATAGCCGAAAGAATTCGGACACGGGGATTTCCGGCGCGCGAAACCGTGGTTTGCCGACGTGTGGAGAAAACGCTTACTCGGCCAGCTGCGCTAGAATGCGCGGAACGGTGAACCCGTGGGGTGCGCGAAGGGTGGTCGGCCGCCGGAGAACGACGTCATGAGGAAACCTCACAGCCTGGTGGCGCCGATGCCCTCCCCTGACTCGGCCACGATCATCAGCGCGAACTCGTGGCAATCAACATCAAACTTCGCCTGGCCGGGGCCGCCAAGCCGCCATTCGAGTGGAACCCACCGGTGACTGGGCCACTTGGTGGAAGACTCACCTGGCGGCTTTGTGGCTTTTGTCCGGTGTCTGCGTTTTTTCGCGGGAAATACTCCCGGTAAATAAAAAGGCCCCGCACTCTTCGCGAGTGCGGGGCCTTCTTGCGTCAGCCGGTTTCCGTGCCTGGTGGCCGGGCGAATCCGTCACCGCCGGGCAGCGGCGGGGTGGGCCCGCCCGTGCCCGGGCCCGGCCGCGTCTTGGTCGGCTTGCTCGGGGACGTCTCGGTTTCGGTGTTCGTCTCCGAGCTCGGCGTGCTCGGCGGCGTGCTTGGCGTCTCGGTCGGCGTCGGCGTCTCGGACGGCTTCGACGCCGTCGTGGTCACGTCGTTGGGGTCCTTGCCGATCGGGGCGACCTTGTCGAACTTCTCCGGCGCGGTCCCGGCCAGGTACTCCTTCATGAACTGTTCCCAGATGGGACCCGGGTAGGTGCTACCGAAGATCGGCTGGTTCTTGTTGTCGTGCAGGGGGCGGTTGCCGTTGCCGCCGACCCAGGCCGCCGCCGCGACCGACGGGGTGTAGCCGACCATCCACGTCTGCGCGTTGCGGTTCGCGTAGTTCGACGGGTCGCCCTGCTGCAGGTCGTACTGCTGCGTACCGGTCTTGCCCGCGCACTGGTGGCCGCTCGGGCAGTTCAGGTGCGAGTGGGTGATGACCGGGCCGAGGGCCGTGGTCACGTTGCCCGCGATCTGCGCGGTCTTCTGCGCGTCGCTGTCGAACGCCGGCGTGGCCTGGTACTTGCTCTCGTCGAACTCGACTTCGTCCTGCGCGTTGGTCAGCTTGGCGACGAAGTGGGCGTCCCGGCGCATGCCGCCGGCGGCGAACGTGGCGTACCCCGCGGCCATGGCTTCCGGCGTGGCCCGGGTGGCGCCACCGCCGAGGGCGATGTTGATGTCCTGGCTCATCTCCGGTGACGTCGGCACGCCCGCCTCGTTGGCGGCCTGGGCCACTCGCCCCGGCTTCGTCACGTTGAGCACCATGTCGTAGAACACGGTGTTCGCGGAGATCTCCATCGCCGTCGCCACGGTGCACTGCGTGCCGCAGCTGGCGCTGTCACCCGCGTTGCGCAGGGGGGTCTTGCGGCCGGGGAACATCCGGTTGTTCGACCCGTCGAAGGTGTCGCCGAGGCCCTTGCCCATCTTGAGGTACGCGGTGAGGTCGAACGCCTTGAAGGACGAGCCCGGGTTCTGCCGCACGTTGGACCAGTCCTCGGCGACCTGGTCGTTGCCCTTGTCGTCCTTCACCGTGTCCGGGCCACCGTAGTACGCCAGGATGCCGCCGGTCTTCGGGCTCACCGCGACCAGCGCGCCCAGGAGGTCGGGGTCGCTCTGGCCCTTCATCTTGTTCGTGACCGCGTCCTCGGCCGCCTTCTGGGCCTTGGGGTCGATGGTGGTGTAGACCTTGGCGCCGGTCGAGTGCAGCCGGGCGCTGTCGTAGCCGTCGGCGGCCAGTTCCTCGTCGATCCGCTGCTGGATGTGGTACGGCATGGACTGGCCGGTGTCCTTGGCCGCCTTCGGGATCGGCGTCGGGAACTGCGCGGCCGAGCGCTCGTCGGCGCGCAGCCACTTGTTGGCCACCATCTGGTCCATCACGTAGTTCCAGCGCCGCGTGGCGTAGTCCTGGTTCTCCGACTTGCTCGGCCCCTGGATCAGGCCGGCGAGCAGCGCGGCTTCCGACGCGCTGAGGTCCTTGGCGTCCTTGTTGAAGTAGGCCTTCGCGGCCGCCTGGATGCCGTTCGCCCCGCGTCCGAAGTAGACGATGTTCAGGTAGCCCGTGATGATCTCTTCCTTGGACTCCTGGTTGTTCATCTTGAACGACTTGGCCAGCTCGGTCCACTTCCGGCTGAGGCTGGGGGCGTCGTTTTCGGTGGCCTTCTTGATGTACTGCTGGGAGATGGTCGACCCACCGCCCTGGCCGCCGGTCGCCTGGTTGTAGACCGCGCGCAGGATGCCGGTGACGTCGAAGCCCGAGTTGGTCTCGAAGGTCGCGTCTTCGGCCGAGTACACGGCGTGCTTGACGATGTCGGGGATCTCGCCCGGCTTGAGCAGCTGGCGGTCACCGCCCTTGGGGAGCGACCGGCCCATCACGGTCTTGCCGTCGGCGTAGTAGTACGTGACCGGCTGGCTCTGCAGTGCCGCGACGCTCTCCGGGGTCGGCACGTCGACCATGAAGTAGGTGATCACGAACGCGATCGCCGGGACGACGAAGAAGACGCCGACGCAGGCGTAGGCCACCCGCCGGATGATCTTCCAGCGGCGCTTCTTCCGCTGCGCCGGGCTGAGGACCGGGCGGCCCTTCTCGTCGAGCTCGCGCTGGGGCTCGACGTCGTCGGCGAACTCGTCGAACCGGTCGTCGTCGTAGGAGTCGTATGCGTCCTCGGTCCCGTTGTGCGCGTGGTGCGTGATGAGATCCGGCTCACGTTCGGTCTGCGGCTCCGGACGGCGACCGGCCGGCGGGGGCTGCCGGAAACCCTGCGGCGGCGAGCCGGGCGGGGTGCCGGGCCGGCGTCCGGGCGGGGGTGGCTGACGCCGGCCGGACGCGCCGTTCTGGCCGCGCGCCTGCGGGCGTCGTGGCTGGTCATCGGGCCACTGCGGGCCACCTTCGTCGCCGGCCGGCCAGGCCGGCCCGGACTGCCGCGCGCCACCGCGGGCCGGGTTGGCGCGCCGGCCGGATTCACCGGGCCACGCCGGTCCCGCGTCTTCGCCCGGCCACTGGGCACGGCGAGGTGCGTCTGGCTCCTGGTTCGGCCAGGAGCGGTTGTGGTCGTCGGTCACGGACGGTCCTCCCGGATCAGTACCCGCAGGGGCACTGACCTGCGCGTTGCGATGGTCGTACGGTGGCTCACCGGCCTGTGGTCCTTCGCGGACCTGCCGGTTCCCCTGTGCCCAGGACGTATGACCGGACCAAGTGGTTCCAGTGGCACGCCCGGCACACTTCGACGTCGTACACGGTGAACTCCGCGAACGAGCCCGCCATCCTGGTCAGCTCCTCCGGGGTCCGCGCCGAGCCCGCGACGTGCTTGAGCTCGTCACCGTAGACCCAGGACACCAGGGTCAGCGGCTCCTGGCGGCAGATCGGGCAGGGTTGGTCACCGGCCCGGCCGTGGAACTTCGCCGCCCGCAGCAGGTACGGGCTCGCGTCGCAGGCTTCGAAGCTGCCGACGCGCCCGGAGCGGACTTCGGCCAGCAGCGCACGGCGCTGCAGCGCGTAGTCCACGACCTGCCGCTGGTTAATCACGAGGACAGAGTACGGGCTCTTCCTGTGGCGTCCACGCCCCCTAGCGGCGGCAAGCCCCGGACCGGGGCGGACACGCCGGACGTTCGATAACTCTCCGGTGAATTTCGCCCTCGATGGGTGGTGGGTCAGGGTTAGCTTCGCCACTTCGATGTATCGGCGCGATATAGTGGCTGAGTAGGTTGGATCGAGGCGCTCGTTCGGAGCAACGCGGGTCGTCTCGGTTTGTTCCCGGAAGGGGGTGCGCTGTGCTGGAGTTCGCGATCCTCGGTCTTCTGCACGAAGCGCCCATGCACGGGTACGTGCTGCGCAAGCGGCTGCACGAGACGCTCGGCACGCTCCGGACGTTCTCGTACGGCTCGCTGTACCCGACTCTGCGGAAGCTGCTCCGGGCCGGGTACCTGGTCGAAGAGCTGGACGAGGCCGACGACCGGGCGTGGTCGCGGCGCGGACGGCGGGTCTACAAGCTCACCGCGGAGGGCAAGGAGCGTTTCGGCGAGCTGCTCGGCGACGCCGGGCCGCAGACCTGGGACGACGAGGGTTTCGGCGTCCACCTGGCGTTCTTCTCGCGGACCCCGGCCGACGTGCGGATGCGGATCCTCGAGGGCCGCCGCCGCCGGGTCGAGGAACGCCGTGAGGGCATGCGGGCGGCGCTGGCCAGGGCCGAGGAGAAGATCGATCGCTACACCCGCGAGCTGCACCGGCTGGGGCTGGAGACGAGTGAGCGGGAGGTGCGCTGGCTCAACGAGCTGATCGCGCACGAACAAGCCGAACGGCAGGGTCCGGAGACCTGAGCCGCCCGGCCCGGGCCGCAGCGTCGCGGCACCAGACCTACTGAACAGACACGGATTGAAGGAGAAACCCCCATGGGCGAGAACCGCCGCGTACGGGTGGCCATCGTGGGCGTCGGCAACTGCGCGGCGTCGCTGGTCCAGGGTGTCCAGTACTACCGCGACGCGGACCCGGCCACCCGCGTCCCCGGTCTGATGCACGTCGACTTCGGCGGCTACCACGTCCGCGACATCGAGTTCGTCGCCGCGTTCGACGTGGACGCCAAGAAGGTCAGCCGCGACCTGTCCGAGGCGATCTTCGCCTCGGAGAACAACACCATCAAGATCGCCGACGTGCCGCCGCTGGGCGTCACCGTCCAGCGCGGTCACACCCACGACGGCCTCGGCCGCTTCTACCGCGAGACGATCGAGGAGTCCGACGACACCCCGGTCGACGTCGTCGCCGCGCTGCGCGAGGCGCAGGCCGACGTGCTCGTGTCGTACCTGCCGGTGGGCTCCGAGGTGGCGGACAAGTTCTACGCCCAGGCCGCGATCGACGCCGGCGTGGCGTTCGTCAACGCGCTGCCGGTGTTCATCGCCTCCGACCCGGAGTGGGCCAAGAAGTTCACCGAGGCGGGCGTCCCGATCGTCGGTGACGACATCAAGTCCCAGGTCGGCGCGACCATCACGCACCGCGTGCTGGCGAAGCTGTTCGAGGACCGCGGCGTCCAGCTCGACCGGACGATGCAGCTCAACGTGGGCGGGAACATGGACTTCCTGAACATGAAGGAGCTCGAGCGGCTCGAGTCGAAGAAGATCTCGAAGACCCAGTCGGTGACGTCGCAGGTCGACCGCGACCTCGGCAAGGGCAACGTCCACATCGGACCGTCGGACTACGTCCAGTGGCTCGACGACCGCAAGTGGGCCTACGTCCGGCTCGAGGGCCGCGCGTTCGGCGACGTGCCGCTGAACCTGGAGTACAAGCTCGAGGTCTGGGACTCCCCGAACTCGGCGGGCATCATCATCGACGCGGTCCGCGCGGCGAAGATCGCCCTGGACCGCGGCATCGGCGGCCCGATCCTGTCGGCGTCGTCCTACTTCATGAAGTCGCCGCCGGAGCAGTACGACGACGCCACCGCGCGCGACGCCGTCGAGAAGTTCATCCGCGGCGAGGTCGAGCGGTAAAGGCTGGTCCGGAGGAAGGCCGTCACCCCTGGTGGCGGCCTTCTTCGCGTGCTGGACTAAACCGGTGGGGCGGGGCGGGCGTTGGCGTCGCGTGAGCGCGAGCGTGGGCGAAAGCGCACCGGGAGACCTGGGCGCGCCGACGTTCCACGACCTCTTCCGCGAGTCCTTCGGCCAGCTGACGCGGCTGGCCCACCTGCTCGGCGCGGACGACGCGGAGAACGTGGTGCAGGAGGCGTTCGTCAAGCTCCACCAGCGCTGGGACACCCTGGCGGACCACACGAGGGTGTCGGGCTACCTCCGCACGACCGTGGTGAACATGTCCCGCTCCCGGACGCGGCACCTGAGGGTGGTCCGCCGGGCCCCGCAGGAGCGGCCGCCGGACGAGCTGTCGGCCGAAGTCACGGCCCTGGCCAACTGGGAGCACCGGCGCCTGCGCGAGGTGCTGGCCAGGTTGCCGCGGCGCCAGCGCGAGGTGCTGGTGCTGCGCTACTGGCTGGACCTCAGCACGGCGGCCATCGCGGAGACGCTCGGGATCTCGCCGGGCACGGTGAAGGCGACCACCCACCACGCGATCGCGAACCTGCGCAAGCACCTGGGGGACGAGCCGGGAGGTGAGGGATGACCGACCTCGAACGCAAGCTGGCCGAGACGCTGAGGGAGCAGGCCGGGGAGGTCACGCCCGACCTCGAGGCGGCCTGGGCGGAGCAGCAGCGGAGGCAGCAGCGGCGGCCGCGTCGCCGCCGGGCCGCGGTGTGGGGCGCCCCGCTGGCCGCGGTGCTGGTGGTGCTGACGAGCGTGCTGCTGGCCACCCAGCTGAAGGTGGGCCAGGCGGCGCCGGTGGCACCCGGCCAGGAGCTGGTGCTCGCCAAGCCGGAGCACTTGCCGATGGCGGACTTGCTCCTGATGAGCTCGCCGGTGCCCCTCACCGAGTTCGCCGGCCAAACCGACCGCTGGCGTGGGTGGGCCTTCTCGACAAAGCGGAGGCAGGAACCCGGCAGGCCGCTGTTCTGCGTGGCCGCCTTGCCCGTGGACCAGCCGTTCGACGGCGCCGCCGCCCAGTTCGGGATGTCTCCGCAGTGCGTTCCGTTCGCGCCGGCGGACGGCAAGGCGGTCTTGGCCGGGTACGCCGGCGAACCCGGCGGGCCGCTGCCGCCGGGCAAAGCGGTCTACTTGCTCAGCGCTCTGGCGAACCAGTTGCGGCTCTACGACGCACACGGGGACCTGAGCCAGGGCCGGTGGGTGGGCCGGCTGGCGGATTCCTACCAGGTGTTCCTGGCCGACGTGACGCCCGGCTCGCCCCCGGTGCGCTTCGACGTCAGCTGAGCCCCAGCGCCCCCGGCAGGTCGGTGATCTTCTCCACCACCGCCGTGGCCTGCTTCAGCACCTCGGGGTCCGGCGGGAAGTGCAGGTTCGGCACCGCGTAAACCGCCATCCCCGCCGCCAACGCCGAGCGCAGCCCGTTCGTCGTGTCCTCCACCGCCGCGCACTCCGCCGGCGTCACCCCCAGCAGCTCCGCCGCCCGCAAGTACACATCCGGCGCCGGCTTCCCCGCCCCGACCTGCTCCGACGACACCGCCGCCCCCACCGGCAGGCCCGTCACGTCCAGGAAGCCCTTGATCAGGATCACCGGTGACGAGCTCGCGATCGCCACCGGCCACCGCGCCGACACCTGGCGGACCACCTCCACCGCGCCCGGGATCAACGGTGGCTCCGCCGCGTACCGGGCCGCCATGCGCTTGACCACCAGCGTCGCGATCTCCGGCGGCGACAGCTGCGCCCCCAGCTCCTCCGCCAGGTAGCGCGCCCATTCCGGGGTGCTCATCCCCTGCTGCGCCCGCGTCGCCTCCGGGCGCCACGTGCCGCCGTGCTCGGCCACCACCGCCCGGCGCACTTCGTCCCAGATCCGCTCGGAGTCCACCAGCACGCCGTCGAGGTCGAAGATCACCGCTTCCATGCCCCGAGCCTATCCTGTGAGAGGAGTTACTTAGCTACCCTTACTAATTTTTGTTAGCCTAGCTAAGTGACTTCCGCGATCACCGATCTCGCCCACCGGCTGCGGCCGCTGGTCTTCCGGCTCTACCACCAGGTGCGCCGGCAGACACCACAGCTGTCGCTGACCCTCACCCAGGGTTCCGTGCTGAGCGAACTCGTCAACGGCGGCCCGCGGCGGATGAGCGCGCTGGCCGAGTTCGAGCAGGTCAAGCTGCCGTCGATGACCGATGTCGTCGGCCGGCTCGAACGGCTCGGGCTCGCCGCCCGCCGCCCGGATCCCGCCGACGGCCGTGCGGTGCTCGTGGACGTCACTGACGAAGGCCGTCGCTTCTACGCCGAGACGGTGGCCGCCCGGGAGGAGTTCCTCCGCGAGCGGCTCATCGCCATGGACGACGCCGACCGCGCTGCGATCGAAGCCGCCCTCCCGGCCCTCGCCAAATTGCTTTTGGGGGGTCCAGGGGGGCTCGCCCCCCCGGCCGGGGTCTGGGGCTCGGCCCCAGAAGACAGAGCTCAACACCACCAAGGAGGAACTGATCAGCGATGAGCGCTGAATCCCACTCGAGCCTGCTGGACGCCGTCAAAGGCCAGCCCAAGCAGGTTTGGATCACCGCGTTCGCCGCGGTCATCGCCTTCATGGGGATCGGGCTGGTCGACCCGATCCTGCTGTCCATCGCCAAGGGCCTGGACGCGACGCCGTCGCAGGTCACCCTGCTCTTCTCGTCCTACCTCGGCGTCCAGGTCATCGCCATGCTGGTCACCGGCGCGGCGAGCGCCCGCTTCGGCGCCAAGCGGACCGTCCTCGTCGGGCTGACGCTGATCGTCGCCGCGACCGCCCTGTGCGCGGCCGCCGGGTCGATCGAGCAGCTCGTCGGGCTGCGCGCGGTCTGGGGCCTCGGCAACGCCTTCTTCATCGCGACCGCGCTTTCGGTGATCGTCGGCGCCGCGACCGGTGGCCAGTCCGGCGCGATCCTGCTCTACGAGGCCGCCCTCGGCGTCGGCCTGTCGGTCGGCCCGCTGCTGGGCGCGTTGCTCGGCAGCGTCTCGTGGCGCGGCCCGTTCCTCGGCACCGCGATCCTGATGGCCGGCGCGCTCGTGCTGTGCGCGGTGTTCCTCAAGAGCGACAAGCACGAGCAGCGGGCGCCGATCAAGCTGCTCGACCCGCTGCGCGCGCTGAAGCACACCGGCCTGCTGCGCACCTCCGTCGCCTCGGCGCTGTACACCGCCGCGTTCTTCGCGGTGCTCGCCTGGTCGCCGTTCGTCCTCGGCTGGAGCGCCATCGCCGTCGGGCTCGTGTTCTGCGGCTGGGGCCTGTGCGTCGCCGTCGCCGGGGTCGCCCTCGCGCCGCGGCTGGCCGCCCGGCTCGGTGAGCGGCACGCCGCCGCGGCCGCCGTCTTCGGGTACGCCGTGCTGATGCTGGTTCTCGCCGTGCCGAGCAAGCCGGTGCTGGTCGCCGGGATCGTCGTCTCCGGGCTGGTGTCCGGCCTGCTGAACACGCTGTTCACCGGCACCGCGATGTCGATCAGCGACGCGCCGCGCCCGGTCGCCAGCGCGGGCTACAACTTCTGCCGCTGGCTCGGCGGGGCCGTCGCCGCGACGCTGGTCGGGCACGTCGCCGAGTGGTTCGGCTCGCCGCAGGCGCCGTTCGTCGCCGCCGCCGTGCTGTGCGTCGTCGCGGGTGCGCTGCTCTCGCTGCGGGAGAAGACCGCGGACCCGCACACCGTGCCGCCGGAAGCCGTGCTCGTCGGCGACGAGTTCTGACGCCTCCGTTCGGGGCAGCAGTACACCCGCCGTTCACCTGAATGTCTGGAATGGCTGGTTTTGGGAGCTTAGGTTCGGTTCGTTCCCCGAACCCCCACCCTGGAGGCGAAGTGCCCGACCGCCTGCTCCCGCTGCTGCCCACCCACCCGGGCGGCCGCTCCCCGGTCACCTGCGAGTACCGCTGCGGCAACGCGTGCGCCCACCCCGAGGCGAACGAATCCGCCAACGAGTACTTCGGTGACGTCGTCAAGGACATCTCCCGCCGCCGCGTCTTCCAGGCGGGCGCGGTGATGGCGGCCGCCGCGGGCGGGTTCGCCGCGCTGTCCGGCACCGCCGCCGCCTCCCCGCTGCCGAAGCCGAAGCCGAAGCCGCGGCCGGTGCCCGGCACCGACTTCGACCCGGTCCCGCCGAACAAGCTCGACCAGGTCAGCGTCCCCGGCGGCTACGCCCAGCGCGTCGTCGTCCGGTGGGGCGACCCGGTCGTCGCGGGCGCGCCGAAGTTCGACTTCACCGAGCAGACCGCGGCCGCGCAGGCGAAGCAGTTCGGCTACAACAACGACTTCGTCGGCCTGATCCCGCAGGACCCGCTGGGGCTGGCGAACCTGCTCGTGGTCAACCACGAGTACACGACCGAGGTCCACATGTTCCCGGCCGACCAGTATGACCCGGCCAATCCGACCGAGGAGCAGGTCAAGGTCGCCTGGGCGGCGCACGGCCTGTCGGTCCTGCTGACCCGCCGCGACCCGGTCCACGGCGGCCTCGAGGTCGTCCCGAGCCGGTACGGCCGCCGGATCACCCTCGACACGGTCTTCGAGGTCCGCGGCCCGGTCGCCGGGTCCAAGTTCCTCAGGACGTCGGCCGACCCGTCCGGGCGCCGGGTCCGCGGCACGCAGAACAACTGCTCCGGCGGCGTGACGCCGTGGGGCACGGTGCTTTCCGGCGAGGAGAACTTCGACCAGTACTTCGCCAACGCCGACAAGGTCACCGACCCGGTCGCGGCGGCGCGGCTCAAGCGCTACACCGTCGGCACCGGGGCGAGCACCCGCAAGTGGGAGCGGTTCGACAAGCGCTGGGACGTCGCCCAGGAGCCCAACGAGCCGAACCGGTTCGGCTGGGTCGTCGAGATCGACCCGAACGACCCGGCCTCGACGCCGGTCAAGCACACCGCCCTCGGCCGCTTCAAGCACGAGGCCGCGAACATCAAGATCACCGCCGACGGCCGGGTCGCCGTCTACTCCGGCGACGACAGCCGGTTCGAGTACATCTACAAGTTCGTGTCGAAGGGCAAGTACAAGCCCGGCCGCAGCGCGCACGCGCGGCGGCACAACTCGGCGCTGCTCGACGAGGGCACGCTGTACGTCGCCCGCTTCACCGGCGACAGCCCGGGCGAGGTCGACGGCTCCGGCAAGCTCCCGGCCGACGGCGAGTTCGACGGCACCGGCGAGTGGATCCCGCTGGCGAGCGGCGACAGGTCCTTCGTGCCCGGGTTCACCGCCGAAGAGGTCTACGTCTTCACCCGCCAGGCCGCCGACCAGGTGGCCGCCACGAAGATGGACCGGCCGGAGGACATCGAGCCGAACCCGGTCAACGGCCGGATCTACGCGGCGCTGACCAACAACAGCGACCGCGGCGCCGCGGGCAAGGCCGGCGCCGACGAGGTCAACCCGCGCAACGGCAACAAGAACGGCCACGTCCTGGAGTGGGAAGAGGACCGCGGCGACGCGGCGTCGACCCGGTTCTCCTGGCGGCTGCTGCTCGTCTGCGGCGACCCCAAGGCCGCGGACACCTACTTCGGCGGCTTCCCGAAGAACCAGATCAGCCCGATCTCCTGCCCGGACAACGTCGCGTTCGACCGGCACGGCAACCTCTGGGTCGCCACCGACGGCAACGCACTCGGCGCGAACGACGGCCTCTTCTCGGTGCCGGTCACCGGCCCCGAGCGCGGGCACGTCAAGCAGTTCCTGTCGGTGCCGGTCGGCGCCGAGACGTGCGGCCCGGTCGTGACCGACGACCTGGTGCTCGTCGCGGTCCAGCACCCCGGTGAGAACGCGGCGAGCTCGGCGAACCCGACGTCGCACTGGCCGGACGGCGGCACCGCGCAGCCGCGGCCGGCCATCGTCTCGGTGTGGCGGAAGGGCCGCTTCGGCCGTCCCGGGCGCATCGGCGAACGCTGAGGTCCCCGGCCCGTGCCGATCGAGGTTCACTCTTAAGTGGACGGTTCTCGGCCGGTGCGGGCCGGTGCCGCGCGCCATAGTCGAAGCATGGTCCGTTCGGCGCGCGTGCTGGCAGTGGCGGTGGTGGCGCTCGGTGTGGCGGTCGTCCCCGCGTCCGCCGACGAGCCGCCGCCGTCGTGCGGCGGGGTGGCGGCCAACCCGAGCGTCGAGGAGACGGCCCGCAACGGCGCGCCCGACGGGTACGTGTTCAACCCGGCCGCGCCCGTCCCGCCCGGAACGCCGGCGGCGAAGGCGCCGCGGCTGCTGACCGAGCAGGCGTACGCCGTCGACGGGCAGCGGTCGGCGGTCATCCAGACCCCGGACGGCAAGACGAGCACCGCCTACCAGACCGAGCGGTTCGTCCCCGGCGGCGTCTACACGCTCAGCGTCTGGGCCGCTTCGATCGCGCCGAGCTACGCACCGGGCACCGGCCTGCGGTTCTTCGACGCGTCCGGCACGCAGGTCCAGGAGACCAAGCTGGTCGCCGACCACTACGCCGGCGACGGGACCCTGGTCCGGCAGGACTTCCCGGCGGCGATGGCACCGGCGAAGGCGGCCGCGGTGAAGTTCTTCGCCACGACCACCCTCGACCGGCTGCACTGGGACTGCGTCGACCTCCAGCTCGCGGCGTACTCGGTGAAGAAGGAAGTGCAGAACCCGGCGACCGGCGCGTGGGGCTCGTTCGCGACGGTCACCGCGGGCGAGACAGCGCACTACCGCGTCACGGTGACCAACGAGGGCACGCAGGACCTCATCGGGATCACCGTGACCGACCCGTGGTGCACCGGGACGTTCGAGCCGTTCGCGCTCGCCGCGGGTGCGAACCGGCAGCTGACCTGCGACCACCCGGACCTCACGGTGGCCGACGACAAGCACGTGAACACGGCGAAGGTCACCGGCGTGCAGTACCCGGGCGGCACGCTCGGCGACAAGACGGCGTCGGCGACGATCACCGTCCTGCCGCCGCCGGCCATCGCGAAGATCGGCGACTTCGCCTGGGCGGACCGCAACCGCGACGGCATCCAGGACCCGGACGAGCCCGGCGTCGCGGGCGTCAAGGTGACGCTCAAGGACGGCGCCGGCGGCACGGTCGGCACCACGACCACGGACGACAAGGGCCACTACGGCTTCGAGAAGCTGAAGGACGGCACCTACCAGCTCTGCTTCGCCGTCCCGGACGGCTTCGCGGTGACCCGCAAGGACGTCGGCACCGAAGACCGCGATTCGGACGCGGACGCCGACGGCTGCACGGCGCCGCGCACCATCGGCGGCCCGTCCCACGAGGACTTCGCGGCGGACGCCGGCCTGGTCACGCCGACGAACCGGATCGGCGACCTCGCCTGGACGGACACGAACGGCAACGGCCTGCAGGACCCGGGCGAGCCCGGCCTGGCCGGCGTCAAGGCGGTCCTGAAGGACGCGGCCGGCAAGGAACTGGCGAGCGTGGTCACCGGCCCGGGCGGGGCCTACGGCTTCGACGGCCTGGAGGACGGCGCGTACCAGGTGTGCTTCACGGCGGACGGCCACCACCCGACGGCCCGGCTCGGCGGGGACGACACCCGCGACTCCGACGCGGACCCGGCGTCCGGCTGCGCGGACCCGCGGACGCTCGGCCCGGGCCACCGCGAGGACCGCACGGTGGACGCCGGGTTCGCCGCTACGGTGGGGGCATGACGGATCTTCCCCTCGCCCTGGTGACCGGCGCGTCCCGCGGCATCGGCGCGGCGGTCGCCCACCAGCTGGCCCCGACGCACCGCGTCCTCCTCGGCGGCCGCGACGCCGACGCGCTGGCCGTCCTGGCGAAGGAGCTCCCGGGCGCGAAGCCGTGGCCGGTGGAGCTGACGAATCCGGCTTCGCTCGCTTCGGCGGTCGAAGAGATCTCGTCCCTGGACGTCCTGGTCCACTCGGCGGGCGTCGCGCGCCTGGGCCGCATCGAGGACGCTTCCGCCGAGGCGTGGCGCGCCAACTTCGAGGTCAACACCCTGGCGGTGGTCGAGCTGACCCGCCTCCTGCTCCCGGCCCTGCGCACGGCGGGCGGCCACGTGGTGGTGATCAACTCGGGCGCCGGGCGCACCGCCCGCCCGGGCTGGTCCCCGTACGCGGCGAGCAAGTTCGCGGTCCGCGCGTTCGCCGACGCCCTGCGCGAGGAGGAGCCGCGGATCCGCGTGACCTCGGTCTACCCGGGCCGCACGGACACGGACATGCAGCAGGAGATCTTCGCGGGCGAGGGCCGCGACTACGACCCGACGCACCTGCTGAAGCCGGACTCGGTGGCCACGGCGGTGGTGACGGCGGTGTCAGCCACCCCGGACAGCCACCAGACGGAGATCATCCTCCGCCCGCGCTGAGCCCGGCGAAGTGCGCTCGGGCTTCGGATCGGGGTGGGCGGGGAGGTCCGGGTGGTGTGCCGGTCGTGCTTCAGCGTTCCGGTCGCGTCGGTGGAACCAGGCCCGCGGCCGAACCTCAAGCCCGCAGCCGGGCCGCCGTCTCGGCCACGCCGGCCTGCACCTTCGCCCGCTCCACCCTCGTCGACTCCCCGTCGGCCACCACCTGCTCGCCCGCGACCCACACGTCCCGCACCCGCCGCGATCCCGCCGCCCACACCAGGTTCGACAGCAGCTGCACGTCCGGCACGTCCAGGCCGCACGCGAACGCCGGGTCGTCCAGGTCGATGTGCACCAGGTCGGCCCACCGCCCCGGCTCCAACGAACCGATGTCCGACCGTCCCAAAGCCGAAGCCCCACCCCGCGTCGCCAGCAGGAACACGTCCGCCGCCGTCAGGACCGTCGAGTCGCCGGTGGCCAGGCGGGCGAACATCGCCGCGAGCTGCAGTTCCTCCCACAGGTCGATGTCGTCGTTGGACGCCGGGCCGTCCGTGCCGAGGCCGACCGCGACCCCCGCCGCACGCAGGTCCGCGATCCGCGCGATGCCCGAAGCGAGTTTCGCGTTCGACCCCGGGCAGTGCGCCATGCCGACGCCGTACGAAGCGAACAGCGCGATGTCGTCGTCCGACAGGTGGATCGAGTGCGCCGCCAGCACCCGGCCGTCCAGCACGCCGAGCTCCCGCAACAGCGCCGGCACCGAACCGTGCGACTCGCGCACCACGAGATCCTCCGCAGCCGCCTCGGCCACGTGGATCTGCACCAGCGCGCCCCGCGCGGCCGCCGACTCCGCCGTGGCGCGCAAGCCGTCCGGAGACAGCATGTACGCCGAGTGCGGGCCGTAGCCGAGCTCGATGCGGTCGCCGTGGCCGAAGCGGAGGCCGTCCGTGTCGATCCAGCGCTCGATCGCCGCCAGCTGGGCCTTCCAGTCCAGGCCCGGCAGCTCCATCACCGGCGGCGCGACCAGCACGCGCCCGCCCGTGGTGAGGACCGCGTCGACCAGCTGCTCGCCTTCGAAGTACATCTCCGCGCTGGTCGTGACGCCGTGGCGGAGCATCTCGACCGAGCCGAGCAGCATGCCGGTGCGGACGTCCTCCGGGCGCAGCTTCGCCTCGGCCGGCCAGATGATCTCGTTGAGCCAGGGCAGCAGCGGCAGGTCGCCGCCCATCCCGCGCAGCAGCGTCATCGGGCTGTGCGCGTGCGTGTTGACCAGGCCGGGGAGCAGGATGCCGGTCAGGGTGGTGACCGGTGCGGCGGATTCGGGGGCGGTGGCCGCCGGTCCGCAGTACGAAATGCGCCCATCGGCGTCGACATCGACGACCGCGTCACGAAGAAGGGAACAGGAGGGGTCGGCGGGGAGAACGACAGGGGCGTGGAAACGGCGTTGCATCTCTGGATACTACGCACCCGCAATCACGAAACGACTCCGCTCCGCCACGCCCAGGCCGCGGTTTCCACCCGGTTCCGCGCGCCGATCTTGCCCTGCACCGACGCCAGGTGCGTCTTCACCGTCGACAGTGACATGAACAGCTCCGCGCCGATCTCGGTGTTCGTCAACCCGCGCGCGGCCGCCTTGACGACGTCCAGCTCGCGGGCGGTCAGCGGCTCGGACGGCGGCTCGGCCGGCCGCTTCGCCGAGCCGGCCCCGTTGAAGTGCTTGAGCAGCCGGATGGTGATCTGCGGCGAGACGAGCGCGTCGCCGCGGTCGGCCGCGCGGACCGCCTCGATCAGCAGGGCCGGGCCCGCGTCCTTCAGCAGGAAGCCGTGTGCGCCGTTGCGCAACGCCGTGTGCACGTACTCGTCGAGGTCGAACGTCGTGACCACGACCACCTTCAGCGGGTCGGTCACGTCCGGCCCGGCCAGCTGCCGGGTCACCTCGAGGCCGTCGAGGCCGGGCATGCGGATGTCGAGCAGGCAGACGTCCGGGCGCAGTTCGCGGGCCTTCGAGACCGCCGAGACGCCGTCCGCGACGTCGGCGACGACCTCGATGTCGTCCTGGGCGTCCAGGATCATGCGGAACCCCATCCGCACCATCTCCTGGTCGTCGGCGATCAGTACCCGGATCACTCGTCCCCTTCCGCAGCCGCCAGCGGCAGCCAAGCTTCGACGCGCCAGCCGCCGTCCGGGCCCCGCCCGGCCGACAACCGGCCCTTGAGCAGCGCGACCCGTTCGCGCATGCCGACCAGACCGTAACCGCCCGATCCGCCGGCCGGCCGGTGCGCCGTCGCGCGCCCGTCGTCGGTCACCCGGAGGTGCAGCTCGGCGCCCTGCACCTCGGCGACGACGAACGCCTCGGTCGCGTCGGAGGCGTGCTTGCCGACGTTCGTCAGCGACTCCTGCACCAGCCGCAGGGCCGAGCGGCCGACCTCGTGCGGCAGGTCCGGCGGCAGGTCGAGGTGCATCGACGTCGGCACGCCGTGGTTCGCGCTTTCGACCAGCTTCCGCAGGTCGGCGCCCAGATCGGTGGTCGCCTGCTCGCTGAACTCGCTCGACCCGGCCGGCGCGTCGCCGCGCATCGAGCGGACCAGCCGCCGCATCGCGGCGAGCGCCTCGACCCCGGCGTTCTCGATCCGGCCCATCGCCTCGACCGCGATCTGCGGGTTCTTCTCGGCCATCAGCCGCGCGGCCTGCGCCTGCACGACGATCCCGGTGACGTGGTGGGCGACGACATCGTGCAGCTCGCGGGCCAGCGCCATCCGCTCGGCGGTCTGCGCGTCGCTCACCGCGGACTGCACGGCCTGGGTGCGTTCCGAATCCCGCGACCGCAGCATCAGGCCGAGGGCGATCGAGATGCCCAGCATCAGCGTCGCGGCGAAGGCCAGCACCGAAAGCGTCTGCGGATCGGTCTGCAGGCCCTCCCGCGCGGCCGAGTTGAGGATCGTGCCGAGCGCGACGACGCCGGAGAGCACGGCGACCCGGGACCACGACTGGCTCAGCCCGCGCGCCCGGGTCAGGTTCACCACCACGCCCATCCCGGCGATGACCTGCGTCGCCGGGATGCCACCCGGCACCGGGTAGTCGTAGGACCGCAGCTGCAGGAACGGCGTGACGACCGCGGACAGCAGCATGATCCCGGCCAGGCCGAGCAGCGCGTCCGCGGGCCGCCGCGGGGACAGCACCGCGATCACGGCCGCGACGATCGAGCAGAACAGGATCGGGAAGCCGCGGGCGGTGTTCGAGTACGTGTAGCCGAATTCGAACAGCAATGCGAACGCGAGCAGGCCCATCAGCGGCCACTGGCCCATCGCCAGCTCGTTCACCCGGTGCAGCCGCCGGCTCCGCGGATCGGCGCGTGGGCTGCGGTCACGGGCCGCGATGGCCGGCACCAGCGGGCCGACGAGCAGCATCAGGCCGAACAGCAGCGCCTGGGTGCCGGTGCCGCCGTCGATGTCGCCGACGCCGGCGTACCGGCCGAAGACCGCGATCAGGCCGGCGACGACCAGGAAACCGGCCACGCAGAACGCCACGCCCGCCCGCGCCCGGCGGGCCACGTAGTAGACCATCAGCACCCCGGCCACGACCTCGGTGATGGTCACCTTCGGCAGCACGCTGGAGTACGGCGGGATGTGGAACGCGTGGATGAACAGGGTGGAGAAGATCAGCACCCCGCCGCCGGCCACCCCGGCGACCGCCGCCCGCTTCTGGGCCCACACCCCGCAGGCGGCCATCGCGAAGATGCCCGGCAGCAGGCCGAAGTCGACGAAACGCGGGCCGTGCTCGTCGAGCGCCGCCTGCGTCGTGAAGACGACGTCGAACAGCAGCGCGGCGAACAGCACGGCGGAGGGCACGCCGATGCGCCGCACCAGGGCGGCGGCGCGGGTGGAGAGCGTGGTCGGTGGGGGCGCGGCGGGCACAACGTGACGTTACGTGATCCGCCGGTGCCCGCACCTTGGCCGAGTGGCCCGCGCTCCCTCGGCCGATCGGCCGAGGCGGGCCGGTGCGTGACTGGCCTTCTGCCCGAAGTGGACACACCCCGGTATCGGCGAGGCTCATCGGCGTCAAGATCCGAACCGGCTGAGACTTTGAACCGCAGGGAGAATTTCGTGGACCCGAACACTCCACACGCGACGAACGGCCCGGTGCTCTCCGGCCGCGGGCTGGTGAAGCGCTACGGCGCCCAGTACGCCCTGGCCGGCATCGACATCGACATCCAGCCGCGGGACGCCGTCGCCATCGTCGGGCCGTCCGGCTCGGGCAAGACGTCGCTGCTGCACGTCCTGGCCGGCATCCTGCGGGCCGACGACGGGCAGATCTTCCTGGCCGGCCAGCGGATCGACCACCTCGGTGAGAAGAAGCGCAGCGAGCTGCGCCGCACCGAGTTCGGGTTCGTCTTCCAGTCGGGGATGCTGGTCGCGGAGCTGTCGGCCGAAGAGAACGTCGCGTTGCCGTCGCTGCTGGCCGGCCTCGGCCGCAAGGAGGCCATCGACGCCGGCCGCCAATGGCTCGGGCGCCTCGGCCTGGCGGGCAAGGAAAAGCGCCGGCCCGGTGAGCTCTCCGGCGGCGAGGCCCAGCGCGTCGCGATCGCGCGGGCGCTGACCCACCGGCCGAAGGTGATCTTCGCCGACGAGCCGACCGGCGCGCTCGACACGCGCACCGGCCGCGAAACGATGGACGCCCTCCTCGGCGCCGCGCACGAGACCGGCGCCGCGGTGATCGTGGTGACCCACGACCGCGAGCTGGCCGAATCGATGCCGAAGACCGTCGCCATCCGCGACGGCCTGATCGCGACGAGGCTGGCGGCGTGAACTCCCTCCAGATCGCCCTGCGGGTGCTGCGGGTGGACCGGCGGACCCGGACGTCGGCCATCCTCACCGCGATCGGGGTGGCCGTCGCGACCGGGCTGGTGCTGCTGCTGGCGACGCTGCCCTTCGCCACGCAGAACCGCGAGCAGCGGGCCCTCTGGCAGGGCGAACAGTTCTACAGCCGGGGCGCCGACGGCCCGGCCAGGCTGCTCTACTCCTCGTCGAAGGACTACTTCGACGGCCGGCAGATCATCCGCGTCGACATCGCGCTGACCCCCGGGACGACGCCGGGTTCGGTCGGGCTGCCCACGGGGGTGCCGCAGCTGCCGGGGCCGGGTGAGACCGTCGTTTCGCCCGCGCTCGGCCGGCTCCTGCAGGCCAACCCGGCCGGGCAGCTCGGCGACCGGTTCGGCAAGCCCGTCGGCTCGCTCGGCGAGGACGGCCTCCGGTTCCCGGAGCAGCTCGTCGCGCTGACCGGGCACGCGCCGGACGCGATGCCGGAGAACTCCTCCCAGGTGGCGGGTTTCCCGAGCGGGAAGGCGAGCCCGGACGCCCTGCTCATGCTGCTGTCCTGGGTCGGCATCATCGTGCTGCTGGTGCCGAGCCTGGTGCTGGTCGCGTCGTCGGCCCGGCTGACCGCCGCCCGGCGTGAGCGGCGGCTGGCCGCGATCCGGCTGGCCGGGGCGACGCCGGGGCAGGTCACGAACATGGTGGCCGCCGAGACGACGTTGTCGGCCGGCATCGGCGCGCTGCTCGGCCTGCTGATCAGCCCGGCGCTGCACGGCCTCGCGTCCTTCGTGCCGTGGGCCGGCGGCACCTGGCTCGCGTCCGACTTCGCGCTTCCGGCCGGGCTGACGGTGTTCGTCGTACTGGCCATCCCGGTGCTCGTGGTGCTGGCCGGGGTGCTCGGCCTGCGCCGCGTGCTGAAGAACCCGCTGTTCGCCACCGGCGGCCACACGAAGAAGCCGCTGCACTGGTGGCGGCTGCTGGCGCTGCCCGCGGCCGGAGCCTTCTTCCTCGCCGCGGTGACGACGGCGAAGGAATACGGCGGCATCGGGTTCGTGATGGCGGGGCTGTTCTTCCTGGTCGGCTCGGCCGCGATCGTCGGCCCGTGGGTGACGTCGGCGGTCGGCGGCACGTTCGTCCGGATCTGGCGGCGCCCGTCCGCGCTGCTCGCCGGCCGCCGCCTGCGTGACGACCCGAAGGGCGCCTACCGCTCGTCGGCCGGGATCGTGCTCGCGGTGTTCGCCGGCTCGATGGCGCTGACGCTGCTGCCGACGTTCGAATCGATGGCCGGCGGCGGGCGGTCGTTCTCCGATTCCGTGCTCTACGTCGACACCGACGGCCGGCACGCGGGCACCATCGTCGACCAGGCCAACGCCTCACTGCAGAAGTACGGCCAGAGCGAACGGGCGGTCGCGGTCGGCGAGGTCTACCTGGTGAAGGGCCAGGCACCCAACCGGTACGGCCACCGGGCGCTGGTGATGACCTGCGCCGACGCCGTCAAGCTGACCCGGTTCGGCCTCACGCCGGAGAACTGCACGGGCGGCCCGGCCGTCTTCGGTGACGAGGCGCTCGACCTGGCGCAGTACAAGCTCGCCGACAACTGGGAAGGGCCGGCCGTGGCCGTCAAGTCGGGGACGCGGGCGGAAGCCGTCCACCTTCCCGACGCGGACCTGTCGGGCACGTCGATCATCGACCCGGCCGCGCTGCCGGACGGCTTCACGCCGAAGTACGTCACCGTCGTCGCGCCGACCACCGACGCGAACCGCGAGATCGTCCGGACGGCGCTGGCCGCGCCGGCCGCGGGCGAGGAGATCGGCAGCCGCGACCAGTACCTGTTCAACCAGCAGACCGAGCTCGGCGACCTGCGCCGGGTCACGGTGATCGGGCTGCTCGCGGCGGGGATCCTGGCCGGCTGCAGCGCCGCGGTCGCGACCGCCGGCTCGGTGATGGACCGCCGCCGCACCTTCGGCGCGCTGATGGCCGCGGGCACCCCGGTGCGGGTGCTGGCCAGGGCTTTGCGGATGGAGGCCGCACTGCCCGCGCTGGTCGCGACCATCGGCGCGGGAATCGTCGGGGTCCTGGTCGGCGTTGGGTTGTTCAGCATGGTCGACGAGCGGGGCATCGTGCTCAGCCCGTGGATCCTGGCGCCGGTCGTGCTCGGGGTCGGGGTGGCCCTGCTCGGCGCGTCGGTCTGCACGCCCGCCCTCAAGCGGGTCCAGGCCGAACCGCTGGCCGACGAATAGGCGTTCGCCCCTCTGTCGGGGGAGGGGCGAACCCGGCACTTTCACGTGAAAGCGACGACCAGGGGGCGTAGCTTTCACGTGGAAGTGCCGCCTAGCGCCGTTCGAAGATCAGGTCGTGCGAGACGCGGCCTTCAACGTCGGCGCGCCGCTCGAACTTGGTCACCGGCCGCCACTCCGGCCGCGGCGCCCAGCCGTCGTACCGGTTCTTCAACGCCGGTTCCGCGGAGCAGACCTCGAGCATCTGCTCGGCGTAGTTCTCCCAGTCGGTCGCCATGTGGAAGGTGCCGCCCGGCGCGAGCCGCGACGCCACGAGCGCGGCGAAGGACGGCGACACGATCCGCCGCTTGTGGTGCTTCTTCTTCGGCCACGGGTCCGGGAAGAACAGCCGCACGCCGTGCAGCGAGTCCGGCTCGACGTGCTCGGTCAGCAGCACGACGGCGTCGCCGTGCAGCAGCCGCAGGTTCTCGACGCCCAGGTTTTCGGCGCGCAGCATCAACTGGCCGAGGCCCGGGTCGTAGACCTCGGCCGCGACGTAGTTCAGTTCCGGCGCCGCGGCGGCCAGCTGCGAGGTCGTCTCACCCATGCCGGAGCCGATTTCCAGCATCACCGGCGCCTCGCGGCCGAACCACGCGGTGAAGTCGAGCGGCCCTTCGGGCAGCTCGCCCACCGTGCGGCCCAGCCGCGGCCAGTGTTCGTCCCACGCCCGCTGCTGCCCGACGGTCATCCGGCCACCGCGCTTGACGTAGCTGACGATGCTGCGCAGCCGGGGTCCGTCTTCGTTTTCCACAACGGGAGAGGTTAACGAACGGCTTCGAACACCCCGAGCCGAGATCGCAGGCCGGCCAGTCCGGCCACCGGAATCGGGTCCGGCGTCCGGCCCGTGTGCGCGGGCAGGACGTCGATCCAGCCCGGGTGCCGGTCGGTGTTCATCACCGTCGTGGGAATCGCGTGCCCCGATTTCCCGCGTTCGGACGGCATGAACTCCCAGTAGCCGGATTCGCCGTCCGCGGCCCACGGGACGAATTCCCACCCCGGGCGCCGGCCGAGCAGTTGCGCGATCCGGTCCTCGACGCGGAAACCCTGTTCCCGCGAATCGAGCTTGCCGTCCGCCATCGCGCGCAGCCACCACGGCGCGGGGATCGGTCCCGCCATCCCGGCCGAAGCGCGGAACAGGGCCAGGACGCTGTCTTCGGGTGCGCGGTGCACCCACGCGCGGCGGAGTTCCGCCGGCGTCGCCGCCGTCATGACGGCCTGCGGGAGTTCGATCGCCCGCGACCATTCGAGGTCCAGCATGGGTTCGAGCCGGGGTGCGTCGCCTTCGACGCGGGCTCGGGGAATCGTGCCGCCCAATTCTTGCCCGGTGTCCACCGTCAAGATTCACCTCCAGGGGAGCTCAGACGGTTCCGGTGCTCACTTCGAATATTGCCTGGTCATAGCAGTATGTCCGGCGCCTGTGAGAGAAGCCACAGCCATTTCATCTCGTCTTAACACGGATTTCTGCGGTATGAGACGCCGGTCACGCGTCGCGTCGCGCCGTCACGAGCACCCCGGCCGCCAGCAGCGCCACGCTGATCGCCGCGAAGTACCCGAGGTACCCCCACGGGCCCAGCGCGGGGGCGGGCAGCTGCAGCGCACCGCCGGTGAACCCGCCCGCGCCGACGAACTGGTCGGCCGCGTGGAACGGCATCCACTGGTAGATGTGCCTGCCGATCCCCGGGATGAAGACGAGCACGCCTTCGAGCACCTGCGTCCAGACGAGCACCACGGTCAGCCCGAAGGCGACGCTGCGCAGCAGGAGCGCGACACCGACGCCGGCCACCGCGGTGAACAGGAAGACCAGGCTCTGGCCGAGCACCGAGCGCCAGTCCGCGGCCGTGTGCAGCGCGAGGTCGGCGTCCGGCTGCACCAGCGACGCCAGCCCCCACGAGCCGAAGCCGACGACCAGCCCGAGCACGGCACCGACCGCGCCGACGACCACGACCTTCGCCAGCAGCGCGGGCACCCGGCCCGGCACGGCCTGGAACGTCAGCCGCATGGTGCCCCAGTTGAACTCCGACGCGGTCGCGAGCACGGCCAGCACGAGCAGCACGGTCCGGCCGTTGCCGCTCGCGAGCTGCGTGTTGCCGACCGTCGGCGGGATTTCCGGCCCGGCGAGGGCGAAGAACAGCGCGGTGAAGCCCAGCGGCGCGACGAGCGCGATGGCCAGACACCACCACGGCGCACGGGTGCTGAAGAGCTTGATGCGCTCGGCGCGCAGGAGGTTCGTCGGCGCGGTCACTGGCGGGCTCCCGGGGTGGAGAACTCGACGGCCTCGTGCGTGAGGTCGAGGTAGGCCTGTTCGAGCGAGCCGGTGATCGGGCTCAGCTCGTGCAGCGTCGCGCCGGCGTCGAAGGCGAGCTGCCCGATCCGGTCACTGTCCATTCCGGATACGACGAACGCGCCGTCGGCCTCGGTGAATTCGGCGTGGCCGGTCAGCGCGGCCCGCAGCTCGTCGGCGTGCGGGGTGCGCACGCGCACGCCGTGTTCACTCGTCTGTGCGACGAATTCGTCCATCGTGCCCTGGTAGATCAGCCGGCCCCGGCCGATCACCACGAGGTCCTGCGCGGTCTGCGCCATCTCGGGCAGCAGGTGGCTGGAGACGAACACGGTCCGCCCGTCCGCGGCCAGCGAGTGCAGCAGCTGCCGGATCCAGGCCATGCCCTCGGGGTCGAGTCCGTTGACCGGCTCGTCGAACAGCAGCACGCGCGGGTCGCCGAGCATCGCGGCGGCGATCCCGAGCCGCTGCTGCATACCGAGCGAGTACTGCAGGACGCGGGTCTTGCCGACGCTCGTCAGCCCGACCAGCGCCAGCACCTCGTCGACGCGTTTGTCCGGGATGCCGTTGGTCGCGGCCAGCCAGCGCAGGTGGTCGCGCCCGGTGCGGCCGGGGTGGCGCCAGGTGGCGTCCAGCATCGCGCCGACCGTCCTTAGTGGATCTTCCAGCTCCCGGTACGGCACGCCGTCGACGAGCACGGTGCCCGCGTCGGGCCGGTCGAGGCCGAGGATGAGCCGCATCGTGGTGGACTTGCCGGCCCCGTTCGGGCCGAGGAAGCCGGTGACGCGCCCGGACCGCGCGGTGAACGTCAGTTCGTTGACCGCCGTGGTGGCGCCGTACCGCTTGGTGAGTGCGCTGGCTTCGATCATGGGGCTCCCCGTCCGTCGAGGGGAAGCCTACTGCGAAACGGGAATCCGGGTCGCCCCCCGACAGCGCGACCCGGATTCCCGTTTTCCCCTTGTTCCCCCTTTATGCGTCCCGCTTCTTCGCGACCCCGAGCGCGACGAGCAGGAACACGATCGCGATGCCGGCGAAGTACGCCAGCGCCCAGCCGGGGCTCAGCGGCGAGTCCGACGGCGCCGGGCCGTCGACCACCGCGGAGCCGCGCAGGAACTTGTTCGCCACGTTGAACGGCATCCACTCGTGGATGTGGTGCCCGACCTTCGGGATGATCTGCACCAGCTCTTCCACGGCCAAGTAGTAGATGAGCAGCAGGGCGATCGCCCCGGCGCTGTGCCGGATGAGGATGCCGAGCGCCACCGCGAGCACGGCGCTGATCGCGAAGACCGGCCCCAGCCCGGCCACGTTCAGCCAGTCCTGCGTGGTGTGCAGGCCCAGCCCGTCGTTCGGCCGCATGAGCATGGCCAGGCCCAGCGCGCCGAACGCGCCGATCTCGCCGATCACCAGCGCCATCAGGCCGACGACGACGGCCTTGGCGAGCAGCGCCGGCGAGCGGTGCGGCACCGCCTGGAACGTCGTGCGGATGGTGTTGAAGCGGTATTCGGTGGTCACCGCGAGCGCGGCGAGCACCATCACGACGGCGATGCCGAACTGGGAACCGCCGAACTGCGTGGCCGACACCGCGATGGGCGAGTCGGCGGGCGACGCGCCGGCCAGGATGGCGGCGAAGCCGATGGTCAGGGCCAGGGTGATGAGCGCGCACCACCACGGCGAGCGGGTGCTGAACAGTTTGATGCGTTCGACCGCGAGCAGGTTCATGATCTTGGTTTCCCCGGTTACTTGGCGGACTCGAGCACGTGCTGCGCCTCGGCGTCGAGGCCGGTGTGGTACTCGACGGAGTCGCCGGTGATCTGCATGAAGGCCTGCTCGAGCGAGCCGGTCTGCGGGCTCAGCTCGTGCAGCACGATCCGGTTGGCGGCGGCGATCTCGCCGATCTTGTCGCTGTCCATCCCGGACACCACGAGCGCCTTCTCGTCCCCGGTGACGCCGGCGCTGGCGCGCTGCAGGGCGTCGCGCAGCTCGGCCAGCTGCGGCGAGCGGACCTTGACCGTGTTCTCCGCGGCGCGGGAGACGAAGTCCTCGGTCGAGGACTGCGAAATGAGCTGCCCCCGGCCGATCACCACGAGGTTGCTGGCGGTCAGCGCCATCTCCGAAAGCAGGTGGCTCGACACGAAAACGGTGCGGCCTTCCTCGGCCAGCCGGTGCATGAACTTCCGGATCCACAGGATGCCCTCGGGGTCGAGGCCGTTGACCGGCTCGTCGAAGAGCAGCACCTCGGGGTCACCGAGCAGGGCGGCGGCGATGCCGAGCCGCTGCGACATGCCGAGCGAGAACCCGCCGGCGCGCTTGTTGGCGACGCTGGTCAGGCCGACGGTGTCGAGCACCTCGTCGACCCGGGCCGCCGGGATGCGGTTGGACTTCGCCATCCAGAGCAGGTGGGCGCGCGCCGAGCGGTTCGGGTGCACCCACTTCGCGTCGAGCAGCGCGCCGACGGTCCGCAGCGGCTCCTTGAGGTCGTGGTACTTCTTGCCCCCGATGGTGACCTGGCCGCCCGTCGGGTTGTCCAGGCCCAGGATCATCCGCATGGTGGTGGACTTGCCCGCCCCGTTCGGGCCGAGGAAGCCGGTGACCTGGCCCGCGGCCACGGAGAACGACAGGTTGTTCACCGCCAGCGTTTTTCCGTACCGTTTGGTGAGGCCCGTTGCCTCGATCATGGCTGCTCCTCTTCGCCCCTCGCTTACGACGCGTTCATCGTCGCGGGTCGGGGCCGGTTCGCGCGTCACCCTGTAGACCGAACCGCTCCCCCTACCTGAGTAGTACCTTGCTGGCTCCCCGGCCGATGCGCGATCCGTGATGACCCTGAGTCGACCCTGATTCGACGTCATTAATGAACTGTGGTTCAATAATGACGTGGCCCGGCCGAGGAGCATCACCGACGAACGCCTGCTGGGCGCGGCGGAGACCGTGATCGGCCGCTGTGGCCCCGGTTTCACGCTCGCGCAGGTGGCGGCGGAGGCCGGGGTTTCGGTCGGCACGGTCGCGCAGCGGTTCGGCTCGAAGAGCGGTCTGCTGCAGGAGATGAGCCGGCGGGCGACGCGGCGGGCGGTCGAGCACATGCGGGAGAGCGCCGAGCGGACCGGCGACCCGGTCGACGGCCTGCGCGCCGCGGCGGTGTCGGTCTACGCGGTGCTCGGCGACGCCGAAGAGGCGGCGAACCACCTGGGCCAGCTCGGCGTGGACATCGGCGACCCGGTGCTGCGCTCGCTGCTGGGCGAGCACTTCACAGCGGTCGAGGAAGAACTGCGGCGGCTCGTGCGCGCGGCGGCTCCTTCCCTGCCGTACGCCCCGAGCGTGCCGCGGGCGGCCCGGGTCGTGCTGGACGTGATCAACGGAGTGTCGATCGACTGGTCGATCCGGCCGCACGGGCGGCTGGCCGACCGGCTGGCGGAGGACGTCGACGCGGTGCTGTCCGCGTGGCGGGGACGGGAGGAACCATGAGCTTGCAGGGCAAGGTCGCCGTGGTCACCGGAGCGACGCGGGGCTGCGGCCGGGCGATCGCGGTGGAACTGGGCCGCGCGGGCGCGACGGTGTACGTCACCGGCCGCACGACGCGCGAAACGGCGTCACCGCTGAAGCGCCCGGAAACGATCGAGGAGACGGGCGAACTGGTGGAGGCGGCGGGCGGCCGTGCGGTGGTCGTCCGCTGCGACTTCACGTCGGTGTCCGATGTGGACGCCTTGAAGGCCCGCATCGAGTCCGAAGTGGACGGAATCGACATCCTGGTCGACGACGTCTGGGGCGGCGACATGTACTTCCGCTTCGACGCCCCCTTCTGGGAGACGCCGCTGGAGGACGCGCTCAACCTCACGCACAACGCGCTGGACACGCACCTGATCGCGCTGCACAAGCTCCTCCCCCTGGTGGTCGCCCGCCGCGGCCTGGTCCTCGAGGTGACCGACGGCGACAACGACGACTACGTCGGCGCGGGCCTGCCGTACTACCTGGCCAAGTGCGGCATCCGCGCCCTCGGCCGCGCCCTCGGCGTCGAGCTGGAGAAGAACGACTGCGTCGGCCTCGCGGTGACCCCGGGCTTCCTCCGTTCGGAGTCGATGCTCGACCACTTCGAGGTCACGGAGGACAACTGGCGCGACGCGATCGGCCAGCTCGCCCCGGTCGACTTCAAGATTTCGGAGACGCCGTACCTCCTGGCCCGCGGCGTCGCGGCCCTCGCACAGGACCCCGCGGTGTCCCGCTTCGCCGGCCAAACGCTGGCGTCCTGGACACTGATGAAGGAGTACGGCTACACGGACATCGACGGCGACCGCCCGGACTTCGGCCGCTGGCTCACCGAAGTCCGCAACGCAGGCAAGGACCCGGCGGCCACCCCACCGGACGCCTACCGCTAGCCGAGGCCGGGGGCGCGGGTGTACGGCCGGTCGCGGATTGGCAGTGCGCAGGGCCGGGGCGCACATCCGGCGGCCCCGGCCGGCCGCGGATCGGCGACGCGCCGTGCGAGGAAGCTTGCCCGGCCCCTCCGCCGCGAGCGGGCGACGGCGGGAAAGCCGGCCCGGCTGCGTGAGGCCGCTTAGCCGAGGCCGGGGCGGGCGAGGCCGGTCTCGTAGGCCAGCACCACCGCCTGCACCCGGTCCCGCAGTTCCAGCTTCGCCAGGATCCGCCCGACGTGCGTCTTCACCGTCGCCTCCGACAGGAACAGGGTCTCGGCGATCTCCAGGTTCGACATGCCCTTGGCGATCAGCACCAGCACCTCGCGCTCGCGGTCGGTCAGCACGTCCAGCTCGGCGGTGTCGCGCATCGGTGGCCCCCCGGTGCCGACGAAGCGGTCCAGCAGCCGGCGGGTCACCGACGGCGACACCACCGCGTCGCCCGAAGCGACCGCTCGCAACGCCGATACCAGGTGGTCGGGCTGGGTGTCCTTGAGCAGGAATCCGCTCGCCCCGCCCTGCAGCGCCGCATAGACGTACTCGTCGAGGTCGAACGTCGTCATCACGAGCACGCGCGCGGTGCCGGCCGCGACGATGCGCTTGGTCGCCTCCACGCCGTCCAGCACCGGCATCCGGACGTCCATCAGCACGACGTCCGGCCGCAGTTGCGAAGCCAGCTCGATCGCCTGCGCGCCGTCGCCCGCTTCGCCGACGACGTCGATGTCGGCCTGGGCGCCCAGCACCATCCGGAACCCGACGCGCATCAGTTCCTGGTCGTCGACGACCACCACCCGGATCACTTGTCCAACCTAACCGGCAGGGCCGCGCGGACCTGCCACCCTCCGCCCGGAGCCGGGCCCACGTCCAACGTTCCGCCGTACACGTGCGCGCGCTCGCGCATGCCGATCAAGCCGTTCCCGCCCGGCAGCCGGGGGTCGCGGCGCCCGGCCGGGACCAGCTGCCCGACGCCGGCGCCGTCGTCGGACACCAGCACCTCCACCAGGTCACCCGTGCGCTGGACCCGGACCGAAGCGGTCGCGCCGCGCCCGGCGTGCTTGAGCGTGTTGGTCAGCGACTCCTGCACGATCCGGTAGACCCCCAGCGAGACGCCGGCCGGCAGGTCGCCGAGCTCGCCGAGCTCCAGGTCCACCGGTACCCCGGCGGTGCGCATCCGGTCGGCCAGCTCGGCGAGGGCGTGCGCGTCCGGCTGCGGGACCCGCGGCTCGCCGTCCGCGTCGTCGCTGCGGAGCACGTCCAGCAGGCGACGCAGTTCGCCGAGCGCGCCGCGGCCGGTCTCGGAAATCGTTTGCAGGGCCCGGTGGGCGAGCTCGGGGTTGCTCTGGATCGCGTACGACGCGCCATCGGCCTGCACGACCATGACGCTCACCGCGTGCGCGACGACGTCGTGCAGCTCGCGGGCGATCCGCCCGCGCTCCTCGGCCACCGCGATCCGGGTGGCCTGGTCCCGTTCGGTCTCGAGCAGGTGCAACCTGGCCTCCACTTCCACGTCGTAGGCGCGCCGGGCCCCGACGAACTCGCCGAGGGTCCAGCACAGGGCGATCCCGAACGCCAGGAACAGCGCCGAGATGAGGAGCTCGTCCGACGGACCCAGCGCCAGCTGCACGGCCGACCCGGCGACGACGGCCCCGACGTACACCAGCCCCTGCCGCCGCCCCGCGTAGACGACGACCGAGTAGATGCTCATCGCCAGCCCGGCGACGCTGGAGATGCCGAGCTGGAGCGTCCCGTGCACGGTGCTGATCACCAGCACGACGTACGCCGACCACAGCGGCGACTTCCGCCGGAACACCAGCGGCGCCACCATGGCGAGGTTCACCGGCACGGCGATGTACCAGGGCGGCATTTCGGCGATCTCGTCGAAGCCGTCGGCGGCGAACAGCAGCATGTCGATCAGGCCGAGCAGGACGGCGAGCACCGTGTCGCCCGCCATGGGGTGGGCACGCATCCAGAGGCTCAGCCGTCGCACCACACAACCCTAGGTCGCCCGGCGAATCCCGCGCGTCGGTCGGCAGTACCACCTTCGGTGCGACCTGGGGATGAGGCCCATGGCACGATTCACGGGTTGTCGCTTCGACCGGGGAGGGCTGGGGGCCGTGACGTCACCGGAGCAGGGCCGGCTCGCCGGCCCGCTGTCGATGTCGGTGGCCAACCTGTGCCACCGCCTGCAGTCGCAGGTCTCCGCGCGGACCGCCGCCGGCTTCGCCGAGGTGCTGCGCCGGCTCGGCGCGCCGCTGCAGGTGGCCGTGGCCGGGCGGATCAAGTCGGGCAAGTCCACGCTGGTCAACGCCCTGATCGGGCGCCGGGTCGCGCCGACCGACATCGGCGAGTGCACGCGGCTGGTCACCCGGTTCCAGTACGGCACGGTGGACCGGGTCGAAATCGTCTTCACCGACGGCCGCAAGCAGGTCCTCCCCTTCGCCGCCGACGGCATGATCCCGGCCGAGCTGGGCGTCGACATCGAGCGGGTGTCGCACATCGAGGCGTACCTGACCAACGCCGTCCTGCAGGGCATGACCGTGATCGACACCCCGGGCCTCGGCTCGCTCGACGCCGCTTCGGTGTCCCGCACCGAGCAGCTGCTGGGCGCGGCGAAACACCGCAAGGAAGAAGACGACGAAGAGGGCTCGGACGAGCTCGACGACACCTCGCGCAACGCCGTCGCCGGCGCCGAGGCCGTCCTCTACGTCGTCACCCAGGGCGTCCGCGCCGACGACCAGCAGGCCCTCGCCGCCTTCACCGCGGCCACGGCGAGCCGCGAGGCGGGCCCGGTCAACGCGATCGCCGTGCTCAACAAGGCCGACACCATCGCGCCCGAGTCGGTCGACGGCGCCGGCGGCGACGTCTGGAAGGCCGCGACGCTGCTCGCCGAGAAGCAGGCGTCGACGTTGAAGCCGCGCGTGGCCGACGTGCTGCCGGTGATCGGGCTGATCGCCGAGTCCGCCGAGTCCGGCGGCTTCACCTCCGCCGACGCCGAGGCCCTGCGGCAGCTCGCCGGCCTCGACGACGACGTCCTGCAGACCATGCTGATCTCGGCGGACATCTTCACCAGCTGGGAGTGCGACGTCCCGGCCGGCACCCGGCTGCGGCTGCTGGAGAAGCTCGACCTGTTCGGCGTCTCGCACGCCGTCGAGGCCATCCGCAAGGAACCGGAGATCACCGCGGGTGCGTTGCGCCGGACGCTGCTCGACGCGTCCGGCCTCGAAGCGGTCCGGCAGCGGCTCGCGGTGGTGTTCGCCGCCCGCGCCGACGGCATCAAGGCGGCCGCCGCGCTGGCCTCGGTGACCGCGCTCGCGCACGCGTCGGGCGACCCGGCGGAACGCCAACGCGTCCACGACGCCATCGAGGTGCTGCTCGCCAAGCCCGAGGCCCACCAGCTGCGGCTGCTCGAAGCGCTGACGCTGGTCGCCTCCGGCGCGGTCGACATGCCGGAGGACCTGTCCGAAGAGGTGCTGCGGGTCGGCAGCAACGCCGACCTCGCCGCCCAGCTGGGCAAACCCGGCGCCACCCGGCCGGAGCTGGCCGCGCACGCCCTCGACCGTGCCGGCTGGTGGCGCTCCTTCGCGTCCTTCGGCGCGACGCCGGCGCAGAGCCGCGTCGCCCACGTCGTGCACCGGGCGTACTTCTTGATCTGGCAACAGGTCCGCGAACCGCAGGGCTGAGTTTGTCTCTGCTTGCCGACTTCGCCTGAACACCGCGTTTCCCCGCGTACTGTGAAAACGTGCGCCTAGAAAACACGACATCCTGGCGGGCCGGCTGGAGCAGCGAGACCGAAGTCGACGTCGCGCTGTACATCCGGGACGCCCTGGCGCTGTCCGTTTCCGAAGGACAGGTGCTGCCGCCGGTGGAGCCGCAGGTCCCGGTGCACGTCCCGCCGGGGGTCGACCGCGCGGCCGTCCAGGCGCAGTGGGCCGACTGGTGGGTCGACCTGCTGGCCTTCCTGCGTCACCGCGAGGACCCGGACCCACGCAGCCCCCGCACCCGCTACGGCCGGCCGGCGCTCGCGCAGGGCTCGGCGATGCGCCAGGCGGTCGACTTCTTCGCCCCGGCCGCGGCCCGCCACTTCGCCAACGCGCGCGGGCCGGCCCTGCGCGGCGCGGGCGAGCCGGCGGGCGGCACCCCGTGGGCTCCCGGGTTCTACCGCCGCCAGATCGTGGCCGGCGAGCGGCTCGGCCAGCTGGTGCGCGAGGCCGAGGTCCGGCAGGGCCGCCGCGCGTACCCGTTCCGCCTGAACGTCATCGAGATCTCGGTCGCCGGCTCGATCTGGCTGCGCACGGCCGACGACCAGCTGCTGGTCTCGTCCCGCCTCGCCGAGGACGGCCCGGGCCTGGAAGCGGTCCTGCGCACGGTGATCGACGACCTCGTCTGACGACCCGGCTTTCATAAACCGAGCACGCGGTCTGATAATAGACGGCATGGAGACCACCGTCGACGAGCCGCCGTGGCTGCGCACCGGGTCCTGGGTCGGCTGCCCGCTCCTCGGCGGCGCCCTCGGCGTGGGTGTCTGGGCCATCGCCGCCTGGGTCAGCGACCTGCCCGCCTTCCCGTTCCAGGGCGTGTTCAAGGTCCTCACGAAGCTGACGCAGCCGTGGGCGACGCTGGCCGCGGTCGCCGGCGGGCTCGTCCTCGGCCTGGTGTTCGCCGTGATCTGGGCGCACGATCGCCTGGTCGTCACGGTGTCGCCGACGCGCGTCACCCTGGTCCGCGGCGACAAGACCCGGCGCATCGAGGCCGACCTCGCCGCCGTCTACCTCGACGGCAAGGACCTGGTCCTGCGCACCACCGACGGCCGGGAGATCGCCCGCGAGAAGACCGACCTCACCGGCCGCGAGCTGGCTCCCGCCTTCGCCGAGCACGGCTACCCCTGGCAGGACGAGCCGGTCGAGCGATGAGGACCGTCGACCCGGCCAAGCACGCGGCCAAGCGGACGGCGATCGTCGACGCGGCCGCCGGCTGTTTCGCCGAAAAGGGCTTCGAGCGGACGACGACCGCGGACATCTGCCGGGCCGCGGGCATCAGCTCCGGCAGCCTCTTCCACTACTTCCCCAGCAAACGCGCGGTCTTCACGGCGATCTTCACCGACGACGCCCGCCGCACCGGCGACCGGCTGGCCGAAGCGGCGGAGGCGGCCGACCCGTGGACCGCCCTGCTCGACGTCGTCGCCGAGCTCGCCGGCGAGGTCGCGCACCCGGCCGTCGTCCGCCTGGTCCTGGAAGCGGCGGCGCAGGCGGCCCGCGACGACGAGTTCGCCGAGCTGATCCAGCGCAACGACGCGGCCCTTCGCGACGGCCTGGCGGTGCTGGTCGAGCGGGCGGTCGACGCCGGGCTGATCGACCCCGGCATCGCCCCGCGCGCGGCCGCCGGCTGGGTCGCCGGGCTGATCGACGCGATGATTTCGCGCGCCGCCATCGACCCGGACCTCGAGCTGGCCGCCGAACAGGCGATCCTCCGGACGATCCTGGTCCGGTTCCTCCGGCCCGTTTGAATCCGCCAGACTGTGGTCATGGGCTGGTTTCGCAAGGACGGAACCGACGGCGGTTCCGTCGCGTCGGACACCGATGTGCACCCCTTGCAGCAGCAGGTCAGCGATCTCGAGCGCGCACTCGCCGATCGCCAGGCGCTGATCCAGATGTGCCTGTACGCCCTGGACCGCGCCCGCAGCGGTGGCGTCGTCGAACGCCTGGAGGAGGGGCTCGCCGCGATCGGCGTCCAGGCCCTGCGGCCCGACGGCGAGCGGTTCGACCCGGCCCGCCACGAAGCCGGCGGCGCCGTCCCCACCGAGGACCCGGCGCTCGAGGGCATCGTCGCGGAGACCGAGGTCATCGGCTTCGCCGACCACGACCGCCTGCTGCGCGCCCCGATCGTCACCGTCTACGCGAAGAAGAACCCGTGAGCGCACCGACCGCGCCGAGCCTGCCCGTGCAGGTCGCCGCGACCCGAGACCAGCTGCTGACCGTCGTCCGCGACGCCGATCCGGCCGCCGCCAAGTGGGTCGAGGACATCCGGAAGGCCCGGCCGAAGAAGCCGGCCGTCGTGGTCGTCGGCGAGACCAACCGCGGGAAGAGTTCGCTGGTCAACGCCCTGCTCGCGCGGCCGGGTCTCTCTCCGGTGGACGCCGACGTGGCCACCGCGACCTACCTCGTCTTCGACCACGCGGACAGCTGGGGCGCGCAGGCGTGCTACCCCGGTCAGTTCGCGCCGGTGCCGATCGACCTCGGCCAGCTGATCCACTGGGTGTCGGCCGCGCACGAGCTGCCGCCGGGCCAGCTGCCGCCGCGGTACGTCGAGGTCACCGGCCCGGTCCCGCTGCTCGAACGGCTTTCGCTGGTCGACACCCCGGGTGTCGGCGGCCTCGACTCGATGCACGGCGAGCTGGCCAAGGAGGCCGCCGCGGGCGCGACCGCACTGCTGTTCGTCGTCGACGCGTCGGCGCCGTTCACCTCGACCGAGCTGCAGTTCCTGCGGGACGTCGGCGAGCGCGTCGAGACCGTGGTGTTCGCGCTGACCAAGGTGGACATGTTCCGCGGCTGGCGCGAAGTCATGGAGGCCGACAAGCAGCTGCTGCGCGAGTACGCGCCCCGGTTCGCCGACGCCGTGTTCCACCCGGTGTCGGCCCGGATGTTCGAGACGGCGGCGAAGGCGCCCAACGAGCAGATGGCCGCGATGCTGCGGGAGAAGTCCGGGGTCGCGGCGATCCAGACGGCGTTGCAGGAGCTGCTCGTCGGCCGTTCGGCGATGCTCAGCGAGGCGAACACGCTGCGCGCGCTGTCCAGTGCGCTGGGCGAGCTGAAGGCGAAGCTGCAGGCCGAGAGCCGCGCGCTGTCGGCCGGCGAGGCCGAGGCCGAGCAGCTGCGCGAACGCCGTGACCGGCTGCAGGCCGAACGCCGGAGCTCGACCCGCGGCTGGCAGCTCAAGCTGCGCGGCGAGGTGCAGCGCACCCGCGTCGAGGTCGGGCACGAGAGCAGCCGGCAGATGCGGGACGCGCAGACCCACTTCCGCCAGCTGATCGACGCGGCCAAGCGCGACGAGCTCGCCGCGTTGCCGCAGCAGGTCGACATCGCGCTGCAGACGACGTCGCAGCGGATCTCGATGCTGCTCTCACAGCGCCTGAACCAGGTCACCAACGTCTCGCTGTCGGAGCTGTTCTCCCCCGAAGAGCTCGACGTCATCCGCGCGCAGTTCGCCCGGGCCGGCGGCCCGCCGGTGGTGCTGCGCCCGCCGGACAAGAAGCCGCCGACGGCCGAGGACAAACTGCTCGTCTTCATGGGCATCTCCGGCGGTGTCGGCGCCGGCAAGGTCGCGGCGCTGCCGCTGGCCGGCGTCGCGATCCTGAACCCGGTCGTGCTGCCCGCGACGATCATCATCGGCCTGGGCGCCGGGTGGTGGATGGCCCGGACGCGCAAGCACGCGGCGGACAAGCAGCACATGAAGCAGTGGCTGGTCGAGGCCATCGCGGACGCCCGCTCGACGCTCGACCAGCTCGTCGCCGAGCAGCTCATCGAGGCCGAGCAGCAGCTGTCGATGGCGCTCGACGAGGCACTGGGCCGCCGCATCGACGCGATCGAGGCCGAGCTCAAGGAAGTCGACAAGACGATCAAGATGGGCGCGCAGGAGCGGGCCAAGAAGATCGCGATCGTGTCGAAGCGGCTCAAGGAGGTCAGCGACGGCCGCGAGCGCGCCGAAGCCTTCCTGACGCGCATCCGGGCACTGCGGGACAAAACCGCCTGAGCACCGGTCCGGTTGTGAAGCGGAACCGAACGGGCCTACGGTGAGTCATACCCTCAGACAGCAGGTCGGAGCGTGTTACCCGGTTCGAAGGGGGAAGTCCCATGTGGGTCGACGAGAGTGGCGGCAGCGACACCGACGCGAGCAGCCCGGACGCGATGACCGTCCACGTCGACGGCCAGGAGTACCAGGCCGAGGTCAACTACGACGTGAACGAAGACGGGGTGAACGACACCGCGATCATCGAGCACGACGACGGCTCGGCCCAGGCCTTCATCGACACGAACCACGACGGCGAGGCCGACCACTACGCCGTGCTGGACGAGAACGGGAAGGTCGTCGACCAGGCGGTCTACGACGAGGCCAGCGGCCAGTGGGTCGAGGACGGCTCCGGCGGCCACGACCACTCCGACACCGGCGGCCGTGACGACAGCTCCGGCGGCCACATCCACGCGGACCTGCCGGACGGCGAGGTGGACGCGGGGGTCGCGACCATCGACACCGACCACGACGGGCACAACGACACCGCCATCGTCGAGACGAAGAGCGGCGGCACCATCGCCTTCACCGACAAGGACGGCGACGGCGAAGCGGACATCGCGGTGCAGACCGAGGCCGACGGCACGACCACGACGTTCGAGCACTCCGGGCACGGCCAGTGGACCGAGGTCTCCAGTGGACTGGTGAACGACGGTGACCCGGCCGCCGACGCGGCGTGGGGCGAGGCCGGCACGCAGACGCTGGAAGGCGTCGCGCGCATCGACTCCGGCACCGGGCAGTGGATTTCGCCGAACTGAAAGTGACCCAGATCATAGTTTGAAAGCCCGGGGCTGCGGCCCCGGGCTTTCTTCATGTCTTCAATGAAAACAAGCAGGTCACGGCTGTGTCGCGGGCCACCGGAAGATTTTCAGCGAATGCACCGATCAAGTGACATCTGAATCGATTCCCTTATCGTTCTTGTGAGAGAACCTACACGTCAGCTCTCGGTTACTCGCCGGTCATGCGGCTACTCTCGAAGAATCCCAAATCGCGCACACCGGTTCGCCAGCCGGTGCGCGAAGCCATTCGGTCGCCGGCAATGACGCCCGCACCGGGACAGTGTTGTTCCGGTGTGGGCGCTTTTGTCGTCGGAAGTCAGGAGTAGAGATGACCGCAGTCGCCATCCCCGGACTGGACACCGCGCCGACGACGCACACCGGCGTGCTGTCCTTCGTCCGGGAGGTCGCCGAACTGACCACCCCGGACCGCGTGGTGTGGGTCGACGGGTCCGACGAAGAAGCCGCCCGGATCAACCAGGAGCTGGTCGAGGCCGGCACGTTCGTGCAGCTCAAGTCGAAGCCGAACTCCTTCTGGGCCACTTCCGACCCGAACGACGTCGCCCGCGTGGAAGACCGGACCTTCATCTGCTCGGAGCGTCCCGAGGACGCCGGTCCGACCAACAACTGGATGGACCCGGCCGAGATGAAGGCCACCATGACCGAGCTCTTCCGGGGCTCGATGCGCGGCCGCACGATGTACGTCATCCCGTTCTGCATGGGCCCGCTCGGCGACGAGAATCCCAAGCTGGGTATCGAAATCACGGATTTCGCCTACGTCGTCGCCTCGATGCGCGTGATGACCCGCGCGGGCAAGGCGGCCCTCGCGAAGTTCGTCGCGCCGGACGGATCCGAGCGTGAATTCGTGCCCGCGCTGCACTCCGTCGGCCAGCCGCTCGAACCGGGCGAGCAGGACGTTTCCTGGCCGTGCAACGAAACGAAGTACATTTCGCACTTCCCCGAAGAGCGCGCGATCTGGAGCTACGGCTCGGGTTACGGCGGCAACTCGCTGCTGGGCAAGAAGTGCTACTCCCTGCGCATCGCCTCGGTGATGGCGCGCGACGAGGGCTGGCTCGCCGAGCACATGCTGATCCTCAAGCTGATCTCCCCCGAGGACAAGGTCCACTACGTCGCGGCCGCGTTCCCGAGCGCCTGCGGCAAGACCAACCTCGCCATGCTGCAGCCGACCATTCCGGGCTGGCGCGCCGAGACCCTGGGCGACGACATCGCCTGGATGCGCTTCGGCGAGGACGGCCGCCTGTACGCGGTGAACCCCGAGTTCGGCTTCTTCGGCGTCGCGCCGGGCACCGACTGGCACACCAACCCGAACGCCATGCGCACCATCGAGAAGGGCAACACGGTCTTCACGAACGTCGCCCTGACCGACGACGGCGACATCTGGTGGGAGGGCATGGAGAACCGGCCCGAGCACGCGACGTCGTGGAAGGGCCAGGACTGGACGCCGGACTCCGACGAGAAGGCCGCCCACCCGAACTCGCGCTACTGCACGCCGATGTCGCAGTGCCCGATCCTCGCGCCGGAGTGGGACGACCCGAAGGGCGTGCCGATCTCGGCGATCCTGTTCGGCGGCCGCCGCAAGACGACGGTGCCGCTGGTGAACGAGGCCCGCGACTGGCAGCACGGCGTCTTCATGGGCGCCACGATGTCGTCGGAAACGACGGCGGCCGCAGCCGGCGCGGTCGGCAACGTCCGCCGCGACCCGATGGCGATGCTGCCGTTCCTCGGCTACCACGCCGGTGACTACTTCAAGCACTGGCTGAACCTGGGCAAGAACGCCGACGCGAACAAGCTGCCGAAGATCTTCTACGTCAACTGGTTCCGCCGCGGCGACGACGGCCGCTTCCTGTGGCCGGGCTTCGGCGAGAACTCGCGGATCCTGAAGTGGGTCGTCGAGCGCGTCGAGGGTCGCGGGAACGCGGTCGAGACGCCGGTCGGCTTCGTGCCGCGCGCCGAGGACCTCGACACCGAGGGCCTCACCGAGCCGCTCGAGGACATCCAGGCCGCCCTGGACGTCAAGCCCGAGGAGTGGCGCGAGGAGCTGCCGCTGATCGAGGAGTGGTTCGAGAAGATCGGCGAGGTCCCGACCTCGCTGCGTGACGAGCTCGACGCGTTGGCCCAGCGCCTGGGCTGAGCTGAGAGAGACAGAAGGGGACGCTTCCCGGCCGCATCCGGGAGGTGTCCCCTTCTTCCGTTTTCCGGGTAGCTTCGCGCCATGAGACCGTTCCGCTTCGGCGTCGCGATGTACGTGCCCGGCTCCCGGGCCGAGTGGATGGCGAAGTGCCGCAAGGCCGAGGACCTCGGCTACGACGTCGTCGGGGTGGTCGACCACCTCGGGCGGGTCGCGCCGGTGCCCGCGCTGCTCCTCGCCGCCGAGGCCACCGAGCGGATCCGGCTGAACACCTACGTCCTCAACGCGAGCTTCCACAACCCGGTGCTGCTGGCGCGGGACGTCACCGCGCTCGACGAGTTCACCGGCGGCCGGGTGGAGCTCGGCATCGGCGCCGGGTACGTCCGCACCGAGTTCGAAGCCACCGGGATCGACTGGGCCACGCCCGGCCGCCGGCTCGGCCGGCTCGTCGACGTGGTCACCGAAATCGAGCGCGTGTTCAGCGGTCGCCGGCGGCCGCCGCTGCTGCTCGGCGGCCGCGGCGACCGCATGCTGACCTTCGCCGCCGAGCACGCCGACACCATCGCCCTGACCGGCACGGCACCGGGCGCGGCCGAGGGCCGGCTCGCCCTGGCCGGTTCCGCCGCGCTGGCCGAGCGCGCCGGCTTCGTGAAGCGGGTGCTCGACGGCCGGGACACCGAGCTGAACCTGATGGTCCACTTCGTCCGGATCACCGACGACCGGCGGGCGGCCCTGGAGGAAGCCCACCAGCTCGTGCCGCACCTCGGCGTCGAGGAGCTCGGCGCGCTGGCCACCGTCCTGGCCGGCACCGCGGACACCGCGGCCGAGCAGCTGCTGCGCACGCGGGACACCCTGGGTGTCAGCTATTTCACGGTCCTCGAAGACGACCTGGACCGGCTCGCTCCCGTGATCGAGCGCCTTCGCTGAGTACCTTGGTCGGCATGACTGGGGAATTCCGTTTCGGTGTCAACATGGTCGTGCCCGGCAGCCGCGCCGCCTGGGCCGAGAAGTGCCGCAAGGTCGAGGACCTCGGGTACGACGTCCTGTCCGCGGCCGACCACCTGGGCATGGCCCCGCCGTTCCCGGCGCTGGTGCTGGCCGGCGAGGTCACCTCGCGCGTCAAGCTGAACACCTACGTGCTGAACTCCGCGTTCTACAACCCGACGCTGCTGGCCCGGGAGGTCACCGGCACCGACCAGTTCACCGACGGCCGCCTGGAGCTGGGCCTGGGCGCCGGGTACGTCCAGGCGGAGTTCGAGGCGGCCGGGCTGCCGTTCCCGTCCGCCGGCGAGCGCGTCGACCACCTCGAGCGGACGATCACCGAGCTCAAGCGGCTCTACGCCGACCCGGAGCACAAGCCGGCGCCGGTCCGGAAGTCCGGCCCGCCGTTGCTGATCGGCGGCCGCGGCGACCGCGTGCTGGGCCTCGCCGTCGAGCACGCGGACATCATCGGCTTCACCGGCGGCGTGAGCGCGGAGCAGGTCGACGAGCGTGTCGCGTTCGTCCGCGCGAAGCTCGGTGGGCGCGAGGTGGAGTTCAACCTGCTCGGCCAGTTCGTCACCATCACCGACGACCGCGCGGCGGGGCTGGCCGAGCTCGCCCAGCGCCTGCAGGGCCGGCTGACCGTCGATCAGCTCAGCGAGCTCCCGACGGCCTTCGTCGGCACGCCGGCGCAGATCGCCGACCAGATCCGCGGCCACCGCGAGCGGTACGGCTTCACCTACTTCACCATCCTCGAGATGCACCTGGAGGAGTTCGCGCCGGTCCTCGAGCACCTCCGGTGATCGACGCGAAGGCGCTCGGCGTCCGGGCCGGCGAGCTGTGGCTGTTCGACGACCTGGACTTCGCCGTCGACCCGGGCGAGTGCGCCGCGATCGTCGGGCCCAACGGCGTCGGCAAGTCGACCCTGCTGCGCTGCCTCTACGGCATGCAGCAGCCGCAGCGCGGGCGCGTGCTGGTCGACGGCCAGGTGCCGGACGAGCGGGACGTCGGATTCCGGCGCAAGGTGTCGGTGCTCTTCGACGACTCCGACTTCTTCGCCGAGCTGACCCCGGTGCAGCACCTCGAGCTGCTGGCCGGCTCGTTCGGCGCCGATCTCGGCGACCACGAGGAGCTGCTGTGCGACGCGGGGCTGGGCGAACGCACGCGCGTGACGGCCGGGCACTTCTCCGCGGGCCAGCGGCGTCGCCTGCTGCTGCTCGGCGTCACCGCCCGCCCGCACCGGGTGCTCCTGCTGGACGAGCCGGAACGCGCGCTGGACACCGCGGGCAAGGAGTGGCTGGTCGAGGTGATCGCCCGGTCGACGGCGGCCGGCGCGGCGGTCGTGGTGGCCACCCACCACCCACCGCTGCTGGAGGCCGCGGACAGCGTGCTTGAACTGTTTTGCTGACACAGCGGCGCGAAGCGCCTCGGTTGCGGGCGGCGGTGGGGGCAAGGGTGGAAATGGCGCCGAAACGGGTGCGGATCCCCGGCCGCAAGCGGTTCGGCGGGATCTTCAGCGGCGACACGGCCACCTTCGTCTTCCTGTTCGGCTTCGGGTTCCTGTTCACCGCGTTCTTCCACGTCGACGCCTGGCGCCCGGCGTTCTACGGATCGTCCATTGTGGACTTCCCGGCCGTGCTCGGGCTGCTGACGCTGTGCTGCGCGGTGGGCTGGCGGGGCCTGCTGCGCCGCGGCTTCGCGTGGGTCGAACCGGCGCAGCTGACCTGGCTCGACTTCGCCCCGGTGGACCGCGGCCGCGTGGTCACGCTGCGGCTGTCCGGCGCGTGGACCGGGGTCGTCGCGGTGACCGGCTACCTGGCCGCGCTGCTGCTCGCCGTCGGCGGCGCCGGGGCGGACCAGTGGCGGGCGGCGTTCGCGATCGTCGTCGCGACCGGGGTGGCGGCCTTCGCGTCGGCGAGGCGGACGTCCCTGCGCCCGGACGCACTCGGCCCCCTCGTGCTCGCGGTCCTCGGCCTGGCGATCGCCGCGCTCGGCCTCGGGCCGGCCGCCGTCCAGCTCGTCGCGGCCGGGGTGCTGGTCGCGGCGCTGCCCCTGGCGTTCGGCGGCGAGCCGGTGTCGCGCGCCGGCCGGGCGGCGCTGCTCGCCGGGTGGGACGGCCGGGTGCTGCGCTCGGTCGCCGTCACGTTCCTCGACCCGATGATGCTGCTCCCGCCGTCGGCGCCGGTGGGCGGGCACTCGCTGCGCCGTCCGACGCCGCTGCGGCTGGCCTGGGCGGGGACGCTCGGCCGGGCGCGGTACGCGGGTGCGGCGCTGCTGGTCGGCCTCGCGGTCGTCGTCGCGCACATCGCGGTGCCGACGGTGCCGGGTGCGGTCCTGATCGGCATCGGCGGGTACGTCGCGCTGACGCCGTTCGGCGGCGGGCTCGGCGAGCTCTGGCGCAACCCGGGGCGCCGGCGGTGGCTGGGGTCGGCCGACCGCGCCCTGGTGCTGGCCCACGGCCTGGTGCTCGCCGGCGTGGGTTCCTGCTGGGCGGCGGTGCTCGTCGTGGTCACCCTCGCGGGTGGGACGTCGTTCGCCGCGGGCGCGTGGCTCGCCGTGCCGCTGTCGGTGCTCTCGATCCTGCGCACGGTCACCCGGACCGCCGTTGACTACGCGAATCCCGCGTTCGTGGACACTCCGATGGGCCCGATGCCGGCCAACCTCGTCCGGCAGCTCTTCCGCGGTCTCGACCTCCAGCTGGTGGGCATCGTGCTGCTCGCCGCCGCCGTTTGACCTACCCTCGGTGCGACGAAGGGAGCAGCCAGTGGGCGGCGGACACGCACCGGGCGTCGGGCGGAGGGCGACCAGCGAGTTCCCGGCCGGCTGGAGCGACGAGCAGATCATCTCGGTGGTCAAGGACGTCGCCAACGACCCCAGCGAAGCCCGCCGCCGGCAGCGCAACGGCCGCTGGCGCTGCGCCGGCGAGCGGTTCAACGTGCACCTGATCGTGCTGGTCGAGGACAACGGCCAGGTGCACACCGCCTACCCGGTGGCCGGCCCCGGCGTGGTCCGCAACCCCGACACGGCCCGCGACCCGGCGAACCCGACGGTCGCCGACCTCCAGAGCAACCGGATCAGCTTCTTCGCCGACAGCGTCCTGACCCACCTGGCCAACCGGCTCTCGCCGGAGGACTACACGCATTACCGAACGCTGCTGTGGTCCGGCGAGTGGGAGGAGCTGGCCGACGTACTGGCCGCCCACGCGGTCAAGCTCGGCTTCGGCTTCTCGGCCGACGAGTTCTCCGACTTCGAGAAGCTGCTCAACAGCTACGACCTGCCGGTACCGGCCTGCGCGTTCCTCAACGACCGCGAGCACATCCTCAAGCAGCTGCGCCCGGTCTAACTGGCCTGCGAAAGCGGCGACGACCCGGCGGCCGTGACGGCCGCGCGCAGCTCTTCCAGCGGCAGGCCGACCGCGTCCGCGATGGCCGCGACCGTGAAGAACGCCGGCGTCGGGATGCGGCCGGTTTCGATCTTCCGGAGCGTCTCGACGGAGATCCCCGCCTCGGCGGCGACGTCGACCATGCTCCGGCCGGCCCGCGCCGCCCGCAGCGCCTGGCCGAGGCGTTCGCCCCGTTCACGCTCGTCGTCTGTCAGCGGCACTCGCACCATGACAGGGATTCTAATACCAGTAGTTGTCCACTGCCTGTGGACAACTCTGTGCACAGGTGTGGAAAAGGCCCCGCCGGACCGAAGTCCGGCGGGGCCCCACCACATCTGGTGCTCTCAGGCGCCCGCGGGCACCGGAAGTGGCATGCCGGGCAGGCTCTGGTCGTTCGGCACGACGCCGTCGACCAGGTAGGCCTCCACGACCTTGTCCACACCCGCGTTGCCGCCGGCGTAGATGCCGTGGTCACCTTCGCCGGTGATCGTCAGCATCCGCGAACCCGCGAACGCCTTGTGCGCGCGCCGCGCGCCCTCGATCGGCGTCGCCGGGTCGTGCTCCGACTCGACGATCAGCACCGGCGGGACACCCTTGCCGTCCAGGACGGGCAGCGGGGACGGCGGCTTCTTCCAGAACAGGCACGGCTGGATGAACCAGCCCGCGCCGAGCAGGGGCAGCTGCTGGTCGATCAGCTTCTGCGACTGCTTGATGGCGCTCTGGGGCGAGCCGGTCCACGGACCCTCGTTGCACGGGATCGTCCAGAACGACGCGTCGTAGGCGTCGCCGTCGGTCGGGACCATCAGCGGCTGCGCGCCGGAGGTCTCGTTGCTCTTGTCGGCGGCCTTGACCTTCTGCGCGGCCGACGACTTGGCCTGCGCCGACGCGGTGCCCTGGGTCAGCGTGCGGACGCTGACCAGGTAGTCGGCCAGACCCGGGAAGGACCGCTTCGAGTAGATGTTCGACGCGATGAAGGAGTCCAGGCCGTTGGCCGAGACGCTCGAACCGTCGGGCAGGGTGACCGCGCCCTGGGTCAGGGCGTAGCGGACCTGCTCGTAGGTCTGGCGGGCGGCCTCGCCGGTGGTGCCGAAGTGGTAGAGCTTGTCGTACTTCGCCACCCACGGGAGGAAGTCGGCCCGGAAGCGGCGCTCGAAGCCGAGCGGCTGCCAGTCGAACGACTTCTGCCAGGTCGTGGTGAACTCCGTCGAGGAGTCGAGGACGAACCGGCCGGTGCGCGTCGGGTAGGCCTGCGCATAGTGCGCGCCCATCCAGGTGCCGGCCGAGTAGCCGACCCAGTTGATCTTGTCGCGGCCGAGCAGCACGCGCAGCAGGTCGATGTCCTTGACCGTCTGGTCGGTGTTGATCAGCGGGCCCAGCTCGCCGGACTTCGCCTGGCAGGACAGCGCCGCGTACTTCGTCGCCTGGAGGATCAGGTTCAGGTTCTGCTTGCTGCGGTCACGCGGGTCGAGGTCCGAGCCGGTGCCGATGGCGCCACCGCAGGTGATGTTCGTGCTTTTGCCGGTGCCGCGCGGGTCGAACCCGACGATCTCCTGGTGCTCGCGCAGCTTCGGCTGGTTGCGCAGCCGGGCCGGGAAGTTCCGCCCGGGCGCCCCCGGGCCACCCGGGTTGGTGACGACGCTGGCCGTCGCGTCCTTCGTCGCCTTCAGCCGGCTGACCGCGATGGTCAGGTCGATCTGGGCGTTCGCCTGGTACCAGTTGCGCGGCGTCTTGTACGTCGCGCACTCCATGTCCTCGGCGCCCGCGGGCGGGGCCGTCGGCAGCTCGGCGGGGACGGCGCACTTGTGCCAGTCCAGCTTCTGGTTCGCGTACTGCGGCGGGATGTTCGTGGAGTTCAGCGGCTGCTTACCGGCCGCGACCTCCTGACCTGCGAACGCAGGCGTGAACCCGGCCAGCAGGGTGCCGGCGATCGCCGGGATCACCACCGCGTAGCGGAGTCGTGTCATACGGTTGCCCCTTTTGGGTATTCGCGTGTGGAGTCGGGCTATTGATATAGGGCCCGTCCGGGGAGGGCAACCGACGTTGGTCGGCATCGGCGACCGCGGCGATCAAATCGATATCGGACAGACGTGACTCGCTGTCACCCAGGTTCTAAGGTCAGGCGGTCGGTTACGAGGGTGTTAGGTGAGGTCGATGTCGACGGTGAAGCACGACGGAAAGGTGCGCGGGTTCCGGTTCAGCCCGTGGAACCTGCTCCTGATCGTCCCGCTGCTGGTCCTGGTCACGCCCCTGTTCAACGTGGACGGTCCGCGGCTGTTCGGGATGCCGTTCTTCTACTGGTTCCAGTTCCTCATGGTCGGGGTCGGGGTGCTGAGCACCTGGATCGTCTACCTGATGACGCGGGACAAGCCGACCGCTGACGCGCCGGACAAGCTGAGCGTCGACGACCTGGACGAGGGGGACGCTCGATGAGCAACCTGCAGTGGCCCGAGCTGATCATCTTCACGATCCTGTTCGCCCTGGTCACCGTGCTCGGCTTCATGGCGTCGCGGTGGCAGCGGGGCAGCACGCTGGACCACCTGGACGAATGGGGTCTCGGCGGCCGCAAGTTCGGCTCGTGGATCACGTGGTTCCTGCTCGGCGGTGACCTCTACACGGCGTACACGTTCGTCGCGGTGCCCGCGCTGGTGTTCAGCGCCGGCGCGCTCGGCCTCTACGCGCTGCCGTACACGATCGTCGTCTACCCGATCGTCCTGCTGCCGGCGCTGCGGATGTGGTCGGTTTCGCGGGTGCGCGGCTACGTCACCCCGGCCGACTTCGTGCGCGGCCGCTTCGGCTCGCCGATCCTCGCGCTGCTGGTGGCGATCACCGGCATCGTCGCGACCATGCCGTACATCGCGCTGCAGCTGGTCGGCCTCGAAGCCGTGCTGCGGACGATGGGCATCAACGGATCCGGCATCGTCGGGCACCTGCCGCTGCTGGTCGCCTTCGTCATCCTGGCCTTCTACACCTACCAGTCCGGCCTGCGGGCGCCCGCGCTGATCGCGTTCGTCAAGGACATCCTGATCTACATCGTGATCCTGGTGGCGATCATCTACCTGCCCTCGAAGCTGGGCGGCTGGTCGCACATCTTCGACGCGGCGGCGAAGAAGCTCGGCACGCCGAGCCCGGCCACCGGCAAGCCGGCCGGATCGATCCTCCTCACCGCCAACAACCAGCTGCAGTACGCGACGCTGGCGCTGGGCTCGGCGCTCGCGCTGTTCCTGTACCCGCACTCGCTGACCAGCGTGCTCGCCTCGCGCGGCCGCAACGTCATCAAGCGGAACATGGTCGCGCTGCCGGCGTACTCGCTGGTGCTGGGCCTGCTGGCGCTGCTGGGCTACGTGGCGATCACCGCGGGCGTCAAGCCGCTGACGAACGCGGCGACCGGCAAGGCGGACGGCAACACGATCGTCCCGGTGCTGTTCGACAGCCAGTTCTCGTCCTGGTTCGCGGGCATCGCGTTCGCCGCGATCGGTATCGGCGCCCTGGTGCCGGCCGCGATCATGTCGATCGCTGCGGCCAACCTGTGGACCCGCAACATCTACAAGGAGTACATCCGCAAGAACGCGACGCCGCAGGAAGAAGCGAAGCAGGCGAAGCTCGCTTCGCTGGTCGTGAAGCTCGGCGCGGTGGCCGTGATCATCCTGATCGACCCGCAGTTCTCGATCGACCTCCAGCTCATCGGCGGCGTGCTGATCCTGCAGACGCTGCCGGCGGTCGCGCTGGCGCTGTACACGCGCTGGTTCCACCGCTGGGGCCTGATCGCGGGCTGGGTCGTCGGCATCGGCTGGGGCCTGATCATGCTGTACGGCATCCCCAACCCGGCCAACGGCAAGCAGCACTTCGGCGGTTCGGCGCTGGCGCTGGGCAACATGTCGATCTTCGGCTGGCACCCGTTCGCGGGCTCGGCGGTCCAGATCTACGTCGGCTTCGTGGCGCTGATCGCGAACCTGGTGGTGGCGGCGATCGTCACGGTGATCGCCCGCCGGCTGAAGATCTTCAACGGCACGGACGACACCAACGCCGAGGACTACCACGCCGACGAGAACGACAAGGACCTGCGCCCGATCGGCGTCCACTAGTCCGTCAAGGACGAAGGGCCGCGCGGGAAACCAGGTAGAGCACCAGCCCGTTGAGCAGGTGCCAGAGGAAGTGCGTGCCGGCCGGGACGTAGTCGCAGACGTCCCGGTCGAGCCCGCGCAAGCTCAGCGACAGCGCGAAAACGGCGCCTGACACGGCGAAGCGCGTCCAGTGCGCGTCGCGCTCGAAGGCGAGTACGGCGGCGAAGACGCCGAAGCTGATGACGGCGCCGAGGTAGAGCCCACCGCCCAGCACCGCCGTGCCGACGGTGAGGACGAGAAACCCCGGCGCACCAACCCAAGCCCACCGCCGGCTCAGGTGCTCGCGCACGAAGAGCACGGCGTACACCAGCATGAACACCAGAACCGCCACCGAATCCGCGACGGCCGCCCACCGCGTCGCGAGGAGGTGGAAAACGCTGCTCGCCACGAAAACGAGCCCGATCAGCCCGGCCAGCACCCGCCCGCTCCGATCCCCCTTGGCCAGCCGCCAGACGAGCACGGCGGCCACGAGGAAGGCGAGGTTGCTGAGACTGTTGAGCGGCTCACCCCAGAGCCCGGGCGCGACGCGTTCGCAGTACCCGTCGACGTAGTCCGTCACGAACACAGCCAACCAGGCATCACCCGCACGCGGCCAGCCGCTGCTCGAGGAAGGCCCGTTGCGGCGCGGAAGCCGGCAAGGCCAGCGCGCGCCGGTAGTGCCGCGCGGCCTCGGCCGGGTCGCCGGCCCGCAGGTGCAACGCCCCGAGCACCGCGGGCAGCGGCAGGTGCCCGGTTCCGCGCGACCCGGAAGAGCCAGCCGTTCCGGTCCGAGCGCCCGGGTCAACGTGGCGAGGATCGGCCCCGTGCTCTGGCGGAACAGCCGCTCGACGAGGTAGCCCGCGACCACGACAATGCCCTCCAGGCGAACAACGCGCCACGGAATCGACACGACTAGCGTGAAGCCCATGAGCGACGCGGTGAGCCGGTTCCCGGTGACGGAACTCGAAGACCTGCCCGACGACCTCCGCGAGCGCGTCGGCGTGATCGCGGAGAAGTCCGGGTTCACGCCGAACATCTTCCGCGCCCTCGGCCACCGGCCGGCCGAGCTGCGTGCGTTCCTCGACTACCACGATGCCCTGATGGACCGCTCCGACGGCCTCACCAAGGCCGAGCGCGAGCTCGTCGTCGTCGCGACGTCCGGTGCCAACCACTGCACGTACTGCGTCGTCGCGCACGGTGCCATCCTGCGCATCCGCGCCAAGGACCCCGAGCTGGCGGACCGCGTCTCCAGCAACCCGTGGCAGGTGGAGCTGGACGAGCGCGGCCGCGCGATCGTCGATCTGGCCCTGGCGCTCGCCCAGGACTCGGCGTTGTTCGGCGAGGGCGACCTCGAAGCCGCGCGCAACGCCGGCCTCACCGACGACGAGATCTGGGACGTCGGCGCGATCACGGCGTTGTTCGCGATGTCCAACCGCCTGGCTCACCTGACGGCGCTCCGGCCGAACCCGGAGTTCTTCCTGCTCGGCCGGACGCCCCGCTAGAACTCCAGGCGCCACGTCTCGTCGGTCAGCTGTGGGCCCCAGTCGTCGAAATCCTTCTCGGCGACGAGCTGGAACCCGGCCGCACGGTAGATCGAACGGGCCGCGGCCAGGACGGAGACCGTCGACAGCTCCATCGCGCGGTAGCCGTGGGCCCTGGCGAACGAGATACACTCGGTGACCAGCCGCTTGCCCACGCCGTGGCCGCGCGCCGCCGGCTCGAGCAGCAGCAGCCGGATCTTCGCGGTGTCCGCGTCCGGCCCGTGACCGCAGCCGATGCTGCCGACGCGTTCTCCGTCGAGCTCGGCGATCCAGAACGCCTGGCCCGGGTCGTCGCGGCCGTCGAGGAAGTCCGCCGCGATCCGCGCGACGAGCGCCTCGAACCGGGCGTTCAGCGCGTACTCACGGGCGTACAACGCGCCGTGGCGTTCCACCACCCAACCGAGGTCCCCCGGTCGTGGCGGGCGGAGGACGAGCGCCGGGTCGCGCCGGCGGTCGCCGACCAGGTCGCCGATCGTGCGCATCGCGGTCAGCAGCCGTTGCTGGTCTTCGTCGGCGAAGCGCCGCAACAGGCCGCCGATCTGGTCGGTGGACCGGCGGTTCAGAACCGTGAAGGCGTCCCGGCCGGCGGCGGTCGGCCGCACGAGCTGACGGCGGGCGTCCTCCTCGGACCGTTCCCGCACGATGAGCCCGCGGGATTCCAGGCGCGCGAGCAGCCTGCTCGCGTAACCGGCGTCGAGATCGAGACGTTTCCGCAGGTCGGTGACCGGCATCGGGTCCTGGTGCGCGAGCTCGAACAGCACGCGGGCTTCCGGCAGCGAGTACTCGGCGCCGGCCGGTCCCTCGTCCAGCACGCCGATCACCCCGGTGTAGAGCCGGTTGAAGGCGCGAACCGCGGCGACCCGGTCGGCTAGCTCGGCGCTGTCTTTCATTGACCACCTCAACAAGTTCGTTGACGAAGTCAAAGATTAACCGACACGGGTGGCCTGGCAAGTGCGGAAATGGGAAACCCCGCGATGCTGCCAGGTCGGGGGTCCGCCAGCATCACGGGGTCGTACTGGGTATCGACGCCCCTCTGGGCGGCGTTACACCGTGAGCACTTTGTGGCCTAGGTCACTCGAATGGGCGACCGCCACGGGGTGAGAGATCAGCGCATGTAGCCGGAACGAGCCTGCGCGATCGCGATGAGTTCCTGACGGACCGTCGCGGTGGCGGCGGTGTCGATCGCCCGGTTCAGCGCCCGGTGAGTGCGAGCCTCGGCGCGACGGGCACGGAGCTTGGCGGCGATGTTGTTCATCGGTTTCTGCATCCCCTTCGGAGGGTCTCGGTGGTTGTGCCTCCAGTATGCGCCTTTTTTCACAAGGAAGCCAACGAATATCCGGTGACCTGGCGCACTTGCCGATGAATCATCGGCAAACTTGGGTATGCGCCGGAGAGATGTGGGGTGGCGGCGGTCACGGCGAAGCAATCGGCTACCGGTATCTAGTCGTATCTAGTAAAAAAGCCAGACAAACTTAGTGATGCCCATAGACCGCGAGACAGCCGGAAAAGCCCAGGTCAGTCGCGTCCGAGCAGGTAGTGGCCGAAGTGCGGGACGGTGAAGGCGATCTGCCCCCGCTCGGCCGAGTACACGAGGCCCTTCTTCATCAGGCTGTCGCGCGCCGGCGACAGTGACGACGGCTTCCGCCCGAGGAACACGGCGACATCGGCGGTGCCGGCGGGTTCGTCGCGGCCCTGGGTCAGCGAGGCCATCGCCTGCAGGTACTCGCGCTCGGCCGGCGTCGCGCGCTCGTAGCGCGAGCCGAAGAAGCCGACGGCCAGCTCCGACTCCGCTTCGGGCGCCGCGACCTGGACGTCCTTGACCGTGATCGGGTCGGACGGCGCCGCGTCCCAGGCCGCCTTGCCGTAGGCCTGGATGAAGTAGGGGTAGCCACCGGACGCGTCGAAGAGCGCGTCGAGGGCTTCCGGCTCGATGCCGGCGTCCTCGCGCTCGATCGGCGCCATCACCGCGAAGTCGGCGTCCTCGCGGCTGAGCCGGTCGATGCGCGCGTACCGGAATAACCGCTCGGAGTAGGACTTCGACGCCGAGAGCACGGCGGGCACGTGCGGCAGCCCGGCCCCGACGACGACGAGCGGCGCGCCGGACTGCGACAGCTCGTGGCAGGCCGCGCACAACGCCGAGACGTCGTCCGGCTGCAGGTCCTGGATCTCGTCGATGAGCAGCGCGACGCCGGTCCCGACGTCCGCGGCCAGCTCGGCGACGTCGGTGAACAGCTCGACGAGGTCGATCTCGATGTCCCCGGAATCGGCCCGGCCCTGCGCGGCGGGCACGTCGATGCCCGGCTGCCACCGGTCGCGCAGTTTGGCGTCGGGCTTGTTGGCCCGCAGCGCGAACGCCTTCAGGACGCCGAGCACCTCTTCGACCCGGTCCGGCGCGCGGTGCCGCACGGCGAGGTCCCGGATGGCCCGGTGCAGCGCGGCGGAGAGTGGCCGCCGCAGCTCGGCGTCCGGCCGCGCCTCGATCTTCCCGGCTCCCCACTTGTGCCGCACGGCCATCGCGCGCAGCTCCCCGAGGAGCACGGTCTTGCCGACGCCGCGCAGCCCGGTGAGGACGAGACTGCGTTCGGGTCTCCCTCGCGCCACCCGCTCCAGCACCACTTCGAACGCCTTGAGTTCGCGCTCGCGCCCGGCCAGCTCGGGCGGCCGTTGCCCGGCGCCCGGCGCGAAGGGGTTGCGGATGGGGTCCACTCTGCCAAGTTATCGGCGTTTCTAGGGTGAGCCCGATATTCCGCCATAGACGGCTAGGCGTGTCGCCGGAGTTCGATCGGATGGCCCAGGCTGTGCCAGGGTGGTGTGGTGACCGGCTTCGAGGTGGGTGCCGTGGTGACCGGTACGGTCTCCGCGATCCCGCGGCCGGGTGCCATCGGGCTCTTCGTGGACCTCGACGGTGAGCGGCAGGGCTTCGTCGACGTGCTGATCCTGCCGCGGCGGCCCGAGTCGTGGCCCGCGGTCGGCACGAAGACGACCTTCGAAGTGCTGGCCCGCCGCCCCGGGCAGGTCCGCCTGTGGCCGCTGGCGCCGGAGTTCCGGTCCGGGCCGCTCGACAACGGCGTGTCGGAAGCCCAGTGGCGAGCGCGTAAGGCGCGTTACCCGGAAGGCGCGATCCTCGCCGCGGAGGTGAGCGACGTCTACGCCGGCTCCTACCTGGTCCGGTACGAGGGCGGCTGGTCGGTGCTCGAAGACGACGGCGAGCCGCCCGAAGCCGGCACCCGCGCGGTGTACCAGGTGGTCCGGCACCTCGACACGACCCGGCGCACCCTGCTGCGGCCCGGTACATAGAGCCGAACAGGTCTGCAGCCCTGCTCGGCTCTACCCCCAGTGCGCCCCTACGACGCACCGCTAAACGCCCAGGTTCCGCTCCGCGTAGATCTTCATCGCGTCCCGGACGAACTCCGCCGTCGCGCCTTCGAACCCGTAGCGCGGGTCGTCGACGTACAGCTGCCCGAGCCCCGCGAAGTACCCCGCGGACACGGACGAAACCGCCGGCTTCAGCCACTGGTGCAGCCGCCGCGTGATCGCCTGGACCTCGTCGGAGCCCGGGGCGAGCCCGGAAGCCGCGCCGAACGCCGCCGCGATGTCCCGCTGCTCCTGCTGGTGGGCCTGCTTCTCGTCGGCCGAGAGCGAGCGCCACCACTGGTCGCCGCGCCGGTACGCGTCCGAGTCCCAGCGGGACGTGACCTCCTCCTCGTAGCGGGTGTGGTCGAAGCCGTCGAAGACTTCTGCTGCCATCAGTTGTTCACCTCCCTTCAGTTTCCGGAGGGTCGTGCGGACCGACTCGATCTGCCGTCCGATCCGCCGCTGCTCCCGTTCGAGCAGCTCCAGGTGGGTCTCCAACGCCGCGGCGCTGTCGCGCTGGCCGTCGAGCACCTCGGCGATCGCCGGCAGCCCGAGGCCGAGCTCGCGCAGCAGCAGGATCCGCTGCAGCCGGACGAGCGCCTGCTCGTCGTAGTAGCGGTAGCCGTTGCCGCCGATCCGGCTGGGCTCGAGCAGGCCGACCGCGCCGTAGTGGCGCAGCGTCCGGCTCGTGGTCCCGGCCGAGCGGGCGATGTCCTGGATCGACCACTCCATGCCGTCGACGATAGAAGTTAACGCTGCGTCAAGGTCAACCGCTAAAGCTTTATAAGGACCTCTAGCGAACGGACTATAAAAAGCCAGAAAGCCCGATGAGGATTCGAGCCCGGGCCGAGCGGGCACCCACGGAGTAGGTTCGACCAGGCAGCGGCCCGTACGAGGAAGGCTATGACCGTGATACTCCGTCGAGTGGCTCGTCCCCTGCTCGCCACGATCTTCGTGACGGGCGGGATCAATGCGCTGAGGCAGGCCGAGGGCCACGCCAAGGCGGCGGAACCGTTCCTCAACAGCGCGCTCGAGAAGTTCGGCGACAAACTCCCGGAGCAGATCCCGCGGGACCCCGTGACGCTCGTCCGGATCGACGCCGCGGTGAAGATCGGTGCCGGTCTCGCGCTCGCCTCCGGCAAGGCGCCGCGGCTCGCGGCGGGGCTGCTCCTCGGCAGCCTGGTGCCGACCACCCTCTCGACGCACAGCTTCTGGACCCTCAAGGACCCGGGCGAGCGCCAGCAGCAGCAGATCCAGTTCTTCAAGAACGCGAGCCTGGCCGGTGGCCTGCTGCTCGCGGTCAGCGACACGCACGGCAAGCCGTCGGCGGCTTGGCGCGCGCGTCACGCCGCGAAGGACGTCGGCGCCGCGGCCGGGAAGCTCAGCCGTCGCGGCCAGAAGCGCGCCAACAAGCTCGCGAAGCGGGCCCAGAAGGCCCTTCCCAACTAGCCGGCACTTTCACGTGAAAGTGCCGCCCCCGCAGACTCCGAGGGCGGCACTTTCACGTGGAAGCTACTTCTCCAGGATCGCGGTGACGCCCTGCCCGCCGGCCGCGCAGATGGAGATCAGGCCGCGGCCGGACCCCTTCTCGTGCAGCAGCTTCGCCAGCGTCGCGACGATCCGGCCGCCGGTCGCGGCGAACGGGTGCCCGGCCGCCAGCGACGAGCCGTTGACGTTCAGCTTCGCCCGGTCGATCGCGCCGAGCGGCTCGTCCAGGTCCAGCTTCTCCTTGGCGAACGCCGGGTCCTCCCACGCCTTGAGCGTGGCCAGCACCTGCGACGCGAACGCCTCGTGGATCTCGTAGAAGTCGAAGTCCTGCAGCGACAACCCGGCCCGCGTGAGCATCCGCGGCACGGCGTACGCGGGCGCCATCAGCAGGCCCTCCTCGCCGTGGACGTAGTCGACGGCGGCGGTCTGCGAGAACGTCAGGTACGCCTGCACCGGCAGCTTGTGCGCCTTCGCCCACTCGTCGGTGGCGAGCAGGACCGTCGATGCGCCGTCGGTCAGCGGCGTCGAGTTGCCCGCGGTCATCGTGCCGTCCGGGCCGCCGAAGGCCGGCTTGAGCTTGGCGAGCTTCTCCGCGGTCGAATCCGGGCGCAGGTTCTGGTCGCGCGCGAGCTTGAGGAACGGCGTCACGAGGTCGTCGAAGAACCCGCGGTCGTACGCGGCGGCGAGGTGCTGGTGGCTGGCCGCGGCCAGCTCGTCCTGCGCCTCGCGGGTGATCTCCCAGATCTTCGCCGTCAGCGCCGCGTGCTCGCCCATCGACAGGCCGGTGCGCGGCTCCTCGTTGCGCGGGATCGCCGGGACGATGTGCCCGGGCCGGATCTTCGCGACGAGCTTGAGCCGGTCGCCGAGCGTCTTGGCCGCGTTGAGCTGGATGAGGATCTGACGCAGGTTCTCGTTGACGGCCAGCGGCGCGTCACTGGTGGTGTCGACACCGCCGGCGATGGCCGAGTCGATCTGGCCGAGCGCGATCTTGTTGGCGACGTTGACGATGGCCTGCAGGCCGGTGCCGCACGCCATCTGGACGTCGGCCGCGGGCGTCGCGGGCGAAAGCTTGCTGCCCAGCACGCTCTCGCGGGCCAGGTTGAAGTCCTTCGAGTGCTTGAGCACGGCGCCGGCGGCGACCTCGCCGATCACCTCGCCCTGCAGCGAGAAGCGGCTGACCAGACCGTCGAGGGCGGCGGTGAACATGTCCTGGTTCGACGCCTTCGCGTACGGGCCGTTGGACCGCGCGAAGGGGATCCGGTTGCCCCCGATGATCGCGACCTTGCGCACGGCGGGCGTCTTCTTCGGTGGCATGACTTCACCTCTCTGGTCGTGTCCCTCACACTGTAACCTACTAGCGAGTAGGTTAGACTGCGACGTGACGCAGACTGCACGGGAGGCAACCGATGGCTGACAGGTACCAGCAGTTCACGAAAACCCCGGTGGGGAAGTTCGTGGTGCCGAAGCTCGGCCTGCCCAACCCCGCCACGCTGCGCCGGTACCGCCCGGGGCAACCCGCCCTCGAGGGTCCCGCACTCCTGGGTGCCGCGCCCGGCGGGCGGCTGGAGAAGACCCTGCGTGACCAGCTCGCCGACGCCGGCATCGAGGTCATCGGCACCCCGGCCGACCGGCACGCGGCGCTCGTCTTCGACGCCACCGGCGTCACCGACCCCGCGCGCCTGCGCGAGGTCTACGACTTCTTCCACCCGGTGATCCGCAGCGTCGGCCCGTCCGGCCGGGTCGTCGTCCTCGGCACCCCGCCGGAGCAGGTCGAGGGCCGCGAGCGGATCGCGCAGCGCGCCCTCGAAGGGTTCGTCCGTTCGGTGGGCAAGGAGCTGAAGCGCGGCGCGACCGCCCAGCTCGTCTACGTCGCCGACGGCGCCGAAGAGGCCACGGAGTCGACGCTGCGCTTCCTGCTCTCGGCGAAGTCGGCGTTCGTCGACGCGCAGGTCATCCGGATCGGCGCCGAGGGCAAGACCGCTTCCGCGCCGGCCAGCTGGGAGAAGCCCCTGGACGGCAAGGTCGCGCTGGTCACCGGCGCGTCCCGCGGCATCGGCGCGGCGATCGCCGAGGTCCTGGCTCGCGACGGCGCGCACGTCGTTGCGCTCGACATCCCCGCCCAGGGTGGCGACCTCTCGAAGGTGGCCAACAAGGTCGGCGGATCGTCGCTGCAGCTCGACATCACATCGCCGAGCGCGCCCGCGAAGCTCGCGGAGTACCTGAAGGAGCGGCACGGCGGCGTCGACATCGTCGTGCACAACGCGGGCATCACCCGCGACAAGACGCTGGGCAACATGAGTGAGAGCGCGTGGGATTCGGTCATCGCCGTCAACCTCGCGTCGCAGCTCGCGGTGAACGACAAGCTCCTCGACGACCACGTGCTCAACGAGAACGGCCGCATCATCGGCGTCTCGTCGATCGCGGGCATCGCCGGCAACGTCGGCCAGACGAACTACGCGACGTCGAAGGCGGGTGTGATCGGCATGGTGAACGTCGGCGCTCCGCAGCTCGCGGCGTACGGCGGCACGATCAACGCCGTCGCGCCGGGGTTCATCGAGACCAAGATGACGGCCGCGGTCCCGCTGTTCATCCGAGAAGCCGGGCGGCGGCTGTCCAGCCTCGGCCAGGGCGGCCTGCCGGTCGACGTCGCCGAGACGATCGCCTGGTACGCGAACCCGGCGTCGGCCGCGGTGAACGGCAACGTGGTCCGCGTCTGCGGCCAGGCCCTGCTGGGAGCGTGACGTGGCGATCCGCGAACTCGACAGCACGCCGAGCCTGGCCACGCTGTACCCGAAGGCGCTGCTCGGCGGCGTCCTGCGCAAGCCGGCCGGGGATTCGCTGCCGGACACGGAGCTGGTGCGCACCGGCGTCGTCGTCGATCCGGCCCACCTGGCCGCGTACAACACCGTGTGCGGCTTCCGGCTGAGCGACGAGCTGCCGGCGACGTACCCGCACATGCTGGCGTTCCCGCTGCAGATGGCGCTGATGACCGAGCCGGGGTTCCCGTTCCCGCTGCTCGGCATGGTGCACGTGGCGAACCGGATCACCCAGCACCGCGCCCTGCGGATCGGCGAGCCGCTGACCGTGCGCGTCCGGGCGGAGAACCTGCGCCCGCACGAGAAGGGGCGTCAGTTCGACGTCGTCAGCGAGGCTTGGGCCGGCGATCACCTCGCTTGGTCCGACGTCAGCACGTACCTGCGTCGCGGTGCTGGTTCGGGTTCGTCCCGGCGGGACCAGCTGGCGCCGCCGACGCCGGACGCGATCTGGCGCGTCCCGGGCGACATCGGGCGCCGCTACGCGGAGGTCTCGGGCGACCGCAACCCGATCCACCTGCACCCGCTGACGGCCCGCCTGTTCGGCTTCCCCCGCGCGATCGCGCACGGCATGTGGACGAAGGCCCACGCGCTGGCGGCGTTCGAGGGACGGCTGCCGGAGGCGTTCACGGTGGACGTCCGCTTCAAGCAGCCGGTCCTGCTGCCGGCCAAGGCGGGCTTCACGTCGTGGTCCACTCCGGAAGGATGGGCCTTCGAGCTGTGGAGCGGGTCGAAGCCGAACCTGGAGGGCACGATCAGCTCACTCTGACGGCTTCCAGACGGCGCCCTCGATGAGGTCGTTGAAGCCGAGCCAGACCAGGTTCATCATCCAGGAGGCGAGGACGCCGTCGGAGATGTCGGGGTGGTCGAGGGCCCAGTCGGCCAGCGACTCGGCCCCGCCGACCAGGGACGCGGCCAGCCCTTCGCCGGAGAACTCGGCCTGCTCGCCGACGCCCTTGCGGGTGCCGGCGGACACCACGAGCGCGGCGACGAGCTGGATCGCGCGCGCCCGCATGTCGGTGATTTCCGCGGCGAAGGCGCCGCCCACGGTGAGGGCCTGGCGGTGCAGGACCGTCCACGACTCGCGGTACTCGGCGACGAAGCGGTAGAAGGACCGCAGGCCGTGCCAGAGCTGCATGTCCGGCGGCAGGTCGGGCTGAACGCCGGCCTGGATGGCCTCCAGCAGCCGCGTCGCCTCGCGGCGGATGCACGCGCCGAAGAGGTCTTCCTTCGAGCCGAGGTAGGTGTAGATCATCGGCTTCGAGACGCCGGCGACGTCGGAGATTTCGTCCATCGACGCGGCGTGGTAGCCGTGGCGCGAGAAGACCTGGACGGCCGCGTCCAGGATCTGCCGCTCGCGCACGGCACGCGGCAGCCGCCTGGCCCGTTCGGGCGGACGCTGATCTTCCTCTGACACGCTGGACCTCCTCGTTGCTGCCCGGAGACGGTACCGGGCGCGGCCACGCCCGGGTGATTTCGGCACGCTTGCCCGCATACCTACTGGCGGGTAGCCTTACGCATGAGTAACCGGAGAGGGGTGACCATGGCCGACAACGCCGGGATGACCAGCGCCGATCGGATCGCGGAACTCCGCGGCGCACCGCTGCTCGACGCCCTGGAGCGGCTCGACCCGCTGAGCCCCGAAGCCCACGCCCTGGACGTCAACGAGCTGGCCCTCGACCCGGCCGAACTCCGGCGGGACGACTTCCGCCGTCTTTTGAAGGCCCTCCTCCGGCTGGCGGCGCAGGCCCCGGCGTTCGACCTGAGCAAGGTCGAGCCGGCCCGGTTCGCCTCCCTGGTGGCCTCGGCGTCGCGCGCCCAGCTCGAGAGCGTGGTCGCGGACCGCCCCCTGCGCGAGCGCATCCTGGACGAGATCTTCGCCCGCATGGGCGCCCACATCCGCCCCGACCGCGCCCGCGACCTGCAGGCGGTGGTCCACTGGCGCCTGTCGGGAGGCGCCGGCGAAGGCGGCTACGACCGCTACGAAACGGCGATCGCCCACGGGTCCTGCACGGTCAGCCGCGAGATGCACTCTGCGGCGCGAGTCACGATCACTATCGCACCGGTCGACTTCTTCCGGCTCATCACCCACCAGGCCACCCCGGCGGTGTTGTTCGTCACGGGAAGAATCAAAGTAAAAGGCGACCTGGCCTTCGCGGCGGGCTTGATCGGTTTCTTCGACCTGCCGCAGCCCGTATAGTTTCGGACCGTGCCCCGAAACGCAAAATGGCGCCGCCCCCGCCGTGGTGGCCACGCGGTGAACGCGTTCGCGGAGAAGCTGGTCATCGGCAACTTGACGCCACCCCAGTTCATCCAGGTCCTGGAAACCCTCCACATGCTGGGTTCGGCAGGAGCGGGCATCGAGCTGAGTTCCCTGTCAACGGACGTCCTGGTGGACGTGGTCCGCCGAGCCTCCCGCGACCAGCTGAAGGCAATTGCTTCGCATCCAGAGCTCCGCGCGGTGTTCTTGGACGAGATATTCCGCCGGATGTCGGAGCATTTCTCACCGGCGCGGGCGAGGCACGTGGATTTGGTGCTTTCTTGGCGCTTTTCGGAGGGCGCGGGCGAGGACGGTTACGACCGTTTCCAGACAGTGATCGAGGACGGGATGTGCGTGTCTTCGGCGGATCTGTCCCGCACCCCGGACACCACGATCACCGTGTCGGTGGACGACTTCATCCGCATGGCGACAGGCAATGCGGCAGTGGCGGCGATGTTCGTGACGGGGAGGGTGAAGGTGAAGGGCGAGTATGCGCCGGCTGTGCGGTTCTCGAGCTACTTCGACATCCCCAAGCCCACGACGGACTAGTCGCAGGATCAGCGCGGATGGCCATCTCTTACGATCTCGAAATGGCGACGTCATCGTCGCCGGAGCAAGTCGCACACGCACTGCTCGACGTCGGTCGCCCCTTGGCGCTCTTCGCGGCATCGGTCACCCCTGACCAGGTGTGCCGCGACGGAGCGGTGACCCCGCTCCGCACGTGGGTCCGAGTCTACGAACGCAACGCCGCACCTTGGTCACCACTGGTGACGGACTTCGGAATTTCCCCGACCGTGGCCATCGGTTTCAGCATCTACAAACACGACCACATTCCCCAACAACAGGACGACTTGGTCCGCCTCACTACCGGCTTGTTGGACAGCGTCACCGGCGACGCAGTGCTTTCCGGCATGGACATCATCTGGCTCATGCGCCGCAACGGTGAGCTGACCCTGAACGAGCGGGACGACGTCTGGCTCGAGCGCCGCCTCGCCACACTGCACCAGCCCTACCGGCGGGAAACCCTCGCCTACGCGGAGGAACCGTAGCGATAGCGAAGCGGCACCCTTGGCCTGGCTGTCGGGTTACCCGCGGGTGTGCTCGAGTGCGTGCCGAGGTCGACGTTCCGCGTGAAACGCCTGCAGGGAATCATGGGCCGCGCGGCGTACCTCGGCGTTGAGCTGGTCATCGTGGAGCGTCTCGAAGGACATGAAGGCGCCGAGTCGCAACAAGCGCTTCAGGAAATCCTTCAGCAGCTCGGTCTCGTTCAGCCCGCCGGCGTCGATTTCGTGCCAGACGTGCAGGATCGAGCGGACCAGTTGGGGGCTGCCGCCCAGCGCACGCCGGCGTGCGTAAATCTGGTCGAAGGCGCCCTCGCCGAGGATGTGCAGGGCGGCGTAGGGATCGGAGCTGTCGGGGTCGTGGACCAGGTGGGCTCGCCACCAAAGGCGACCGAACACGTGCCGGGTCAGGTCCTTGGCCAGGAAGCGCTCGTCGGTCCGCTTCTCGAATCGCCAGAACGAGACGTCCGGCAGCACGACCAGGGCCAGGAACACCCAGATGTCACGAGCTGCGGCTTCGGCCGGAGCCAGCCCGGTCGTCCGGTGGAGCAGCTCGGCCACTCGCCGGTCGAAGTCGTTCTTGGTGGCGGGTGTCGACCGATTCGGGAAGCCGGCCTCGCGAGCCACGCCGAGAATTGCCTGACGCAGCTGGTCGAGGTCCTTCTCACGGACTCGATCGCCACCCGTGGCGGCGTAAACAGCCGAGTCGTGGCGCAACGCGGTGCGAAGTTCGAGCTCCTCGATGGTCAGTGACTTGTATTCTTGATACAGCTCGTGGGCCTGCCGAGGCAGCAGACGCGGGAACAAGACGCTCATCAGGACTCCTCGAAGATCCGCACAGCGTGCTGGAGCTCGGTCGCGAACGCAGTCGGTGACTGCCCTTGCCGCCTGCGCAGGTGGGCCAGGCTCTGGCCTGGGAAGAACCGACCGACGAGCGCTTGGAGCGTGCTGCCGATCGTCTCGTCGCCATAGTCGTTTTCGAGGCTGAATTCCTGGTCGTTCAGTGCGTGCTCCACCAAGGTGCGAGCGACGTCCGCGTGCACGCTGGACAACACCACGCGGTCGACCGGCCGGGGCTTGGCCGCGTTGCGCATGGCGTCGACCAGTACTCGTTTGCGTTCGTTCACCAGCAGGAGCAACGCGCCCATGGTGGCCGTTTCGAGGTCGCCACCGATCTCCACGTGCCAGCCGGCGTCCTCGGGATACTGGGTCTTGGAGAAGTCGACGACCGCGATGGGGAAGAGCGGCGCGTCACCCTGCAGTCGGGTCTCGTACTTGTTGGTCCAGAGGATCGATCCGGCCCGGCGGGGCGAAGCCGAGTCGCCGGCTTCGGAGAACTCGGCGAGCACCAAGGTGGTTTCCAAGCCCAGTACGCCACCGAGTTGATTGCCGGGCAGGACCGCGGTCAGGTCGACGGTCGCGGTACCCGAATCCGGCAGCGGAATGCGGTCGCCGGCGGCCTTCAGCCCCGAGCCGGACGCTGTCCAGATCATCGCGAGGGTCAACTTCGCCGTCGGGGGAAGCCCGGTGGCCTGCCTGACGAGACCTACGTCCACGGTCACCGTCTGCCGCAAGGACAAATCCATGCGATAGTCCCAGTCGCTCAGGGCATCCGGCAGCTCGGTGGGAGCATCATCGATGAGCCACTGCCACGGTCCGGCCACCACCGAGTCCGCCGGTGCCGTGCGATAGGGCGGTGCTTGCATGCTCATCGCAGCGTCTCCTCGCGCTGGGCGTGCACCGCGATCTCGGTCGTCGTGTCGGGTGCCGGACGGACGAGAACGCGCCAGACGTCTTCGCCGCCTTCGAGGGTCTGTGTCGGGTCGGTGTGGAGTGCACCGTCAGGGCTTTCCCATCCGAATAACCGAGGTTCGTCGGCTCCCCGCGGCGGATCTGTTTCCCTGCTGCTGGTACCGGCCAACGCGATGCCGAGGTCGGCGACGCAGCGGTGCACGCCGAGTGCGGAGACCCGGAACGCCTGGATCAGTAGGACTTGGCCCGCGCGGACTTCGAAGTACGGTGCATCCAGGTACTCCACCCGGGGTTGGCGTCCGCCCGGCTTGCCGGCTGCCGGACCGGTTTGATCCACGGATGAAGACGGGGCTGCGCCGGTGCCCGCGTCGTATAGGTCCCCGGACAGGTGGACAGTCCCGGCCGGCGGTGTCGGCTTCACCGGTTTGAACGCGCGGCGGTAGTCGGACGCTCCGCCGAAGCCCGAGGCGCCCGCCACGAGATCGGAGAACGAGCGGCTTGCGGCGCCCAGCGAAATCTCCGATGAGCTCGTCCGGATCCGGCCGTCGATTTCGATCAATCCTTCGATCGACTCCTTGATCCGGGTGAACGCCATCTTGACGAATCGTTTGTCCTGTCCTTCGAGCGATTGCCAGTTCCAGGCGTCGTGAGTGGGCGGTTCCGACGACGCGAACGTGCTGTCCAGTTCGATGTCCGCGCGGAAGACGCCGGCATAGGACACGTACTCGGCCGCCGGTTTCGGTCCGGCGTGGTAGGTGACGACCAGTTCCGCCGTACGCATGAGACAGACGTGGTGAACGGTGCTCTCGACCCCCGCCGTCTCTGCTGCGGGAGTCTGGGTGAACGGCGGGAGGAAGCGCTTTTCGAGCCCCAGCATTCCGAGTTTCGTCCGGGGATGACCCTGGTACCAGAGCTCTTTGGCGTCTTCGGCCGATCGCATCGCTTCGTACGCGGAGACGAACATGTCCAGCGGAGTCGTCTCGCGAGGGTCCGGCACCGGAACCGTGATGCCGTCGCACTGCACGGAGAACCGCATCGGCGGAGTGCCGTCGTCGGGGGCGGCCAGCATCTTCGGCCAGAGGTTCCAGGCTATCGTCTCCGCCAGGTAGCTCCCGGCGTCCTGGATCTCCCGTTCGCCGAGGTCGGGGTCGATGACGACGACCGTTGTACCGGTCTCGTCCGGGCCGAAGCCGCGCAGACCCAGTCGCTCCGCGGTGGTGTCGGCTTCGGCGCCGATCAGCGGTTCGACGACGCCGTCCGCGGAATGCGTTCCCCACCAATGCCGTCCGGTGTACCGGCGACCGGAGAGCCCTTCACCCTCGGCGTAGCTCTTCCAGAGTGCACAGCCCATCAGTCGTGTCTCGAACCCGCCGTCGACTCGACATCGCGTGTGCACTAGCACGGTCCCGGGTCGGCTCAGCAGGTAGAAGATCCCCTTGCCGAATCCGTAGGTGCCCCCGCCGAGTTCGGTGTCCCTCGGTTCGCCGATGTTTCTGATGAAGGACACGAAGTCGTGGTTTTCGACCACCGCGTTGTCTGCGCGGGTGGGGCCACCCAGTCCGGTCGTCCCACGGTCCGAGATTGTCAGGACGCGGATCACCGGACTCGAGATCGACTGCCGCAGCGGCAGGTGCTCGGGTGCGGGTACGTTGCGGGCGAGCAGCTCCCGCCACGCCGGTGCGTGTGCCGGACTGACGATTCTCAGATCGAGGTGGTAGTCGACCGCCGTCTTGCCGGTACGTGCATCCCAGCTGTTTTGGGCGGACTCGCGTACGAGGATCGTCAGCAGATCCAGCTCGGGCCTGCCGAGTTGGTTGCGGATCCCTTCGGCCGCACTCGCCCCTTCGGGCGGGAACATCTGTGAGTGCCAGGCCGCTGTGGTCACTTGCTCTCCTGGGTGATCCGGGCGATCCGATCACGGATTTCCCGGGAGTCGGTGACTTCCGGCTGCTGCTGGTCCAGGTCGACGGTGTAGTCGAGGTCGGAGACTCCGGGGGGAACCGACGAAGGCGTGATGCGGGGAAAGTCGTCATCCACCTCGTACCACCGTTGTTCGCGAACTGCGAAGCGCACATCCTGGTACAGGTCCGCATCGGCCGGTCGGTAACCGGCTTCGGCGAGTTTGAAGAGCAATCCGGTGTCGTCGTCGCCGGTTCGGCGCGCACGATCCACGAGATCGGAGATCGTGCTGCCCTGCTCGGCGACCCGTTCCACCCTGACCCACACCAGGTCGAGGGCGCCATCCGGCGGCGGTTGGAGCTGCTCGACGCCGTGGATGCGAACTTTCCGCCCGGTGGCCGCGGTGGAAGTCTTGACCTCGATCCCTTGCGTGCCGACGGTGAAATCGTGACGGTGCCCGGCGGGCCCTGTCCAGAAGTCGACCGCCGTGCTCTCCTGCGCGAGCAGTTCGTTCAGCACCACCAGCTCGCCGAACAGGCCCGCCAACCGGTCGGGACTCAGCGGTGCCGGTGAATGCTGGAACAGGGCACGCCATTGACCGACCACGGTGTACAGCACCTTCAGCGGCCGATCGGGATTTTCCCCGACTGCGTCGAGCACATCGACGACAAGGCCGGTGAACACACCGTCGAGATCCCGCCGGTCGCAGCCCAAATCGGCGTACCGCTCGTAGACCTGATCGTTTTCGAGCGGTCGTTCACGCACGGTCAATGCTGCGCCGCCCCGATCGAGCCGGACGTGCTGATGAGCTGTGAGCGGTACGAGGAGGTGGCGGTTACCTGCGTGATCCACTGCCGCGAGCAGCGGGCCCACCGGGGTCGCGACCGGGAGGTTCGACGTGCGTACCCGCTGCGGGCCGGAAACCTGTTCCTCTTCGAGGCGCCCCCAATGGTCATCGACGACCTTGCGCAGGTGCGCACTCATCAGTCGTCCACCGCGTCGAGGCCGCTCAGGTCCTCTTCCTCGATCCGGACCTTCGCCAGGTTGGTGGCCACGTACTGCCACTCCACCGTCGAATCGTCCGACGACGGCGGGGGGAATACGAGGCCGACACCGATGACGTCTTCGGCGGCGTTCAGCGCGCGACGGCTGAGGATGCGACGGGCCTCGGGTTCTGAGTCCTTGTCGATCACGTAAAGCGCGAGAAGGGCACTGTCGGGGCTCTGCTGCAGCCGCAACGCCTTGATCTTGTCTTCGGTCAACTCCCCCTGCACCGATGAGATGTCGAGATCGATTGCCGCGTCCCGGCGGCTCATCAGAGTCTTGATGTCGACAGTGTCGTTGTCGTCGCCGGGCAGCGCCGAACGAGTGGCCATCCGGACTGTGCAACCGTCGGTGAAGGTGAACTCCTTCGGAGAATCCGTGCCTGCCGAACCACCGATGACGGCGACGTTCCAGCCGCGCAGCGCGCCGGACTTGGCGATGCGCCTCGCGATGTAGTCGGTCAACAGCTTGGAATCGCACTCCTGCGACTTCTCGTGGAATCGGTACTCACGCAGGAAGTCCGTGACCAGCTCGTGCGGGACCCCGCGGATCAGCACGTTGCCGTCCTGCCTGTCGAGTTCCGGGCTGCCCTCCAGCACGGCCTTTCCGACGAGCTGACGAGCTGCTGCTTGGTTGCCTGCGAGCCAGTCGTGGTCGGTGCGGAAGTAACGGGTCTGGATGCGCAGGCCGCCGTACGCCGATGCCGAGGGGACGGCGTTGGCCATCTTGGCGGCTGCCGTCACGCGGAGTGCCGGATGCGTGCGCAGCCGGACGGCGAAAGTCATCGGAGTCTTGTCTTCGACCATGTACACGTCGATGTCGCGCCGCATCTCGCTCTCGACTGTCGCGATGTGGCGGAACCAGTCGCGAAGCTCGTCGGTCATCCAGATGCGGGGCAGGTCGGCGTAGCCGTTGCGGAAGCCGAACCACCGTCCCATCTGGAGCAGCGTGTCGTACGCGGAGACAGAGCGCACGAAGAAGCTCACGGCGAGACCTTCGAGCGTCAGGCCACGGGACAGGGTGTTGCCACCGACCGCGATGGCGACGACGGGACCGTTCTCGTAGTCGAGGCGGTCCTTGCTCCCGGAGTTGTCCATGATGATCCGGCAGTCGTGCAGAACGCCGGGAAGCAGTGGTGCCAGCTCGTCGAACGTCACCTGCTGCTCGTGGAACAGGTCGGCGGGCACGCGCGCCGTCTCGCGCTCCCAGATCTGGCGGAGCTCGGTCAGGAGCTCGGCGTCCCCGGTCCGGAGCAGGGCCTCGCTCTCGTTGCGGAGCTTGGACAGGGGGTGTTTGAAGCTGTTGTGAACGGCGGTATTGACGCTGGTGTGCACCAGCATGGTCGAGTGCGGATTGCCTGTCTTGCGTACCCGGCGCGCAGCAGTGCTGAGCCAGAAGTACCGGATTGCCGTGCGGAGTGTGTCCGTCAGCACCGGGTGGAAGCCGTCGGCATCAGCGCGTGAACTCGGGCGTACGAGTTCGACCTCGGATTCGGGGACCTGCCGGATCATGTCGAAGCCGTCGAAGACGTCTTCCGGGTCTTCTCCGTCCATGACGTCGCGACCGAACAGGACCTCGGTCCCGAAGTGTCCCGTCGGCTTGGGCAGGTTGACGATGAAGTGCTCGGGATACAGGTCCTTGGCCGACGGGTCGATCAGCAGGTTCGCGAACGGGGTGGCGGTGTAGCCCACGTAAGCCGACTTCGGCAGGCGCCCGAGGATCTCGATGATCAACGGATTGATCGTTTCGGTCGCGACCGTCGCCTGGTCGGCCTCGTCGTCGATGATCAACGCCGGGCAGTCCGCCAGGTACTCCGAAGCCGTCTCGAGCCACGCCGAGAACTTCTCGAGGACGCGAGGATTCTTCTTGATCACGCACAGGACGTGCTGTTTGTTGTTCTTGGAGAGGTAGGCGGCCGCATTGGCGGGCGGCGTGAAGTCCTTGTCGGGATCAGTGAGCTGAAGCCAGCGCGAGGGGTTCGGCTTGACCAGCTGGTCGACGAGGCGAAGTTGTGTCTGTCGGCGGAGGCCGTTGTGGATACCGGCGAGCACGATGAAGAGCTTGTAGCCGCGATCGGCCGCCTTCGCCGTCACGGCGGTGAAGTTGGTGGTCTTTCCGGACTGGACGTAGCCGACGACCAGGCCCTTCGTCGAGAACTTCGGCACCTGGGGGTGACTCAGCAGGGAGACGACCTTGGTCGATGCGCCGTCGAGATCGTCGAGGCTCTGCTCCGACCACCCCGACTTCCGCAGCAGCTCTTCGAGTGCCGGCCAGTACCTGTCACGTGGCCGCGGTCCGGTGTACCAGGTGTAGCGGTTGTCGAGGATGACGCTGCGCGGTTCCTCGCGCTCCCGGATCCTGATGGTCTCGCGCTCGTGCCGCTCGGCGATCCGCTGAAGCAGTTCGTCCTCGGCGCCGAACAGTTCCATCTTCTTGATGGCGGTCTCCGGGGTGCCGGTGTCCACCAGGTCGAGAAACGCGGCGTACTGCTGGTCGAACTTGTCGGTCACCGATCCTCCAATTCCGTCTCCGGGCGCATCGACGGGACGAGCTACGCCGACCCGCTTCACGGTAGGTGCTGCCGGCCTCACCGTCAGGTGCCTCGAACGGGTGACCCTGTTCGGCGCCTCGACGCAATCCCCTCCGTGATCGATCACGTCGCGCGGACGGCCGCTTCTGTTACTCCATGTGGTCACGGACGCGTCACGCACTGAGTGGCCTGCTGCCGGCGTGTCGAATTCATGGCTCGTCCACCCTGTCGTACCCGACTTATAGACTCCCGTCCTATGACCGACGGACAGTTGGCCTTGCCGCTACCGGCGCAGGTCGAGATGGTGGACCTCTTCGCCGGTCCGGGCGGGCTCGACGTCGCCGCTCACTGGCTGGGCGTGTCCGTGGTCGGCATCGAGTGGGACGACGACGCCTGCGTCACCCGCGAGCAAGCGGAGTTGCATACGAAGCACGGTGATGTGCGGCTGTCCAAGCCTGCCGACTACCCGAAGGCCCGGTTCCTGACCGGCGGCCCTCCGTGCCAGACGTATACCGTCGCCGGGCATGGGACCGGCAGACGAGCTCTGGAACGGGTGCTGTCCCTCGTCGACGTCGTCGCCGACCCCGACGGTGACGGCCTCAGCGAGGAGGACCTCGCGCAACTGGAGGACGAACGCACCGGGTTGGTGCTGGAGCCCCTGCGGTGGGCGCTCAATGCGGGCGTTCCGTACGAAGCGATTGTTCTCGAACAGGTGCCTGCGGTGCTGCCGGTGTGGCAGGCGTATGCACGCGTGCTCGAAAAACGCGGCTACAACGTCGACTGTGGAATCCTCCACACCGAGGAATTCGGGGTCCCGCAGACGCGTCGCCGGGCGATCTTGATCGCTCGGCGTGACGGAGAAGCGAAGCTGCCCCAGCCTACGCACCGGCGTTATCGGAAGGGGTCGGCCCGAGGTGAAGGCGATCCCCGCTTGCTTCCGTGGAAGACGATGGGAGAAGCGCTCGGCTGGTCGGAGCAGTTCACCGTGAGGTCCAACTACGGCACGGGTGGCGACCCGAAGGCACGTGGGGAGCGGCGGTCGACCGAACCCGCTTTCACCGTCACCGGCAAGGTCTCCCGCAACCGTCTGATCGACAGACCGAAGGGCCGGTCTGATCGCTTCACCGACCAAGAAGCAGGCAGGCTGCAGACCTTCCCGCCTGATTACCCCTGGTCAGGGCGGGGCATCGCCCAGCAGATCGGAAATGCGATCCCGCCGCGGCTGGCTGCTCACGTCCTGGCCGCCGCCATGGGCAAGGAACTCGATACCGCGAAGCTGGACCGCTGCGTCAAGCGAAGCTGGAAGGAAACCCGCAACGGGGTCGAGGGGCTATTCAAGGACGCCTGACGCCCGGCGGCGCTCCCGGACGGCGGAGATGACGCGGTCGGTAGCGACCTCGACAGACTCGTGTTCCCAGATCCGGACGGCGAGCCAACCTGCCTCGCGGAGCCGTTCGTCGGTGTCGGCGTCCCGTCGGCGGTTCGTCTCGATCTTGTCGCGCCAGAACTCCGCGTTGTTCTTCGGCCAGGTGGCGTGCTCCGGGCAGCCGTGCCAGAAGCACCCGTCCACGAAGACCGCAACGCGGGCCGGGCCGAACACCAGGTCAGCCTCGCGGCGAACGCCCTTCACCGGCCGGCGGTGTACCCGGTAGCGGAAGCCGGCACCGTGCAGGGCCTTGCGCAGCGCCATCTCGATCCCGGTATTCCGGGACTTCTGCTTGCTCATCCGAATGCGCACGGCGGATGTGGTCTTCAGACGCTCCACGCGCACATTGTGGCAAGGTTTGATCGCCCAGGCCGAGCGTGGCTAGCCTTCGATGACCCTGCCCTCGATCACCGTCGGCTGGTCACGACGTGGCTCCTCCGGCGGCACCACCTCGCTGTCCACCACCATCACCGGCCCTCGACGGCGGTTGGCGAACCGGACCGCTCGCTTCTCCATCCGCTTCAGCCACAACCGCCGAGCCACCGCGCGTGACGGCGGCAGGATCAGCAGCAGCCCCAGCACGTCGCTGACGAATCCCGGTACCAGGATCAGCACCCCGCCCAGGCCGACCAGCATTCCGTCGGTCAGTTCCTTCTCCGCCGGGCGTCCTGAGCGGGCCGCGGACGTGAATGCCCTCATTGCCTTGCCGCCCTCGCGGCGGGCCAGCCATGAGCCCAGGAACGCGCCGGCCAGCAGGAGGCCCAGCGTGCCCAGCACGCCGACGGCCGAGCCCACCGCCCAGATCGCGGCGATCTCGGCGAAGACGTAAAGCAGGAACGCGACAGCCATACCCCGTACAACGAACAGCCTGTCCGATTTGCTCCCGATCAACGCAGCAACGTTGACACCATCGACCGCAGCCCCGCCGCCAGGCGGTCCGGGCTCGCCGAACTCTAGCTCGGCACCTCGTCCAAGTACGCCTGCGCCTGCAATGTGAACAGCTCCGCGTACCCCGCCTTCGCCGCCATCAGCTCCTCGTGTGTGCCGTACTCCGCCACCTTCCCGTGGTCCAGCAGCAGGATCCGCTCCGCCTGCCGTACGGTCGAGAACCGGTGCGAGATGTACAACGTCGTCCTCCCCTCGGACAACGACCGCAGCCGCGAGAACAGGTCGTGCTCCGCCTGCGCGTCCAACGCCGATGTCGGCTCGTCCAGGATCAACAGCGGCGCCTCCCGCTGGAACGCCCGGGCCAGCGCGATCTTCTGCCACTCACCGCCGGACAGCGAGACGCCCTGGTCGAACCAGCGCCCCAGCGGGCTGTCGTAGCCGGACGGCAACCGCTCGATGCGCTCGTCCGCGCCCGCTCGGCGGGCTGAATGCTCGATGTGGGAACGATCCTCCAACCGGGACAGATCGCCCAGGCCGATGTTCTCCGCCGCCGTTCCCTGGTACGTCACGTAGTCCTGGAACATCGCGCTGATCCGCGTGCGCAGCTCGTCCGGGTCGTACTCGCGGATGTCCACGCCGTCGAGGCGAATAACCCCGCCCGTCGGGTCGTACAGGCGGCAAAGGAGCTTGAACAGCGTCGACTTGCCCGCGCCGTTGCGGCCCACCACCGCCACCGTCTCGCCCGGGCGGATCTCGAAGCTGACGTCCTCCAGGGCCGGCTCCTCCGAACCCGGGTAGGCGAACGTCACCGAGTCGAACTCGATGTGACCGTCCACAACGGACGGGAAGGGCCGGGGCGACGCCGGCGCGGTGATCTCCGGTTTCGTGTCCAGGAACCGGTACAGCGTGTCCAGGTAGAGGTTGTTCTCGTACATCCCCGAAAACGCCGTGAACAGCCCCGACACCGACGCCTGCACGGACGTCGCCGCGGCCGTGTACAGCGCCAGGTCCCCGAGGGTGAGCCGGCCGCCGACCGCCTCCAGGGCGATGTACAACGCGATCGCCGAACCCGCGAGCGTGCTCAACAGCCCCCAGGATGTCGAGCTGACGTTGCGGTTGATCGTCAGCTTCCGCTGCCGCTCGTACGACACGAGCCCGAGCCGGCGGAAGCGGTCGACGAAGTACGGGCCGAGCCCGAACAGCTTCGTTTCCTTGGCGTAGGTGTCCGTCGTGACCAGCGACGACAGGTAGTCCATCCGCCGCTTGATCGGCGACATCAGGAACGTCAGCCAGAACGCGCGCGAGCCGTACTTGGACTGCGAGATGAACGCCGGGATCGGCGCGACCAGCGCGACCAGCGCCAGCAGCGGGCTGATCGAGACGAGCAGCGCGATCATGCTGCCGAACGTGATCAGCGTCCGCACCAGCCCCAGCGCGGAGTTCATCATCGACAGCGGCCGCGTCGGGGCCTCCTGCGCGGCCTGGCGCAGCATGTCGTAGGACGCCGAACCCTCGAAGTACGCCAGGTGCAGCTCGCTCGCGTGCGCCATCACCTGGTGGCGGATGGTCAGCGTCATGCGTTCCTGCAGCAGCGACTGCGCGATCGACGTCAGGGCGCTGCTGATCGCGGTCGCCGCGAGCACGCCGAACTGGAACAGCGCCACGTTCACGATGTCCCTCGTCGTGCCGCGGTGCTGGATCGCCGCGACGACGGAGTCGAGCAGCAGCTTCGCCACGTACGCGGTCACGGTCGGCAGCAGTCCCGACAACAGCGTGATCAGGGCCAGCAGGATGGTCAGGACCGGGCTGGCCTGCCACGTCAGCTTCACGACCTTCGGCAGGCCGCGGACCGTGCCCGCGATGGACGTCTTCGCGCGCGACAGCCGCGAGCGCAGGTCCTTCGGCTGGTCGTCCTGCTTCGGTTCGGGGATGTCGACGGGCCCGGTCAGCCCGCTTTCCGGCACCGTCACGGCGTGCCGCCGCCGGCCGCGCCGGGCCAGCATGAACTCCATGCCGCCCCCACCGCCCGGGATCACCGAGCCTCCACGGCGCCGTGCAGGAAGACGTCGACCACCTGGCGCGTGGTGGCGGCGTTGTCGTCCGGCGCCATCCGCCGGCCGCCGAACAACAGGGTGAGGAACAGCGCGGCCAGCTGCTCCGGGGCCAGCCGCAGCTGGTCCTTCTCGGGCTCGAACAGTTCGGTGATCGCGCCGCGCATCGCGGCCATCGACTCGCTGCGGCCGCCCTTCATCGTGCGGTTCTTCAAGCGCTGCTCGGGGTCGCGCTGCTTGTGGCGTCCGGACGCGTGCAGGGCGCCCATCAACGCGCCCATCCGCTCGAAGTGCGCGCCGAGTGCCTCGGCGGCCTCGACGAGCCGGTCTGCCAGGGGCTGCTCGATGGGGATCTCGGCGATCGCGTCGAGGACGTGGTCGGGGCGCAGCACCTCGGCGGTGCAGGCGTCGTACAGCTCGTCCTTGTCCTTGAACGCGCGGAAGATGGTGCCCTCGCCGATGCCGGCGGCGCGGGCGATCTGGCTGGTGGTGACCGCGGTGCCGTGCTCCATCAGGAGCGGCAGCACCGCGTGCACGATCATGGCGCGCCGGTCTTCGGCGCTCATGCTCGGCGCTCTGCGCCGGGTCTCGGGTGCTGGGGTCATGCCACCAGTGTGCGGAGTGAGCACTCACTCCGTCAAATGAATATGCCGAGGGCGAACCGGTGAAGGGCCGCCCCGGTACGCCAGGACGGCCCTTCACCTGCAGGAACTCAGTAGGTCATGGCCATCGCTGGGTCGGCCAGCAGGGCGCCGACGTCGGCGAGGAACTCCGAACCCTGCTGGCCGTCGACCACGCGGTGGTCGAAGCTCAGCGACAGCTGGAGCACCTTGCGGACCTTAATCTCGCCGTCCACGACCCACGGCTGGTCCTTGATCGCGCCGAGGCACAGGATCGCGGACTCGCCGGGGTTGATGATCGGCGTGCCCGTGTCGACGCCGAAGACGCCGACGTTGGTGATCGTGATCGTGCCGTTCGCCATGTCCGCCGGCGACGTCTTGCCTTCGCGGGCCACGTCCGTGAGCTGCGTCAACGCGACAGCCAGCTCCTTCAGCGACATCGCGTCGGCGTCGCGGACCTTGGGCACGATCAGGCCGCGCGGTGTCGCCGCCGCGATCCCGAGGTGCACGTAGTCCTTGAAGACGATCTCCTGCGCGGCCTCGTCCCAGACCGCATTGATGTCCGGCGTGCGCTTCGCCGCCAGGCAGACGGCCTTCGCCGCGAACGTCAGCGGCGTGACCTTGACCCCGGCGAACTCCCGCGACTTCTTGAGCTTCTCGCGGAACTCCATCATCGGCGTGACGTCGATGGTCAGGAACTCCGTGACGTGCGGAGCGGTGTACGCGCTCTGCACCATCGCCGCCGCGGTCATCTTGCGGACGCCCTTGATCGGGACGCGCCGCTCGCGCGCTCCGCTCTCGACCACGGGCGCGACGACCGGGGTGCCGTTGGCGGCGCGCTCGACGTCCTCGCGGGTGATCACGCCACCGGAAGCGCTGCCGGTCAGCGCGTGCAGGTCGACGCCGAGGTCCTTGGCCAGCTTCCGCACCGGCGGCTTCGCCAGCGGGACGTACCCGCCGCGCGGAGCCGCGACCGCGACTGGGGCCGGTGCAGACGCCGGGGCCGGCACAGGCGCAGGAGGAGCGGCGACCGCGGCCACCGGAGCGGGTTCCGCACCCTTGCGGGCGCGCCGCTGCGTGACCACGGCCTTGGAGCCGTAGCCGACCAGCGGCTTCATCTCTTCTTCTTCGACCGGAGCCGAAGCGGGCGCGGGAGCGGCGGCCGCAGGCGCGGCCGCCCCACCCGGGTCGACGTCGATGGTGAGGATCGGCGTGCCGACCTCCACCGTCTGCCCCGGCTCGACGTGCAGCTCCGTGACGACCCCGGCCCACGGGATCGGCAGCTCCACGGCGGCCTTCGCGGTCTCGATCTCGACGACGATCTGGTTGACCGTCACCGTGTCGCCCGGCTTCACGTGCCAGGACAGGATGTCGGCTTCGGTCAGCCCCTCCGCGGTGTCGGCGAGGGGAAATTGTTTGTACGTGGGCATTGCGCGGAAATCCCCCTTACCAGGCGAGTGATCGGTCGACGGCGTGCAGCACCCGGTCCAGGTCGGGGAGGTAGTGCTCCTCGAGCTTGGCCGGCGGGTACGGCGTGTCGAACCCGGTCACCCGGAGGACGGGCGCTTCCAGCGAGTAGAAGCACTCCTGCTGGACGCGCGCGGCGATCTCCGACGTCAGCGACGACTCCGACGGCGCCTCCGACAGCGCGATCAGCCGTCCGGTCTTGCGCACCGACTCGAACACCGGGCCGAGGTCCAGCGGCGAGAGCGTGCGCAGGTCGATGACCTCGAGGGACTTGCCTTCGTCCTCCGCCGCGGCGGCCGCGTCGAGCGCGACCTTCACCGACGGGCCGTACGCGACGACCGTCGCCGTCGTGCCTTCGCGCACGACCTGCGACGAGAACACCTGCGCCGGGGTGCCGGCCACGTCGATCTCCGCGCGCAGCGCACCCGAGTGGTACAGCCGCTTCGGCTCGAAGAACAGCACCGGGTCGTCCGACTTGATCGCCTGCTGGATGCCCCAGTAGGCGTCGACGGCGTTCGAAATGGACACGACCTTGAGGCCCGGGATGTGCGCGAACAGCGACTCCGGCGACTCCGAGTGGTGCTCGACCGCGCCGATCCCGCCGCCGAACGGCACCCGGATCACGACCGGCATCTTGATCTTGCCCTGCGTCCGGTAGTGCAGCTTCGCCAGCTGCGACGAGATCTGGTCGAAGCCGGGGAAGATGAAGCCCTCGAACTGGATCTCGCACACCGGCCGGAAGCCGCGCACGGCCAGGCCGACCGCGGTGCCGATGATGCCCGACTCCGCCAGCGGCGTGTCCAGCACGCGCTGCTCGCCGAAGTCCTTCTGCAGGCCGTCGGTGATCCGGAAGACGCCGCCGAGCTTGCCGACGTCCTCGCCCATGATCAGGACCTTGGGGTCCTCTTCCATCGCGCGGCGCAGGCCGAGGTTGAGGGCCTTGCCGATGGTGAGTTTCTGGAGGTCGGTCATCAGTGCTCACCCGCCGAGACGAAGCCCTCGAGGTAGGACAGGAACTCTTCGCGCTGCGCCTCCAGCACCGGGTTGCCCTCGGCGTAGACGTTGCTGAAGATCCGCTCCGGCGGCGGCTCGGGCATGTTGAACGTGTACTCGCGCAGGTCGGCCGCGAACGCGTCGGCGTCGGCCTGGACGCCGTCGAAGAAGTCGTGGTCGGCGTAGCCGTTGCGGGCCAGGAACGCGCGGACGCGCTCGATCGGGTCCTTGAGCTTCCACTCCTCCAGCTCGTCGGAGAGCCGGTAGCGGGTGGGGTCGTCGGTCGTCGTGTGCGCGTCCATCCGGTAGGTGAACGCCTCGATCAGGACGGGTCCGTTGCCGTGCCGGCACTCGTCGAGCGCCCAGCGGGACACCGCGAGGCACGCCAGGACGTCGTTGCCGTCGACGCGGATGCCGGGGAAGCCGTAGCCGCGGGCGCGCTGGTACAGCGGCAGGCGCGACTGGCGCTCGGTCGGCTCGGAGATCGCCCACTGGTTGTTCTGGCAGAAGAACACCAGCGGCGCGTCGTAGACGGCGGCCCAGACGAACCCTTCGTGGACGTCACCCTGGGAGGTGGCGCCGTCGCCGAAGTAGCAGATCGTGGCTTCGCCGTCGTCGTCGCCGACCTTGCCTTCGAACTTCTGGCCCATCGCGTAGCCGGCGGCGTTGAGCACCTGGTTGCCGATCACGATCGTGTACGGGTGGAAGCCGGTGGCCCGGTAGTCCCAGCCGCTGTGGTCGGTGCACCGGAAGATGCCCAGCAGATCCTTCATGTCGACCCCGCGCGCGTACGCGACGCCGTGCTCGCGGTAGCTGGGGAACGCCATGTCGTTCGCCTTGAGGGCGCGGCCGGAGCCGATCTGCGCGGCCTCCTGGCCGAGCAGCGGGACCCAGATGCCGAGCTGGCCCTGGCGCTGCATGGCGTTCGCCTCGCGGTCGGCCCGCCGGACCAGCACCATGTCGCGGTAGAGGCCGCGGAGTGCTTCGGCGTCGACGTCCTCGACGTACTTGTCGAACCGGGGCGACGGAACCCGTTCGCCTTCGGGGGTGAGCAGCTGAGTCAGCTCAGCGCCACCTTCACTCGTCGCTCGCAACCCGGCGATCACCTGTTCCGGCGACGGCTGGGCCGCTACCGCGGCCGGCCCGTCGCCGGGCTCCGGGTGCGTCCACTGTTCGGACGGCATGCGCAGTACTCCTCGGTGTCGGTGCCTCTGGCGGCCGCTTGTGGCGACCACAGCGACTGCACCGGCGGGGACCAGCGCGTCGGGTCCGAAGCGCTCAGTCACCGTCGGCGTTGACGGTTCTCGCGGACATCCTGGCACGAAGGTCGCCGTCTTGGTGAGACGCGGTTGCTGATTTGTTGCTGAGAAACCGGCCCTGAACAGGGAAAACGCTAGGAAGCCCGAGCATCGGAACTACGAGAGTTGGGGATCAGCTCCGGCGCTCACCAGGCTCGTGAGCGGGAAACCGGGGTGGAACACCGTTTCCCACTCACGAGGCGTGAGGCGACGTTGTGATGTGCCGCACTGTCGGACCCCCGTGGCACGATGGGCCGGGTGGAGCAAAAATCCGTGCGTGAATCCGTAGTGGCGTCGTGGACCGGCGACGTCATCCCGAGCCTGTCCGGGCTGGTGGCCATCCCCGCCCTGTCCCCGGCCTTCGACGCCGAGTGGGCGAAGAGCGGCCACCTCGCCGCCGCCGTCGACCACGTCCGCGAGTGGATCGCCGGGCGTGACCTGCCCGGCGCGACCATCGAGGTCGTGCAGCTCGAAGACCGGACCCCGCTGTTGCTCGTCGACGTCCCGGCGACCCCGGGCGCGACGGACGAGGGCACCGTCCTGATGTACGGCCACCTCGACAAGCAGCCCCCGGTGGGCGGCTGGTCCGAGGGCCTCGACCCGTGGACCCCGGTGATCCGCGACGGCCGGCTGTACGGCCGCGGGTCCGTCGACGACGGCTACTCCGGCTACGCGGCGACGACGGCGATCGAGGCCGTGCACGCGGCCGGCGGCGAGCACGCCCGCATCGTGCTGCTGCTGGAGACCGGCGAGGAGTCGGGCAGCCCCGACCTGCCGGCTTACGTCGAGCACCTGGCCGACCGCATCGGCGCGGTGTCGCTGGTGATCTGCCTCGACGCCGGCGGCAGCGACTACGAGCGGTTGTGGCTGGTCACGAGCCTGCGCGGGATGCTGCACCTCGACGTCACGGTGCAGTTGCTGGGCGCGGCGCAGCACTCCGGCATCGCGTCGGGCGTCGTCGCGAGCTCGTTCCGGGTTCTGCGGCACCTGATCGAGCGGCTCGAGGACAGCGCGACCGGCGAACTGCTGCTGGACGAGCTCAAGGTTGAGGTCCCGGCGAACCGGCTGTCGGAGCTCAAGGCCGTCTCGCAGGACTTCCCGGAGGCGCTGTCGAAGGCGTTTCCGCTGGTCGAAGGCGGGCGGGTGATCACTGAAGACGCGCTGGAGCTGATGCTCAACAACGCGTGGCGCCCGACGCTGGCGGTGATCGGCGCCGACGGCTTCCCGAAGCCCGCCGACGCCGGCAACGTCCTGCGCGAGAGCACGACGTTGACGCTGAGCTTCCGCCTCCCGCCCACGGCCGACGCCGAGAAGGCGCTCGAAGCCGTGAAGCACGCCCTGACCACCGACGTCCCCTACGGCGCGAAGGTCACCCTCGACTCGCCGCAGGCGGAGAACGGGTGGAACGCGCCGACCGAGTCGCCGTGGCTGACGACGGCCCTGCGCACGGTCAGCGACGAGGTGTTCGGCCGCCCCCACCGCGCGACCGGCATGGGTGGCTCGATCCCGTTCATGGGGCTGCTCTCGCGCAAGTACCCGGAGGCGCAGTTCCTGGTCACCGGCGCGTGCGGGGCCGACTCGAACATCCACGTGCCGGACGAGTGGCTGCACCTGGACTACGCGCAGCAGGTCACCGAGGCCGTCGCGCACATCCTGGACGCGCACGCGCGCGGCTAACCGCAGGCCTCGCGCAAGGTCGCGGCGGCCGTCTCGAGGTAGGCGGGGAACTCCCGTTTCCCGCCTTCGTCGATCCAGCGGTCGAAGGCGTCGCCGAAGACGATCGCCGCGACCTGCGCCGCCGGTTTCGCCAGCTCGGGCCGGACTCCTCGGCGTTCCAGCGCGTCTTGGATCGCGGCCGTGATCGCCGCGCCCTTACTCCGCTCGCGTTCGCGGAGTTCGGCGCTCGCGGCGATCACCGCCCGGCGTTCCGGAGACGGGTCGACGAGCTGCGTGACCCGCGTCCCGACCTTGGCCAGCGCGGCGAGGGCCGTGCCTAAGGGCGAGTCGCCTTCTTCGGCGGCGAGTACCGCTTCGCCGACCGCCGGCGGCAGCTGCTCCGCGCCCGCGAAGAGGACTTCGCGCTTGTCGGGGAAGTAGCGGAAGTACGAGCGGCGGGTGATCCCGGCGCGCTCGGCGATCTGCGTGATCGTCACGGCGTCGTAGCCGTGCTCGGCGTACAGCTCCAGCGCGGCTTTCCGCAGCCGGTCCGCGGTCCCGGGATCCCATCTGGCCACACCCCAGCCTAGCTGACGTCTCAGTGTGTCATCACGTGCTAGTCTCGGTGACGACACACTGAGACATCACTGGAGGGTCGACATGGAGATTTGGGTACTCGGCGCCTTGGGCCGCACCGGCCGCGCCATCACCGCCGAGCTGGCGGCGCGCGGACTGCCGGTCGTGCTGGTCGGACGCAACCGGGAACAGCTGGCGGCGACCGGCTCGAAGTTCGTCGTCGCCGACGGGGTCGAGGCCATCGCGGCGGAGATCAGCCGGCAGCGCCCGGCGGTCGTCGTCAACACGATCGGCGAGTACGCCGCCACGGCCGCGACGATCGCGCGCGCGTGCTTGCCCGGTGGCCACTACGTGGACATGGCCGCGGACCCGATCGCGGTCCAGCGGCTGCTCGACCTGCACGACGAGGCCCAGGCCGGCGGCAGCACGTTTGTGACGGGCGCCGGCTTCGGCGTCCTGGCCACCGAAGCCGTGGTCGCTTCACTCTGCGAAGGACGTCCGACGCCCAGCCGCGTACAGGTGGACGCGCTGGCCTCGGTCGCCACCGAAGAGGGGGCCGTGGGGGTCGCGCTGGCCGCCAGCATCGTCGACGCCCTGACGGCGGTCTCGGCCAGAGGCGCGAAGCCGCGCACCCTTGTCCTGCCGGACGGCGAGACGGGCAAGGTGGCGGGCGTCGACTCGGGTGAGCGGATCGCCGCCCAGCGCGCGAGCGGCGCGCCGGACGTCACGGTCTCCTCCGGGCTGGCACCGGCTGCCCCGGTGGTCCGGGCCCTGCTTCCGCTGCTCGGGCGAGTGGTGTCAATCCCGGTCGTGCGCCGCTTCGCCGTCCGGCGGCTCGCCGCGGTCCGGACAAAGGGGGCACCCCGCCCCCGCACGCACACCTGGGGGCACGCGGTCGTGACCTGGCCGGACGGAACCACCCGCGAAGGCTGGCTGCGCGCGGGCGAGGCCATGGACTTCACGGCGGCGGTGGTGGCCGAGGTCGCGGCCCGCCTGGCCCGCGGCGAAGGCAAGCCGGGTGCGCACACCCCGGCATCAGCCCTCGGCGCAGACGTGGCCGAAGCGGCGGGTGGGACCTTTTTGCTCTAAGCCAGCCGGGTCAGGTGGACCGATACGTCCAAAGCAGACTGTCCACCCCCGGTGAAGATCCCCTTCAACGGCGTCACATCCGCATAGTTCCGGCCCATCGCCACCCACACGTGCCGCGGTCCGACCGGGACCGCAGGCGTGGGACCCGGACGATCAGGTCTGAGAACACCCGATGCGGAACGTGCCCTCTTCGTCACGCACGAAGTCCACACCGGACACGTAGTTGCGCACGCCGTCGCGCAGGATCTGCCCGCCTGCGGCCGCTCGGGGGAAGGTACCCGTCGAACCGGGCCCGCGGACGTAGGCAGCCGCGGCGGGGTGGCGTTCATGAGCGACATCCTTGCTCACCGTGCGCTTCGGACGCGACACTCGCGCGCTGCTCTAAACATCGCTGTAACTTCACGGTGCTGTGCTTTGGTATGGATGAGTGGCAATATGCGTGCTCTCAGAACCTGAGAACTACGAGGAGTGACGACGTGGCCCGAGGAACCCAGCTCAAGGCGATCGCCCTGCTGCCTGCGTTCGCCCTGGTCGGCTTGACCGTGGCGTGCGGAGCGGGAGGGAGCGGCGCGGGCAACGTCGGCAGCAGCTCCGCTGCCGCCCCGGGCACCGGATCGGGTGACGTGGGCGCGGTCGCCAAGGACGACGCGCTGGCCGGCATGGTGCCCGCCGAGGTCAAGGCGGACGGCAAGGTCGTGGTCGGCCAGGACCAGAGCTACCCGCCGAACGAGTTCGTCGACGGCGGCAAGCCGGCCGGCTTCGACGTCGACCTGGGCACCGCCATCGGCCAGGTGCTCGGCGTGCAGATGGACTTCCAGAACGCCGCCTTCGACGGGATCATCCCGGGTATCGGCGCCAAGAAGTACGAGCTGGCGATGTCCTCGTTCAGCATCAACGCCGAGCGGCTGCAGTCGGTCGACATGATTTCGTACTACAGCGCGGGTACCTCGCTGGCCGTGCTGAAGGGCAACCCCGACGGCCTGAAGGTCGACGACCTGTGCGGCAAGAAGGTCGCCGTCCAGAAGGGCACCACCCAGGTCGAGGACCTGGACAAGAAGAACGCCGCGTGCACCGGCGCGGGCAAGCCCGCCATCGACATCACGCAGCTACAGGCCCAGACCGACGTCAACCTGGCCCTCACGGCCAAGCGCGTCCAGGGCGAGCTGGCCGACTCCCCGGTCATCGACTACGCGGTGAAGCAGACCAACGGCCAGCTCGAGTCGGTCGGCGCGCCGTACGACACGGCGCCGTACGGCATCGTGCTGCCGAAGAACAGCGGTGACTTCGGCAAGGCCGTCCAGGGCGCGATCCAGAAGCTGATCGACAGCGGCGCGTACAAGAAGATCCTGGACAAGTGGGGTCTCAACGCCGCGGGCGCGGTCACCAAGTCGGAGATCAACCCGGCCTCCTGAGGCGTTTGAGTTAGGACTGGTTTCCGTGAGTTCCTCCGAAGCGCCTCCAGCCGAGGCGCCGGCCGAAGCCGAGCCCATCCAGGCCGTCCCGGTGCGCCACTACGGGCGCTGGGTGGCCGGGGTGGTCATCCTTTTCGTGGCGTTCATCGTGGCCCGCAGCGTGATCACGAACGACGCACTGCAGTGGCCGGTCGTCGGGGACTACCTCTTCGACGACCGGGTGCTGCGCGGCCTGCAGAACACGCTGATCCTGACCGTGATCGCGATGCTGATCGGGATCGTCGGCGGGATCCTGCTGGCCGTGATGCGCCTGTCGCCCAACCCGCTGACCTCCGGGGCGGCGGCCATCTACATCTGGCTGTTCCGCGGCACGCCGCTGATCACGCAGCTGGTGATCTGGAACTTCCTGGCGCTGGCCTACCCGCGCCTCGGCCTGGGCATCCCGTTCGGACCGGAGTTCGTCAGCTGGGACACCAACCAGCTGATCACGCAGTTCACCGCGTCGCTGCTCGGCCTCGGCCTCAACGAGGCCGCGTACATGGCGGAGATCGTGCGCGGCGGCATCCAGTCGGTCGACTCGGGCCAGCTGGAAGCGGCGAGCGCGCTCGGCATGAGCCGGACGAAGACGCTGCGGCGGATCATCCTGCCGCAGGCGATGCGGGTGATCATCCCGCCGACCGGCAACGAGACGATCTCGATGCTGAAGACGACGTCGCTGGTCGTGGCCATCGGCTACTTCGAACTGATGGTCGCGGTGCAGACCATCTACTCGCAGAACTACAAGACGGTCCCGCTGCTCATCACGGCGGCCGCCTGGTACCTGTTCATGACGTCGGTGCTGACGCTGGTCCAGATCCAGATCGAGAAGCGGTTCGCGCGCGGCACTTCGCGTGACGTGGTCCAGCGGCAGGGCTGGGCGTCGCGGATGTTCAGCCGGGGTGGAGGGAACGTCACATGACCCCCGTGGTGTCCGCGCAGCGGATCTACAAGAGCTTCGGCAGCGTCCACGTCCTCAAGGGCATCAACCTCGAGGTGCACGAGCGGGAGGTGCTCTGCCTGATCGGGCCGTCCGGCTCGGGCAAGTCGACGCTGCTGCGCTGCATCAACCACCTCGAGAAGATCGACGCCGGCCGGCTCTACGTCGACGGCGTGCTGGTCGGCTACAAGCAGCGCGGCGACAAGCTGCACGAGCTGCGCGAGAAGGAAGTGGCGATGCAGCGCAAGGACATCGGCATGGTGTTCCAGCGCTTCAACCTCTTCCCGCACATGACGGCGGTCGAGAACGTCATGGAGGCGCCGATCCAGGTCCGGCGCGAGCCGAAGGCTCAGGTCCGCCAGCGCGCGCTCGAGCTGCTGGAGCGCGTCGGGCTCGCCGACAAGGCGAAGAACTACCCGGCGCAGCTGTCCGGCGGGCAGCAGCAGCGGGTCGCGATCGCCCGGGCGCTGGCGATGGAGCCGAAGCTGATGCTGTTCGACGAGCCGACGTCCGCACTGGACCCGGAGCTCGTCGGCGACGTCCTCGGCGTGATGAAGCAGCTCGCCAAGGACGGCATGACCATGGTCGTCGTCACGCACGAGATGCAGTTCGCGCGCGAGGTGGCGGACAAGGTGCTGTTCATGGACGGCGGCGTCGTCGTCGAAGAAGGGCCGCCCGAACGGGTGATCGGCAGCCCGCGCGAGGAGCGGACCAAGTCGTTCCTGGCCCGGGTGCTGAACCCGAACGCCTGACGGAACCCATCGGGGTTCGCTATTTTTGAAAGTGGGTGAGGGAGGGGGCGGGGCGTTTTGACGACCGAAAGCGTGCTGCCCCCTCTCGACCCGTTCGCGGGCATCCCCGATCGCCGCTACGAGGTCCGGGCCGCCGACCTGCTGAAACCCGGTAACGCGGGCCTGATGCGCTGGCGGCGGCAGGCCACGAACGCCCCGATCGTCTACGTCGAGGACGCCTACATCACCGGGACGCTGGACCTGCGGGCCGCGGACCTGAAGTACCTGTTCCGGTTCGAGCGCTGCCGGTTCGAGCAGCCGCCGGACGTGCGCGAGGCCAACCTGCTCGGGCTCGTGTTCCGCAAGTGCTGGCTGCCCGGGCTCAAGGCCCGCAACATGCGCAGCCGCAACGACGTCCGGCTGATCCGCAGCGTCGTGCAGGTCGACGGCGACGTCCGGGAGATCGAGGAGACGACGGTCCAGCGCGGCGACGACCGCGAGCGCGGCATGCCGAACGCCGCGGTCAACCTGACCGACGCGGTGATCGAGGGATCGATGGTGCTGACCCGCACGGTGATCTCGCACCCGCACGGCAAGGCGATCCAAGCGGACCGGCTCGTGCTGACCGGCGCCCTGCTGGCGTACCGGATGGTCGCGAACGGCGAAGTCCGCCTCCCCGGTCTCCGGACCGGCGGTAACGTCAACTTTTCCGGCGCGACGCTGAACAACCCGGACGGCTTCGCGCTCAACGGCAACGGCCTGCACATCGGCGGCAGCCTGCTGTGCGAGGTGGACAACTACGGGCCGGCCAGCCAGCGCAAGCGGTTCTCGGCGACGGGGATCATGTACCTGCCGAGCGCGACCGTGGACAGCGACATCTCCCTGCGCGAGGCCAAGCTGACGGTGTCCCAGCACGGCCCGATCGCCATCGACGCGTGGAAGTCGAACGACCCGTACATCGACCCGCGGCCGGCCCTGGTGGCCGACCGGATGCGCGTCGACGGCAACGTCGAGCTGTCCGACGGCCTGCAGGCCCTGGGCACGTTGCGCATGGTCAACGCCCGCATCGGCGGCTCGTTGCGGCTGGCCGGCGCGGAGATCCGGGTCGAACGAGGCAAGTCGGTGCCGTACTACGACCGCGCGTTGCACCTGGACGGCACCGAGATCGGCGGCGACATCGAGGCGACGAGCCTGCGCGTACCGGCGGGCCAGCTGCGCCTGGCCGACGTCGCGGTCGGCGGCAACTTCCTGGCGTGGAACTCGATGTTCCGCCACCCGGGCCGCGACGTGTTCTCGGCGCGCCGCTCGAAGATCGCGGGCAACTTCCAGCTCACGGACGCCACGATCCACGGCACGCTGCGGCTGCAGGGCGTGGACGTCGGCGGCAGCATCAACCTGGCGGGCACCCGCCTGACCGACCCGGGCCGCCGCGCGACCAGCAGTTATTCGCTCGACGTCCGCACCGGCCGGGTCGGCCGCGACCTGACCCTGCGCGACAACAACGGCCGCCCGTTCGTGGCCGAAGGCGGCGTGAACCTGGACGGCGCCCAAGTGGCCCGCCGCGTGGACCTGCGCGGCTCCCAGCTGGGATCGCTACCGCCGTTCGGCGTGGCCCTGGACGCGGGCGACGTGGCGTCGGACGAGTTCATCCTGACCCCGAGCTCCCCACCGGCGGGCCGCGTGATCCTGCGCCGGGCGCACTGCGGAACGCTGAGCGACAACAACCAGTTCTGGGCGGCGTCCGACGGGATCGAGCTGGAGGACTTCCGCTACGACGCGTTGAAGAAGGGCATCCCCCTCACCGACGACAAGGCGTTGGACGAGCGGATCGAGCTGCTCCGCAGCGCAATGCGCGGCTACCGCCCGGGCCCGTACGACCAGCTGGCCCACATGCTGCGCGCGGCGGGGAACGAAGAGCACGCGTCGACGGTGGCGCTGCGCAAGCAGCAGTTCAGGTACGAGGCCCTGGCCCGCGGCTTCAAGTTCTTCGGCCCGGGGGTGCGGCTGTGGAGCTGGCTGCAGCGTTCGATGGTGGGCTACGGCTACCGCCCGGTCCGAGCCCTCGGCTGGCTCCTGACGCTCCTGGTCCTGGGCAGCCTGTGGTTCGGCCTGGGCTCGGACGACTGCATCGGCTGGAAGTCCCCGGACCCGGCCCACCAGATCATCGCGAACGGCGACCGCTGCGTGGTGAACCAGCAGGACACGGGGTTGCAGTGGAACCCGGTGATCTACACGGCGGACCTGCTGGTCCCGATCGTCGACTTCGGCAACAAGTCGAGGTGGTACATGCACGGACCGGACAACTGGGTAGCGGCCGGCTTCACGGCGTCGGGCTGGATCCTGGCGACCACCGTGGCGGCTGGTGTGAGCCGGATGCTGCGCCGGGAGAACTGAGCCGGGCAGGGCGTCCAGTTCACTCGCCACCTTGCCGAAGGGGTGCCTGACATACCCTCGGTACGTGGAAGCCCCGTTGAACGCACCCGACGCCACCGGCCGAATCGAGGTCGACGCGGCGCCCGAGATCGTCTACGCCCTGGTCAGCGACCCCGCCCAGCTTGCCGATGTTGCCGAGGAGTACGCCGGGCACCGGTGGGTCGGCGGCTCCTCCGGGCCCGTCGTCGGGGCGAAGTTCCGCGGGCGCAACCGGCGTGGCTTCCGGCGTTGGAGCACCCTCTCCACCATCACCGATGCCGATCCCGGCTGCCGGTTCGGGTTCGAAGTCACCTCCGTCGCCGGGTTGCCCGTCGCGCGGTGGCAGTACGACTTCGCGCCTGCCGGTGCTGGCTGCCTCGTCGTCGAAAGCATGTGGGAACGGCGGCCCGCCTGGTTCAAGGTGCCCACCTCGACCGTCACCGGCGTGTGGAACCGGGACGAGGCCAACGCCGCCAACATCGCCGCCACCCTGGCCCGGCTGAAGCGGGCCGTCGAAGCTAGTCGATGAAGCGGGACCAGAACGGTATGTAGCGGGGCCCGTCCGGTGGGGCTGTGCTGATGCCCGTCCCGAACTCGCGGTGCAGGTAATCGCGCAGGTCGCTGCCGTACACGATGATGTCCGTCTGGTACACCGACAGGACCGGGTAACCCACTGTGTCCGGCACGCCCGGCAGGTAGCGGTGGCCGCACACCGGGACCAGCTGTGGCACGTCCGCCAGGCGGCGGCGGGCTTCGCGGACCGCGTCCTCCGGGCCGACCGGGCGGGTGCCCCAGTCCGGGAGCCAGAAGGCGTTGTGCTCGACGTCGTACAGCACGCCGTCGACCGGCCATGCCAAACGTTTGCGCAGCTGCTCCGGGTTGCCGCAGCGCCAGTCGGGCCAGCGGTCGCCGATCGGGATGCCGGCGGACAGGAACGTGCGGTGGTCCGCGGCGAAGCGGAAGCCGAACCGGCGCTCGACGTCGTCGAGCTCGGTTTCGCTCAGCCCGGGGCGGACCGGCTCCCGGAGGTTCTCCTGCAGGTGCCGCGCCTCCTCCGGGGTGAGGGCGCCGGCCGGTTGGACGGGGGTCATGGCCCGAGCCTAAGCGGCGGCTCACCCGCCCGCGCGTCCTTTTTCGCGCTGACCTGGCCGTCCACGGACGGGTGAGTTTGTTCTCTCATCGGAGCGGACCGGGGAACAGAGCGTGAACGTGTGTAGTTCACTCAAGCCGTGACTTCTCCACGACCGCAGAGCCGCGTGCGTGCTTCCGAGCTGCGCGGCGACGTCTGGCTGAACACCGGCGGCCACCCGATCACCCTGGCCGAGCTGCGCGGCCGCGTCGTCCTGCTGGACTTCTGGACCAGCGGCTGCATCAACTGCCTCCACGTGCTCGATGAGCTGCGGCCCCTGGAGGCCGAGTTCGCGGACGTGCTGGTCACGATCGGTGTCCACTCGCCGAAGTTCCTGCACGAGGGCGAGCGCGCCTCGATCGAAGCCGCCGTCCGCCGCTACGAGGTGCACCACCCGGTCGTCAACGACCCGAAGATGGAGCTGTGGTCGCAGTACGCGGTCCGCGCGTGGCCGACGCTGGTCGTCGTCGACCCCGAGGGGTACGTCGTGCACGTCGCCGCCGGCGAAGGGCACGAAGAGGCGCTTCGCCGCGTCATCGCCGAGCTGGTGGCGAAGCACGAGGCGAAGGGGACGCTGCGTCGCGGCGGCAGCCCGTACGTGCCGGTCGAGGAGCAGCCCGGCGAGCTGCGGTTCCCGAGCAAGGCCGTCGCCACCGCCGAGGGGCGCGTGCTGGTCGCCGACACCGGGCACCACGCGATCGTCGAGTTCGCCTCGGACGGCGAGACCGTCATCCGCCGCTTCGGCAGCGGGGCCCGGGGTGGCGAGGACGGCCCGTTCGACCTCGCGACCTTCGCGGAGCCGTCGGGCATCGCGCTGCTGCCGTACGACGTCGCCGAGCGCGTCGGCTACCACGCCGTCGTTGCCGACACGGCCGGGCACCGGCTGCGCGGCCTGGACCTGATCACCGGCGAGGTGACGACGGTCGCCGGCACCGGCGCGCAGTGGCGCAACGGGCCGGACGCCGGCAAGGGCGCCGAGGTCGACCTCACCAGCCCGTGGGACGTCGCCTGGTGGGGCCCGGCCGGCGGGGTCGTCGTCGCCATGGCGGGCAACCACACGCTCAGCGTCTTCGACCCGGTCAGCGGCACGATCCGGCGCTTCGCCGGGACGACCGTCGAAGGCCTGCGCGACGGCGACGTCACCGAAGCGTTCTTCGCGCAGACGTCCGGCCTCGCCGTCGACGGCGACAAGCTGTGGCTCGTCGACGCCGAGACGTCGGCGCTGCGCTGGATCGAGCCCGACGGCGAGTCGTTCACCGTGCACACCGCGATCGGCGTCGACCTGTTCTCCTTCGGCCACACCGACGGCCCGGCCGACAAGGCCCTGCTCCAGCACCCGCTGGGCCTGGCCGTGCTGCCCGGCGACAAGATCGCGATCGCCGACACCTACAACGGCGCCGTCCGCCGTTTCGACGTCTTCACCCGCGAGGTAACCACGATCGCCACCGGGCTCGCCGAGCCGCAGGGCCTGCTGCTGCACGACGGCGAGCTGCTGGTCGTCGAGTCCGCGGGCCACCGGATCGGCCCGCTGGACTCGTCGTCGGAGCCGGCGGTCGTGGCCGGCGACGCGCACGCTGTCCGCCGCCCGCCGACCGTGCTCGCGCCGGGTGAGATCGACTTTTCGGTCGTGTTCACGGCGCCGCCCGGCGAGAAGCTGGACGACCGCTTCGGCCCGTCGACGCGGCTGGAGATCAGCGCGTCGCCGCCGTCGCTGCTGGTCGACGGCGGTGGCACGGGCACGGACCTCAGCCGCAAGATCCGCCTCGCCGCGGGGGAAGGGGTGCTGCAGGTGGTCGCGCAGGCGGCGAGCTGCGACGACGGCAGCGAGCACCCGGCGTGCCGGATCACCCGGCAGGACTGGGGCGTGCCGGTGCGGCTCGAAAGCGGTGGGGCGAGCGAGCTGAGCTTGGTCATGGCCGGTGCGCCGCGGACTGCCGAGTAACATGCAGGCCGTGTCAGCCGGGCCGAAACTCGAAATCCAGATGCTGCACGACCGCGTGCTCGTGCGGCTGTCGCCGGAAGAGGGCGAGCGCCGCAGCAGCGGCGGCATCGTGATCCCCGCGACGGCGCAGGTCGCGCGCCGGCTCGCCTGGGGTGATGTACTGGGCGTGGGCAACAGTGTGCGCAACGTCAAGACGGGCGACCGCGTGCTGTTCAACCCGGAGGACCAGCTCGAGGTGGAAATCCAGGGCGAGGGGCACCTGGTGATGCGCGAACGCGACATCCACGCGGTGGCGACCGAGCGGACCGAGCACGGGACGGGGCTTTACCTGTAGGTCGGTCCCGCGGAAGGCAGGGGCGTGGCAGACGAAGAGGTGACCGAGGGCGCGGACGTGCGGACCGACCCGCCGGCCGAGCCCGCGGAGTTCGCGGTGCCGGCCGCCGAGGTGTGGCCCGACGCCCAGCCGGAGCTGCCGCCGGGTGAGCGGACCGCCGCAGCGGCCGCTCCGGAGCCGGTGATCGAGCAGGGCGGCGCGGAGCCACCCAAGCGACGGCCCGCCCCGGCTGAGGCCGCGACCGAGCCGGACTTGCCGGCGGTCGCCCCCGAGCGGCCCGCCCCGGCTGAGGCCGCGACTGAGCCGGACTTGCCGGCGGTCGCCCCCGAGCGGCCCGCCCCGGCTGAGGCCGCGACTGAGCCGGACTTGCCGGTCACCGAGACCGTGCCGGCCGTCGAGACCGGAGCCGAGCCGTCGTCGGCTGAGGCCACCGTTGCTGCCGGATTGCCGCCGGTCTGGCCCGTCGCGGAACCCGATGTTCCCGCCAAACCCGCCGGCGCGGAGGCCGCCCCCACCACCGATCTCTTCTCCGACGATCTGCTCGGCGAGCTGCTCGAAACCCCCGTGCCGCCGGCCGTTCCGGATACCCCGGCTCGGAAGCTGCGCCAGGGCGTGGCCCGGACCATGATGGCCATCGGGCTCGCGCTCGGCCTGTTCGTCATCTTCTACGCCATCGATCTCGCCGTCAGCGCCGGGGATGTTCCGCGCGGGGTGACCGTGGCCGGGATCGATGTCGGGGGGCTCTCCCACGCCGAGGCCGAAGCCAAGCTGCGGAAGGAGCTCGAGCCGCGGCTGATCCGGCCCGTGGTCGTCCACGGCGGGGATGTGCAGGCCGAGCTCGCGCCCGCGCAGTCCGGCCTCGGGCTCGACTGGCCGAACACCCTCGGGCTCGCCGGGCACCAGCCGCTCAGCCCGATCACGCGGATCATGTCCTTCTTCACCAGCCGCGAGGTCGGGGTCGCCACGCGCACCGACCAGAACCGGATCGGCGACGCCCTGCGCGAGCTCGCCGAGGGCAGGCTGAACCACCCCGCCACCGAAGGCTCGGTCGGGTTCACGCCGATCGAGGGCAGCGACGGCGGCGTCACGCCCTACCCGATCCTGCCGCGGCAGGGGCAGCAGCTCACCGATCTCGCCGGCGCCGTGCACACCGTCACCGACCACTGGCTCGACCCGGGCGGGGTCAAGCTCGCCATGGCGATCACGCCGGTGCGGGCCACCGCGGCCGGGGTGCAGGCCGCCTTCCAGCAGACCGTCGTGCCCGCCGTGGCGAAGCCGGTCGTCGTGCACGGTCAGGGCAAGGACGTCCCGCTGAAGCCGGTGGCGATCGCGTCGGCGTTCCAGTTCGCGCCCGTCGAGGGCGGGGCCGTCGAGGTCCGGATCGACCAGGGCAAGCTGCAGGCCGCGCTCAAGGACGACCTCGCGAGCACCGAGACCGACGGCAAGGACGCGCAGGTCGTCTTCAGTGGCGACCAGCCCACCGTCGAGCCCTCCGAGGACGCCCGCAAGGTCGACTGGGGGAAGACCTTCCTCCCCCTCATCGAGGTCCTCAAGAAGACGGACCAGCGCGATCTCCCGGTCGTCTACAGCGCGTCGGCACCCAGCGTGACCACCGACGCCGCCAACGCGCTCGGCATCAAGGAGGTCATCGGCGAGTTCACCACCGGTGACCTGGCCGGCCCGGCCGCGACGAACAACGGGACGCTCGCCGCCCGCGTGTCCGGCACGATCGTCAAGCCCGGCGAGACGTTCAGCCTCGGCGGCCGCTCCGGACCGCGCACCGCGGACGCCGGCTACGTGCCCGCCCCGGTCGACGAGGACGGCACCGGCCCGGACGTCGTCGGCGGCGGCGTCTCGCAGCTGGCGTCCACTTTGTACAACGCCGGCTACTTCGCCGGTCTCGCCGACGCCGGTCACCTGAACCACGACCACTACCTCGACCGCTACCCGGCCGGCCGCGACGCCAAGGCCGTCAACGCCGACGGCAGCCCCGTCGAGCTCAAGCTGACCAACGACGCGGCGACCGGCATCGCCATCCAGGCCACGGTGTCCGGCGATTCGGTGACCGTCCGGATCTGGGGCACCCGGCGCTTCCGCGTCGAGAGCCAGACCGGCGCGCAGACCCCCGGCGACCCGCCCCCGATCCAGTTCGGCTCCGGTGGGAGCGGCCCGTGCCGGCCGTCGATCGGCTCGTCCGGGTTCAGCGTCACCGACACGCGCGTCTTCTACGACATCGCGAGCGGCGCCGAGGTCAGGCGGACGTCGCACACGGCGACCTACGGCCCGCTTCCGACCGTTCTGTGTTGAGTTGTCAGCGAAGGACCATGCACCCCGCCTCCTCGAAGTCGCGCAACCAGGCCGGTTCCCGGAGCTGCTTGTTCCACCGCAGATCCAGTTTGTCCAGTTTGGACAGCCGGGCCAACGACGCGGGCAGCGTCGTCAACGAGTTCTCCCGCAGGTCCAGCTGACGCAGCTCGCCCAGCAACCCGATCGACGACGGCAGAGATGTCAGCCAGTTGCCGCGCAGGTGCAGCTCCCGCAACGCACCCAGCGCCCCGATCGACTCCGGCAACGCGGTCAGCTCGTTGCGGTAGAGCCGGAGTTCGCGCAGCGCCGTGAACCCCGAAAGGTCCGCCGGGAGGGCCGTGAGCCGGTTGTCCGTGCACCCCAGGTACCGCAGCTTCCCCAGCCGGCACCAGGCGTCCGGGAACTCCGTCAGCCGGTTGTCGCTGACGTACAGGTACTCGGTGAGCCCGGCCAGCTCGCCCAGCTCGTCCGGCAGCGAGTCGAACCGGTTGTGCGCCAGGTCGAGCGTGTGCAGTGACGTCAGCGCCGAAATCCCCGGCGGCAGCGCGGAAATCCGGTTCGCCGCGAGGTTCAGCACGCGCAGCCCGGTCAACGACCACAGCGACCCGGGCACCTCCGAGATCGAGTTCTTGTACAGGTCGAGCTGCGTGACGTCGACCGGCACCGAAGGCACCGACGTCAGCCCCTGACCGCTCAGCTCCAGCACCGTCATCACGACCGCCGGGTCCGGGACAGCAACGCCCACGTCGAGGCATCGTCCGGAGTGGACACCTGGATCCGCAGGCCCGGCGCCTCCGACACGGCCAGCTCGGTCAGCCGGAAGTGCATCCGGCCCGCCCGCGGGTGCTCGAACCGCCGCAGCCTCGGCCGCGGCTCCGCCACCTCGTGCCGCGCCCACAGCCCGGCGAACTCCGGGCTCAGCGCGGACAGCCGCCGGATGTCCTCCTCCCACGACGGATCCCCGACGTGGCTGCCGTACTCGGCGCGCATCCGCGCGACCATGTGCGGCACCTCCTCGTCGTAGTTCAGCAGGAACCGCCGCGCGTTCGGCTCGGTCACGCAGCACCACAGCAGGTTCTTGTGCAGGCAGGGCAGGCTGTGCCACTCCCAGAACAGGTCCTCCTGCGCCGCGTTCGACGCCAGGACGTCGAACCGGCCGTTGACCACGGTGGCCGGCAGCGGGTCGAGCGCGCGCAGCACCTCGCCGACCGCGTCCGGCACCACCTCGACCGACGACGGCAGCCGCGACGGCGTCAGCTCCGCCAGCCGGTACAGGTGCTCGCGCTCGGGGTGGTCCATCCGCAGCGTGCGCGCCACGGCGTCGAGCACCTGCGCGCTCGCGTTGATCGGCCGCCCCTGTTCGAGCCACGTGTACCAGGTGACGCCGACGCCGGCGAGCAGCGCGACCTCCTCCCGCCGCAACCCGCTGGTGCGACGGCGCACGCCGGGCGGCAGCCCGACCTCGGCCGGGCCGATCCGCGCCCGGCACGCCTTGAGGAACTGGCCGAGTTCCTCCCGGCGGCTGGTGTGGACCTGCGTTGACGTCATACCGGCATGGTGCCCGAGGGGTACGACATTTTCCGGAGAAGCAGGTGTTCCCAGTACCAGCACCAGCAGGCTCTCTCCGGAGGAAACCGGAGAACCCCAAGGTCGGACGCATGACACTGACCACCCCTGTCCCGGCTACCCCGGACCGGGCCGCCCGGCCGGACCGGCGGCCGTGGTTCATGCTGGCCGTCCTGCTGCTCGGCCAGTTCATGGCGCTGCTCGACGTCACCGTCGTGAACGTCGCCATGACCGACATCCGCTCCGACCTGCACGCGTCCGGCGCCGCGCTGCAGCTCGTCGTTTCCGGCTACACCGTGGGCTACGCGATGTTGCTGATCACCGGCGCCCGCGTCGGCGAGCTGTTCGGACGGCGACGGCTGTTCGTCACCGGCGTCATCGCCTTCACCGCCTGCTCGCTGCTCTGCGGGTTCGCGCCCGATCCGGTGACGCTCATCGTCGCGCGGATCGCCCAGGGCGCCGGCGCCGCGTTGATGATGCCGCAGGTCATCAGCGTCATCCAGGCGCAGTTCACCGGCCCGGCGCGGGCCCGGGCGCTCAGCGCGTACACCGCGGTCATCTCCGTCGCCTTCGTGGCCGGCCAGGTCCTCGGCGGGGTGCTCGTCGGCGCCGACCTCTTCGGCGCGGGCTGGCGGCCCATCTTCCTGGTGAACGTGCCGATCGGCGTGCTCGTGGCCGTGCTCGCGCTGCGGCTGGTGCCCGGCGGCGCGGCGAAGGCGGGCCGCCGGCTCGACCTGGCCGGCCTGGCGATCGCCGTCCCGGCGGTGGTGCTCGTCGTGCTGCCGCTGGTTCTCGGCCACGAGACCGGCTGGCCCGCGTGGACGTTCGGCTCCCTCGCGGCGGGCGTGCTGCTGGCCATGCTGTTCGTGGTGGTGGAACGCCGCGTGCGCGACCCGCTGGTCAACCTCGGCGTCCTCAAGGTCCGTGGGGTCGCACCGGGCCTGGCCGCGCTGGCCACCGGCGTGGCGTCCTACGGCGGGTTCCTCTTCTGCGTGGCGCTGCACCTGCAGGGGGGCCTCGGGGAGACGGCGCTGGCCGCCGGCCTGACCATGGCGCCCGGCGGCGTGGTCTTCGGCATCTGCGGCTTCTTCTGGCACAAGCTGCCGGAGCGCGTCCACGCGGCGTTGACGCCGAGCGGTTACGTCGGGTCGGCGATCGCGTACGCGCTGCTCGGGCTGAGCCTGCGCGACGGCGGCAAGGGCGGCGTGCTGTTCTTCGCCGCGCTGCTGCTGTTCGGCCTGTCCATGGGCCTGGCGTTCGGGTCGCTCATGGCGCACGCCCTCACCCACGTCCCGATCGCGAGCGCGGCGGACGCCAGCGGCCTGCTCACGACGACGTTGCAGCTCGGCCAGGTCGTGGGGGTGGCGACGTTCGGCAGCCTGTTCCTGACGCTGGCCGGCGGGTCGTCCGCGCACGCCATCACCACGACGATGCTCTGGGCGGCGGCGTTGCTGCTGGCCGGCACCGGCTTCGCCGTCGCGCTGGCCCGCGCGTCGGCCCGGCGGTAGGCACGGAAAAAGCCCGGCCGGTTCACCCGAAGGTGAACCGGCCGGGCCGGATCCTGAGGTGTTACCGCGTTACGCCACGACGGCCGTAGGCGCCCGCGGCGATGCTCACACCGATCGCGGCCAGGACGACCTGGGTGAGGATCTCCAGCCAGTCGATGCCGTTGGTGTCGGCGTACCCGAGACCGCGCGCGATGGCCGTGCCGATGAAGGCGGCGATGATACCGATCACGATGGTCAGCCAGATCGGGATGTTCTGCTTGCCGGGAGCGAGCAGCCGGCCCAGAACGCCGATGATCAGCCCGACGATGATGGCGCTGATGATGCCGGCGACAGTCATCACTATCTCCTCTCGGTGATCGCGGGTCCGGCCACTCGGTCCCGCGACTCTCGGAGACGGAATTCCCCGGCGGTTGGCCCTCGAAACGCCGAAGGGCCCCTTCCGGGTGGGGAAGGGGCCCTTCGGCGGAACACGTTGATCAGAACGCGGCTTCGTCCAGTTCCATGAGCGCGTTGTCGGCGGCCTCCACGATGGCGCGGCGGGCGGTCAGCTCCGGCAGCACCTGCTTCGCGAAGAACGAGGCCGAGGCGATCTTGCCCTCGTAGAACGGGACGTCCTTGGCGGACGCGCCCACGTCGAGCTTGCCGATCGCGACCTCGGCGTGCTTGAGCAGCTGCCAGCCGATGAGCAGGTCGCCGACCGACATCAGCAGGCGGACCGTGTGCTGGCCGACCTTGTTGATGCTCTGCGGGTCCTCCTGGGACGCGGTCAGGTAGCCGATCAGCGAGCCGAGCATGCCCTGGGTGTCCTCGAGGGCCTGCTTGAGCAGCGCACGCTCGTTCTTGAGCCGGCCGTTGCCCGCCTCGGACTCGATGAACTTGCTGATCTCGCCGGCCACGAAGGCCAGCGACTGGCCCTTGTCGCGGATGATCTTCCGGAAGAAGAAGTCCAGCGACTGGATGGCCGTGGTGCCCTCGTACAGCGAGTCGATCTTGGCGTCGCGGATGTACTGCTCGATCGGGTAGTCCTGCAGGAAGCCGGACCCGCCCAGGGTCTGCAGCGACTGCACGAGCTGCTCGGTGGCGCGCTCGGAGCCGACGCCCTTGACGATCGGCAGCAGCAGGTCGTTGACGCCGTGCGCGAGCTTCTGGTCGCCCTCGCCGGTCCACAGCTGGTCCTGGAAGGACGCGGTGTAGAGGTACACGGCGCGGAGGCCCTCGGCGTACGCCTTCTGCAGCATCAGCGAGCGGCGGACGTCCGGGTGGTGCGTGATGGTGACCCGCGGGGCGGCCTTGTTCAGCATGTTCGGCAGGTCGGCGCCCTGGACGCGCTCCTTGGCGTACTCGAGCGCGTTGAGGTAACCCGTCGACAGCGTCGCGATGGCCTTCGTGCCGACCATCATCCGGGCGTACTCGATGACCTGGAACATCTGCGCGATGCCGTCGTGCACCTCGCCGAGCAGCCAGCCCTTGGCCGGGGTGCCGTGCTGGCCGAAGGTCAGCTCGCAGGTCGTCGAGGCCTTGATGCCCATCTTGTGCTCGACGTTAGTGACGTAGGCGCCGTTGCGCTCGCCCAGCTCACCGGTCTTCGAGTCGAAGTGGAACTTCGGCACGAGGAACAGCGACAGGCCCTTGGTGCCCGGCTTGGTCTCGATGCCGGGACCCTCGGGGCGCGCCAGCACGAGGTGCATGATGTTTTCGCTCATGTCGTGCTCGGCCGAGGTGATGAACCGCTTCACGCCGTCGATGTGCCAGGAGCCGTCCTCCTGCTTGGTGGCCTTGGTGCGGCCCGCGCCGACGTCGGAGCCGGCGTCCGGCTCGGTCAGCACCATCGTGGCGCCCCAGGCCCGGTCGATCATGAGCTGGGCCCAGTGCTTCTGCTCTTCGGTGCCGTTCTTGTCGACGATCATGGCGAAGTTCGGGCCGGCCATGTACATGAACAGCGGGGCGTTCGCGCCGAGGATGAGCTCGGAGGCGGCCCACTGCACGGTCGGGGGCAGACCGAAGCCGCCGAGGTCGTTGGTCAGGCCGAGACGCCACCACTCGCCCTCGATGAGCTGCTGGTAGCTCTTCTTGAACGACTCGGGGATCTTCACGCTGAACGTCTTCGGGTCGTACACCGGCGGGTTGCGGTCCGCGTCGGCGAAGGACTCGGCGAGCGGCCCGGTCGCGAGCTTGTTCAGCTCGGCCAGCACGCCGCGGGCGGTCTCTTCGTCGGACTCGGCGAGCACGCCCTTGCCCAGGCGCTCCTGCACGCCGAGTACCTCGAAGAGGTTGAACTCCAGGTCTCGGACGTTGCTCTTGTAGTGGCCCATGTCGTCACTCCAATGTGTTCGGCTCCCCGGCCGGGCACATGTTCGCCTTACTCGCCGGTAACTTCAGGATATTACCTGTGGGTAACCAGAGCAAGCAGATCCGCACTTCCGAGTACCGGAAATCTGGGCTTCCGCCTCGGGAAACCGGCTCAGCGCTGCCCCGGGAGCGCCGTTGTGTCGGCAGTCACCGGAAGGTGGCCGTCCTCCGCTCGGGCGACGAGGATCCCGCTGCGGAAGGCGATCGTCACCGCGTGTGTGCGGTCCCGGGCGGAAAGCTTGCGCAGGATGCTCTTCACGTGCGTCCGGACCGTCTCGACGGACAGGAAGAGCAGCTTCGCGATCGCCGAGTTCTCGAGTCCTTCGGCGACCAGCTGGAGCACCTGGTACTCGCGCCTGGACAGCGGCATCCCGCCGCGCGGCGACGGCGGGCTGTCGTGGGCGAGGTCGCCCTTCGCGGCGGTCGTGCGCTTCGGCCGGGCGGTCAGGGCGGCGAGCGCCGGGTCGATGTAGCGGCGGTCGGTGTGCGCCCGCCGGATCGCTTCGGCGAGCCGTCGTGAATCGATCGACCGCGGCACGATCGCGTGCGCGCCGGCGGCGATCGCGGCCGCGAGGTACTGCTGCGTGCGATTCGCGTCACGGATCAGGGTGACCAGGATCAGCGCGGGGTCACCGGCGTTGAGCAGCTTGGTCAGGTGGCAGTTCGGGTCGAGGGCGGAGTCGAGCACGACGACGTCCGGTTTGACCTGCTCGCACAGCTGCAGGGCGGCGTGGTGGCTGGCGGCTTGGCCCGCCCAGTGCAGCCCCTGGCTGCGGTGGACGAGCGCGGCGAGGCCGTCGCGGAAGATCGGGACGGGGTCGACGACGGCCACGCCGAGACTGCGCCCGCCTGGTCCCGCGGGCCCGCTGGGCCTGCGGCTGGGCTCGATGCCGTGCATCGTGGGCCTCCGTCTCTGCGCCGTCGCCTCCGGTGTCCGGTCCCCCTGCTGGACCGGCCGGAAGTGACTCCTCCTGCTTGGTACGAGTCGCGATTGCGCAGCTCATGACGCCAATTCCCCCTCATGGCCCAACCCGCAGGTCACAGCAAACTGTGGGTAGAAGTCGATCTATCCGAGCCGAACACGGCGGGACCGGATGGGACCTGATGGGGCGGTTGGCACTACTGAGGGTGGCCCGCAGGGCGTTCAACGATTTCGACAGTCTTCGGATGCGGCCCGCAGCCGCCCGAACTCCACCCCCAGCCCGGCCGGCGTCCAGTGCGCGTTGAGCCCGCTCGGGTTCGGCAGCACCCAGACGCGGGTGTCGCCGATCAGCTGTTCCTGCGGGCCGACGCGCGCCTTCGGAAGCCCGAAGGCGGTCCGGTAGGCGGTGATCCCGACAACGGCCAGCCACCGCGGCCGGTACTCGAGCACCTTCGCGACGAGCAGCTTCCCGCCTTCGCGCAGTTCGTCATCGGACAGCTCGTCGGCGCGCGCGGTGGTCCGGGCGACGACGTTCGTGATGCCGAGGCGGAGGTCGAGGAGCTGGTCCTGTTCGCTGGGTTTGTAGAGGCGCGAGGTGAAGCCGCCGGCGTGGAGGGCGGGCCAGAAGCGGTTGCCGGGGCGGGCGAAGTGCTGGCCGAGGGCGCCGGAGTAGAGGCCGGGGTTGATGCCGCAGAAGAGAACGTCGAGACCGTGGGCGATGACGTCGGTGATGGTGGCGTTGTGCGCTGCGGCCAGCTGGTCCTTGGTGGGTCGGGTACTCACCTATCCAGTTTCCGGCACGCTCGACCCATGGAGGTCACCGCGGATGGCTCGCCCGTCGAGGTCTACCTGCTCCTGCCGCCCGACGGCGAAGCCGAGATCGTGCACGCCGCGGTTTCGCCGGGTGCGTCGATCCTTGAGCTCGGCTGTGGCGCCGGCCGGGTCACGCACCCGCTCGTCGACCTGGGGCACGAGGTTGTCGCCGTGGATGATTCGCCCTCGATGCTTGCGCACGTTCGCGCCGAAAGCGTGTGCGCGCGGATCGGGGACCTGGAGCTCGGGCGGACCTTCGACGCCGTGCTGCTCGCCAGTCACCTCGTCAACACCCCCCGCGTCGCGGACCGGCGGGCGATGCTCGCCGCCGCGAAACGCCACCTCCGGCCGGATGGCCGGCTGATTGTCCAATGGCATCCGCCCGGGTGGTTCGACTCCGCCGCGTCCGGCCAGGGTGGCCTGCTCGGCGAGGTCACGATCGAGCTGGCCGATGTCGTCCGCGAAGGCGACCTGCTCTCGGCGACGGTCCAATACGCAGCCCGAGGGCAGCGCTGGCACCAGGAGTTCACCTGCCGCCGCCTGAGCCTCGACGACCTCCTGACCTCGGCCGACTTCCGTCTCCACACCTGGCTCACCGCCGACCACACCTGGTTCTCCGGCGCCCCCGGACGCATGGGGTAGCGGATTCGCCACTTACCTGCGTAACCTGTGTGATCTCCCGCACAGCGCCGTACCGAGGAGGATCCGTGCAGCTTCCGATCGTCCTCGGGCTGGTTGCGCTGGTCCTCGCCGTCGCCGTGCTCGTGGTCGTGCTGGAGGACCGGCGGGCCGCCAAGCGGGCCGCGCTGCAGCGGCAAGCGCGGCTAGCGCGTCTGGGCGAAGTCGACCCGCTCGCGCCGGGCCGGCTGCACGTCGACCGGTGAAGGCCGGAACCGGACCAGCAGGAGCGCGCCGAACACCCAGCCGATGCCGGCGCCGGCCGTGTTGTTCATGAGGTCGTCGACGTCGAAGATGCGGTAGACGTACGGTGCCGTGCCGAAGTTGGCCGTGACCTGCGTGAGCTCGATGACCAGTGATGCCGCGAAGCCGACCAGGGCCGTCCCGATCAGGCCGCGGCGCCAAAGGATCCGGGCGAACACGCCGAGCGGGACGAACAGCAGCACATTCAGGCACGCCTGCTGGAACGTCTGCGTTATGAACCACGCGCCGCCGTGCTTGAGCAGCTCCGTGTGGATGTCGGTGATCCACTGGAACGGGTGCAGCTGCACGGTCTGGGTCAGCCGGCGGGTGCCCGGGCCCGGCAGCGGCAGGAGGACGACCGCGAGGGTCATGCAGCCGTAGAGCAGCACCGCCGCCGTCGCCGCGATCGCGCGCAGGCGCAGGCCGCCGTGGCGGGCGAGCTGGGTGATCAGCTGCGGCACCAGCACCACGACCCACAGCGCGAGGAACCCGATGAACCCGTACTGCAGGGCCGTGACCTGTGCGTTCGTCATGCCACCGACGCTATGGATCTTGCCCCGGGACCGCTTCGGTCGAAGAGCCCGGGCCCCTCGGTCACTCGGCCGACCCGCCGGTGGGCCGATCGGTCAGGGGCGCGGGCGCCCGCCACCTCGGTACCGCCGGACCGGGTGTTACCGAAGTCATGCCGGCGTAACCGGTTGCTGCTTGCGCCGACCCGGGAATGCCCACGACGCTCGGCACGTCGAGGTCTGTGCAGGCAACGAAAGGAACGCTCATGGCACCGGTCCGGGTCGGCATCGTCGGGCTCAGCGCGAACGGCGGCTGGGCCGCGACCGCGCACGTGCCCGCGCTGGCCGCGGTCGACGGCTACGAACTCCGGGCGCTCAGCGGCAGCAACGCCGAGTCCGCGCGGGTGGCCGGCGAGAAGTACGGCGTCCCGCTCACCTTCGGTGACGCCGGGGAGCTGGCCCGGCACCCGGAGGTCGACCTCGTGGTGGTCGCCGTGAAGGTGTCCGAGCACCGGACGCTCATCGAGCCCGCGCTGGCCGCGGGCAAGCCGGTGCTCAGCGAGTGGCCGCTGGGTGTGAGCCTGGCCGAGACCGAGGCGCTGGCCGAAGCCGCTCGCGGGAAGACGACCGCCGTCGGCCTGCAGGGGCGGTCCGCGCCGGCGTTGCGCTACCTGCGCGACCTCATCAAGGACGGCTACGTCGGCCGGGTGCTTTCGACGTCGCTGATCGCCTCGGGCGCCAACTGGGGGCCGAGCGTGCGCGCCGGCCGGGACTACCAGCTGCACCCCGAGGGCGGGGCGACGATGCTGACCATCCCGTTCGCCCACACCGCCGACGCGCTGGCCATGGTCCTCGGCGGCTTCACCGAGCTGTCCGCGACGGTGGCGACCGTGCGGCCGCGGGTGCGTGACGAGGTCACCGGCGAGTCCGTCGAGATGACCGCGCCGGACCAGATCGCCGTCACGGGCGTGCTGAACGGCGGCGCGGTCGCGTCGCTGCACCTGCGCGGCGGGACGTCGCCGGCCACGAACTTCCACTGGGAGATCAACGGGACCGAGGGCACGCTGGTCGTCGAGGCCGCGGACCCGCTGTTCTGGATCGCGAAGCTGACGTTGCGCGGCAGCCGGACCGGCACGCTCGAGAAGCTGACCGTCCCCGCGCGGTACGAGCTGCCGCAGCTGGCCGGCCGCAGCGCCGAGCCGTCGTACAACGTGGCGCACGCCTACGCCCGGCACCTCAAGGGCGACCTGCCCGACTTCGCGCACGCCCTGCGCGTGCACCGGGTGCTCGACGCCGTCGAGCGGTCGGCCGGCAGCGGGGCCCGGGTGCAGCCGGACGCCGAGTAACTGTTACTGCCGGTCGTAGGTTTCCGCTACCCTCGGACCATGGACGACGTTGTCTACGACCGCGCGGGCGAAGGCGAGCCGCTGGTGCTGATCCACGGCATCGGCCACCGCCGCCAGACGTGGACGCCGGTGTTTCCGCTGCTCACGCCGCATCGGGACGTCATCGCGGTCGACCTGCCCGGCTTCGGCGAGTCGCCCGAGCCGGCCGGCGGGTACGGCGTCGAGCCCGCGCTGGTGATGTTCAAGGAGCTCTTCACCGACCTCGGGCTCGACCGGCCGCACGTCGCCGGCAACTCACTCGGTGGCCTGCTGTCACTCGCGCTCGGGCAGGCCGGCCTGGTCCGCAGCGTCACGGCGCTGTCGCCCGCCGGGCTGTGGAACCGGCGCCAGAAGATGTACGCGATCGCCACCTTGAAGGCCCACCGCGCGCTCGCGCAGCGCACGCCGCCGCACGTCGTGCGCCGCATCGCCGCGAGCGCGTCCGGGCGCCGCGCGCTGACCGGGATGATCGTCGGACGGCCCGAGCGGCAGACACCCGACACTGTCGTCGAGGACGCGCACGCGCTCGCCACCGCGCCAGGCTTCGAGCCGACCGCCGCGCAGTCCCGCGGGAACTTCCGGTTCACGGGCCCGGTCACCGATGTCCCGGTGACCATCGCCTGGGCCCAGCACGACCGGATCCTCGCCCGGCCGCGCGTCGCCGACCTGCGGAAAGTCGCGCCGCACGGGATCTTCCGGCTGCTGCCCGGCTGCGGGCACGTGCCGATGAACGACGATCCGGAACTTGTCGCTCGGGTACTGCTCGACGGAAGCTGTTAGGTGACATTCGCTTTACGTCCGTCTTTTGACCCTGGTAGGTGACTGCTTCGCGAGGCAGAATCCTCCGCCGTGCGCCCGTTCGGGGACCCTGGGCGCGAATCGGAGGAACATTCATGAGGCATTTTTTCGGGGGCTCCGGGTGGCGTAGCCCCCGGCCCGGGGCGGAGCCCCGGTTGTTGCAGCTTTCGACCCGGCTCGCGGTATTGGCCGCGGCCGCGCTGGCTACGACGGCGGTGACCACCGCACCCGCGTCCGCGGGCCAGCGCCCGGATCCCACCACCGACGTCCGGATCATCGGGTTCAACGACCTGCACGGCAACCTGGAGCCGCCGTCCGGCTCGAGCGGTCGTGTCGTGCAGTCCGACGGGACCACTGTGGACGCCGGCGGGGCCGCTTACCTGGCCACGCACGTGAAGCAGCTGCGGGCGCAGGTGCGCAACTCGTTCGTCGTGTCCGCCGGGGACAACATCGGCGCATCGCCGCTGACCTCCGCGCTGTTCCACGACGAGCCGACCATCGACTTCCTGAACATGCTGGGCGTCAACGCCTCCGTGGTGGGGAACCACGAGTTCGACGAGGGCTACAAGGAACTGCAGCGCATGCAGTTCGGTGGCTGCCACCCGACGGACGGCTGCCAGTTCCAGAGCACCTTCGACGGGGCGAAGTTCCCGTTCCTCGGGTCCAACGTGTACTTCACCAACGGCCTGCCCGCGCTGTTGCCGTTCACCGTCAAGTTCGAAGGCGGCGTGCCGGTCGGCGTCATCGGCGCCACGCTGAAGGACCTGCCGTCCGTCGTCACGCCGGAGGCCATCAAGGGCCTGAAGTTCGGTGACGAGGTCGAGGCGATCAACCGGACGTCGAACCTGCTCGACTACTTCGGCGTGAAGGCCCAGGTCGTGCTGCTGCACCAGGGCGACGGCACCGAGGTCGAGGGCCCGAACGACTGCAAGCTGCGCCCCGGCCCGGCCGCCGCGATCGCCGCCGCGGTGACGCCGAAGGTCGACGCGTTCTTCACCGGGCACAGCCACCAGCAGTACAACTGCGTGATCAACGACCCGGCGGGTCAGCCGCGGCCGGTCATCCAGGGCTCGTCGTTCGGCCGCCTGCTGTCGGTGGTGGACCTGAAGATCAGCCTGAAGACCCGCGACGTCGTGCGCTCGCAGACCAAGGCGTTCAACGAGATCGTCACCCGCACGGTGACGCCGGACCCGGCCGTGGCCGCGCTGGTCGCCGAGGCGAAGACCAAGTCGGCGCCGATCGCGAACAAGCAGGTCGGCACCATCACCGCCGACCTGCCGGCGGCGGGCAACGCGGCCGGTGAGTCGCCGCTCGGCGACGTCATCGCCGACGCGCAGCTCGCGGGCACGCAGTCGAACAACGCGGTCATCGCGATCACCAACCCGGGCGGCATCCGTGCCGACCTGACGTACAAGTCGTCGCCGAACGGCGAGGGTGACGGCGTGGTGACCTACGGCGAGGCGTTCACCGTCCAGCCGTTCTCGAACATCATGCAGACGATCACGCTGACCGGCGCGAACCTGAAGAACGTGCTGGAACAGCAGTGGAGCGCGAGCGGCACCAAGATCCTGCAGATCTCGAGCTCGCTGCACTACTCGTACTCGGCGAGCGCGCCGATCGGCTCGCGCGTCTCGAACCTCACGGTCAACGGCACGCCGGTCGACCCGGCGGCGACGTTCCGCGTGTCGGTGAACAACTTCCTCGCCGCCGGCGGGGACGGCTTCGCCGAGTTCACCAAGGGCACCGACCTCTCCGGTGGCCCGGTGGACCTCGACGCCCTGATCGCCTACCTGGGCGCGCACCCGAGCCTGGCCCCGCCGGCGGCGGACCGGATCACCCGCCTGCCGTAGTTCCCGTTTTTGCAAGACACCGGGCCGACAATGGACCCATGACGACCTGGGAAGACGTCGTGCGCCTCGCCTCCGGGCTGCCGGAGGTCGAGGTGTCGACGTGGTATCGCACGCCCGCGCTGAAGGTGGCGGGCAAGGGGTTCGCGCGGCTGCGCACCGAGGCCGAGGGTGGCCTGGTGCTGCTGTGCGGCCACGACGAGAAGGCCGCGTTGCTGGATTCCGGCGACGCGGCCTTCTTCACGACCCCGCACTACGACGGCCACGGCATGGTCATCGTCGACCTCGAGCGCGTGGACGCCGGTCAGCTGCGTGAGCTGCTGGAAGAAGCATGGCGGCTGCGGGCGCCGCGCCGGCTCACCACTTGAGCTCGCCCTTGAGCATGCTCATCAGGATCATGTCGTGGCGCTGCCCGTCGAGACCGACGAACGCCTCGCGGTGCCGGCCCTCCTCGACGAACCCGATCTTGCGGTAGACGTGCCGGGCGACCTCGTTGCCGGCGACGACCCACAGCGTGATCTGGTGCAGCCGCATGTTGTTGAAGCCGTAGCGGCACATCAGGCGCAGCGCTTCGGTGCCGTAGCCGCCGCCGGCGCGGTACTCGGCGTCGCCGATGTAGACGTCGAGGTACGCCTCGCCCACTTCGGGCTCGGCGTCCCGCAGGTCGATGACACCGATGAGCTTGCGCTCGGCTTTCGCTTCGATGCCGAGGACGACCTTCTCGTAGGTGTTGACCGCGCGGTCTTCGCAGCGCTTGCGCACCTGGGCCAGCGACAGCGGGTGGTCGTTCTCCATCCAGCGGCCGACCTCGGGGTCGGTCACGAAAGCGTGGATCCGCTCGGCGTCCGCCGGTTCGAGCGCGCGCAGCCGGACGAGTTCCCCCTCGAGCAGCATTTCTCCCCCTAGTCCCGCTTCAGCAGCAGGAAGTCGTGGACGTTCAGCAGGCCGAGGAACTGGCGCACGGGCGTCGGCATCGCTCGGCGTGACTCATCATGCACGAGCTCGGGCGAGTGCACGCGGTAATTTTTCCGCTGGACGATGAGGGTGCAACTTCCCGCGGCCAGCACGTTCTTCACCCAGTCGGTGTCCGGGCCGTAGGTGAGGGCGATGACGAAGCCGTCGCCGGTGTGGAAGACGTTCAGCGGCGTCCGGTACTCCCGGCCGGACGTCCGTCCTTTGTGGACGAGCAGGCCGAAGCCCGGTGCCCAGGTCACGACGTACTTGTTGATCCGGTTGGTCACCACGCGGTTGAAGCGGGCGAGTCCCTTGGGCAGCACCATGACGCCGATGATATCAACAAATGATGAATTAACCGATCGGGTGACCCCGGCTCCCGCTGGGTGGCGCCGCGATGGTGGGATATGGCGCATGTCGACCGAATGGCCGCTGCGCCAGGACCCGGAAGGGCCGGTCATCATCGCGCTGGCCCTGGTGAACGACCCCGACGCGCTCGGTTTCGTCGTGCTGGACGACGAGGACGACTGGTTCATCAGCGACGGCACCGAGCTGTCCGACGACGTGCTGGTCAACCGCGAGAGCTTCGGCAAGCTGTCGCTGCGCGAAGCCTTCGAACTGCTGCCGCAGCTGGGCGCGCTGGCGGACCTCCCGACGGGGATGGCCGCCGACTGGGACCCGGAGCGCCGCACGTGGCTGCTCTCGTCGGTGACCGGTTCAGACGACGAGGACGAGGACATCCGGCTGCTCGCCCAGCGCCGCGCGGCCTGGCGGTACGAGGGCTCCCCGGATGATGAGGCCCAGATCAGCACCGGTCTCACCGAAATCCCCACGGGCCCGCAGCAGCCGGCCCGCGCGGTCCGCCAGGTCGTCCGCGAGCAGGACGGCACCTGGCTGTTCGTCGGCTTCGAGGTCCCGGAGGCGGAGGACTTCGAGGTCGAGGGCCTGGAGCTGGAGCACGTGGCGAACCTGTACCCGGACGTGCGCACGGTCCTGAAGGCGGCGCCGGGCCAGGTCTACGACCGCGCGACGCCGGATTCCGAGTGGGAGCTCGTCGAAGGCTGAGAAAGTCCGGCGCGGTTGTCCAGGGGACGTCCGCGCCGTTCGTCCTTACAGTGAGAACCGGCGATCGGTGCCGGTCAGGACCTGTGAGGAGCAGCCATGCCCAAGTACGCCGCGATCATCTACGCCACGGACATCGACCCGACCGTGCCCGAGGCCACGGACATGATGAAGGACTACGACGAGTTCGGCGCGGGCGCGGCCGCGGTGATCCGCGGCGGCGCGGCGCTGTACCCGACGGCGACCGCGACGACGGTCCGCGTCACCGGCGGCAAGGGCGGCGACATCGTCACCAGCGACGGCCCGTACGCGGAGACGAAGGAAGCCCTGACCGGCTTCTACCTGCTCGAATGCGCGGACCTCGACGAAGCGGTCAGGGTCGCGGCGCGCATCCCGGGCGCCTGGGACGGCGCCATCGAGGTCCGGCCGGTCGTCGACTTCGGCCAGTGACCGGCGCCGGGGACGCGGTCGCGCGGCTGGTCCGGGACGAGGGCACCCGGGTACTGGCCACGCTGGTCCGCGTCACCGGCAGCGTCGACCTGGCCCAAGACGCGGTGCAGGACGCCGTCGTGCGCGCGCTCGAGACGTGGCCGCGCGACGGCGTCCCGGCCAACCCACGCGGCTGGCTGCTCGTCGCGGCCCGCCGCCGGGCGGTGGACGTGGTCCGCCGCGAGGCGAAACGGCTCGGGAAGGAGGCGGTCGCGATGCCACCGGTCGACCCCCACCCCGACCCGGTCTCGGTCCGCGACGACCTCTTGCGGCTGGTGTTCACGTGCTGCCACCCGGCGTTGTCCCTGGACGCGCAGGTGGCGTTGGCGCTCAGGACGTTGGGCGGCCTGTCGACGGCGGAGGTCGCCCGCGGCTTGCTGCTGCCCGAAGCAACGATGGCGAAGCGGCTGACGCGGGCGAAGCAGAAGATCGCGACGGCACGCATCCCGTACCGGGTGCCGGCGGCGGAGGAACTCCCTTCACGCTTGGCCGGCGTGGCGTCGACGGTGTACTTGATCTTCAACGAGGGCTACACGGGCCGCGTTTCGCTGCTGGCGGAGGGCGTGCGATTGGCCCGCCTGCTGGCGTCCCTGATGCCGGACGAGCCGACGGCGCTGGGGCTGCTGGCGTTGGTGTTGCTGCAGGACGCCCGCCGCCCGTCCCGGTTCCGCGCGGATGGCTCGCCGGTGTTGCTCTCCGCGCAGGATCGTTCGCTGTGGGACGCATCGCTCATCAAGGAGGGCGTCGAGCTGGTGGGCCGCGGCCTGCGAAGGACGCCGTCGGCCCCGAACCCGTACGTGATCCAGGCGGCGATAGCGGCATGCCACGACTTGGCCCCGTCGTACGCGGACACGAACTGGGACGCGGTGATTTCCTGGTACGACGTGTTGCTGACGGTCGCAGACACGCCGGTGGTCAGGTTGAACCGCGCGGCGGCGGTGGCGGAACGGGACGGCGCTGCCGCGGGATTGGCGCTGGTGGATGCGTTGCCGGGGTTGGCGGATTACCCGTGGTGGCACGCTTCGCGGGCGGAGTTGTTGCACCGGTTGGGTTCTGCGTCGGCCGTGGAGGCGTTGGCGCGTGCTGAGGAGACCGGCTTGCCTGCTGCGCATTTGGCGCATTCGCGGGCGAGAATGGAAAACGAAAACCCCGGGCAGAACACCCGGGGTTTCGATGAGAGCGGATGACGGGAATCGAACCCGCGTATTCAGCTTGGGAAGCTGATGTTCTACCATTGAACTACATCCGCAGTGCGTCGTCAGCATACACGGCACCGTGATCCCCTTGTCCAGGGCCCTCCTCCTTGACTCATGCCCTTCAAGTGACAACACTTGTTGTCGACGTCGGAGGTGGGCTGTCATGGATGAGCCGGAGCTGTTTCGGCAAGGCGGGTTTCGGCTGGCCCAGCGGCTGTTCATCGATGGTGACATCCGGGGTGACGAGCGGCAGGTCGCTCGGTTGCGGGAGTTCGCCCAGGTTCAAGACCGGCTCGCGGACGACGTCGTCGCCTGGATGGCGCAGCAGCCGAAGGGGCACGGGCGCCGGCTGTTCGAGGCGGCGCTCCATGGCGGGGACAGGGCGCCGGGGCCCTTGAAGGACTTCTTCGACCAGGTGGACGCCAAGCCCTACTGGGTCGATGACGAACGGCTCGAACGCGGCGCGAAAGCCATCACGCGGGCCGGGTTGCTGGGGCTCTTCCCGCTCGGGGACATGTCGCTGATGGGTGGCTACCTCGCCTCGCGGGCCACGAAAGCGCTGGTCGGCACCGGTGAGATCGAGTACAAGGCCACGCGGCGGCTCGTCGAAACCGCCGCCTGGTGGATCGACGTCACCACGCCCGGCGCCCTCAAGCACGGCGGGAAGGGGTACGCCGCCGCGTTGCGGATCCGGCTCGTGCACGCCCATGTGCGGGCCGCCATGAACCGGCGGGATGACTGGGACTACGCCGCCTGGGATCGGCCCGTCAACCAGGTGCAGACCGCCGGCACGCTGCTGCTCTTCTCGCTCGTCTACGTCTTCGGGACGCAGCTGCTCGGCCTCCGGTACTCCGCCCGCGAACGCGGCGACATCCTGCACCTCTGGCGGTACATCGGCTGGCTCATGGGGGTCGACGACGAGCTGCTGCCCACCGGCGAAGAGGACGCCTGGCGGCTGCTGTGGCTGCTCGCCGCCACCGAGTTCATCCCCGATGACGACTCGAAGCGGCTCGCCAAGGCGCTGATCGAGGCCAACGCCGCCGTCGGTGAGGGGCGTGGGGCCGTCGGGAAGGTCCTTTCGCACGTTTCCGTCGCCGTGCACTCCTCGATCAGCCGGCTCGTGCTGGGCAAGACCAACGCCGACTTCCTCGGGCTGCCGAACGATCCCGTCGCGCAGGCCGCGATCGTCGCCGTCGCGGGGGTCAACTTCGCCGCCGAGACCGTGCGGCGGTTCATCCCCGGGGCCACCGCGCTGCAGGAACGGATCGGGCAGGCCGGGCGGCGCGGGTACGTGAAGCGGCTCGAGAAGATCTTCGCGCCGGACACCACCTACGCGCAGCACATGCGGGCCGCCTGAACCCGCTGGTCGCGGGCGTTCTCAGGCGATGCGTCAACACCGGATAGGCTTCGGCCGTGCTGCTCAGTGACCGTGACCTCCGCAAAGAGCTCGACGCCGGCCGGCTCGGCATCGACCCCTTCGATGCCGGCATGGTCCAGCCGTCCAGCATCGACGTCCGGCTCGACCGGTTCTTCCGCGTCTTCGACAACAGCAAGTACACCCACATCGACCCGCAGCTGCAGCAGGACGAGCTCACCTCCCTGGTCGAAAAGGAGGGCGACGAGCCCTTCGTGCTGCACCCCGGCGAGTTCGTGCTCGGGTCGACCTTCGAGCTCGTCACTCTGGCCGACGACCTGGCCGGCCGCCTCGAAGGCAAGTCGTCCCTGGGGCGCCTCGGGCTGCTCACGCACTCGACCGCCGGGTTCATCGACCCCGGCTTCTCCGGGCACATCACCCTGGAGCTGTCGAACGTCGCCAACCTGCCGATCACGCTCTGGCCCGGCATGAAGATCGGCCAGCTGTGCATCTTCCGGCTCTCCAGCTCGGCCGAGCACCCGTACGGCTCCAGCGAAGCCGGGTCCCGCTACCAGGGGCAGCGCGGCCCGACCCCGAGCCGGGCGTACAAGAACTTCCACCGCGTCGACACCTGGCGCTAAGCCGCGACCTTCTCGTCCCAGTCGATGCGGTGGTTCCACATGAAGGCGTTCGGGTCCTCGTCGAACGGCTTCGAGAAGAACCGCTTGATGAAGAAGTCGCGGACGACGCGCCCGACCGGGCCGATCACCTTGTCGTCGCCGTTGCGCTTGCCGGCCGCGACCACGGCCTCCACGCGCTCGCGGCGCAGCCCCTCGTAGGTGGCCAGCGCGCGCTCGACGTCCGGCACGTCGCGGAGGCATTTGCCCAGCGTGACGGCGTCTTCGATGGCCATCGAAGCGCCCTGACCCGCCGCCGGTGACGTCGCGTGCGCCGCGTCGCCGATGATCACCATGCGGCCGCGGTGCCAGACCGGGACCGTCGGGAAGTCGTACGTCGGCCAGGCCGGGTAGATCTTCCGCGTCGCCCGGATGATCTCGGTCGCCGGCGTCCGATCGCGGGAGACCAGGTCCAGGAGCTCCTTCCGCAGGGTTTCGCCGGCGAGCGCGGCCAGCTCGGACGGCGTCGGCTCGGTCTTGCGGGCCGGGTTCGCGAACCACCAGACGCGGCCGTCCGGGCCGACGACGTGGCAGAAGAACACGCGCTTGCCGAACACCATGTTCAGCACGCCGGGCTCGTCGGGCAGGTCCAGCCCGTCGGCGACGCCGCCGGTGTTCAGCAGCCGGACGTACCGCGGCGCCGGCGCGTCCGGGTCGATGATCGTGCGGACCCGGGAGCGGAGGCCGTCGGCGCCGATCAGGAGGTCGCCGTCGGCGTGCGAACCGTCCGCGAAGTCCGCGGTGACGTGCGTGTCCGTCTGGTTCGCGCCGGTCAGGCGCTTGCCGTACTCGACGCGGATGCCGCGGCGGGCGGCCTCGTCGCGCAACGCGACGTAGAGGTCGGAGCGCAGCACGGTCTGGCTCACCGTGCCGTCCGCGAGGGCGCCGCCCAGCGGGAATTCGGCGAGCCGGGTGCCGTTGCCGAGCCCGATCGACATCCGCGGCGAGTCGAAGCCCACGCTGCGGACCACGTCCTTGAGGCCGAGCGGGACCAGCGCGTCCAAGCCGTTGACGGCCAGCGTGAGGAACGCGCCGACGCCCTCCGAGTCGCGGTCGTAAGCCTCGAAGACCACTGGTTCGTGCCCGGCTTCGTGCAAGGCGATGGCGGTGATCGTGCCCGCCACGCCGCCGCCGGCGATCAGTGCCCGTGTCATGTCGTTCGTCCTCTCGAATCTCTTAGAAACTAATTCGTTCTATCGAACTAAAGAGTGGGCTAGGCTGGTCGCCGTGTCAAGCGAGCGCGCGAAACTGGTCGAAGAGGTCCTGCTCGGATCGCGGGAGCTGTCGACGGAGACGGTCATGTTCCACACCGCGATCGCCGAGACCCGGGGACTGTCGGCCGTGGAGACCAAGGTCCTGGACTACCTCGCGCGGTTCGGTTCGCAGACGCCGAAGGACCTGGCGCGGCTGTCCGGCCTCGCGCCGGCGTCAGTGACGGCGATGATCGACCGGCTGGAGCGCAAGGGCATCGTCAACCGCGAGCGCCACCCCGACGACCGGCGCAAGGTCCTCATCGCCCTCGACCTGCGGTCCATCGCGAGCGGCGTGCACCTGTGGGACCACCTCGTGAAGGGCATGCACGAGCTCTGCGACCGCTACACCGACGATCAGCTCCGGACGATCATCGGGTTCGTCCAGGCCGCCACCGCCCTCACTCACGAATCGACGGCAAAGCTGACCGCCGACGGAATGAGCTGAATGGAGTAGCGCGAAAGCGGCCGATTGCCACGAATTCCGGACCTGTCGGCGACGGGAAATGTGACCAGTGCGTTAGTGGGTTCTCGCCGTAATCGTCCCGTGATACGTTCCTGCGCCGTGTCCCCCATTGGTGAACGTGCTCACGTGGTGATGGTGTCACTCAGTGTGCTGCTCGGCGTTTTTTCCGCCGCGGCCGGCACCTGGATGGCCACCGCGGAAGGAAACACCGCCGAGCTCGGCGCCGCGGCCCTGGTGCTGCCGAACGCACCCGCCGGAGCCGGTAGCGGCAGCGGAACCGACCTCGCCGGCGGTCAGGTCCAGACCACCACCCCCGGTCAGCCTGCCGCGCCCACCTCTCCGGCCCCCGCTCCGACGACGTCCTCCGCGGAGCCCACGCCGACCGAGACGTCCTCGGCGCCGCCGCCCACGAGTTCCGAAGCGCCGCCGCCGACCACCAAGGCCGCCGCCCGCGTCGCGCCGTCGACCGCCGCGCAGGTCCTCGCGCTGGTCAACGACGAGCGTGCGAAGGCGGGCTGTTCCCCGCTGGCCGAGGAAGCACACCTGACGAAGGCCGCGCAGGACTACAGCGACCAGATGTCGGCCGGGAACTTCTTCTCGCACACCAGCCCCGACGGCACCACGTTCGACCAGCGCATCAAGCAGGCCGGCTACTCGAAGCCGGGCGCGGAGAACATCGCGAAGGGGCAGACGTCGGCCGCGCAGGTGATGGACGCCTGGATGAACTCCGAGGGCCACCGCGCGAACATCCTGAACTGCTCGCTCAAGAAGCTCGGCGTCGGCTTCACCAAGGCCGGTTCCTACTGGGTCCAGGACTTCGGGTACTGAGGGCCGCTGAGGGCTCCGAGAGGGCTGCCCGGAGGACTGCCGAGCGCTACTGGGCCGGCCCCGGTTTGCTCCACCGCTCGGCGATGTCGCCGTACCGCGCCAGCACCGTCGCCCGCAGCTCCGGGTCCGACCGCGGCACCGGCTCGATGAACACCTCGGTGACGTCGTGGAACTGCTCGGTCAGCTCGGACGCGAGCCGCACGCACGCGCGTTCCAGGTCGCCGGCGCCGAGCGAGTCGTCGAAGTCCACGCGGGTGCAGACGAGCACCTGGTCGGTGCCCATCAGCATGGTCTGCAGGTCGACGACGGCCTCGATCTCCGGCGCGCCGAGCAGGTGTCCGCGGATCTCGCGGACCAGCCTCGGGTGCGCCTGCCGGCCGACCAGCAGGCCGCGGTTGGTCCGGCCCAGCAGGTAGGCGACGCAGGCGAGCAGCAGGCCGATGGCGATCGACGCGATGCCGTCCCAGATCTCCGAGCCGGTGAGCTGGTGCAGCCCGATGCCGCCGAACGCCAGCAGCAGGCCGACCAGCGCGGCCGAATCCTCGAACAGGACGGTCTTCGGCGTCGGGTCGTCGATCAGCCGCAGGTACGCCCACAGCGACTGGTTCTCGGCCTTCGACTCGCGGACGACCTGGCGCACGGCCTGCACCCAGGACGTCCCTTCGAGCAGGAACGCCACGGCCAGGACGATGTAGCTGAGCACGGACGTGCTCTGCGATTCGCCGTGCCCGAACAGCGTCGAGACGCCCTCGTAGAGCGCGAACATCGCGCCCGAGGCGAAGATCGAGACGGCGGCGAGCAGCGACCAGAAGTAGCGCTCCTTGCCGTAGCCGAAGGGGTGCACGCGGTCGGCCGGGCGCGCCGAGCGCTTCAGCGCCGTCAGCAGCAGGACCTCGGTGATCGTGTCGGCCACCGAGTGCGCCGCCTCCGACAGCATCGCGCCGGAGCCGGTGATGATGCCGGCGATCAGCTTCATCACGGCGATCGCCAGGTTCACCCCGCCCGCGAGCAGGACGGTCAGAGTGCTTTCGCCCCCGGAGCCACCGGAGTTCGCGGATTCCTCGCTCACTCCTGTGAGCGTAATGCTCAGAGGCGCCGCAGGCCGTGCAGAACGCGTTCCATGAGCGCCACCGCGGGCCGGCCGTCGGAGCTCGTGCGGCTGTCGTGGATGGTGACCAGGCCCTGCTCGGCCATGTCGTCCAGCAGGACGCGGACGACGCCGAGCGGCACGCTCAGGTTCGCCGCGACCTCGGCGACCGAGCGCGGCTGGTGGCAGAGCGAGCGCACCGAGCGGAACTCACCGGTCAGCCGGGCGCCGTTCCAGTGCGCGCCGGCGCGCGTCGAGACCATCGCTTCGATCGCGAGGTGCCGCCGCGACTGCGTCCGGCCGCGCGTCAGGACGTACGGGCGCACGAGTGTCCGCTGGGCCGGCACGGGATCCTGGCCGACGGGAGGCGGGAACCGATCCCCGACTTCGTCGGGAGCGGTGCGGAGAGCGTGCCGTCCGGTGGTCGTCCGCCGGTCCTCGGCCATCCGTGCCGCCCCCTGATTCCGTGATCGTCAATGGTGCCCTCGCTGGCAACGGCGGCGGCGAGGAAAGGCCAGGATACGCCGCTTGTCCAGGGTTCAGGCCGTCGTTTGTCCTTCACTCGATGGGCCAATTCAGTGATTATCATGAACATTTTTCAAGAAAACGATTACCACGATGAAGCCGCAGCTAGCGGGCCTGCGGCGCAGGACAAACCTGTGACAACGGGTAGCTGAATGGCTACCTGATCACGAAACTTCCCGATCACGGAAAACGGCCCCGATCAGGACATCCTGACCGGGGCCGCGCCGCGAAAATTTCGCGTCACTCCTCCGCGAGCGACGGCGCTCCGAGCGCGATCGGCTTCGGTTCCGGCTTCCGCTTGACCGCCTCCAGCAGCATCTGCGCGACGTCGACGATCTCGACCTTCTCGCTCGCGCTGCCGTCGGCCTGGCGGGCCGTGAGGCCGTCGTTCAGCATCACCTTGCAGAACGGGCAGCCGGTGGCGATCTTCGACGGCGCGGTGCCGAGCGCCTCGTCGACGCGCTCGACGTTGATCCGCTTGCCGATCTTCTCTTCCATCCACATCCGCGCGCCGCCGGCACCGCAGCACATCGACTTGTCGCCGTGCCGCGGCATCTCGCGCAGCCGCGCGCCGGTCGCGCCGACCAGCTCGCGCGGCGCCTCGTACACCTTGTTGTGGCGGCCGAGGTAGCACGGGTCGTGGTAGGTGACGTCCTCGGCGACCGGCGCCACCGGCACCAGCTGCTTCTCGCGGACCAGGCGGTTCAGCAGCTGCGTGTGGTGCACGACGTCGAACTGGCCGCCCAGCTCCGGGTACTCGTTGGCGAGGGTGTTGAAGCAGTGCGCGCAGGTCACGACCACCTTGCGGGCCTTGCGCTCGCGGCCTTCGAACACCGAGTTCAGCACCTCGACGTTCTGCTGCGCCAGCATCTGGAACAGGAACTCGTTGCCGGCGCGGCGGGCCGGGTCACCAGTGCAGGACTCCTCCGAGCCGAGCACGGTGTACTTGACGCCCGCCATGTGCAGCAGCTCCGCGACCGCGCGGGTCGTCTTCTTCGCGCGGTCCTCGAACGCGCCGGCGCAGCCGACCCAGAACAGGTACTCGGCGTCGCCGAGGTCACCGTCGAAGACCGGCACCTCGAAGTCGAGGTCCTCGGTCCAGGCCAGCCGGTCCTTGGCGTTCTGGCCCCACGGGTTGCCCTTGTTCTCCAGGTTCTTGAACATGCCGTTCAGTTCGCTGGGGAACGCCGACTCGATCATCACCTGGTAGCGGCGCATGTCGACGATGTGGTCGACGTGCTCGATGTCGACCGGGCACTGCTCGACGCAGGCGCCGCAGCTGGTGCAGGACCACAGGACGTCGGGGTCGATGACGCCGCCGGCAGCACCATCGTCGCCGATCAGGGCCTTCTGCGACTCGGCGATCGCGAGGACGTCGATCCCGGCGTACATGTTGTCCCCGGACAGGCCCACTTCGTCGCCCGCCATGTCCCGCTTGCCGCCGGCCATCAGGTACGGCGCCTTCGCGTAGGCGTGGTCACGCAGCTGCGTGATGACCAGCTTCGGCGACAGCGGCTTGCCGGTGTTCCACGCCGGGCACTGCTCCTGGCAGCGGCCGCACTCGGTGCACGTCGAGAAGTCCAGCCAGCCCTTCCAGCTGAAGTCCTCGATCTTGCCGACGCCGAAGGTGTCCTCGTCGGGGTCGGCTTCCTCGAGGTCGAGGACCTTGCCGCCGCTCATCATCGGCTTGAGCGCGCCGAGCGCGACGCCGCCGTCGGCCTCGCGCTTGAAGTAGATGTTGAAGAAGGCGCTGAAGCGGTGCCAGGCGATGCCCATGGTCATCGTGCGCGCGACGACGATCAGCCAGACCGTGGCGCTCATCAGCTTGACGAACGCGAAGATCGTCACCAGGTTCGGGCTGGCCGGCAGCAGCTGGCCGATCGGGTTCGAGACGAAGGAGGCCCACATCGGGCCTTCGTGGGTGTTCAGCGCGGACTTCGCGGCGCGGACGCCGATGATGCCGATGCCCTCGATGAGCACGACGGCCTCGACGAAGTACGCCCACTTGAAGCTCGACCCGGCGAACCGCGACTGGCGGTCGGCGCGGCGCGGGTGGTTGCGCTGCCGGATCGCCATCAGCACCAGGATGCCGACGATCGTGCCCAGCCCGAGCAGCTCCATGAGCAGCTGGAACGGCGGGAAGTCGTCGAGGTACGGCCAGCCCCAGGTCGGGACGAAGACCTCGCCGTAGGCCTCGAACAGGGCGAGCGAGCCGAGCAGGAAGCCCCACATGACGAGCCAGTGGGCCGGGCCGACGCTGCGCTTGCGGTTCATCCGCGTGTGCGCGGCGAACTCCTTGATCAGCGTCTTCATGCGCGGCCAGAACGGGCCGTTGCGCGTCGAGTCGGGCTGGCCGAGGCGGATCACCCGCACGAAACGGGCGATCGTCGCGGCGAACATGCCCCAGGCGACGAGGCCGAGCACGACGGAGATCCCGCCGAGCGTCAGTTGCAGAGCGCCCATCGTTCGGGTGCCTTTCGTCCGGGAAACTGTGGTGGTGCCGGGAGACTAACCTTCCTTACTGATGAGTAACCCGTTGAGTGGCCTTAAGTCCCACCGATGTGGTGTACGTCGCTCTTTGTTTTGGGACGATCGTTCAGGTATTTTTCACCCTATGGTGAAGCTGCAAGTGGACGGCCGGAAGGCGCGCGGCGAGAAGCGGCGTGCCGAACTCATCGAGGCCACGCTGCGGATCATCGAGCGTGACGGCGTCGCCGGCGTCACCCACCGGACCGTCGCGGCCGAGGCCGGCGTGCCCACGACGTCGACGACCTACCACTTCTCGTCGCTGGACGACCTCCTGATCGCGACGCTCATCTCCTGCGCCCGCGACATGGCGACCGAGGTCTACTGGATGATCGACCGGGCCCGGTCACGCGGGTCCCGCGGCGCCGAGGAGGTCGCCGGGCTGCTCGCCGAGGCGCTCGGGCCGCGGCGCGGACGGACGATGGCGGAGTACGAGCTGTACCTCCTGGCCGCGCGCAAGCCCGAGCTGCGCCCGGCCGCGCGGCGCTGGCTGGACGTCCTGACCTCGATGGTCCGCCACGACGACGAAGTGGCCTTCCGCGTCTTCCTCGCGGGCATCGACGGGCTGCTGATCCAGGGCCTCATCGACGACGAGCCGCCGTCGGCCGAGGAGCTGCGTCCCGTTGTCGACTACCTGCTGAAACCGCGTTGACGGCTCGGTTAGCTTCGGATCATGCGGACCTTTGGCGACTGCGAACTCGACGACGACCGCGCGCGGCTGGACCTCGACGTGGTGTGGAAGTTCCTCTCCACCGAGGCCTACTGGGGCCGTTGGCGCACGCGTGAGCAGGTCGAAGCGGCCGTCGACGGCTCCTGGCGGGTCGTCGGCGCCTACCGCGACGGCTCGATGGTCGGGTTCGCCCGCGCGTTCTCCGACGGCGTCTCCTCGGCCTACCTCGCCGACGTCTTCGTCGTCGACTCCGCCCGCGGGACCGGCCTCGGCAAGGAGATCGTGCGGGAGATGATCGACAACGGTCCCGGCGCGCGGTTCCGCTGGATGCTCCACACCGCCGACGCGCACGGGCTGTACCGGCAGTTCGGCTTCGAGGAACACACCAAGGGCCACTACCTGGAGCGCGAAGGGCCGAACGCGGGGAACTTCGTCCGCTAACGCGTGAGGTCGGCGAGGAGCGCGTCCCACGATCGGGTGGACGTTTCGAGCGTTCCGCCCGGGCGGTCCTTCGTGTCGCGGATCCGCACCACCTGAGCGAGCGCCACCTCGACGCACTCGGCCTCTTGCCCGCTGTAGGTCGACTTCCGCCAGTTCACGTCAGGCCTCCAGTTCGGCGATCACCCCCTCGATGAACGCGCGCGATGCGTCCACGTCCAGGGCGAGGGATCCCATGGTCTTCGCAGCCGACTTGTAGTCCGCCACCTGCTCCTCATCGTAGATGTAGGCGCTCCCGCGATGCTGGTCCAAGAAGACGATGGCAGGCAGGTCCGAATACTCGAAGACGCTGAAGGAACCGTTGAGGCCGGGGTGGAAGCCGCCGCCGGCCGGGACCACCCGCACCGCGAGCCGACGCGGCAGGTCAATGAGGTGACGGAGCTGTTCGGCCAGCGTCTCCGGGCCGCCGATCTGCTGCCGGAGCGCAATCTCGCCGAGCAGGATCGAGCACTCCGGCGCACGGTGCTCACGCAGGGCCGCCTGCCGGGTCATGCGCACCCGCAGGCGCTGCTCGACCAGCTGCGCGGGCGAACCGCCGTACGACAGGACCGCCCGGGCGTAGTCGGGCGTCTGCAGCAGGCCGTGCACCAGCATCGGCTGCCAGCTGAAGATCGCGGCCGCCGTGCGCTCGTACTCGGCCAGCGTCGTCAGGATCGCCGGCGCGTCCGGCATCTCCTTCTCGGCCCAGTTCGGCTCGCGGGCCGTCCGGACCAGGTCGAACAGCCGGGCGCGTTCCACGGCGGGCACCCGCAGCTGCCCGAGCAGGACCGCGACCTCTTCGATCTTGGGCACTCGCAGGCCGAGCTCCCAATTGGACAGTTCGGCCGCGTGCACGCCGGTGGCGCGGGCGAGCTCGCGCAACCCGTACCCGCGCGCCTTCCGCGCTTTCCGCAGCCCGAACCCCAGCGCTCTCGACCGGGGTGTCGCTATCGGTGGTGGCATGACCGCAGTGTGTCAGCGGGGTCCGACAAAAACGGGCCCGGCTCCGTTGCCGATCCGCAACGGCGCCGGGCCCGGGGAAGCTCAGCCCTTGTTCTCGTACACCGGCGTCAGCACCGCGCGGGCCAGCGTGCGCCCGAACATGTTGAAGCCGAGGAACGCCGGGGTCGCGTCCTCCGGCACGTCCAGCTTGTCCACGTCGAGGGCGTGCACCGCGAAGTAGTAGCGGTGCGGGCCGTGCCCGGGCGGGGGCGCCGCGCCGAGGAACTGCTTGACGCCGCCGTCGCCCTTCAGCGTCACCGCGCCGTCGGGAAGGCCGGAGCCGTCACCCGCGCCGGACGCCAGCTCCGTCACCGAAGCCGGGATGTTGAACACCGCCCAGTGCCAGAACCCGCTGCCCGTCGGGGCGTCCGGGTCGTAGCAGGTGATCGCGAAGCTCTTCGTCTCCGCCGGGAAGCCTTCCCACGACAGGTGCGGCGATCGGTCCTCGCCGCCGGCGCCGAAGATGCCGGACAAATGGGGCGTGGCCAGGGTTTCCCCGTCGGCGACGTCGTTGCTGCGGAGGGTGAACGACGGCACGTCGGGCAGGGATTCGTACGGGCCGGGTGCTTGCGGCATGGATCCTCCTGATCACGGAACTGGAGACGTTCGCCAGGCTAGGCCCCGGGCACCTCCCGCGCGTCTCAGGGAGGGATCTCAGGGTCTTTCGGGGGGTTACCCCCATGTACGGCCCGCGCACCCCGTCATAACGTCTTCTTACGCAGAGGAAACAACACTGAGGGGACCAACGAGCATGGCGCGCCCGCTTCTGGCTCTGGGAGGCATCGTCCTGATCGGCGTCGGCCTGGCCACCGCGTTCGGCTGGGGCTGGGGTTCGGATTTCGGGGACACCGGGACCGTTTCGCAGACCATCCGCAGCGTGAAGCTGGAAGCCGATTCGGGGTCGGTGAAGGTTCGCGCCGGCTCGGGGGCGACGACGGTGCACCAGGAGATCAGCTACAACTGGCGGAGCAAGCCGTCGGGCCCCTTCTACCGCGTCGACGGTGACCAGCTGGTGCTCGGCGACTGTGGCCTGAACTGCACGGTCGACTTCGAGGTCGTCGTCCCCGCGGGGGTGCCGGTGACGGGGGACATCGACTCGGGCGGGCTGGACGTCGCGGGGATGTCCAGTGTGGACGTTCACGTCGATTCCGGGCACGCGAAGGTCGAGGACGTGGCCGGCGCGGTGAAGCTGCGGATGGACAGCGGTTCGATCGACCTGGAGAACGTCGGGCCGGTCCGGCTGCAGAGCCAGTCCGGCAGCATCACCGGCAGCGAGGTGAACGGCCCGGTCGACGTGACGTCCGCCAGCGGCAGTGTCGAATTCACGCTGGTTCGGGCGAACGACGTGAAGGTGCACGCCGAGAGCGGCGGCATCGACCTGACCGTGCCGGGCGGGTCGTACCGCGTCGAGGGCGGCAGCGACAGCGGGCACCGCGAAATCGGCGTGCGGAACGACGGGACCGCCCAGCACGTGCTGGACCTGACGACCGAAAGCGGCAACGTCACGGTCCGCGCGGCCTGACCTTTTTTCTTACTACGGGGGCATTTCCGATGGGCAGGATCGAACGGCGCGTGCTGGTGGCCGCGCTGCTGGGGGCGATCGCGACGTTCGGCGTCGTGGGCTTCGCGCGCGGGGAGGCCGCGGAGACGCCGGCGCAGGGGGTGCCGGTCTCCGCGGATTCCCACTATCGAGTGACTTCCTGGGTCGGTACCCCGGCAGAAGTGGTTGTGCAGCAAGGAAACTCGGACTTCTCCCTCGCCTCCTGGACCGGCCGCCGCTCCTGATTTGTCGGTGGTCGCTGTTAGGCGGTGTGCCGGTGAGTAGGTAGGCGGGAC
>NZ_PPHG01000084.1 GCF_002904295.1 Amycolatopsis sp. CA-128772
GGGCAGGGGGCGGGCGCGAGTGGGCTCGGGGCGGCACTGGCGCCACGGTCCGCGGCGGCGGCCGATCGTGGTCGGGCGGTGTGCCGGCGGCGGCTGCCGATCGCGGCCGGGGCGGCGTGCCCGCGGCGGCTGTAGATCCCGGCCAAGCGGCGTGCCCGCGGCGGCTGCCGATCCCGGCCAAGCAGCGTGCCCGCGGCGCCTGCGCCCCTGGTCGCGGCCGGGTCGCCCACGACCGAACCCCCGGGTGAGGGGCGTCACACCGACTCGGACCCTTCTCGGCCGCCCGGCCCGGGAACAAGAAGCCCGACCGCCTCGTTAGGCTGGGTACAGAGGTTGAGCGCAGTCGACTCAAGTCCGGCTTGACGAGGTGTGCGAAGGCCCGATAAAACTTGCCAGGGGCTCGCTCAAGGCGAGAACGAACCTGCAGGTCACGAACATAGCAGCCGTACACAGGAGGAAGCACCATGGCGCGAGCGGTCGGCATCGACCTCGGCACGACCAACTCGGTCGTCGCCGTCCTTGAGGGCGGCGAGCCGACGGTCATCGCCAACTCGGAAGGCTCCCGGACCACCCCTTCGATCGTCGCCTTCGCCAAGAACGGTGAAGTGCTGACCGGTCAGCCGGCGAAGAACCAGGCCGTGACGAACGTCGACCGGACCATCCGGTCCGTGAAGCGGCACATCGGCACCGACTGGAAGACCGAGATCGACGGGAAGAACTACACCTCCCAGGAAATCAGCGCCCGCGTGCTGATGAAGCTGAAGCGCGACGCCGAGGCGTACCTGGGCGAGACGATCACCGACGCCGTCATCACCGTCCCCGCCTACTTCGAGGACGCCCAGCGGCAGGCCACCAAGGAGGCCGGGCAGATCGCCGGCCTGAACGTGCTCCGCATCGTCAACGAGCCGACCGCCGCCGCGCTGGCGTACGGCCTGGACAAGGGCGAAAAAGAGCAGACCATCCTGGTCTTCGACCTCGGTGGTGGCACCTTCGACGTCTCGCTGCTGGAAATCGGCGAGGGCGTCGTCGAGGTCCGCGCGACCTCCGGTGACAACCACCTCGGTGGTGACGACTGGGACGAGCGCATCGTCAAGTGGCTGGTCGACAAGTTCAAGGCCACGAACGGCATCGACCTGACCAAGGACAAGATGGCGCTGCAGCGCATCCGCGAGGCGGCGGAGAAGGCGAAGATCGAGCTGTCCAGCTCGAACTCGGCCAGCATCAACCTGCCGTACATCACCGTGGACGCGGACAAGAACCCGCTGTTCCTCGACGAGACGCTCTCGCGCGCCGAGTTCCAGAAGATCACCGCGGACCTGCTCGAGCGCACCCGGAACCCGTTCAACAACGTCATCCGGGACGCGGGCATCGCCGTCGGCGACATCGACCACGTCGTGCTCGTCGGTGGTTCCACCCGCATGCCGGCCGTGTCGGACCTGGTCAAGGAGCTGACCGGCGGCCGCGAGCCGAACAAGGGCGTGAACCCGGACGAGGTCGTCGCGGTCGGCGCGGCGCTGCAGGCCGGTGTCCTCAAGGGCGAGGTCAAGGACGTCCTGCTGCTGGACGTCACGCCGCTGTCGCTCGGCATCGAGACCAAGGGTGGCGTCTTCACCAAGCTCATCGAGCGCAACACCACGATCCCGACCAAGCGCTCGGAGATCTTCTCCACCGCGGACGACAACCAGCCGTCGGTGCAGATCCAGGTGTTCCAGGGTGAGCGCGAGATCGCCGCGCACAACAAGAAGCTCGGCATGTTCGAGCTGACCGGTCTCCCGCCGGCGCCGCGCGGCGTGCCGCAGATCGAGGTCACCTTCGACATCGACGCCAACGGCATCGTGCACGTGACCGCGAAGGACCTGGGCACGAACAAGGAACAGTCGATGACGATCACCGGTGGCTCCGCGCTGCCGAAGGACGACATCGAGCGCATGGTCAAGGACGCCGAGGCGCACGCTGAGGAGGACAAGACCCGGCGCGAAGAGGCCGAGACCCGCAACCAGGCGGAGACGCTGGTCTACCAGACCGAGAAGTTCCTCAAGGACAACGACGACAAGCTGCCCGAGGACCTCAAGGCCAAGGTCAAGTCCGCGATCGACGAGTCGAACGAGGCGCTCAAGGGCACCGACTCGACCAAGATCCGTGAGTCGATCGAGAAGCTGAACGCCGCTTCTCAGGAGCTGGGCACCGCCCTGTACGCCAACGCGAACGCCGACGCGGCGGCCGGTGCGGCCGGTGGCGCGGGTGCGGGTGCGGCCGGGGACGCCGGTGCGGCCGGCGGCCAGGCCAAGGCCGATGACGTGGTGGACGCCGAGATCGTCGAAGAGGACGAAAAGAAGTGACCCACAGCTACGACGAATCCGAGAACCAGGGCCGCGGCCCCGAGGAGCCGGTGGTCGTGCGGGACCGACGTCGGGTGGACCCCCAGACCGGGCAGGTCCGCCCGCCCGGTCCGGCCCACGCCGCGCCGGAGCCGGAGGAGGCGCCCGTGGAGCACGCGGGCCCCTCGCTCGGCGACACGATCATGGACGACGCGGTGTCGGTCGTCTCCGACGTGGAGAAGGAGCTGGCCGAGCGCACCGCCGACCTCCAGCGCCTGCAGGCCGAGTACGCCAACTACCGCAAGCGGGTCGAGCGTGACCGCGAGGCGGTCGTCATCGGCGCGAAGGCGACCGTGGTGAACGACCTGCTGCCGCTGCTCGACGACCTCGAGCGGGCCGAGCAGCACGGTGACCTCACCGGCGCGTTCAAGGCCGTCGGCGACAAGCTGATCAGCGGCCTGCAGCGCGCGGGCCTCGAGTCGTTCGGCGCCGAGGGCGAGCCCTTCGACCCGAGCGTGCACGAGGCCGTGCAGCACAACACCTCGCCGGACGTGGCGGGCCCGACGGTCACCGTGGTCATGCGCCGCGGGTACCGGTTCGGGGACCGCGTACTGCGGGCGGCGCTGGTCGGCGTGACCGACCACGAGCCCGGCGCGACCCCGGGGGACCCGTCCGTGGGTGGCGAGCTGCCACTCGGCGGCGGAGTCGATGAGCAGCAGCAGTAAGAGGAACCAAGTGGAAGGAGGAGACGCCCGATGAGTGCACGGGAATGGATCGGCAAGGACTTCTACCGTGAACTGGGCGTCTCCTCCGACGCCACCGCGGACGAAATCAAGAAGGCCTACCGGAAGCTGGCCAAGGAGAACCACCCGGACGCGAACGCCGGCAACGCGCAGGCGGAGCAGAAGTTCAAGGCGGTCTCCGAGGCGTACGGCGTGCTCTCCGACGCGAGCAAGCGCAAGGAGTACGACGAGGCGCGGCGCCTGTTCGGCGGCGCCGGCGGGTTCAACTTCCCCGGCGGCGGAACCGGCACCGGCAGCTTCGACATGGGCGACATCTTCGGCCAGGCCGGCGCCGGTCAGCAGGGCGGTTTCGGCGGGCTCGGCGACATCCTCGGCGGGCTGTTCGGCCGCGGGCGGACGGCGACGGGCGCGACGGCGAACCGGCCGCAGCGCGGGGCCGACGTCGAGACGGACGTCCGGATCGACTTCACCGAGGCGGTCAAGGGCGCGACCCTGCCGCTGCGGCTGTCGAGCCCGGCGACCTGTGCGACGTGCAGCGGCAACGGTGCGCGGCCGGGCACGTCGCCGCGGACCTGCCCGACCTGTTCCGGGTCGGGGCTGGTCAGCCGCAGCCAGGGCGCGTTCGCGTTCTCGGAGCCGTGCCGCGACTGCCGCGGCCGCGGGACGATCATCGACGACCCGTGCCCCGAGTGCGGCGGCGAAGGCATCAGCACGCGGACCCGCACGCTGACCGTCCGGATCCCGCCGGGCGTCGACGACGACCAGCGCATCCGGCTGGCCGGCCAGGGCGAGCCGGGCCGGGGCGGGGCGCAGGCCGGCGACCTGTACGTCCGGGTGCACGTGGCCCCGCACGCGCTGTTCGGGCGCAAGGGGCTCGACCTGACGATCACCGTGCCGGTGGACTTCACCGAGCTGACGCTCGGCACCACGATCACGGTGCCGACGCTGGAGGCCAAGGTCTCGCTCAAGGTGCCGCCGGGCACGGCGAGCGGACGGGTGCTGCGCGTGCGCGGCAAGGGCATCGCCAAGCGCGACGGTTCGCAAGGTGACCTGCTCGTCACCCTCCAGGCGGCGATTCCCGCCAAACTGGACGACAAGGCGCGCGACGCACTGCAGGCGTACGCCGAGGCGATGGCCGGGCACGACCCCCGGCCCGAGATCACCGAGCTGCTGCAAGGTAGGTGAGTGTGGTGTTCGGCGGGATTCCCCAGGAAGGGGACGAGGAGACCCCGGTGTTCGTCATCTCGGTGGCGGCCCAGCTCGCCGGGATGCACGCGCAGACGTTGCGCACGTACGACCGGCAGGGCCTGGTCTCCCCGGGCCGCACCCCGGGCGGCGGGCGGCGCTACTCGATGCGGGACATCGCGCTGCTGCGCGAGGTCCAGCGGCTGTCGCAGGAAGACGGCGTCAACCTGGCGGGCATCAAGCGCATCATCGAGCTGGAGAACCAGGTCGACGCGCTAAGGGCCCGGATCACCGAGCTGACCGAGGAACTGACCGCGGCGTACGTGGCCGCGGAGCAGGCGACAGCGGCGGCGCACGCGTCCTACCGCCGGGACCTGGTGCCGCTCAACCAGCAGACGGCGCTGGTGGTCTGGCGGCCCAAGCGCCGCTGACGACGACCGTGCGACGAGGGCCTCCCCGGGCGACCGGGGAGGCCCTCGTGCGTGAGCAGTCCCTCCCGGCTGCTCACCGCCGCGGGTCACTGCCCTCGTGCGTGAGCAGTCCCTCCCGGCTGCTCACCGCCGCGGGTCACGTCTTGACGTTCAGCAGCTGCTTGACCTCGGCCGTCCGGGACTCGATCACCCGCCGGGCCAGGTCGCGGGCCTGGGCGTTGACGCCGCCGGCCGTCCCGTTCTCCGTCTGGGCCAGCTCGACCGCGCCCTGCTGCTGGCCCGTCAGGACGTCCAGGAACCGGCGGGTGAACTCGGTGTCCGACGCCGCCCGGAGCGCGCCCACCAGGTCCGGGGACGTCATCTTCATGCCCCCGTGGCCCGCGTGGGCCTGGGGGTTCGTGTCCATCGTCTCCGGCTGGTTCCACTCGTGGAGCCAGCGCCGCATGTCCGCGACCTCGGTCTGCTGCGTCACCTCGATCGCCTTCGCCAGCTCCTTGAGCTCCGCCGGAACCGGGCGGGCCGAAGCCAGGCGGACGAGCTCGACGCCCTGCTCGTTCTGGGGGATCAGCATCTGCAGGAACATCACGTCGGCGGCGTTGTACTGCGGGGCGGCCGCCGTCGCGCCGCTGCCGCATCCGGTCAGCAGCAGCGCGACGACGGCCAGGACCAACCTCACTGGCGCTGCCACAGCGCCGGGGTGTTCGGCGGCTCCCAGCCCGCGATCGCCGTGTGCGGCTGGAGGCAGCGGTAGCTCGCGCCGTTGTACGTCACGACGTCGCCCGCCTTGTACGCCGTGCCCGCCGACCACGTTCCGCTGGAGGGCGGGGTGGTCGTCGTGGTGGGCGGCCGGGTGGTCGTCGTGGTGGGCGGCGTCGTCGTGGTCGGCGGTGTGGTGGTCGGCGGCGTGGTGGTGCCGCCACCCCCGCCGACCTGCAGGTCGATGCAGCTGTAGAACGCGTTGGCCGTGTCCGAGATGTTCCAGATGGCCAGCACCTTGATCCGGCCCGAGTAGCCGGCCAGGTTCACCGTGTGCGACAGCGTCGACGGCGGCTGCTGGTTGTTGCCGTTGAACAGCGCGACGCGGGTGTTGCCGACGTAGTACTCGTAGCTGGACGTCGAGTGCCGTGCGGTGAAGACCCAGTTGAACGTCACCGTGGTGCCCACCGACTTCGCGGGCCACGGCTTCGACTCGTCGGTCAGCTCGGCGAACTGGGACAGCCCGCCGTTGCAGCTGCGCAGCCCCTTCGGGCCTTCGACGCTCTGCGGTTCGTAGACGATCTCGCCGCAGTTGGGGACCTTCCCGGCCGCGCAGTTGGCCTGCCGGCTGGGCGGATCCGACACGTAGCCGTGGGCACTCGCGCCGGTGGCGGGGAGGACGACGACCAGCACCGGTGCGAGGAGTGCACCGGCCGCGGCCGCGAAGAGCTTTCGTTTCAGGGTCATTTCGGCTCCTCGAAGGGGAACTGCGTCGTTCCGGAGGAAGGACGAACGAGCACATCCGGGGAAGATGTGGTCTAGACCATAAGGCGATTCGGCCACAACGGTCAACGAACTACCGCCGTTCGACGAATTCGCTGCTCCGTCCGGCTCAGTGCGAAGGTCGGGCCGGCTGCTGCAGGTGTTCGCCGAAGAAAGACGTCACTCGGCGCCAAGCGTCCTCCGCCGATTCGTGGTGGTAGGTGAACCCGACCACCTTGAGCAGCAGGTTCACCGGCGCCGCGGTGTCGATCTTGTTGGCGAACCCGTGGCTCGCGTCCGGGTACTCCTTGACGTCGTGCGGGACGCCACGCTGGGTGAGGGCCGTCTCCAGCTTGGCCGCGGCGCCGCGCAGGCCGAAGTCCTTCTTGCCGAAGCTGGCGACGACCGGGCAGGCGTCGTCCAGGACGGACAGGTTCTTCGGCAGCTGCCCGTAGTAGGGCGCGGACGCCTCGAAGCCGCGCGACGCCGCGACGAGCGCGAAGCCGCCGCCCATGCAGAAGCCCGCAATGCCGACCCGGCCCGAGCAGTCCGCCCGGCCGGCCAGCAGGGCGCGGGACGCCTCGATGTCGTCGAACGCCCGGCCCTGGTTGGCGAACATGTCCGAAAACACCCGGCGCACGCAGCGGCGCATACCCCCGCGCGAATACAGGTCCGGGCTGAGGGCGAGATATCCCTCGCGGGCGAAGCGGTCGGTGATGTTCTTCGTGTCCTGGCTCAGCCCGAACACGTCGTGGATCAGCACCACGCCCGGGTGCGGTCCCGCGCCGGAGGGTTCCGCCAGGTAGCCGCCGATGGTGCCGTCCGAAACCGGAATAGTCATCTCCATATCGGTGAAGATAGCGAGAATCCCCCGGTCCGGCGCGGGCCGCTGAGAGTTCCTCAGCGCATTCCGGACAAACCTCAGTCCAGCGTGAACGGGTCGTACGATATTCGTTCCAGCTCGATCCCCTTGGCCAGCAGCTTCGCGACGGTTGCCTGGATCATCGGCGGCGAACCGGAAACGAGGACGTCGTGGTGGCGCCACGAGCCGCGCTGGGTCACGGCGTGGGCGAGCGTGCCGCGGTCGCCGCCGGCCAGCGCGCCCTCCTCGGTGACCGGGGTGACCGTCAGCCACTTCGACGTCGCCGCCAGCCGGCGGAGCTCGTCCAGCGCGTACAGGTCTTCCGGCCGCTTGCCGCCGAAGAACAGGTGCACGGGCGGGTTGCGCTTCCAGCGCGAAAGGTCGTCGAGGATCGCCAGCAGGGGCGTGATGCCGGTGCCGCCGCCGATCATCAGCAGCCGCCGCTTGGTGGTGGTCGGGCGCACGTTCAGCACGCCCATCGACGGCCCGAGGCGCCAGACGTCGCCGGGCCGGGTGTGGTTGACGATGCTGCCGCTGACCCAGCCGCCGGGCACCGCGCGCACGTGGAAGGTGAGCTGGCCGTCGCCGCGGGGTGCGTTCGCCGGGGACAGGTACCGCCAGAACCGCGGCCGCTGCGGCACTTCCACGCTGACGTACCCGCCCGAGCGGTACGGCAGCAGGCCCTCGGTGCGCACCTTCACCAGCGCGACGTCGCGGGCGAGCTTCCGGTGCTCCAGCACGGTCGCCGACCACGCGGCCGGCCCGGTCTCCGCCTGGGCGGCTTCTCGCATCGTCTTGGCGATGAGCCCGTAGGCCGCGGTCCACGCGGATTCGACTTCGGGGGTCCATTTTTCCTTGAGGAACCGTTTCAGCGCGGCGATCAGCGCGACGCCGACGGCGTCGTAGTGGCGCGAGACGACGGCGAACTTCCGGTGGTCGCGGCCCAGCTGGCCGAGGAAGGTGACCAGCTCGTCGGGCCGGTCGACCATCTGCACCACGTACACGAGCGCGCGCAGCAGGCGGCTGCGCTGGGTCGTCATGGTGACCGGGAACAGCTCGCGGCAGTCGGGCGCGACCACGAACAACGCGCCGTAGAAGTACTGCGCCAGTTCGTCGGCTTTCGGTTCGATCTCCGCAAAGCTTTCACGAATCAACCGGGCCAGTTCACGACCTTCCGCAGCCGAAACGGGGGGGGCTCGGGCATGGCGGAGATCTTCACGGATTCAGCACTCATCGGGAACGGTAATCTCCAGTCCTGCAAAGGCTTTTTTCACGCCGTGCACCCGGCGTCGCTGTGCGGTGCCGCCCCCGAGGGTTCCCGACTGTAGGCGAATTCCCGTGCAGATGCGCGTGATTACGCGCGTTCCCGCTCGAACGGAGCAATTCGGCCACGCGCCGTCAACCCCGCCTGGCATAGCGTAAAAATGATCACGCCGTCAGATAAATCCGTTACCCGTTGCTGATTCCCGGGGCGTAACGAAATTGCGAGCCGCGGCGACCCGTGCGCGGCGCGCTAGTCGATCGTGAACGGGTCGTACTGGATCTGGTCCAGCGCGCTGCCCGCGACCAGCATCCGCGACACCGTCGCGCGGATCATCGCCGGCGAGCCGGAAACGAAGATGTCGTGGCCGGGCCAGGAGCCGTACCGCGTGACGGCCTCGGCCAGCGTGCCCTGCTCGAACCCCGGGACGTCGCCGCCGCGCTCCACCACCGGCGTGACGCTCAGCCACGGGTTGGTGGCCGCGAGCGCGCGCAGCTCTTCGAGGTCGTAGAGGTCCTCACGCGCCGGCCCGCCGTAGAACAGGTGCGTTCTCGGGTTCTCGCCCCACAGTGCGAGGTGGTCGAGGATCGCCCGCAGCGGCGCGACGCCCGTGCCGCCGGCGACCATCAGGACGCCCCGCGACGACTCCCGGGCGACCGTCAGCCGGCCCAGCGGCGGGCCGAGTCGCCAGACGTCCCCGGGCTGCGTGTGGCTGACGATGGCGCGGGACACCCAGCCGCCGTCGATCGCGCGGACGTGGAACTCGATGCCGCCGTCCTCGCGCGGCGCGTTCGCCGGCGAGAGGTACCGCCACAGCCGCGGCCGCTGCGGCACTTCGACGCTCACGTACTGGCCCGGGTGGTAGGGCACGGGCTGGTCCGGCACCAGCCGCACCAGGGCGAGGTCCCAGGTCAGCCGCCGGTGCTCGACCACGGTGGCCGACCACGACGGCGGGTTCGTGTCCGCCGCGGCGGCGTCCTGCATGGCCCGCGCGGCGATGGTGAACGCCTCGGCCCAGGCCCGTTCGACCTCGGGCGTCCACTCCCGGCCGAGGTGGTTCTTCAGCGACGCCAGCAGCGCGGTGCCGACCGCTTCGTAGTGCCGCGGCACCACGCCGAACTTGCGGTGGTCGCGGCCCAGCTGGCGCAGGAACGGCGCGAGGTCGTCGGGCCGGTCGACCATCTGCACGATGTGCACCAGCGCGCGCACCAGCCGGCCGCGCTGGATCTCCATGTTGATCGGGAAGAAGTCGCGGGTGGTCGGGGCGAGGGTGAACAGCATCCCGTAGAAGAACTGCGAGATGTCCGCGATGTACGGCTCCGACTTCGCCCAGCTGTCCCGGATCAGCCGGACCATCGCGGCGACCGCCGCGGGGGCCTCGCGCGGAGCCGAAGACCTCGGGAGCGGGCTGACGGAGTCGGCTGTCATGTGCGGTTGTTCACGGGTCGGGGACCGCCTCCTGGGTCCTTCGCCACTGCTGCCACCTCGTCACTCAACGTCACCGGAAGGCGCTGCACGCACCGCCCGTCCGCAGGGTAGCGGCCGGGCGGCCTTTTGCCCGCATTGTTGCTCCGACCGGGTGTATTGCCCCCGGTCAGGCGTGGGCGACCTCACCGGAAAAATGGTTGTCCCGAGCAAGTGTCGGGCAATAAACTTGTATTGCACAACTAAGGGAGGTTCCGATGGGCTTCGACGACACCGACGACGACGTCCGGGTCGAGCTCATGCGGGAGCTGAAGACCGCTTCCCAGCTCCAGCACGCCTGGATCATGCAAGCCTGGCAGAGCGAACCCGGCCTGCACCCCGCGGCCGCGATGCTGCTGTCGGACCTGGCCAAGAACGGCGAGGCCCGCCCCTCCGAGCTGGCGAAACGCCGGTTCGTCGACCTTTCGGTCGTGAGCAGGCAGATCACCCAGCTCTCCGCGGCCGGGCTGGTCGACCGCCGTCCCGCGCCCGAGGACGGCCGGGCGTCCCTGGTCAGCGTGTCCGAGAAGGGGCGGGCCGAGCTCGCCCGCTGGCGGGTCAACTACCTGGAGTTCATGGAGAAGGCGCTCGGCGGCTGGGACGACGAGCGCGTCACCGACCTCACCGGGCGGCTCGCGGAGATGAACGCCGATCTCCGGCGTGCGCTCGGCAGCGCCGCCTGCCTGGCTGACACGAACAAGTGACACGGGCGCGAAGAGGCCCACCCGAAGTGGCTTTTTGCTCGCCGGAAACTGTCCGTTCGGTCCTGACTTAGCGGCATTCCGCAGGGTTAACGTCGGTGGGTGACGCGTGACCGGGTCGCACTGCTGTGCGCGCTGGGGATCGACAACTTCGGTTCAGGGTTGTTCCTCCCGTTGGCGCTGGTCTACGTGACGCAGGTGGTCGGGCTGCCGCTGGCCGTGGCCGGCACCGCGGTCACCCTCGGTGCCGTCGGGGGGCTTGTCATCCCGCCGCTCGCCGGACGGCTCGTGGACCGCGTCGGGCCCCGGGCGGTGGTCGTCGTCGCCCAGCTGCTGCAGGCCGCCGGTGTGGGCGCGTACCTGCTCGCCGACGGCGCGGCCCCGGTGATGGCGGCCGCCGTCCTGCTGTCCGCCGGGCAGCAGCTGTTCTACAGCTCCCTGTTCGTGCTCATCGCGGACGTCGCCGGCGACGTCCCGAAGGATCGGCCGTTCGCCGAGGTGGGGATGGTGCGGGCCGGCTCCTTCGGCCTCGGCGGGCTGACGGCGGGTCTGCTGCTGACGTGGCTCGGGGACACGGGTTACGGCATTGCGCTCGCCGTGGACGCGCTGACGTTCTTCGCGGCCGCGTCGATCCTCGTCTTCTTCGTCCGGCTCGCGCGGCCGCACCGGCAGGAACGCGAACGCTCGGTGCGGGTGCTGCGCGACCGGCCCTACCTGGCGTTGATCCTGTTCAGCGGGCTCTTCGGGCTGTCGCTGGACTTCTTCCTGATCGGCACGCCGGTGTTCGTGCTCGACCGGCTGCACGGCCCGGCCTGGCTGCCGGGCGCGATCCTCGCCCTGCTCACCGTGGTGACCAGCGTCGGCGGCACGCTCGCGCTGAGGCTCACCGCCCGGCTGACGCGGATCGCGGCGATGCGGGCCGGTTCGGCGCTGTTCTCCGTGTGGTGCCTGGTCAGCCTGGGCGTCCTGCTGGTGCCCGACGGCTGGCAGGTGGCCTACCTGCTGGCCTCGACGCTGGTGTTCGCCGCCGGCGACCTGGTCTTCGGGCCCCGATCGGGGGCTCTCGCCGAAGCCGCGGCACCACCGGTCGCCCGCGGTCGTTATCTCGCTGCGTACCAGTACGCGTTCACCGTGGCCCAGGTGCTGGCGCCCGCGGTGGTCTCGCTGTTCTCGGTCGCCGACTGGTTACCCTGGGTGCTGGTGGGGGTGTGTGCGGGCGTGGCCGTGGCCGGACTGGGGATGCTCGGCTCGCGGCTGCCGGCGAGTGCGGTGGCCCCCGGACGAAGTTGAGCGGAACAGACTCAAGTTTTCCTGCGTTAGGGATAGTGTCAGGCCACGGTCAGGGCCTGCCACCTGGACTTTCGAAGTACCGAGCATGAGGTGAGGGATGGACGCTTTCAACCCGACCACGAAGACCCAGCAGGCGATCTCGTCCGCGGCGCAGGCGGCCACCATGGCCGGCAACCCGCACGTGTCGGCCGCCCACCTGCTGGGCGCCCTGCTGGCCCAGGGTGAGGGGCTGACCGCACCGCTGCTGACCGCGGTCGGGGCCGACCCGGGGGTGGTGCACAAGGAGCTCGAGCCGCTCATCGCGGCGCTGCCGTCCGCGACCGGCGCGACCGTGTCGAGCCCGCAGTTCGACACGTTCGCGGTGAAGTCGCTGACGCGCGCCCAGAAGCTGGCCACCGAGCTGGGCGACGAGTACGTCTCGACCGAGCACCTGCTCGTCGGGCTGGCCACCGAAGGCGGGCAGGTCGCCGACCTGCTCAAGCGCCACGGCGCCACGCCGGACGCGCTGCAGGAGGCGTTCGTCAAGGTCCGCGGCTCGGCCCGGATCACCAGCGAGGACCCGGAGAGCACGTTCAAGGCGCTGGAGAAGTACGGCGTCGACCTGACCGAGCGCGCCCGCGGCGGCGAGCTCGACCCGGTCATCGGCCGCGACACCGAGATCCGCCGCGTCGTGCAGGTGCTGTCGCGGCGCACGAAGAACAACCCGGTGCTGATCGGCGAGCCGGGCGTCGGCAAGACGGCCATCGTCGAGGGCCTGGCCCAGCGCATCGTCGCCGGGGACGTACCCGAGTCGCTGCGCGGCAAGCGCGTCGTCGCCCTCGACCTCGGGTCGATGGTGGCCGGCGCGAAGTTCCGCGGCGAGTTCGAGGAGCGGCTGAAGGCCGTGCTCAAGGAGATCACCGACTCCGCGGGCCAGGTCATCACCTTCATCGACGAGCTGCACACCATCGTCGGCGCCGGTGCGACCGGCGAGGGCGCGATGGACGCGGGCAACATGATCAAGCCGATGCTCGCCCGCGGCGAGCTGCGGATGGTCGGCGCGACCACGCTCGACGAGTACCGCCAGCACATCGAGAAGGACGCCGCCCTGGAGCGGCGGTTCCAGCAGGTGCTCGTCGGCGAGCCGTCGCCGGAGGACACCATCGCGATCCTGCGCGGGCTGAAGGAGCGCTACGAGGTGCACCACGGTGTCCGGATCACGGACGCCGCGCTGGTCGCCGCGGCCACGCTGTCGGACCGCTACATCACCGCGCGCTTCCTGCCGGACAAGGCCATCGACCTGGTCGACGAGGCCGCGTCCAAGCTGCGCATGGAGATCGACTCGCGGCCGGTGGAGATCGACGAGGTCGAGCGGGCCGTGCGCCGGCTGGAGATCGAAGAGATGGCGCTGGCCAAGGAGAGCGACGCCGCCTCGAAGGAGCGGCTCAACAACCTGCGCGCCGAGCTGGCCGAGAAGCGCGAGACGCTGACCGCGCTCACCGCGCGCTGGCAGAACGAGAAGGGCTCGATCGAGCGCGTCCGCGAGCTCAAGGAGCAGCTCGAGCAGCTGCGCGGCGAGTCCGAGCGCGCCGAGCGCGACGGTGACCTCGGCAAGGCCGCCGAGCTGCGCTACGGCCGGATCCCGGCGCTGGAGAAGGAGTTCGAAGCGGCCACCGCGGCGAGCGAGGCCAGCCAGCAGAACGTCATGCTCAAGGAAGAGGTCGGCGCGGACGACGTCGCGGACGTGGTCAGCGCGTGGACCGGCATCCCGGCGGGCCGGCTGCTGGAAGGCGAGACCGGCAAGCTGCTCCGGATGGAGGACGAGCTCGGCCGGCGCGTCATCGGGCAGGCCGAGGCCGTGCAGGTCGTCTCGGACGCGGTGCGCCGCAGCCGGGCCGGCGTCGCCGACCCCGACCGGCCGACCGGTTCGTTCCTGTTCCTCGGCCCGACCGGCGTCGGCAAGACCGAGCTGGCCAAGGCGCTGGCGGAGTTCCTGTTCGACGACGAGCGCGCGATGCAGCGCATCGACATGAGCGAGTACGCCGAGAAGCACTCGGTGGCGCGCCTGGTCGGTGCCCCGCCCGGGTACGTCGGCTACGACCAGGGCGGCCAGCTGACCGAGGCCGTCCGGCGCCGGCCGTACTCGGTGGTGCTGCTCGACGAGGTCGAGAAGGCCCACCCGGACGTCTTCGACGTGCTCCTGCAGGTCCTCGACGACGGGCGGCTGACCGACGGCCAGGGCCGGACGGTGGACTTCCGCAACACCATCCTGATCCTGACGTCGAACCTCGGCTCGCAGGCCATCGCCGACCCGGGGCTCGACGAGCGGCAGCGGCGGGACGCGGTCCTGGACGTGGTGCAGCGGCAGTTCAAGCCGGAGTTCCTCAACCGGCTCGACGACATCGTCGTGTTCCACTCGCTCGGCACCGAGCAGCTGACGTCCATTGTGGACATCCAGGTCGCCCGGCTGGCCAAGCGGCTGGCCCAGCGGCGGCTGAACCTGGACGTCACCGACGGGGCCCGCGAGTGGCTCGCCCTCAACGGCTTCGACCCGATCTACGGCGCCCGCCCGCTGCGGCGGCTGGTCCAGTCGGCGATCGGCGACAAGCTGGCGAAGGAGCTGCTGTCGGGCGAGGTCCGGGACGGCGACACCGTGCGCGTCGACAGCCCGGAGCTCGAAGCCGGTGACTCGCTGACCGTCACCCGGGTCTGACCGCTCGTGAGGGGCAAGGCGGGTGCTGACCCGCCTTGCCCCTCACGACGGCTGTCCACAGTGGTTCGTGGCGATTTGTCGACCCGCCGGCTGCCGGAAAATGCTCCGAATGGGCCCGGCGACACGGGGACCGGCGATCATCCCTCCGGCGTAACAGGCGATACCCTGCACGTCGTGGGTATTCCGGCGTGGATCTGGTTCGTCATCGCGGCCGTCGCCCTGGTGGCGGGGCTGGGGCTGCTCGCCGCCGACCGGGCGAAGGAGGGCTCGCGCAACCGCGAGCGCATGCGCTGGGCGCAGCTGCGCGGCTGGCAGTTCGTCGAGGAGGACGAGCGGCTGCCGCAGCAGTGGTCGAACGGCGCCATCGGCTACTTCGGCGCGGACGCCGCCGTGAACGTCGTCGCGGGTTCCACCTTCACCTCCGACGGCCGCCGCCCGGTGTTCATCTTCGACATCGAGACCGAGGGGCAGATCCCCGCGGTCGTCGTCGCCGTGCGCTGCAACAAGAAGCACCGGATCCCGATCGAGATGTGGCTCTCCAGCGTCCCGTTCCAGCGCGCCGACATGCCCGAAATGCTCGGCCCGATCGGCTCGCGCTACGCCTTCGCGGACGACGCCGACGGCGCCCGCGTGGTGATCACCCAGGAGCTCGTCGACGCCGCGGACCAGCTCGGCGGCGACGTCGGCGTGGCCTGGCTGGAGAACGAGTGGGTGCTCGCCAGCGTGGCGCCGACCGCCGGCCCGTCGCGGCTCGAGCGCCTGCTGCGCGACCTGGGCGAGATCGCGGACATCGTCGACCCGTTCGACGAGGACTACGACGCCGGCCGCCACCAGGCGAGCGCCCCGGTGCCGTCCGAGGCCGGTGCGCCGGTCGCGCCCGCCGCTCCGGGCACCCCGGCGGCCGGGCTGCCGGTGCAGCAGCCGCCGGTGGACGCGCCGCCGAGCGAAAGCTAGCGGCCGAGCACCGGCTGGTCGAGCACGCCGAGCGACACCGGCCGGTCGAGCGTGCCGCGCACCGAGGTCGTGCCGCCTTCGGCGTGGACCACGTGGTCCACACCCAGGTCGCCGCGGATCGAGCCGGCCGGCCCGGCCGGGCCGAGCGACTGGCCCGTCGCGACCAGGCCCCAGGCCGGCCCCAGCTGGCCGCCGGCTTCGTGCTGCTGGCCCAGGTCGAGGACGCCGGCGAGCTGACCGGCCGCGTGCTGCTCCGACGTCATCCCGACCGCGCCCACCCGGCCGAGGTCGACGGCCTGGCCGGACGACCGGCGGACCGAGAGCGCGCCCCATAGGTCGCCGGCGAAGCTGCCGTGCAGGCCGGTGTCGACCTGCTCGGCGTGCTGGCTCAGCACGTCGACCCCGTCGGCCAGCCAGACCCCGTGCGAGGTGCCCTCGCCGAGGCCGGCCCGCCGCTCGGTGAAGCCGCCGAGGGGCGAAAACGACAGGTTGCGCGCTTCGCCCTGGCCGAGCCGCTGGTTGTTCGCGGTGACCGCGCGGACCTGGCCGAGCCGCAGGGTGTGCCGGCCGGTGCGGGCGAACGTCTCGGTCTCCCGCGACGCCGCCGACGTCTCCGTCTGCCACTCCTCGCGCCCGGCCGTCGCGGACGCCGCGAGGTCGTTGGCGAGCACCGCGCCGGCGATTTCCTTCGCGATGAAGTCCTCGCGCGTCGCGGTCACGGTCTCGCGCACCACCGAGGAGCCGTCGTCGCCGGACGTCGAGACGTCCCGCTCGAAGGTGCTGTCGACGCGGTGGTCGAGCGGCAGCGTCACCTCGGCCGGGGTCGGAGTCGGGATCGCCAGCGCCGTCGCGGGGGCCGCGAAGAGCAGCGCGACAGGCGCCGCACCGGCGGCGACCTTGGGCAGATAGCCGCTTTTGCGCCTGGTGTGCTTACCCATGCGGCGGACCATACTTCCCCGCCGAATCGAACGCACGTCCGCCCGTGACCAGCGAGTATGTTCACCCACATGACCACCACCGCTCTCATAACCGGCGCTACGGCGGGCATCGGCGCACAGTTCGCGCGCACCCTTGCCGCCGAAAAGTACGACCTGGTGCTCGTCGCCCGTGACGTCGCGCGGCTGGAGTCGTACGCCGCTGAACTGCGGGAACGCCACGGCGTGGCGGTCGAGGTGCTGCCCGCCGATTTGTCCGAAGTGGACGGACGGACGGCGGTCGAGGAGCGGCTCGCCGCCGGGCCGGTCGACCTCCTGGTGAACAACGCCGGGTTCGGGCTCAACGGCGATTTCTGGACCATCCCGCCGGACGCGCTGCAGCGCCAGCTCGACGTCAACGTCACCGCGGTCCTGCGGCTCACCCGGGCCGTCCTGCCCGGCATGATCGAGCGCGGGCACGGCGAAATCATCCAGGTCAGCAGCGTGGCGGGGTTCTTCAGCGGCCGCGGCTCGACGTACACGGCGAGCAAGAACTGGGTCACCTCCTTCACCGAAGGCATCGCCGCGTCCCTGCCCAAGGGTGTCCGGATGATGGCGCTCTGTCCCGGTTTCACGGCGACCGAGTTCCACGAGCGCGCCGGCATCGGGAAACCGGGCCCGAAAATCGCCTGGTTGGGTGTCGAACAGGTGGTCACCGAGGCGCTCGCGGACCTGCGCCGCGGCAAGGTGATCTCCGTGCCGAGCCTGCAGTACAAGGTCGTCGTCGCACTCGGCGGCCTGCTGCCGCGCGCGGTGCTGCGCCGGGTCGGCGGCGGTTTCGGCGGCAAGGGCCGCACCTGAGTAGGGCTGTCCCCACCCCGAAGACGCACGTGCGCACCAGGGTGGTCGGGGGGCGCGCTCTCTAGCGTTTTCCCCATGACAACTGGGTGGCACGAGGCAGCCGACGCGGTCCGGCTGGAGGCCGTGCGCAAGGAGTACGGCGACGGCGTGGTCGCGCTGGACGGGGTTTCGATCGCGTTCCCGCGCGGCGGCTTCACCGCGGTGATGGGCCCGTCCGGGTCGGGCAAGAGCACGTTCCTGCACTGCGCGGCCGGCCTGGACCGCCCGACGTCCGGCCGGGTCGTGCTCGACGGCCAGGACCTCGACGGCAAGAACGAGACCTACCTGACTGAACTGCGGCGCGACCGCGTCGGCTTCGTCTTCCAGGCGTTCAACCTGCTCCCGGCGCTGACGGTCGAGCAGAACGTGGTGCTGCCGCTGCAGCTGGCCGGCAAGCGCGCGGACAAGCGGCGGGTGGAACGGATCATCGCGCACGTCGGGCTCGACGGGCGCCGCAAGCACCTGCCCGGGCAGCTGTCCGGCGGCCAGCAGCAGCGCGTCGCGATCGCCCGCGCCCTGGTCACCGACCCCGCCGTGCTCTTCGCCGACGAGCCGACCGGCGCCCTCGACACGCGGACCGCCGCCGAAGTGCTCGGCCTGCTGCGCGACTCCGTCCGGGGTGGCGGCCAGACGGTGATCATGGTGACGCACGACCCGGTCGCCGCGTCCTACGCCGACGAGGTCGTGTTCCTGGCCGACGGCCGGATCGCCGGGCGGCTCGCGCGGCCGACCGCGGAAGCCGTCGCCGAGCGGATGACCCACCTGGGCGAATGGGGCCGGGTGGCGGCGTGATGATCAAGCTGGCGTTGCGGACCCTCCGCCTGCGCAAGGGCGGCTTCCTGGCGACGTTCGTCGCCGTGTTCTTCGGCGCGCTGGTCGTCTCGGCGTGCGGTGGCCTGATGGAAACCGGCATCCGGTCCGAGACGCCGGTGCAGCGGCTGGCCGCGGCGCCGATCGTCGTCGGCGGGCCGCAGACGTTCGAACTGCCGCGGGAGGACCCGGCGACCCTCGATCCCGAGGACAAGCACAAGTCCGAGACCGCGACCCTGCCCGAGCGCGTCCGGCTCGACGCGGCGGTGGCGGATCGCCTGCGCGCGGTTTCGGGTGTCACGAACGTGGTCGGCGAGGTCAGCTTCCCCGCGCGGGCCGGCGCCGCGAGCGTGCTCGGCCACGCCTGGGACTCCGCCGTGCTGACGCCGTACACGCTGAAGGGTGACGCGCCGAAGCCGGGCGAAGTCGTCGTCGACGCCGGGCTCGGCCTCGCCGTCGGGGACACGCTGCCGGTCGCCGCGCACGGCACGGTCGGCCAGTACCGGGTTTCCGGGATCGCCGAGGCGCCGCAGGCCATGCGCGGCTCCGCGGTGTTCTTCGCACCTTCGGACGCGGGCAAGCTGTCCGGGCACCCGGGCCGCTTCGACGCCATCGGCGTCTTCGGCGGTGACGTCGCCGCGGTGTCGGCGGCGGTCGGCAACGCCGGTGTCGTGACGACCGGCGTCGACCGCGGCGCCCTGGAGTTCCCCGAGACGGGCAAGAGCGGCGAGAACCTGATCGTGCTGTCAGCCGTCTCCGGCGGGCTGTCGGCGCTGGTCATGGTGTTCGTCGTGGCGGGCACGCTGACCCTGTCGACGCAGCAGCGCCAGCGCGAACTCGCGCTGCTGCGCGCGGTCGGCACGACCCCGCGCCAGCTGCGGCGGATGGTGCTCGGCGAAGCGGTCGTCGTCGGGCTGCTCGCCGTCGGCGTCGCGGTGGTGCTCGGCCCGGTGCTGGGGCACTGGCTGTTCGGGCAGCTCACCGACCACCAGGTGGTGCCCGACGTGCTGCAGTTCGAGCAGGGCTGGGTCCCGGCGACGGTCGCCGCGGGCGCGTCGCTGCTGGCCGTCGTGGCCGCCTCCTTCGTGGCCGGCCGACGCGCTTCGCGGGTCCGCCCCACCGAGGCGCTCGCCGAAGCCGCCGTCGAGCGGCGCTGGCTGACGCCGATCCGGCTGATCACCGCGATCCTGTGCTTCGGTGGCGGGACAGCGCTCGCGATCGTGACGGTCGCCGTGATGACCGGCCCGGTGGCGGCCAGCACGGCCGGCCCGGCGGTGATGCTGTGGGCGTTCGGCCTCGCGGCGATCAGCCCCGGCGTCACGAAGCTGATGGCGACGCTGCTGCGCTGGCCGGTGGAGGCGCTGACCGGCGTCAACGGCCGGGTCGCGCTGCGCAACACCCGCGTCGGCGCGGTGCGGGCGGCCGGCGCGGTGACCCCGATCATGCTCGCGGTCGGCATCGCGACCGCCAACATCTACCTGCAGACCACCCAGGAAGCCGCCGCGAACCAGGCCTTCACCGAGGACCTGCGCGCGGACGCGGTCGTGGGCGCGCCAGGCGGGCTCGACCCGGCGGTGCTGGACCGGGTGCGCGCGGTGCCGGGCGTGGCCGGCGCGTCGGAGTACGTGACGAGCACGGTGTTCGTCGAGAAGCCGTTCGACTCCGGCCAGAACGACGACGGCCGGCCCGCGCTGGGCGTCAGCGAGCTGACCGGGAACGCGGTCGAGGTGCCGGCCACGCTCGGCCACCACGTCGGCGACACGTTGTCGCTGAGGCTCGGCGACGGCACGCCGGTGGACGTGCGGGTGACCGCCGTGGTGGACCAGCGTCCGGGGTTCGAACGGCTCGTGCTGCCCGCCGGGCTGCTGGCCCCGCACACGACGCTCGGACTCGCGCCGCAGCTGATGGTCCGCGCCGCTCCCGGCGTCGACGCGGCGACGCTGACCGCCCGCCTCCGCGAGGCGACCACCGGGCTGCCGGTGTTCGTCGGGGACCGGGAGACGCTGATCGCGGCGCACGCGAAGGGCAACGAGGTCGGCGCCTGGGTCAACTACCTGCTCGTCGGGATGATCCTCGCGTACACGGTCATCTCCGTGGTGAACACGCTGGTGATGGCCACCGCGCGGCGGCGCCGCGAGTTCGGGATGCAGCGGCTGAGCGGCTTCACCCGCGGCCAGGTGCTGCGCATGGCGGGCGTCGAAGGCGGCTTGATCGCGACCATCGCGGTGCTGCTGGGCACGCTCGTCGCGGCCGGCGCGATCGTGCCGTTCTGCCTGGTGGTGACCGGGTCCCTGCTGCCGTCGGGCCCGGTGGCGATCTACCTGGTGGTGCTCGCCGTCGCCGTGGTGCTCGCGCTGGTGGCGATCCTGGTCCCGGCCTGGGCGGCGACGCGCGGGCGTGCGGTCGACGCCACATCCATCGGTGAGTGAACGCGGCCGTGTGTAAGACTCTCGGCCGTGGCGAACCCCGGGTTGGATCAAGCGGCGAAACTCGAACTGGCCAGGCTGGTCACCGATCTTTCCGTGGTGCACGGAAAAGTGACCCTGGCGTCCGGCAAGGAAGCCGACTACTACATCGACCTCCGGCGGGCGACCCTGCACCACGCGGCGGCGCCGCTGATCGGCAAGCTCCTCCGCCAGCTGACGGCGGACTGGGACTACGTGGCGGCGGGCGGCCTGACGCTGGGCGCCGACCCGGTCGCGCTGGCGATGCTGCACTCGGCGGCCTCCGACGGCGTCGTGCTGGACGCGTTCGTGGTCCGCAAGGCGGTCAAGGAGCACGGCATGCAGCGGCGCATCGAGGGCATGGAGGTCCGCGGCCAGCGAGTCCTGGCGGTGGAGGACACGTCGACAACGGGCGGCAGCGTCCTGACGGCGGTCGAAGCCCTGCGCGAAGCGGGCGCGGACGTGGTCGGCGTGGTGACGGTCGTCGACCGCGACACGGGCGCGCGGGAGGCCATCGAGAAGGAAGGCCTGGCGTACCGGTACATCCTGGGCCAGGACGACCTCGGCCTGAACTGACGGCCGCCGGGGCGGATCGCTGGATTCGCCCCGGTGACCGGCGTCACCGAGAATCGGTGCGTGACGATTTCCGCCCGCCGGTGTCCTCCTCCTGAGGAGGTGCCGTGACGACGACTACGCCGCTCGACGACGTGACCCTCGTCGGCCGCGCGCGGGATGGGGACGTCCGCGCCTACGAGCAGCTCGTGCTGCGCTACCAGGGGCCGATGTTCCGGCTCGCCGTGAAGATGCTCGCCAACCGCGGGGACGCCGAGGACGTCGTGCAGGAGGTGTTCCTCAACGCCTGGCGCAAGCTCGGCCAGCTCGGCGAGGACGCCGCCTTCGTCGGCTGGCTCTACCGGGCCACCACGAACCGCTGTCTCAACGCGATCCGCGCGCGCAAGCCGCAGGCCGACGTCGATCTCGACACCGCCGAGTCGCCGCGGGCCGACCTGCAGCCGGAGCGGGCCGTGCAGGTCAGCAGCCAGCTCGCCGCCCTGAACTCGGCCCTGGCGCAGCTGACCCCCGAGCAACGGGCGTGCTGGCTGCTGCGGGAAGTGCACGGCCGGTCCTACGAAGAGATCGGCGAAACCGTGGGCGCGAACGCGACGGCCGTCCGCGGCCGGATCGCGCGCGCCCGGGCCCAGCTGGCGGAGGTGATGAAGCCATGGCGATGACGGACTACGAGCTGCCCTGCGAACGCGACGTCGAGCAGGTGTGGGAGCGGCTCGACGCGGTCGGCGCCGGGCTGGCCGACGAACACGAACTGACCTGCCCGCACTGCCGGGCCGCGCGCGAGAGCCTGCTGGCGCTGCGCGAGGCGACGTCGGAGCTGGTGGTCGAGGCGGACGCGCCGTCGCCGGACCTGTTCGGCCGGATCATGTCGGCCGTGCGCGCGGAGGTACGGCGCGGCTCGATGGTGCGGCTGCCGACCCCGGAACCCGGGTTCGTCGAGGTGAGCGAGCAGGCGGTGGCGGCGGTGCTGCGGTACGCGGCGGACACCGTCGACGGCGTCCGGGCGCGGCGCTGCCGGGTGCGGACCGTCCCCGGCGGCGTGGAAGTCGAACTGACCCTCGCGGTCAGCCTGCGGATCGCCGCGGGCGGCGAAGCGCTGGCGAAGGTGCGGGAGCGGGTGACCGCGGCGGCCGCGGCCCGGGTGGGACTCACGCTCGTGAAGCTCGACCTGGTCGTGGACGACATTTTTGCGGACGACACTGTCGGGGAGCCAGGGAAATGAGCGTCGATTTCGTCGTCGCCGATCCGGTGATCGCCAGCGTGGCGGCGCGGGCGGCGATCACCACGCCGGGTGTCGTGCGGCTAGAACCGGGCCTGCGCGGCCTGGTGACGGCGTGGACCCGGGCGGCCCGGCAGCGGTGGAAGGGCCTCGACCCGGCGCCGGCGGACGGTGTCCGGGTCCGCACCGCGGACGGCCGGGTGACCGTCCACATCGACCTCGTCACCGCGGCGGCCGACCAGGCGGCCGCGGTGGGCCGGGCGGTGCAGCGCGCGGTGACGCGGTTCGTGGCCGAGCAGACCGGGCTGGTCGTCGACGAGGTGTCGGTGTCCATCATGGACATCGAGCCGGAGGTTCGGTGACCGCGAACGAGACCGCCGAGCGGATCGCCGGTGCCCTCGCGGAGGTGGCCGGCCTTCGCCCGGCGACCTCGACGCTGTCGGTGGGCGGGGACGGCACGGCGGTGGACCTGAGCCCCGAGGTCGTCCTGATCCGCCTCATCGCGACCCGGCTGCCGATCCCGCCGCTGCTGGACCGGGCGGCCGAAGCCGTGCGCCCGGTGCTCGTGGGCACGGCGTGGGAGAACGCGCGGCTGCGGTTGGTCGTCACCGACCTCGACGGGGCGGCGTTCGCGAGACCCACGTCACAGTGACGGTCGCCGGCCCTCCGGGTCCTTAGCTACGAACAAGGCGAAAAGCCTTGCTCCACAAGGACATCCAAGGAGGAAGCCATGACCGTGACGGCCGAGAAGCAGGAAAGCACGCTCGTCACCAAGCAGGGCACCACGACGATCGCCGACACCGTGGTGCAGAAGATCGCCGGGCTCGCCGCGCGCGAAGTCCGTGGCGTGCACGACCTCGGCGGCGGAACGGCACGGGCGCTGAGCGCGATCCGCGACCGCATCCCCGGCGCGTCCGCCAGTGTCGGCCAGGGCGTGTCGGTTGAGGTCGGCGAGAAGCAGGCCGCGGTGGACCTGCAGGTGCTCGTCGAGTACGGCGTCGCCATCGCGGAGCTCGCGCGATCGGTGCGGCGCAACGTGATCACGGCGATCGAGCAGATGACCGGGCTGCAGGTCGTCGAGGTGAACATCAACGTCACCGACGTCCACATCCCGGGCGACGACGAGGAAACCACCGTCTCGGACCGGGTGCAGTGACATGAGCGGGACACTGATCGGGCTGGTTTTCGGGCTGGCACTGGGTTTCGCGGTGGCTTTCGGCGGGTTCGGCGCCTTCGTCGCGGTGCTGGTGCTCGGCGGGCTCGGCCTGCTGGCCGGCCGCTGGGCCGACGGCAAGCTGGACGTGGCCGCCCTCGTGGGCGCGGCCCGCGATCGGAGGTAGCGGTGGACCGCGGAGTGACGACGGTGGCCCCGCGAGCGGTCCGGCGCATCGCCGCCCGTGCCGCCCGCGAGGTCGACGGCATCGACGGCGACGTGACGGCGGAGGCCACAGTGGACGGATTGGTGACCACTTTGGACATCTCGTTGCCGGTCGCGTACCCGGCCCCGATCGCGGCGACGGCCGAGCGGGTCCGGACCCACCTGCGCGAGCGGGCGGCGGACCTGACCGGGCTCCGCGTGGAGCGCGTGGACATCACGGTCGTGGGGGGTGCCCGGTGAGGCGCCCGAGGCGGAGCGTGCCGGCGGTGTTGACGGCGCTGGTGCTGCTGGCGGCCTGCGCGCTGGTGACGACGGCGCTGGTGCAGCGGCTGCTCGGCGAGCGACCGGTGCTGTCGTACGACGCGGTCGCGGCCCGGGTGCACGACACCTCCTGGAACGAACTGCCCGTGCTCGTCGGGGGCGGGGCAGCGGTTCTGGCGGGGTGCACCCTCTTGGCGGCGGCCCTGTTCCGCGGGCGGCCGGCGGTGCTGGCGTTGACACGGGAACCGGCGGAAATCAACGCGGGCACGCCCCGCCACGGGTTGGAGAGGTCCCTACGCGCGGCGGCGGCTTCGGTCGACGGGGTGGCGGGGGCCAAGGTGCGGTCGGGGCGCCGGAGGATCCGGGTGAAGGTCCGGACCAACAGGACGAACCGGAGCGGGTTGGCGGCCGCGGTTCGGGCGACGGTGCAGGAGAGGCTGGACCGGGTGGGGTTGGCGGAGGTACCGGAGGTGCGGGTGCGGGTACGAGGAGGTCGGCGGTGAACGAGGTAGAGGCAGGCAGCGCTCGGCTCGGGGCGATGCGAACGGGTGGGGTCGAGTCGGTCGAGCGGGTGCCGATGGAAAGCGGCCCGGGGGTGGTTTGCCGCACTCGCCTCGAGGCGATGCGAACGGGCGGGGCGTCTACGGCGCCCACCCGCTCGCCGAGCCGGGCCGAGGCGTTCGAACCCCACCCGGGAGGCCCGCGATGAACCGGCCGGCCGCCCTGAACCGCTCCCTCCTCGCCCTGATCGGCCTGATCCTCCTCGCCGCCGGCGGGTTCGCCGTGGCCACCAACCTCGGGAAACTCCGCCTCTTCGACCCGTCCACCCCCCTCGTCCCCGGCACCGCACCGCCGCCCACCTGGGTCTTCTACCTCGCCATCGCGACCGCCGTCATCCTCGGCCTCCTCTGCCTGCGCTGGCTGGCCGCCCAGGCGTTCCGGCGGCCGAAACCCACCACCTGGCGGACCAGCGGCGACGCCGGCGTCACCCTCCTGAACTCCGCGACCGCCGCCGCGCCCGTGGCGGCTGATGTCGAGACCTATCCCGGCGTCCACACCGCGTCGGCCTGGCTGTCGGGGTCGCGTGACACCCCCGCCCTGACCCTCGTCGTCACCACCAGTCAGCCCGACGGGCTCCGGCGCCGGATCGCCGAGCACGCCCTGCCGCGGCTGCGGCAGGCCCTGGAAGTCGATGACCTCCCGGTGCGGCTGGAAATTCGGCTGACCGCGAAATCCGGGGTACGGGTGCGCTGACCAGGGCGTACCGTCGGGGGCATGGAGGAGCCGCCCCCGCCCGAACCGTACGACCCGAACCGGAAGAAACCGGACGGTGCGCCCGATCAGTACCCCCACGAGGAACCAACGCAGTACCCCGCGAAACGGCCGCCGGAATTCCCACCGGGCGTAACGCCTCCGTCACCGCCGAGGTGAACGAGTTGCTCCGCAGGGTTGAACATCACGTTCCTGGGCATTCAATAGGGGCGGACGAACCCCGCTGGCGGAGTAAAGTCGCTGGTCGGGGGATCGGTGGAGGGGGTGCGATGGCGAAGTTCCTGGCCGACGTGACCGTCGTGGTGCACATTCTGGCCCTGGTGCTCATCGGGCTGGGGGGCTTTGTCGCCTGGCGCTGGCCGAAGCTGATCTTCATCCACATGTTCGCCGCGGCGTGGGGCGTGCTGGTCAACGTGACGCCCGTGCCGTGCCCGCTTACCGCGCTGGAGAACTTCTTCCGCCACCAGCAGGGCCTCGGTGACCTGCCCGGCGGGTTCAACTCCTACTACCTCTACGGCACGGTCTTCCCGCAGTCCTGGCTGCCGACCATCGGGATCATCGCGATCGTGCTGGTCGCGTACTCCTACGTCGGCGTCTACCACCGCTGGCGCCACCGCCACGACGAGGAAACCCACGTGCGTCCGGTCCACCTGGGCTAGGCGACAATCGCCGGGTGAACACCGTGCCCGGGCCCACCGAGTGGGTCAGCCATGAAGAGGTCGGCGTCGGCCCGTGGCCGGGTGAGTGGCCCGCCGACGAGCGCTACGACCCCGAGCTGCTGCGGGACGGCGACCGCCGCAACGTCGTCGACGCCTACCGCTACTGGCGCCGCGAGGCCATCGTGTCCGATGTGGACAGCCGGCGGCACCCGTTCCACGTCGCCATCGAGAACTTCCAGCACGACCACAACATCGGCACCGTGGTCCGGACGGCCAACGCGTTCGCCGCGGCCGAGGTGCACATCGTCGGCCGACGGCGCTGGAACCGGCGTGGCGCCATGGTCACCGACCGCTACCAGCACCTGCGCCACCACGACGACGTCGACGGGCTGGTCGCCTTCGCGGCCGAACAGGGTCTGGCCGTCGTCGCCGTGGACAACACGCCCGGGTCGCAGCCGGTCGAGACGGCCGAGATCCCGCGCGAGTGCGTGCTGCTGTTCGGGCAGGAAGGGCCCGGGCTTTCCGCGGGGGCACAGGAAGCCGCGTCGCTGGTGGTCTCGATCGCGCAGTTCGGCACGACCCGCTCGATCAACGCCGGGGTCGCGGCCGGGATCGTCATGCACGCCTGGATCCGGCAGCACGCCGACCTCGGCCGCGCCTGGTGACCTACAGGCCCCAGCCCCAGCGCAGCTGCGCCACGCCCGTCGCGTTGTTCGTCTCCAGGCCGCTGCCGCTCTGCCGCGTGATCGAGTACGTGTCGCCCGAGCGCAGGCCCGGCCAGTAGACGACGCCCAGCTGCCGCGACCGCGCCAAGTCCGTCGTGGCGGCGAAGTACGCGGTGAAGTTGTTGCCGTCCTGGTGCCCGGCCGAGTAGTTCAGGCCGGTCGTCATCGGGGCGCCGGCCTCGTCGATGACCGTGCGGCCGGAGTACGACCCGAGCCGGTTGCTGAGGTTCGTCGTCCACGCCGAGCGGGTCGTGTCCGAGGCCCAGAAGCCGTAGAAGTGCAGGGACAGCAGCGTGCCGTCCAACGCGCTCGCCGCGCCGACACCCGTCACGTTGTCGTTGTAGCCGGTGCCGCTGATCAGCACCCGGCCGCGCGGGACGTCCGAGTGCCGGGCCAGCCACGTCGAGCAGAGCGACACCCAGGCGTTCAGGCTGTAGCCGAACGGCTCGTTCATCGGTTCGAAGTAGACACTGCCGTTGCCGCCGTAGTCGGCGGTTACCTTGTCCCACATGGTGTTCCACGCGGACACGTCGTCGACGAACCCGTCCTTGTTCGCTTCCCAGTACCCGAAGATGACCTTCATGCCGTGCGCCAGCGCCGAGTCGGCCGCGCCCTTGTACCGGCCCCACCAGTCCGAGTTGACGCTCTGCGGGTTGATCGGCAGCCGCACGGTGTTCGCGCCCAGCTTCTGCTGGAAGCCGCCGATGATGCCGTCGGCCTTGCTGCGGACGCTCGCGTAGCTGTCTCCCGAGGTGAGGCCGGTCGGGATCACCCACCCGTCCACGTAGTTGTCGCGGGCGTCGGCCCAGTTGACGCCGCGGAAGGCGGTGGTGGCCGCCGAGGCGCTCTGCGGGACGGTGACCAGGGGAACGAGCAGAAGAGCGAGGAGGCAGTGCCGAAGGCGAGCCATGCGAACTCCGATGTTCACGTAAACATGCCGGGTCGAGAATCCCCGACGGCTCGCGGCGGCGTCAAGGGTCAGATGGGTGCGACCTCGACCGGGATGCCGTTCAACACCGACGTTCCGGACGGAACGTCCAGCAGCGTCTCGTCGGCGACCAGGTTCGAGTTGACGCCGGGGTTCGCGCGCGCCACCCGCGTCCGCGAGCCGTCGACGTCGTGACCCCAGCCGTGCGGGATGCTTCACGCCCGGGCGGACCTCGTCGGTGACCTCGACCGGGACTTCGAGCTTGCCCGCGCGGGACGTCACCGACGCGAGGGCGCCGTCGGTGAGGCCGAGCCGGGCGGCGTCTTCGGGGTGCACCTGGGCCGTGCAGCGGTTGCCGCCGCGGACCAGCGGTTCGAGGTTGTGCATCCACGAGTTGTTCGAGCTCAGGTGCCGCCGCCCGATCAGCACCAGGCCGTCGTCCGCCGCTTTCGCGAGTTCGTCCCGCAACCGGGGGACGTCGGCGACGACCGGCTCGGGTGCCAGCTCGATCCGGCCGGACGCGGTGCACAGCACCTCGGGGATCCGCGGCTGCAGCGGCCCGAAGTCCACGCCGTGCGGCGCGGCTTCGAGGTCGGCGAGCGTGACGTCGTACGGCCCCGCGCGCAGCATCAGGTCGACCAGGCGCGCGGGCCCGGTCCGGTCGTGGGTGACTTCGAGCCCGGCGCGGCGGGCGACGTCGGCGGCGACGAAGTCGTCGAGCGCCGCGACGTCGGCCTCCGGGCCCTGACCGGCGACGATGCCGGTCAGCCGCAGCATGGTCTCCCACTCCTGCGGCAGCGCCGACGGCAGCGTGGCGGGCGTCCAGTTGGCGACGTTGCGGATCGACAGCTGGTAGAAGGCCAGGTCGAAGTGCGGGCGCTCGAGCGGCGACGGCCCGGGCAGGATGACGTCGGCGTGGCGGGACGTCTCGTTGAGGTAGACGTCGACGGAGATCATGAAGTCGAGGTTGTCCAGCGCCGCGGCCAGCCGGCCGGCGTTCGGCGTGCTCAGGCAGGGATTGCCGCTGACCGTGATCAGCGCGCGGACCTGCCCTTCGCCCGGGGTTTCGATCTCGTCGGCGAGGGTCGCGACCGGCAGTTCGCCGACGACCTCGGGCAGGCCGCGCACGCGGCTGCGCCAGCGTCCGACCGCGAAGGGGCGCCGGTTCCCGGTGGGCTGGCACGCGGCCAGCGGGAACATCGCGCCGCCCGGCGTGTCGAGATGGCCGGTGAGCACGTTGAGGACGTCGACCAGCCAGCTCGCGATGGTGCCGAACGCCTGGGTGGTGGTGCCGATCCGGCCGTAGACCACGGCGTTGTCCGAGGTCAGCTCCCGCGCCATCCGGCGGATCTCTTCGGCGCCGATGCCGGTGCGCGGGGCGACGGCCTCCGGGGTGAACGGCTCCGCCAGCGCGCGGACGTCGTCGAGGCCGTTGAGGTGCTCGGTCAGGCGGCCGGGGTCGACGCGGTTCTCCGCGAACAGGACGTTGACCAGCGCGAACAACAGGAGCGCGTCGGTGCCGGGCCGGATGGCGTGGTGCTCGTCGGCGAACGCGGCGGTGCGGGTGCGGCGCGGGTCGACGACGACGATCTTGCCGCCGCGCTCGCGGATCGCGCGCAGCCGGCCGCGGATGTCCGGCGCGGTCATCAGGCTGCCGTTCGAGACGAGCGGGTTGGCGCCGAGGATCAGCAGGTGCCGCGTCCGGTCGAGGTCGGGCACCGGGATGGCGAGCGGGTCGCCGAACATGGTGCCGGCGGAGTAGTGCTTCGGCAGCTGGTCGACCGACGTCGCGCTGTAGAAGTTCTTGGTGCCCAGGGCTTTGTAGAGCACGCGGCCGTAGAGCGTGAGCGCGATGTTGTGCACGCCGGGGTTGCCCGCGTACACGGCGACGGCGTCCCGGCCGTGCTGCTCGAGGATCGGCGGGAGGCGGCGGGCGATCTCGTCGTACGCCTCCTGCCAGCTGACCTCGACGAACTCGCCGTCACGCTTGAGCAGCGGGGCGGTCAGCCGGTCGGGGTCGTGGTGCAGCGCGCCGAGGGACGCGCCCTTGGGGCAGATGTACCCGCGCGAGAAGACGTCCTGCTCGTCACCTTTGACCCGCGTGACCTGCTGGTTCGCGTCGAGCGTCACTTCGAGACCGCAGGTGGCTTCGCACAGCGGGCAGGTGACGTGGGCGGTCGTCATGACCACCGAACATACCGAGCGGTATGTGGATGGGCAAGGCACGATTGCGACATGGACGTTTCGGCCGCGGAACACGCGGTGACCGCGCGGCACCTGCGCCGGGTGTGGGGCCTGCCCGCAACAGTGCTGGGCCGCAGCCGCTGGCCGGCGGCGGTGGACCAGCGGGTGCACTGGCACTGGAACTACTGGTGGCAGGCTCACCTGCTGGACACACTGGTCGACGCGCAGCTGCGTTTTCCTTCGGCTTCGCGCCTGGCCTTGATCCGGTCCTTCGTGCGGTCGGTGCGGCTGCGCAACTTCGGCCGCTGGACGAACGACTACTACGACGACATCGCGTGGCTCGGCCTTGCCCTGCAACGGGTATCGTCATTGGGGATTGACGTGGGTCCGGCGCTGGCGGCGATCGACACGCAGCTGCTGTCGGGCTGGACGTCGGCGGCGGGCGGCGGCATCTGGTGGCGCCGCGGAGACGACTTCAAGAACGCCCCGGCCAACGGCCCGGCGGCGATCTTCCACGCCCGGTCCGGAAACCTGCCCCGCGCTCGCGAGCTGACTTCGTGGCTGACGTCCACTTTGGTCGATCCGGCGTCCGGTTTGGTCTGGGACGGGATCCGCGCGGATACGGGTGAGCTGGTCAAGCACATTTATACGTACTGCCAAGGGGTTTATCTCGGGGCTTGCCTTGAGTTGTCCTTAATGGACGACGCTGCTCGTACGGTGCGCACGGTGGCGGAGCACTGCGCACCGGAAGGTGTGATCCGCGGCCAGGGCGGCGGCGACGGCGGGCTGTTCGCGGCGATCCTGGCCCGCTACCTGGCCTTGGCGGCTCGTGTTTTGCCGGACCCGGAGGCGGCGGTGGCCCGGTCGCTGGTGCTGACGTCGGCGGAGGCTTGCTGGTCAGGTGCGGTGGACGTGGCGGAGGGGCCGTTGTTCAGCGCGTATTGGGATCGTCCGGCGCCGTGGCCGTTGCCGGAGGACGCCCCGGAACGTGACATGTCGGTCCAGGTGGGCGGCTGGATGCTCCTCGAAGCCGCGGCGACGCTGGGTTAGGTCAGCACCCGCAGGAAGCGCCGTGCAGGAATCTCGGCGTCAGCCACACCGACTCCGCGGGCCGGTCCGGGTCGGCCATGCGGGACATCAGCAACTGCACCGCCCGGCTCCCCAGGTCCGCGACCGGCTGGACCAGTGTTGTCACCGCCGGGCTCACGCGACGGGCCCAATCCATGTCGCCGTAGCCCACCACCGCCAGCTCCGAACCGATCCTGATGCCCCTTCGGTGGGCCTCGTACTGGACGCCCACCAGCATCGACTCGTCCGCCACCACCAGGGCCGTCGGGGAGGGCCAGCCGTCCAGGAGCTTGGCCGTGGCCCGGGTTGCGCCGCCCGCGTTCGAAAAGCCGCTCTCCACCAGCTCGCGGTTGAACCGCAAACCCGCCTGCTCCAGGCCCAGGCGGTACCCGCGCACGCGCTCGCGGCTGACCTCCAGGCCCTCGTCACCCGAAACCAAGCCGATCTTGCGGTGGCGGCGGTCGGTCAGGTGGCGGACCAGGGACGCTACCGCGTGCACGTTCTCCGTGCCCACCTGGTCGACGTCGTTGCGCGCCGCCACGTGGTCCAGCAGGACCGTCGGTACGCCCATCCGGACCAGGCCGTTGATCACCGCTTCGTCGCCGGCCGAGGGGACCAGCAGCACGCCGTCCACCAGGTCCGCCCGCAGCGCGCGGACCACTGTGGCCTCTTCGCTCACGGTGTCGCCGGTGTCGGCCAGTACGACGTCGCAGCCCGCCTGCGCCGCGGCCGCGCGGATCGCGCGCAGCAGCTCCTCCGAATACGGGTTGGCGGAAACACCCATCGCGACGCCGATCCGGTAGGTGACCGGGGGGTCCCACAACCGGAGCTCCGGCGAAAGTGCGGTCATAAGCCCTCGCAGACGCTCAGCGGAACGGTATCCGCTGAACGGCCGCAGGACGGCGTCCTCGCCGCAGAATCACCGAAGTGAGTGAACCGGCGGGCAGCCGCACGACTCACGGTGACGCAGAGTGGGTGGCAGCCGGACCGTCTCGGCCTTGCGGGCCGGGTCGTTGATCCGGGCCAGCAGCAGCCGGACCGCCTGGCGGCCGATCTCCTCGATCGGCTGGGCCATCGTCGTCAGCGGCGGGTCGACCAGGTCCGCCCACTCGACCTCGTCGTAGACCACCACCGGCAGGTCGCGCCCGATCCGCAGCCCGCGCCGGCGCGCCTCGTGCAGCACCCCGACCATCATGCTGTCGTTGCCGACGACCAGCGCCGTCGGCGGCTCGGGCAGCGCCAGCAGCGTGCTCAACGCCAGCGCGCCCCCCTCGCGCGAGGAGTTTCCGCAGGCCACGAGGTCGGACGACCACGTGAGCCCGGACCGCCCGAGCCCCAGCCGGTAGCCGAGCACGCGCTCCTCGCTCGTCGACAACCCGGGCACGCCGCTGATCATCCCGATCCGCCGGTGCCCGAGCGTCGCCAGGTGCGCGGTCAGCGCCGACGTCGCCTGGATGTTCTCCGAACCCACCTGGTCGACGTCGGTGCGCGTGGACAGCCGGTCGATCAGCACCGTCGGTACGTCGAGGGACACCAGCTCGCCGATCACCGGGCCGTCGCCGGGGGCCGGGGTGATGAGCAGGCCGTCGACGCGACGGGAGCGCAGCGCCCGCACGGTGTCACGCTCCGTGTCCGCGTGGTCGTGCGTGTCGGCCAGCAGGACGGTGTAGCCGTGCGCCGACGCCTCCCGCTCGATCGCCTGCATCAGCGTCGCGAAGTACGGGTTGGCCACCAGTGAGATCGCCATCCCGATCGACCGCGTCCCGCCCGTGACCAGCGAACGCGCGATCGCGTCGCCGGTGTAGCCGGTCGCCTCGATCGCCCGCAGCACCGCCGCCTTGGTGTCCTCGGCGACCGCGCGCGTCCCGTTCACCACGTGCGAAACGGTCGTGATCGACACGCCCGCGAGCTCGGCGATGTCCCGCTGGGTCGGCCGTGAAGCCTTCGACTGGGCCATACCGATCCTTTCCGGCAAGCGTTTGCGCAAACGCTTGCGTGCACGGAGCAGTCTGTCTACCTTCCCGTCCATCGGCAAGCCTCGAACCAGCAGAGTCTGCGAAAGACAGAGTGGGAACCCATGAGACAGCGAAGTCTCACCGCGGTGTTTCTGGCCGCCGTCCTCGCCGCGACGACCGGGTGCACGGTCGAACGCCACTGGGGCGGCAACACGAACACCGGCGGGAGCGGCAAGGCGAAGGTCGGCCTGGTCACCAAGACCGACACCAACCCCTACTTCGTGGAGCTCCGCAACGCCGCGAGAGCGGCCGCGCAGGCCAACGGCGCCGACTTCAGCGCGCTCGCCGGCCAGTTCGACGGGGACAACGACGGCCAGGTCCGCGCCATCGAAAACCTCCGTCAGCAGGGCGCGAACACCATTCTGATCACGCCGAGCTCGTCCACCGGCGTGCTCAAGGCGATCAAGGACGCCCGCGACGCCGGGGTCCTGGTCATCGCCCTCGACACCGCCACCGAACCGGCCGACGCCGTCGACGCCACCTTCGCCACCGACAACTTCGCGGCCGGCGAACAGCAGGGCGCCTACGTCAAGGCCGCGCTGGCCGGCACCCCGCCCAAGCTGCTGATGGTCGACGGCACGGCGGGCAGCACGGTCGACACCCAGCGGCACGGCGGGTTCCTCAAGGGCATCGGGCTGACCGACGGCTCGCCGGAGATCAAGGGCCACACCGCGGCCAACGGCGACCAGAGCCTCGCCCAGCAGGGCATGGAGAACCTGCTGCAGCGCAGCACCGACATCAACGCCGTCTATTCGATGAACGAGCCGATGGGCCGCGGCGCGTACGCCGCGCTCAAGGCGCGTGGGCTCACCGGGCAGATCGTCATGGGCTCGATCGACGGCGGCTGCGAAGGCGTCCAGAACGTCAAGGACGGCCAGTTCGCCGCCACCGTCATGCAGTTCCCGAAGAAGATGGCCGAGCAGGGTGTGCTCGCCGCCGTCGAGTACGCGAAGACCGGCAAGAAGCCGTCCGGCTTCGTGAACACCGGGTCCGCCGTGATCACCGACAAGCCCCTGCCCGGCATCGAGAGCCACGACTCGGCCTGGGGCCTGCAGAACTGCTGGGGAGGACAGAAATGACCACCGCGACCGCAGTGTCCGCGAAGGATCGTGAATCCCTCGGCGACTTCCTCCTCCGCGCCCCCGCGGTCGGCCCGGCGCTCGCGCTGGTCGTCGCGATCGTGGTGTTCTCGCTGGCCACGGACACGTTCTTCGACCTCGACAACCTGTCCACCGTGGTCCAGCAGTCCCTGGTCGTCGGGACGCTCGCGTTGGGACAGACGCTCGTCATCCTCATCGCGGGCATCGACCTGTCCAACGCCGCGTCGATGGTCGTCGCGACGCTGATCATGGCGAAACTCGCCGCGGCCGGGACGAACGGTTTCGTCGCGCTGCTCGCCGGCGTCGTGCTGACGATCATCGTCGGCATCTTCATCGGCGGGCTCGCGACGCGGATCAAGCTGCCCGCGTTCATCATCACGCTCGGCACGTTCACCATGCTGACCGCGGTGTCGAAGCTGATCGCCGGCGGCCAGGCCGTGCCGGTGACCGACGGGGTGCTGCAGTGGCTCGGCACCAAGCGTTACCTCTTCGGCGGCATCCCGATCACCTACGGCATGACGCTGGCGCTGCTGATGTACCTCGGCGTCTGGTACGCGCTGACGAAAACCGCGTGGGGCAAGCACGTCTACGCCGTCGGCAACGCGCCGGAGTCCGCGCGGCTGTCCGGCATCAAGGTCAACCGCACCGTGCTGTCGGTGTACATCGTGGCCGGGCTGACCTTCGGCATCGCCGCGTGGCAGGCACTCGGCCGGACGCCGAACGCCGACCCGAACCAGTTCCAGCTCGGCAACCTCGACTCGATCACCGCCGTCGTCCTCGGCGGCACGAGCCTCTTCGGCGGCCGCGGCTCGGTGCTCGGGACGCTGATGGGCGCGCTGGTCGTCGCGGTGCTGCGGTCGGGGCTGACGCAGATGAACGTCGACGGCAACTACCAGGACCTCGCCACCGGCGCCCTGCTCATCGCCGCCGTCGTGGTGGACCGGATCGCGAGGAGGCAGCAGCAGTCATGACCGAACCGATCCTGCAGGCCCGTGGGCTGGTGAAGCGCTATGGCCGGGTGACCGCCATCGACGGCGCCGACTTCGACCTGCTGCCCGGCGAGGTGCTCGCCGTGGTCGGCGACAACGGCGCCGGGAAGTCCTCGCTCATCAAAGCCCTGTCCGGCGCGGTGGTCCCGGACGAGGGTGAGATCGAAGTGGACGGTCACACCGTCCACTTCAAGTCCCCGTTGGACGCCCGGCACTACGGCATCGAGACGGTGTACCAGGACCTCGCCGTCGCGCCCGCGCTCGACATCGCGTCGAACATGTTCCTGGGCCGGGAAAAACGGCTCAAGGGGCCGCTCGGGCTGTTCCGCAAGCTCGACACCGCGGCCATGCGGGCCGAGGCGCAGCGGATCCTCGACGAGCTGGGCATCAACATCAAGTCGATCTCCCAGCCCGTCGAGACGCTCTCCGGCGGCCAGCGCCAGGGTGTCGCCGTTGCCCGCGCGGCGGCGTTCGGCACCAAGGCCGTGATCATGGACGAGCCGACCGCCGCTTTGGGTGTCGCCGAGTCCGGCAAGGTGCTCGACCTGATCGGCCGGATCCGCGACCGCGGCCTGCCGGTGGTGCTGATCAGCCACAACATGCCGCACGTCTTCGACATCGCCGACCGCATCCACGTGCACCGCCTCGGCAAGCGCGTCGCGGTCGTCTCGCCGAAGACGCACTCGATGAACCAGGTCGTCGGCCTGCTCACCGGGGCCCTGCGGCTCAACGAGAACGGTGAGGTCGAAGAAGCGGCCGCCGCGACCCACGTGGCCGGGCTCAGCTGAATGGGCCCTCGGCGGGAAAGAGTGCCTCGGGCCGGAGTGAAGGTGCTGCTGGCGGGACTGTGCACGGTGGACCTGGTCCAGCGGGTCGAGGAGCTTCCGGCGCCGGGCGAGAAGGTGCAGTCGCTGCAGGTGGACGTCGCCGCGGGTGGGCCCGCGACGAACGCCGCGGTGACGGCGGCCGCGCTCGGCGCCGAGGCGACCCTGCTGACCGTCCTCGGTGCACACCCGCTGGCGGCCCTCGCCCGCGCCGACCTCGAGGCCCACGGCGTGCGGCTGATCGACCTGGCTCCCGAACTACCCGACCCGCCCCCGGTCAGTGCGGCCACCGTCCGCGCCCGCGACGGCGAGCGCACGGTCGTCTCCCGCAACGCCGGAGGGCGGCACTTTCACGTGAAAGTGCCGGTTCTGGCAGCTGATGTCATTTTGGTGGACGGGCACTATCCGGAGCTTGCGTTGGCGGTTGCGCGAGAAAAGAAGGCGCCGGTCGTGCTCGACGCCGGCAGCTGGAAGCCGGTGCTCGACGAGCTGCTGCCGCTGGTCGACGTGGCCGCGTGCTCCGCGCACTTCACCGCGTCGGCCCCCGGCCTCCACCAGCGGGGCGTCCCGACCGTGATGACCACCGCGGGACCCGATCCGGTGCGCTGGTCCACTGCGGACGGCGGCTCGGGTGAGGTGCCTGTGCCCGCGGTGCACGCGCGGGACACACTAGGGGCGGGCGACGTCTGGCACGGCGCGCTCGCCGTGGCCGTGGCCCGCGAACGGACGGTGCCGGACTGGATCCGCTTCGCCAACGAGGTGGCCGCCGAACGGGTGCGGCATGTGGGACCGCGGTCGTGGACGACCGCGATCGCAGGAAGGAACAGGACATGACGGCGTTCGACGACCTGCTGGCCCGGGCCGAGGGCCTGACCGTGCGCGGGCAGCGCAACGTGCTCGGCATCGTGGGCTCGCCCGCGTCCGGCAAGACCACGCTCGCCTGGGCGCTGGCCAACGCGCTCGGCTCGCGCGCGGCGGTGGTCGGCATGGACGGTTTCCACCTGGCGCAGGTCGAGCTGCGCCGGCTGGGCCGCACCGAGCGCAAGGGCGCCCCGGACACGTTCGACGCCGCGGGCTACTACCACCTGATCCGCCGCCTCGCCGAAGGTCGCGAAACGGTGTACGCGCCGGAGTTCCGCCGCGAGATCGAGGAGCCGATCGCCGGCGCCGTCGCGGTGCCCCCGGAAGTCCAGCTCGTCATCACCGAGGGCAACTACCTGCTGCTCCCGGACGACCCGTGGAGCGCGATCCGGCCCCTGCTCACCGAGGCCTGGTTCCTCGCGCCGGACGAGCCCGAGCGCATCGAGCGGCTCGTGTCGCGCCACCGCCGCTACGGCCGGTCGCTGGTCGAGGCGAAGCAGCGCGCGCTCGGGTCGGACCAGCGCAACGCCGACCTGATCTCGCAGACGCGCGACCGCGCCGACCTGGTGCTGGAGAACCTGCCGCTGGCGAACTTCGCGATTTGACGCTCGTCGTCACCGGCGGCAGCCGCGGGATCGGCGCGGCCATCTGCACGCTGGCCGCCGCCCGCGGGTACGACGTCGTCGTGAACTACTCCGGCGACCCGGAGCCCGCCGAAGAGGTCGCCGGACAGGTGCGCGCACAAGGCCGGCAGGCGCTGGCCTTCCGCGCCGACGTCTCCGGGGAGGACGACGTCCGCGCGCTGTTCGACGCGGCCGCCGAGCTGGGTCCGGTGACCGCGCTGGTCAACAACGCGGCCACCGTCGGCAACACCCCCGGCCGGCTGGAGGACTACGACGTCGACGTCGTCCGGCGCACCTTCGACGTCAACGTCACCGGGGTGTTCCTGTGCTGCCGGGAGGCGGTCCGCCGGATGTCCACGCGCCACGGCGGTGACGGCGGCGCCATCGTCAACATCTCCTCGACGGCCGCCCGCACCGGCTCGGCCGGGGAGTGGGTGCACTACGCCGCGTCGAAGGCCGCCGTCGACACGCTGACCTTCGGGCTCGCGCAGGAGGTCGCCGTGGACGGGATCCGCGTCAACTCCGTCCGGCCCGGCATGGTCCACACCGGGCTGCACGCGGCCGCCGGCCTGCCGGACCGGATGGCGAAGTACGCGCCGCAGATCCCGCTGGGCCGGGCCGGGCAGCCGGCGGAGATCGCCGAAGCGGTGCTGTTCCTGCTTTCCCCGGCGTCGTCGTTCACGACCGGGGCGGTGCTGGAGGTCGGCGGCGGCCGCTGATCCTTGTGAACCGGCGTTTCCCGGCTTTCGTGTGGGGTGCGTTCCCGCTACCGCGCGAAAGGTGGACAAGTCATGCGCACGTTCGAGCTGCCCGATTCGGTGGGCGGGCGGACCGTCGACCGGATCCTGGGCCGCCAGCTGGTCCGCACCTGGGAGGTCGACGGGATCTTCCAGGTGGCGGCCACGGCCGAGCAGGACCGGATCACCCGGGAAGCCCTCGCCGCAAGCCGCCGGTTCTTCGCCCGGTCACTGCCGGAAAAGGTCAAGTTCGTCAGTGATCTGACCTACAGCGGGTACATCGCCTCGGGTGAAGAGGTGACCGCGGGCGAGGCCGACTTCTCCGAAATCTTCACCGTCTGCCCGGACATCCCGTTCGGCGATCCCCGGGTGACCGGCAACTGGCCGTGCCACGGCCCGGTGCCGTGGCCGGACGAGGGCTACCGGACGGCGATGACCGCCCACCTCCGCGAGGTCGGCGGGATCGGCGAGCGGCTGCTGCAGCTCGTCGCGCTCGGCCTCGGCGTCGAGATCGACCGGCTGACCCGGCTCACCCGCGAAGGCTGGCACCACATGCGCGTGCTGCGGTTCCCCGCCCGGTCCGCGACCACCGAACGCGGGATCGGCGCGCACACCGACTACGGACTGCTCGTGATCGCCGCCCAGGACGACGTCGGCGGGCTCTTCGTCCGGCCGCCCGTGCCCGGCGAACACCGCAACCGCAACTGGCTGCCGGCGGAGAGCACGGCCGGGATGTACCAGGACGACGAGCCGTGGCACTTCGTCGAGCCCGAGGCGGGGGTGTTCACCGTCTTTCCCGGCGACATCCTGCAGTTCCTCACCGGCGGCCGTCTCCTGTCGACGCCGCACAAGGTCCGCCTCGCCACCCGCGAGCGGTACACGCTGGCGTACTTCCACGAGCCGTCGTTCGGCACCACGGTCCGGCCGCTGGCGGGTGGCGACGAGCGGATCCACTACGGGACGCACTTCACGAACATGTTCACGCGCTGTTACCCGGACCGGGTGACGACCCGGCGCATCCACCGGGAGGGACGGCTGGCCGTGCTGGATCGTATCCGTGACCCCAGGTGAGAAGGCGGTCGCATTCCGTGTGATTTGTCCGCCTGCTGGGACGGCCGGAGACGGCGAGATCACGATCGGACGGGGAACTTGGTCACTCGCGTTTTGCGCGTCGAACGCTGTGCAACTCTGGGAAGCCGCCACGCGAAAGGACGGCTTCGGAAGCCATGGCCAAACTCATGTCCGTGCACCACCTCGCGCTCACCGTGACCGACGTGGACCGCAGCGTGCCGTGGTACGTGCGAGTCCTCGACCTCGAGGAGGTCACCCGGCGCGAAGAGCCGGACACGGGTCTGCGCAAGGTCGTGCTGCGCTCGGCCGGCGACGAGTTCTCCGTCGTACTGGTGCAGCACGCGGACACCGGGCGGCGCGGGTTCGACGAACGCCGGACCGGTCTGGACCACGTCGCCTTCCGCGTGCACTCGGCCGCCGAGCTGGCGGAATGGGAGAGCCGGCTCGAGGAGTTCGGCGTCTCCTACGTGCCGGTCGCGCCGTCACGCACGTTCGAAGGCTCGCGCGTGATCGTCTTCCGCGACCCGGACGGCATCCAGCTCGAGATCTGGACCGACCCGCAGCTCTGAGCGCTCAGGCGCGGGCGTCGTCGCGTTCGTCCACCGGGCGGCGCATCTCCTGGCGGTAGCGCAGCACGCCGTACCCGGTCCCGATCACGAAGAACGCGATGCTGGCCCACAGCGCCGCCGTCTTCAGCCACGGCAGGGTGTCCAGCAGGCCGGCGCCGTAGTAGCCGAGCAGCACCAGCGTCGGCACCCACAGCAGGCCGCCCAGCGCCGTCGCCACCATGAACCGGCGCGGGTCCATCCGGGCCGCGCCCGCGATCAGCGGGGCCAGCGTGCGGATCCACGGGATCCAGCGGGCCGCCACGATCGCGAAGAACCCCCGGCGGTCCAGGAACCGCTGCGCGCGCTCCAGGGCCTGCCGGTTGAGCACCTTGCCGTCGCGCCGCGCGATCAGCTTCGTCCCGCTGGTGCGGCCGATGTAGTAGCCGATCTGGTTGCCGAGCACGGCGACGATCAGCGCGGCTCCCGACAGGAACCACGCGTTGGCGTCCGAACCGTGCTGCGCCAGCACCACGCCCGCCCCGAACAGGAGCGAGTCACCGGGCAGGAACAGCCCGATGATCAGCGCGCATTCGACCAGCACGAAGCTCAGCACGATCACCCAGACGAGCAGCGGCCCGGCGGTGTCCAGCCAGCTCACGCCGACGCCCGCGGCCTCGATGCTCACGACGTTCACCCCGCGAGCCTACGTGGCTCAGGTGAACGGTCCGCGGCGAACGGTCAAATCGCGCGCTCCGGAAGTTTCAGCTCTCACGAATGGTGAAGGCCCCCTCACCCAGCGGTGAGGGGGCCTTCCACACGGAAACTCAGAACTGCGGCAGCGTCTCGCCCTGCACCGCTTCGACGTCCAGCTCGACCTTCACGGTCGTGCCGACCGCCGCCACCCCGGCGCGGACCATCGCGTTGTAGTTGATCGCGAAGTCGTTCCGGTGCAGCGTCGTCTCGGCGTGGAACGCGACGCGCACGCCGCCCCACGGGTCCGGGCCCCAGCCGCCGTAGGTCAGCTCGAGCTCGATCTCGCGGCGCTCGCCGTGCAGCGTCAGCTCACCCAGCAGCGTCCACGAGTCCACGCCGCGCTGGCGCAGCCCGGTGCTGGTGAACGTGATCACCGGGTGCACGTCGACGTCGAGGAAGTCCGGCGAGCGCAGGTGGTCGTCGCGCATCTTGATGCCGGTTTCGATGCTCGCCGCCTTGATCTCGGCGTGCACCGACGACCGCTCGGCCGGGCGGCCGATCACGATCCGGCCCGAGACGTCCGGGAACCGCGCCTTGATGCTCGCGATGCCCAGGTGCCGGGCGGTCGCGACCACCGACGAGTGGATCGGGTCGATCACCCACGGCCCGGCGGGCGGCAGCTCGATCGCCTCGGCGACCGGGGCCAGCACGACGTCGCCGAGCGAGCCGCTGCCGTCCGAGGCGATCTGCGCCGTCCGGGCGACCGGGCTGTACCCGGCCGCCGTGACGACGGCGGTGTAGACGCCCGGCGCGAGCCCGTCGGTGACGACCTCGCCGCGGACGTCGGCCGCCTGCCGGGCGACCTGCCGCCCGGCCGGGTCGGTGACGGTCAGCACCGCGTGCTCCACCACCCAGCCCTCGGCCGTGCGAAGGGTGGCGCGCAGACCGGTCATGACCGGTCGACCAGCTCGTCGAGGGCCTGGTCGTAGCTCAGCCGGACGTCGTGGTCCGCCTCGCCGCCGGTCAGCTCCACCTGGCTGGTCGCCGGCGGGTAGCCGCTCGCGACCACGGTGTACGCGCCCGCGGGCAGGTCGCTGACCACGTACCGGCCTTCGCCGTCGGTCCGCGCGACCGCGGCCACGTTGCCTTCGGCGTCGAGCACGGTGATCCGCGCGTCCGGCACGATCCGGTCGCCCTCGGTCCGCGCGGTGCCGGACAGCAGCACCGAGCTGGCCAGCTCGACGTCGTGGCGCAGCACGCCGCTGTCGGGCACGGTGAGCGTCAGCGCGACGGGCCGGTAGCCCGGTCCGCTGGCGACCAGGGTGTACGCCCCGGCGCCGACCCCGACGAACGCGTAGGTGCCGTCGGTGGTCGTGATGGACGCGCCGTTCACCTCGCCGCGGCCGTCGGTCAGCGTCACCGTCACGTTCGGCAGCGGGGCGCCGGTGGCGGCCGCCCGCACGGTGCCGGTCAGCTCGCCGGACCCGGTGAGCGTGACGTCGACCGTCGCCGGCCCGTTGCTGATCACGACGCTGGACGCCTGCGGCTGGTGGCCGTGCGCGGACACGATGAGCACGTACGCGCCCGGGCCCTGGCTGGGCACCGAGTAGCTGCCGTCGGCCGCCCCGGTGGCCCGCGCGACCTGGCGGCCGCGCTGGTCGATCAGGGTCAGCGCCGCACCGGCGACGTGGCTGCCGTCCTGGCGGCGGATGTGGCCGGTCACCGGCACGCCACCCGCGCCGACGGGCACGTCGAGCTCGGCCTGGCCGACGGAGTTCGTGATCGGCAGCGCGCCCGAAACGGCCTGGTAGTCACCGTGCCCGTTGGTGCTCAGCGCGTGCTTGCCGCCGCTGCCCACGAGCACAGGCTCGCGGTCGACCGGGCGCACCGGCTCGACGATCTCGGTCGGCTCGTCCGCGTGGTCGTCGGCCTCGAGCAGCGCCTCGCCGCCCTCCATGGCCGCCGCGGCCGGGGCCGCGTTGGTCAGCGGGATCTCCTTCATGAACAGGAGCACCACCGTGGCCAGCAGGGCCACCGCACCCGCGATGTAGAACACCGTGGTGATCGACTCGGTGAAGCCGATCAGCACCGGGGTCCGGATCGCCTCGGGCAGGTTCTGGATGCCGCTGGTGTTCTCGGACAGGTTGCCGATGCCCGCGCCGGCGCCGGCCGGCAGCTGCCCGCCGAACGCCTTCGTGATGTTCGGCAGCAGGGTGTTGAACAGGACGGTCAGGAAGATCGCGACACCGGCGGTACCACCGATCTGGCGGAAGAACGTCGCCGACGCGGTCGAGACGCCCATGTCGCTGCGCGGGCCGGCGTTCTGCACCGCGATGATCAGCGTCTGCATGCACTGGCCGAGGCCGAGGCCGATGATGGCGGCCGCGACCAGCGGGTGCCACAGCGCCGAGTTGTAGTCGACCTGCGCGAAGAAGAACGCGCCGGCGGCGATCATGAGGGTGCCCACGATCGGAAAGACCTTGTAGCGACCGGTCTTCCCGGTGATCCGGCCGGAGACGATCGAGCTGAGCATGATGCCCGCCATCAGCGGCAGCATCAGCAGCCCGGACTCGGTCGGCGTGTAACCCTGCACGACCTGCATGAACTGCGGGATCATGGTGATCGCGCCGAACATCGCGACACCGACGATGACACCGCCGATGATCGCCACGGTGAACGTCGAGTTCTTGAACAGCCGCAGCGGGATCAGTGCGGCGTCCTTCATCAGCCTCTCGACCACGATGAACGCGATCACGCCGACGCCGCCGATGACGTAGCACCAGATGGACTTCTGGTCGCCCCAGCCCCACTTCTGGCCCTGCTCGGCGACGACGAGGAACGGCACGACGGCGACGACCAGCGTCAGCGCGCCCCACCAGTCGATCTTGTGCTCGTGCCGCTGGTGCGGCACGTTCAGCACCTTCGCCACGACGAACAGCGCGAGGATGCCGATCGGGACGTTGATCAGGAAGACCCAGCGCCAGCCGGTGATGCCGCCGAGGGAGTCGATGCCGGCGAACAGGCCGCCCAGCACCGGGCCGAGCACGGTCGACAGGCCGAACACGGCCAGGATGTAACCCTGGTACTTCGCGCGCTCACGCGGCGGCACGATGTCGCCGAGGATGGTCATGGCCAGCGACATCAGGCCGCCGGCGCCGAGACCCTGCACCGCGCGGAACGCGGCCAGCTCGTACATCGACTGCGCGAAGGTGGAGGCCAGCGAACCGGCGACGAAGATGCCGATCGCGGCGAGGTAGAACGGCTTGCGCCCGTAGATGTCGGACAGCTTGCCGTAGATCGGCGTGACGATCGTCGAGGTGATCAGGTACGCCGTGGTCGCCCACGCCTGCAGGTCGAAGCCGTGCAGGTCGTTGGCGATCTTGACGATCGAGGTGCCCACGATCGTCTGGTCGAGCGCGGCCAGGAACATGCCGCACATCAGGCCGCTCAGGATCGTGACGATCTGGCGGTGGCTCAGCCGGGGTGGTTGACCCACCTCGGGCTGGGCCGGAGCTTCGGTGGTGGAACTCATGCGTTGGCCCCCTTGGCCGGTGCACCGGCGGACGCGTGCGCGTCGGCCAGCTGTGGAGAGTGGTTCTCGATACCTGTGTTGAGCCGGGCGAAGAGCCGGTTCAGGGTCTGGATTTCCCCGTCCGTCCAGTCCCCGAGCACTTCGGCCAGCCACTGGTTGCGCTGCTTGCGGTTCTCTTCGAACACCCGCATGCCCTCGGTCGTCGGCGCGAGCAGGCAGGCCCGGCCGTCTTCCGGGTCGGCCTGGCGCTCGACCAGGCCGTGCTGGACGAGCGAGCTCGACTGCCTGCTGATCGTCGAGATCTCCGAGTGGAGCGACTCGGCGAGCCGGCTGGTGCGCTGCGGGCCCTCGTGGATGAGGGTGAAGAGGATCGCGTACGCCGCCCGTTCGATGCCGTCCGGCCCCTGCTTGGCGACCTGCGACTTCGCCTTGTTGATCAGCCGGACGAGGCGGACGAGCTCGTGCCCGAGCTGGTCGGCCAGGTCCAGCTCGGCCGTGGGCCGGGTGGCGGAGCTGTTCGGTGCCATGGGAGTCCTTCAAGGCGTTGGTTGGTGGCTGCAACTAGTTGCCTCAGGCAAGGATGTGCCTTTATCAGCTGTTCTGCAAGCGGAGTACCTCGTGATGTGGCACAACACACTTTAGTTGCCGTATGCAAGCAGATTTCCTCCAGGCTGCTCCCGGAACAAAGCCGGCCGGCGCCGGTTGCAAGGGGTATGACCGACGACACAGCGTTCAAGGATTTCCTCGCCGCGCACCGCCACGGCGTCCTGGCCACCATCCGCCGCGACGGTCGGCCCCAGCTGTCGACCATCACCCACCTGTACGACCCGGAGACGAACACGATCACCGCGTCGATCACCGAAACCCGGGCGAAGGCGAAGAACATGCGCCGGGACCCGCGGGTGACGTTCCACGTCGGGAGCGAGGACGGCTGGAGCTACGTCGTCGCGGAAGGGCAGGCGTCGCTCACCCCGCCGGCCGCGGCACGCGACGACGAGACCGTCGAGGCCCTCGTCGACTACTACCGGCGCGCGGCGGGCGAGCACCCGGACTGGGCGGAGTACCGCGAGGCCATGGTCACCGACCAGCGGGTGCTGCTGACCATCCGGATCGAGAAGCTCCTCGGCCTGGTCCGCTGACGCTGCTCCGATCCGGCCGGATTCGAAACAAACTTTCCGCACTGCGGACTGTGCGGGCTTACGATGAGGCCATGAGCAACGAAGCCCTGGTCACCCGGCTGCGCGACCTGCTCGGCAAGAACGCCGTGCTCACCGACACCGACGTCACCGCCTCCTACGCACGCGACATGATGCCGCTGGCGCCGTCGGGCACGCCGCTCGCCGTGGTCCTGCCGGCGAACGTCGAGCAGGTGCAGGCGGTGGTCAAGGCGTGCGCCGAGGCCAAGGTGCCGATCGTGCCGCGCGGGGCGGGCAGCGGCCTGTCCGGCGCGGCCAACGCGATCGACGGCTGCGTCACGCTGTCGCTGACCAAGCTGAACGAGATCGTCGAGATCGACCCGGGCAACCGCCTGGCCGTCGTCCAGCCCGGGGTGGTCAACCTGGACTTCCGCACCGCGGTGGAGAAGCACGGCCTGTTCTACCCTCCGGACCCGTCGAGCTACGACTGGTGCACGATCGGCGGCAACCTGTCGACCAACGCGGGCGGCCTCTGCTGCGTGAAGTACGGCGTGACGACGGATTCGGTGCTCGGCCTGGAGGTCGTCCTGGCCGACGGGTCGTTGCTGAAGACGGGCCGCCGCACGGTGAAGGGCGTGGCGGGCTACGACCTGGCCCGCCTGTTCGTGGGCAGCGAGGGCACGCTCGGGGTGATCACCCAGGCCACGGTCCAGCTCAAGCCGCTGCCCCAGGCGCCGGCCACGCTGGTCGCGGGCTTCAGCACCACGGAGGCGGCGGGCGAGGCGGTCGCGCGGGTGGTGCGCGAGGGGCTGGTGCCGTCCCTGCTGGAGATCATGGACGCGTCATCGATCAAGGCGTCGGAGACGTACCTGAAGACGGACCTGGGCGCGGGATCGGACTGCCAGGCCCTCCTGCTGGGCCAGTCCGACGCGGGCGGCGAAGTGGCCCGCCGCGAGCTGGCGGCGCTGGAGCGGATCTGCGTGGACTGCGGAGCGGACCTGGCGTACACGACGGAGGACCTCGAGGAGGGCCGGATGCTCCTGCAGGCCCGCCGGGTGGTCCTGACGGCGCTGGAGACGTATGGCCTGTGGCTGACGGACGACGTGTGCGTCCCGCGCACGAGGATCGCGGAGCTGATCCGCGGCTGCGAGAAGATCAGCGCGGAGGTAGGGCTGCGCATCGCGGTGGTGGGCCACGCGGGCGACGGCAACATGCACCCGACGATCGTCTACCAGCCGGACGACCCGGACGAGTTCGCCCGGGCCCAGCGGGCGTTCGACGAGATCCTCGAGGTGGGCCTGTCCCTGGGCGGGACGGTGACGGGCGAGCACGGGGTCGGGAAGATCAAGCGGGAATGGCTGGCCCGGGAGATCGGCCCGGTGGGGATGCGGGTGCACCGGCAGATCAAGCAGGCGCTGGACCCGGAGAACCTGTTCAACCCGGGGTCGATGTTCTCGATGACCTAATTGGTACTACACCCTCGTACCACGCTGGGTGCGTGAACCAAGTCGCTGTGCGCGAGCTGGACCAGGACACCGCCGGCGTGCTGGCCAGGGTGAAGGCCGGCGAGGAGGTCGAAATCACCGAACGCGGCACGGTGATCGCCCGGATCGTCCCCGCGCAGCCGAGTCCGGTCTCGGCTTTGATCGCTTCGGGAAAGCTGCACCCGGCCTCGGTGAACGGGCCGATGCCGCGCCCGCACGGGCCCGTGCGGCCCGACCTCGAAGCCGGGGAACTGGTTCGCGAGCTTCGCGACGACGAACGGTACTGATGATCTACCTGGACACGGCCGCCCTGGTGAAGCTGGTCCGGCACGAGGCCGAGAGCGCGGCACTGGTCGAAGTCGAGGTGTCGCGGGCTCTCCTGCGTAGCGACCCGCCTTGGTGACCGACGTCCCGGCGGTGCTGGCCCGGGTGGCCAAGTACGAGATCGACGACGTGGTCCGCCGGACCGCCGCTGCGTACCCGTCGCCGGGTCTGAGCTCGCTCGACGCCGTCCACCTCGCTACCGCGCACGCTGTGCTCGGCAGGCAGCTCACGTCGTTCGTCACCTACGACAAGCGCCTGCTGGCCGCGGCCGAAGCGATCGGGCTGCCGACCGACAGCCCGGGTGTGAACGCTTAGTCCTTGATGCGCGGGATCCGCTGCGTGACCTCGGGGTCCGCCTTTGCGAGCGCCTTCTTCTCCCGCCGCGACTTCAGGAACTCCAGGCCGATCGGGACCACCGACACCAGCACGATCAGCACGAAGATCGCGTCGACGTTGTTGCGGATGAAGCCGATGTTGCCCAGCAGGGAACCGAGGATCGTGATGCCCGCTGCCCAGAGGATGCCGCCGATCACCGTGTACGTGAAGTAGCGCTTCGGGTCCATGCGGCCGATGCCCGCGATCCACGTGATGAACGTGCGGACGAACGGGACGAACCGGGCCAGCACCACGGCTTTCGGGCCGTGCTTCTCCAGGAACTCGTGGGTCTTGTCGACGTACTCACGCTTGAAGAACTTGGAGTCCGGCCGGTTGAACAGCTTCGGCCCCGCGAAGTAGCCGAGGTAGTAGCCGACCACGTTGCCGAGCAGGGCCGCGACCGTCACCAGCACGCAGACCAGCCACAGCGGCGCGTCGAGCGTGCCGTTGGCGATGAACAGGCCCGCCGTGAACAGCAGGGAGTCACCCGGCAGCACCGGGAAGATGCTGCTCTCGATGAAGATGATCAAGCACAGGACCGCGATGACCGGCGTCGTCAGGCCGCTCAGCAGGTGCTGCGGGTCCAGCCATGACGGCAGCAGCGACATCGTGTTGACCGTGCTCTGGGCGAGAATCACCTGGAAAACGGTACAGGGTCACCCTGAGTCGTTACTGAGACCCGTCTCAGACCAGCGTCAGCAGACCCACCACGGACCCCGCCGCCAGTCCCAGCAGCACCGCCAGCATCAGGATCCAGTACGCGGGCAGCTGCGCCGACTGGCGCGGAGGCGGTGGCGAGTACGCCGTGGGGGCCTCCGAAGCCGCGTCGAGGGCCGCCCGCTCGCGCTCCAGGGAGTCCGCGCCGGCGCCCGAGAGCAGCCCGTACGCCGACGGCAGCTCGTTGATCGCGCTGGTCGGGACGGCGTCCGTGGCCGGCTCGGCGTCGGGCACCGGGGGCGAAGCCGGTGCCGGCGGCGACGCCTGCGGGGCGAAGACGGCTTGCGCGCGAAGGGCGTCCGCCAGCAGCTGCTCGGGGTCCTTCGGCTCGCTCATCTCCGCCCGTCCGGTCGTCGAAACTACGTGCTCACGGTAGCCGTTCCCACCTCGGCGACCCATTCTCCCCGGCGCAGCACCTTCGCCGGCCGCAGGTCCTGGTCGAGGACCACGATGTCGGCCTGGTAGCCGGAGCACAGCATCCCCGTGCGGTCGGCGATGCCGAGCAGCTCCGCGGGCCGTTGCGACGTCGCGTGCACCGCGTCGAGAACGCCGAGTTTCGCACCCCCGACCAGATTGCGGAAGGCAGTGTCCATCGTCAGGGTGCTGCCGGCCAGCGAGCCGTTGTCCGCGAGGGTGGCGACGCCGTCGTGCACGTCGACCTCGAGGCGGCCCAGCGTGTAGCGGCCGTCCGCGGCGTCCGTCGCCGACATCGCGTCGGTGATCAGGACCGTCCGGTTGCGGCCCGCGTGCTTCGCCGCCAGGCGGACCACGGTCGGGTGCAGGTGCACCAGGTCGCAGATGAGCTCGATGGTGATGCGCTCGTCGTCCAGCAGCGCGCCGATCGGGCCGGGCTCGCGGTGGTGCAGCGGGCGCATGCCGTTGAACAGGTGGGTCGCCACCGATGCGCCCGCGTCGATCGCCGGCCGCAGCTGCTCCTCGACGCCGTCGGTGTGCCCGATGGCGGCGATGACGCCGGACTCGGCCAGCTGGCGGACCGCCTTCACGCCGCCGTACAGCTCCGGCGCGATGGTGACCATCCGGATCGCACCCTGGCCCGCGCGCAGCAGCTTTTCGACCGTGCCGGTGTCCGGTTCGAGCAGGGTTTCCGGATCGTGCGCGCCGCAGCGGGCCTTCGAGATGAACGGGCCCTCCAGGTGGATGCCCGCGACTTCGCCGTCCTGGACGAGCTCGCGCAGCGCGGCGACCTGCTCACGCAGGATGTCCACCGGGTCGGAGACCAGGCTGGCGAGCATGGTGGTGGTGCCGTGACGGCGGTGCGCCCGCACCGCCGTCACGAGTTCCTCGGGATCGAGGGAGGTGAACGAAGCACCTCCCCCGCCGTGGCAGTGGGTGTCGATGAACCCGGGCACGACCAGTGCCCCCCCGACGTCGACGTGTTCGCCCGACGGCGGGGTCCCGGAACCCACGCCGGCGATCCGCCCGTCGGAGACGGCCACCCAGCCGTCGTCGAGTAAACGGTCCGGGGTTGCGACCCGGCCGCCCATGATCACGAAATCTCCGGCGCCTCTCACGCCCCCCAGCATATATTGGTCTGGACCAAGCATGGTGATACGACTCAGTGATCGGAATGGTCCACCCGGGTCACTGTGGGGTCTGCATGGCCTTCTGGAGTGCCTCGAGCGCCCGGCTGGCGGTCGATTTGACGGTACCCTTGGAAATACCTGCGGCCTCAGAGATTTCGGCTTCGCTCAGCCCGCCGTAGTACCGCAGCACCAGCACTTCGCGCTGGCGAGGCGGCAGCTTGGAGAGCGCGCTGACCACGGCCTGGTGCTCGCTGGAGAGCATCGCCAGGCTCTCGGCGGACCGCGCGTTGACGGCGTGCGGCGGCACGTATTCGCGGGCGGTCTTGCGGCGGCGCAGCACGCTGCGCGACCCGTTGACCACGGCGGTGCGCAGGTAGCCGACGGCCGCCGCGGCGTCCCGGAGCCGGCCCCAGTTGCGGTGCAGGCCGGTGAAGGCCTCCTGGACGACGTCTTCCGCGGTCGCGGGCTCGTCGACCAGCAGAATCGCCAGCCGGACCAGCCGCATGCGGTGCTGGCGGTAGAGATCTTCGAGGGTCAGCGGTGTCGGCGCCTGCGCCGGGGCCGGACCGTCCATGACCCGCAGGTGGCCGAGGGTGGCCTCGACGCTGCGTTCCGCATTGCCCTCGAGCATGAACCCCTGCCTGTTCTCGACCCCGGTTTGCACGGTGTGCCGCGTCAGCAGGTTCACGGTATTCACAGCGCTCACACAGGTACTGACGCGTGCCCAGCCTATCGGGTTCGGATGCCGGTGCCACAGATCGGATGCTGGTACAGAACCGTGACACGGGTAGCGTCGGGTTCGTCCCGCCCGCGCCGACCCCGGAGATCCACATGGCCTGGTTCCTCGTCGAAATCACCTACGTCCAGGAGAAGATGCCGGACGTCCGCCCGCGGCACCGCGAGTTCCTGAGCAGGCTGGCCGAGGAGGGCCGCGTCGCGGTCGCCGGCCCGCTCGGCGACGGGACCGGCGGTGTCACGCTGTACCAGGCCGACGACGAGGCGCACCTCAAGGAGACGATCGACCAGGACCCGTACTTCCTGGAGGGGGTCGTCGCCGAGCGGAGCATCCGCGAGTTCAAGCCGGTGATCGGCGCCTGGCTGCCTGCGGAGTCATAGGTCGAGCACGGTGGTGCCGCGGTCGACGCAGACCCGCATGGATCGGCCGTCGGCACCGCGCACGTTCTGAAGAAACCCTGCTGGCCGGACCGGACGGCAGCACGAGGTCGACGTGCGCGCCCGGCCGCCACCCCGGCAGGTCGGGGTCGACAACCGGCGCACCCCACGCCCGCCGCATCGAGAGGGGCCGCCGCGCCGCGAGGCTGCTCCGCGGGCTCAGGAGCGGCCGGACAGCTCGTAGTCCGCCGGGTCCACCTTGCGGGTCTCCAGCCAGTAGCGCCAGGTGAAGCCCGGCCAGATCGTCCGGTTCACGCCCTGGGCGTCGAGGTACCAGCTCTTGCAGCCGCCCTGGGTCCAGACGCCCTTGACCAGTTTGTCCTGGATCTCCCGCTGGAACTCGTCCTGCACGCCCGGCCGGACGTCGAGTGCCGCGGCGCCGCGCGAGTCGGCGAGCTTGATGGCGTCGACGACGTACCGCGCCTGCGACTCGATCATGAACACCACCGAGTTGTGGCCCAGCGCGGTGTTCGGCCCGAGCAGGAAGAACAGGTTCGGGAAACCGGACACCGTGATGCCCTTGTGCGTCCGCATGCCCTCGGTCGCCCACTCCTTGGCGAGGTTGCGGCCGTCGACGCCGGTGATGTCGAGGTACTCCAGCGCGTCGGTCACCTTGAAGCCGGTGCCGTAGACGATCGCGTCGACCTCGTGCTCGACGCCGGCCGAGTCGACGATCGAGTGGGCCTTGACCTGCTGGATGCCGTCGGTGACGACGTCGACGTTCGGCCGGCCCAGCGCCGGGTAGTAGTCGTTGGAGATCAGGACGCGCTTGCAGCCCATCGTGTAGTCCGGCGTGACCTTCTTGCGCAGCGCGCGGTCCTTGATGCCCTTCGCGATGTTGCGCTTGGCGATCAGCTCGCCGGCCTTCATGATCGCCGGGTGGCCGTTGAAGCCGATGGCCCGCGCTTCGAGCAGCCAGTACAGCGCGTTGCGGTAGAGGCGCTGGGTGCCCGGGACGCGCTTGAACAGCGTCTGCGCCCACGACGGCATCGCGTGGTCGGGCTTGGGCATGATCCACGGCGGCGTGCGCTGGAACAGCGTCAGCTCGGCGACGTCGGGGGCGATCTTCGGGACGAACTGGACGGCGCTGGCGCCGGTCCCGACCACGGCGACCCGCTTGCCGCGCAGGTCGTACTCGTGGTTCCACCGCGCCGAGTGCCAGGTCTGGCCCTCGAACGCGTCGATCCCGGGCAGCTCGGGGACCTGCGGGATGTGCAGGCCGCCGACGCCGGAGACGAGGAACTGCGCGACGAACTCGCGGCCGTCCTTCGTCGTCGCCGTCCAGCGGCGCTCGCGCTCGTCCCAGTGGGCGCCGGTCAGCTCGACACCGAAGCGGATCTTCTCGCGCAACCGGTACTTGTCCGCGACCCCCTTGAGGTAGCCGAAGATTTCCGGCTGCGGCGAGAACGACCGCGACCAGTCCGGGTTCTGCTCGTACGAGAACGAGTACATGTGCGACTGGACGTCGCACGCGCACCCGGGGTAGGAGTTGTCGCGCCAGGTGCCGCCCACCTCGGTGGCCTTCTCCAGGATCACGTAGTCCCGGATGCCGGCCTTTTCGAGCTGGATCGCCTGGCCGAGCCCGGAGAACCCGGTGCCCACGATCACGACCTTGAACCGCTCGGTCATCTGTCGGCCTCCGCTGCGTCGAGTTGCTGCCCAGATGACGTTACCTCAGGTAACAGTTACTTGGAAGTACCGGCTACTGATCAGTACGTCCCGCCGAGCTTGCCGTGGTCCCAGCTGACGACCTTGGTCGGGCGGAAGATCAGCCCGACGCGTTTGGCGGCCTGACCTGCGATGAAGGCCTGGAGCTCGGCCGGCGCCGGGTCACCCGGCTTGGCGCCGGAGTACCGCTGCATCAGCGCGGTGCCCATCCGGGTGACCTCGTCGACGTCCTCGACGAGCTCGACGGCGGCCTCGAACGAGACGCCGCGGAGCTTTTCGTAGCTGTCGCCGTCCTCGACGAGCACGGTCGCCTCCGGCAGGCGACGGAAGTTCTTCGCCTTCTGCGACGTGCCGTAGGTCCAGGTTGCGACGCCGTCCTCGTGCGGGAAGTACCAGAGCGGCGCGAGGTGCGGGCGGCCGTTCGGGCCGACGCTGGCGACGTTGATGACCTTCTGGCCCGCGAGGTACGCGCGGACTTCGTCCTCGGTCATCCGGATCTGGTCGCGACGGGACATCTTCACCCCTTGGTGGCGGCCCGGCCGCCGTGGCCGGTGACCGCCGACTCGAACGCGCCGCGCGCCTCGATGTCGGCCAGCGCGGCCTTGTCCGCCGAAGGTACCCGGCTGCGGGAGCCGATTTCGATCACCGGCGGCAGGAAGGCGCGGAACAGCTTGAGCCCGCCGACCCAGCGCGGCACGTGGATGGTCCGGGCGCGCTTGAGGATGCCGGCCTCGAGGTCGTCCAGGGCGACGTCGAGCGGGTAGGTCTTGCCGATCAGGCCGGGCATCGACGCGCGGAGCTTGCCGAACACCGGGTGCGCGTCGGCGCTCTCGACCAGGTCGGTGCGGATCCACGTCGGGTGCGCGACGCCGACCTTGACGCCCAGGTGGGCGACCTCGGCGCGGAGGCTGTTGGAGAACGCCTCGACGCCGGCTTTCGCGGCGGAGTAGTTCGCCATGCCCGGCGCGTGCGTGATCGCGGCGAGGCTGGAGATGGCCAGCAGGTAGCCCTTGCGCTCGATGACGTGCGGGAGCGTGACGCGGAACGTGCGCCAGACGCCGAGCAGGTCGACCTCGATCACCTTCTCGAACGCGGCCCGGTCGACCGAGCGGACGAAGCCCGCCGTCGCGATGCCGGCGTTCGCGATGACGATGTCGATCCCGCCGAAGTGTTCGACGACCCCCGTGGTCGCTTTTTCGAGGGCCTCCCAGCTGGTGACGTCGGCTTCCCAGGCGTGCGCGTTGGGGCCGATCCGGTCGGCGACCTTCTTCTGCTCGTCGGCTTCGAGGCCGACGAGGGCGACCTTGGCGCCGCGGGCGGCCAGCCGTTCGGCCAGCCCGGCGCCGATGCCGCGGGCCGCGCCGGTGATCAGCACGACCTTGCCGTCGACCTTCTTGGTGCCGCTCAGCAGCGAAAACGGGTTGGCCACGGTGCCCTCCTAGACGTCACTTGAGGGCACCGTACCCCAACTTACCCGCAGTAAGCTACTCAGAAGTAGCGTCACTTTCACGTGAAAGTGACGCTACTTCTTCCGGAGTCAGCTCCAGGGAGACGGAGGCGGTCAGGTCGGCGAGCTGCTCGGGCGTCCGGGCGCTGGCGATCGGCGCGGCGACCGTCGGCTGCTGCCGCAGCCAGGCGAGCGCCACCGTGGCGACCGAAACGCCGTGCGCCTGCGCGGTTTCGTCCAGCGCGGCGAGCACGCGCTCGCCGTCGTTGTCCAAATAGGACGCGGCGCGGGCGGCACGCGGGCTGTCGCCGAGTTCGTCCTTCGTGCGGTACTTGCCGGTCAGGAACCCCTTCGCGAGGGCGAAGTACGGGAGGGTCGCGAGGCCCTCGCGGGCGACGATCGGGGCGAGGTCGCGCTCGTAGTCCCGCTCGACGAGGTTGTAGTGCGGCTGCAGCACGGCGTACCGCGCGAACCCGTTCTCGTCCGAAATGGACAGTGCTTCGGCGAGCCGCTCGGCGGTGTGGTTGGACGCGCCGAGGTAGCGGACCTTGCCCGCGCGGACCAGGGTGTCGAACGCGCCCAGCGTCTCTTCGAGCGGGGTGTCCCGGTCGTCGATGTGGGCGTAGTAGAGGTCGATGTGGTCGGTCCCCAGGCGCCGCAGCGAGTCCTCGGCCGCCGCCTCGATGTTCTTCGCCGACAGCCCCGGCCGGCTCTGCCAGCCGCCGACCTTGGTCGCCACGACGAAGTCGTCCCGCCGGCCGCGCGCGGCCAGCCAGCTGCCGAGGATCTCCTCGGAACGACCGCCGCCGCCGTAGAGGTCGGCGGTGTCCACGAAGTTGCCGCCGGCCGCGGCGTAGGCGTCGAGCACGGCGTGCGACTGCGGCTCGTCGGCCGTCCAGCCGAAGACGTTGGCGCCGAGGTTGAGGCCGTAGACGTCGAGGTCGGTGTTGCCCAGCTTGGTCATGCTCCCGACGTTAGTCTTCCCGTGTCGTGGCACCCGGGAGGAAAACCGGTACTTCGTGTGTTGAGGTGTTCTATGGCTATCGAACTCGGCAAGCTTGGTATCTGGCGGCCCTACTCGGCCGTCGACGCGCAGTTCGCGGCGGAGGCGGAGAAGCTCGGCTACGGCGCGATCTGGCTCGGGGCGTCCCCGAGCGGGGACCTCGCCTACGTGGACGACCTCCTCGCGGCGACGGACCGCTTGGTCATCGCGACCGGCATCGTGAACATCTGGCAGGACGAGCCCGCGGACATCGCCCGCGTGTACGAACGGATCGTGGCCAAGTACCCGGACCGCTTCCTGCTCGGCGTCGGCGCGGGCCACCCCGAGGCGTCCAAGGAGTACAAGAAGCCGTACGCGGCCCTGGTCGACTACCTCGACGGCCTGGACGCGGCGGGCGTCCCGGTGGCCGGCCGCGCCCTGGCGGCGCTCGGCCCGAAGGTCCTCCAGCTGGCCGGCGACCGGACGGCGGGCGCGCACCCGTACCTGACCACGCCGGAGCACACGCGGGGAGCTCGCGAGATCCTGGGCGATGGCAAGCTGCTGGCCCCGGAGCAGAAGGTGGTCCTCGGCACCGATGCCGCCGAGGCCCGCGCGATCGGCCGCAAGACCGTGAAGTTCTACCTGGGGCTGTCGAACTACGTCGCCAACCTGCGCAAACTCGGCTTCACGGACGAGGACGTCGAAGGCGAGGGCAGCGACCGCCTGGTCGACGCACTGGCCCTGCACGGCGACGCGGGCACGATCGCGACGGGCGTCCGTGCCCACCTGGAAGCGGGTGCCGACCACGTGAACATCCAGGTGCTGAACGAGGACCCGTGGCCGGCGTACCGCGCGCTGGCGTCCGAGCTGCTGTGACGTCCGTCCGGCCGCCGGCGCGCCCGGCGGCCGGACGCCTCCTTCTGAACCGATCCGACGTGCGGGAAAGTTTCTGTGCGGGGACCGGTGTGCGGCGGCGGCACACCTCGTACGATGCGGTCGGACCACCCTGTGCCAAGGAGGAGTAACGATGCCCATCGCCACCCCCGAGGTCTACGCGGAGATGCTCGACCGGGCCAAGGCGAACGAGTTCGCCTACCCGGCCATCAACGTGACCTCGTCCGAGACCGTGAACGCCGCCATCCGCGGGTTCGCCGAGGCGGAGAGCGACGGCATCATCCAGTTCTCCACCGGCGGTGCGGAGTTCGCGTCCGGCCAGAAGGTCAAGGACATGGTCGTCGGCGCGACCGCGCTGGCGGAGTTCGCGCAGGTCGTGGCGGCGCACTACGACGTCAACGTCGCGCTGCACACCGACCACTGCCCGAAGGACAAGCTGGACGGGTTCGTCCGCCCGCTGATCGAGATCTCGGCCGAGCGCGTCAAGAACGGCCAGAACCCGCTGTTCCAGTCCCACATGTGGGACGGCTCGGCGATCGACCTCGACGAGAACCTCGAGATCGCGGCGGAGCTGCTGGCCAAGACGGCGGCGGCGAAGATCATCCTCGAGGTCGAGATCGGCGTCGTCGGCGGCGAGGAAGACGGCGTCGAGGCGGAGATCAACGAGAAGCTGTACACCGCCGAAGGCGACTTCCTGAAGACGATCGACGCGCTGGGCGCGGGCGACCGCGGCCGCTACCTGCTGGCGGCGACGTTCGGCAACGTCCACGGCGTGTACAAGCCGGGCAACGTGAAGCTCCGCCCGGACGTCCTGAAGGGCGGCCAGGAGGCGGCGGCGAAGAAGCTGGGCCTGTCCGAGGGCTCGAAGCCGTTCGAACTGGTCTTCCACGGCGGCTCGGGCTCGCTTCCGGAGGAGATCCGCGAGGCGGTGTCGTACGGCGTGGTGAAGATGAACGTCGACACGGACACGCAGTACGCGTTCACCCGCCCGATCGTGGACCACTTCTTCAAGAACTACGACGGCGTCCTGAAGATCGACGGCGAGGTCGGCAACAAGAAGGTCTACGACCCCCGCTCGTACCTGAAGGCCGCGGAGGCAGGCATGGCGGCCCGGGTCGTCGAGGCGTGCCAGGCGCTGGGCTCGGCGGGCACGAAGCTCAAGTAGTCACGCGCGAAGGGGCGGCACTTTCACGTGGAAGTGCCGCCCCCTTCGTCGGGTTCGGGCCTTAACTCTTGCTACGGGGAACGCGTTCGGGGTCGCGTGGCATTCGCAGCTCGACCTCGACTCCCTTCGCGGTCCGCGTCGTGTACGCCTCACAGGTGACGGTGAGATCCTTCTTCAGGAGGTCTTCGACGAGCTCGCCGTAACGCTGCGTCATCGCATGGGTCAGCTGGCCCACCGGCCTGCCGCCGAGACGGACTTCGATGGCTCGTTGCCCTTCGTGCTTTCCGCTTCGGATCGAGCAGAAACCCAACGACGCGACGACCTCCCGGAAGTCCTGCTTTCCCTTCGGGGCGAAGGCACGGAGAGCATCTTGGTGTTCTTCTTCCTTGGTCACCGTGCACGACCAGTCGTTCTGCAGCAGGACCTCGCTGCCCGTCGTTTCGGCGATGATCAAGCTTTCGGGGTTGCTTCGCGCGCGCAGTTCGTGCGGTCGCACGACGTGAAGGTAGATCCCGTAGTGCTTTTCCCCGCCGCCGGTGATCCGTGCGGGGCAGGTTCCGAGGGCTCCTTCGGCCTTCAGCTTGAGCAGTTCGGGCTGGTAGTCCTCCGCCCAGCTGCTGGACAGGTAGCCGACCTTCAACGACCGGTTCCCGACCAGTACGTCGACTCGGACCGCGTGTTCGTCCCAGGGGTTCTCCGGCTCCGGGACCAGCACGGCGACCGCGGCGAGGTGGTCGTCGAAGGTCGTACCGCTCGCCTTGCCGCCGGCGACCAGCCTGAGCGCTTCCTGGTAGTAGCTCTCGCCGACGACGTTGAGCCGACCGTCGTCGGGCAGGGGAACGAGGCGGAGGCGCACCTCGCTGAACCGCGGTGGCTGCGAACCGCTGTATTCGTCCTCGAGCTCTGCCGGGTCAGCCCTCGTGCCAGTCGTGCGGAGCGGACGACTGACAGCAGGCGGCAGGAGTGGTGCCCGCCGCTCGGCAGCGGGAACGCCCACCCGCGTCTGCTCCGCGACCCCGATCGCCGGACCGGGCTGCGATCCGCCGGCCGGCTGGAGGCCGGGACTTTGCCGGCGAAGAGCCTTACTTCTCCGCGAGAACGGCCACATGGCAGCTTCCTTCGATGTAGGCGCAGTGGATCATTCGCACACCGAAGTCGCCGTGGGGTAGACCGTTGTTACGTAGAGCAATATTCGCGTCGGAAGAGTGATGCGAAGCAGAGATGGTTCAGACCGTTTCGGGCACCACGCGCCGCGCCGGCCACCGGCGGGCAGCCGGGCCGGCCGCCGCCCACAGCACGAACACCCCGCCCAGCACCACCAAAGCCGTCCAGTACGCCACCGGTGGCGCCGACTCCGTGTGCGCGTCGCCCAGAACCCACGGCCGGAACTGCGACTGCACCCACAGCGCGCCGTAGCCGAACGCCGTCACCAGGAGCGCCCCTGCGCCCGCTCGAAGGACGCCCGAGCTCATTGCGAACGCCAGGTCCACCGCCAGGCCCACGAACAGCAGGTAGAACGGCACCGTCGACACCGGGAACCCCAGCCCGAGCAGCAGCGGCCACATCACCGAGCGGTAAGCGACGTAGGCCAGCGCCACGAACGAAGCCGACCACCGGCGGCCCAGGGTCTGCCGGGCCATGGCCAGGATCAGCGCCGACACCCCGATGCCCCACAGCGGGTACACCCACTCCGGGATCGGCATCGTGAAGTGCAGCACCGCCGTCCGGTCGACCGGGTGGCCGATCTGGTTGGCCGCGAAGTCCAGCAGGGACTTCTCCGCCTCCGGCTCGCCGCGCTCCCAGGCACGCAGGCCCAGGATGCCGTACTCCTGCTGGCCGTTCGGGAAGAACGTGTTCTCCAGGAAGAACGCCCACAGCCCGAGCAGCACGCCCGTCCGGAAGCGGCCGGGCGGGGACAGCCGGAGCCAGCCCAGCAGCACGCCCGCCTGCATGATGCCGGTGCCCAGGTAGAGCATCATGTGGGACGGGCTCCACGCGGTCAGGTCCAGGCCGTTGACGCGGTGGTTGATCACGTCCAGCGGGGCCGCCACCAGGAACGTCAGCAGGCCGATCTGCATCAGCCGCAGCGACGTCTTGTCGGCGCCGAGACCCGTGTAGCTGTGGATCGCCACCAGCACCACGATGATCACCGTGCCGACGGTGTTGATCAGGTGCGGGGGTGCCAGGTCGTCGCGCAGCCACATGAAGTGCCACGACATGTCCCACGACGAGCCCAGCAGCTTGAACGCGAACGCCGCCAGCCACATCCCGTAGCAGAAGCGGAGCACCCAGTCCGGGGTCGGCTGCCCGGGGGCGCCGCGGTGCCAGTGCCGCGTGAAGAACAGCCGCGTCTTGCCAATCGGACTGCGCGGGATCACGTCCACCGGGACGTCGACTGCCTTGGCCATGCCGGACATCATGGCCGGTCATGGTCACGAGTGGGCCAAGACCGTGGCAAAGCACGCGAAAATCGGGGTTCCCCCTGCCTTCTTCCCCACCACCACCCTCAACGGAGGCGCTTCGCGCCCGGGTTCACCCCTACGGGTGGCGGACTTGCAATCGGCGGCGACGGCTTGGCATGGTGTCGCGCCATGATGCCGAAACGAGTTGTCGCGGGCGTGCTCGTCGCCGCCCTGCTGCTGGCCGGAGCCGGGGTGCTGGGGAGCCTCTTCCTGTAGAGGCACAATGGGCGGCATGACGCACAACCTGCTCGGCCCCGAGCCGACGCTGCTGCCCGAGCACACCGCCGCCCAGGCCGCGCTCGACGCCGGGACCGACCCGGCCACCGTCGCCGCCGAACACCCGGACTACAGCGAGGCGTGGGCCTCGCTGGCCGAGAACGCCTTCGACGCGGGTGAGACCGTCGCCGCGTACGCCTACGCCCGGACCGGCTACCACCGGGGCCTCGACCAGCTGCGCCGCGCGGGCTGGAAGGGCTTCGGCCCGGTGCCCTGGTCGCACCGCCCCAACCAGGGCTTCCTCCGCGCCCTCGCCGTCCTGGGCAAGGCCGCCGGCAAGATCGGCGAGACCGAGGAGTACGACCGCTGCCGGACCTTCCTCGCCGACTCCGACCCCGCCGCCGCGGAAGCCACCGGCCTGAAGTGACGCCGCAGGCCCGGGACCGCCCGGTCCCGGGCCCGCCGCCGGTCAGAACCAGCCGCAGTTGACCGGCGCCGGGAGGCCGGCGAAGCGCCCCTCGAGCCAGGCGAACGCCTCCGGGTACGCCCGCACCGCGCCGAGCACGTGCGTCGGCACCAGCGACGTGCTGAACTGCACCTTCACGCCCTTGCCGCACCACGTCCGGCCCAGGTCGCGGTCCTGCGCGTAGGGCACGATGTCGTCGAGTGCGCTGTGCACGATCAGCACCGGCGCCGACGGCTTCAGCGAGCCGATCTTCTGCTCGGCCACCCGCGACCGGTACGGCTCTTCGCCGAGATACGCGGTCAGCGAGCGGCCGTCGTTGGTCAGCGTCGCCGACTGCGTGAACGCGTGCGCGGCGATCGCTTCCACCGTGCACTCGGTCCGGACCCGCTCGAACAGCTGCTTGCCGCGCGCGTTGAGCAGCGCCGGGATGTTGAGCTCCGGGTACGCGTAGTTCAGGCTGACCAGCGCGAACCCGAGGAACCCGACCGCGTAGTGGCCGTCGAGGTTCTTCGCCACCGAAGCGAGGTCCGCCGGCACCGCCCCGGCGTACGCGCCCTTCAGCTTCAGCTCGGGCGCGTAGCCCGGCTGCAGTTCCGCCGCCGCGGCCGACGCGCCGCCGCCCTGGGAGTAGCCCGCGATCGCGACCGGGCCGTCGTCCGGCAGGCCCGCCTCCGGCAGCCGCTGCGCCGCGCGGATCGCGTCGAGCACCGCGTGCCCCTGCGACGCGCGGTTGACGTACGTGTGGTCCCCGGGCGTGCCGAGCCCTTCGTAGTCGGTGACGACGACGCCGTAACCCCGCGTCAGCAGCCCGGCGATGAACGGGCCTTCGTACTCGAAGCCCGCGGCAAGCGCTTTCGACGGCGCGCAGTCGTCGCCCTCACCCTGCGTGCCGACGGCGTAAGAGACGATCGGCCGCGGCCCGGAGCCGTGCCAAGCCGCGTGCGGGGTCAGCACGGTGCCGGTCACCGCGATCGGCGCGTCGTGCGTGTCGCGGCTGAGGTACATGATCCGCTGCACGTCGGCGTCGGCCTTGATCAGCTGGATCGGATCGATGTAGAACGTCGACGTCTCGTGCCGGATGACGTCGCCGTCGCTGCCGGCGGGGAGGGGGGACGGGGGATCGTAGAAGGACGCGGCCGAGGCGCCGGGAGCCGCCAGGGCCAGAACGGCGACCGTGGCGACGGCCGCGGAGAGGGCGCGGCGGGGCAAGATACGCATGCGTGCTCCTCGTTGAGCAGGGCGGGTGCGCGGGGGAACACCTTTTTAGACAGAGGTGTCGGAAAAAGAATCACGTGAGGTGGACCACCATGTCAAGCCCGGCTCCGCGCGGGCGGCCGCGCAAGCTCCCGGTTTCCGAGCAGCGCGCCCGCGTGCTGCGGGCGACGGCGAAGGTCGTCGCGCAGCACGGGATGCAGGGCGCGACGATCGAGCAGATCGCCCGCGAAGCCGGCGTCTCGCGCCAAGCCGTCTACGAACAGTTCGGCGACCGCGCGACGCTGTTCGCCGAGGTCGTGGCGGTCACCGAGGAAAGCGCGTTCACCGCCATCGCGGGGCCTTCGGTGGCCGACACGCAGCCCGGTCTGCGGGCCTGGGCGCGGGCCAACTACGCCAACATGGTCACCTTCGTCGCCGATCACCCGGAGGGCTACGGCGTACTCCGGGCGGCCGAGCGCGCCGGCGACCCCGCTCTCACCCGGTTGAGGGAGCGCTTGGCCGTCGTCTACGCCGACGCGAGCCGCAAGCGGTGGGCGGCGCACGGCATCGACTCCGGCCGGGCCGACCGCGCGCTCGTCACCCTCTTCTTCGCGATGACCGAGTCACTGGTCCAGGCCACCTGGGACGGCGAGCCGCCGGACCAGGAGGCCCTGATCGACCTGCTCACCGAATTCACCGTCGGCGGCGTCGCCCGCCTCCAGACCAAGGCGAGCGACGTCATCGAACGGTTGCGGTAGGGGAGCTGTGTCGATCGAATAGCAATCCGACCACAGCCACGGCCGAATGGCTTCGCGGCCACGGTTGCGTTCCGCGCGGGGGCGGCCTGCTTTCGGCCGGATTGCTAAGCCGCGGCCAAAGCCGCCGCGGCGGACCCCACCACCCTGTTCCGCCCGCCGTGTTTGGCCGCGTACACGGCCGCGTCGGCGGACGCCATCACTTCCTCGATCGACGACCCGTCCAGCGGGTAGGCGGCGACGCCGATGGACGCCGTCTGCCGTTCGATGTCCACGGCGGCGCCCGCGTTGGTCGTGGTGCTGATGATCAGCTCGCTGACCCGTTGCCGGATCCGTTCCGCCGTCACGATGGCGTCCTCTTTGGACGTCGAAGGCAGCAGCGCGACGAACTCCTCGCCCCCGAACCGGCCGACCAGGTCGTGCGCCCTGGTCTCCTGCCTGACCACGGCCGCGACCGCCTTGAGCACGTCGTCCCCCGCGAGGTGCCCGTAGGTGTCGTTGATCCGCTTGAAGTGGTCGAGGTCGATCATCATGGCGCCGAAGCTGCCGTTCTCGCGTTCGGCGCGCGAGATCTCGCGCTGGGCGCCGTCCTGCCAGGTGGTGGCGTTGAGCAGCTGCGTCTTCTGGTCCGTGGTGGCCAGCTCCTCCAGCCGCTTGACCAGCACCGACCGCTGCAGCACGTACAGCGGCAGGATGACCAGCACCGACAGCAGCGGCTCGTGGCCGAGCACCATCACCAGCAGGCCGCCGACGCACAGGGTGGACAGTTCGAGCAGGTTGTCGTCCATGCCGCCCAGGCAGCTTTCGACCGTCGCCTCGGCCGGGTTGGCGAGGTAGAGGCCGAGTCCGGTGAGGGCCGCGTTGACCACGAAGTACACCAGCACCGCGATCGAGACGGTGACGACGCTGAGCTCCGGCGAGTACAGCGTGACCAGGCCGGCCGAGCACGCCGACAGCGTCGCGCTGGTGGCGTTCGCGGCGACCCGGTGCGGCTGGCCCGGGCGGGTGCCCGACCAGCTGCGCAGGGCCAGGCCGACGTACAGCGTCACCCCGAGCAAGGTGACCAGCTGCGTCGGCAGGAGCAGCGCGGCGGGCAGCAGCCACACCGACGTCATGTTCATGTGCGGGCCGTCGCTGAGGATGCGGCGCTGGCGCTCGATCCGGCGGCTGACCTCGGTTTGGGCCAGTGCGAGGGCTCCCAGCAAGCCCAGGATGCCCAGGTGCTTCAACGTGACCGGGGTGGTGACCGTGGCGACGGCCGTCCAGCCCACCAGTACTGCGATCGCCGCGAGCGTGACAGCGATCCAGCGGGGCGGCCGCCGCCACAGCGCCCAGCCCGCAACACCAGAAATCACGCCTTGTCCAGACCGCTCCCCCAATGTGACCATTTTTCCCCCAAACCCTTGCGCTCGGTGGTGGTGATGAACCACTCACGGACAGTTTCAGCCCGTTTGCCGTCTGTCCACAAGGGCCTTAGGTGTGTACATTTTCCGGGACGCCGGATCGAAGGGTGGCCAGCGATGCGTTCCAGAGATCAGTAAGCCGGAGCCGCGCCGCAAGGTCGCGATGACGAAGCCAGCGTGTCGAGCGTGTTCAGGCGTGTTCGGCGCGCTGGGTCTCAAAGTCATGCCCGCCTCCGCCGGCCTTTGAAATCCGCGCGCGCCGCCACGCCAGGGCGAGCGGCACGGTAAGTATCAATCCGGCAACGCCGAAGATTCCGACGGTCGTCTGCGCGCCGAAGTAGTCCGTCAGGACGCCGCCGATGAGCGGGCTCACGCCGAGCATCGTCGTCAGCCCGGTGTTGGACAGCCCCATCGTCTGCGCGCGGTTCTCGTCCGGGACCGCCAGCGTCAGCGACGCCGTCGCCTGCAGCAGGGCCACCGCGCCGAACGCCCCGGACAGCACGAACAGGACGATCGACACCCACGGGCCCGGTTGCGCGAAACCGACCAGCATGGGGACCCCGCACAGCGCCGACAGCGGCGCGATCAGCTTCGGCCGCGCGTCGGCCGGCACCCACCGCGTGAAGACGAACGTGCCGATCACGCTGCCCACCGGGTCGGCCGCGAGCAGCAGGCCGACGAGCTCGGGGCCGCCGCCCGCCGAGGCGACATACGGCGCCGCGATCCCTTCGTAGACCGGCAGCAGGCCCATCAGCCAGGTGAACAGCACCAACGTGCGCAGCGCGGGGCTGGCGAACGCCACCCGGCCGCCGGCGCCGATGGTGGCGAAGAACGACTTCCGCGTCTCCGGCTTCGCGGCGGCCGGCCGGGCGTGCACCCCGAACCGGACGAAGGCCGCGGACAGCAGGAACGTGGCCGCGTCGAGGACCAGCGCCACGTGCGGGTCGAGGGCCAGCAGCAGCGCGCCGCCGCCGGCGAAGCCGAGCAGCTGCGCCGACTGGACGGTCATCGTCCGCACGCCCATCCCGACGACGAACCGGTCGCCCTCCAGGACCTGCGGCAGCAGCGCGAGCTGGGCGGCCTTGAACGGCGGGTTCAGCAGCGAGACGCCGCCGACGAGCACGCAGACCACCCAGAACGGCAGGTTCGGCACGGCGACGAGCAGGATCAGCCCGGCGCGGAGCAGGTCGACGGCGACCATCACGGTGCGTCGCGAGAACCGGTCGGCGAGCCCGGTCAGGAAGATGCCGCCGAGCAGCGACGGGGCGAAGGTCAGCGCGTAGGTGAGGCCCGTCAGCGTGGCGGAACCGGTGGTGGTGAACACCAGGATCGAGAGCGCGACCCTCGCCAGCTGGTCACCGGCGATCGACCACAGTTCCGCGAACCAGAGCGCCCGGAACTCGGCGATCCCGAACACCTCGCGGAACGTGACCCGGTCCGGCGGTGCTGCCATGCGTTTCTCCGACTCCGTGTGCAGACCGTGCCCCGCCTCGGACCAGTCGTCTTCTTGACCGGCTGGTCACCAGGCCGTCACGGTACGTGAGTTCCCCCAGCCAGTGTCCCGTGACAGTGGGTAAATCTCTAGGTTCTTTCGCTGGTATTGAAGGTGTCACGGAGCTTTCCCGAACGGGTCAGACGATAGCCCGCAGTGTCTGACCGGTCGCCCAGGAGTCACCGGGGATCATTCCGTACCGTTTGGGCGGTCGCCAGAGGCAAAAGTAGCCACCTCGCGTTCGCGAGGTGGCTACCGGGAGGCGCGGGGGTCAGCCGTCGACGGCCAGGGCGTCCGCCGCCGGGGTCCGGGCGGTCTCCGCGACGCGTCCGGCGTCGCGCTTGGCGACCTCCTCGCGGACGATCGGGATGACGTACCGGCCGAAGTCGATCGTGTCGCCGAGCATGTCGTAGCCGCGGGCGGACAGGATCTCGACGCCGAGGTCGTAGTAGTCCAGCAGGGCCTGCGCGACCGTCTCCGGCCTCCCGACCAGCGCGTTCGAGTTGCCGGCGCCGCCGGTCGCGGCCGCGGTCGGCGTCCAGAGCGCGCGGTCGAACCGCTCGCCGTTCGCCGCGATCTCCAGCAGCCGCTGCGAGCCGGTGTTCTCGGGCTCGGTGAGCTTGTGCCGCCGGGTCAGCGGCTGCCCGCCCTCGGTGCGGTCCTTGATGGCGCCGACCGTGGCGTACGCCTTCTCCCAGGCCAGCTCCTCGGTGGGCGCGATGATCGGCCGGAACGCGACCTGGATCCGCGGCACGTCGGTGCGGCCCGCGGCCCGCGCGGCGGCCTTGACCGACTCGATCTGCTCGGCGGTCTGCGCCAGCGGCTCGCCCCAGAGGCAGTAGATGTCCGCCTCGGCCCCGCCGGCGGCGTAGGCGGCGGGTGAGGAGCCCCGGTGATGAAGTGCACCGTGAGCCGGCCGTCGGAGATCCGGTCGAGCGTCGCGAAGGTTTTCGCCGCGAACGTCGGGTACGAGACGTTCGGCCGGTGCGCGAGCAGGATCTGCAGCTTGTCGAGCTTCGTGGCGACGTACGCGGCCGCCTGCGCGGGATCGGGCGAGCCGGAGCCGTAGGCGAACAGCACCCGGTCCCACCCGAAGTCCTCGTGCGCGCGGGCCAGGCGCAGCGTTTACTCCTTGTCGAACACCCCACCCGAACGGGCGTGCGTCTCCGACCCGTCGTGCGTGCCCCCGATGCCCAGGAACTCCACCGGCATTCCGTTCACCTTCTCTCGCCTCGGTACTGCCAGGGCTACGCCTGGCGTGCCGTGGGCGGCAACGGGGTCCGCAGGGTGGAACCGGCGCCGGAGCCGCGGGCGGCCCGGGTGGGTTCCGCTCTGTGGGAAGCGCCTCCGGGCGCGAAAGCCCGGCGTAGCTTCGGGTTCGTGGCCGATCTCCCGCCGTTCACCCTGGCTGTCGTGGGCGCCGGACCCCGCGGGGTCGGCGTCCTCGAACGGCTCGGCGCGAACGCCGGCGAGCTGCTCGGCGGCCGGCGGGTCGAGGTGCACCTGATCGACCCGTACCCGCCGGGTCCGGGCCGGGTGTGGCGCTACGACCAGTCGCCGCTGCTGCGGATGAACTCCATGCCCGAGGACGTCACGATGTACACCGACGACTCGGTGCGGATGGCCGGCCCGGTGCGGCCGGGGCCGTCGCTGCTGGAGTGGGCGCGGAAGGTGCGTGACGGCGGCCTCGACGCCGAGGTGCCCGCCGACGTCGTCGCCGAGCTGACCGCGCTCGACCCCTTCGACTTCCCCACCCGGCGCCTGCAGAGCGCCTACCTGACCTGGGTGTACCGGCAGGTCGTGGCGGACCTCCCCGGCGAGTTCGACGTCGTCGAGCACGCCGCCCGGGCGGTCGGGGTGGCCGGGAACACGGTCAGCCTGTCCGACGGCTCGGCGGTCGTCGCGGACGCCGTCGTGTTCACCGTCGGGCACCTCGACGCCGAGCCCGACGAGCGGGAGCGCGAGCTGGTGTCGTTCGCCGCGCAGCACGGGCTCGCCTACTACCCGGCCGGCTACACCGCCGACGTCGACTACTCGGCCATCGCTCCCGGCGAAGCCGTGCTGGTGCGGGGTTTCGGGCTGGCGTTCGTCGACCTGATGCTGCTGCTGACCGAGGGCCGCGGTGGCCGGTTCGAGGAGCGGCCGTGCGGCGGTCTCCGCTACCACCCGAGCGGCGCCGAGCCGGTGCTGCACGTCGGCTCGCGGCGCGGAGTGCCCTACCACGCCAAGATCGGCTACCGGCTGCGCGGAAAACCGTTGCGGCTGCCCAGGTTCTTCGACGCCTACGCCATCGACGAGCTGGCCGGCGCCGCGCTGGATTTCCGCCGGGACGTCTGGCCCCTGGTGGCGAAGGAACTGGCCTGGGGCTACTACAGCGAGCTGTTCACCGGGCACCCCGCCCGCGTGCGCATGGACTTCACGGTGTTCGCCGACGCGTTCGCCGACCTGGCCTGGGATTCACCGGGCATGCGCGACCTCGTGGCCCGCGCGGTGCCCGCCGACGCCGACCGGCTCGACCTCGACCGGCTCGACCGGCCGCTGGCGGGCCGCACGTCCGGCACGGCCGAGGAGTTCGGCAAGGAGCTGCGCGAGTACGTCGAAGCCGACCTCGCGCGCCGGGCGGACCAGGAGTTCAGCGCCGACCTCGGTGCGTTCATGGCCCTGCTGTCGGTGTACGGCCAGCTGCCCACACTGGTCCGGAAGGGACGGTTGGACGCCGCCTCCCAAGTGTCCGACATGGACGGCTGGTTCCACGGGTTCTTCTCGTACTACGCCAGCGGGCCGCCGCCGCGCCGGCTGGAGGAACTGCTGGCCCTGCACGAGGCCGGGCTGGTTTCCTTCGTGGGCGCGGAAATGGGGGTCACGGCCGAGCGTGGCGTCTTCGTGGCGTCCGGCGCGAGCCACCCGGAGACGGTCGAAGCCCGCACGCTCGTCGAAGCGCGGCTGCCGGGCCCGAGCGTCACCCGCGCGGCCGACGGCCTCCTCCGGCAGCTGCGCGACGCGGGCGAGCTGGCCGAGGAGGCGGTGGCGGACCCGGTGACCGGCGCGTTGCTGCCGTCGGGCCGGATCCACACGCGGGTGTCGGACTCCCGCCTCCTCGATAGAGCGGGCCGCGCCCACCCGCACCGGTTCGCGGTGGGCCCGCACACGAGCGCCCGCTCGGCGGCGGCGTTCACCCGGCCGCGGACGAACGCCCTGTCCTTCCGCCAGAACGACGCCGTGGCAAGGGAAATCCTGGCGCTGGTCAACCCGCCCAGCTGACGACTTCGGCCAGGACCTGTTCCGGTGACGGCATTCCCGCGATTTCCCGCGCGACCCGCTGGGCGATTTCCCGCGGTTCCGGGTCGCTGAGCAGGGTGCGGGCCGCCGTCTCGATCGCGTCCATCCGGACGGCGTCGCCGACCAGCGCCTTCGCCGCGCCGAGCGAGCTGAGGGCGTCGGCGTTGGCGAACTGGTCGGCACCCTGCGGCAGGATCAGCTGCGGCAGCCCGGCGCCGAGGGCGGCGAGGGTGGTGCCCGTGCCGCCGTGGTGCACGACCAGGCTCGCGTGCTTGAGCACCTCGGCCTGCGGCACGAACCCCGCGACCCGTACCCGGTCGGGCAGCGGGCCCAGTTCCGCGGGATCACCGGGTCCGAGGGCCACCAGGACGTCGACGTCCAGTCTCGACAGCGCGTGGATCGCCCCGCGCAGCAGCTGCGTGGCGCCGTAGACGACCGTGCCGAGCGTCAGGTAGACGAAGTCGCCGGGAAGGGGCGGCAGCGGAACGTCGGGATCGAACGGCGTCGGCCGCATCCGGAAGGTGGTCGGCACGGCGGCGGTGCCGGGATCGCGCAAGCTGTCGGGCCAGACGTCGACGCAGGCGTCACCCAGCAGCGCGTCAGCGGGCAGCGCACCCCAGAGCGGCCGCAGCCGCTCGGCGGCGACGGCCAGGAGCTCCGGCGGCATCGACCGCCCGATCACAACCGAGACGGCGGGCAGTCCCGCCCGCCGCGCCGCGATCCCGGCGCCGACGTCGCTCATCTCGTAGATCACGAGGCCGGGACGCAGCTTCGGGAGCAGCGGGGTCAGGTCGTCGAGTAAGGACTGCGGCAGGAGCTCGCCGAACATCGTGATGCCGACGTCGACGAACCCGGCGTCCTCACCGTGCCGCCGCTTGGCTTCGGTTTCGGCTTCAGCGATGCCGATCCCGGCGCGGTGGGCCTCGAAGCCCAGATCCCGCACCTTGGGGACGAAGGCCTCCCCGGTACCGAAGACGACGTCGTGCCCGGCGGCTTTCGCGGCCAGGGCGAGCGGAAGCAACGGGAAGAGGTGTCCGTACGCCGGGCGGCACGTGAAAAGGATCCGCACTCACCCGAGCGTACTGGTCAGCCGACCTCCTGTGCCGAACGTCCGGGGATCGCCGCCAGCAGTTCCTTCGTGTACTCCGCCCGCGGTTCCTCCAGCACCTGCCCCGCCGGCCCCAGCTCCACCAACACCCCGTCCCGCAGCACCCCCACCTGGTCCGCCAGCTGCCGCACCACCGCGAGATCGTGCGAGATGAACAGGTACGACAGCCCCAGCGACGACTGCAGCTCCGCCAGCAGCCGCAGGATCTGGGCCTGTACCGACACGTCCAGCGCCGACACCGGTTCGTCGCACACCAGCAGGTCCGGCTGCAACGCCAGGGCCCGGGCGATCGCCACCCGCTGGCGCTGGCCGCCCGACAGCTCCGCCGGCTTGCGGCGGGCCACCGACGCCGGCAGGGCCACCTGGTCGAGCAGGGACGGGACCTGGCTGCGCGGCAGCCCGAACGCTCGCAGTGGCTCCCCGACGACGTCCTCGATCGAGAACTTCGGGTTCAGCGACGCGTACGGGTTCTGGTACACGACCTGCATCCGCCGGCGCAGGCGACGCAGCTCGGCGCCATCCAACGCGGTGATGTCCCGGCCGTCGAACGAAACCGAACCCGCCGACGGGGTCTCCAGGCGCAGCACCATCCGGGCCGTCGTCGACTTGCCCGACCCGGACTCGCCGACCAGGGCCAGGGTCTGGCCGCGGGGGATGTCGAACGACACCCCGTCGACCGCGCGGATGCCGCCGTCGAACGTCTTCGCCAGGTCGCGCACCGACACCAGCGGCTCGGCGGCCGGCGCGGGAGGACGCGAAGTGCTCGACAGGCTCGGTGCCGCCGCCAGCAACTGCCGCGTGTAGGGGTGCGTCGGCGCGCTGATCACCGCCGTACCCTCCTCGACCACCGAACCCTGTGACAGCACCACGATCCGTGACGCGCGATCGGCCGCGACACCCAGGTCGTGCGTGATCAGCAGGATCGCCGTCCCGGACTCGGCCGCCAAGGAGGTCAGGTGGTCGAGGATCCGCCGCTGCACGGTGACGTCCAGCGCCGACGTCGGCTCGTCCGCGATGATCAGCTTCGGCCGCCCGGCCAGCGCGGCCGCGATCAGCACGCGCTGGCGCAGGCCGCCCGACAGCTGGTGCGGGTACTGCCGCGCGCGCAGCTCCGGCGACGACACGCCGGCCCGCGAAAGCAGCTCGATCGCCTGCGCAGCCGCGGATCGCCGGTCCGCGAGACCGTGGATGCGCAACACCTCGGCAACCTGGTCGCCGACCCGGTGCACCGGGTTGAGCGACACCGCCGGGTCCTGCGGCACCAGCGCGATCTCGCGCCCGCGCACCCCGCGCCACTGCTTGTCCGACAGCGAAAGCAGGTCGCGGCCGTCGAAGGTGATCGAGCCGCCGTCGATGCGGCCGCCGCGGGGCAGCAGGCCGATCGCCGCGTGGGCCGTGGTCGACTTGCCCGAGCCGGACTCGCCCACGACGGCCACCACCTCGCCCGCGCCGACGTCGAACCCGACGTCACGCACGGCCGGCACCACCCCGGCCCGCGTCCGGTACGACACCGCCAGCTCCGAAATCCGCAGCAGGGTCATCGGTCTCCTCCGTCCAGCGCGCGGGACAGCCGGTTCGCGGACAGCACCACCGCCGCGACCGTCAGCCCCGGGAACGTCGTCATCCACCAGGCCGTGGCCAGGAAGCTGCGGCCGCCCGCGACCAGCGACCCCCACTCCGGCGTCGGCGGGGTCGCGCCGAAGCCGAGGAAGCTCAGCGCCGACACCTCGAGCACCGCCGTGCCCAGGGTGAGCGTCGCCAGCGCGAGCACCGGGCCCAGCGCGTTCGGCAGGACGTGTTGCAGCAGCACGCCCGACCAGCGGACGCCGGACGCGCGGGCCGCCTCGACGAACACGCCGTTGCGCACGCGGAGCACCTCCGCGCGCATGACCCGCGCGAAGGACGCCAGGTTCGCGATGCCGACGGCGATCGCGACGTTCGTCGTGCCGAAACCCAGCGCCGTGACCAGGGCCAGCGACAGCAGGATCGGCGGGATGGCCAGGAAGACGTCGACGACCCGCATGATCGCCGTGTCCGCCCAGCCGCCGCGGAACCCGGCCAGCAGGCCGAGCGCCGAACCGGCCACCAGGGCCACGAGCACGGCGATGGCGGTCGCCCGCAGGGAGAGCGACGCACCGTGGATCACCCGCGCGTAGACGTCCCGGCCGGTCTCGTCGGTGCCGAACAGGTGCTGCAGCGACGGGCCCTGCAGCCGTTCCTTCGGGACGCCGGTGATCGGGTCGTACCCGGTCAGCAGCGCCGGCACGAAGGCGGAGAGCAGCACGAACGCCAGCACGGCGACGGCCACCACCAGCCCGGGCGGCACCTTCACGTGGCGTCTGGACGCCGCGAGGTCAACCACGGGCCACCTCCGGGGTCCGGGCGATGCGCGGGTCGAGCACCGGGTAGAGCAGGTCGACGGCCAGGTTGAGCACCACGAAGACCAGCGCCGCCAGCACGATCACCGCCTGCACCACCGGGACGTCCTGCGCGGTGACGGCGGCCGCGGTGATCCGGCCGACGCCGTCGCGCGAGAACACCGTCTCGGTGATCACCGAACCCGCCACCAGATTGCCCGCCACCACGCCGGCGACGGTCAGCGTCGGCACGGCCGCGTTGCGCAGCAGGTGTCCGAAGTGGACCCGCCAGCGGCTCGCGCCCTTGGCCGCGGCGATCTCCGCGTACGGCTGCTCCTGCTGCGTGGCGAGGCTCTTCGCCAGCACCTGGCCGATGATCGCGCCGGTCGGCAGGGCCAGGGTGATCGCCGGCAGGAGCAGCGCGGCGAACCCCTGCGTGCCCAGCGCGGGCAGCAGCCGCAGCCGGAACGAGAAGAACTGGATCAGCAGCAGCCCGACCCAGAACGGCGGCAGCGAGATCGCCAGCGACGGCAGGGACAGCAGCGCCTGGCGCAGCCAGCGGAACCGCGTGCACGTGCCGAGGAACGCCGAGCCGCCGCCGAAGAGCACCGCGAACACCAGGGCCAGACCGGTCACCGCGAGCGTCGGTGGCAGCGCCGTGACGACCATGTGCGTCGCGCCGTCGCCGGTCGCGACGCTGCGGCCGAAGTCGCCGTGCAGCGCCGCCAGCAGCCGGTTCAGGTACTGCACCGGCAACGGCGAGTCGAGGCCGTACTCCGCGCGGGCCGCGGCGACCTGCTCCGCCGTCATCGACGCCCCGGCCTCCCCGCCGGCCAGCTTCGCCGAAACGGCGTCCCCGGGCAGCAGGTAGAGGATCAGGAACGACAGCGTGAACGCCGCCCACAGCACGAACACCGCCTGCCCGACGCGGCGGAGCAGGTAGCGCCTCACGACAGCCACGCGTCGAACAGCTGCAGCCGTGACGACGCTTCGAAGTCGACGGCGTGCGCCTTCGAGCTCAGCGCGACGACCTGGGTCAGCTCGAACACCGGGATCGCGTAGGCGTGCTCGATGATCAGCTTCTGGGCCTCGTCCGCCGCCGGCTTGCGCTTCGCCGTGTCCACAGTGGACGACTGCGCGTCCAGTGCGGCGTCGAGGGGGTTTCCCGGGGCCAGCTTGCTGCGGTTGCCCGACTTCGTGGAGAACTGGCCGCGCAGGATGTCCGGGTCGGCGCGGGTGACGTTGTACCAGAGGAAGTCGTAGTTCCCGGCCAGCTGGATCTGCGTGGTCTCGGCGGTGGTGTGCTGCTCGATCTTCAGGTCGAAGCCGATCTTGCGCAGCTGCTGCTGAACCAGCTCCAGCACGCTGCGGTTCTGGTTGAACACCGGTGAGAACACCACAGCCGCGCTCAGCCGCTGCCCGTTCTTCGTGCGGATCCCGTCGGCGGCGGCCACCCAGCCGTCGCCGTCCAGGAGCGCGGCCGCGCCCTCCGGGTCGTACGCGAGCTGCGCCGACAGGTCGCTGACCAGCGGTGTCGCCGAGCCGAGGATGCTGGTGGCCGGCTTGTAGTTCGGCGTCAGCACGGTGTTCACGACCTCGGCGCGGTCGACGCCCTTGAGCACGGCCTTGCGCACCTTCTCGTCGGTGAGCACGCCGCGGGTCGTGTTCGCGTGCAGGTTGAACACGACGCCGGGGTTGGTGCGGATGTTCTCGCTGAAGCCGTTGCCGGCGAACTGCGGCTCGTCGACCGGCTGCACGTCGGTGACCGCGTCGAGCTGGCCGGAGGCGAGGCTGCCGGTGCGGACACCGGGCTCGGGCACGATCTTGTAGTCGATCTTGTCCAGGTAGGCCTCGCCCTGGTGCTTGAACAGCGAAGAGCCCCAGGCGTAACTCTTGCGCTTGGCCAGCACGATCTCCTGGTTCTGCTTCAGGCTCTCGAAGACGAACGGCCCGGAGGCGATCAGGCCGTCGCCCTGGCAGCGCTGCTCCGGCGTCTTCCGGAACGCCGCGGGCGCCAGGACGGCGAGTGAAACCGTGGAGCTGGCCTGCAGGAACTGCGCGCTCGGCGCGGCGAACTCGATCCGCGCGGTCCGCGGGTCGACGACGGTGGTCCCCCGGTACGCGGCGAGGTAGCCGTAACCGAGGGGCGCCTTGGTGCCCAGCGCCTTGAGACCGTCGAAGCTGGTCTTGACGGCGGCGGCGTCGACCGGGCTGCCGTCGGAGAAGGTGGCGGCGGAACGCAGGTGGAAGGTGAACGCCGTCGAATCGGCGTTGCTCTCCCACTTCTCGGCCAGCCACGGCCTGATGTCGCCGGTCTTCGGGTCCTGGTCGGTGAGCGAGTCCGCCAGCTGGCGGGACACGTTGATCGACGCGTTCGTGGCCGTCTGCTGCGGGTCGATGCAGTCGGGCGCGGACGAGATGCCCATGCGCAGCGTGCCGCCGGCCTTCGGCGGGCCGGCGTCGGCGGCGGGTTCGCCGCCCGCGGTGGAGCACGCGGTCAGCAGCAGGGGCAGGGCGAGCAAGGCCGCGGCAGGGCGGGCGCGGGGGAGGTGGGACACCGGACGGCCTCCAGCGGGAGTGGTTGCGTCTTCAACCGCCGACGCTAACCTCGCGCTGAAGGCCGTCCCAGCAGGCGAACCGCGGTCCCATTCCCTGGCACCGAAGGGATTCCCCCTTGACAGCTCTCAGCAGCGGCCCAGCATGTCCGTCAACGCGGTCTTCTCCGCGGAGTTGACCGTCAGCTTGAACTTGTACTTCACCGCGACCCACATCTTCGCGTAGGTGCACCAATAGCTGACGAGCGGCGGCTTCCAGGCGTCCGGCGACTTGTCGCCCTTCTCCTGGTTGACGTTGTCCGTCACGGCGATCAGCTGCGGGTCGGTGAGGTCGTTCGCGAACGCCTGGCGCTGCGCGGTCGTCCACGACGACGCGCCGGTGCGCCACGCGTCCGCGAGCGGGACGACGTGGTCGATGTCCACATCGGACGCCGCGGTCCAGGTCGCGCCGTCGTACGGGCTGAACCACTTGCCGGAGGTCGCCGCGCAGGCGGAGTCGGTCACCACGTTCGTGCCGTCGCGCTTGAGCACCACTTCACGGGTGTTGCAGCTGCTGCCCTGGTCGATCCAGTGCGGGAACTTGTCGCGGCTGTAGCCGGTCTGCGAACCGTCGGCCTTGACCGTGAGGGCCGCGAGCTCGGACTTCGCGGTGGTCGCCGACGGGATGCCCGGCGGGGTCGCGTCCGCGACGCCGGCCAGAGTTCCGGACAGCACCGCGGTGACGGCGAGCACCGTGAACGAATGACGAACAGCACGCCTGGTTGGCATTTTGCTGCCTCCGTGTCAGAAGTGGGGACAGCTAACCCTGAGGCACGGGAGTGGCGCGTACAACACGTATAGGTGACTTGTAGCTGTCCGTCAAACGGCGCCTCGGACCAGCCGCAGGTCTTCGGTGTGCCGGTACCAGGTCCACTTGTTCACCGCGCGGTCGTGGACCACGTCGTCACGCACCGGCCGGGTCGGGATGCAGCCGATCTGGAACGCCCGCGAGTACAGCGTCGTCGGTCGCTTGAAGATGGTTCCCTTCACGACGCGCACGGCCAGCCCGGGCCCGCCCGGGTCCGGCATCACCTCGATCGACGCGGCCGGCCCGCGCAGCGCCACCTGCTCGTCGGCGTAGGCCACACCGCGGACCATCCGCAGCTGCCCGCGCCCGACGAGCACGCCGCCGACGTCGTCGCGGATCAGCGGCACCGGGTCGACCTCGCCGCGCAACGCCAGGGCGAGTGCCTGCAGCGGCGTCTTCGGCAGCCCCCAGAGCGCGCCGACGGACGAGCCGGGCGACGACGGCACGAACCCGACCGACACGCCGGAGACAGCGTCCTTCCGCAGCAGCCGCACCACGACGGCGGCGAGGTCCGCGTCCGTGCCCGACACGACCAGGTGATCGTGTTCGCCCAGCAAGGGGTCGATTTCCGCCTTGCCGGGACGGCTCGGCACCCGGATCGACTCGACGTCGTCGACCTCCTCGAAGCCGGCCGCGTCGTCGCCACAGGCCACCACTATTCCGCGCACCCGCGGGTCCTCCGTTACAGTCATGCACCGGCATTTAGCAGCGCCACCGGTGTCCGTCCGGGACACTTAACCTCAGTCGTCGAACACCTGGAGTGTCACATGCCGGCCATCGTGCTCATCGGTGCCCAATGGGGAGACGAAGGCAAGGGCAAGGCCACCGACCTGATGGGTGACCGCGTCCAGTGGGTCGTCCGCTACCAGGGTGGCAACAACGCCGGTCACACGGTCGTCCTGCCGAACGGCGAGAACTTCGCCCTGCACCTCATCCCGTCCGGCATCCTCACCCCGGGCGTGACGAACGTCATCGGCAACGGCGTGGTGGTGGACCCGGGGGTGCTGCTCGACGAGCTGTCCGGCCTCGAAGAGCGGGACGTCGACACGTCCAAGCTGCTGATTTCGGCCGACGCGCACCTGATCATGCCGTACCACGTGGCCATCGACAAAGTCACCGAGCGCTACCTCGGCAGCCGCAAGATCGGCACCACCGGCCGCGGCATCGGCCCGTGCTACCAGGACAAGATCGCCCGCGTCGGCGTCCGCGTGCAGGACCTGCTGGACGAGAAGATCTTCCGCCAGAAGGTCGAAGCCGCGCTGGAGTTCAAGAACCAGGTGCTGGTGAAGGTCTACAACCGCAAGGCGCTCGACGCCGACCAGGTCGCCGACGAGGTGCTGGCGGCGGGCGAGAAGTTCGCGCACCGCATCGCCGACACGCGCCTGCAGCTCAACCAGGCCCTGGAGCGCGGCGAAACCGTGCTGCTGGAGGGCTCACAGGGCACGCTGCTCGACGTCGACCACGGCACCTACCCGTTCGTGACGTCGTCGAACCCGACGTCCGGCGGCGCGAGCGCGGGTTCCGGCATCGGCCCGGGCCGCATCACCACGGTGCTCGGCATCCTCAAGGCGTACACCACCCGCGTCGGCTCCGGCCCGTTCCCGACCGAGCTGCACGACGAGTCCGGCGAGTACCTGCGCAAGCAGGGCGGCGAGTTCGGCGTGACGACCGGCCGCTCGCGCCGCACGGGCTGGTTCGACGCGGTGATCGCGCGGTACGCGGTGCGCGTCAACGGCATCACCGACTACTTCCTCACGAAGCTGGACGTGCTGTCGGGGCTGGAGAAGGTCCCGGTGTGCGTGGGCTACGAGGTCGACGGCTTCCGCACGCAGGACATGCCGATGACGCAGACCGACGTGCACCACGCGATCCCGATCTACGAAGAGCACCCGGGCTGGTTCGAGGACATCTCGGCCTGCCGCACGTTCGAGGAGCTCCCGGCGAACGCCCGCGCGTACGTCGAGCGCCTGGAAGAGCTGTCAGGCGCCCGGATCTCGGCGATCGGCGTGGGTCCGGGCCGCGAGCAGACGATCGTGCGGCACCAGTTCGTCTAGGTCAGCTTCGTGCTGACCGGCGTCTCGTTGCGGAACAGGTCGAGCACCGGGCAGTGCTCGTCGACCTCGCGCTTGAGGTCTTCGTAGCGCTCCCGGCTCGCCGGGCCTTCGAGTTCGACCGACACCCGGACGTCCCCGAACCCGGGGCGGGTGTTGAACGAGAAGCCGAAGAAGCCGTGCAGGTCGAGGTCGCCGTCGACGGTGACCTTGATCGAGTCGATCGGGATGCCGCGCTTCGCCGCCCAGAACTGGTAGGTGATGACCTGGCAGGACCCGAGGGCGGCGAGCGCGTACTCGACGGGGTTGGCGGCCTGGTCGGTCCCGCCGAGCGCGGCCGGCTCGTCGACGGTGAAAGCGTGGTCCCGCACGGTGACCTCGACTTCGGTCCGGGTGCCGGGCTTCAGCACGTTGCCGACGCTGAACGAGACGGCGGCGTTGTGCGGATCCGCGTCGACGGCCTTGCGGGTGCCTTCGATGACTTCGGTCAGCGACATGGGGCTCTCCTCGGTGATCGGTTTCGCCACAGAGTGGGCGAATCCCGCGGCCCCCGCTCGGGTTCTCAAGTCCTGGGAAGCCGGAAACCGGTGGCGCGGCTCGCTAGTTTGGGTGCATGACCATCGGAGTCACGCTCCCCTCGGGCGACACCGGCTCGGCGCCCAACCTCGTCGACGAGCTGCTCACCCAGACCCGCCAAGCGGCCGACGCGGGCCTGAAGTCCGTCTGGTTTTCGCAGCTCCCGCTCAGTCAGGACGCCATCGCCGTGGCCGCGCTGGCCGGGCGGGAAAACCCCGGCCTCGAGGTCGGCACCTCCGTCGTCCCGACCTACCCGCGGCACCCCCTGCTCGTCGCCAGTGCCGCGCTGACCGCGCAGGCCGCCGCCGGCGGGAACTTCACCCTCGGCATCGGGCTCGGCTCGAAGGGGTTCCTCGGGCCCGTCTACGGCGTCGAGTACCCGCCGCCGATCCGGCACCTGCGCGAGTACCTGACCGTCCTGCGGCAGGTCTTCGCCGGGGAGGCCGTCGACTTCGACGGCGAGACCGTCCAGGCACACCCGCCGGGTCCGTCCACTGTGGCCGGTGGCGGGGACGTCCCGGTCATCGTCGCCGCGATGGGGCCGCAGGCCCTGCGCGTCACCGGCGAGCTGGCCGACGGCACGCTGCCGTTCCTCGCCGGGCCGAAAGCGCTTTCCGAGGAGATCGTGCCGGCCCTGCCCGCGGGCAAGCGGATCATCGCCGCCGTCCCGGCGATCGTCACCGACGATCCCGACGCCGTCCGCGCGCTGGCCGTCGAGCAGATAGGGTTCTACGCGCAGATCCCGTCGTACCGGCGGATCCTCGACGTCGAAGGCGTCGGCCACCCGGCCGACCTGGCGATCATCGGCGACGAGAAGACCGTGCTCGCGGGCCTGCAGCGGTACTACGACGCCGGCGCCACCGACGTCCTCGTCACCCAGACCGGCATCCGGTCGAGCGAAGAACGGCTCCGGACCTGGGGGGTCGTCAGCTCATTCGGTTCGTGAGGGTCGCGGTCACCGACATCTCCTCGAGGTCCAGTTCGCGCAGCACCTTCCGCAGCACCTCGTCGTCGAGCCGGCCCGCGCGGTTCTCGTCGATCATCGCCTTGCGCTGGGTGATCAGGAGTTCGCGCCGGGCCTTCGCGAACTGGGCCTGCGGGCTGCCGGACCGGTCTTCGCCGGACAGCGTGATCGCCGCCTTCGCGAACCGGTAGCGCGTGTCGATCAGCCGCTGGAGCCGCTCTTTCAGCCGGTCGACCTTCTCCTGGGGCAGGTCCAGCGAGGCCAGCCGTTCGTGGCTGATCTCGCGCAGCCGCTCCTGCGCCGCCTTCTTCGCGACTTCGCGGGCGGCCAGCTCCTCGGCCTCGTCCCGCGACGCCTCCTCGGGGTCCTCCACCTTCAGCGCCCGGATCAGCGGCGGCAGCGTCAGGCCCTGGATCAGCACCGTCCCGATGGCCACGGTGAAGGCGAACAGCTGGATCTCCTTGCGGCCCGGGGTGGCCGCCGGGACACCGGCCGCGGCGGCGAGCGTGACGACCCCGCGCATGCCGGTCCACGACACCACCGCCAGCGTCCGCCACGACGGCGCCGCGCGGTCGCGGCCGAACAGCCGCACGGTCTGCGGCAGGTACGCGGAGACGAACACCGCCGGGACGCGCACCAGCATCGTCACCGCGAGCACGGCCACCGCGACCAGCGCGAGCGTCCCGTTGTCGCGGGCCGCGTGCTGCGCGCCTTCGAGGACGAACGGCAGCTGCAGGCCCATCATGGCGAACACCAATGCCTCCAGCAGGACGTCGATGGACGCCCACACGGATCTGTCCTGCATGCGCGTCGCCGGGGACGCGTACAGCGCGCGGTGGCCGAGCAGCAGGCCGGCCGCGACGACGGCGAGCACGCCGGACCCGCTGAAGTCCTCGCTGAAGGGGTGCAGGTGCTCGGCGGTGACGTACGCGGCGAACGGCACGATGATCCCGAACGCCGACTCCATCAGGGGATCGTCGAGCTGCCGCCGGATCAGCACCACGAGCGCGCCGATCGCCAGGCCGACGCCGATGCCCAGCACGGTCGCGACGCCGAACACGGCGAACCCGTGCCCGGCCGAGCCCGCCGTGCCCGCGACGGCGGCGAGCGCGACCTTGTAGAGCGTCAGCGCGGCGGCGTCGTTGACCAGGCTTTCCCCGGTCAGCACGGTCATCACTCGCCGGGGCAGGCCGAGCTTGCGGCCGATCGCAACCGCGGTCACCGCGTCCGGCGGCGCCACGACCGCGCCGAGGACCAGCGCGGACGCGAACGGCACGTCCGGCAGCAGCAGGTGCACGACGACGGCGACGACCCCGGCCGTCACGGCGACCAGCACCACGCCGAGCGCGACGATCGGCCGGAGCGCGCGCTTGAAGTGCGTCAGCGAGCTCTCCAGCGACGTCGAGTACAGCAGCGGCGGCAGGACCACGGTGAGCACCAGTTCGGGCTCCAGCTCGAACCGCGGCACGCCGGGGATCAGCGCGACGCCGAGCGCGACGACCACCACGAGCAGGGGCGCGGACAGGTGGTAGCGCCGGGCGAGCGCGGTCAGGGCGAGCGAACCGGCGAGCACACCCATCAGCGTCAGAATTTCCACGAACACGATCTTTCCGCAGGTAGCGCGGCCCTGCTCGACTTCCGTTCAGCGGAAAAGCGCTGGTTTCTGTCGGACCCCGGAGGCATACTTGTGCGCACTCCGCACAAGTGTGCGGAAACCGTGCACCGACGCACCTCCGGAGGTACCCGATGTCCCCTGGCCCTCGCTCCTGGGTCGTGCCCCTGGCCTGGACCGCCGTCCTGCTCGACGGGTTCGACCTGGTCGTGCTCGGCACCGTGCTGCCCGTCCTGCTCCGCGGCCACGTCTGGGGGCTGACCCCCGGCACCGCGTCGATCGTGTCGACGGTCGGGCTCGCCGGGATGATGCTGGGCGGGCTGGCGATCGGCACGGTCACCGACGTCATCGGCCGCCGGAAGTCGCTGATCATCTCGGTGGCGTTGTTCTCGCTGTGCACGTTGCTGTGCGCGTTCGCGCCATCGACGTTCGTCTTCGGGCTGCTGCGGTTCGTCGCCGGCCTGGGCCTCGGCGGCTGCCTGCCGACGGCGATCACGCTGGTCACCGAGTACGCGCGGGCCGGCAAGGCCGGCAGCGCGACGACCACGGTGATGACCGGCTACCACGTCGGCGCGGTGCTGACCGCGCTGCTGGGCATCGTGCTGATCTCGCCGCTCGGCTGGCGGGCGATGTTCGTCGCCGGCGCGCTGCCCGCCGTGGTGCTGATCCCGCTGATGCTGAAGTTCCTGCCGGAGTCCGAGACGTTCCAGCGGGTCCGCGAGACCGAGCGGTCGGCCGGGCACGCCGTCGCCGGCCTGTTCCGCGGTGGCCTGCTGCGCGCGACGATCGCGTTCTGGGTGACGTCGTTCATGGGGCTGCTGCTGGTGTACGGGCTGAACACCTGGCTGCCGGAGATCATGCGCCAGGCCGGGTACCCGCTGGGCGCGGCGCTGAGCCTGCTGCTGACGCTGAACGTCGGCGGCATCGCCGGGCTGCTGGTCGCGGGCCGGGTCGCCGACCGCGTCGGCATCCGCCCGTCGGCCATCGTCTGGTTCTGCGCGGGCGCGGTGTTCCTCGCGCTGCTGAGCGTGAAGCTGCCGGCCGTCGGGCTGTACGCGGCGGTGTTCCTGACCGGGTGCTTCGTGTTCAGCGCCCAGGTGCTGGTGTACGCCTACATCGGCCGCATCTACCCGGACGCGATCCGCGCGACGGGCCTCGGCTGGTCGGCGGGCATCGGCCGGATCGGCGCGATCTCGGGCCCGGTCCTCGGCGGCGCCCTGCTGACCGCGGGCATCGCGTACCCGTGGGGCTTCTACGCGTTCGCGGCGGTCGGCGCCTTGGGCGCGGCGGCCGTGACGGTGGTCCGCCCCGGCCACCGCAGCCCGGCGGACACGCCTTCCCCAGCCGCGGAATCCCGCCCCGCGACCACTTGAAGGCCGGAACGCTTCAAGGTTGTTCCAAGGTCGGCTCGCGAAGGTGGGTCCCGGTGGTGCTCACCGCCGACTGGGGGTGGGGAGTCTTCCGCGCAGGGAGGGCGCGGAAGACTCCGCCCCCGACGTCAGCCGAGATCCTTCAGTTCCTGTTCCACCGCGGCCAGTTCGGCCTCGGAACCCTGCACCTTCGGGCCGGTGAACCACTTCCGGGCCGAAACCACCCACCACAGGGCGGCCCCGCCCAGCACCACGAGGAAGGCGATCGGCGTGTAGTTGAACGAGTCCACGGTCACCGGTGAAGCCGGCGGCAGCATGAAGAGCACGAAGATGAACGCGACCCAGACCGAGGCAATGATGCCCACGGGCCGTCCCCACCTGCCGAGGTTCCACGGCCCGGCCTCGAACGAGTCGCCCCGCCTGACCCGAAGGAAGACGGGGATGACGTAAGCGACGTAGAGCCCGACCACCGCGATCGACGTAACCGCGTAGTAGGCCGTCGCGCTCCACAGGTAGGGAAGGGCCAGGATCAGCGCTCCCGCGGCGGCGAGCCAGACCGCGTTCGTGGGCGTTTGGGTGCGCTTGTTGATCCGGTGCCAAAACCCCGAACCGGGGATTGCGCCGTCGCGCGCGAAAGCGTAGATCATCCGCGAGTTGGCGGTCACGGAGGACATGCCGCAGAACAGTTGCGCGCCGATGCAGATCAGCAACAGGAACTTGCCGGTGGTGACCCCGGTGGCGTCTATGAAGATCTGCGCGGGCGGCACCCCCGTAGCGGAGCCCACGGCGCCGTCGTAGTCCTGGATGGCGAAGGTCAGCCCGATCAGCAGGATCCAGCCCGCGACGAGCGAGACGACGATCGACATGACAATCCCGCGCGGCCCCGCCTTCGCGGCGCTCTTCGTCTCTTCGGTCATGTGCGCGGAAGCGTCGTACCCGGTCAACGTGTACTGCGCGAGCAGGAGGCCCAATGCGAACACGTAGATCGGCGAACTCCAGCCGGTCTTGTTGACAAACTCCCCGAAGACAAAGCTGGCGTCCTGGTGTTTCGCCGGGACGAAGGTCAGCACCCCCACGATGACCAGCACGCCGGCGAGGTGCCACCACACGCTGACGTTGTTGAGGATTGCGACCAGCCGGACGCCGAAGGTGTTCAGCAACCCGTGCACGACGAGGATGATCGCCAGCAGCAGGATCGTGTGCCCCGGGGTGGCGGCGAAACCCCACTGCAGATCGAGGAACGCGTTGAGGAAGAGGGCGGCGCCGAAGTCGATGCCGGCCGTGACCGCGATCTGCCCGATGAGGTTGAACCAGCCGGTGAACCAGGACCACGCGGGGCCGTTTCGCGGGGCCAGCTTGGCGGCCCAGTAGTACAGCCCTCCGGCTGTTGGATAGCTCGAGCACACCTCCGCCATCCCCAGGCCGACCAGGAGGACGAAGAAGCCCACCAGCACCCAGCCCCAGATCATCGCGGCCGGACCACCGGTTTTCATCCCTGTCCCGTAGAGCGTCAGGCAGCCGGAGAGGATCGAGATGATGGTGAAGGAGACGGCGAAGTTGGAGAACGCCGACATCGTGCGTTTGAGCTCCTGCGCGTAGCCGAGCTGGTGCAGGCGCGCGCTGTCGTCGTCGGCGTGGTCGGGGGTGGTCTGCTGGTCGGAAACGTCCATTCGGGCACCTCTTGAAAGGTATGCGGCCAGACCATTGAATTCGCCGAAGGTAGCCCCGGTCCCGAAGGGTGTCAAGCCTTCGTCAAGAACTCGTCCAGCCGCCCGAGCAGGGGCCCGCCACCTCGGTGGTTGTTCGAGATGAGGGTCGCGGTGAGCCCGGACGACGGCTCGTGCGTGCTGCGGAACGTGACGCCGTGGTCGCCACCCTCCAGCCGGGCCACGCCGGGCCGGGGCAGCCAGAAACCGAGGCCGTGACCCTCGGCGTGCGGGCGCAGCATCCGGGCGACCCACTCGCCGGGCACGATCCGGCCGTCGAGGAAGGCGGGCCAGAACTTCCGGAAGTCGGGCGCGGAGCTGTAGATCCCGCCGTCGCCGAAGCCGACGACCGGGAGGCTGAACACGTTGGTGCGGCCGTCTTCCAGGTAGCCGGTGGCGGTCCGGCCGGGCAGCGCGTCGGAGCGGAAGAACGCGGTGTCGGTCATTCCGGCGGGTTCGGTGACGCGCGTGCGCACGAGGTCGGCGAAAGCTGTGCCCGCGATCCGTTCGGCGATCAAGCCGAGGACGGCGAAGGCACCGTTGTGGTAGTGGAACCGCTCGCCCGGTGGCGTTCGCTGTGGATAACCGTCGAGGGCGGCGAGGTAGTCGGCCGACGTGACGAGCCCGGGCGGCGTCTCGGGTGGGTCTTCGTCGTCGCAGTAGTCGCCGATGCCGGAGGTGTGCGTCAGCAGGTGTTCGACGGTGACGCGGTCGTCGATCAGCGGCAGGTCGTCGCCGAGGACCTCGCGGGCGGTGGTTTCCAGGGTCAGCCGCCCCTCGGCGACCAGGCCGACGACGACCAGCGCGGTGAACCCCTTGGTACCGCTGGCAATGGCGAACCGCGTGTCGAGGGTGTTTTTGACGGCGTAAGCGCGGTGCGCGTACCCGGACGCTTCGGCGAGCAGCGTCTCGTCACCACGGCTGACCAGCACGACACCGGAAAAGGGCACTCCCATGGACTCAGGGTCCACGGGAGCGCCCCTCACGGCAAAGCGATTACCGGCCCAGGAAGGCGTGCAGCGACTCCAGGGCGGTGTCCGGCTGGTCGGCGAAGAAGCCGTCGACGCCGGCCTGGAAGAAGGCGGCCTCCTCGGTGAAGACGTCACCGTAGGCGTCCGGCTCGGCCGACGAGCGCAGGTTCGCGGGCAGGAACGGGTTCTCGTTCCGGAAGGTGTACGGCTGCACCTTCAGGCCGGCCTTGTGCGCGTCGGCGACGAGCGCGGTCGGCGTGCCGAGGTTGTCGCTCTTGTCCCGCGGGATGACCTGCGCCTTGTCCGGCCCGAGGTACTTCGCGTACTTCGCGACTTCGCGCAGCCCCTGCGGCGTAACGAGGTCCGCGTACGTCCGCTTGTCACCCTTCGCGACGAAGTCGGCCGGCGCGCCGGAGGCCGAGGTCAGCTGCAGCAGCGGCGTCCGAAGCTGCTTGTGCAGCGCGATCAGGTTCGACACCTCGAACGACTGGATGATCGCGGGCGCGTCCGGCCGGTCGAGCCCGTTGCGCTTGAGGATCGCGACCAGCTTCGGCTCGGTCGGGTTGCCGATGGACTGGAAGAAGGTCGAGTGCTTGACCTCGGGGTAGGTGCCCAGGGTCCGGTGCAGCTCGCGGCCGAGCCGCTTGGTCAGGTCGAGCACCTCCTGGTAGGAGGCAATCCGGTAGCGGCCGTTGTACAGCGTGTTGTGCGGCCGGTTCTGCGGAATCCGCTCGACCGCACGCAGCGTCTTCAGCTCGGCGAGCGTGAAATCCTGGGTGAACCACCCGGTGGTGGTAACCCCATCGAGCACGACGGTCTTCTTCCGATCCGCGAACTCGGGGTGCTTCGCAACATCGGTGGTCCCCCCGATCTCGGGTTCGTGCCGCGCGACGAGCTGCCCGTCCTTGGTGGGCACGAGATCGACATCGACCCAGTCGACCCCCATCCGGAAGGCGAGCTCATAGGAAGCAAGGGTGTGCTCCGGCCGGTACCCGGGCGCGCCGCGGTGTCCGATGATCACGGGCCCATCGTGGCCCCGCCCCCGCGCGGCCACATCCCCGGACCCACTTTCGGCGGCACCGGCCGACCCAACAGCAAACCCGGTGACGCTCAGCAACGCCAACCCGGCCAGTGCCAGAACGCCGACACGTTTGCGCTTCATCTGGTGACCTCTTTTCACACAGGGTGTGCCCTGGATGTACTCGCGCCACCCTGGGTGCCGCAAGCATCCGAAGTACGTACCTGACGGGTCGAAGGGGTAAACGACCCGTGGACTCCTGCTCGCCGGGTTGTGGCGAGCGGCACGCTTGAGTGCTGGTGCTGGTGCTGGTGCTGGTGCTGGTGCTGGTGCTGGTGCTGGCGGTGGTGCCGGTGCCGGGCGGGTCGCCGCGAAGCTGGTGACCGGCGGCGGCACGGCGCCGGTGCCGATGTAGGTGGTGCGCGGGTCGCAAAGAAGCCAGCGGTGGCGTCTCGGTCACAGAAGCCGATGACGGCCACGACCGCTCGCCGGCCGGCTGGCGGAACCGGGCGCCGCAGGATGCGAGCGCGGCTCACGTCCGAACCGCCGCAGCGCCCACCCTCCCTGGGGGAAGCCCCCGCTTTCAGCGTATCGGCGACCCCCGACGAAATCGCCGAATCGCCGAGCCTGACAGCCGAGTTGTCCACATCGGCGATGACCTGTGGACAGGTCCGGCAGGCGGTGAGCCAGGCGCGCACGGATGCCAGCCGGACCTGCACGGAAACCTCGTCGCGCAATCCCGCTCACTGCCCACCCGCGGAACCGGCTCCGGCAATCTCCCTCCCGCACTCCGCTGGCGCGAGGCCGGTGGCGCGAGGCCGGTGGCGCGAGGCCGGTGGCGCGAGGCCGCTGGCGCGGCCCACACTCCGGTGGCGCGAGGCCGCTGGCGCGGCCCACACTCCGGTGGCGCGAGGCCGCTGGCGCGGCCC
>NZ_PPHG01000085.1 GCF_002904295.1 Amycolatopsis sp. CA-128772
ACCGGGCGGGCGCCGGCGCGCGGGCCGTGACCGGCTTGCCGGCGCCGTACTGCTCCAGCAGCGGCTCCAGGTCGCCGGCGGTCAGCGACGGGCCCGCGAGGTCGCACCACTCGAGCCAGGCCTCCTGGGCCTCCTCGACGGTGTGCCGCTCGTGGGACACCGTGACCGCCTCGAACAGCTGCCGGGGGCCCGCCGCGGTGACGTCGGCCGAGCCGACCACCACGAACGACGGGTCGTCCTCGGCGATCACCAGCTTCGCGTTCAGGCCGCGCAGCGAGTGCACGATGACGCCCGCCTTCACCCAGTGCAGCAGGGCGTGCGGGCTCGTCGCCCCGGACAGCACCGTGTCCAGGCTCGCGTCCGTGATCAGGGTGTCGCCGGGTTCCAGTGGCAGCAGCGCGGCCGCGCCGGGACCGACGTGGCCGAAGGCGGCCACCAGGTTCCGGCGCGGGGCGAGCAGTGGGGTGATCGAGGCCCAGATGTCGCGGCCCGAGAGGAGTCGTACCGAACGTTCTGCCAGACCCAGCCGAGCGAGCTCCGCGTCCATGCCCCTGACCTTACTGGGTGCCCTCCGAGGCCGTGACGGCCGGAATATCTCTTGCTTGGAAGTAGTTGAACGCGCATGTAAGATGGGGCTCGCGAAGGGAGCAGGTCATGCAGTTCGGAATCTTCACGGTGGGCGACGTCACGACCGATCCCACGAACGGAACCACGCCGACGGAACACGAGCGGATCAAGGCGATGGTCCGCATCGCGCTCAAGGCCGAAGAGGTCGGTCTCGACGTCTTCGCGACCGGCGAGCACCACAACCCGCCGTTCGTCCCGTCGTCGCCCACGACGATGCTGGGCCACATCGCGGCGCAGACGTCCAAGATCGTCCTGTCCACGTCGACGACGCTGATCACCACGAACGACCCGGTGAAGATCGCCGAGGACTTCGCGATGCTGCAGCACCTCGCCGACGGCCGCGTCGACCTGATGATGGGCCGCGGCAACACCGGCCCGGTCTACCCGTGGTTCGGCCAGGACATCCGCCAGGGCATCCCCCTGGCCATCGAGAACTACGCGCTGCTGCGCAAGCTGTGGCGTGAGGACGTCGTCGACTGGGAAGGCAAGTTCCGCACCCCGCTGCAGGGCTTCACGTCGACCCCGCGGCCCCTGGACGGCGTCCCGCCGTTCGTCTGGCACGGTTCGATCCGCAGCCCGGAGATCGCCGAGCAGGCCGCTTACTACGGCGACGGCTTCTTCGCCAACCACATCTTCTGGCCGAAGGAGCACTTCCAGCAGCTGATCGCCTTCTACCGCCAGCGGTTCGAGCACTACGGCCACGGCTCCGCCGACCAGGCGATCGTCGGCCTCGGCGGGCAGGCGTTCATCCGGCCGAAGTCGCAGGACGCGTGGAACGAGTTCCGGCCGTACTTCGACAACGCGCCGGTGTACGGGCACGGCCCGTCACTGGAGGAGTTCACCGACCAGACGCCGCTGACCGTCGGCAGCCCGCAGGAGGTCATCGACAAGACGCTGACCTTCCGCGAGCACTTCGGCGACTACCAGCGCCAGCTGTTCCTGATGGACCACGCCGGCCTGCCGCTGAAGACGGTGCTGGAGCAGCTCGACCTCCTCGGTGAGCACGTGATCCCGGTGCTGCGCAAGGAACTCGACGCGCTGCGCCCGGCCCACGTGCCGGACGCGCCGACCCACGAGTCCCTGCAGGCCGCGGCGCTGGTCGGGAGCGAGGCATGAAGCTCGCGGTGGTGACGGCGGGTCTGTCGGTGCCTTCCTCGACCCGCCTGCTGGCCGACCGCCTGGCCGCGGCGACCGTCGCCGCGGCCGGGTCCCCGGCCGAGGTGTCCGTGGTGGAGCTGCGGGACATCGCCCTGGACATCACGAAGAACCTGCTGACCGGGTTTCCGGGCCCGCAGCTGCGGTCGGCCATCGAGACGGTGACCGGCGCGGACGCCCTGATCGCCGTGACGCCGGTGTTCACCGCCGGCTACAGCGGGCTGTTCAAGTCGTTCTTCGACGTGCTCGACACGGATTCCCTGGTGGGCAAGCCGGTCCTGCTCGCGGCCACGGGTGGCACGGAACGGCATTCGCTGGTGCTCGACTACCAGCTGCGGCCGTTGTTCGGCTACCTGAAGGCGGATCCGGTCGCGACGGGCGTGTACGCGGCTTCGTCGGACTGGGGCAGTGGCGAGGCTTCCGGGGCGTTGCAGCGGCGGATCGAGAAGGCCGGCGCGGAACTGGCCTCGCTGGCGGCGGGCCGGCCCGCCGCGCCCGAGGGGCCGGCGTTCGTGCCGATGGACCAGCTGCTGGCGCGGTGACCGGCGGTCGGCGGTGGCGGACGCGGTTCGGTACCGGGAACAGGTGCCGAAAGCAGGGGGTGGTGCCCGCCCTCCGGCAGCAGTCACCGGGGGTGGCCGCCGCCTACCTTCACCGCCATGACCAGGCTTCTTCTCGTGCTCGCGGCTCTCCTGCTGGCCACCGCGACCCCGGCGCGGGCGGCTTCACGGGACATCGACGGTTACGTCCGTGCCCACCTCGACCACACCGGCCTGCCCGGCGCCGCCGTCGCGATCACCCACAATGGCGACGTCGTCCGTGCCGCCGGGTACGGCCACGACGCCGCCGGGGCGCCGATCACCGCGTCGACCCGGCTGCCGATTGCGTCGCTGAGCAAGTCCATGACCGCCTTCGCCGTGCTGCAGCTGGCCGAGGCCGGGCGGGTCGGGCTCGACGAGCCGGTGACGCGGTACCTGCCCGGCTTCCGGCTCGCCGATCCCCGCGGCGCGAAGATCACCGTGCGGATGCTGCTGGACCAGACGTCCGGGATGGCCGACTCCGCGTTCCCCGACCTGAAGCGGCCGCAGCCGCACACGCTCGCCGAGGCCGTCACCCGGCTGCGGGACGCGGACCTCGCCGACGAGCCGGGTACCGCGTTCCACTACCACAACCCGAACTACGAGGTGGCCGCCCGGCTCGTCGAGGTCGTGGCCGCGCAGCCGTTCGCGGACTACCTGGCCGGGCACGTCTTCCGGCCGCTCGGCATGACCGGCAGTACCTCCGTGGACACCCCGCCGGCCGGGACCGAGGGGTACGTCCGCGCCTTCGGGATCGAGGCCGGCGTGTCCGAACCGGACTGGTTCACCGGCGGCAGCCACGGCGTGCTGAGCACCGCGGAGGACCTGGCGAAGTGGCTGGTGGCGCAGCGGGACGGCGGCGGGGCGGTCACACCGGTGAGCGCCGCGCTGGCGCACACGCCCGCGCCCGGCCGCGACTACGCGCTGGGCTGGCGGTCCCGGGACGGGCGCGTCTCCCACACCGGCGAGTGGTTCTCGCACACCGCGGCGCAGGTGCTGCTGCCCGGCGGGTACGGCGTCGCCGTGGTCGCGAACATCGGGATGGCGCCGGACAACGAGGCGGAGCTGCTGGCCCAGGGCCTCGCGAGCCTCCTCGATGGCGGCACGCCGGAGCCCGCGTTGCCCGCCGGGGTGATCGCCGACCGGGTGCTCGGCGCGCTGGCTCTGGTCGCCGCCGGCCTGGCGATCCTCGGGGTCCGGCGGGCCCGGCGGAAGCCGCGGTGGTGGCGGATCGCGCCGCCGCTGCTGCCGCTCGTCCCGCTGGTGTTCCTGCCGCAGCTGCTCGGGTGGGTATTCGCCGGGCGGCGGGGTACCTACGCCCAGGTGCTGTACGTCTGGCCGGGACTCGTGCTCGCGCTCGGCGTGGTCGCGCTGGCGGGCCTGACCGTGGCCGCGGCCAGAGCGCGGGCGCTCGTGAGTGGCACGCGAGGCCGCGACCGGGAAGAATCGGACGAAACGAGGGGAGACCCCCAGTGGGCATCGGCAAACAGGCGAAGCGGATCCTGATCACGGTGGCGGGAGCCGTCCTGCTGCTGGTCGGGGTGCTGCTGCTCGTGCTGCCCGGCCCCGGGCTGCTGCTGGTGCTCGCCGGGCTGCTGGTGCTGGCCTCGGAGTTCCCGGCGCTCGAGCGGTACGTCGACCCGGTGCGCGACCGCGCGATGAAGGCGGCCGAGGACAGCGTGTCGTCGCCGCTGCGGATCGCCGGCTCGGTGCTGGCCGGGCTGGCGCTGCTGGCGGCCGGGATCGTCTGGGGCACGGTGAAGTCGCTGCCGTTCAGCGGCTGGAGCACCGGGTCGAGCCTGATCCTGTCGTCGGTCATCCTGTTCGCGCTGCTGGGCTGGAGCTACCGCCGGGTCTCCTCGCGCCGCGAGACCGGGACGAAGGCCTCGACCGACCGGTAGCCTCGGCGCCATGAGCGCCGGATTCCAGCGCGCCCGCCGCCCCGAGCAGATCGAGGCGCGCCGGACGGCGATCCTCGCGGCCGCGCGCGAGCTGCTCGCGCAGCGGCCGGTCGCCGAGATCAGCCTGCGGGAGCTCAGCTGCCGGGTCGGGCTGGCGAAGTCCAATGTGCTCCGCTACTTCGACAGCCGCGAGGCGGTCTTCCTCGAGGTGCTCGACGGCCTGTGGACGGCGTGGCTCGACGAACTGGAGCAGGCGCTCGGGCCGGCCCCACCCGGGCCGGACGGCGTCGCCGGCACGATCGCGTCGACGCTCGCCGGGCGGCGGGTGCTGTGCGAGCTGATCAGCGTGACGGCACCGGTGCTGGAACGCAACATCCCGGCGGACCTCGCCCGCGGCTTCCGGCGCCGGGCGGCGGCGAACACCGAGCGGCTCGGCGAACTGGTCCGAGCCCGGGTGCCGGAGCTGCCGCCCCCGGCGGCGCGGCACTTCGCGCGGGACGTCCTCGTGCTGGTGGCGGGGTCGTGGCCCGCCGCCAACCCGGCCCCGGCCGTCGCGGCGCTGGGCGAGCCGCCGGCGTTCGCGGCGGGGCTGGCGGAGAGCCTCACGAACCTGCTGGCGGGGCTGCTGGCGCGGCAGGGATGATCGGAAGCAGCCCGCGTTCGGCGAACACCTTCTTGGCCGCGAAGGTCGCGTTGAGCGCCTTCGGGAATCCACAGTAGACAGCCGAGTGCAGCAGGGCCTCGACGATCTCCGCCGGCGTCAAGCCGACGTTGAGCGACGCGTTGACGTGCACCGCCAGCTGCGGCTCGCAGCCGCCGAGGGCGGTCAGCATGCCGAGCGTGACGAGCTGGCGGTCCCGCGGCGGCAGGCCGGGCCGGGCGTAGATCTCGCCGAACCCCCACGACACGACCGCCTCGGCCAGGGCGGGGGAGACGTCGGCGAGGTTGTCGAGCACGCGCTGCCCGCTCTCGCCGTCGATCGCGGTCAAGGTCTTCAGTCCGAGTTCGAAGCGCTCGTCGGTCATTTCGGGTTCCTTTCCCCAGTGCGTTCCGGCCGGAACCGACGCTAGGGGCTGGAGCGCGCTCCAGGTCAAAGGTGACGGCCACCACGGCGGGTTGCCGCGGTGGCCGTCACGAGAACCTCAGACCGCCGTCGCCGTGCCGCGGGCGGACGCACCCGTGTTCACGTAGACGTAGAAGCTGGTGCCCGTCTCGTCCGACTTGGTGCCGGCCGTGTTCGTGCTCCACGCCCGCAGCTGGACGTACGAGCCGCTGCGCCGGTCCGCGGGCACGTCGATGCCGAACGTCGCCGTGCCGTCCGGGCCCGGGGCCAGCGTCGTCTCCGGGCCGGAGTCCACCTGGTAGCCGTAGGCCGCCAGGTTCGCCTGGACCGGCGTCAGGGTGCACTGGATGTGCTGCCCCGGCGCCACCGACCAGCCGGTCGCGTCACACGTCAGGTGCGGCGAGGAGTAGGCCACGTAGAAGGTGTAGCCGCCCTGCTCGGAAACCGTGCCGTCGGCGAACTTCGTCGTCACCGAGACGCTGTTGACGTAACTCCGGGCCGGGGTGAAGACCACGCTCGCCGTGCCGTCCGGGCCCGCCGGCACGGTGCCGTTCACGCCGCCGAAGTCGTAGGTGTAGCTGACCGCACCGGGCACCGGCGAGGAGAACACGAACGTGCCCGGCACGCCCACCGCGCCGCTCGTCTGGCCCTCGGGGTACTCCGCGCTGGTCACCTTCGGTTTGTTCGACGCCACCGGGACGTTGAGACCGCCCCAGCCGGACTGCACGCCCGACGCGGTGGTCGTGTAGCCGTACAGCGAACCGTACGACGACGTCGCAGGCGTGACCGTGACGATCGCCGTGCCGTCCGCGTCGAGCGGCACCGTGATCAGGTCCTCCTGGTTCCAGTGGTAGGTGAACGAGACCGAGCCGGGCAGCACGGCGTGCACCCGGAACTGCACCGGCAGGCTCTGCGTCGGGTTCGCGGTGAGCTGCTCGACCTCGGGCTCGCCGGGCTCGCTGAACAGCCCGGTCGAGTGCTCCGCGGTCAGGTACCCCGTCGCGAGCCGGGACCGCACGGCCACCTGGACGTAGTTGAGCTGCGGGTCGGACGGCGTGACCGTCACCGTCGCCGTCCCGTCCGGGCCGGCCGGCACGGTCTCGTCCGGCTGGTTGGTCAGGTGGTAGACGTAGCCGGTGACCGGGGTGGTGCCGTACGGCGTGAAGGTGCACGTCCGGGTCACGCCGACGTAGTCGTCGAACGGCGTGCAGGTCACCCCGGGCTGGTTGTCCGCGACCCAGAACCGGTAGGAGCCGGTCGGCCCCTGGTTGCCCGCCGCGTCGACGGGCGTCGCGCTGATGCTCACCGGACCGTTCCACGTCGGTGCGTACCGCACGGTCGCCTTGCCGCCGCGGCGGTCGGCGGCCGCGAAGCCGCCGTCCCAGTTGAAGCCGACGACGTCGGTGTCGCCCTTGGCGTCGAAGACGAACGTTCCCGGCACGCCGGTGCCGCCGGACCCGGGCGGCGCTTCGGCGGTGTAGTCGGGGGAGGTGATCACCGGCGCCGCCTTGGGCGGGGTGAAGTCGGTGGTGAACTTGCAGGTCGCGCTCCACGGCCCGAAGAGGCCGCTGTCGTCCTTGCCCCGCGCCTGCCACGCGTAGGTGACGCCTTCGCTGACCAGCGACGTGATCTCGACCCACGTCCGGCCGGAGCCGCCCAGGGTGGTGCGCTGGTCCGGGTGGTCGGCGGGCCAGAACGCGAACTCCGTGCCGGGGTAGTCGTCGTCGGGGTCCGTGGCGTCGACACCCAGCACGACCTGCCGGGAGACCACGAGCGGCTTCGTCGTGCACGCCCGGTACGTGACCTGCAGCCCGGTCGGCTTGGCCGGCGGCCGGTCGTAGTTCAGGAAGAGCTTCGCCTCCGGGTCGTATTCGCGGCCGAACGCCGGGTCGGTCAGCTGGTTGTCCGGCAGCCGCAGGACGAACGTCGCCGTCGTCCGCCCGGCGTCGAGCGCGTTCTGGATCGCCGCGGTGGCCGTCCAGGTCAGCCGGTCCGACGGGCACGACGAGTCGAGGTACGGGCCGTTGACCTTGAGCAGCTCGGCGGGCTGGCTGTTCCACGTCGGCTTCTTCGCCGGGGCGGTCAGCCAGAGCTCCGTCGAGCGCGCGTTGGCGCAGTCGGTGACGGCGGTTTCGCCGGTGCTCACGTACGCCGACTGCAGGCGGTTCCCGCGCAGCGCCGAGAGGTCGAAGGTGACGTAGGACTTGGACACGTGGTTCGTGCCGCCGGCGTAGGTGTGCGCGCCGACGGGCGCGTCGCCGGACTGGTCGACGAAGCTCGCCTTCGGTGCGGCCGAGTCGACGTAGGCCCACGAAGAGGCCGCGATCTCGGTGCTCGATTCGGCCGCCGCCGGCGTCGCGGTGAGCACCGCCGTGCCGGCCGCGGTCAGCGCCGTGACGAGTGTGAGGACGCCCGCTCTCGCGGGCAGCTTGGATCTTCCGGAGCCCAAAACGGCTCACCCCCTGTGCGTGTGCACCCAGTGGCCGTGGAGTACGGCCATACTGCTATCGCACACGCACAGGGGGCGTTACCGGTTGCTCGCTACTTTCCGCTGGCGAACAGGGCAGTCACGTCCGAATCGGACAGCGCCCGGTCGTAGACGTGCACCTGGTCGACCGCCCCGTTGAGGTAGTCGACCGGGCCGCCGCCGTACTTGCCGCGGCCGATCACCGTGTGCCCGGTCGACGCTTCACCGAGGCAGACGCTCTTCGTGGCGGCCAGCTGACCGTCCACGTAGAGCTTGAGCGTGCCCGCGGCGGCGTCGCGGACGCCGGCCACGTGGTACCAGCGGTTCGCTTCCGGTGCCGTGGGCGCCAGGGCCCGCGTGCCCACGAAGCTCATCGCGAGCCGGTGGTCCGCGCCGGAGTACTGCAGGAAGAACGCGCTGTGGTCGTCGCCGTCCTGGCTCACCACCGTCTGGAAGCCGTCGCCGACGGCGTTGAACTTCACCCACGCCGCCGCGCTGTAGCTGCCTTCGGTGTTCACCAGGGCGGCACCGGTGTCGGCGAACTGCCCGGAACCGTTGGTGGCCAACGCCGAACCGCTCTTGCCCGCGGTCCAGGACGCGCCGCCGACGAGCGTGGCGTCGTGGCTGCCGGCGACGTCCTTCGCCACCGTGCCCGCGTTTTCGTCGAACGGGTACGCGGCGATGCCGTCGATCCCGGGCGTTCCGGCGGGAACGGACGGACCGGACACCGGGGCGCCGGTGGCCCCCTTGATGACCGCGAGGTTGGCCGCGCGGACCGCCGCGAAGTCCATCTTCTTCACCTGCCGGTCGTAGGTGAAGAAGCCGTTGACCTCCTTCTCGACGTCGGTGGTTTGCGTGTAGACGCCCGCGGACACCCCGCACCGCTGGGCGACCAGCAGCAGGCGCTGCTGGAGTTCGCCGTAGCGCCGGGTCAGCGTCGCGCTGTCGGGCTCCATTTCGTAGGCGAAGCTGCCCGCCGCGTCGAACTCGTGGCCGGCGACCTTCAGGCCGAGGCCGCCGTACTCGCCGTCGACCGCCGCGCGCGTGCCGGACTGCGCCGGGGTGCCCGGGCCGGTGTAGCTGTGGTCGTCGTAGATGTCACCGCGGCCACTGTCCGGTTCGGACCGGCAGCAGTTGACGCCGGATTCGGCGTTCACCAGCCGGGAGGGATCCCACGACTTGACCTCGTCGGCGATGCGGCCGACTTCGTAGTCACCCCAGCCCTCGTTGAACGGCACCCACGTGACGATCGAGGGGAAGCTGCGGTGCTGGTCGATCATCCGCTTCATCTCGGACTCGTAGTTGACGCGCGCGGCCGCGGACGGCTCGACGTCGTCCTTCATCGCCGGCATGTCCTGCCAGACCATGAGCCCGAGCTTGTCGGCGTAGTAGTACCAGCGGTCCGGCTCGACCTTGATGTGCTTGCGCACCATGTTGAAGCCGAGCGCCTTCTCCTGCTCCAGGTCGAACTTCAGCGCGGTGTCGGTCGGCGCGGTGTAGATGCCGTCCGGCCAGAACCCCTGGTCGAGCGGACCGACCTGCATGACGAACTTGCCGTTGAGCAACATCCGCTGCTTACCGTCGGCGGTCTTGCCGAGGCCGATCGTGCGCAGCCCGAAGTACGAGCCGGCCTCGTCGCCGCCGGAGAGCTTCACGCGCAGGTCGTAGAGGAACGGGTCGTCCGGCGACCACAGGTGCGGCCGGTCCACCTTGAGCTTCAGCGGCTGGTTCGCGTCACCGGACACGCGCCCGACCGGGCGGCCGTGGTCGTAGGCGACGGCTTCGACGCGCTGCCGCACCGGGCCGCCGACGACCGCCTTCACCGTCACCGAACCGAGGTCCGGCGTGAGGTCGAGGCGGTCGATGCGCGCGGACGCCACCGGCTCCAGCCAGACGGTCTGCCAGATGCCCGAAGACGGCGTGTAGAAGATGCCGTCACCGGGGGAGCGCTGCTTGCCGATCGGCTGCCCGCCCTGGTCGTTCGGGTCGGCGACGCCGACGACGACCTCCTGGGTCCGGCCCGTGGTCAGCGCGTCGGTGACGTCCACGGACCAGGCGTCGTAGCCGCCGGTGTGGCGGCCGACGGTCTTGCCGTTGACGAGCACCGTCGCGTCGTAGTCGACGGCCTGGAAGTGCAGCAGCAGCCGCTGGCCGCCCTTGCCGACCTGCCAGGTCTTGGGGACCTCGAAGGTGCGGCGGTACCACATGTTCGTCTCGTGGCGCATGATCCCGGACAGCGCGGATTCCACCGGGTAGGGCACGAGAATGCGCTCTCCCAGTGTCTTGCCGACCGGCGCGGCCTCACCCGGGGTCGCCTTGGCGAACTCCCAGACGCCGTTGAGGTTCTGCCACCGGTCGCGGGTCAGCTGCGGCCGGGGGTAGTCGGGGAGGGCGTTGGTGGGGGAGACGTCCTTGGTCCACGGCGTCGACAGCGGCGGGGTGAGCCGCTGCCACTGCGGGGTGTCGGCGGCACTCGCGGCCGGTGCGGTGCCGAGTCCGGCCACCGCGACCGCGAACGCGGCGGCCGCGGTGAGCCATCTCCGGGCTTTTCGGGCAGGGTGAAGCATCGTTGAACCTCCTGGTAGGGGACAGGGTTCAGCGGGTCCGGGAGCGCGCGAGCAGGCGCTGGATCACCACGACGACGAGCAGGAAGGCCCCGCTCACCACCGTCTGGTAGTTGGCGTCGAGGGTGCCGATCTGGTTGATGACGTTCTGGATCAGCGTGCGCAGCAGCACGCCGACGAGGGTGCCGATGATGGTGCCGGCGCCGCCGGTGAGCAGCGTGCCGCCGATGACGACGACCGAGATCGCGTCGAGTTCGGTGCCGACGCCGATCACCGTGACGCCGGACTGCAGGTACGCGGCGGTGAGGATGCCGGCGACCCCGGCGAGCGCGCCGCTGAGCGTGTAGAGGCTGATCTTGGTGCGGGCGACCGGGAGCCCCATCAGCAGCGCCGACTGCTCGGCGCCGCCGATGGCGAACACCGACTGCCCGAACCGCGTGCGGCGCAACAGCAGCCCGCCGAGCGCGAAGAGCACGAGCGTGAGGTACACCGGGACGCCGATGCCGAAGATCGTGCCCTGGCCGAGCCAGAGGAACGCCGAGCCCGGGTCCACTTTGTACGTCGTCGCGCCTTCGGACGTCAGGGCCAGCAGGAGTCCCCTGGCGAACAGCAGGGACGCCAGCGTGACGATGAAGGGCGCCATCCCGGTGCGGGCGATGAGCAGGCCGTTGACCAGCCCGATCAGCGAACACACCGCCAGGGGCAACAGGATCGCGACGACCAGGCCGTACTGGGCGCCGTACGCGGCGAGCACGCCGCCGAGCGCGTAGTTGGAGCCGACCGACAGGTCGATGCCGCCGGAGATGATCACGAACGTCATGCCGAGCGCGATCACCGCGAGGAACGACCCCTGCAGCGCGAGGCTGCGCAGGTTGTCGGCGGTGCCGAAGTGCGGGAAGGCGAACCACGAAGCGAAGATGCCGAGTACGAGCACGACGGCCGCGCCCTGGCGCTGCAGCACGCCGGCGAACGCGGCGTTCCGAGCGCTGGTCTGGGTGGTGGTCATCGGCTGCTCCGCTCGCGCGCGACGTAGACCGCGACGACGATGATGGCCGCCTGGACCATCTGCGCGGTGGAGTCCGGCAGGTTGTGCTTGATCAGGGTCGCCTGGACGAGCTGCATCAGCAGGGCGCCGAACACGGTGCCGAGCACGCGGACCCGGCCGCCGGTCAGCGGCGTGCCGCCGACGACGACCGCGGTGATCGCCGACAGCTCCATGAGCAGGCCGACGTCGCTCGGGTCGCTGGCGGCCAGCCGCGAAGTCGCCAGCACGCCGGCGATCGCGGCCAGTGCCCCGGAGATGACGTAGACGCTGATGAGCACGCGCTTCACCGGCAGGCCGGCCAGGGTGCTCGCGGCGCGGTTGCCGCCGACCGCGACCAGGTGCCGCCCGAACGTCGTGCGCTGGACGACCAGCCCGGTCAGCACCGCCAGCACGCCGGCGACGATCACCATGATCGGGACGCCGAGCAGGTCCCCGGTGCCCAGCGCCAGGAAGTCCTGGTTGCGCAGCTGGACGAGCTGCCCGTGGGCGATGACCAGCGCGAGCCCGCGGCCGCCGACCAGCAACGCGAGCGTCGCGATGATCGGCTGGATGCCCAGGTACGCCACCAGGTAGCCGCTGAACAGGCCGGAGAGCACCCCCGCGATGACCGCGACGATGATCGCCGTCAGCGGGCCGGCGCCGAGGTAGAGCGGGATGAGCGCGGCGGCGATCGACATCACCGAGCCGACCGAGAGGTCGATGCCCTCGGTGCCGATCACCAGCGCCATGCCGAGCGCGACGATGCAGACCGGCGCCGCCTGCACCAGCTGGGTGCGGAAGTTGGCCGCGGACAGGAAGTTCTCGGTGAACACGACGTTGAAGAGCAACAGCACCACGACGGCCAGGTAGACGCCGTAGTTCTGCAGCCACGCCGTGACTTTCGCGCGGTCGGGGGTTTTCGTCAGGGTGGCGCTAGACATCGTTGTCACCCTCGGCTGCGATCGCGGTCAGGACGTTCTCCTCGGTGATGCGGTCGCCGGTCAGCTCGCCGACGACCGAGCCGTCACGCAGCACGACCACGCGGTCGGACCCGTCGATCAGTTCCTCCAGTTCGGACGAGATGAGCAGCACGCCGAGCCCTTCCTGCGCGAGTTCGTCGATCAGCGCCTGAACTTCGGCCTTCGCGCCGACGTCGATGCCGCGGGTGGGCTCGTCGAGCAGCAGGATCTTCGGGCCGGTCGCCAGCCAGCGGGCGAGCAGCACCTTCTGCTGGTTGCCGCCGGACAGCTCCGACACCTTCTGCTCCGGGCTCGCGGCCTTGATCCGCAGGCGTTCCATGAAGAGCTTGACGATTTTGTCCTGTTTGGACTTGCTGACCAGGCCGAAGGGGGAGAGCGTCGGCAGCGCGGCCAGCACGATGTTCTCGCGCACGGACAGGTTCGGGATGATCCCGTCGGTCTTGCGGTCCTCGGCCAGCAGCGCGATCCCGGCCCGCATGGCCGCCTTGATCCGGCCCTTTCGCAACGGCTTCCCGGCCAGCAGCACGGATCCGCCGTCGAGGGGGAACGCCCCGACGATGGCCCGCGCGGTCTCGCTGCGGCCCGAGCCGAGCAGCCCGGCCAGGCCGACGACCTCGCCGGGCCGGATGCTCACCGAGACGTCGTGCAGCTTCCGCATGCCGCTGAGGTGTTCCGCCTTGAGCAGCGGCTCGCGCTCGACGTCGTGTTCCTCGCCGAACGCCGTGACACCCTCCTCGCGGATCTGCTTGATCTCCCGGCCGAGCATCTTGGACACGAGCTCGATGCGGGGGAGCGCCTTCAGCGGTCCACTGTGGACGACCCGGCCGTCGCGCAGCACGGTGACGCTTTCGCAGACCCGGTACAGCTCGTCCATCCGGTGGCTGACGTAGACGATCGCGATGCCGTCGGCGTGCAACCGGTTCAGCACCTCGAACAGCGTCTCGACCTCGCGCGGCTCGAGCGACGACGTCGGTTCGTCCATGATGACGACCTTCGCGTCGGTCGAGACCGCGCGGGCCAGCGCGACCATCTGCTGCGCGCCGACACCGAGGGTGTGCAGCGGGCGCTTGACGTCGTCGGTGATGCCGTAGCCCTTGAGCAGCTGGCGGGCGTCGGCGTACATCTTCGACCAGTCGACGAGGCCGGCCTTGGTGCGCGGTTCGCGGCCGAGGAAGACGTTGCCGGCGATGCTCATCAGCGGGACGAGGTTGACCTCCTGGTAGATCGTGGAGATCCCGGCGCGCTGGGCGTCGATCGGCCGCTTGAACGTCACCGGCTCGCCGAGGTGGCGCACCTCGCCCTCGTCGGGCTGGTAGACGCCGGTGAGCACCTTGATCAGCGTGGACTTGCCGGCGCCGTTCTCGCCGACCAGGGCGTGCACCTCGCCGGGCGCCAGCGCGAAGCTGACGTCGTCGAGCGCGAGGGTGCCGGGGAACCGCTTGGTCACCCCGGTCACCTCGAGCACCGGTGCGGTCGTCATGGCGACGTCCTCTTCGGTCGCTGCGGTCATCAGTACGCGTTCCCGACCTTCTGCGCCGCGTTCGTCTCGTCGTACTGGTCGTCGCTGATCACGATGCTCGCCGGGATGGCTTCACCGCTCTCGAACTTCTGCAGCGTCTGGAAGGCCAGCGGGCCGAAGCGCGGGTTGGACTCGATGACGGCGTTGTAACTGCCGTCGGCGATGAGCTGCACGGCGTTGCGAGTGCCGTCGATGGAGACGACCTTGACGTCCTTGCCCGGCGTCTTGCCGGCCGTCTTCAGCGCGTTGACCGCGCCGACGCCCATCTCGTCGTTCTCGGCGTAGACCGCGGTGACGTCGGGGTGGCTCTGGATGAGCTGCTCCATCACGGACTGGCCCTTGGAGCGGTCGAACTCGCCGGTCTGCTCGGCGACCACGGTCAGGCCGGGCGTCTTCGCGAGCTCGTCCTTGAAGCCCTGGGTGCGGTCGGTGGTCACGTTGTTGCCGGACGAGCCGAGCAGGATGACCACCTTGCCGGTGCCGCCGGTCGCCTTCGCCATCGCCTGGGCGGCGCGCTTGCCCTGCTCGACGAAGTTGGAGCCGATGAAGGTCAGGTAGTCGGTGCACGGCTGGGACGTCACCTTGCGGTCGATGGTGACGACCGGGACCTTCTTGGCCTTCGCCGCGTCGAGCGCGGGCTGGAGGCCGTCGGAGTTCAGCGGCGCGACGACCAGCAGCTGGGCACCGCGGTCGAGCATCGACTTGATGTCGCTGATCTGCCGGTTCAGGTCGCTTTGGGCGTTGGTGACGAGCAGCTTGTCGTTCGCGATGCCGAGCTTGGCGGCTTCGTCGCGAATGGACTGCGTCTCGGCGATCCGGAAGGGGTTGGCCTCCTTTTCGGACTGGGAGAAACCCACCACCGCCGTCTTGAGGTCGACCTTGGGGTAACCGGTCTTCTCGAGCGTGCAGCCGTCGGCGGACGGCGCGGCCGACTGGGCGCTGGCGGCCGGCCCGCCGCCGCTGGCGGGCGCCGCCGGGGTTTCTTCCCTGCTCGTGCAGGAGGTGAGGGTCAGCGCGGCGGCGGCCGCGGTGACCAGGACCAGTCGGGGACGGGAGGACAACAGCACGGTGACTCCTCGGGCAGCGTCGTTGGTGGCCCGCTCGCCGGGGTGATCGGGGTCACCGCGGGAGCCTTGAGGTACTTTTTACATCGTTGGAACAACGTTGTAAACCGGCAGCGGCTCGCTACACTTCGTGCTCACTCTCTGAAGGGACCGCCCGTGACCGTGACGCTCAAGGACGTCGCCACGCTCGCCGGAGTGTCGGTGAAGACGGTGTCGAACGTCGTGAACGGCTACGCCTTCGTCAAGCCGGAGAACCGCCGGCGCGTCGAGGAGGCCCTGGCGGCGACCGGCTACCGGCCGAACGTCGGGGCCCGCAACCTCCGCCGCGGCCGCACCGGCTTCCTGGCGCTGATGGTGCCGGAGCTGTCCATCCCGTACTTCGGCGAGCTGGCCGGCCTGGTCATCACGGCGGCCCAGAAGCGCGGCTGGAGCGTCCTGATCGAACAGACGCAGGGGACGCGGCCGCGCGAGCGCGAGACGCTGTCGTCGCTGGGCCCGCACCTGGTCGACGGCGCCCTGGTGCACCCGGAAGCCCTGGAGGCGGCGGACTTCCCGGCGGATCCGGGCGGGATCCCCCTGGTCATGCTGGGCGAGCACGCGGTGGACGTCCCGATCGACCACGTGGCCATCGACAACGTCCTGGCCGCGCGCACGGCGGTGTCTCACCTGGCCTCGCTCGGCCGCACGCGCATTGCGGCAATCGGGCGGAATCCGGCACGCGGGACGTCGTCGCAGCGGCTCGCCGGGTACCGGTCGGGGCTTTCCGAGGCGGGTTTGTCCTATTCGGACGCTTTGGTGGCCCCGGCGGACAAGTGGCACCGCTCGGTCGGCGCGGCGGCGATGAAGTCGTTGCTGCAGCTGCCATCGCCGCCGGACGCGGTGTTCTGCTTCAACGACCTCCTGGCCATCGGCGCGTTGCGCGCGGTGGCCGAGCTGGGCCGTCGGGTGCCGGAGGACGTGGCGATCGTCGGTTTCGACAACAACGAAGAGAGCGCATTCTCCCTGCCGTCCCTGACGACGATCGCCCCGGACAAAACGGCACTGGCGGAGGCCGCGGTGGACCTCGTGCACCGCCGGATCACGGGGGACACGACGTCCCCGCCCCAGGACATCCAGACCCCGTTCGCTCTGGAGATCCGCGAAAGCACCCGCGGTCGCTAGCGCCCCAATGTGGCGTTCGGTGCGTTGAGCGCAACCAACGCCACATTGGGGCGCTTTGGTCAGCGGGACGGCCAGTGCCAGGACGGGCGGTCCAGGAGGCCCTGGCCGGACACTTTCGTTTCGCCGTACTCCTTCTCCAGCTCGACCGTGCCCACGTCCGTCACCGCGGCGAGGGCGCGGATCAGGGGCTGGGCGTGGGATACCACCACCAGCTGTGTCTCCTTCGCCGCCGTCGCGATCAAGGTCGCCAGGGCCGGGAGGAGGTCCGGGTGGAGGCTCGTCTCCGGCTCGTTCAGCACCAGCAGCTCCGGCGGGCGCGGGGTGAGCAGGGCCGCCACCCACAGCAGGAAGCGCAGCGTTCCGTCCGACAGCTCCGCCGCCGACAACGGGCGCAGCAGGCCGTGCTGGTGGAACGAAACCGACAGCACGCCGTCCTGGGTCTGCACCTCCAGGCGTGACCCCGGGAACGCCGCGTCGACCACTTCCGCGAGCTCCGAAGCCCGGCCCACCTCGATGATCGTCTCCAGGGCCGCCGCCAGGTCGGCGCCGTCGTGGGACAGCACCGGCGTGCGGGTGCCGATGCGGGACTGGCGGGCCGGGGCGTCCGCGTCCGTGCGGAAGTGGTCGTAGAAGCGCCACGACCGGATGCGTTCGCGCAGCACCAGCAGCTCCGGGCAGGCCCGTGGATCCGCGAACTCGCTCAGCATGCTGTCCGTCAGCCGGATCTCGAACCGCTCGTCACCCCAGGCCCCGGACGCCACGCGCGTGCGCACCGACGGGCCGGCCCGGTCCGCGAGCAACGCCGCCGGCCGCAGGACCGGCCCCGACCACACCGCTTCGCGCTTGAACTCCGGGTCGAGGTTGAACAGCGTCGCGCCCGGCACCGGCAGCCCCAGGTCGAGCGCGTAGCCGAACTCGTCGCCGGCGAAGCCGAGCCGCAGCCCGACGGCCTTCGTGTGCACCTTGCCCTGGACCCGGGTGGTACCCCGCCGCACGCCGTTCTCCGGGCCGGCCCACAGCGTCGACGGCAGGCCGCCCTCCCGCGCGAGCGCCGCCACGGCACCGTTGCGGGACGCGTCCGCCAGCAGCCGCAACGCCCGGTACAGGCTCGACTTGCCGCTGCCGTTCGGTCCGGTGACGACCGTCAGGCCGGTCAGGGGAAGCACCAGATCGCGCAGCGACCGGTAGTTCGCGACGGCCAGCGTGGTGAGCATCCCCCGAACTTAACCACGGCCGGGGCACCACCCGTGTCCGGGAGGGCTTCACCCGGTTACTTCACCGGCATCGTGACCTCGTAGACCCGGGTGGCGGCCTTGCGGGCGCCGGTGAAGCCGTTGGCCCACAGGGATTCCACCTGCGCGGCTTCCTGGGCGTCCGGGTTGGCGTTGGTGCAGGACGGGCCGGGGCCGCCGCCGGACATCAGTTCCGCGCAGGGGCCTTCGTAGTGGTCCGGCAGGCCGAGCGCGTGGCCGGTTTCGTGGGCCGCGATGCGGATCTGGTCGTACTGCCCGGCCTGGGTGTAGTCGATGAAGATCGTGCCGCTGCCGTGGCCGTCGGTCTGGGCGTACGAACCGCGCGGGTCGTTGCCCTCCGTGTAGTGCAGGGACGCGCCCGAAGAGCTCTCCTGGAGCTTGACGTTCGACACCGCCGCGTTCCAGTTGGCCGCGCCCGCGTTGATCGCGTCGCGGAAGCTCGGCGCGTCCGAGGTGTCGTAGTAGACGACCGTGGCCGCTTCGGCGGCCGCGAAGGCCGGGCCGGCCGTCAGCAGGGTCGCGATCATCGCGAGGGCGACGGCGGCGGTGGGCAGCAGGTACTTCCTGGTCATCGGGACGACCCCTTGCCGTGGGGAATTTGCCAGGTCTGCGCGCGCTGGGTGTCGAACTTACGGAATCGCCCGGCTCTTGTGACCCGACTTTCGTACCGGCTTGGGGCCGTTCGGCTCAGCCGATCGGTTCGGCGAGCGGGATTTCGCCCTCGTCCAGCCACGATCCGCGCCACGCCAGATCGCCCCTGGCCAGGGGTTTTCCGCAGCTGTCGCACTTCGCGCCCGGCCGGGTGACCTGCCCGCAGCGGGTGTGGACCAGCGTCGTCGGGCCGGGGGCGGCGTCCGACGACGTGTGGGCGTGCCCCCACGTGCCGAGGGCGTGCAGCACCGGCAGTGCGTCCGAGCCGGCCTGGGTGAGCCGGTACTCGTGGCGGGTGCGGCCGCCGTCGCGGTAGGGGAGCTTCGTCAGCAGGCCGCGGTCGACCAGCTTGGCCAGCCGGGTCGTCAGCACGTTGTCGGCGATGCCGAGCTGGGTGCGGAAGTCCTCGAACCGGGTGGTGCCCGCGGTGGCGTTGCGCAGGATCAGCAACGTCCACGGCTCGCCGAGGACGTCGGCGGCACGGGCGATCGGGCAGGCGGCGTCCGCCCAGGTGATGCGACGGCTCATCTGTGATCCCTTCGAGCTGACTTGCTGGGAGCAAGTTTACGCCGTAGGGTCGATCGCAGCTGGCTTGCAACGAGCAAGTCAGATCCGAGAGGAGCTCGTCATGGACATCACGGGTGCGGTGGCGCTGGTCACCGGAGCCAACCGGGGCCTCGGCCGCCGGTTCGCCGCTGCGCTGCTCGAGCGCGGCGCGGCCAAGGTCTACGCGGCCGCGCGGAACCCGGACTCGATTCTTTCGGGGGTCCGGGTGGCGGAGCCCCCGGCCCGAGGCGCAGCCTCGGATGTCGCAGTCGACCTGCCGGGGGTGGTCCCGCTGCGCCTCGACGTGACCGATCCGGCGTCCATCCGGGACGCCGTGGCCGCCGCCGGCGACGTCACGCTGCTGGTGAACAACGCCGGTTCGTCCACCGGGGCGTCCCTGCTCGGCGGGTCCCTCGAGGACATCCGGCTGGAGATGGACACGCACTACTTCGGCACGCTGGCCGTCACGCGCGGATTCGCGCCGGTCCTGGAGCGCAACGGCGGCGGCGCGGTGCTCAACGTCCTGTCGGTGCTGTCCTGGTTCACCGCCCCGCGGGTCGCGGCCTACTCCGCGGCGAAGTCGGCGGCCTGGTCGCTGACCAACGCGCTGCGCCTGGAACTGGCGCCGCAGAAGACGCAGGTGACCGCGCTGCACGTCGGGTACATGGACACCGACATGGCCAAGGACGTCGACGGCCCGAAGGTCGACCCGGCGGTGGTGGCCGGGCTGGCGCTCGACGGCGTCGAGCAGGGCCGGTTCGAGGTGCTCGCCGACGACGTCAGCCGGAACGTGCGGGCCGGGCTCGCCGGTGATCTCTCCGGGCTGTACCCGGCGCTGGTTTCCTGAAGGCGTTTTCCGGACCCCGGAATAAGGGGCCGTCTGCCGTCAGCGTATGAATAGGCGGGTGGCGGAACGCGTCGAAGCGGGAATGGGCCGGACGAGAAACCGCTGGGGCGAAGGCGAACGGCTGCGCGGCGAGATCCTGGCCGCGGCCGGCCGCTTGCTCGCCGAGCTCGGCGGCGAGGACGGGCTGACGATCCGCGGCGTCGCCCGGGCCGTCGGCATCGCCCCGGCGAGCATCTACCAGCATTTCTCCGATCGTGCGGAATTGGTCCGCGGCCTGCTCGAGCACGAATACGCGCGGCTGGCCGAATCGATGCGCGCGGCGGAGGAGTCACTCGGCGAAACCGACGTCGTGGGCCGGATCCACGCCCAGATTCACGCTTACTGCGCCTTCGCGATGCAGAATCCGGGGCATTACCGCCTGATGCTTGCGAACGGCGCGTCCGCGCTGGAGCCGGGCACGCGCCCGAAAGGCCCGCTCCTGGACGTGATCGACCGCCTGACGGCGGGCTTCGAGCGCTGCGTCGAGGCGGGCCACCACCTGCGCGTGACACCGGGCCGCGCGGCGGCGGTGGTGTTCGTCGGCGCACACGGGCGGGTCGCGCTGTTCCACAGCGCGCTGAACCGGACCGGGGCCGAGCTGGTGGAGCCGTTCGTGGACGAGCTCGTGTCGCTGGTGTTCAAGTGACCGGCTTCCGCATGAGGACGCAGGTGGTTTCGTAGCGGCGGATCGAGCCGTCGGGAGCTTCTTCGTCCCAGCCGTCGGGCTCACTGCCGTAGGCGGTGTAGCCGAGCCGCTCGTACAACGCTCGCGCACGGGGGTTCCCGGCTTCGACGCCCAGCTCGGCGTGGGGCAGGCTCCGCGCCCGGATCCGCTCTTCGGCCGCACGCATCAGTTCGGTGCCGATTCCGCAGGACTGCAGGGCGGGGTGCACGGCGAGCTGCCCGTTGGTGCCGGCGCCGGGGGTCTTCCGGTAGTCGATCAGCCCTTTGCCGACCGGCAGGCCGGACCGCGCCGCGCACGCCACCAGGTACTCGGCGTCGTCCCGGCGCAGCTCCTGCGCCACGTGCTCCAGGTGCAGGCGGGAGCCCGACCAGCCGCACCCGGGCAGGTCGGCCTCGGTGCGGTCGCGGATGAGCAGGGGAACCACGATCTCGGTGCGCACGGCTGCACGGTACCGAGCTCTGCGCCCGGGCGGATCCGGATAAACCGTCGCTCAGAGCGCCCGTTGCGCCGCGTCCAGGTTTTCGGTCAGCCACGCCGAAACGAACCGTTCGCGGGCCGCGTCCGTGTCCTGCCGCGGCACCATCTCCACCAGCATGATCAAGCCCAGGTACACCCGGTACAACGTCAGCCGGCGCCGGGCCGGTGCGTCGAACGCCGCCGCGCCGTACCCCGCCAGCAGGGGCGCGTCCAGGTCGTGGAACAGCGTCAGGGAAACGAACTCCGCCACCGGGTCGCCCCAGAACGCGCGCTCGGCGTCGATGATGCCCGACACGCGGCCGTCCCGGACCAGGATGTTGCCCGGCCACAGGTCGAAGTGGACCAGGACCGGGGTGGTGACCGACGCCAGCAGCGGCTCGTGGCGGCGCACCAGGTGCGCGATTTCCGCCGCCGGGCGGGGCAGGCGCACGCGGTACCGGACGGCGTCCGCCAGGATTGCGTCCACCATCGCGGTGAACGCCGAAAACCACGTCGGGTGCAGGGGATCCTGGAGGTAGCCGAACCCGGGCCCGGTCGTCTCGTGCAGACGCGCCACGATCGCGCCCAGTTCGGCCCGCAGGTGCGGGCCGGCGCCGGGCGTCCGGTTCCACGGCTCGCCCGGCACCTCCGTCATCAGCAGGAACCCCGGCCCGGCGCCGACCACCGAGGGCAGCGGCCCGGACGCCAGACGGTAGTACTCCGCCTCGGTCGCGAGCAGGTCGTGTTCGTACGACAGGCCGGGTGCGGACGGCGCAATCTTGAGCACCAGCCGCCGTCCGTCCGCCAGCCGGATCCGGACCGCCCGGTTGTAGGTTCCGCCGCCGAGGTCCTCGGCCGCCACCACCGTCGCCGGGTCGATGCCCGCCGCCGTCAGTTCCCCGCGCACGCGGGCGAGTCTTCCAGCTTTTCCGCCGCGTCCGCCAGGTCCTCGGCGGTCGGGGCGTCGTCCTGGGTCAGCTTGCGCCGCCAGTAGCCGGTGAACTCGATGCCGCCCTTCGCCAAGCCCCGCTCGCCGACCAGGTGCCGGCGCAACGCGCGGACCGTCGACGCCTCCCCGGCCAGCCACGCCGCCGCTCCCGCCGGCAGCGCCGCCTCGCGGACCGCCGCCAGCAGGCGGCTGCCGTGCTCGGCGCCGTCCCGGTGCAGCCAGCGCACGTTCCCGGGCAGCGGCTGCTCCTCGGCCGCGTCCGGCACCTCCACGAACACCACCGCATTGTCCACTTCGGACAGCAGGGTGGCGATGGCGGGCAGCGCCGTCTCGTCCCCGGCGAGCAGCACGGTCTCCGCCGCCGGCAGCGGACGGCGGTAGGCCGCGTCCGGGCCGTACCGGCCGAGGACGTCACCCACCGCCGCCTGCGCGGCCCAGGCCGTGGCCGGGCCCGCCGGGCCGGCGTGCAGCACGAAGTCCACGTCGATCGTGTCCCGCGTCCGGGCGCGCACGGTGTAGCTGCGCATCACCGGGCGTTCCTCCGCCGGGATCGCCAGGTACGCCTGGTACCAGCGCAGCACGTCGTTGTCGGCGGCCGGCAGCCGCACCGGGCGGCCCGGCGGCGGGAACAGGAGCTTGAGCTGCTGGTCCGGCCACGGCTCCAGCTCGTCCAAACCGGGGCCGGTGAAGGTGATCCGCACGGTCCGCGGGGTCACCCGCCGCACCGCCGTCACTTCGAGCAGACTGGTCGCGTTCACGGCTTCCCCAGGTATTCGCGCAGGTGGCGGGCGGTGAGCGTGGTGCCGTCGGCCACCAGGGCCGCCGGTGTGCCGGTGAAGACCACCCGGCCGCCGTCGTGGCCGGCGCCGGGACCGAGGTCGATCAGCCAGTCGGCGTGGGCCATCACGGCCTGGTGGTGCTCGATCACGAGCACCGTGTTGCCCGCGTCGACGATCCGGTCGAGCAGGGCCAGCAGCTGGTCGACGTCGGCGAGGTGCAGCCCGGTCGTCGGCTCGTCGAGGATGTACGTCGAACCCTTCTCGGCCATCCGGATCGCCAGCTTGAGCCGCTGCCGCTCGCCGCCGGACAGCGTGGTCAGCGGCTGCCCGAGCGTCAGGTAGCCGAGGCCGACGTCGGCGAGGCGGTCGAGGACGGTCCGGGCGTTGCCGCCGGCGAAGAACTCCCGCGCCTCGGCGACGGACATCGCCAGGACCTCGCTGATGTTCTTGCCGCGCAGTTCGTAGGTCAGCACCTCGGGCGTGAACCGCCGGCCTTCGCACTCCTCGCAGACCGACGCGACCCCGGCCATCATCGCCAGGTCGGTGTAGATCACGCCGAGGCCCTTGCACTTCGGGCAGGCGCCTTCGGAGTTGGCGCTGAACAGGCTCGCCTTGACCCCGTTGGCCTTGGCGAAGGCCGCGCGGATCGGGTCGAGCAGGCCGGTGTAGGTCGCCGGGTTGGACCGCCGCGACCCGCGGATCGCCGACTGGTCGACCACGACGACGTCGTCGCGCCTGCCTAGGGAACCGTGGATCAGCGACGACTTCCCGGACCCGGCCACCCCGGTGACCACGGTCAGCACGCCGAGCGGGACGTCGACGCTGACGTCCCGCAGGTTGTGCAGCTTCGCGCCGGTGATGGAGACGTGCCCGGTGGGCTTGCGCACTTCCGGGCGCAGGGTGACCCGGTGGTCGAGGTGCCGCCCGGTGAGCGTGCCGGACGCGCGCAGGCCGTCGATGCTCCCGGTGTAGCAGAGCCGCCCGCCGTCGGCGCCCGCGCCGGGCCCGAGGTCGACGACGTGGTCGGCGATCCGGATCGTCTCCGGCTTGTGCTCGACGACCAGGATCGTGTTCCCCTTGTCCCGCAGGCACAGCAGGAGGTTGTTCATCCGCTCGATGTCGTGCGGGTGCAGCCCGACGGTCGGCTCGTCGAAGACGTAGGTGACGTCGGTGAGGCTGGAACCCAGGTGCCGCACCATCTTCACGCGCTGCGCCTCGCCGCCCGACAGCGTCGCCGATTCCCGGTCGAGCGAGAGGTAGCCGAGGCCGATCTCGACCAGCGAGTCCAGGGTGTCGCGCAGGTTGCCCAGCAGCGGGCGGATCGACGGCGCGTCGAGGTTCCGCACGAACTCGGCGAGGTCGCTGATCTGCAGGGCGGCGCAGTCGGCGATGTTCCGGCCGTCGATCTTCGCCCCCAGCGCGGCCTGGTTGAGCCGCGCGCCGCCGCATTCGCCGCAGGTGGCGAAGGTGGCGGCCTTCTCGATGAACGCGCGCAGCTTCGGCTGCAGCGATTCGACGTCCTTGTGCAGGTAGAGCCGCCGGACCTTCACCGCGAGACCCTCGTAGGTGACGTTGGTCTTGCCGACCTTCACCTTGCAGGAGTCCCGGTGCAGCAGGGCGTCGAGCTGCTCCGGCGTGAAGTCGCGGATCTTCGCGTCGGGGTCGTAGAAGCCGGAGGAGAGGTAGGTCTGCACGTACCAGGTGTCCGGCGTGAAGCCCGGCACCTGGATCGCGCCCTCGTGGAGGGAAAGGTCGAAGTCGAGCAGGGCGTTCACGTCCAGGTCGGACACCCGGCCGAGGCCCTCGCAGGCCGGGCACATGCCCTCGGGCAGGTTGAAGCTGAACGCGCCGGACGTGCCGACGTACGGCTCGCCGAGCCGCGAGAAGGCGATCCGCAGCATCGCGTAGGCGTCGGTCGCGGTCCCGACCGTGGACCGCGAGTTCGCCCCCATCCGCTCCTGGTCGACCACGATGGCGGCGCTCAGGTTCTCCAGCAGGTCGACGTCCGGGCGCGACAGGCTCGGCATGAACGACTGGAGGAAGGCGCTGTAGGTCTCGTTGATCATCCGCTGCGACTCGGCCGCGATGGTGCCGAACACCAGGGACGACTTGCCGGAGCCGGAGACGCCCGTGAACACCGTGAGCCGGCGCTTCGGGATGTCCAGGTCGATGCCGGTCAGGTTGTTCTCCCGGGCGCCCTGGACCTGGATCACGTCGTGGGTGTCGGCGGCCCGCCTGGGTGAGGTCATACCGTCCTTCTCGATAGTTTAGGCTGTAAAGTGATTCTTCAGGGTACATTACTTTAGGGTGTAAGGAGTCGGCAAGGTGGTCGTCTTCGCGGGTCAGGGCGACGCCCGGCGGTCCATGGAACTGCTGTGGGGGCCTCGGGTGGGCGCGCCGCGCACGGGCCCGGGGCCCAAGCCGGGCCTGTCGGTGGAGGCGATCGTCGCGGCGGCGATCGGCATCGCGGACGCCGAGGGCATGGCGGCGCTGTCGATGCGTTCGGTGGGCGAGCGCCTCGGCCGGACCGCGATGGCGCTCTACACGTACGTCCCGGGCAAGACCGAGCTGGTCGACCTGATGTACGACCGGACGCTGGGCGAGCTGCCGTCGTCGTTCCCGGCGGTCGGCGGCTGGCGCCCGGCGGCGCTGGCGCTGGCCGAGGCGTTGTGGGAGCTGCACCTGCGGCACCCGTGGCTGCTGCAGGTTTCGCCGGCGCGGCCGGTGCTCGGGCCGGGGGAGTTCCACGTGCAGGAGACGCTGCTGTCCGTCCTCGCGGAGACCGGGCTGCCGCTGCCGCGGGTCCGGTGGGTGGTGGCGGCGTTGTTCAACGTCGTCCGCGGCTCGGTGCAGGCGGCGGCGGAGTCCCGGCAGGCCGCGACCGAAACCGGACAGTCCGAAGAGGACTGGTGGTCCGCGCGGTCGGCGTTGCTGGGCGAACTGGTCCCGGACCTGACCGCGCGCTTCCCGACGGTGGCGCGGCTCGGTGCGGAGGGTGCCTACGAGCCGTCCGACGAGCCCTACCTGGAGCGGGAGGCGCGGCTGTCGTTCGAGGCCGGGGTGGAGCTGCTGCTCGACGGCGTCGAAGCGGCGATCGTCAAGGCTTCCGGGCCTCGATGAGGAACCTCGTCGTGCGGGCGGCGAACGGGCCGTCACGCTCGATCCGCTCGTGCAGCTCCCGCAGCTTGTCCCGGTACGGCCCGACGGTGAACCCGGGGACCATCCAGATCACCTTGCGCAGGAAGTAGACCACCGCCCCGATGTCGGAGAACTCGGTGCGCAGCGACTCCGAGCGCAGGTCGGCCACTCGCAGGCCCGCCGCTTCGGCTTCTCGCACGGCCCGGTCGGGGTGACGGCTCTGACGCGCTTCTTCGGGTTGGGCGCCGAGGAAGAACTCGACCAGCTCGAACACGCTCGCCGGGCCGACCTGCTGCGAGAAGTAGCTCCCGCCGCCGCGCAGGACGCGGGCGATCCCGGGCCAGTCCGTCGTCACCGGGTGCCGGCTGGAGACGAGGTCGAACACGTCGTCGCCGAACGGGATGCCGTCGGTGGCCACGACGACGACCCCGCGCGGGCGAAGGCGGGCCGAAGCGCGAGCCACGTTCGGCGGCCAGGACTCGGTCGCGGCCATCAGCGGCGGCAGGGCCGGGCAGCCGTCGAGCACCTCGCCGCCGCCGGTTTCGAGGTCGAGGGCGGTTTCGACCTGGGCGAGCCGGGCGCCCAGCAGCCGCTGGTAACCCCAGGAAGGCCGCTCCTCGGTGGCGCGGCCGTCCAGCCAGGAGAAGTCCCAACCGTCGACCGACACGGCTTCGGCCTCGGCGACCAGCTCGTCGAACCGCGACTTCCGGACCGGCGGCGGGGGCACCGGCTTGGCCAGCGTGACCGCGTCGAACGCCACCACGACCGGGCCGCGGCGGGTCTCCACCGTGCACGTCGTCCCGTCGCGGGCGGTCAGGTTCCCGAGCGCGTCGGTGAAGCCGCCCTCGATGCGGTAGCGGACGACGACCCGCGTGCCGAGCGGCAGCTCCCGCAGCAGCTTCACAGGCGCGCGCTGAGCTCGTCGTCCGACGGCTCGACGAGGAACGAACCGTCCTCCCAGACGATCGTCGGGATCCGGCGGGCGCCGTCCTGCAGCTCGCGGACCCGCTGCTCGGCGGCCGCGTCGGCTTCGACGTCCACATAGGAGTACTCGACGCCTTCGCGGTCGAGCAGCGCGCGGCTGCGCTTCACGTCCGGGCACCAGCTCGCGCCGTACACCGTCAGCTTCACGAAACTACCTCCGTAACCGGGGTTTCCACCGGGGCGTGCCCCAACTCTGCCAGCCAGCCGCGGAACACCCGGTGCAGGGCCTCCGCGCCGACGACCTCGCCCGGGACCGCGAACTCGCGCGGGTGCACCACGAACCCGTGCTGCTGCGGGCCGCCCAGGCCGCCGTGCGAGCCCACGTGCGTCTCGAACGGCGATGCCTGGTCCGAGTCCGGGTCGTACCGGCTGTTGATCATCACGTCCGCGCAGTGCGGGAACGTGTCGACCCGGCGGATCAGGTCCGCGGCGTGCGGGCCGTAGGGCAGGAGCGGGTCTTCGCCGATCACCACGCCCGTCGCCAGCCGGTGCAGGCCGTCGCGGCCCAGCACCACCGGGCCGGACTCGCGGCTCGAGACCAGCAGGAACCCGACGCCCGGGTGGTCCACCAGCGACGGCAGCAGGTCCGGGTGCTCGCGCTCGATCGTCTCCAGCTCGACGCGGCCTTCGTGCTCGGTGAACGACACCATCGCGATGTGCCCCGACACGACCACCACCACGCCGGGCGCCACCCGGGTGACCGCGCCGGGCGAGCCGGACGTCGTGCGCGGGGAGTCTTCGGCGCACTCCGCGTCCGCCACGCGGGCGCGCAGCCGGCGGGCGATCGGGCCGCCGCTCTTCGTCGCCTCCGCCAGGGCCGCGTTGATCTGCCAGCTCTCGGCCTGGCGCCGCTTGCCGGCGGACGGCGACGGCGTGCCACCGCAGAGCCGTCCGACGCACGCCTCGATCGTCTCGCCGAAGCGCTGCGAGAACGCCTGGCCCTGGGTCTGGCCGTGGTCCGACAGCGCCACCACGTGGTAGCGGCGCGGCGCCAGCCGGCTCGCCCGGTGCAGCCGCGCGATCTGCTGGTCGATCGAGCGAAGCACCGACAGCGTGTCGAACCGCTCGATGCCGGAGTGGTGCGCGACCTCGTCGTAGCCGAGGAAGTCCGCGTACACCACGGGCCGGCCGGCCAGCATGTCGCCGAGGATCGCCGACACGACGACGTCCCGCGCGATCACCGTCGTGCCCGGCCGGGCGAGGGGGTACCAGCCGCCGCGCGGCACCCGCGGCACGACACCGGCGCGGCGCTGGCGCACCGACGCGTTGATTTCGCGGAAGACGTCGGCGAGGGCGACGGCGAGCGTGCGCAGCGCGTTGACCGGGTTCGCGAAGTAGGCGTAGTAGCCCGCGCCGAGCCGGTCGCGGTGCCGGCGCAGCAGCTTCTTCGGCACCAGCACCGGGATCGAGCTCATGGTGAGGCTGACGTGGCCGGCGTCGCCGGAGAACAGGTTGCCGCGGCTCGCGCCGTCGCCGGCCAGCAGCCCGCGCCCGTCCGAATGGCGCCGCTCGATCTCGGCCGCGTCGGCCGGGTGCGCGCACGCCATCACGTGGTCGCGGTCCTTTTCGTACCAGCGGAACCCGAGGATGTCGTGGTTGGAGCCGTGCAGGATGCCGCAGACGCTCGCGCCGGTCTGCGAGCTCCAGTCGGTGTGCCAGCGGGTCAGCGCGTGGCTGCCCTCGGCGAGCCAGGCGGCGAACGTCGGCATGTCGCCGTCGCGGACCGCGCGGCGGACGGTGTCGAAGCCGAGGCCGTCGATCTGCAGGAACAACACGCCGGGCGGCTGGTCCGCGGTTCCGGCGGCGGGCGCGTGGCGCCGGCGGCGGCGGGCGGCCCGGCGGAAGAAGATCTCGTCCTCGTCGATGGCCAGCAGGCTGGAGATGAGCGCGCCGACCGCGGCCATGCCGAGCGTCACGATCACCGCGGTCCGGAACCCGGCCACCTCGACCCCGGGTACCGTGCGGAACACCGTTAGCGTCCCGGCGCCGATCAGCAGGAACCCGGAGAGGCCGAAGGTGAAGAACGCCAGCGGGTAGGCGATCCGCATGACCAGCGGCCAGCCGACGGCGGCGAGCAGGCCGAGCAGCAGCGCGCACACCGCCGGCTGCCACCAGTGCGTCATCCGGAACCCGGGCAGCAGCACGTCGAGCAGGCGCAGCGCGCCGGTCACCGCGACCCACACGCCCAGCGCGCGGGCCACGGCCCGGCCGCCGCGCAGCAGCCGGCCCTTCGGCGCCGTCGTCGTCACACCCGCTCCTTGGTCCGGCGCCGCCACCGGGCGATCAGGTTGGTCAGGACGGTCACCAGCAGGACCAGCACCGTCGCCAGCAGCGTCGCGATGAGCGGCGAGTCGAAGATGCCGCCGCTGACGATGCCGAGCACCGCGTACGCGCACGCCCAAAGCACGCACGCGCCGAGCGCCGCGGGCAGCAGGCGCCGCCACGGGTAGCTCAGCGCGGCCGCCGCGAGCAGCACCGGGATGCGCCCGGCCGGGACGAGCCGGCCGATCACGACGAGCTGCCAGCCGCGCCGGGCGAACTGGTCGCGGGCCTTCTCGAGCCGTTCGGCCGGCTGGCGGCGGCTGATCCAGCGGAACGCGGCTTCGCTGCCCAGGCGCGGGATCCCGAACGTCACGACGTCGCCGAGGTACGCGCCGAGCACGGCGAGCACGATGACCAGCGGCAGGGACAGGTGGCCCGTGGTGGTGGCGACCGCGGCCGCGGCGCCGACGACCGCGCCGGTGGGCACGACCGGCACGATCGAGCCGAGCAGCACGCCGCCGAACACCGCCGGGTACCCGACAGCGGCCGGGTCCGTCCAGTTCACGCGCGGTCCGTCGGCGCGGGCAGCACGACGTCGGCGCCGGGCTCGGTGAACAGCACCTCGGTGTGGCCGTTCGCCTCGGCCGCGAACACGCGCGGCGGGTCGGCCAGCAGCCGCCGCATCCGCGCGGTGCGCCGGACGCCGGGGAGGGCGAGGGTGCCCCAGTGCACGGGGACGGCCGCCCGGGCGTGCACCAGCCCGGCGGCCCGCGCGGCGCGGGCGGGGTCGAGGTGCCCGGGGCCGAGGTTCGGCCCCCAGCCCCAGACGGGCAGCAGGGCGACGTCGACCGGGCCGAGGTCGCGCATGCCGTCGAAGAGGTCGGTGTCGCCCGCGTTGTAGACCTTCCGGCCGTCGCCCTCGATGAGGTGCCCGAGCGCGGGACTCTGCGGCCCGTGGGTCAGGCGCGGCCCCCAGCGGTGTCCGGAGTGGACGGCTTCGGTGGCGGTGACGGTCAGGCCGCCCTCGGTGAGCGTCTCCCCGGGCGCGATCTCTTCGACGCGCTCGAAGCCCTTGCTGCGCAGCCACGACCCGGCCCCGCGGGGGACGACGATCCGGGGCCGCGTGCCGAGCAGTCTCAGCGACGGCAGGTGCAGGTGGTCGCCGTGCAGGTGGGAAAGCAGGACGAGATCGACGTCGGCGTAGCTCGCCGGCGCCGGCACGGGAACCACCCGGACGAGCCCGCCGACGCGCGCGGTGAGCACGGGATCGGTCAGCACGACCCGGCCACCGAGTTCCAGGCGGACGGTCGAATGGCCGAGGAATCGCAGGCTGAAGCCGCTCACGTCCCGAGTATCACCTCCACCGGCGGGGAACGCCCGGCGGAGTGGCCAGGGCAACGCCGTTCAGTGACCCACGGGGAGCAGGGCCGAGATGCGCAGCGACGACGTCCCGATGCCGGTCGGGCCGCCGAACGTGGGCACCGCCGCCGGGTGGTAGCTCAGCTCCGGCTCGGTGTAGCGGCCCACGTTCTCGTGCCAGTTCAGGATCCCGGCCATCCAGTCGCGGAACTCCTGGACGTAGCCGAGCAGCATCTCCTGGATGTCCGGCTCGACGGCTTGGTCGCGGAACAGGGCCGGCAGCTCGCTCGCCGCCGCGTGCTCGAACTCCGCCAGGCGGGCGTGGACCAGGTCGGTCACCACCTCGAACGCGCGCTCCTCGGTGCAGTCCAGGAAGTTCCGCACCACCAGCACCGCGTTGTGCAGCTCGCCCTCGTACTGGATCTCCTTGCGGTAGGAGTACAGGTCGTTGATCAGGCACGCCACGTCCGTCGCCGAGTGCTCGATCGCCTGCACCGGCCGCGTGCGGTACAGCGCGGGCGGCACCGAACGGCCGTGCGAGAACCGCGAGAGGCTCATCGTGAGGTCCGAACCGAACGTCCGGCGCCGCATCTCGACGTAGTCGATCGGGTCCGGGATGCGGTTCTGGGCCTGGTTCGCCAGCTCCCAGAGCCAGCTCGACGTCATCGTCTCGACCGCGCGGCGCACCGCGCGCCGGTTCTCCGGGGGCATCCCCGCCGTGGTCCGCGGCCAGAGGTCGGCCAGGCCCGCCTCCAGCGTCGTCGCCGGTGTGGGCATCGGCGAGCCGTCCGTCGGCATGAACGCCGACAGGCGGAAATCGGCCGCCTTCGCGCCCGCGAGATCGCGCGTGGCGCCGAACACCACCGGGTAGTAGTCGTCGGCGTAGGTGCCCCAGGTCAGCCAGTCGCTGGTGAGGTCGAGGCCGTCGGCCGTCGCGTCCGGGTGGATGCCCGCCGCGCACAGCGGCAGGTCGGCGGCGCGCAGCTTCCGCTCGTCCCACACCACGCCGTCGAGGAAGCCGGTGCGCCGTGCCCAGTCGACGTTGCGGACCCGGCACGCGGTGAGGTGCGGGCTGAGCCGCAGCGGGAACGGCACGTCGACGGACGGTCGCGGAACGGCGACCGCGCGAAACGGCGTCGAGCCGTAGGCCCGCAGCCGCTGCGGCGCGGTCGCGAGCACCGACGCGAAGATGCGGGCCGCGGAGGTGCCGAGGCCGTCGGCGCCGCCGAGGTCCGGGCCACCGCGGCCGGCCAGCGCGCCTTCGTTCATGTACCGGCTGGACCGCAGGTGCCATTCGTGCCCGCCGGACTGCCAGTCCTGAAGGCCCTTGACGTAGGCGAACGTCGCCGCGCGCGCGGCCGGGTCGACGCAGTGCTCGTCGAGCAGCGCGGGCACCTCGGTGAGCGCCGTGTGCTCGAACTGGTGCAGCCGGGAGGTGATCAGATCGTTGACTGCGTCGGCCGCCTGCTGGGTGCTCAGCCCGAGGAACTTCTCGAACACGAGCACGCCGTTGGACAGCTCGCCCTCGTCCTGCACCTCGCGCTGGTAGGAGAACAGGTCGTTGCGGAGGTGGACGCTGTCGGCGAAGCAGTCGCGCAGGACCTCCATCGGCCGGGACGCGGCGATCGAGCCGGGGACCTCGGCGTGCACCGAGTGCTCGACCAGGTTCGCCGACCACGGCGCGCCGCCGACCTTCCGCCGCATCTCGACGTACTCGATCGGGTTGGCCAGCCGGCCCTCGTTGATGTTGGCCAGCTCCCACAGCGATTCGTCCAGCAGCGCCTTCGTGCTCTCGCCGAACCGGCGCCGCCAGCCGGCCGACCGGTGCGGGACCGTCCGGTTCCACAGGTCGGCGAGGCCGCGCTCGACCGGGTTCTCCGGCGTCGCGGTGATCTCGCCTTCGGCGGGCATGAACAGCTCGAGCCGGTCGAGGTAGGTGCGCGCGCTGTCGATGTCGCCGGTGCGCTTGTAGAGCTCGAGGAAGTGGTCGTCGAAGTAGAAGACCCAGACGTACCAGTCGGTGATCAGGTCGAGCTCGTCGGCGCCGGCGTCCGGGTGGGTGTACGCGCAGAGGAGCGCGTAGTCGTGGGCGTCGAGGTCGCGCTCGGTCCAGATCACCGTGCCGTGCTGCGGCACGTCGATCATGTCCAGCTCGCGCGCCCACGCCTTGCTGTGTTCGCGCGCGCCCTCCAGGTGCGGGTTGAGCCGCGCCGGGTAGGGCATATAGAACTCGGGGAGGACGAACGGCTGCTCGGGCACACCGCGAGGCAACCAGCCGGCCGCGGTGTCCGCCAAGGGGAACAGCCGCGAAGCACACGAACGGGAGGGCCGCTTCCCCCGGCCGGCCCAGCGGGCGCCCGGCCCGATCGGCACGCCGTGGCGGGCCGTCGCACGATGGGGGTGTCCCCGAACGAGGAGAGCTGATGACCGACGAGAACCGGGTGGTCGACAACCCGGACGAGGACCGCTACGAGCTGTGGGCGGGGGAGAAGCTGGCCGGGATCGCGCAGTACGACCGGCGCGGCGACCGCACGGTGTTCACCCACACGGAGATCGACGACGCGTTCTCCGGGCAGGGCCTGGGCAAGGTGCTGGCGGCGGGCGCGCTCGACGACGTCGTCGCCCAGGGCCGGACGATCGTGCCGGTCTGCCCGTTCATCGCCGGGTATCTGCGCAAGAACCCGGGCTACGAAGACCACGTCCGCTGGCCGCGGGAGTAGGCCGGACGCCTCGCGAAGCTGGGCCGTCCGGGTGATCTGAGCGGTATGTCCGGTTCCCTTGGTTATTAACCAACCTTCGTCGGTAGTGCGTTGGTTGCCTGGCAACGAAAGTGTCGGCACAGGCTTCGACGCCCACCCCTGGAGGAAGTTGATGACTCCCCGGAAGACCGCCCTCAAGACCCTCGCCGTCGTGTCGGCCGCCGCGCTGACCAGCGGTGTTTGCGCTTCGGCGGCCACCGCGTCCCCGCTGGCCTTCGCGGAACTGCAGGCCCACGCGATCGGCACCGCCACCCAGGTGGCGGACACGCTCGGCGCCGCGTCCGGCGGCGTCTACCTCGAAAACGGCAAGGCCGTCGTGAACGTCGTCGACGACGCCGCGCTGCAGCGGGTGCAGGCGGCCGGCCTCACCGCGAAGAAGGTCAAGCACACCTTCGCCGCGCTCACCGGGGTCAAGAACCAGCTGGACGCGGTGAAGAACGTGCCGCAGACCGCGTGGGGCATCGACACGAAGACCAACCAGGTCGTCGTGAAGGTCTACGACGCGGCCAGCAAGGAGACCGCGGACAAGGTTTCCGCGGCCGCCGCGAAGTACGGCGACAGCGTCCGCGTCGAGCACCGCACCGGCAAGCTGTCGCTGTACATCGCCGACGGCGACGCGATCCAGAACAGCCAGGGCCGCTGCTCGCTCGGCTTCAACGTGACGCGCGGCGGGTCGCCGTACCTGCTCACGGCGGGCCACTGCACCAACCTCGGCGGCACCTGGTCCGGCGGCGACGTCTCCGGCGCGCAGGTCGTCGAGAGCGACTGCCCCGGCGCCGACTCCGGCCTGCTGACCCGCCCGAACGGCACCGGCCCGGGCGAGATCAACACCGGCCGGCCGATCACGTCGGCGGCGGCCCCGACGGTCGGCGAGCAGATCGAGAAGCAGGGCTCGACGACCGGCGGCGGCAGCGGCGAGGTCACCTCGGTCGACGAGTCGGTCAACTTCGACGTCGGCGTGCTCAACCACGAGTTCGGCACGACCGCCCACACCGACCACGGCGACTCCGGCGGCCCGGCGTACGACGGATCGACGGGCCTGGGCACGCTGTCCGGCGGCGACACGGTGACCAGCTACTTCTACCCGCTCACCCGCGAGCTGCAGGCGTACGGCCTCGAGCTCGCCTGACCGGAAAGGCCCCGCTCACCGCCGTCGGGGGAGGTGAGCGGGCCTGGCCCGGTCACGCTTCGAGCCGCCGAGCCCGGTAGACGGCGTCGGTGTGGTGGCCCTCACCGCGCGTCTCGCAGGTTTCGACGAGCCACTGCCACGCGTCGCCGAGGTAGCCGGTGATCTCCTCGGGCTCGAAGAACAGCTCCTCGGGCGGCTTCTGCCCGTCGAACTGGCGCATGGCCTTCGGCGAGTGCCCGACGACCAGCAGCGAGCCACCGGGCCGGATCGCCGCCGCGGCCGCGGTGAAGACGTCGCGCCGCAGCGCGGGCGGAAGGTGCATGTACTGCGCGGAGACGAGGTCGTAGGCGTCCTCGGGCCGCCAGCTCAGGATGTCCCGGTGCAGCCAGTCGACCGTCACACCGGCCTCCCGACCGGCGGCTTCCGCCCGCGCGAGCGCGGTGGTCGAAATGTCGGCACCGTCGACGGTCCAGCCGTGCCGGGCGAGCCAGATCGCGTCACCCCCCTCGCCGCAGCCGAGGTCGAGCGCCCGCCCGGGTTTCAGCCCCTCGACCTCGGTCTGCAGGTTGACGTTGACGTTCCCGCTCCAGATCCGGTCGTCTCGCTGGTAGAGCGCCTCCCAGAACTCCTGCTTGAGCATGGCGTCGACGGTCATCGGGTGGTCGTGCGGCATGGTGCCTCCTCGGGGTCTGCCTCCGAGGATGGGGAGGGGGTACCTGGGAAGGCAAATGCTGTTGCCGGAATGGCAACGGCGGGAGGTGCTGGGCGCGGTCGCGCTCGGGGACCGGCCGACGCTCGCCGCCGACCGGCCTCAGGGAAGGTAGGGGCCGGCCAGCAGGTCGAGGCGGTCGCGGTCGCAGTCCGACATCGAGGCCGCGTTCGACATGATTGCCTGGGACAAAGCGTCCTGGCAGTCGCACGTTCGCTCCTCCCGTGGCGCCGCCGTCAGGTTGCGGATCGCCTGCTGGGCCGCGGCCACGTTCCTGCGCATCACCTCCGCCACCATCGTCGCCGTCACCGGGGCTTCGTCCTGCCGCCAGCAGTCGTAGTCCGTCACCAGGGCGATCGTGGCCAGGCAGAGCCCCGCCTCGCGGGCCAGTTTCGCCTCCGGGGCCGCCGTCATGCCGACGATGTCCATGCCCAGCGCGCGGTTCAGGTCGGACTCCGCCCGCGTCGAAAACTGCGGGCCCTCGATGCACAGGTACGTGCCCGAGCCGTGCGAGGCGACCCCCGGCACGGTGCTCACCGCGGTGAGCACCTGCCGGCGCAGCCGTGGGCAGAACGGCTCCGCGAACGGGAGGTGCGCCACCAGGCCGCGGTCGAAGAACGTCGACGTGCGGCCCTTGGTGAAGTCGACGAGCTGGTCCGGGACGACCAGCTCGCCCGGGCGCAGGTGGTCGCGCATGCTGCCGACCGCGCTCACGCTGACCAGCTCGCGGACGCCGAGGTACTTCATCGCGTAGATGTTCGCCGCCGCCGGTATGGCCGCCGGGGAATGCTGGTGGTGCCTTCCGTGGCGGGCCAGGAATGCGACCCGCCTGCCGTCGAGGTCGCCGACCACCACCGCGTCGCTCGGATTTCCGAACGGGGTGGACAGCCGGAATTCGCTGACGTTCCCGAGGCCCGGGAAGTCGTAGAGCCCGCTGCCGCCGATGATGCCGATCTCGGCCTCGACCGAGTTGGTCGCCATAACCGCTCCCGCCTCTCGGCAGATGGAAAGTCGTTGCCCGGCAGGGGGATCCGGCCGCCGGGTGCCCGTGCCGCGATCCTAGCAACGGGAAGCTCGGGCGCGGAATGTGCGGATGAGGGTAGGCCGGCTCCGACGATGGTCGTAGGCGCGGTGCCGAAGGTGGTGTTTTCCCGCGGATTCATTGTTGTGGCCGGGGCGAAAAGCCTAGCGTGACGACCATATGCCGTCGGAGAAAGGACGAGCGCGGTGCCGACCGGAGTTCCCCACCGAGTAGCCGACCTGTCCCTCGCCGGGTTCGGCCGCAGAGAGATCACCCTCGCCGAGGACGAAATGCCCGGGCTGATGGCCGTGCGCGCGGAACACGCCGCCGCGCGTCCGCTCGAAGGCGCCCGCATCACCGGCTCGTTGCACATGACCGTGCAGACGGCGGTGCTCATCGAAACCCTGGTCGCCCTCGGCGCCCAGGTGCGCTGGGCGAGCTGCAACGTCTTCTCGACGCAGGACCACGCCGCCGCGGCGGTCGTCGCCGGTCCGCACGGCACGGCCGAGGACCCCGCGGGCGTGCCCGTGTTCGCCTGGAAGGGCGAGACGCTCGAAGAGTACTGGTGGGCGGCCGAGCAGGCGCTCACCTGGCCCGGCGGCGAAGGGCCGAACATGCTGCTCGACGACGGTGGCGACGCCACCATGCTGGTGCACAAGGGCGTCGAGTTCGAGAAGGCGGGCGAGGTGCCGCCGGCGTCCACAGCGGACTCGGCGGAACACGCGGCGTTCCTGGAGCTGCTGCGCTCGTCGATCGCCGGGCAGCCGGGCAAGTGGACCGCGATCGCCGGCCGGGTCCGCGGGGTCACCGAAGAGACCACCACCGGCGTGCACCGGCTCTACCGGATGGCCGAGGCCGGCGAGCTGCTGTTCCCGGCGATCAACGTCAACGACTCGGTGACGAAGTCGAAGTTCGACAACCGCTACGGCATCCGCCACTCCCTGATCGACGGCATCAACCGCGGCACCGACGTGCTGATCGGCGGCAAGGTCGCGGTGGTCTGCGGCTACGGCGACGTCGGCAAGGGCTGCGCGGAGTCGTTGCGCGGGCAGGGTGCGCGGGTCGTCGTCGTGGAGATCGACCCGATCTGCGCGCTGCAGGCCGCGATGGACGGCTTCCAGGTGACCACCCTCGACGAAATCGCGGGCGTGGGCGACATCTTCGTGACCGCCACCGGCAACATCGGCGTGATCACCGTGGACACGCTGGCGCGCATGAAGAACCACGCGATCGTCGGCAACATCGGGCACTTCGACAACGAGATCGACATGGCCGGGCTGGCCGCCGTGCCGGGTGTCGTGCGCACGAACGTCAAGCCGCAGGTCGACGAATGGCGGTTCCCGGACGGCCACGCCGTCATCGTCCTGTCCGAGGGCCGGCTGCTCAACCTCGGGAACGCGACCGGGCACCCGTCGTTCGTGATGAGCAACAGCTTCACCAACCAGGTCATCGCGCAGATCGAGCTGTTCACCCGCCCCGAGGCGTACCCGGTCGGCGTGCACACCCTCGCCAAGCGGCTCGACGAAAAGGTCGCCCGCCTGCACCTGGCCGCGCTCGGGGTGAAGCTCAGTACGCTGACCCCGGAGCAGGCCGAGTACCTCGGGGTTCCGGTGGAGGGCCCCTACAAACCCGGGTACTACCGCTACTGAACGCGGCCGAAATCGTCCCGTCCCGGCGGCACGCACGCCGGGGCGGGCTTTTTCCTGCCGTGGAAAGTGGTATCCGAAAACTGCGACCATCCGCCTGCCGTCCTGCATCCAATGGCCACATTTCCGGTGGGTCGACCGGTTTTCCTTGTCGTGCTGAAACCGTCCTTATAGGGTCGGGATCTGCGGTTCTGCACTCGATTCCATAGCGCGAGGAGCACGTCAATGGCCAAGCCAAGCCGCCCGATCATCGCATTCATGAGCGACCTCGGGATCACCGACGATTCCGTGGCCCAGTGCAAAGGGCTGATGCTCAGCGTCTGCCCCGACGTCACGATCGTCGACGTCTGCCACACCATGAAACCCTGGGACGTCGAAGAAGGCGCCCGCTACATCGTCGACCTGCCGCGGTTGTTCCCCGAAGGCACGGTGTTCGCCACCACCACCTACCCGGCGACCGGCACCACCACCCGGTCCGTGGCGCTGCGGATCAAGCAGGCCGCCAAGGGCGGGGCGCGCGGCCAGTGGGCCGGTTCCGGCGCCGGGTTCGAACGCGCCGAAGGTTCCTACATCTACATCGCCCCCAACAACGGCCTGCTCACCTCGGTCATCGAGGAGCACGGGTACGTCGAGGCGTACGAGGTCAGTTCCACCGAGGTGATCCCGGAACAGCCGGAGCCGACCTTCTACAGCCGCGAAATGGTGGCGCTGCCCTCGGCGCACCTGGCGGCCGGGTTCCCGCTGGAGAAGGTCGGCCGGCCGCTGGCCGACGACGAGATCGTCCGGTTCGAGCGGGCCAAGCCCGCCCAGAACGACGACGGCGAACTCGTCGGCGTCGTCACGGCGATCGACCACCCCTTCGGCAACGTGTGGACCAACATCCACCGCGAGGACCTCGAAAAGCTCGGGGCCGGCTACGGCACGCGGCTGCGGATCACGCTCGACGAGGTGCTGCCGTTCGACCTGCCGCTGAGCCCGACCTTCGCCGACGCCGGGCCGATCGGCACCCCGGTGGCGTACCTGTCCAGCCGCGGCTACCTCGCGCTGGCCCGCAACGCCGCGAGCCTCGCCTACCCGTACAACCTCAACGCAGGGATCTCCGTCCGCGTCGTGGCCGCCTGACCGCACGCGCTCCGCCCTTCCGGAAAGGTCGTCATGTCCCTCCAATCCGCCGACCTCGCCCGGCTGCTGGTCGCGATGGCGATGCTGCTGACGGTCGCGCACCTGGGCGCCCGGCTGTGCACGCTGCTGCGCCAGCCGCCGGTGATCGGCGAGATACTGGGCGGGCTGCTGCTCGGCCCCACCGTGCTGGGCCTGATCGCACCGGGCGCCGCGAGCGCCCTGCTGCCGAAGGCCGGCGTCACCCCGGTGGGGCTGGGCGTGCTCCAGGAACTCGGCCTGCTGCTGCTGATGTTCCTGTCCGGCCGTGAGGTGCTCGCCTCCCGCACCACCGCGCGCCGCCGGACCGTCGTCGCGGTGGCGCTGAGCGGGCTGGTCCTCCCGTTCGCGGCGGCGATGGCGAGCGTCGGGCTGTTCGACCACACCGCCTATTCCGGCCCGCACGGCACCCGGCTGACGTTCGTGCTGGTGTTCGGGATCGGGATCGCGGTGACGAGCATCCCGGTGATCTCGCGGATCATGCTCGACCTCGACCTGCTGCACACGCGGTTCGCCAGGGTGGTGCTTTCCGTGGCCCTGCTGGAGGACGTCGTCCTGTACGTCACACTCGCGGTGATCCTCGGTCTCGTGCAGGGCGCCGCCGCGCCGGTGTTCGGGCTGTGGTCGCTCGTCGGCGTGCCGGACATCGGCCTCACCACGGCGTACTACGTGACGGCGAGCCTCGTGCTGTTCGCGGTGTTCATGCCGTGGGGCCGGAAGATCTTCGCGGTACTGGCGCACAACCGGTTCAACTTCGTCGAGCGGCGCAGCGCGACGGCGTTCCGGCTGCTGTTCCTGCTGGTGCTGGTGCTGGTGTGCGTGTTCATCGGCGTCAACCCGGTGTTCGGGGCCATCCTCGCCGGGGTGTCGGCGGCCGGCGCGGACGCCGACGACACCGACGTGCGCCGCCGCGAGCAGGCCGAGCACGCCTGGGACGCGCTGAAGAAGGTGTCGCTGGCGCTGTTCATCCCGCTCTACTTCGCGGTCGTCGGGCTGCAGCTGGACCTGGTGCACCACCTGTCGGTCGGCTTCTTCCTCGCCTACCTGCTGCTCGCGTGCGTCACGAAGACCGTGAGCGTCTGGCTGGGCGCGCGGGTGGCCGGCGAGCCGCCGCGCAGCGCGGTCGACCTGGCGATCGCGCTCAACGCCCGTGGCGGGCCCGGTATCGTGCTCGCCACGGTGACGTTGTCGGCCGGGGTGATCAACGAGGATTTCTTCACCGTGCTGGTGATCCTGTCGATCCTGACTTCGCAGGCCGCCGGGCTCTGGCTGCAGCACGCCGGAGTGGGCGGCGAAACCGGGCGGCCGCACCGCATCCGGGAGAACGGCGGCGCACCGGGGAGAACCGCCGAAACGGATCCGGCGGAAAGCGACCGGGCCGTCCGCGGCTGACCCCCGCGGGTCCGGCCCGGCCACCCGGAGCCACGGATGCCGTGCGGGGCAGGCTGTTCCGGTGCGGAAAAGCCCGGAACCCGGTGCCCGGCCGACGGGGTAGGTGGAAGGTCGCACCGCGGGTTACCACCTACCGGCATTGCCGGACGGCCGGTCGGTGCCGCACACTGGAATGCATTACGGGGGCGTTCTCGAAATCGGATCCAGCGCCGTTCGCGCTGTGGCGAATGCGTCCCGTCGGAAATTTCGAAGCGCGGGAGGCGATTGTGCCCGATCGGCTGTTCACGTCCGAATCGGTGACCGAGGGACATCCCGACAAGCTGGCGGACCAGATCAGCGACGCCGTCCTGGACGCGGCCCTGCGGGCCGATCCGGCGGCGCGGGCCGCGGTCGAAACCCTGGTGACCACCGGGATGGTGCACGTCGCCGGCGAGGTGAGCCGGGTCCCGGACGACGTCGTGGGCCTGGTCCGCGAGACGATCCTCGACGTCGGTTACGACTCCGTGCGCCGCGGGTTCGACGGGGCCGCGTGCGGGGTCCAGGTTTCGCTCGGCCGGCAGTCGCCGGACATCGCCCAGGGCGTCGAACGGTCGCTGGAGACCCGGCAGGGCGACGGGGCCGGGCTCGACCACCAGGGTGCGGGGGACCAGGGCATGATGTTCGGTTACGCCTGCGACGAAACCCCGGAGCTGATGCCGCTGCCGATCGTGCTGGCGCACCGGCTCGCCGAGCGGCTGGCGCGGGTGCGCCGCCAGGGCGTCCTGCCGTTCCTCGGCCCGGACGGCAAGACCCAGGTGACGATCGCCTACCAGGACGGGCGGCCGCTGCGGCTGGACACCATCGTGGTCTCCACCCAGCACGACGCCGGGATCGACCTCGAGACGACGCTGACCCCGGCGGTGGCCGCGGAGGTCGTCCGGCCGGAGCTGGCGCGGCTGGACCTCACCGCGACGGGCTTCCGGCTGCTGGTCAACCCGAGCGGGCGGTTCGAGCTCGGCGGCCCCGCGGCGGACACCGGACTCACCGGGCGGAAGATCATCATCGACACCTACGGCGGGATGGCCCGCCACGGCGGCGGTGCGTTCTCCGGCAAGGACCCCTCGAAGGTCGACCGGTCCGCCGCCTACGCGGTGCGCTGGGCGGCGAAGAACGTCGTCGCGGCCGGCCTCGCCGCGCGGTGCGAAATCCAGGTGGCGTACGCGATCGGGCGGGCCGCGCCGGTGTCGCTGCTCGTCGAATGCTTCGGCACCGAGAAGGCGCCGGTCGACCAGATCCGCGCCGCCGTCGAAGCGGTCTTCGACCTGCGCCCGGCCGCGATCATCCGCGACCTGGACCTGTGCCGCCCCCGGTACCGGGCCACGGCCGCCTACGGGCACTTCGGCCGCGTCGACGGCGATTTCCCCTGGGAACGGGTCGATCGGGCCGGCGCCCTGCTGGCCGCCGTGCGGAGCTGAGCCGTGACCGCGACCGGCTCACTCGCCCGTACCGTTGCCGCCTCGTTGCGGGCGTACCCCGGCTTCCCGGAACCCGGTGTGCTGTTCCAGGACCTCGGTCCGCTCTACGCCACCCCCGGCCTGCTGACCGAGCTCGCGTCCGCGGTGATCGACCGGTACGCCGGCGCGTTCGACGCGGTGGCGGCGATCGAGGCCCGCGGGTTCGTCCTCGGCGCCGCGGTCGCCCAGCAGGCCCGAAAACCCCTTGTGCTGGCCCGGAAAGCCGGCAAGCTGCCCGGCGAGCTGCACACGGTGACGTACTCGCTGGAATACGGCGAAGCCGTGCTGCAGACGCAGGCCGGGGTGTTCGCGCCCGGGGTGCGGGTGCTGCTCGTCGACGACGTGCTCGCCACTGGTGGCACGCTCGCCGCCGCGGGCCGGCTCGTGGAGCTCGGCGGCGGCCGGGTCGCCGGTTACGCCGTCGTGGTGACGATCGCGCCGCTCGGCGGTCCGCGGCGGCTGGCGGGCATCCCCGGCTTCAGCGTGCTCACCCTGCCCGGCGAAAACGCCGATGGCGCCGGCGATCCGCCGTAGCCGTCGACGTCCGGCCCGGCGCGTCGGTAGAGTGGAAAATCAGGGGTGTCTTCCTCGCTCCCGTGCGCCGGACGGCCGGTGAGCTCGCCCCGCGTAGTCATCGCCTCGCAACTGCCGCGTGTTCCCAGGGGGAGGTCGTTTTTCGTGAAAGCGCTCAAGGACTGCATGAGTGTCGTCGTCATCGACCGGTACCGGCTGTTCCGCCAGGGAATCATGCAGATCATCTCCGTCGAGGAGGACTTCCGCGTGGTCGGTGAATGCGGTTTCGGCAAGGACGGCATCACGCTGATCGGGGAGCGCCAGCCCGATCTGGTCCTGCTCGACAGCGACCGCGGCGGCGCGCAGGCGGTGGGCATGCTGCGCGGTGTGCTGCTGGTGTCACCGGGTTCGAAGGTCGTGGTGGTCACCGCCCACGACGCGCCCCGGCTCGTCGCCGACCTGATCGCCGCCGGTGCGCACGCCTACCTGCTCAAGAACGCGACCCGCGAGGAGCTGCTCGTCACGCTTCGCACGGTTTACCGCGATTCGGGCAACGTGGTCGTTTCGGTGCCCCGGGAAACGTTGCGGGGGATGCACGAACCGGAGCACGTCCTGCTCTCGCGGCGGGAGGCCGAGGTGCTCGGCCTGGTCGCGGTCGGGATGCGCAACTCCCAGATCGCGCTCGAGCTCTACATTTCCGAGGGCACCGTCAAGCGGCACCTCACCAACGCCTACGCCAAGCTGGGCGTCGAATCCCGGATCAGCGCGGTCAAGAAAGCGATCACGCTGGGAATCGTGTCGCTCGACGAGGTCTTCGACGCCGGGGAAACGGTCGGCAAGTGACGGGTGTGCCGGGGTTGTCACGGTGAAGCGGGGCAAAGCCGGGGTTTTCCGGCGCGAATAGCGGTGGCGGCAACTCGAATGGGCTAACCGTCCGGTTGTACTTTCTTACTGAATCTTCAACCTTGCGCCGGAGTTGTGGACTGTGCCACAGTGGAAGTGGATTGGGGGCCCGGATCATCGCGCGGGAGAACCGCGGCACCTGCCTCCTTTCGGTGTGCCAAAGCGGGGTGGCAGTCCATGGGGACCGGAACGGGTGTCATCAGTGTCGTGGTGATCGACGATCAGCAGCTGTCCCGGCAGGGCATGATCGAATTGCTGGCCGCCGAACCGGGCATCGAAGTCGTGGGGGACGGTGTGCTCGGCGACGCCGAGACCCTCGCCATGCGGCTGCGGCCGGACATCGTGCTGCTGGACGGCGAAGTCGGCGACGGCCACGTGGTCGCCGGGGTGGACGGCCTCGCCCGGGCGGCCCCGGCCGCCAAGCTGGTCGCGGTGATCGAGCACGACGACCCGCGCTTCGTCGGCACCTTGATTTCGGCGGGGGCCCACGCCTACGTGCTGCGCAGCGCGACGCGTGACGAGCTGCTGGTGACCCTCCGTGCGGTGCACCGCGATTCCGGGCACGTCGTGGTCTCGTTGTCCCGGGCGAAATGGCAGGGGATGAACGGCACCGGCGAGCGCATTCTTTCCCAGCGGGAACGCGAGGTCATCATGCTCGTCGCGGCCGGGATGAAGAACGCCGAAATAGCGGGCCGGATGTTCATTTCGGAAGGCACCGTGAAGCGGCACCTGACCAACGTCTACAACAAACTCGGGGTGGCTTCCCGGATGGCGGCGGTGAAGAAGGCCGCCGCGCTCGGCATCGTTTCCTTCGGCGACTCCGCGCCGTCGGACGGCTGATGAGGCGGCACCCGCGGCACAGCCTGGCGGCACCGGTGCTCCGCTTGACGATCTTCGTCGGCCGCGAGCTGTGGCACCACCGCCCGGTCGTGCACGAGATCGTCCGCCGCGCCCACCGCGCCGGGCTGGCCGGGACGTCGGTGTTCCCCAGCATCGAAGGGTTCGGGCGCAGCGCGCGGATCCACGACCTCGGCCGGCTGCGCCTGGCCGAAGGAACCGGGTACCTGGTGGTGGTCGTGGACACCGAGGACCGCGTGCGCGCGTTCCTGCTGGACCTCGACGAGCTGCTCACCGACGGCCTGGTCACGCTCGAACCGGTGGAGGTGATCGGCCGGCGCTGAAGGGTGTTCAATCGTGCGGCCGGGGCCCGGCCCCGGCGAGGCGCCGGTTCCGCCGGGCCGGTCCGGCTTCGCGGCCGGTCATGAGCCGCCCGATCAACGCGGCGCCGACGATCAGGACCCCGCCGGCGACCTGAAGCGGGCCGAGGAGCTCGCCCGCCAGCAGGACCGCGAACAGCGCGGCGAACACCGGTTCGGTGGACAGGATGATGCCCACCCGCGCGGAACCGCCGATGCGGGCGCTGCGCAGCTGGGCGAAGAAGGCGAAGGACGTCCCGAGCACGCCGAGGTAGCCGATGAGCAGCCAAGTGGAGCCGGTGAGCTGCCCGATCCGTTCCGGTACGCCGGTTTCGAACGCCGCCGACGCGACGCCGGCGAGCAGGGTCACCACGACGAATTCGACGAACGTGATGTTGACCAGCGACTGCGGCCCGCTGCGGGCCGAACCGCGGCCGAAGAGGGTGATCTGGAACCCGCGGATCAGCGCCGCCCCGAGGATGATCAGGTCGCCGAGCTGGGGCCGGAAGCCGTGGGCGAGCGAGAGCAGCCCGCAGCCGGCGAGGCCGCACAGCGTGGCGACGTAGACGAGCGCGTGGTAGCGGCGCCGGAAGAGGGCCCACTCGAACAACGGGATCAGCACCACGGACACCGTGATGAGGAAGCCCGCGTTCGCGGCGCTCGTGAACCGGACGCCGGCCGTTTCGCAGGCCAGGACGCCGAAGAGGAGCGTGCCGAACAGCGCTCCCGACCGGACTTCGTGGGCGGTCAGCGCCCGCAGGGAACGCCGTCCCATCACCGCGATGACCGGCAGCGAGCACACGAACCGCAGGGCCAGGAACGCCATCACCGGCAACGAATGGCCGACGATCTGCATGACGACGTAGGTCGAGCCCCAGATGACCGCGACGAGCACGATGGAGACGTCGCTGATCACCAGGGCGCGCTGATCGGCCACCGGATCGTCGAGCTGCTGCATCGCGGCCAGTTCCCCCTCGCGGCTGCGTTCAATATAATTACCAACGTAGCCCACTTCGGTGATCGTGGTCAACCGCCGGGCAAGGCGGCGGGCGCGTGGCCGTAGACGCCGTGCTCGGTGATCACCGCGGAGACGAGCTCGCCGGGAGTCACGTCGAACGCCGGGTTTTCCACCTCGGTGCCCCGCGGGGCCGTCAGCTCCAGGCCGAAGTGGGTGACCTCCTCGGCGTACCGGTGCTCGATCGGGATGCCGGCCCCGGACGGGGTGGCCTCGTCGATCGTCGACGTCGGAGCCGCGACGACGAACGGGATCCCGTAGTGCCGGGCGGCGATGGCGAGGGCGAGCGTGCCCACCTTGTTGGCGGTGTCCCGGTTCGCCGCGATCCGGTCGGCACCGACGATCACGCAGTCGACCGCCCCGCGGGACATCACGGCGGCCGCGGCCGAATCGACCAGCAGCGCGTGCGGGACCGCCGCGCGGTCCAGCTCCCAGCAGGTCAGCCGGGCACCCTGGAGCAGCGGGCGGGTTTCGGTGCAGTACACCCGTTCCAGCCGGCCCCGCTCGTGCAGCCGGAGGACCGCGCCCAGTGCCGTCCCGATCCGCAGCGTGGCCAGCCAGCCCGTGTTGCAGTGGGTCAGCACGCGCAGCCGGTTCCGGTTCGAGGCCGCGCACACGAAATCCGCCGTTGCCGAGGCGAGGGCGGCGTTCGACGCCACGATCTCGCCCAGGACCGCGCCGGCTTCCCGTTCGAGGGCGGCCAGGCCGCCGTCGAGCACCGCCAGCATGCGGTCGACCGCCCAGCGGAGGTTGACCGCGGTCGGGCGCGCCGACGCGATGCGTTCGGCGTCGGCGCGGACACCGGCGGCGTCGAAGGGATCGCGGCGGGCGTGCGCTGACAGCAGCACGCCGAGGGCGCCCGCCGCGGCGATGCTCGGCGCGCCGCGGATCGCCAGCCGGGAAACGGTCGCGATCAGCTGGTCGACGCGGGTGATCCGGATCCGCCGCTCGTGGTGCGGCAACGCGACCTGGTCCACCGCGACGATGCAGCCGTCCTGCCAGTACACGCTCTGTGGTTCCTCGTCGACGGTCATGAGGGGCACCTCCGTCCGGGCCGAGCATAGGCCGGAAAAGAAATCGGTCGATAGGGCCAAGGTCGTATTCCGGCTACGACCTCGCGCGCATCTTCGGCGGAGCACCGACACCGGCGCCCGCTCGCGCCCTACGATCGCCGGAACCGGCAGTATTCCTCGCGGACGGAATGGACATGACGGATCCCAGCGCAGCCCCGCTCGACCTCGGCGCCATTCGCGAGCTCATCGAGGACGAGGAGGACGAAGCGGCCGAAATGCTGCACCTGACGGCGAACGAGACCGTGCTTTCGCCGCTCGCGCGGACCGTGCTCGCGAGCGAGCTCGGCCCCCGCTACCTCCTGGAACACCTGGACATGCGCCAGGATTCGCCGTCCCGGCTCAACAACCTGCTCTACCACGGGCTGGACCGGGTGAACCGGATCGAACGGTCCGCCACCGAGGTGTGCCGCCGCCTCTTCGGCGGCGGTTACGCCGAATTCCGCTGCCTTTCCGGGCTGCACGCCATGCAGACGACCTTCGCCGCGCTCACCCGGCCCGGCGACAAGATCATGCGCATCTCCACCAAGGACGGCGGGCATTTCCTCACCGAGCTCATCTGCCGGGGTTTCGGACGGCGAAGCTGCACCTACGCCTTTCGGGACATCAGCGAAATCGACCTGGCCGCGACCGAGCGGGTATTCCGCGAAGAACGGCCGTCCCTGCTCTACATCGACGCGATGAACTACCTCTTCCCCTTCCCCGTGCGCGAGCTGAAGGAAATCGCCGGTGACGTCCCGCTGATCTACGACGCCTCGCACACCCTCGGGTTGATCGCCGGCGGGCGGTTCCAGTCCCCGCTGGCCGAGGGGGCCGACATCCTGCAGGCCAACACCCACAAGACGTTCTTCGGCCCGCAGAAGGGCCTGATCGTCGGACGCGAGCGCGGGCCGATGGAACGGATCGGCTACACGCTGTCGAACGGGATGGTCAGCAGCCAGCACACCGCGTCCACGCTGGCGCTCTTCGTCGCGCTGCACGAGATGTACGCGGTCGGGGAGGTCTACGCCGACCGCGTGCTGCGCAACGCGAAACGCCTCGCGACCACCCTCGACCGGCTCGGCGTGCCGGTGCTGGCCAAGGACCGCGGGTTCACCGGCAACCACATGTTCTTCGTCGACACCCGGCCGCTCGGCGGCGGGCCGCCGTTGCTCGAGCGGCTGCTGGCCGCCGGGATCTCGGTGAACCGCGGGGTCGCGTTCGAGCACGTGGACGCGCTCCGGCTCGGCGTCCAGGAGATCACCCGGCGCGGGGCGGACGAGGACGACATGGACCTCATCGCCCGCTGGATCGCCGGCATCCTGCTCGGCACGGCGGAACCCGAAGACATCCGCCCGCTCGTCCGCGCCTTCGTCGGCCGCCACCGCGAAGTCCACTTCACCGGGGACGCCGGCGTGGCCCCGCCGGCGCGCCGGAAACCGCCGGAGCGCACCGGTTTCCGCCCGAGCCGGCGCTGGGCGGAGATGTCCCTGCGGCGGGAGCCGCTCGACCACTCCGCCCACCGGCCGGAGCTGGCCCGGGCGAAGGAGCTCGGCCGGCTGGGCGGGGAGTTCGCGCACCAGACCGATTCCGCGGGCAACGTGAGCTTTTCCGCCGGGGGCCGGCTCTACGTTTCGGCCAGCGGCGCCTACATCAAGGACCTGGCGGACGACGACTTCGTCCTGGTGGAAGGGGCCGGCGACGGCGTGCTCCGCTGCCTCGGCACCGGCCCGGCCTCGGTCGAGGCGTACCTGCACCACCTGCTGGCCGAGCGGTTCGGGGCGGCGTACGTCGTGCACAACCACTACATCCCGGACGCCGACCTGACCCGGCTGGGGGTCAGCGTGATCGATCCCCAGGAGTACGGCAGCGTCGCTTTGGCCACCGCGGTGGCCAAAGCGGCCGGAGACACCAAGAAGATCTACGTCCGGCGGCACGGGCTGGTGTTCTGGTCGGAATCCTTCGACGAGATCCGCGACCTCGTCACCGGCACGGCCGCCGCGACGGGCTGACTCAGTCCGCGGCCTGGCTGATCCGCTCGAACCGCGGCTGGGCGATGGCGAGGTAGTCGGCCGTGCGCAGGGCGAGCGACCGGTCGAGCCGGGCGGCGTTGAAGTACAGCTCCTCGATGTCGCGGATGGCGGGGTCCACGATCAGCTGCAGCGCCGGGTCGAAGGAGAACGGCAGGATGGTGCCCGCGACGCAGCCCGAGAGGCGTTCGGCGGCTTCCGCGTTCGCGAACGAGATGTAGGTCCCGTCGAGCAGGGAACGCACCGCGGCGAGGTCGACCTTGCGGTCCCCGGGCACGACGGCGAGCACGTAGCGGGTGACCTTCTTGCCCAGCTTGACCATCAGCACCATGCACTTGGCGGCGTGGCCGACCTCGTTGCCCCGCATGGGGCTCACGATGTCCGTCCGCCCCTCGGCGGGGTGGTCGATCAGGCGGTAGCTCGCGCCGTGCTCGTCGAGCAGCGTGATCAGCTTGTCATAGGTGGTGTTTTCCACGAATTTCCTCGTCCTCGGGTTTCGTGCCGCCGGGTGCGGCGGCGGTTCCGCGCGGCCCGGGGACGCCTCAGCAGAGGGCACCCCGGCAGTACCAGGCCCGCCACGACCGCGTCCAGCGCGGTGCTTCGCGTTTGCGGCGCCAGCCGAGCTGGTTCGCCCGCAGCAGCAGGAGCTCGCGCACTTCGGCGGTCGCGACGAAGGGGTCGGCCGCCACCGGCGAGCCCGGGGCCAGCGCGGCCACGACCCGGTGGTCGATCTCCCCGACCAGCAGGTCGGGGGACAGGGCCTGGTCGACGCTGAGCTCGCCCATCGCCAGCAGGTCCGCCACCGCGGCCATGTCCGCGTCCGTGCAGGTGTGAATGCTGATCATCCCTCGCGCCGAAAGCACTTCTCCACCCCTCCGTGAGCACGCTGGAGACCGTTGACGTTCAGCATATTGAACGATCAGGCGTACTATAACATGCCGTGTGCTGCCGGTCACGACCGCGGCACCCCGCGGCGGCCCCGCGGTCGGTTACATTCGCAGCAGCATGGGAACGGACAGCAGGGCGGCGATGACCGAGCAGCAGAGCGGCGACGTCCGGGAGAGCACGGCGGTGCTGATCGGCGCCCAGGTCCGCAGGATGCGGGAGGCCCGGCGGCTGTCCGCGGCCGAGCTGGCCCGGCAGGCGGGGATCAGCAAGGGCACGCTTTCGACGCTGGAAGCGGGGCTGGGCAACCCCACGATCGACACGCTGTCGGCGATCGCGGTCGCGCTCCGGCTGCCGCTCGGCGACGTCATCACCCCGGCGACGCCGCCGAAACCCGTGGTCCGGCCGGGCACGGGCGAGCCCGAGTACAGCAAGCAGGAGCTGCTGCACCGGATGGGCGCGGGTTCGCTGACCGAGGTGTGGCGGATCCGCATCCACGAGACCGGCCAGCGCATCGAAAGCCCGCCGCACGCCCAGGGCACGGTCGAGCACATCTACGTGGCGCGGGGCGGCCTGATCGCCGGCCCCGCCGACACGCCCAGCACCCTCGGCCGCGGCGACTTCGTCATCTTCGGCGCCGACGTCCCGCACTTCTACGAGGCTTCGGCGGACGACGTCGACGCCGTCTGTGTGATGACGTACCCCGCGACCGGCTGGTGACCCGCCGCGGCCGAAACCGGCAGGCCTACGCCGGGCCGTACACCTGCATCTCGTAGAGCGAGTACCCGTACGACGTGCCGCGCGTGACGCCGGTCATCCGGACGTAGCGGCCGGAGCCGGCCAGGCCGGTGAGGTCGTCCGTGCCGCCGTTACCGGTCGTGGTGCTGTAGATCGTCGTCCAGGTGCTGCCGTCGGCGGAGGTCTGGATGCGGTACCCCTTGCCGTAGGCGGCTTCCCAGCTCAGCTTGACACGCGAGACGGACTTCGTGGCGCCCAGGTCGACGCGCAGCCACTCGGCGTTGCTGCCCTCCTTGGACGCCCACCGCGTGCCCGTCAGGTTGCCGTCGAAGGCCGCGCCCGCCGGGTAGGACGCCGACTCGGTCGACGACGCCGTCGCGGGTTTGCCCTGCGAGAGCAGGGTTTCCTGACCGCCGGTGCCGGTCACCGTGACACCCAGCGACACCGTCCTCGTCCCGCCGGTGACGGTGATCGTCGCCGAGCCGGGCGTGGCGGTCGCGGCCGCGCTGACGGTGACGGCCGAGGTCCCGCCGGCCGGGACCGACGTGGGGGAGAAGGTCACGCTCACGCCCGCCGGGGCGCCGCTCGCGGACAGCGTGACGGCGTCGGTGGCAGTCACGGTGGCCGTCGCCGAGGCGCCCGGCGCGACCGACACCGACGACGGCGTCACGCTGAGGCCCGCGGTGCCGGCCGCGGTGAACGTCCAGCGGGCGGCGGTGCCGGAGCAGCTGCCCGCGGTGAGCGCGCTGCCCGACGCGCGGAAGCACTTGCTGCTGGTCTGGATGTCGGAGATGGTGCCGTCGGGGTTGATCGACCACTGCTGGGCCGGGCCGCCGGTGCAGGTCTGGAGCACGATCGAGCTGCCGGAGATGCCCGCGCACCGGTCGTTGCTCACCAGGAACGCGCCGTGGAAGGTGAACTGCTGCGCGTCACCCCCGGAGCACGCCGCCACCTTCAGCGTGGTGCCGCTGCCCGGTGCCTCCAGGCAGGTGCCGGTGGAGTTGTTGCGGTACTGGCCGACCGTGGTGTTCGGCCGGGCGCCGCCCCAGCACGCACCGGTGCTGGTGTCGAAGATCGGCGTGGCGTCGTAGGGCTCGTTCGACGGCGGGTCGACGACGACCGGCTCCAGCACCGGCGTGTTGTCGGGGTTGTAGTGCGTGAGCGCGTCTTCGCAGTCGATCGCGTCGAAGGCGCTGCCGCCCTTGCCGCCGAGCCAGAGGTCGATGTGCCGCAGGCCGGGGCCGCCGTTCGGGCCCTTGCTGTTCCAGTCGTCGGAACACTCGTCGCAGCCGTCCTCCATGATGAAGTACTTCTTGACCCGCGGGACCCAGACCTTGGTGCCGGGCTTGAGCTCGTCGCTGCTGGTGGCGAAGGTGATCGGGTCGGCGTAGCTGCCCTTGCCGCCCGCGGTGTCGTGGATCTGCGGGTAGGAGATGTCGCCGCCGGGCGGGGTGTTGTCCCACCAGCCGTAGAAGGTGAGGAAGGTCGGCTGCGTGGTGGCCGCGCTCGCCGTGGACGCGCCGGCGAGGGCGCCGGCCAGGACGAGAATCAGGGTCACGACGAGCACGAGCGCGCGCCGGGTCATGCTGCCTCCGGGAGGACTGGGCGGACGGTGACTGCGGCGTGGGTCCAGGTTCGCCGGGCGGGGCCGCGCCGTCAAGACTTATTCGTAAAGTGTCCTAACGAACTGGTGATCGTGTCCCGCTCGGCGGGAAACCGTGGTCGGTAAGCGCTTTCCTCGGCCAGGATGGGCGGTATGAGCGAACAGCGGGAAATCGTGGTGACCGGCGGCGGCACGGGCATCGGGCTGGCGATCGCCGCCCGGTTCACGGCGGCGGGCGAACGGGTCACCGTCACCGGCCGCCGCAAGGACGTCCTCGAAGCGGCGGCGGAAAAGATCGGCGCGCGGGCGGTGGCCTTCGACGCGAGCGACCCGGAGGCCGTGCAGGCGGCCCTGGCTGAGCTGCCCGCGCGGGTGGACGTCCTGGTCAACAACGCCGGCGGCAACACCGACCGGGTCCGGGAGGCGCCCGCGCCCGGCGACCTGGCGGGCCTCGCCGACGCGTGGCGGGCGAACTTCGCCGCCAACGTCCTCTCCGCCGTGCTGGTCACCGCGGCGCTGAAGCCGCGGTTCGCGGACGGTGTGCGGGTCGTGACCCTCGGCTCCATCGCGGCGAAGCAGGGCTCGGGCTCGTACGGCGCGGCCAAGGCGGCGATCGAGGCGTGGAACACCGACCTCGCACGGCAGCTGGGCCCGGCCGGGGGAACGGCGAACGTCGTGGCGCCCGGCGTCGTCCTCGACACCGAGTTCTTCCACGGCACGCTGACGGAAGAATGGCTGGACTCGCGGATCTCCGTGGCGTTCAACCGCCGGGCCGGCCGCCCGGAGGAGATCGCGGACGTCGTCCGGTTCCTCGCCGAGCCGGGCGCGGGGCACCTCACCGGCCAGGTCGTGCCGGTGAACGGCGGCGCGCACGGCGCCCGCTAGGCCATCCGGGTCGCAGGGGCGGCGCCGGGCCGCGGTCGTCTCCAAGGTGGAAGTGTCCAGACCACCGGAAGAAAGAGCGTGATCCGCCGTGACGGCAGTACCCGCAACCCCGGCCCTCCCGACGACCCGACCGGCCGGCTGCCCGTTCGACCCGCCCGAGGACTACGCCACCCGCCGGGAAACCGCACCGACGTCGCCGGTGCGGTGCCCGGCGGGCATGGACGCGGTCCTGGTGACCCGCTACGCCGACGTCCGCGCGGTGCTCGCCGACCGCACGATGAGCTCGCGCGGCGCGTCGTCGGTGCACGTGAACCCGGACGCCGACCTCGGCGAGGCGGTCAGCCCGGGCTCGATCATCCAGCTCGACGGCGAGGCCCACGCCCGGCTGCGCAAGAAGGTGATCGCCGAGTTCACCGTGCGGCGCGTCGAGGCGATGCGCGCGTACGTCCAGGAGCTGGTGGACGGCCACCTCGACGCGATGCTCGCGAAGCCGGGCCGGGCGGACCTGGTGCAGGACTTCGCGCTGCCGATCCCGTCGCTGGTGATCTGCGAGCTGCTCGGCGTCCCGTACGCGGACCGGTCCCGCTTCCAGACGCAGAGCTCGACGCTGGTCAGCACCGACGCCACGCGCGAGGAAAAGGGGCGGGCCAACGACGAGCTGTCCGGCTACCTGGCGGAGCTGTTCACGGAGAAGCAGCGGAATCCGCAGGAGGACCTGTTCAGCAGGCTGATTTCCCGCAGTGCCGCCGACCCGCTGACGATGGAGGAGCTGGTCGTCCTCGGCTTGAGCCTGCTGGTCGCCGGCCACGAGACGACGGCGAACATGATCGCGTTGAGCACCCTGGTGCTGCTGGAGCACCCCGGGGAGCGGGAGGCCGTGCTCGCGGCGCCGGAACGGGCGGTGGAGGAGCTGCTGCGGTACCTGTCGGTGGTGCAGTTCGGGGTGCTGCGGTACGCGACCGCGGACGCCCGGGTCGGGTCGCGGGAGGTGCGCGCGGGGGAGTGGCTCGTGGCCGCGTTGAACTCCGCGAACCGCGACGAGGAGGTGTTCACGGGCGCGGACGAGCTGGAGTTCGGCCGCGAGTCGCCGCGGACGCACGTCGCGTTCGGGTTCGGGGCGCACCAGTGCATCGGGCAGCAGCTGGCCCGGGTGGAGCTGCAGGAGGCGTTGACGCGGTTGTTCCGCCGGGTGCCGGGGCTGCGGCTGGCGGTGCCCCGGGAGTCGTTGGCGTACAAGCACAACACGCTGGTGTACGGCGTCCGGGAGCTGCCGGTGGCCTGGGGGTGAGTACGGTGAGGCCGTGAAGCCGATGCCCGCCCGCCGGCTCTGGGCCGCCGTGGAGCCGTTGCACGCCGTCGTCTACTTCGCGCCCGAGACGGCCGAAGCGGCGAAGGCCGTCGGCTTGCGCGGGTACTGGATGGGCTACTTCGCCGGGCGCCTGGCGCCGCTCGGCCCGATCGGCCCGGAGCCGGCGACGGCGGTGCTGTTCGGCTTCGCGCCGGCGATGGTGGCGCGGGCGCTGCCGGACGCGTGGTCGTTCGCCGCGCCCGCGGACGTCGTCCGGACCCGGCTCGCGGCGGTGTCGTCGGCGTTGCGGCGCGCTCTCGGGGCCGGCCACGAGGAGCTGGTGGCCCTCCTGGAGCGCGCGGCGGACGCGTGCCGGTTCGACAGCCGTCCGCTGGCGGCGGCCTGGGCGGCCGTGCCGAAGCCGGCGGACCCGCTCGGCCGCCTGTGGCTGGCGGCGACGGTCCTGCGCGAGCACCGCGGCGACGGCCACGTCCTGGCGGCGGTCCACGCGGGCCTCGGCGGCTTGGAGACCACTCTCACCCACATCGGTGACGGAGTGCTCCGCCAGGCGGATGTCGAACCCCATCGTGGCTGGTCCGCGGCCGACTGGACGGCGGCGGCGCACCGCCTGCGTGACCGCGGCCTGCTCGACGCGGACGGCCGCCTGACGGAGTCCGGCACGGCGGTGCGCCGCCGCATCGAGGAGGACACGGACCGCTTGGCGGCGGCGCCGGTGGCGGCGCTGGGCGCCGATTTCGAGCGGCTGCTGGCGCTGGCGGAGCCGCTGAGCCGCGCGGTGATCGACGCGGGCGTGGTGCCGGTGCCGAACCCGATGGGGGTGTCCCGCCCGTAGCCGTCGATTCCGGGCGCGCTCGTTCGACGCAGGGGTGAACCGGACATCGGAGGGCTCCATGACGTTGCTCGAAGGCAAGAACGCGGTCATCTACGGCGGAGGCGGCCGGATCGGCGCGGCGGTGGCCACCGCCTTCGCGGCGGAGGGCGCGCGGGTGTTCCTCGCCGGCCGCACCCGCGCCCGGCTGGACGAGGTCGCCGCCCGCATCCGCGACGGCGGCGGCAGGGCCGAGACGGCGGAGGTCGACGCCCTCGACGAGCGGGCGGTGGACGAGCACGCCGAGGCGATCGCCGCCGAGGGCGGCATCGACATCTCGTTCAACCTCATCGCCCACGGCGACGTCCAGGGCACGCCGCTGGTCGAGATGGCACCGGCGGACTACGAGCGCCCGGTGGTGACGGCGGTCCGCACCCAGTTCCTGACGGCCCGCGCGGCGGCCCGCCACATGATCGCGCGGCGCTCCGGGGTGATCTTGTTTTTTGGGGGCGAGGCCGAGCCGCTGCGCGAGTTCGCGGTGGGCGGGCTGCAGGTGGCGTTCCACGCGATCGAGGCGATGCGCCGCCAGCTGGCGGCGGAGCTGGGTTCGTACGGGATCCGCACGGTGACGCTCCGGACGGGCGGGGTGCCGGAGACGCTGCCGGAGGACTTCCCGGGCCGGGCGGAGCTGGAGGAGAACATCGCGGCCAAGACCATGCTGGGCCGCGCGGCAAGGCTGGCGGAGATCGGCGAGGTGGCGGCCTTCGTGGCGTCGGACCGAGCCCGGACAATGACGGCGGCCACGGTCAACGTCAGCTGCGGAGCCCTGGTGGATTGACTCGGCCCGCCGAGCCGCCGGACTTGCCGGGGTGCCGGGGCGCTGGTGCCGGGCTGCGTGGCCGCCGAGATGCCGGTGGCCGGCCACGGGGTGCCCCGCCGCCGGTTCCGGCTCGGGCGGGAACCCTCACCGAGACCCTTCGCGCTGCTCGACCACCAGCCTCTGGTGCCGCGCCGCGCGGACCCGGTCGCCGCAAGTCGTCGAGCACCAGCGGCGGCGGGCGTGCTCGCGCAGGAAGTAGCGCACGCACCCGTGCGCCTCGCACGGCCGGACCAACGGCCCCAGCTCGCCCCCCACCACCTCGATCGCGTCGCGGGCCAACGCCGCCACCGCCGCCTCGACGCTTCCCGGCCTGGCGGGCGACCACATGCGTTCCGGCCCCGCGTCCCACACCAGCTGCGGCGCGGCCGCGTCGGCGCGAGCCGCCGCGTTCACCACTTCCACCGCGTCTTCCGCCGGCGTCCGGCCCTCCGCCAGCGCGGCCAGCAGCTCCCGCACCGCCACGCGCAGGTCCGTCAGGCGGCCCAGCTCCGCCGAGCCGGCCACCGCCAGGCCGCGCCCGCTCAGCCACGACGCTGCGTCGTCCGGCGTGGCCAGGTCGTCCACCGGCCCGGCCGCCGTCAGCCGTCGCGTGTTGACCAGGGCCAATGCCGGTGAGCGGTCCTCGCCCGGTGCCGCTGTGACCACCTTCGCCTCCCGAAATCCGGTCTCCAGTGTCCCCGACCGTTGACAGCCTACCGCGTCTCATGGATAAATAGCTAGGTAACCATTAGAGGAGGAAGCATGCACCACCGCTACGCCACCGTCGCCGGGCATCGGCTCTTCTACCGCGAGGCCGGCCCCGCCGAGGCGCCCACCATCGTGCTGCTCCACGGCTTCCCGACGAGCTCGCACATGTTCCGGCACCTCATCCCGCTGCTCGCCGGCCGCTACCACGTCATCGCGCCGGACTACCTCGGCGCCGGCGCCTCCGACGCGCCCCCTGTCAGCGAGTTCACCTACACCTTCGACGCGCTCGCCGACCTGACCCTCGGCCTGCTCGACCAGATCGGCGTCACCCGCTTCGCGCTCTACATCCAGGACTTCGGCGCCCCGGTCGGCCTGCGCATCGCCGCCGCGCACCCCGATCGGGTGACCGCGATCATCACCCAGAACGGGAACGCCTACGTCGAGGGGCTCGGCGCCGGGCTGCCGCAGAAGCTCGCCGCCGGCACGCTCACCGACGAAGACCTGCGCGGCATGGTCACCCTCGAGGCCACCAAGGCGCAGTACCTCGACGGCGTGCCCGACCCGACGCTGGTCAGCCCGGACGTCTGGATCCACGACCAGGCCCTGCTCGACCGCCCCGGCGCCGCCGAAATCCAGCTGGCGCTGCTCGCCGACTACCACCACAACATCGGCCGGTACCCGAAGTTCCACGAGTACTTCCGGACCAGCCAGGTCCCGCTGCTGGCCGTCTGGGGTGGCAACGACGAAATCTTCGTCGCCGACGGCGCCCGCGCCTACGCCCGCGACCTGCCCGACGCCGAAATCCACCTGCTCGACTCCGGCCACTTCGCGCTGGAAACGCACCTCGACACGATCGCCGGGTACATCCGGGGCTTCCTCGGGCGGGTCCTGCCCGTTGACCGGGACGCCGGTTGACCACCGGCCCGGCGCGCTCGTAGGGCCGGTCCGGACTCCGCCGTCGTCATCAGCCATGGAGGACGGTATGAGCCGGCTGATTCGGGCGGGGGCGATCGCGCTGGCGCTCGTCGCCGGGACCTGCACCCCCGGCCGCGGCCGCGGATCCCCTGCTGTCGCAGGGAAAACCGGGTCACGGCCTCGTCGGCGGGCGGGTGCTGCCCGGCGGCGAACGCGGTCGACGGCGACTCGGCGACCCGCTGGGCGAGCGCGGCCGGCGTCGATCCACAGTGGATTTGCGCCGACCTCGGCGCCGCCGTGCACATCAGCCGCGTGCGGCTGCAGTGGGACGCTTCCTGCGTCACCGCCTACGAAATCGACACCTCCCCCGACCACGTCACCTGGACGAAGATCCACGCGACGACCGCGGGCCAGGGCGGCGTCGAGGATCTGACCTCTTTGGACGGAACCGGCCGGTACGTCCGGGTGTACGGCACCGAACGCTGCCGCACCGACGCTTCGAAGGGCTACTCGCTGCAGGAGTTCGGCGTCTACGGCTCGGCCGGGGACGTGCGGCCGCCGTCACCGCCCGGCACGCCGACGCTCGTCGGCGTCACGCCCACCACTGCCACGATCGAGTGGACCGCGGCCACCGACGACGTCGGCGTCGCGGGCTACGACGTCTACCGCGACGGCCAGCTCTGCGCGAGCACGACCGGCGCCCTCACGGCGACCTGCGGGCACCTCGGCCCGAACGGCAGCTACGGCTTCTACGTCAACGCGCGGGACGCCGCCGGGAACGTCTCGCAGGCCAGCGGCACCCTGGCCGTCAAGACACCGCCGTCGGACGACCACACGCCGCCGTCCGCGCCGGCGAACGTGCACACCACCGCGGTCAACAGCACGTCGATCGGGCTCGCGTGGACCGCGTCGAGCGACGACGTGGGCGTCACCGGCTAACGCATCTTCGACGGCACCACGCAGATCGGGACGTCGGACACGGCGAGCACCACGCTCGGCGGGCTGACCCCGGACACCGCGTACCACCTGCAGGTGCGGGCCGTCGACGGGAACGGCAACCTGAGCGACCCGAGCACGCCGGTCCTGGACGTCACCACCACCGGCGGGTCGGGTTGCACGCCGTCGCAGGGTGTTTGCGACGCCACCCAGGTCGGCACCGACGACGATGTCGTGTGGGGTCTGGTGACCCTGCCCGACGGCACGATCCTCGACAACCAGCGCGATGCGCACGACGTCGTCCACCTGAACCCCAAGACCGGCGCGAAGAAGACGATCGGGACCGTACCGAACGTGCAGAGCACCGACGGCGAAGGCGGCCTGACCGGGTTGGAGATCAACCCCGTGTCGTTCGGGTCCGACCACTGGCTCTACTTCATGCACACCTCGCCGAGCGACAACCGGATCGTCCGGATCAAGTACGACCCGGCCGGCGACTCGCTGACCACGAGCACCGAGCAGGTCCTGCTGACCGGTATCGCGCGCAACAAGTTCCACAACGGCGGCCGGCTGCGGTTCAGCCCCGACGGCCGGTATCTGTTCGCCGGCACCGGCGACGCGCAGAACGGCGGCAACGCGTCGAACACCAGCAGTCCCAACGGGAAGGTGCTGCGGATCAACCCGGACGGCACGATCCCGGCCGACAACCCGTTCCACAACGCGGTGTGGAGCTACGGCCACCGCAACGTCCAGGGCCTCGCGTTCGACTCGCAGGGCCGGTTGTGGGAGCAGGAGTTCGGCAACAGCATCATGGACGAGACGAACCTGACCTCCAAGGGCGGCAACAAGGACAGCACACCGCACAACAGCCACAACAAGATCCTGCGGGTGGCCGTGGGGTAGCGCCGGAGGAGCTTCGGCGGCGATCAGCGCCAGCTGTCGTCGCCGAAGCCGAGCGTCACCGGGCCGCGGCGGATCCCGGCCACCGTCTCCGACGGCAGCACCTCGTCCAGGAACGCGTAGTCCGGGCTGCGGGTCCGCGCGTGCCACTGGGCGATTTCGTGCCAGCCCGGCGCCGCCAGCGCGCCGCCGAAGTGCTGGACCGACAGGCTCGCCGTCAGGCAGGCGAACCGGAGGCGTTCCACCAGCGGCCAGCCCGTCAGCGTCGCGGCGACGAAACCCGCGCCGAACACGTCACCCGCGCCCGTGGCGTCGAGCACGTCCACCGGCAGCGCCGGGACCGCCGCCGTCTCGCCCGTCGTGCCGTCGACGGCCAGCACGCCGTCGCCGCCGCGGGTGATCACCGCGATCGGGACCAGCTCCGCGAGCCGGGCCAGGGCCGCCTCGGGCGTGTCCGTTCGGGTGTAGCGCATCGCTTCGACTTCGTTCGGCAGGAACGCGTGGCAGCACGCCAGCTGCTCCAGCAACGCCGCCGACCAGGCTTCGGACGGGTCCCAGCCGACGTCGGCGAACACCAGGCTGCCCGACTGGTGCGCGGTGTGCACCCACCCGGCCGTGTCGAGGCCGATGTGCGCGACCGTCGCCCGGCTGGGCGGCGGTGAACCGGCGAGCTCCGCGACCGGGACGGGCGGCGGGTGGCCGTGGGTCACCATCGCGCGGTCGCCGGCGTAGGCCAGCGACACCGTCACCGGCGAGTGCCACTCCGGGAACCGCCGCGACCGGGACAGGTCGATGTGCTCCTGGCGGTCCAGCACGTCCCAGCAGTACCGGCCGTAGACGTCGGTGCCGAACGCGGCCGCGAGCGACGTCCGCAGGCCCAGGCGGCTCAGCGCGACGGCGAAGTTCGCGATCCCGCCCGGCCCCGAGCCCATGCCGCCCGTCCACACCTCCGTGCCCGGCGCCGGCGGGTGTTCGAGCCCGGTGAATACCAGGTCGAAGAACAGCAGGCCGGACAGGAAGACATCGATGTCGGGGGCGGGCTCAGCCGGCACGGGCGCCTCCACGTCGGTCGGGCAGCGGTCGGCCCGAGCCTGCGTCAGCCGCGCGAGATTCGCAAGAGGTGGGTGGCTTCGGCCACGGATTGCGTGCTCCCGGCTGCTATGGTCGCCGGATGCGCCACGGCTGTCCCCCGATCGGTGTCCGGCGATGAAGCTGGCGATCCTCGGCGGCGGCGGGTTCCGCGTGCCGCTCGTGCACGGCGCGCTGCTGACCGGCGGCGACGTCACCGAGCTAGTCCTGCACGACGTCGACGCCGGGCGCCTCGCCGCGATCGAGCGCGTCCTGGCCGAGCAGGCCGCCGGCGCCGCGGCCGCCCCGCGGGTGCGCACGACCACCGATCTCGCCACCGCACTGTCCGATGTGGACTTCGTGTTCTCGGCCGTCCGGGTCGGCGGCCTGGCCGGCCGGCGGCTGGACGAGCAGATCGCGCACGCGGAAGGGGTGCTGGGTCAGGAAACCGTCGGGGCGGGCGGGATCGCCTACGGACTCCGGACGGTCCCGGTCGCGGTCCGCCTCGCCCGGATGATCGGCGAGCTGGCGCCGCGGGCGTGGGTCATCAACTTCACCAACCCCGCCGGGATGGTGACCGAAGCGATGGCCGCCCACCTCGGCGGCCGGGTGATCGGCATCTGCGACTCCCCGGCCGGGCTGTGCCGCCGCGTCGCCCGGGCCCTGGGGATCGACCCGGCGACGGCGTGGTTCGACTACGCCGGGCTGAACCACCTCGGCTGGCTCCGCGCGGTCCGCGTGGGCGGCGAGGACGTCCTGCCGCGGCTGCTCGCCGACCCGGTGGCGTGCGGGTCGTTCGAGGAAGGGCAGCTCTTCGGCGCGGACTGGCTGCGCGTGCTCGGCGCGGTGCCGAACGAATACCTGCACTATTACTACTTCGCCCGCGAGGCCACGGGTTCTGCGTCGCGCGGGGCGTTCCTGCTGGAGCAGCAACGCGATTTCTACGCGGAACCCTCGCTGGCGTCGTGGGAACGCACGCGCTTGGAGCGCGAAGCGACGTACATGGCCGAGACGCGCGAAACCGAGCGAGACGACCTCGAAGGCGGCGGTTACGAGAAGATCGCGCTGGCCTTGATGCGCGCGATCGCGCACGGCGAGCGCACGACGTTGATCCTCAACGCCGGCAACGGTTCCGCGCTCCCGGGCCTGCCGGCCGACGCGGTGGTCGAGCTGCCGTGCGTCGTCGACGCGAACGGCGCCCGCCCGATCGCCGCCGCGCCCCTGCCGGACCACGCACTGGGCCTGGCGACGGCGGTCAAGGCGGTCGAGCGGGCGACGATCGAAGCGGCGGCAACGGGTTCACGGGCGGCGGCCCTGCGGGCGTTCGCGCTGCACCCGCTCGTCGACTCGGTGGCGATCGCGCGGCGGCTGCTCGACGCCTACGCCGCCGCGCACCCGGAACTCGCCTACCTCGCTTAGGCCGCGGCCATCGCGTTGAACTCCACTTCGGCCTCCCGCGCGGTGTGCAGCTCCCACGCCTGCTCGGCGATGTCGTCCGGATCGAGCGTTCCCACGGTGAAGCCGTGGTCCTGTGACGTGAACACGCGGTGGATGTCCCCGCGCTCGATGAGGCCGCCGATGGTCAGGATCCCGGCGTGCACCCCTGTCTCGCGCAGGGCCGCGTGCAGCGTCAGGACGTACATGCGCAGCGCCGCCGACGCCGGGGCGAGGCTGCCCAGCATCGGCATCGGGTACTTGCCGCTGAGGCCGCCGGCGAAGAGCAGGGAACCCGAGCCGCGGGCCAGCATGGCCGGCAGCACGGCCCGGACGAGGTTCGCCGCCGGGAGCACCGCGGTATCGAACGACGCGCGCAGGGTGCCCGCGTCGGCCTCGGTGAGGGGCGTGATGCCCGGGCCGGACGTGGCGTCGGCCGGCCCGAAGTACACCGTGTCGATCTCGCCGGCGTCGGCCGTGATGCGCGCGAGGACGTCGCGGAGCTGGGTTTCGTCGGTCACGTCGGCCGAATAGGTGGGGGCGTCGATCCCGGCCAGCGACTCGCGGTACCGCGCGTGCCGGGCGTCGGTGCGGGAAACCAGCGCTGTCGTGAAGCCTTCGCGGCCGAACCGGCGGGCGACCGACAGGCCGAGTCCGGGGCCGACGCCCAGGACGGCGAGCACTTCCGGCAAGGGAACCTCCTCAAGTTGAGTATGTTCTCAACTTAGCCATAAGATGAGGATGCCGTCAACTTGCTTGTGTGTGTCTACAAAGGACGCTATCGGTGGGTGCGGCCGTCCGGGCGGTTTCCGGCGTCCGGACGGGTTTTCCGTTGGCGCGCGCCTTCCGCCGCGCCGGGAGCGGCGCTCATCATCGGCGCCATGGCCGCTGTCTATCCCGTCGTGAAGGACCATCCCGCCGTTCCGCTGGGGTCGATCTACGCCGGGCACCCGCCGGTGTCCCGGATCGCCTTCCCCAGCGGGCACGAAGGCTGGCTGGTGACGCGCTACGAAGACGTCCGCACGGTCTTTTCCGATCCGCGGTTCAGCCGCAACCTGCTGTACCCGGGCGCGCCGTGCCTGATCGAGCCGGGCGACTTCTCGACCGGTGAGCACAGCATCCTCAACATGGACCCGCCCGACCACACCCGCCTCCGGCGGCTGTCGGCGCAGGCGTTCACGGTCCGCCGGATCGCCGCGCTGCGACCGCGGATCCAGCAGATCGCCGACGAGCTGCTGCGGGCGATGGTCGCGCACGGCCCGCCGGCGAACCTGGTCGAGGCGTTCGCCTTCCCGCTGCCGACGCTGGTCATGTGCGAGCTGCTCGGCGTTCCGTTCGCCGGCCGCGCGCGGTTCCGCCGGTGGTCGCGCGTGATCGTGACACCGATGCAGCACGACCCGGCCGAAGTCGAGCAGGCACGCCGCGACGGCGCCGAGGACATGGCGGCGCTGGTGGCGGAAAAGCGCGCGCGCCCGGCGGAGGACTTCCTGAGCGCGCTGGTGCACGCCCGCGACGAGGACGGCGACCGCCTCACCGAGCCGGAGCTGATCGACCTGGCGACGCAGCTGCTGCTGGCCGGCCACGAGACGACGGTCAGCCTGATCGGCTGCGGGGTGGTTTTGCTGTGCCGCCACCCGGAGCAGCTGGCGGCGTTGCGCGCGGACCCCGGCCTGACGCCGGGCGCGGTCGAGGAGATCATGCGCTACGACGGGCCGGTGGATTCGTCGCTGCTGCGCGTGGCCCTGGAGGACGTGCCGCTCGGCGGGGTGCTGGTGCGGCGCGGGGAAGCGGTGCTGGCCCACGTCGGCGCGGCGAACCGGGATGAGAACGTGTTCCCATCGGCGGCCGAGTTCGACATCCGCCGGAAGGACGCACCGCAGCTGGGCTTCGGGCACGGGATCCACTTCTGCCTGGGCGCGGCGCTGGCCCGGCTGGAAGGGGAGATCGCCCTGCGGACCCTGGTGGACGGACTGCCGGGGCTGGAGCTGGCGACCCCGCCGGAGACGATCGGCTGGCGGCCGCCGTTGTCGGTACGCGGGCCGGAGGAGGTGCCGGTGGGCTGGGCGGGGTGAGCGCCTGCCGTTGTCCTTGCGCGGATCGGGGGAGGTGCCGGTGACGTGGGCGGGGGTGAGCGGCCGCCTGCGCCGAATGCCGGTTCTTATTGGCGCCGGCGGTCGATCCGGGCCGTTCCCCGCTGCTCCACTCGGGTAGAACGTGTTCCAGTTCTGCGCCGCTGCGGAGAACATGGCCCTCGCCGTTCCGCGAGCGAGGAGTGCGCCATGGATGCCGACCTGACCCGCCGTCAGCTCCTCCTCGGCGGTGCCGCCGGTGTGGGCCTGGCCGTCACCGCCGGGCTGGCGACCCCCGCCGCCGCAGCGCCGCTCGGTGAGTACGACGTGGTCGTCGTCGGCTCCGGGGCCGCCGGCATGACCGCCGCGCTCACCGCGGCCAAGCGCGGCCTCAGCGTCGTCGTGCTCGAGAAAGCGCCGACCTTCGGCGGGTCCGCCGCCCGGTCCGGGGCCGGCATCTGGATCCCCAACAACCCCGTGCTGCTCGCCGCCGGGGTGCCGGACACGCCCGCGAAGGCCGCGCAGTACCTCGCCGCCGTCGTCGGGCCCGATGTGCCGGCCGCACGGCAGGAGGCGTTCCTGCGCAACGGCCCGGCCATGATCTCCTTCATCCTGGCCAACAGCCCGCTGCGGTTCCGGTTCATGGAGGGCTACAGCGACTACTACCCGGAGCTGCCGGGCGGGCTGCCGAACGGCCGGTCGATCGAGCCGGACCAGTTCGACGGCAACCTCCTCGGGGCCGAGCTGGCGAACCTCAACCCGCCCTACCTCGCCACGCCGCCCGGGCTCGTCGTCTTCAGCGCCGACTACAAGTGGCTGAACCTCGCTCTGGTGAACGCCAAGGGCGCCGCGGTCGCCGCCGAGTGCCTCGCCCGCGGGACGGCCGCCGCGGTGGCCGGGCAGAAGCCGCTCACCATGGGGCAGTCGCTCGCCGCCGGCCTGCAGCGGGCCGGCGTCCCGGTGCTGCTCAACACCCCGCTCGTCGACCTGAACGTGGAAAACGGCGCGGTCACCGGCGTCGTCGTGCCGCAGGGGCTGGTGCGGGCGCGGCGCGGCGTGATCGTCGGCTCGGGCGGCTTCGAGCACAACGCCGCCATGCGCGCGCAGTACCAGCGGCAGCCGATCGGCACGGACTGGACCGTCGGCGCGAAGGAGAACACCGGTGACGGCCACCGCGCCGGGCAGCGGGCCGGCGCCGCGCTCGACCTGATGGACGACGCCTGGTGGGGCCCGGCCATCCCGACCCCCGGCGACCCGTACTTCTGCCTGGCCGAACGCACCTTGCCCGGTGGCCTGATCGTCAACCAGGCCGGGCAGCGGTTCGTCAACGAAGCCGCGCCCTACAGCGACGTCGTGCACACCATGTACGACAAGAACCCGTCGGCGCCGGACATCCCGGCGTGGCTGATCGTCGACCAGAACTACCGCAACCGGTACTTGTTCCGCGACATCGCGCCGCTGCTGCCGTTCCCGGACGCCTGGTACGCCGCCGGCGCGGTCTTCAAGGCGTCGACGATCCAGGGCCTGGCCACCCAGATCGGCGTGCCGTCCGCGGCGCTCAAGTCCACTGTGGATCGCTTCAACGGCTTCACCCGGTCCGGGGCGGACCCCGAGTTCCGCCGCGGCGCGAGCGCGTACGACCACTACTACACGGACCCGTCGGTGACGCCGAACTCCTGCCTGGCGCCGCTGTGGGCGGCGCCGTACCACGCGTTGCGGCTGGTCCCCGGCGACCTCGGCACGAAGGGCGGCATGCGCACGGACGCCCGGGCGCGGGTGCTGCGCCCGGACGGCTCGGTGATCCCCGGTCTGTACGCGGCGGGCAACGCGAGCGCGGCGGTGATGGGCCACAGCTACGCCGGCGCGGGCTCGACCATCGGGCCGGCGATGACGTTCGGCTACATCGCCGGCAACGACGTCTAGAACTCCTTTTCCACCAGCGGAAGCACCTCGGTGCCGAGCAGTTCGATGGCCCGCATGACCTCGGCGTGCGGCACGCCGGACCAGTCCATCTGCATGGCGTACCGGTCCGCGCCGGTGAGCTTGCCGACCGCGATGATGCGTTCGGCGATCTCCTGCGGGCTGCCGACGAACAGCGCGTTCGCGTCGCGGGTGTATTCGTCGTACTCGGCGCGGGTCGGGACCGCCCAGCCGCGCGCGCGGGCGCCGTACTTCATCGTTTCGAGCCAGTACGGGTAGAACGTTTCCTTGGCGTCCTGGGACTTTTCGGCGATGAAGCCGATCGCGCCCATGGTGACGTGCAGGTCCTGGTGTTCTCCCGCTTCCCCGGCGCGGCGGTAGAGGTCGACCAGCGGCGCGAAGCGCTCGGGCTGCCCGCCGATCACCGCGTACACCACCGGGAGGCCGAGCAGCCCGGCCCGGATCGACGACTCGGGGTTGCCGCCGGTGCCGACCGAGATGCGCAGCCGCTTGCCGTACGGGCGGGGCAGGATCCGCGCGTTCTCCAGCGGCGGGCGGAACTTGCCGGACCAGGTCAGCGGGTCCTCGCGGTCGATGTGCAGGAGCAGGGCGAGTTTCTCCTCGAAGAGCTCGTCGTAGTCGCCGAGGTCGTTGCCGAACAGCGGGAACGACTCGGTGAACGACCCGCGCCCGGCGAGCAGCTCGGCGCGGCCGTGGCTGAGCTGGTCGAGCGTGGTGAACTGCTGGTAGAGGCGGACCGGGTCCTCGGTGCTCAGCACGGTGACGGCGGAGCTGAGGGTGATCTGGTTCGTGACGCTTGCGGCGGCGGCCAGCACGGTGCCCGGGTTCGAGATCGCGTACTGGTCGAGGTGGTGCTCGCCGAGGCCGTAGAAGCCGAGGCCCAGTTCGTCGGCCAGCTTGATCCGCTCGAGGGTGTTGGCCAGCGTCTGCGCGACGGAGGGCTGCTCGCCGGTGCGCGGGTCGGGCGCGCGGTCGCCGAAGCTGTAGATGCCGAGTTTCATACAACGCTCAACTACTTGGGGGCTCGATTCGTTCCCTCGGCCCTCAGCCCTCAGCCGAAGCGCGCCTCGATGTTGTTCTCCGACAGCTGTAGCGCGGCGGCGCGCAGGCTCAGGCCGTCCAGGGTGGCGACCTCGAACATGCTGGTCACCAGGGCGCGCATCCGGGCGCGGACCTTCCCGAAGGCTTCCTCGGCGTCCGCGTCGACGTCGCCGAACAGCGTCCACCACCAGGAGCTGGTCGCCGAGTTGGCGACGAAGTCCGGCAGCACGCGGATGCCCCGCGCGTCGAGGAGCTCCTCGGCGTCCGGCGTGACGGGCAGGTTCGCGGCTTCGACGATCAGCTTGGCGCCGATCTTGGCCTGGTTGTCGGCGTCGACGCAGTAGGAGATGGCCGCCGGGACGAGGACCTCGGCCGGCACGTCCAGCCACGCTTCCGGCGGCCGCAGTTCGTCGCCGGGCTTGAGGTAGTCGCGGTCGATGCCGCCGAAGCGGTCGCACCCAGTGACGGGGTCGGTCCACGCCACTTCGAGCAAGGCTGTTCCGGTCATCGCCCCTCCTGGTCCCCCGCCGCTCTGAGCTCGTGAGCCATCGCTGCCGCAACCCACCGCCGACGGTCATCGGCGGTGACGGTCCCGTCGCGCGCAACGACCTGAACGGCGAGCCCGTCGAGCAGAGCGGTCAGCCGCCAGGCGGCCCCGCGCGGATCGGGACAGTGAAAGAGCCCGGCCCTGATCCCTTCGTCGATCAGGGCGGCAACGGCATCCCGCCAGCGCAGATCGAGCCGCTGCAGCACGTTTTTCAAGGCGGAGTCCCGCATGGCGGCGGCATTGGCCTCGATCCAGAGGGGCCAGTTGCCGTGGTGGTCGTCAGCTGAGGGCTGGTAGAGGGCAAGGACGGCGCGGAGCCGCTCGTCGGCGGGGCCGCCTCGGGCGAGCTCGTCGTCGAGTTTCTTCAGCTGGTTCTCGGCGGCCTGCCGGAAGGCTTCGATGACGAGCTTTTCAAGGGTCCCGAAGTGGTAGAAGACGAGCGCGGTGCTGACATCGAGCGACCGGGCAACATCGGCGGCCCGGACGCCGGAGATCCCCCGGACCCGGATCTGCCGAAGAGCGGCGCCCACGATTTCATCCCGCCGCACGGCCACCGCCTTGCGCATCATCCGGCCACCGTACCGACCTGGTCGGGTTTGGGGGGAGCGCCGGATCTGGGGTTGTCGGCCTGTGCGGACAGTCAGGAGTGCAGGTGGGGAGGGCTTTCGAGGGGGTTCCCGGCGGTGGGAATTGGCCGATGGTGGGGTGCGGCGGGGGTGGGTGGCCGCTGAAGCCGCGGCGGCGGGGCAAGTGCGGGCGACCGGGCAGTGCGGGCGGGCGGCGCGGTGGCTGGCGGACGGCGGGGCCCGGCGGGGTGGGCCGCTCGGGAGTGGTGAATGCCGGGGCAGGAATGGCCCGTTGGTGGCGGGCGGCCGCCAGAGGTGGGCGCGGTTGGGGCGGCTGCCTGGCCGGAGGGCGGCGGGGTGGCTGGCTGTTGGAGGCGGGGTGGCTGGCCGCCGTGGC
>NZ_PPHG01000086.1 GCF_002904295.1 Amycolatopsis sp. CA-128772
GGGGGTGGTGGTGGCGGTGCGGACCTGCGAGATGGTCGCCACCGGCGGCCCGGCGTGGCACCGGGCGTTCGTGACCGCGGCGCGGGAAACCGTGGCGGACCCCAGGAACGGCCTGCTGCTGGGCGCCGCGGCCGGCGTTTCCGCGCTGCTCGTCTGGATGCTGCCCATCCTCGCGCTGGTGGCCGCCGGGCCCCTCTGCCTCGCCGCCGTCGCGACCGGGGGCCGCCGATGATGCCGAGCGTGGTCGTCTTCGGTACGGCCGGTTATGCCGCACACCACCTGCGCCGGGCTCGTGCGCTGCACGACCGCGGCGAACTCGTGCTCGCCGGCGCGTGCGACGTCCGTGAACCCCCGGACGAGGCCCGTGCGCTGCTGCCCGGAGGTGCCGTGCTCACCCGGGACGCGGCCGAACTGCTCGCCCGGACCACCCCGGACATCGCCGTGGTCGCCACCCCGCCGCACACGCACCTGCGGCTCGCCAAGCTCGCCCTCACCGCGGGCTGCCACCTGCTCGTCGAGAAACCGCCGGTGCTCGACCTCGCGGCGTTCGAGGAACTCACCGCGCTGGCCCGCGGCCGCGCCTGCCAGACCGGCTTCCAGAGCTTCGGCTCGGCCGCCGTCCCGGTGGTGCGGGCGGCGATCGGGACCGGCGAGATCGGCACCGTCACCGGGATCGCCGCCGCCGGCGCGTGGATCCGGCGGGACCGGTACTTCGCCCGCGCCGAGTGGGCGGGCCGGCGGCGCGTCGGCGGGCAGCCGGTGGTGGACGGGGCCCTGACCAACCCCTTCGCGCACGCCGTGGCCACCGCCCTGCTGGTCAACGGCACCGCCGGAGTGCTGCCGGAACGGACCGCCGTCGAGCTGTACCGGGCCCGGGACATCGAGTCCGACGACACCGCGTGCGCCCGGCTGAGCTTCGCCGGGGCGCCGGACGTCGTCGTCGCCGCGACCCTCGGCGCGGAGGCCGACCACGAGCCGTACGTGCTGGTCCACGGCACGGAAGGCCGGATCCGCTGGCACTACAAGACGGACCTGGTCACCGTCGGCGACCGGCCGCGGCCGGTCGGGCCGCCGCGGGACCTGCTGGCCAACCTGGTCGCGCACGTCCGCGGCGGCGAGCCGCTGCTGGCCCCGCTGGCCGCCACCCGCGCGTTCACCGCGCTGGTGGCGGCGGTCCGCGACGCGCCCGAACCGCTGCCGCTGCCCGCCGAGTGGGTGCGGGCCGTGGGCAGCGGGCCCGAACGGCACTTCGTCGTGCCGGGCGTCGACCGCGACGTCGACACCGCGGCCGAGCGGCTCGCGCTGTTCTCCGAACTCGCCCTGCCCTGGACCGGCGCCGTGCTACCGGAACGAGAGAGGTGATGGCGGTGCGTCGCCACGCGATCATCGGCCTGGGCTCCCGCGCCCAGCTGGTCGCCCGGGCCCTGGCCGCGTCGCCGCGGGCGGAGCTCGCGGCCTTCTGCGACTCCAGCCGGACCCGGATGCGGGTCCACAACGAGTGGCTCGGCACCGGGATCCCCGGCTACCGGCCGGAGGACTTCGCCGCGATGCTGGCGAAGGAACGCATCGACGTCGTCGTGGTGTGCACCCCCGACCACACGCATGCCGATTACGTCGTCGCCGCGCTGCAGGCCGGCTGCGACGTGGTCACCGAAAAACCCATGACGACCGACGTAGAGGGTGCGCGGCGGATCCTGGCGGCCCGGCGCGAGACGGGCCGCTCGGTGCGGGTCGCCTTCAACTACCGGTACAACCCGGTGCACCGCCGGGTGCGCGAGCTGCTGGCCGGCGGCGCGATCGGGGAGATCGGCTCGGCCGAGTTCAGCTGGCTGCTCGACACCGCGCACGGCGCCGACTACTTCCGCCGCTGGCACCGGGACAAGGCGAACTCCGGCGGCCTGCTCGTGCACAAGTCGGGCCACCACTTCGACCTGGTCAACTGGTGGCTCGGCCGGGGCCCCGAGACGGTGTTCGCGCTGGGCCGGCTGTTCTTCTACGGCGACGAAGCCGGCCACCGCACGGACGGCGACCGGTTCGCACTGGACCTCGAAGCCTCGCCCAAGCTGCGCGCCCTCTACCGCGACGCCGAACCGGAAGACGGCTACGTCCGGAACCAGGACGTGTTCGCGCCCGGCGTCACCATCGAAGACGAACTGTCGGTGCTCGTGCGCCACCACGGCGGGGCGGTCCTGAACTACCACCTGCACGCGTATTCGCCGCGGGAGGGGTACCGCGTCGCGTTCGCCGGCCGCGAAGGGCGGCTGGAACTGGACGTCCGGGAGAACGAGTACGCCTCCGGCGCCGAGCCGGTGCCGAAGCAGGGGCGGGCCCGGCTGACCGTGCAACGGCACTGGGCCCCACCGGAAACCGTGTTCGACGGGCTCCTCGGCGACGGCCACGGCGGCGGCGACGAACGGATGCTCGCCGAGCTGCTCGGCGACGCCGCACCGGACGAGCTCGGCTGCGCGGCCGACCACGACGCCGGCTTGCAGGCCCTGCTCACCGGGCTGGCCGCGAACCGGTCTCTGGCCACCGGCCGCGCGGTCGCGGTGACCGAGCTGCTCGGGGAGATCGGGGAACCGGCGTGAGCCGGGCGGCGGTGGGGGACCTGTCGCTGGAGCCGGCCGGGTCCGGCGACGGCCGGGTGCGGGTCCGCCTCGGCGACGTCGTCCTGGCCGAGTACGTGGTCGCGCCGCCGACGCCGGCCGGGGACTCGCCGAAGCCCTACCTGCACCCGCTGCGGACCACCGCGGGGGAGGTGGTGACGGCGGTCCGGCCGCACGACCACACCTGGCACAACGGCCTGCAGTTCACCATGGCCCACCTCTCCGGCGAGAACTTCTGGGGCGGCCGCACCTACGTCCGCGGCCGCGGCTACACCCCGCTGGACAACAACGGCACCATCGGCCACGTCCGCTGGGAGGGCCTCGACGGCACCGCCGGCCACTGCGAGCTGCGGCACGAACTGGCCTGGCGCACGGCGGCCGGGCGGCGCTGGCTCACCGAGCACCGCACGCTCCGCTTCGGCGACGTCTCGGCCGGCGGCGGGCACTGGACGCTCACCTGGTCCAGCCGGCTGCGCAACACCAGTGGCCACGAGCTGCGGTGGGGGAGCCCGGTCACCGAAGGCCGCGATACCGCGGGCTACGGCGGCCTGTTCTGGCGCGGGCCGCGCTCGTTCGTCGGCGGCACGGTCCGGACGCCGGACGGCCGGTCCGCGGCCGACGCGATGGGGCACCGCGCACCGTGGCTGGCCTTCACCGGGCAGCACGACGAAAGCCTGCGCACCTCGACGCTGCTGTTCGCCGACAGCCCGGCGAACGCGGCCCACCCGACGGCCTGGTACGTCCGCGCCGAACCGTTCCCCGTGGTCAGTTTCGCCGCCACCTACCACCGGCCGTGGCTGCTCGAACCGGACGCGGAACTGACCCTGACCCACCACGTCGTCGTCATCGACGGCGACCCGGACACCGCCCGGCTGTCCGAGCTCGCGGCCCGGGCGGCCGAGCGAAGGAGCTGACGACATGCTTAGGAAGGTTTTCGCGGGGTGTCTCGCCCTGCTCGGACTCACGCTGACCGCGGCCCCCGCGTCCGCGCACGGCCGCGACCCCGGCCGGGTCGTGCTCGGAGCGCACGACGGCTGGGCCGCGGCGACCACCGGGACCACCGGCGGCTCGGCCGCGGCACCCGGGGACGTCCACACCGTGACCAAGCGATCGGAGCTGGCCGCGGCCCTCGCGGCGAACCCCGGCGCACCGAAGATCGTCGAGGTCCGCGGGACGATCGAGGGCAACGTCGATGCCGCGGACCGGCCGGCGAGCTGTGGAAGTTTCGCCGACCCGGCCTACACCCTCCCGGCGTACCTGGCCGCCTACGATCCCGCGACCTGGGGGAGAGTGCCGCCGTCCGGGCCGCTGGAGGAGGCCCGCGCGCGGTCGCAGGCCAACCAGGCCGGGCAGGTCGTGCTCGACGTCGGCCCGGACACGACGATCGTCGGGCTGGGCGCGCACGCCACCCTGCACGGGCTGACCCTGCGCGTCACCGGCGACAACGTGATCCTGCGCAACCTGCACTTCTCCGACGCCCACGACTGCTTCCCGCAGTGGGACCCGCTCGACACCGCGGACGGCAACTGGAACTCCGAGTACGACAACGTGGACCTGGCCGGCGCCACGCACGTCTGGGTGGACCACAACGAGTTCAGCGACGGCGGAAACGACCGGCAACCGTCCTACTTCGGCCGCAAGTACGAGGTCCACGACGGCCTGCTCGACATCGTCAACGGCGCGGATCTGGTCACCGTGTCCTACAACCGCCTGCACGACCACGACAAGACCATGCTGATCGGCAACACCGACAAGCCCACCTACGACGTCGGCAAGCTGCGGGTCACCCTGCACCACAACCTGTTCTCCGAGATCGGCCAGCGCGCGCCGCGGGTGCGGTACGGCCAGGTGCACGTCTACGACAACCTGTACCTGGTCAGGAATCCGGCCGCGTACACCTACTCGCTGGGCGTCGGCGTGCAGTCGCGGATCTACGCCGAGAACAACTTCTTCGGGATCCCGGCCGGGCTGCCGCTGGGGCAGCTGGTGCACTACTGGAAGGGAACCGTGCTGCACGCGACCGGCACGCTGGTCGCGCAGGGCTCGTCGTGGCCCCGGCCGGTGGACCTGCTGGCCGAGTACAACGCGGCCGACGACCCCGACCTCGGCCCGGACGTCGGCTGGACGCCGGGCCTGGTCGAACGCCTCGACCCGGCCTGGGCCGTCCCCGCGCTGGTGCTCGCGGGTGCCGGCCCCGGCCGCTGAGGGTCTTCGACACTTTCGCGTTTTCTGAAAACTTCCGGCCGCGGCGACCATCCGGGCGACATGCACGCCGCTGCGGCGAACGACATTGACACCCCGTGTCCGCAACCCGAAACTTCGGTACGAGAAAGCGCTTTCACAACCGGGTCGGACGTTTTCCATCAGCGCCGATTGAAGCTCGAGACCAGGGAGTGATGACGAAATGATTTCCCCAGCACTGTCCCGGATCACCCGGGTGGCGGCGGTCGCCGCCCTCGTGGTTTCGGCCGCGGTCGTCGCCGGCGCGACCGCGTCGGCCGCCTCCTGGCCGACCCCGGGCAGCAGCGTGCCGGTGCCCAAGACGATCAAGGTCACCAGCGGCACCTACGACGGCGGGCTCAAGCGGTTCTACGGCACCGGCGACCTCGGCACCGGCGGCCAGAGCGAGGACCAGGGCCCGATCTTCGAACTGTCGAACGGGACCACCCTGAAGAACGTCGTCCTCGGCAGCCCGGCCGCCGACGGCGTGCACTGCCTCGGCACCTGCACGCTGCTCAACGTGTGGTGGGAGGACGTCGGCGAGGACGCCGCGACCTTCAAGGGCACGTCCGCCTCGCAGACCATGACCATCGACGGCGGCGGCGCGCGCAAGGCGTCGGACAAGGTGTTCCAGCACAACGGCCCCGGCACCATGTACATCCGCAACTTCCAGGTCGAGGACTTCGGCAAGCTGTACCGCTCCTGCGGCAACTGCAAGACGCAGTACAAGCGCAACGTCGTCGTGGACAACGTCACCGCCACCGCGCCCGGCAAGGCGCTGGTCGGCATCAACACCAACTACGGTGACACCGCGAAGCTGACCCGGATCACCATCGTCGGCGACTCCGGCCGCAAGATCGAGCCCTGCACGAAGTACAAGGGCGTGACCAGCGGTGAGCCGACGAAGATCGGCAGCGGCCCGGACTCGACGAACTGCCTCTACACCGCGGCGAACATCACCTACAAGTAACCGACCCGCGCCGGGGGTGGCGGCCGCCGTCCGGTACCCCCGGCGCGTTCCACCGTGGAGGCGTCATGTTCAAGACCCTGCTCGTCGCGTCGGTCGTCGCCGGGGCGTCCCTGGCCGCCCCGGCGGCCGGCGCCGCGGCGGCGAACGTCGTCGTGGCGAAGGACGGATCCGGCAACTACCCGACCGTGCAGGCCGGGATCAACGCGGTCTCGGCGGGCGGCACGGTCTCGGTCAAACCCGGGACCTACCGCGAAGTCGTCTCGGTGCCGTCGGGCAAGACCGGGATCACCCTGCGCGGCACCACCGGGAAGGCCGCCGACGTCGTCGTCGACTACGACAACGCCAGCGGGACGAAGAAACCCGACGGCTCGACGTACGGGACGTCCGGGAGCGCGACCGCCACGATCGCCGCGAACGGCTTCACCGCGACCGCGCTGACCTTCCGCAACTCCTTCGACCGGGGCGCCCACCCGGAGATCAAGGACACCCAGGCCGTCGCGGTCAAGACCACCGGTGACCGGATGGTCTTCGACAACGTCACCTTCCTCGGGCACCAGGACACGCTGTACGCCGACACCGCGGCCGTCGGCACGGCCGGGCGCCAGTACTACCGCAACTGCGCCATCAGCGGCGACGTCGACTTCATGTTCGGCCGCGCCACCGCGGTGTTCGACCGGGCGACGATCACCGCGCTCGACCGCGGTTCCAGCAGCAACAACGGGTTCCTCACCGCGGCCAGCACCCGGCGGTCGAACCCGTACGGCTTCCTGATCGTCGGCAGCCGCGTGCTCAGCGCGGCGGCCAACGCGAGCTTCTACCTGGGCCGGCCGTGGCACCCGGGCGGGGACGTCGACGCCATCGCCCAGGTCCTGATCCGCGAGACGGCCCTGCCGGCGGCGATCAAGGCCGCGCCGTGGACCGACATGTCGGGCTTCTCGTGGAAGGACGCGCGGTTCTCCGAGTACCGCAACACCGGACCGGGCGCGGGGACCGGCACCGACCGGCCGCAGCTGCCCGCCGCGCAGGCCGGGAACTACACCGCGCAGAAGTACCTCGCGGGCGGCGACGGGTGGAACCCCGTGCACTGAGGACGTCGCGGGCCGGGCCGGGGGAGCACCCTCCGTCCGGCCCTTGACGCCCGGGGCGGGCGCCGCCGACCATGTGACCACAGCAGTTGTTAGCGCTAACAGAGGACTTCCATGAGCCTGCGCCGCCTCCCGGCCCTCGTCGCCGTCGCCGCCGCCCTGCTGAGCGCCCCCGCGGCGCAGGCCGCGACCTACCCGGACCCCGGCTACGTCACCGGGGACATCGAGGCGGTGCACGACCCGTCGATGATCCGCGCGGCGGACGGCAGCTACCTGCTCTACTCCACCGACCAGTACCTGCAGATCCGCCGCTCCACCGACCGGATCCACTTCACGAAGATCGGCTCGGTCTGGCCGAACGGGGCGCCGTGGACCGCGCCTTTCACCGATCCCGCCAAGCCGGAGTACCTGTGGGCGCCGGACATCTCGTTCCACAACGGCCGGTACCACCTGTACTACGCCGCCTCGTCGCTCGGCTCCCGCCACTCGGCGATCTTCCTGGCCACCAGCACGACCGGCCTCCCCGGCAGCTGGACGAACCAGGGCATCGTCGTGCAGACGAGCACGAGCGACGACTACAACGCGATCGACCCGAACCTGTTCGTCGACTCGTCCGGCCGCTGGTGGCTGAGCTTCGGCTCCTGGTGGACGGGCATCAAGCTGATCCGGCTCGACCCGGCGACCGGCAAGCGCAGCACCAGCGACACCGCGCTGCGCGGCATCGCCCAGCGCACCGGCGGCACGACGGCCGAAGAAGCGCCGTACATCATCCAGCACGGCGGCTACCACTACCTGTTCGTCTCGTGGGACCTGTGCTGCCAGGGCACGAAGAGCACCTACCGCGTGATGGCCGGCCGGTCGACGTCGATCACCGGGCCGTACACCGATCGCAACGGTGTCCGGCTGACGGCGGGCGGCGGCACGCAGATCCTGGCGAGCCACGGCGCGGTCCACGGCCCCGGCCACGTCGCCGTGCTGCACGATTCCGACGCCGACGTGCTGATCTACCACTACTACTACTCGGACGCGACCCCGCTGACGGGCAAGCTCGGCATCAACCTCATCGGCTACGACAGCGCCGGCTGGCCGTACGTCTATTGAGCTCGTATAACGACCTATACCTCGCCCGACCGGAGAGTCCAGCCATGCGCCGGTTCCTGTCCCTGTTCGTCAGCCTGCTCGTCACGGCCGGCCTTGCTGCCGCACCGGCGCCGGCCGCCCCGGCGGCGGCGCCGGTGCAGCACCAGGTCAGCTTCGACAAGTACTCGCTGATGCTGGACGGCCGCCGCCAGCTCGTCTGGTCGGGCGAGTTCCACCCGTTCCGGCTGCCGAGCCCGGACCTGTGGCGGGACGTGCTGCAGAAGATGAAGGCCACCGGCTACACGGCGGTCTCGATCTACTTCGACTGGAACTACCACTCGCCCGCGCCGGGGGTGTACGACTTCACCGGCGTCCGGGACATGGACCGGGTCCTGGACCTCGCCGCGGAAGCGGGCCTGTACGTCATCGCCCGGCCCGGCCCGTACATCAACGCCGAAGTCACCGGTGGCGGTTTCCCGGCGTGGCTGAGCACCCAGGCCGGCCGGGCGCGCAGCGACGCGCCGGACTACCTCGCCGCGGCCGACGAGTGGCTGACGCGGATCGACCGGATCATCGGCCGCCACCAGTACACCGACGGCCGCGGTCCGGTGATCCTCTACCAGATCGAGAACGAGCTGGCCGCGACCGGCACCGCCCAGCGCAACTACGTCAGGCACCTCCACGACAAGGTGCGGGCGGACGGGATCGCCGTCCCGGTGTTCCACAACGACAAGGGCCGCAACGGGATCTGGGTGCCGCCGGGCTCCGGCGTGCCCGGCACCGTGGCGGGCGAGGTCGACCTCTACGCCTTCGACGGCTACCCCGGTGGCGCCTGCCGGACCGACGCGACGCCGGGCAACCCGAACACCGCGCCGGACTGGGGCACCTACGGGCCGGGCGGGGCGAAGGGCGGCGCGAGCGCGTCGCCGGACACGCCCGGGTTCGTCGCGGAGTTCGGCGGCGGCTGGTTCGACTACTGGGGCAGCAACGGCACCTACCCGTGCACGGCCGTCCGGCAGGGGCCGGGCTACGAACGCGTCTTCTACGGCACGAACCTGGCGAACGGCCTGACGCTCCAGAACTTCTACATGACGTTCGGCGGCACCTCATGGGGCTGGTTGCCGGCGCCGGTCGTCTACTCCTCCTACGACTACGGCGCGGCGATCGACGAAGGCCGTCAGCTGCGGCCCAAGGCGCTGACGATGAAGGAGCTGGGCTACTTCCTCGCCACCGTCCCGGATCTGGCGAAGCTGGAGCACGGCGAGCCGGTGACGCCGTCGTCGGCCGCGGTGAAGGTCTACCACAACGTCAACCCGGACACCGGCGTCCACTTCTACCTGCCGGTGCACTCGCCGTCGAACGCGACGACCGACGACAGCTTCACCTTCCCGCTGTCCACACCGGACGGTGCCTATACCGTGCCGGTCCGGCTGAACGGGCAGGACGCCAAGCACCTGGTCGCGAACTTCGACGTCGCCGGGCAGCACCTGGTGTACTCGACGTCGGAGCTGATGGCGCAGGCGGCCGGCACCGTGCTGCTGCACGGCCGGCCGGGCGAGGACGGCCAGACGGTGCTGCGGTACGCCTCCCAGCCGCGGGTGGACGTCCTGGCCGGGGCGGTCACGACCACCTGGACCGGCCACGACCTGCGCCTGGACTACCGGCACGACGGGCTGGCGCGGGTCCGGATCAGCGGCGGCGGCCGCCCGGCCGTCACGCTGCTGCTCGCCGACGACGCCACCGCCGGCACGTTCTGGCCGGCCAACGACGTCCTCGTACGCGGGCCGGACCTGGTGCGCACGGCGCAACCCGGCCGGTGGACGACGCTGACCGGGGACACGAAGGCACCACGGGAGCTCGAGGTGTGGGGTGCCCGCAGCCCGGTGGTGCGGTGGAACGGCACGCCGGTGCCGGTGCGGCCGACCGCGTCGGGCAGCCTGCTCGCCGTCCGGCCGCTGCCCGGGCCGGCCGACCCGCGGCTGCCCGGGCTCACCGGCTGGCGCTCGGCCCCCGGCTCCCCGGAAGCCGAGCCGGGCTACGACGATGCGGCGTGGCCCGCCGCGGACCGGACCATGACCAGCAGCACCACGCCGCCCCCGGCCGGGCAGCCGGTGCTGACGGCCGACGACTACGGCTTCGGCGTCGGGGACGTCTGGTACCGCGGCCGGTTCACCGGGACCCCGGGGGAGCAGCTCGGCCTGCGCTACGGCGGCGGCGGGGCCGGGATGCTGCAGGCGTGGCTGGACGGCCATTATCTCGGCCAGCACGTCCTGCCGTCCGCGCCGGCCGCGCCGCCGACGACCGGCACGGCCGCGTTCACCGTGCCCGAAGACCTGCGCAGCGACGGCCCGCACGTGCTTTCGGTGATGGTGCGGAACAACGGCCACAACGAGGACGGCGGCGTCAACGACGCCCACAAGGAAGGGCGCGGGCTGATTTCGACGTCGCTGACCGGCGTCGCGTGGAAGCTCCAGGGCGGGACGCCCGACCCGGTGCGCGGTCCGCTGAACAACGGCGGCCTGGCGGGCGAGCGCGCGGGCTGGACCCTGCCGGGCTTCCCCGACCGCGCCTGGACGCCGGCGGCCGTCCCCGCGCCGGCGGCGGCGCCGGGGACGACGTGGTACCGCACGACGTTCTCGTTGCGCGTCCCGCGTGGCCAGGACACGTCGGTGGGCCTGACGATCGGCGACCCGGCGAAGCCGCGGTCCGGCGGCCGGTACCGGGTCCTGGTCTTCCTCAACGGCTGGAACGTCGGCCAGTACATCGGGGACGTCGGGCCGCAGCACACTTTCGCGCTGCCGGACGGGATTCTCGACGCCCACGGCCGCAACACCCTGGCGCTGGCGGTGACCAGCGACGGCGGTGCGGGCAACGGCCTGGAACGGGTCGCGCTGACGGATCTGGGGTCGGCGCGGGGCGGTGTCCCGGTGCGGCCGGTCGCCTCACCGGGTTTGGCCGCGCCCGCGGCGGGGTAGTGGGTGATCACCCGAACGTGATCCCGTGTGGAAGGAGCCCGTCGATGACCGTCCTCGACCCGTCCGCCCTGCTGCTCACCGCGACGACCGCGGAGCCCCGGCCGGGAACTCTGCGGGTCACGGTCACCGGCGAGATCGACATGGCCACGTGCCCGCGCCTCGACGCCGAGCTCGAGCGGGCGGTGGCGGCGGCACCGGAGCGGCTGGTCGTCGACCTGGTGGGGGTCGGCTTCTGCGGCGTCACGGGCGTGGCTTCGCTGGGCCGGTTGCGGACCCGGTGCCGCGAAGCGGGAATCGACCTGGCCCTGAAGCCGTCTTGGGTGGTCACCCGGGCGCTGGACAACGCGGCGATCGCCCCGCTGTTCCGGGTGGAAGGCCGTCAGGAGCAGGTCATCGCGCGGTGACCGGCGGCCCGGTGAACGTCCGGGCCTCTTCGCCGGCCGCGGCCAGTTCGCGTTCCGCGGCCGCCGCGTCGCCCGGTGCGCCCCGGCGGCGGAGGGCTTCGGCGTGGCGGCGCCGGGAAAACACCACCGCCGGCCAGTGGGCCAGCGCGAGGTTGTGCCGGACCGCGGCCCGCAGGTGCGTCACCGCCCGGTCCGCGTCGCCGGTGGTCAGGGCCGTCGTGCCCATCGGGTGGTGGACCGAGCCGAAGCAGGCGGCGCCCAGGCTCGCCATGGCCGGCAGGTGGCCGAACGGGCGCAGCAGCTCGTGGATCCGCGCCGCCGTCGCGGGGTCGTCCAGGAGGTAGGCCGTTTCCGCCGCGCCGCACAGGGAAAGCAGCCACGTGCTCGACCGCGGCAGCGCGCCCGGGTCTTCGCCGCACAGGCGGGCCGGCGCGCCCGCCGCCGTCCGGCGGTCGCCGGCCGAGGCCGCCGCCACCGACAAGGCCGCGTAGTACGAGTCGTCGACGAGGCTCAGGGTCGGCGAGTGCATCAGGCCGTCCAGCACCGGCACCAGTTCCCCCAGCCGGCCCTGGAACCACCGGATGGCCACCAACTGCGCGCCGTACCAGCCCAGGGCGTCGTAGTCGCCCGCTGCCTGGCCGAGTTCGGCGCACGCCTGCGCCCCTTCTTCGGCCTCGCGGAACCGTCCGGCCCGGATGTGCAGCATGACGTGCAGCGCGTCCGCCACGAAGCCCGCCGCCAGGTGCTTGCGCTCGGCCAGGAGGTCGTCCAGCTCGCCGAGGCGCCGCTCGGCGTGCGGGTCCGCGGCGAGGAACGAGTCGACGGCGTCCCACAGCACGCCCATCACCAGGTCGGTGCGCCGCCCCGAGTGGCCGCTCACCGCGACCAGCTCGGTGGCCAGCGCGTGCCGCAGGTGCGTGTGGTCGGGGCCGAGCAGGCAGTGGTGGGCGAGGCTGAGCGCTTCGGCGTGCGCGACCGGGTCGCCCGCCGCCCGGGTCCGCTCGGCGACCCCGAGGATCCGCTCGTGCGTGCCGGCTTCGTAGTCCAGTTCGGCCGCGAGCCGCGCGCGGAGCCGGTGGCCGAGCGAGGACTCCGGGTCCACCCGGTCCAGCGCGTACCGCACCCGCGTCAGCAGCGACGCCGACGCCGCGCACGTCCGGTGTTCGTGCACCCACACGCCGCCCAGGCCGAGGGCCGCGCGAGCGAGTGTCCCGGTGTCGCCGGTCCGTTCGGCGCGGAGGTAGGCGGTTTCGAAGTGTTCGCGGCCGGTCCGGAGGTCGCCGTCCTCGAGCAGCGCGTGCTCGCCGGCGGCCAGGGCGTCGTCGGGGGCGGTCACCACGGCCTCGGCGCGCACCGCGAGCAGCGCCGGGTCGTGGGCCAGCACCCGGCGGTGCACCTGCGCCAGTACCGGGGACGGCTCGACGCCGGAGGCGGTGATCAGGCCGTGGCGGGCCCGCCGGAACGCTTCGAGCGCGTCACCCTGCCGCCCGGCCCGGTAGAGCGCCGTCATCAGCTGCGCCCACAGCCGTTCGTGGCCGGGGAACGCGGCGGTCAGCGTCTCCAGCTCGGCGATCAGGCCGGTGTCTTCGCCGGTGGCGAGGTCGGCGTCGATCCGGTGCCGGACGGCGTTGTGCCGCAGCCGGTCGAGCCGCATCCCTTCGGCGGCCAGGGTTTCGACGTCGGCGAACTCCTCGTAGGCGCCCCCGCGCCACAGGGCCAGCGCGGCGGCGGGTTCCCCGGCCGCGAGGGCCCGCCGTCCCTCGGCGGCGAGCTGTTCGAACCGCGTGGCGTCGAGGGCCGGGGGCGGCAGGTGCAGCACGTACCCGGGGGACCGGGTCAGCAGCACGCCGGCGTCGACCGTGCCGCGCAGGCACGAGAGGTAGGTGCGCACGGTCCGGTCGGCGTGCGCGGGCGCCCGCTCGCCCCACAGCGCCCGGCCCAGCGCGGGGACGCCGACGACCCGGCCCCCTTCCGCTGCCAGCACCGCCAGCAGGGCGCGCAGGCGCGGCCCGCCGACGTCCCGCAGCTCTCCGCCGACCCGCACCTCGAACGGTCCCAGCACCCGGAGGTCCACTCCGCCCGTGCCCGCCCCTCCGCGCGCGGGTGTGCCGCGCGCTTCGGCGTACAGGAGCGGCGCGCGTCGCCCGGGATACGTCCGACAGCGGGATAAATGTCCGTCGACGAACTGTCGACGGATTGTCGAGCGCGGTGGCCAGTCTCGGTGCCACGGGCCGAAGGGGTCCGCCAACCACCGGTTCTTCGGGAGGACGTCCATGGAACGCACGATTCGGGGTCTCGCACCGGTTCTCGCCGCCGCGGCGGCGGGGACGGCGCTGCTGTCGGGTGCCCCGGCGGCCCAAGCCGCGCCGGCGCACTCCGCGGCCGTGCTGGAGGTGAAGAGCGCGACGTGGGGCCAGCTGCACGTCGGGGACTGCGAGCAGGACAACGGCACCATCGTGATCCGCTCGGACGGCACGGGTGACTGGAGCGCGACGACGCTGACCTTCCAGACGCACTCCGGCGACGTCTGGCACTCCGGCTTCGACTTCAAGACCACGGCCGGGACGAAGCTGTTCTCGGCGGGCACGTTCGACAGCCCGCGGATGAACGACGGCAACCCGCCGCCGCGCTACTTCTGGACGAAGCACTTCACCTTCGACGCGGCACTCTTCGGTGCCGTCGACATTTTCAAGACCAACCAGCACTCGAGCTGCTGACGGGGTGAGGGCCGCGCTGGGTCACGGTGCGCCGGGGCCCAGCGCGGTGCCCGCGACGGCCCCGCCGGGACGGGGTTCCTTCAGCTCGACGAAGAACGAGTGCGTCGGCGTCTCGCCGATGTTCTCGCCCGAGTGCTCCTGGGCGGCGACCCAGCGCACCGCGCCGGCGGGCAGGTCCACCTGCACCTCGCGGCCGCCGGCCGAGATCCGGCGGCTGAACGCGCTCAGCGTGACCATCACCGTGTCGGGGTGGCGGTGCGGTGCCGTCCGGTCGCCGGGGCCGTCCCGGTACTCCAGGACCCGCACCCGCTCATTCTCGAAGACCACCCGGTACAGCTCGGGGTTCGTGTCGGCCGGGTCACCGGTCATGGCCGCCTCCTTCGTGGGACTGGAGTACCATGATGGCATGGCAGTACCGTATGAGTCCACGGGCCGGAGCCGGCAGAAGGGACGGACCCGGGCGGCACTGGTCGCGGCGGCCCACGAACTGCTCGCCGAGGGCCGCTCGCCGACGGTCGAAGACGCGGCCGAGGCGGCCGGCATCTCCCGCACCACGGCCTACCGCTACTTCCCCAACCAGCGCGCGTTGCTGCTGGCCGCCTACCCGGAGATCCAGGACGACGCGGGCCTGCTGCCCGCGGACGCGCCGGCCGACCCCGCGGCCCGCCTCGCCCTGGTGATGCGCGCGTTCGTCGAGTTCACGCTGCGCTGGGAGCCGCAGCTGCGCGCGCAGCTGCGGCTGTCACTGGAATCCGGCGCGCCGCAGCCGGTGCTGCGGCGCGGCCGGGCGATCCGCTGGATCGAGGAGGCGCTCGCCCCGCTGGCCGGCACGCACCCGGAGGTCGACGTCCGGGGCCTGGCCGTGGCCATCCGGTCGGCGACCGGCATCGAGTCCCTGGTGTGGCTCACCGACATCGGCGGCCTGGACCGCGACCGGGCGGCCGCGGTGCTGGCCGGTTCGGCGCAGGCCATCCTGCGCGCGGCGCTCGACCCGAGCTAGCTGATCGGCACGGTCGCCGTGCAGGACTCGGTGCCGTTGTCGAACGTCGCCGCCGCCGAGCCCACCGACGTGGCCGGCACGTCGGTGCCCGTCGGCGTCGTGAAGGTGGTGCTGCCGGTCGTCGGCAGGGACCGCGTGTACACCGTGTGCGTCGTCGATCCGGTGCGGTAGGAGATCCGCAGGGACACCTTGCCCACGGCGTCGCCGATGTAGGGCCCCGACGTGGTGTACCCGTTCATGATGCGGTGGTAGCCACCGGAAGTGTCGTACCGGAGGGTGAACGTGCCGCTGTAGGCGCCCGCGTGGCAGACGGCCGTCCGCTGGACGATCGTGGCCGCCTGCGCCGGGGCGGCCGGTACCGTCACGCCGGCCAGCAGCGCCACCAGCCCGGCTGTTACCGCAGTCTTCATCTTCGTCCTCCCGCTCGGTCCGCCGTCATCCTGCCCCCGCCCGCTTCCGTCCCGCTTCCGTTCACGCGGTGGTGCGCACCAGCAGGACCGGGCAGGCGGCGTGGTGCAGGAGCGCCTGGCCGGTGCTGCCGAGCAGCAGGCCGGGGAACCCGCCGCGGCCGCGGTCGCCGAGGACGACGAGCTGGGCCGCGGCGCTGCGCTCGACGAGCTCCCGCCGCGGGTGGGCGTGCACCACGACCTGCTCGACCGCGACGTCGCCGGTGTCGTGGGCGAGGACCCGCTCGCCGAGCAGCCGGCGCCCCGCCTCGGTGACGCACCGCGGGTCCCGGTGCGGCGGGGGAGTGTCCGCCCAGGCGTGCAGGACGACCAGCGGTGCCCGGCGCGCGCGGGCCTCGGCGACGGCGGCGACCAGCACCCGGCCGCCGGCGTCGCTGCCGTCGATGCCGGTGACGACCGGGCGGGCGGCCGCGGCGGGTTCGTCCCAGCTGTCCCCGCGGACGACGACGGTGTCGCAGCGCGCGTGGGTGCCGACGGCCGCGGCGACCGAACCGGCGAGCAGGCTGGTAAGCCTGCCGTGCCCGGCCGACCCGACGACGAGCAGCGCGGCCGCGCGCGAGGCCCCGATCAGCGCCTGGGCGGCCCGGTCGGGATCGAGCCGGGCGGCGGCTTCGGGCACCCCCTGTGCGGCGGCGAGCTCCTGCGCGGTCCGCAGCGCGCGCCGGCCCCGGGCGCGCAGGGCGTCGACCATCTCCTCGGGCGGCGGCACGACCCCGCCGGCGACCAGCGCCGGGACGTCGAGGGCGTGCACGATCTCGAGCGGCGCGTCCCGCAGCCGCGCGGCCCAGCGGACGGCATCGAGCGACTCGGCCGACCCGTCCACCCCGGCAACGATCGGCCCTCCGGCGGCGGTCATCCTCCAGACTGTAGGCGCGGCCGCCCACGCCGGGGACCCCTAAGTCGCGTACCCGGACGGTCGGCTTGCGTACCGGGATGGTCGGCTCGTGTACCTGGGCGGTCGGCTTGCGTGCCTGGGCGGTCGGCTTGGCCGGACGTCTGTCGTCCGGTCGCGGGCGGGACCGGGGTCGGGCATGATCTGCGGCGTCCCGACCTGATCCCGGAGGAGCCCGATGGCGGTGCTGGTCGTGACGGCGGCCGTGCTGGGGCTGCTCGCCGGTTCCTTCCTCAACGTCGTGGTCCACCGGGTGCCGCGGGGCGAATCGGTCGTCCGGCCGCCGTCGCGGTGCCCGGACTGCGGGCGGGGGATCCGCGCGCGGCACAACGTGCCCGTCTTCGGCTGGCTCGTGCTGCGCGGCCGGTGCGCCGGCTGCGGTTCCCGGATCAGCGTCCGGTACCCGCTGGCCGAGCTGGGCACCGCGGTGCTGTTCGCGCTGCTGGCGCTGCGGTTCGGCCCGGCCGACCTGCCCGCCTTCCTGTACTTCGGCGCGATCGGGATCGCGCTCGCCCTGATCGACCTCGACTGCCGCCGCCTGCCGAACGCGATCGTGCTGCCGTCCTACCCGGTCCTCGCCGTCCTGCTGACCGCGTCGGCCTGGTACCGCGGCGACTGGTGGTCGCTGGCCCGCGCCGGCCTCGGCGGCGCCGCGCTGTTCGCCTGCTACCTCGCCCTCGCCCTGGCCTACCCGGCCGGCATGGGCTTCGGCGACGTCCGGCTCGCCGGCATCCTCGGCGGCGTGCTCGGGTACGTGTCCTGGGCGGCGCTGCTGATCGGGGCGTTCGGCGGGTTCCTGCTCGGCGCGGTCGCCGGCGTCGTCGTCCTCGCGGCCGGCAAGGGCGACCGCAAGACGGCGTTGCCGTTCGGGCCGTTCATGATCGCCGCCGCCCTCGTCGCGCTCTTCGCGGCCGGCCCGCTCGGGCAGGCATACCAGCGGCTGACCGGCCTGGCCTGAGCGCTCACCGGTCCCCGGACCAGCTGAGCACGGGCACCTGGCGGGCGCCCGGCACCGGGTTCGCCGGATCGCCGTCCACGTAGGCCACCCGGGCCCGGGCCGCCGGCGTCCCGGGGCGTGCACGTCCCCGCGCCGGGACAGACGCCGGCAGTGCCGTTGCCGGCGACCGGCACCGGCCGGGGGAGCGCGTCGGCCCGCACCGCCGAAGCCGGGCAGGCCGGGACGGGCCGGCCGCGGCCGTCGACGGGCTTGCCGACGCCGGCCGTCACGGTCTGGACGAGAATCGGGAAGTTCTCGGCGTCGGTCAGCCGGAGCCACCGCGTCCCGGTCGCGCCGGGGAACGACGCGGTGGCCCGGCCGGGCACGCCGGCGATGCCGAACTGCTTGCTGCCGTTGCCGTTCGCGGTGTTCCCGGCGGGCGCCGGGCCGGCCGCGAACCAGGTGAGCACGACGGTGGCCAGGGCACCGGCCGCAACCGGGAGCCGCCACCTGGGCATCGGGCAGAGTTGAACATGTTCAACTCTTTCGATACCGTCGGGTTCGTCGAAAGGGGCGGTCGTGAAGGTCGTGATTCCGGGGGGCACCGGACACCTGGGGCGGGTGCTGGGCCGGGCGCTGGCGGGGCAGGGGCACGAGGTCGTGGTGCTGACCCGGCGGGCGGCGCCGCCGGAGCCGGGGGTGCGCCACGTCCATTGGGACGGGCGGCGCGCCGGGCCGTGGACGGCGGAGATCGACGGCAGCGACGTCGTGCTGAACCTGGCCGGCCGGTCGGTGAACTGCCGCTACACCCGGGCGAACCTGCGGGAGATGATGAACTCCCGCGTCGACTCGGCCCGGGTGGTCGGCGGCGCGATCGAGCGCGCGGCGCGCCCGCCGCGCGTCTGGCTGCAGATGAGCACGGCGACGATCTACGCGCACACGTCCGGCCCGCCGAACGACGAAGCGACGGGCACCCTCGGCGGCGCCGAGCCGGACGTGCCCGCGTACTGGGCGTACAGCGTCGACATCGCGAAGGCGTGGGAGCGCGAGCAGGACGTGGCGGACACCCCGCACACGCGCAAGGTCGCGCTGCGCACGGCGATGGTGATGAGCCGGGAACCGGGCGGCGCGTTCACGATGCTGCTGCGCCTGGCCCGGCTCGGCCTGGGCGGCCCGGTGGCGGGCGGCGCGCAGTACCTGTCCTGGATCCACGACGACGACCTGGTCCGGGCGATCGGGTTCCTGATCGGCCGCGACGACGTGCGCGGGCCGGTGAACCTGGCGGCCCCGGAACCGTTGCCCTACCGCGACTTCCTCCGCGTGCTGCGCACGGCGGCGGGGATCCCGGTGGGCCTGCCGGCGACGAGGTGGATGGCGGAGATCGGCGCGTTCGTGCTCCGCAGCGACACGGAACTGCTGCTGAAGAGCCGCCGGGTGGTCCCGGGCCGCCTGCTGGAGGCGGGTTTCGAGTTCACCCACCCGAAGTGGCCCGCGGCGGCCGAGGACCTGGTCCGCCGTTCACGCGCCCCCCTGACCCCGGTCACCTGACCCGCCCGACCGTCCAGGTACGCGAGCCGGCCATCCACATACGCGAGCCGACCATCCAGGTACGCGAGCCGCCCGCGCCGGCCGGTCAGCCCACTCAGCCCACTCAGTCCACACAGGACGGTCAACCCAGCTCGGCGTTGTCGCGCAGCCGCCGCAACACCAGGGCCAGGTGCAACCGGAACCTTCCCGCCGGGGAATCCACCTCGAACCCCAGCACCGCCGCCGCGCGGGCCAGGCGGGCCGGCATCGTGCTGTGGTGCCGGTGCAGCACCGCCGCCGCCTTGCGGGCCGAGCCCGTTGCGCACAGGGCGTCCAACGCCGCCAATGTGTCTTCGCCGTGGGGTTCGGCCGCCAGGCGGTCGAGGCCGCGGATGTCCGGGAGCTCGGCCAGCTCCGCCGGGCCCAGCTTGCCCGCCACGGCCGCCAAACCGCCCAGCCGCTCCCACCACACCAGCGGCTCGGCCGCCGACGTGAACCTCAGTGCCGTCCGGGCCGCCGCCCACGACCGGGGAGCCTCCAGCGCCGGCCCGTCCGGGCCGATGCCCGCGCGGGCGCCGTCCGGCAGCGAGGCCACCTCGCCCGGCAGCAGCACCACCCGCACCCCGCCCAGCCGGGCCGACCGGCCGGCCAGCGCGTCGACGCCGGTGCCCGCCAGCACGCGCAGCCGGGTCGACGGGCCGAAGCCGAGCAGGTGCAGGGCCCGGGACCGCTCCGCCGTGCCCGCGTCCGAAGACAGCGCCAGCTCGACCAGCGCCGGATCGCCCAGCTCGGGCCGCGGGACGCCGGAGTGCTCCAGCAGGATGGCCGTGGCGATCGCGAACCGTTCCAGCAGCATGTCGTCGAGCGGGACCGGCTCGCCCGCCCGGGCCACCCACACCACCACGCCGGCTTCCAGCGTCCGCGTGGCCGCCCCCGCGGGCACGCCGCCGGCGGTCACGGTGTCGGCTCCCGGTGACGCGCACAGCGAGAACCCCTGGCCCGGCGCGTGCACGCCGACCGGGCAGCCGGCCAGGCCCGCCGTGCTGTGCACCAGCGTGTCCAGGCCGGCGCGGCCGGCGATCAGGCGGTCGAAGAACCCGATCACCCGCACGGCGTTCTCGGCGTCGGCGTCGAGCCCGGACAGCCTCAGCAGCAGCCCCTTCATCCCGCCACGATAGGCGCGCCCGCCGCCGGATGGCGAGGATCGGCGCGGCAACGCCCGCCGGGTGGCGGTGGCCGGGGTCACGCCCGGCGGCCGATGATCGGACCATGACCTACGCGATCGATCCCGAGCTGCTGCCGTGGCTGGACATGCTCCCGGCCGTGACCCTCACCGACCACGAGGCCCTGCTGTCCGCACGTTCCTCGATGGCCCAGCTCGCCGAAGTGCTGCCGGCCTGCGAACCGGCGCAGCCCCTCGACGTCCGCGACACCGCCGTGCCCGGGCCGTCCGACGCCCCCGACGTCCCGGTGCGCGTCTACGCGCCGGCGAACCGCACCGCGGCGGCGCCCGGCCTGCTCTACATCCACGGCGGCGGCTTCGTCATGGGCGACCTGGACACCTTCGACGCCCACCTGCTGCGCCTGGTCGACGAGCTCGGGATCGTGATCGTTTCGGTGGACTACCGCCTGGCGCCCGAACACCCGTTCCCGGCTCCGGTCGAGGACTGCTACGCCGCCCTGGCCTGGGTCGCCGCCAAGGCCGGCGAGCTGGGCATCGACCCGGCCCGGCTCGGCGTGGCCGGCGAGAGCGCCGGCGGCGGGCTCGCGGCCGCGGTCGCCCTGCTGGCCCGCGACCGCGGCGGCCCGGAGCTGTCCTTCCAGTACCTCGGCATCCCGGAACTGGACGACCGGCTCGCCACGCCGTCGATGCGCGCCTACACCGACACGCCGGTCTGGAACCGGCCGAACGCGATCTTCAGCTGGACGAGCTACCTCGGCGCGGAACCGGGCGGCGCCGACGTCTCGCCCTACGCCGCGCCGTCCCGCGCCACCGATCTAGCCGGGCTGCCGCCGGCGTTCGTGACGACGTGCCAGTTCGACCCGCTGCGCGACGAAGGCATCGACTACGCGCAGCGGCTGGCCCACGCCGGTGTGCCGGTCGACCTGCGCCTGTACCCGGGCACCTTCCACGGGTCCTCGCTGGTCGAGACGGCGGCGGTCTCGCGCCGCATGTTCGCCGACGAACTCGACGCGCTGCGGCGCGGCCTCGGCATCGAAAGCTGACCGGCGGCCGACGCCGGGACGCGGCCCGCCATTTGCCCGCGGGCCGCGTCCTGCGGGACGAAATCGGCCTCCCCGTCCCGGCCCCGGTTTCCGGTCCGTGAAGCCACAATCACGGACATCGAGTCCCGGAAATGCGGCTCCCACGGAACATCAGCCGGCGGCCGTGACGTCGATCAGCACCTTTCCGGTGACGCCGTCTTCCGATGCGGCATGCGCTTTCGCCGTCTCGGAAAGCGGGAACCGGTGGACCGGTACGCCGTGGTCCTCGTCGAGCCGCAGCGCGCCGTCGGCGAAGGCCGCGGTGATGTCCTCGGTGCCGGCGCGCAGCTTGTCCTCGCCCACCGTGTAGAGCACCAGGAACTGGTAGCGCACGTTCAGCCACAGCGCCGGCCCGAAGTCCAGCGCGATGGTGCCGGTGCCCCGGTCGTCGCCGTAGGCCGCGACCGTGCCGCGCGGGCGCAGCACCTCCGTGTGCAGCTTCGCGTTGACCCCCGCCGCGACTTCGACCACCACGTCGACGCCCTCGGGCGCGACCTCGCGGACGCGCGCGGCGAGTTCCGGGTCGGGGTACCGCAGCACGTGCTGGGCGCCCGCGGCGCGGGCGAGGGCGGCCTTCTCGTCGCTGCTGACCGTCGCGACCACCGTCGCCCCGGCCCAGCGGGCCAGCTGGATCGCCGCGTTGCCGACCGCGCCCGCGCCGCCGCTGACCAGCACCGTGCGGCCGTCGAGCGCGCCGGGGGACAGGCGCGACGGCCCGTCTTCGGCGACGGTGAGCGCCCGGTGCGCGGTCAGGGCCGGGACGCCGAACCCGGCTCCCTCGTCGAACCCGGCGCCGTCGGGCAGCCGGACGAGCTTCGCCGCCGGGAGCACCGTGTACTCCTGCGCGGTGCCGGACAGCGGCCCGTACGCGCCGGCGATGACCGTCCACACGCGGTCGCCGGGGGCGAAGCCGGTGACGTCCGGGCCGACCGCGTCGACCACGCCCGCGCCGTCCTGGTTGGGCACGGTTTCCGGGACCTCGGCCCCGGGCTCGGCGCGCAGCCCGCTGCGCGCTTTCCAGTCGGTGGGGTTGACCGCGGACACCACGATCCGGACGCGGACCTCGCCGGGCCCGGGGTCGGCGGCCGGGCGTTCGGTCGGCGACAGGACCTCGGGACCGCCGTGGCGGCGGTAGACGACTGCTTTCATGCCGGGTGCAATCCCGGGCGTGGCCGGGTTATTCCCGGCGTGCCGGGAATGGGGCCTCGGTAAATGGCTTTTCCGGCCGCGGCCGGAAAGGGAAATCGACGCGCGGGGATGATCCCCCGGGCGGGCGATTTTCCGTGCCGGCGTCAGCGAAATCGGCGGCCGTCCCAGAAACTGGGCGCGTGGGAGAGGAAAAGCGCACCCCGGGGGACGAACGGCCGAAGCGCGACGACGGTGAGCCGACGCCGATCTTCGACGCCGTGTTCAGCGCGACGCGGGCCCAGGCGAATACGCCGGAACCGGCCGCGGAACCGGAGGAAACCGGGCGGTGAGCGGACACGGCCCGCCGATGTGCGGCACTTCGTTCGACGTCCGCAGCGAACATGTAGCATCCCGGGTGCACGGGCACCCGCGCTTGAGGAGTGAGCTTTGGCCGGCGTCGTGAACAGCATGATCGCCGCCGAGTACGCGGCGGGCGCGTCGATCTCCGAGCTCGCCGAGCGGTGGGGGATCGACCCGCGCCAGGTCGTCGAACGGATCTCGGCGGCCGCCCGCTCCTGAGCCGGAGCGCCCGGCTCAGATCGCCCGTTCCCCCTTGCCCAGCACGACGATGCCGCCCTCGCTGACGTGGTAGTGCCCGCGGTCGCGGGCCAGGTCGACCCCGATGTGCGCACCCGGCGGCACCACGACGTTCTTGTCCAGGATCGCCCGCCGCACCACCGCGCCGCGGCCGACGCGGGCGCCGTCGAGCAGCACCGAGCCCTGCACCACCGCGCCCTGTTCGACGATGACGTCGGGGGAGAGGACCGAGTCGACGACCTGCGCCCCGGAGATGATGCAGCCGTTGCTGACGATCGACTGGTTCGCCGAGCCGCCCTCGACGAACTTCGCCGCCGCCCGCTGGCCGGGGTGGGCGAGGATCGGCCACCGCCGGTTGTAGAGGTTGAAGATCGGGTGCGTCGAGATGAGGTCGGTGTGCGCCTCGTAGTAGCTGTCGATCGTCCCGACGTCGCGCCAGTAGCCGTGGTCGCGTTCGGTCTCGCCGGGCACGACGTTGGTGTTGAAGTCGTAGACGGCGGCTTCGCCCGACTTGACCAGCGCCGGGATGATGTCGCGGCCCATGTCGTGGTGCGAGGCGGCGTTTTCCGCGTCGGCGTAGAGCGCTTCCAGCATCACCTTCGTGGTGAAGATGTAGTTGCCCATGGACACGTACGCCTCTTCGGGGGAGTCCGGCAGCCCCGGCGGGTCGGCGGGCTTCTCCATGAAGGCGTCGATCAGCAGCCCGTCGGTGGTCCGGATGACCCCGAACGAGCTCGCTTCCTTCCGCGGCACGCGGATGCCGGCGACGGTGACGCCCGCGCCGGAGGAGATGTGCGCCTCGAGCATCTGCCGCGGGTCCATCCGGTAGATGTTGTCCGCGCCGAACACCGCGATGTACTCGGGGTTCTCGTCGTGCACGAGGTTGAGGCTCTGGTGGATGGCGTCGGCACTGCCCTGGTACCAGCGCGGGCCCAGCCGCTGCTGCGCCGGCACCGGCGTGACGTACTCGCCGGTCAGCGCCGAGAGCCGCCAGGTCGTCGAGATGTGCCGGTCGAGCGAGTGCGACTTGTACTGCGTCAGCACGCACAGCCGGCGGATCCCGCCGTGCACCAGGTTCGACAGCACGAAGTCGATCAACCGGTGCGTGCCGCCGAAGGGCACCGCCGGTTTCGCCCGGTCCGCCGTCAGCGGCATCAGGCGCTTGCCCTCCCCGCCCGCGAGCACGATGCCCAGGACATGGCATTCGCTGTTCACAGCGACCTCCCGCACGCCTCGTAGAGGGCGACCGTCCGCTCGGCGATCGCCTTCCAGCCGAACTCGCCGACCGCGCGCTCGCGGCCGGCGGTGCCCATCGCGGCGGCCCGGTCCCCGGCGTCGACCACTTCGTTCAGCGCATCGGCCAGGCCCGCCTCGAACGCTCCCGCGTCCCCTTCGTCGTAATGCACGAGCAGCCCGGTCCGGCCGTCGTCGACGACCTCCGGGATGCCGCCGACGTCGCTGGCCACCACCGGGGTGCCGCACGCCATCGCCTCCAGGTTCACGATGCCGAGCGGCTCGTAGACCGACGGGCAGGCGAACACCGCGGCGTGCGTCAGCAGCTGCACGACCTCGTCGCGGGGCAGCATCTCCGGGATCCAGCGGACGCCGGTGCGGGTCTTCTCCAGCTCGGCGACCAGGCCGCGGAACTCCGCGTCGAGCTCCGGGGTGTCGGCGCCGCCCGCGCACAGCACGAGCTGGACGCCGGGGTCGAGCGAGGCGCCGGCGCGGACGAGGTGCGGGACGCCCTTCTGCCGGGTGATCCGGCCGACGAACAGCACGTACGGCCGGTCCGGGTCGATGCCGTGCTTGGCCAGCGCGTCGGTGCGCGGGTCGGGCCGGTAGAGCGTGGTGTCGATGCCGTTGTGGATCACGTGCACGCGCTCGGGCGGCACCGAGGGGTAAGCGGCGAGGACGTCCCGGCGCATGCCGCCGCTGACCGCGACGATCGCGTCGGCGGCTTCGTAGGCTTCGCGTTCGATCCAGGACGAGACGCGGTAACCGCCGCCGAGCTGCTCGGCCTTCCACGGCCGCAGCGGCTCCAGCGAGTGCGCGGTGACGACGTGCGGGATCCCGTGCGTCATCTTCGCGAGGTGCCCGGCCAGGTTCGCGTACCAGGTGTGGCTGTGCGCGAGGTCGTGGCCTTCGAGGGCGTTCGCCATGGACACGGCGATGTCCATGGTCGTGAACGCGGGCTGGCGGTAGCCGTGCGGATCGGTGTGCCCGGTGGCGTCGGCGCGGTCCGCGCCCCAGCAGTGCACGTCGAGGTCGACCAGCGGCCGCAACTCCCGGGCGAGGAACTCAACGTGGACCCCGGCGCCGCCGTAGACTTCCGGCGGGTATTCGCGGGTGAGCAGGCCGACCTTCATGATGCGAACCCTATGGCCTTTCCCGGCCGCGGCGCAGTCTGGCGTCCAGGGGATTTCGGCGAGTTTTCCGTCACGGCCCCGTGATCACGGCCCGGGGGTGAGGGTGAAGTGGCCGTCGCCCTTCGCCGCGGACCGGACCGGCCAGCTGTCCGGTCCGGTCGCCGGGCCCGAGCCGTACTGCAGCCGGTAGTCCGGCCGCCGTGGCGCGAGCGAGGTGTCCAGCCAGTGGTAGTTGACCCGCAGCGCCAGGCTCATCAGCGGGTTGGCCAGCTGGATCCGCTTCTCGATCAGCTCCACGGCGTGGCCGCGGTCGGAGAACTCGTCGATGATCGCGCACTCGCAGTAGTAGGCGAGAGTGCCGATCTCGCCGGGGCTGGCGACGCTCGCGCCGTGCAGCCGGGCGCCGAGTTCCGTCCCGACCCGGGCGTAGTCGCGGGCGCTCGCCCAGTTCCCGAAGACCACCGGCGACGGCCACGGCAGCCCCTGCGCGGCGTCGACCGCGGCGGCGCTCAGGGCCAGCACCCCGGTGAGCCCCAGGGCCAGCACCGGCGGCCCGGTCCGCCACCCCGTCCGCTCGCGCGCCTGGGCGTACCAGGTGCCGAAGGCGGCGACGGCGAACGTGCTCGCCGCGGTCACCGGAGCCACGTAGTACCAGTGGAACGGGCCGACGCCGAGGAACGAGTAGGCGACGTAGTGCAGGATGCCGCCGCCGGCCAGCGCGGCGACCGGGCCGAGCGCGGGGAACTCCGGCCACCGCACGGCGAACCGCGCCGCGGCCCAGGCGGCGAGCGCGACCACACCGACGACGGCGGGCAAGAACGACACCAGCACGGTGACCGGCCAGCCGAGGTAGTACATCATCGGCCCGGTGCTGTAGCTCCACGGCGCGAACACGCCGGCCTGCAGCTGCTTGATCACGAGCGTGTCGGGCACGAACGAGCCGAAGGCGAGCCAGCTCACCAGGAACCACGGCGCGGCGGTGAGCGCGGTCAGCCCGGCGGCGGCCCGCCACCGGCGCCGGAGCGCGGGCGTGCTCACCCCGATCACCACGACGAACACGACCAGGTCGAGCCGGGTGAGGACGGCGAGGCCGCCCGCGACGCCGAACCAGGCCGCCCGGCCTTCGAGCGCGCAGACGGTGAGGGCCAGCAGCACGACCGGGATCAGCAGCACTTCGAGCCCGACCGCGGACAGCACGAACGGGTTCAGCAGCACCAGGGCGACGCCGAGCACCCCGGCCGCGGGCGGCAGCGCGAGCACGCGGCCGGCGCGTTGCCACAGCCAGCCGAGCCCGGCGCCGCACAGGACGGTGAGGACGCCGAGCGCCACGACCGGGTGCGGGTCGCCCGCGACGCGCGTCACCAGGGTCAGGGCGGCGAGAAGCAGGACGTTCAGGGGCGAGGTCGCCGAGTTGGCTGGCGAACCGGGGATGATGCCCCATTCGCCGTGGACGGCAAGGTTCCTGGCGTAGGCCAGGGTGATGTAGCCGTCGTCGGTGAGACTGGTCCGGACCAGGAAGAAGACCGCGGCGCCGAGCACCGCGCCGAACGCAGCGGGCAGCCACTGGCCCCGCGCGCTCGTCCGTTCCGCGTTCGTTGTTACCGCCAGCAACCTGCCTACCTCGTCGTGCGGGACTTCACCCGATCGTGGCATGTGCGGCGTGGGTTCGCAGTACGGCGAGTCACGGCTGAGCGGGTGCCGCCGTCCTCGAACCGGAGCAGGCAGCCGGGCCCACGGCCGCGTGGGCGGCGTCGAGCCGCGGGTGCAGGGGCAGCACCCGATCCAGGCCGAGGAGCTGCAGCGGCCGGGTGACCGCGACCTCCCCGGCCGCGATGGCGTAGGGGACACCGCGCGCGGCCGCGGCGTGGAAAGCCTCGGCCAGCACGCTGAAGACGGTCGAGTCGCAGAAGGTCGTCTCGGTGAGGTCCGCGACGACGCCGCGCGCGCCGTCGTGGATCGGCGTCAGCAGGACTTCGCGGAGCCGGCGGGCGCAGCCGAGGTCGAGCTCACCGGCGCAGTGCACGGTGACGATCCCGGCGGCGGTCGTGGTGTCGAATCGGGGCGCGGTGCGGTGGTCGGTCATCGGGTCCCTCCCTCACTCGGGCGCCTAGCAGGTGATACCCACCCCGGCGTGAGATCACTCCCCGCCTGGGCCGGAACGCTGCGGCATCCGAGGGAAGCCGATGCACAACCGTTGCGTGGAGGTATAGCGTGGAAGGGCACGACGTAGCCGGCCGTCCCGAACGCCACACCGGGCGACCGGCCGGATCCGGCCGACGCGGGCCGGATCACCGGCGCCGGGCGGCGCCGAGGGGGACGCGGCCGGCCTTCGCCCCGCCGCCGCGTCCCCGCCGCCGGCTTCCGGCCGCCGGCCTTTGCCTTGGCCGCCTTCCCGCTGCCGGCCTTTGTCCTGGCGCTGCCTCCTCGTCGCCGGGTCCCCGCTGCCAGCCTTTGCTCGCCGCCGCTGCCTCCTCGTCGCCGGGTCCCCGCTGCCAGCCTTTGCTCGCCGCCGCGGACCCCGCCGCCGGGTCCGGGTGATGGCGCTTTCCCGGCCTCGGCGTGGGCCGCCTTCGCGCGCGCCGGCTCGAGGCGCCGCTCGCCGCGTTTTCCGGTGGCGGCCGCACCCGGGCCGCCACGATTCCGGCTGGTCGGCACCGGGCCGGCCACCCCTCCGTCACCAGCGGCTCGCCCGGTGCCGGGCCCCTCGCCACCTGCGCCTCTTCGCCGTGTCGCCGGTGAGGTGCCGTCCGCGTCGCTAAGCTTCCAGACGTCCGCCGTCCGCGAGCGAAAGGATGCGGTGGAACCCGAGAACGTCGACGCGCCGTCCGTCGCAGGAGCCTGGGCGCCCGGCAAGGTGGCCGAGCTGCTCGGCGTGTCGCCGGTGACGCTGCGCAGCTGGAGCGCGCGGTACGGGATCGGCCCGCCCGCCGGCGCCGGACGGCACCGCCGCTACTCCGACGCCGACGTCCGCCGCCTGCAGCACATGCAGCGCCTGGTCGCGCGGGGGATGCCGGTGCGGGAAGCCGCGGCGGCCGCCTTCGGCGGCGGACCGGGGGCCACCGGCCGCGAGGTGCCGGCGTCCCGCCGCGTGGACGAGCTCGCCGGCGCCGTGGACGAGCTCCGCTACGCCTCGGTCGCCGGCCTGCTGGACGAAACCCTGGGCACGCTGGGCCCGGCCGCGGCCTGGACGGAGGTGCTGGCACCGGTCCTGCGCGGCCTCGGCGACCGCTGGCAGCGCGGCGACGTGTGCTTCGCATCGGAGTGGGCGTTGACGACGGAGATCTCCCTGGCGTTCGAGCGGTTCAGCCGCCGCTTCCCCGAGGCGGTGCCGGGCCGCCCGGTGCTGCTGGCGTGCTGCCCGGCGGAGCGGCACTCCCTGCCGATGGAGGCCCTGCGGGCCACGCTGGCCGAATCCGGCGTCCCGGTCGCGTACCTGGGCCAGCTGGTCCCGGCGGAGACCCTGGCGGACCTGGCCGCCCGCCTCGACCCGGTCCTGGTCCTGCTCTGGTCGAAAGCACCCCCGACGGCGGACGACCTCCTGGCGGCCCGCATCCGCGACCTCGGCTGCCCGGTCGGCACGGCGGGCCCGGGGTGGGACCACCTCGGCGACCGCGGGTTCCCCCGGGTGAACGACCTGGCCTCGGCGATGGAGCTGGCGGTCCGCTACGCACAGGTGTAGCGGCGCAGGCGGGCGGGACTGCAGCTGCCTGGTCGCAACGCCCACCCGGCAATCGTCGCAACCCCGTTGCGCCCCCCGAGCCGGCCCGCCGGCACTCGACGGACCCCCACACCCGTCGCCGGCGGCCATGACCGCGTCGTCCTCGTCACCGAGCAGTACCTCGGAAAGTGGGAGGCCGCGGTTCCCGTCCACGTCCGGGAGACCCGGCGGCACAGCCGGCACGAACACGAGCCGGAGCTGCGGAGCGGATACTTCCGCGGCTCGGCGACGCGTCCTTCCGGATCATCCCCTGGTGGAAGGAGGTTGGTCGCCCACGACCAAACCGGATGCTGATTTCGTCCGCGGCGACGAACTAGGCTGACGGCGTCGCGCCTAGCTTCAGGAGGTGCTCGTCTCCGTGAACCTGCGCCCGCACGCCAGCCTCGGCCGTGTCCTCGACGACCTGGGCGGCACCCTCCTGGACCTGCTCCTCGGCGACGGCGACCGCCCCGGCGGCATCGGCGGTGTCGCCATCCACGACCCGCTGGACGAGCCCGCGCTGCCGCAGCACGCCCTGGTGCTGGGCGTCGGCCTCGCCGATCCCGACGAGGTCGTGCGGCAGCTGCGGACCCTGGCCCGCCACGACGCGGCCGGCCTCGTGCTGCGCGCGCCGGTCACCGTGACCGCGGCGATCACCGCCGCCGTCGCGGAAACCGGCGTCGCCCTGCTGAGCCTGGCGCGGGGTGCGTCCTGGGCGCAGCTCGCCGCCATGCTGCGGTCGCTGCTGGCCGAGGGCGACGTCGGCGACGCCCAGCCCGAGACCCTCGCCGGGCTGCCGTCGGGCGACCTGTTCGCCGTGGCCAACGCCATCGCCGCGCTCATCGACGCGCCGGTCACCGTCGAGGACCGGCGCTCGCGCGTGCTGGCCTTCTCCGGCCGGCAGGACGAAGCCGACCCCTCACGCGTCGAGACCATCCTCGGGCGCCAGGTGCCCGAGCGGTTCGCCCGCGCGCTGGCCGACCGCGGGGTGTTCCGCGAGCTCTACCGCACCGACCAGCCGGTCTACGTCGACCTGCTCGACGCGGGCCTCGACGGGCTGAAGCTGCTCCGGGTGGCCGTCGCGGTCCGCGCGGGCGACGAAATCCTCGGCTCGATCTGGGCGGCGGTGCGCGAACCGCTGACCGCCGACCGCACGCAGGCGCTCTGCGACGCGGCACGGCTGGTGGCGCTGCACCTGCTGCGCGTTCGCGCGGGCGCCGACGTCGAACGGCGGCTGCGCGCCGACCTGCTCAGCACGGCCCTCGAAGGCGGGGCCGCCGCGCGCGAGGCGCTGAGCCGGCTCGGTCTGGCCGACCAGCCGGTCGTCGTGCTGGCCTTGGCGGTGCTGGGGCCGGGCGCCGCCGCCGACGCCGAGCTCGCCGCCGACCGGCAGCGGCTCAGCGACGGCCTGGCGATGCACCTGAGCGCGGTGCACCCGCGCTGCGCCGCCGCGCTCGTCGGCGACACGGCGTACGGGCTGGTCCCGGTGATCCGCGACGCCGACGGCGAGCGGCGCGCCCTGCGGATCGCCAAGGACTTCCTGGACCGGGTGGGCGACCGGGTCCGGGCGGTGGTCGGCATCGGCCCGGTGGCGCGCAGCGCGGCCGAGCTGCCGGAAGCCCGCGACAGCGCGGACCGGGCGTTGCGGGTGCTGCGCTCGGGCAGCGGCGCCGGCCGCCGCGTCGCGCTGCTGGCCGACGTGCACGTCGAGGCGCTGCTGCTGGAGCTGCAGGACCTGGTCGCCGCGCGCGGCGACCGCCCGACCGGCCCGGTCGCGCGCCTGCTCGCCTACGACGAGCAGCACCACGCCCACCTCGTCGAGACGCTGCGGGCCTGGCTGGACGCCTTCGGCGACGTCATCGCGGCCTCCGCCGCGGTCCACGTCCACCCGAACACGTTCCGCTACCGCCTGCGCCGCCTCGCCGAAGTCGGCGGCTTCGACATGGCCGACCCGGAGGCCCGGTTCGCGGCCATGCTCCAGCTCCGCGTGGTGGCCCCACCCGCCACCTGACCCCGTGCGGAAGAAGCCGACTCGCGTGACTGGAGCCGGAACTCGCGTGACTGGAGCCGGAACTCGCGTGACTGGAGCCGGAACTCGCGAGATCCGGGTTCGATCACGCTGGTCACGCGGGTCGACTCCCGGATCACGCGAGTCGACCCTTCCCGCACGGCGGTGAAGGGAAAACCGGTTGGCGGCGGCGCCGGGCGTGGCTAGGCTGCGCCGGAACCTGTCCACCGCGTCGAACGAAGGGAGCCGGCCGTGCGTGTGCGCATCGCTGTCGCTCCCCGGTCGCGGTCCGAGGTGATCCTGGTGTCTTCGCGCCCTCGGTGCCTGCCGCGCGGCTCGCACCGGACTCCGTGACGCGTTCCTGAGACGCCGGTCGCGGGGAATCGCGCCGTCCCGATCACTTCGTCCACAAAGGACACGGCTGTGCGTACCACCCTGACCACCGTCCGCAACCTCGGCATCCTCGCCCACGTCGACGCGGGCAAGACCACCGTCACCGAACGGATCCTGCACCGCACCGGCGCCACCCGCAAAACCGGCGAGGTGCACGACGGCACCACCGTCACCGACTTCGACCCGCAGGAACGCGACCGCGGCATCACCATCTTCGCCGCGGCCGTCAGCTGCACCTGGGCCGGCCACCGGCTCACCCTCATCGACACCCCCGGCCACGTCGACTTCACCGACGAGGTCGAGCGGTCGCTGCGGGTGCTCGACGGCGCCGTCGCAGTGTTCGACGCCGTCGCGGGCGTCGAGCCGCAGAGCGAAACCGTGTGGGGGCAGGCCGACCGGCACGGCGTGCCACGCATCGCGTTCGTCAACAAGCTCGACCGCGCGGGCGCCGACCTCGACACCGCCGTCGCCTCCATCCGGGCGCGGCTGCACCCGGCGCCGCTGGTCGTGCAGCTGCCGATCGGGCGCGAGGACGGCTTCACCGGTGTCGTCGACCTGCTGCGCCTGCGGGACGTGCCGGCCGACCTGGTCGCCGAGGCGCGCCGGCGGCGCCGGGTGCTGGAAGAGGCCGTCGCCGAACTGCACCCGGTGGCGCTGGACGAGTTCTGCGCCACCGGCACGGTTTCGGCGGAGACGCTGGAGAAGGCGCTGCGGGAGCTGACCCTCAGCGGCGCCGGGCTCGTCGTGCTGTGCGGCGCGGCCTACCGCGACCGGGGGATCGAGCCGCTGCTCGACGCCGTCGTGGCCTACCTGCCGTCACCGGCGGACGTCCCGCCGGTGCGCGCCGACCGGCCCGCGGACCCGGCCGCGCCGCTGGCCGCGCTCGTGTTCAAGGTCGTCTCGGCGGCCACGGGACGGCTGACCTACCTGCGGGTGTACTCGGGAACGCTGCGGAAGGGGGACCAGGTGACGGACGCGGGGCGCACCGAACGCGTCGCGCGGGTGCTGCGCGTGCAGGCCGACCGGCAGTCCGAAGTGGACAGTGCGGTGGCCGGTGACATCGTCGCGGTGGCCGGGCCGAAGGCGGCGCGCGTCGGCGCCACGCTCTGCACGCCGGGCGCCCCGGTGCTGCTGGAGCCGCCGGTGACGGCGGACCCGGTGGTCTCGGTGGCGGTCGAGCCGCGGCGCGCGGGCGACGGCGAGCGGCTGACGGCGGCACTGGCCCGGCTGGCCGAGGAGGACCCGTCGCTCGTCGTGCGGGTCGATCCGGAGACCGGGCAGACGGTGCTGTCCGGGCTGGGCGAACTGCACCTGGAGGTGGCGGTGGAGAAGCTGCGCCGCGACCGCGGCCTGGAGGTCGCGGTGGGCCGCCCGTCGGTGGCGCACCGCGAGACGGTGGTCCGCGGCGTGCCGGGGCTGGTCTACCGCCACGTCAAGCAGGACGGCGGCGCGGGCCAGTTCGCGCACGTGGTGCTGGACGTCGCCCCGGCGGCCGACGGGTTCGAGTTCGCGTCGGCGGTCGTGGGCGGCCGGGTGCCGCGCGAGTACGTCCGCGCGGTCGAGGCCGGCTGCCGGGACGCCCTGGCGGAGGGACCGCTGGGCGGCCACCCGGTGACGGGCCTGCGCGTGACGCTGACCGACGGGGCAACGCACCCGAAGGACTCGTCGGACCTGGCCTTCCGCACGGCGGGCCGGCTCGGCCTGCGGGAAGCGCTGCGGGCATCGGAGCTGCGGCTGCTCGAGCCGGTGGCGGAGGTGGTGGTGACGGTGCCGCCCGACGCGGTCGGCACGGTGCTGGGCGACCTCGCGGCCCGCCGCGGCCGGGTGGCGGGCTCGGCGGTGCGCCCGGGCTCGGCGGTGGTGACGGCGACGGTCCCGGTGGCCGAGCTGTTCGGCTACGCGAACCGCCTCCGAAGCCGGACGCAGGGCCGCGGCACGTTCACGGTGCGCCCGGCCGGATTCGCACCGGTCCCGTGAAAGCCGTGAGTGGTAAGGCGGGTTCCAACCCGCCTTGCCACTCACGACAGCTGCGGCAGCGCTCAGGCGCGCGGGAGGGACGCCACCCCGGCCAGCAGCCGGTCCACGTCTTCTTCGGTCGTGTACGGCGCGATCCCCGCCCGTACCGCCCCGGTGTCACCCAGCCCCAGGTGCCGCGAACACTCGATCGCGTAGAAACTCCCCGCCGGCGCGTTCACCCCCGCCGCCCCGAGGTGCTCGTACACCGCCTGTGAGGGCACGCCTTCCACCGAAAACAACACCGTCGGCGTCCGGTGCCGCCCAGGCGCGCCGTAACGCGTGACTCCGGGCAGCGAACCCAGACCACCGTCCAGCCGGGCCAGCAGGGCGTTCTCGTGCTTCTCCAGCTCCGCCATCGACGCCAGCAGCCGCGCGCGCCGGGAACCCGTGCCCGGCACCAGGTCGGCGAGGAAGTCGATCGCCGCCGTCGTGCCCGCCAGGAGCTCGTACGGCAACGTGCCCAGCTCGAACCGCTCCGGGACCGCGTCGGTCGAGGGCAGGAGCTTGTCCGGGTGCAGCGTCTCGAGCAACGCCGGTGCCGCCGCCAGCACGCCGAGGTGCGGTCCGAGGAACTTGTACGGCGAGCACGCGTAGAAGTCCGCCCCGAGGTCGTCGACCGACACCGACGCGTGGGGCGTCAGGTGCACGCCGTCCACGTACAGCAGGGCGCCGGCGGCATGGACTTCCGCCGCGATCGCCGGGATGTCCGGGCGGGTGCCCAGCAGGTTCGACGCCGCCGTCACCGCGACGAGGCGAGTCCGCTCGGTCAGCAGCGGGCCGATCGGGGCGAGTTCGCCCGTCGCCGGGTCGAAGTCCGCCCAGCGCACCTTGGCGCCCGTCTGGACCCACGGGCGGATGTTCGCGTCGTGGTCGAGGCGGGTGACCACGACTTCGTCGTCCGGGCCCCAGGTGCGGGCCAGCGTGCGGGAGAAGTCGTAGGTCAGCTGGGTCATGCTGCGGCCGAAGACCACGCCCGCCGGGTCGGCGGCAAGCAGGTCCGCGACCGCCTGCCGGGCGTCGGCGACCACCGCGCTCGCCCGGCGCTCGGCCGCGGTGACGACGCCGCGGTTGGCGATCGCCGCGCACAGCGTGCCGGCCACCGCCGCCCCGACCACGTCGGGGACCTGGGAGCCGCCGGGGCCGTCGAAGTGGGCGGCGTCGAGGGCGGGGAAGTGCTCGCGGATCTTCCACACGTCGTAGGTCACCGCGCCAGCATGCCTCAGGATCGGCGCAGCGGGGCGGCCGCGGTGACCGGCAGCTGCGGCGGCGCCGCCACCGGCCGCCGGACCGGCGCGGGCGGGCGCAGGTGCCGGCGCAGCCGCTGCGTCGGCTTCTCCACGTAGTTCCAGGACAGCTGGCCGACGACGTAGGCGGCCGGCACGGCCAGCAGCATCAGCAGCCACACCTGCCGCACGCCGGCGAGGATGAGCAGCTGCTGGATCGGGAAGCCCCAGATGTAGGTGCCGTAGCTGCCGTAGACGTACGGCGCGGCGGCCTCCAGCTTCCGCGGCCAGTGCGTGGCCAGGGTGATCGCGCCGTACGCCGCGCTGAGGGCCAGCGCGTACCGGCTCGCCGGCGTCTGGCTCAGGCCGAGGTACGCGGCGAACAGCACCAGCGCCACCCACGGCTTGAGCGGGATCCGGTCGCGGTAGGCGTGCAGCACCACCCCGATGACGAAGGGCACCAGGAACGACACCGTCGACCCGATCGGCACGACCAGCAGCGACCCGCCCGCGCCGTGGTACTCGAACGTCGCCTTCAGCACGCTGTCGGTGTAGACCATGCCGCCGAGGACGAGGAACAGGAACCAGCGCGGCACGCCGATCAGCACGACCAGCCCGGCCACCAGGACCAGCCCGTAGCCGAGCAGCTCCATCGGCAGCGTCCAGAGCGCGCCGTTGACCGAGAACGGGTACGGGTTCGCCGCGAACACCCCGGGCAGGTCGTGCTGCATGTAGAACAGCACGGTGGTGCCGACCAGGTAGCGCCAGGTCTGGATGTGCGTCCAGTAGGCGTGCGCCGGCCACGTCGTCACCAGCGGGCCGAGCACGAACACCGTCACCAGCAGCACCACGACCAGCGGCGGCATGATCCGCAGCAGCCGCCGCGCGGCGAACCGCCACCACGACGGGTCACGGGACCAGCTGTCCTGGATCTGGTAGCCGCTCATCGCGAAGAAGCCCATCAGCGCGATGTAGCCGGGCGACATGTGCCAGGACGCGGGGAAGATCGTCAGCCGCTGCGGGTGCAGCAGCGGCATGCTGTGGTCGACGATGACGGTGATCGCGCCGATCATCCTCAGCCACGCGAAGCCGGTGTTGGGATTGGCGTGAATTTTTGGCGAGGTCGGCACGGGACGGGATGCTAGCCCATCCGGTTGTGCCGCTTGACCCGAACGGCCGTGAGAATCAGCGTCCGCGGTTGCGCGGGTGCTCCCGGGCGCGGCGTTCGTTGCCGTGCTTGTAGTTGCCGGTCACGCGGGCCATCAGCAGCTGCTGGTCGTCGCCGCGCGCCACCGCGGCCAGGAACCGCGCGGCGGCGGCCCCGCGCAGCGTCCCGGCGGGCCGGCCGTGGTGGGTGATGGTCACCGTGCCGCGCTCGTCGCGGTAGGCGAAGCCGTCCGGAGTCCCCATGCGCCCAGGGTGGCACGGGCGGCAAGGAGTTTTCCGGGGGTTTCCCGGATGGTGCCCCGGCCGGGACCCGACAGAATGCGGGGGGTGACCGGAGGGGGATCAGGGGTGCGGTTCAAGCTGGGGAACAGGTACGTGCTGCCCGGGGCGCAGCTGCTCGTGCTGGTGGCGTTGCTCGTGTCCTACAACGGCGGCCGGTGGCGGTTCCCGGCCTACCGGGTCGACCTGGACGTCTACCGGCTCGGCTCGGCGGCCCTGCTGCACGGCCAGGCGCTCTACGGCACGCTGCCGCCGACCGGCGACGGCCAGTCGCTGCTGTTCACCTACCCGCCGTTCGCGGCGATCGTCCTGGCCCCGCTGGCGCTGCTGCCGTACTGGGCCGCCTGCCTCGCGCTCACCCTGCTCACGCTCGGGCTGCTGGCCGTGGTCCTGGTGACCGTGCTGCGGGCGCTCGGGGTGCGGTGCGACTGGCGGCGCGTCGGGGTGCTGCTGCTGGCCGCCGAAGTCCTGGAGCCGGTGCTGCGCACCTTCTACGCCGGCCAGATCGACCTGCTGCTGCTGGCGCTCGTCGTGCTCGACGTCCTGGTCGAGACCCCGCGCCGGCCGCGTGGCCTGCTGATCGGCCTCGCCGCCGCGGTGAAGCTGACCCCGGCCGTGTTCCTGCTGTACTTCCTGCTGCGCCGGGACACCCGGGCCGCGCTGACCGCCGCCGTGACGTTCCTGGCCGCGACGGCGCTGGGCTTCCTGCTCGCCGGCGCGGATTCGGTGCGGTACTGGACGGGCGCGCTCTGGGACACCGGCCGCGTCGGCGAGCCGACCTACGCCGGCGACCAGTCGCTGCTGGGCCTGCTCGCCCGGGCCGGGGTGCCGGTCCAGGCGCGGACGGCGTGGTGGCTGCCGCTGGTCGCGGTGGTGCTCCTGCTGACGGTGTGGGGGATGCGGCGTGCGCTGAACGCGGGGGAGACGACGCTCGCGCTCGGCCTGAACGCCGTCGGCGGCCTGCTCGTCTCGCCGATTTCGTGGACGCACCACTGGGTCTGGGCGGTGGTCGTCCTGCTCGGCTGGGCGGAGCTGGCCCGCCGGACGCGGCGGCGCGGGCCGGCGGCCTTGGCCGGGGCCGGCGCGGTGCTGTTCGTCGCCGGGCCGCAGTGGTGGTGGCCGCGCGGCGGCGAAGTGGAACGGCACTGGAACTTCGGCCAGCAGCTCACCGGCAACGGCTATGTCCTCTTCGGGCTCGCGGTCCTGGTCACGGCGTTGCTGGTGCGGTTCCGGCCGCGGGACGGCGTCCTCAGCGGCGCCGTGCCGGTCCGCGCCGGAGCCAGCCCCAGCCGAGAATGAGCATCGCGGTTCCGAGCGCCAGGTCGAGGCAGACGCCCGCGGTGTTCACCGGCAACGTGTCGGTGACCGCGGACGGCAGCGGGAGCAGCCCGGCCAGCCCCACGACGGCGTAGCAGGCGCCGGCGACGAGGAGGAACCGGGCGGCCCAGCGCGGCGACCGGGTGCAGAACACCGCGACGGCGCCGGTCAGCAGGTGCACCAGCGCCCACGTCCCGGACACGGCCAAGCCGCCGAAGAGCGTACGCGGACCGCCGCCGGCGGCCGCTCCCGTCATCAGCTCCAGCGCGGCGAGCACGAGGAACAGCAGGCCGATCAGCATGCCCATGCCCTGGACGGGGGCGGGACCCCGCTTCGGCACCCGGGTCTCGGGTTCGGTGGCCGTCATACCTCCGGAGTTCCCCGCACGTGCCCTTTTAATGCACCGCATCAGGGGTAACCGGGCACGAAACGGACCGCCGAGCAGGAGTGAGACGATGACCGAGTACCGCCACACCGCGACCGCCGACATCCCCGCCGACGAGCTGTTCGCGTTCCTGAGCCACCCGGAGAACCTGCCGCGCTACTTCCCGGAGATGAAGGTCGCCGAGCCGAAGGACGGGGACACCGTCCACGTCGAGGCCGAGGTGCACGGCCACCGAGTCGCGAGCGAGGCGTGGCTGCACACCGACCCGGGCACGAGGTCGCTGAAGTGGGGCGCCGAAGGCCCCGACGACTACCACGGCGAACTGCGCATCCGCGAGGACAGCCCGGCGACCTCGGAAATCACCGTCACGCTGCACAGCGTCCGCGAGGCCGACGGCGACGAGGTCCAGCAGGGCCTCGAGCGCACGATCGCCGCGATGACCCACGCCGCGTCCGCCGACGCCGACGTCGAAGCGGCCGAAGGGCAGGGCGGCTGGAGCTCCTACGACGACAAGAGGGACTCCTCCAGCTGAGGCGGGAACGGCCCGTAGGCGTTGCCGCGCGCGCCGCGGGTGCGCACGCCGGGCAGGGCGAACAGGTACTTGAGCAGCTTCGGGGGCGCGGTGCCGCGGCCGCGGGCCCGGGCGGCGGCCGCCCGCCGCTCGACCCGCACCTGGTCGGCCTGCACCCGCTCGATCGCCCGGATCCGGTCGGCCTGGACGCCGGCCAGGTCCGCCGGGGTGACGCCGCCGCGGCGTAAGGCCGGGACCAGCCGGTTCGCCGCGGCGACGGCGTCCTGCACGGCCATCAGGATGCCGTTGCCGCCGACCGGGGAGATGACGTGCGCGGCGTCGCCGAGCAGCAGCAGCCCCGGCCGGTGCCAGCGGTCCACGCGCGAGATGTCCACCGACAGCAGCGTCGTCTGCGAGAAGTCCGTCAGCAGGTGCGCCCGGTCGGCCAGCCACGGCACGCGCTCGCGCACGAACGCCCGGACCGGCTCGACCCCGCGCTCGCGCAACGCCGGGTACGAGCCCTTTTCGAGGCTGTAGCCCACCTGCCAGTCGCGGACGCCGCCGAGGACGCCGACGTAGGCGTCGCGCCCGAAGTAGAGGTCGAGGTCGGCGTCGGGCGGGTCGCCGGGGGAGCGGGGCAGCCGGAACCAGAGCAGGTCGGTGGTGGCGCCGAGCGACCGCGCTTCGAGCCCGGCCAGCCGCCGCACCGTGGAGAACCGGCCGTCGGCCCCGACGACCACGGACGCCGACAGCTCGCCGCCGCGGTGGCGGACGCCGGTGACCGTGCCCGCGGCGTCTTCGAGCAGCCCGGTGACCTTGGCGTTGGTGCGCAGGGTGAACGACGGCAGAGCGCTCGCGCGCTCGGCGAGGAAGTCGAGGAACCGCACCTGGGGCATCAGGGCGACGTAGGCGAACGGGGTGCGGAGGCGGTCGTAGTCGGCGGCGCGGTAGACGCCGTCCGGGGTGTGGAACCGGAACGAGCGGGCTTTGAAGTGGTCGAGCTCGAGGAGGTCGCCGGCCAGGCCGAGGCGGTCGAGCAGTTCGAGGGTGTAGGGGTGCAGGGAGTCGCCGCGGAAGTCGCGGTCGAAGTCCGATCGCGACTCCAGGACGGTGACGTCGATCCCGGCGCGGGCGAGCAGGTAGCCGAGCAGCAGCCCGCCAGGGCCGCCGCCCGCGATCGCGACGCTCACCGGGTGTCCGCGGTGGACAGGCGGAACACCGCCATGCCGGGCAGGTGCTCGAGGATCTGCCCGGGCGTCGCGTCCTGGGGGACCGGGAACGCCCGGACCGCCCACGGCACCGACATCGCGGCCAGGTAGGCGGCGACCACGGCGGCCGCCTCTTCACCGCCGGCCGGCTCGGCGTGCCGCTCCTCGCGGAGGCCGCCGGAGAGCAGCGTGCAGTCCGGCGTGGCCAGCAGGTTCTCCACCCAGTCGCGGTCGCGGACCGGGGAGACGAGGTACTGGCCGCCGTCGTGGGCGACGACGGCCAGCGGCACCCGCCGCGGAGCGCCGCTGCGGCGGCCGCGGGTCTCGACGACCCGCAGCGCATAACCACCGTCGGGTGGTGCCTCGGCGGGCGCGTCGATCAGCTTCGCGGTCATTTCGGCGTTCATCGCTCGGACGTCCACCCGGTCCACGGTAGCAAAACTAGCTAGTTTGTCTAGCTACCTTAGAATGACCGGGTGGAAGACCGTCCCGTCGCGCTCCGGGTGAACCTCGCCTTGCGGGAATTGCTCGCGCTCGCCCACGACGTCCAGGTCGCGCTGGCCCGCCGCCTCGGCCTCGGGGCGACCGACGTGCAGGCGCTGCAGCACCTGGCGGGCGGTAGGCCGATGGGCACCGTCGACCTCGCGCACGCGCTGAAGATCCGGTCCGCGTCGGCCACCGTCCTGGTCGACCGCCTGGAGGCCGCCGGGCACGTCCGCCGCGGCCCGCACCCCCGCGACGGGCGGCGGATCACCCTCGTCGTCAGCGAAGCGGCGCGTGCCGAGGTGCGGGCCGCGCTGGCGCCGCTCGTCGACGCCATCACCCGGTTGACGGACGGCCTGCCGGCGGGGCAGGCCGAGGTGGTGGCGCGGTTCCTCGGCGACACCACGGAGGTCCTCCGGGCGTACGCTGCGCAGCCGCCGGAAGCGGGTTAGCGTTCGCGCATGCGAGACGAGCCCGCGCTGTGGCTGTTCGCCGACCAGCTCGGGCCGCACTTCCACAGCACGCCCCAACACCGCCACCGAAAAGTGCTGCTGATCCGCTCGGCCGCGGCCTTCGCCGCGAAACCGTTCCACCGGCAGAAGCTGCACCTGGTCCAGGCGGCCCTGTACCGGCTCGCCGCCGACCTCGGCGACCGCGCCACCCTGATCGACGCGCCGGACTACCGCACCGGCCTGCGCCGCTTCGGGCGCCCGGTGGTGGTGCACGAACCGACGTCGCACGCGGCCGACGCCTTCGTCCGGCGGCTGCGCGACGAAGGCGTCGTCACGGAAATCCTGCCCACGCCGGGTTTCGTGCTGTCCAAAGAGGACTTCGCCACCTGGGCCGGCGGGCGCACGCGGTTCGTCATGGAGGACTTCTACCGCGACCAGCGCCGGAAGTTCGGCGTGCTGCTCGAGGCCGACGGCGAGCCCGAAGGCGGGCACTGGAACTACGACCACGACAACCGGCGGCCACCGCCGAAGACGGTCCGGCTCGACGTCCCGGCGCCGTGGCACCCGCGGGAGAACGAGATCGACGAGCGGGTCCGCGCCGAACTCGACGCGGCTGAGCGCGCCGGGGAGATTCACCCGGTCGGTGTGGACGGGCCGCGCCGGTTCGCCGTCGGACACGACGAGGCCAAGCGGGCGCTGCGCCGCTTCCTCGACCACCGCCTGCCCGCGTTCGGCCCGCACCAGGACGCGATGCTCACCCACGACTGGGCGATGGCGCACGCGCTGCTCTCGGTGCCGCTCAACCTGGGCCTGCTCGACCCCCGCGAGGTCGTGCGGCAGGCCGAGGCGCGGTACCGGGCCGGCGACGCGCCGCTGAGCAGCGTCGAGGGGTTCGTCCGGCAGGTGCTGGGCTGGCGCGAGTGGGTGTGGCACTGGTACTGGCACGCCGGGCCGGAGTATCTGCGCCGCAACGCCCTGCAGGCGCACCGCGAGCTGCCGGAGTGGTGGCGGATGCTGGATGCCGACGCGGTCGAGGCGGCGTGCCTGCGCACCGCGCTGGCCGGCGTCCGCGACCGCGGCTACGCCCACCACATCGAACGCCTCATGGTGCTCGGCAACCACGGGCTCCAGCGCGGCTACGACCCGGCCGCGCTGACGCGCTGGTTCGCCACCGCCTTCGTCGACGGGTTCCCCTGGGTGATGCCGGCGAACGTGATCGGCATGAGCCAGTACGCCGACGGGGGAGCCGTGGCGACCAAGCCGTACGCCGCCGGGGGTGCCTACATCAACCGGATGAGCGATCACTGCGGGGGCTGCGTGTTCGACCCGAAGAAGCGGACCGGGCCGGACGCGTGCCCGTTCACGGCGGGCTACTGGGCTTTCCTGGATCGCAACGCCGGCCGGCTGCGGGGCAACCACCGGATGCGGCAGCCGCTGCGCGGTCTCGAACGGCTCGCGGACCGCGCCGAAGTCGTGGCCCGGGAAGCGGACCGCGAGCACTTCTGACCGTATAACGATCTATACGGCGGCCACTGAGTGACCCTGCTGTGGCCAGCACGAACAACCCGCAGGCGACGGCCGCGGCCACCTGGACGCTCACCGTGCAGGCCGCCCGGGCCGCGGCCAGGAGCTCGGGGGCCGACGCCAGGCCGTGCGACGCCGCTTCCGCCTGCGCCGGACCGGCCGTCGCCAGCCGTTTCGCCGCGTCCGGCACGCCCGGCGGCACCACCAGATGCGCCGCGTAGACGGCGGCGGCCAGCGCGCCGAACGCCGTCGTGCCCAGGCCCGCGCCCAGCTCGTAGCCGGTCTTCTCGACCGCGGCCGCGCCGCCCGCCCGGCCGGCGGGCGCGGCGGACAGCAGCGTGTCCGTGCTCGACGTGAGCGCGAGCGCCATGCCGAAGCCCGAACCCACCAGCGCGACCCCGAGCCACCACGGCGACGTCAACGCGCCCGCCGCGGGCAGGCCGAGGGCGGCCGCGGCCAGGGCGAACCCCGCCGTGCGGACCTCCACGTTGCCGAACCGCGCCAGCAGCGCCGGGGCGACGACGCTGCCCACCGCCGACGCCCCGAGCACGAGCAGCAGCCGCGCCGCCGCGGCCGTCGGGGAGAGGCCGAGCACCACCTGCAGGTACTGGGCGAGCAGCAGGCCGAGCCCGACCAGCGTGCTCATCACCAGCAGCACCCCACCGGCCGCGCCCGGCACGCCCGGCCGGCGGAACAGGGCCAGGTCCAGCAGGGGCACGGCCGCCCGCCGCTGGCGGCGCACGAACAGCGCGAGCAGGACGCCGCCCGCCGCACCCGCCGCCAGGCCGCCCCCCGACGGCCCGGCGGCGAAGGCGATCCCGAGCACGCCGCCGGCCGCGAGCCCGGCGCTGAGCGCGTCCCACGGCCCGCGGCCGGGCGGGGTCCGCGGGAGCCACCGCAGCGCCGCCACCACGGCGGCGAGGATCACCGGCGGGTTGACCAGGAAGGTCGCCCGCCAGCCCCACGTTTCGACGAGCACCCCGCCGAGCACCGGGCCGAACACCGAGCCCGTGCCGGCGATGCCGCTGCACACCGCGATGGCCGTGCGCCGGCGTTGCCGGTCGGGGAACAGCTCGCGCAGCAGCGACATCGTCACCGGCATGATCAGCGCGCCGCCGACGCCGAGGGCGGCCCGGGCGGCGAGCAGGGCCGGGACGTTCGGGGCGAGCGCGCAGGCCAGCGACGCCACCCCGAAGACCGCGTAGCCGGTGACGAGGACCCGGCGCCGCCCGAAGCGGTCGCCGAGCGTGCCCGAGGGCAGGAGCAGCGGCGCCGCGGTCAGCGGGTAGATCGCCACGATCCAGACCTGGGCGGCGGCACCGGGCCGCAGCTGCCGGACGAGGTCGGGCAGCGCGACGTGCAGCACCGTCGCGTCGACCGCGACCAGGAACAGGCCGGCGCCGAGCACGGCCAGCAATGGCCACGCCCGGACGCCGGCGTGCGTCACGGCCACAGCAGGCCCGCCAGGTGCCGCGCGACGACGTCGACGTGCGGCGGGTCGACCACCGAGAGGTGGTGCGCGGCCACCGGCACGATCTCCAGCCACGGGCACAGGTCAGCCCACCCGGCCGCGGGGTCGGTGCGGGAGTAGCGCGGTTCCATCGCGAGCCCGGCCGCGTACGGCTCGGTCGCCCGGTACAGCACCACCCGGCCGTCGTAGGGCCGCGGTGTCCCGCGTTCCGCCGCCAAGGTGTCCTCGAAGGACTGCTGCTGGTGGCGCAGCACGCCCGGGCTCAGCAGCCCGGCCTCGGCGACCCGCCGCATGGTGAGGTCGATCTGCTCCTCTTCGGGCAGCGGCGCGAGTTCGTCGTGGGCGAGCCGGACGGTCCGGCCGTAGGTGCCTTCGACGTAGCCGGTGAACCGCAGGAACCGGCGGGCCGACGACGCCCGCGGGTCGAGGTCCGGTTCCGGCAGCGGCAGCATCGTGTCGATCAGGGCGACGAGTTCGACCGGTTCGCCTTCGTCCGCGAGCCGCGTGGCGACGCCGTAGGCGAGGGCGCCCCCGAACGACCAGCCGGCGAGCCGGTACGGCCCGTGCGGCCGGCGGGCCCGGACCAGCGGCAGCAGCCGGTCGACGCGCTCCTCGATGGTGCCCCCCGGCACGCGTTCGAAGCCGACGCAGGGGACACCGGCGGGCAGCCGGTCCAGCAGCGGCCGGTAGACGGTGCAGGTGCTGCCGCCGGGGTGGAACAGCAGCAGCGGCACGGTCCCGGCGTCGCCCGCCTTCAGGACGTGCACGGGTCCGCGTTCTTCCCGGGTGTCGAGCACGGCCCGGGCGGCGTCGGCGATGGCGGCGAGGGAGTCGTGCGCCAGCAGCTCGGCCGGCCCGATCGGGGTGTCGAGCTCGGTGGTGAGGCCGTCGGCGAGCAGCCGGGCCAGGTGCTCCGGGTCTGCGCAGGCGGTCAGCCGGGCGTGCGTCCCGCCCGCGTCGGTACCGGTGTGCTCGCGCCAGAGCCGCAGGACGAGGCGGTCGGCCGCGTCCCAGGCCCGGCCGCGGGGCGCGAGGTCGCGGTTGAGGTCGGCGAGGGTGGCGCCGCGCAGGACGGCGGCGGTGTCGGGTTCGGTGCCCAGCTCCCGGCGGACGGCTTCGCGGATCCGGTTCGCCATCAGGGAGTCCAGCCCCAGGTCGACCAGCGGGGTGCCGGGGTCGAGGCGGTCGGGGGACAGGCCCATGATCGCCGCGACGATCTCGGTGAGCCGGTCGGCCCCGGTGGCGCGGGCCGGTGGCGTGACGGGCCGCGGCTCCTCGGTGTGCGGCCCGGTTCCGGTGTACCAGTGCCGCTCGTGGCGCCAGGGCATCGGGGGGACGTCGGCGAGCCGCGCGCCGTCGTCCGGGGTGGTGAGGGTGATCCGGGTGCCGGCGCAGTACAGCGTCCCCGCCGCCGCGCCGAACGCGCGGACCTCGTCCTGGCCGCGGCGCACGGTGCCGGTCACGACGGCGTCGGCGAGCCCCGCGGCTTCGAGCGTCCGGGCGAGCGAACCCCGCAGGATCGGGTGCGGCGAGACCTCGACGAACACGCGGTGGCCGTCCGCGGCCGCGGCGGTGACGGCCTGCCGGAACCGCACCGGGCGGCGCAGGTGGGCGGCCCAGTAGCCGCCGTCGAAGTCCGGCAGCTCGCGCGGATCGGTCAGGACCGTGTCGTACCAGGGCACCAGCGGCCGGCGCCCGCCGAGCTCGGCGAGGGCGTCGCGCAGGGCGCCGAGGACGGGCTCGACCCCGGCCGAGTGCCCGGCGACGCCGACCGGCAGCCGCCGCGCGCTCCGCCCGGCGGCGGTGAGCTCCGCGACGAGGGCGTCGAGCACGGCCGCGTCCCCGGCGACGGTCAGCTGCCCGGGTGCGGAGTCGACGGCGAGTTCGACGCCCGGGTGGGCGGCGAGTTCGCCGGGCGTCAGCTCGACGGCGGCCATCGCGCCGCCTTCGCCGATGGTGCCGAGCAGCCGCGCCCGGGTGGCGACCAGGTGGACGGCCTCGTCGGCGGTCAGCACCCCGCCCACGACGGCGGCGGCCGCGGACCCGAGCGAGTGCCCGAGCATGGCGGCGGGCCGCACCCCGAGCGCCTCCCACCGCGCGGCGAGCGCGACCTGCATCCCGAAGATCGCGAGCTGCGTCTCGGCGAGCGAGCGGGGCGTGCCGCCGGTGAGCAGCGCGCGCAGGGAGCGTCCGGTGTGCTCGGTGAAGGGATCCCCGAGCTTGTCGACCTGCGCGGCGAACGCGGGTTCGGCGGCCAGGAGCCGCCGGCCCATCCCGGGCCACTGGGAGCCGTGCCCGGAGAAGACGAAGACGGGCCCGTCCCCGCCCGCGGCGGCACCGGTGACGGCCCCGGCGGGCAGCGGCTCGGCCCCGGCGGCGACGGCCCGGAGCAGGCCGGCGAGCTCCTCGTGCCGCTCGGCGACGAGGGCGGCGCGGTGCGGATCGCCGTTGCCGCGCCGGAAGAGGGTGTGGGTGATGTCGGCCAGGGGGCTCTCTTGTCCGGCGGGGGAGTCGAGCCAGGCGGCCAGCTGGGCGGCTCGCTCGGCGAGCCGGTCGCGGGTACGGGCGGAGAGAACGGTGATGCGGACGCCGCTCTGCGGCGAGGGGGTGAGGTCGGCCGGTGGTGCGGTCCGGTCGCGAGGGCCGCGCGCCGAGGCGCTGCCGGGTGGCTGCGGGTCGGGGCCGGTTGCGGCCGCGCGGCGAATGCCGTTCGTTCGCGGGCCGCCGCTGTCGTGCGCCGAGGCGCCCGTTCGTCGCCCGCCCGCCGGTTCCTCGACGACCACGTGCGCGTTCGTCCCGCCGAACCCGAACGCCGATACCCCGGCCACCGCACGGCCGTTGTGCCGGGGCCACGGCGTCGCCTCCGTCACCACCCTCAACCTCAGCTCGTCGAAGGAAATGTGCGGGTTCGGTGCCGTGAAGTGCAGCTGCGGGGGCAGCGAACCGTGCTTCATCGCCAGGACCACCTTGATCAGCCCGGCGATCCCCGCCGCAGCCTCCGCGTGCGCGATGTTCGTCTTCACCGAGCCGATCAGCAGCGGTGCGTCCGCCACCCGGCCCGCGCCCAGCACCGCGCCGAGCGCGCGGGCCTCGATCGGGTCGCCGAGCAGCGTGCCCGTCCCGTGCGCCTCCACGTAGTCTACTGTGGACGGATCGAGGCCCCGGTACGCCTCGCGCAGCATCGCCTGCTGGGCTCCGGGGTTCGGCGCCGCCAGGCCGTTCGACCGGCCGTCGGAGTTGACCGCCGAGGCGCGGATCACCGCGAGCACCCGGTCGCCGTCGTATTCGGCGTCCGTCAGGCGTTTCAGGACCACGACGCCGCAGCCCTCGGCACGCGCGATGCCGTCGGCGCCCGCCGAGAACGTCTTGCAGCGGCCGTCGCCGGCGAGCAGCCCGGCCGCCGCGAACGCCGCCGTCGGGCCCGGCAGCAGCATCAGGTTGACCCCGGCCGCCAGCGCCAGGTCCGCGTCGCCGTCGCGCAGCGCGCGGACCGCGTGGTGCACCGCCACCAGCGAAGACGAGCACGCCGTGTCCACCGCCATGCTCGGCCCGCGCAGGTCGTAGACGTAGGACAGCCGGTTGGCCGCGATGCTGCCCGCCGCGCCGGTCGCCGTCCACAGGTCCGGCTCGCCGCCGGTCATCGTCAGGTGGCCGTAGTCGTGGGTGGCGATCCCGGTGAACACCCCGGTCCGGCTGCCGCGCAGCGACGCCGGCGCGATCCCGGCGTCTTCCAGCGCCGCCCAGGTGACCTCCAGGAGCATCCGCTGCTGCGGGTCCATCGTCGCCGCCTCGCGCGGGGTGATGCCGAAGTGCCCGGCGTCGAACCCGGCCACGTCGTCGAGGAATCCGCCGAGCACCGGCGCCGCGGCGGCGTCCCAGCGGCCCGGCGGGGCGGTCCGGACGGCGTCCCGCCCGTCGCGAAGCAGCGCCCAGAACTCGTCGGGCCCGTCCGCGCCGGGGAAGCGGCAGCCGACGCCGACGACGGCGACCGGGTCGGTCCGGCGGCGGTCCGTGCTCCGCGGGACGTCGGGCTCCTCGGTGCCGGTCAGGCTGCGGACGAGGTGGTCGATCGTCGGGCTCTCCCACAGCAGCGTTGCGGGCAGCCGACGGCCGAGCCGTTCCTCGAGGTCGGCGGCGATGCCGACGGCCTGGCGGGAGGACAGGCCGTAGTCGCCGAGCGGGTGGCCGGGTTCGGCCCGGACGCCGGTGTGCTCGGCGACGGTGTCCAGGAGCCAGCGGCGCAGGATGTCGGTCGTCGGGTCGCTCATCGCGCCAAGGCCTTTCCGTAGTCGCCGGCGAGGTAGCGGTCGCGGCAGGCGGCGCGCGCGATCTTGCCGCTGGAGGTGCGCGGGACCCGCCCGGGCGGGACGAGCAGGACGTCCCGCAGCGCGAGCCCGTGCGCGTCGGAGACCAGCCGCCGGATCGCGGCGGCGAGGGCGCGCTCGGCGGGTTCGGTCAGGTCCGCGTGGGTCCGATGTTCGGCGATCACCACCACGGACTCGGTGTCGGTGCCCTCGACGGCGAACGCGGCGACGCTGCCGGGGCGGATGGCGGCGTCGGCCGACGCGGCGGTCGCCTCGACGTCCTGCGGGTAGTGGTTGCGCCCGTCGACGATGATCAGGTCCTTGATCCGGCCCGCGATGTAGAGCTCGCCGTCGTGCCGGACACCCAGGTCGCCGGTCCGCAGCCACGGCCCCGCGGGCCGGCCGCCGGCCGCCCGCGCGCCGAAGGTTTCCGTGCTCTCCAGGGGTTTCCGCCAGTACCCGGCGCCGACGTTGGGGCCCTGCACCCAGATTTCGCCGACCGAGCCGTCCGGGAGCGCGACGGCGGTTTCCGGGTCGACCAGCGCGACGAGCTGCCCGGCGGGGGTGCCGCAGGCGACCAGCCGGACGCCGTCGGCGGCCGGGCGTGCGGTGCCCGTGCCGAGGGCGTCGCGGTCGAACGTCGTGACGCGCGGGACCGCGGCCGGGCCGGTGGTGACGAAGACGGTCGCCTCGGCCAGTCCGTACGCCGGGCGGGTCATCTCCGGCCGGTACCCGGCGGCGGCGAAGGCGGTGTGGAAGCGGTCGAGGACGTCCGGGTTGATCGGCTCGGCGCCGTTGACGATCGCGGCGACGCGGCCGAGCCGCAGCCGGGCGCGGTCGGCGTCGCGGATCCGGCTCGCGCAGTAGTGGAAGGCGAAGTTCGGCGCCGCGCTCCAGCTGCCGGCGTGGTCGCCGAGCAGTTCCAGCCAGCGGACCGGGCGCTCGATGAAGGCCAGCGGGTCCATCAGCACCGAGCGCAGGCCCAGCGCCAGGGGCGTGATCAGGCCGAGGACGAGGCCCATGTCGTGGAACAGCGGCAGCCACGAGACCGTGGTGGCGGCCGCCGGGTCGAGGCCGAGGCCCCGGACGGCCTGGGTGACGTTGGCCAGCACGTTCGCGTGGGTCAGCACCACCCCGGCCGGGCTGCGGGTCGAACCGGAGGTGTACTGCAGGTACGCGACGTCGTCCGGCGCCGCCTGCGGCGCGGGCCACGACCGGGCCGGGCCCGGGCGGTCCACCGCGACGACCGGGACGTCGTCGCCGAGGAACGCTTCGACGGCCGCCTGCGCGGCGGTGTCGGTGACGACGGCGGTGGGAGCGCAGTCGGCGAGGACGGCGGCGAGCCGGCCCGCGTGGCCGGGCAGGCCGGGGTCGAACAGCGGCACCGCGATCGCGCCCGCGGCGATCGCGGCCAGGAAGCCGACGACGTAGCCGGGGCCCTGCGGGGCGAGCACGGCGACGCGGTCGCCCGGTGACACCGGCAGCGCGGCCGCGGCGGCGTCGACGCGGCCGGCCAGCTGCCGCCAGGTCAGGGTGCGCCGCCGCCCGGCGCGGTCAGTGGCGAAGTCGGCGAAGGTGAGAGCGGGGGCGTCGGGGGTGGCCGCCGCCCAGTGGCGCAGGCACGCGGTCAGGGTGTCGCCGCCCAAAGCGTTCGGGGACATGGGTTTTCTCCTTGCGAGGTCAGCGGCCGAGCCGCGGGGCCGCGTGCTGCCACGCGGCGACGGCCAGGGTGTCGAGGTCGAGGCCGGTCGGGCCGGCGTCGCGGAGCAGAACGAGCACGTCGCCGGCGGCGATGGCGACGGTGCGCAGGCGCAGGCCCGGCACCGCGGCCGGCTGGCCGGGCAGGGTCAGGACCTGCTGGTAGGACAGGGTTTGCGCGCCGGGAACGGCCGGCGGGGCCGTGACGGTCGTGGTCGAAACCGCCGGCAGGTCCTGGTCGTCGACGGTGACCTGGCCGCAGCGGCGGGCCTGGGCGGTCCAGGCGGCGAGGTCGGGCGGGTGCGGGGTGCGGGCGACCAGCTCGGACACCTGGCCGCCCGCGACCGTCGTCTGGAAGCCCTGCCCGGTGCCGGCGCGCAGCAGCCGCCCGTGGACGACGTCGGCGCACGCCGTGCCGTCCATTCTGTCCGAAGTGGACAGTGCGGTGGCGATGTCGAACACGGCGCGGGTCGCGGGGCGCCCGGGTATCGCTTCGGGGGGGAGCAGGGCGGCGGGAGGTACCGCGGGCGGTCCGGGAACCGGGGTCGTGGCCGCGGCGCGGATGGCCGGTGCGGCCCGTCCGGCCGGGGAAATGGTCGTCACCGCGGCCGCGGCGATCAGGAGGACGGCGGCGCGAGCTGGGGAGAAACGAATTCGGGCAGGCATGGGGGACCCTTCCGGGAGCATTCTCGGGGGAGGTGCGGTCCCGGCGCTGGAACCCTTCGCCGGGAGGATGCGGACCCGGCGGCACGGGGAAGGCTACCGGTCGGTAATCGGTTACCGGAAGCACCTCAAGCCGGCGTAAACATCTTCGTGTACGGGCGGTGACCTGCGGACTCCCTGGTTACTGGCGAGTTCGGGACGGCGGAGTGGCACGGGCGTCCGAGATTGGCCACGCTCCGCGACCGGCGACTCACCCGGGCGGGGGAGTTTGTTTTCCTGTCATTCACATTGTCCGCCCGCATCGTGGACAGGACAATTGCGGTTCCGGACGGGTTTCCGCTAACTTGGCCGCACTTCTTCGGAATTTTCGTGAACGGGAAAGGAAACGCATGCGCCTGGTGGCGAGGTGGTGCATGGTGCTGGTGGCCGTGGCGGGCACGCTGCCCGGCACGCCGGCCGCGGCGGCGGTGCCGGACGCGCGGGCGGACGACGGGTCGCACGTCGTCGCCGAGACCACTGTGGACGGTGACGGGCGGGTGCTCGACCTGACCGTGCGCTCGACCGGCGTCGGGGCGTACGCGATGGTCCGGCTGATCCTGCCGCGGGCCTGGGCGGCCGAGCCGGACCGGACGTGGCCGGCGGTCTACCTGCTCGCCGGCGAAACCCGGCTGCAGGACTACCGGGGCTGGAGCGCGAACACCGACGTCCGGCGGCTGGCCGACGACGCCGGGGTCCTGGTCGTGATGCCCGGCTCGGGGCCGGCGGGGTTCTTCAGCGACTGGTGGAACTACGGCAAGGACGTCGCGCTCAACCAGTGGGAGACGTTCACCGCCGTCGAACTGCCGCAGCTGGTCGACCGCGGCTACCGCGGGAACGGGCGGCGCGCCGCGGCCGGCCTGTCCCTCGGCGGCTACGGCGCGATCGAGCTCGCCGCGCGGCGCCCGGGCGTGTTCCGCTACGCGGCGTCCTTCAGCGGCAACGTCAACCCGACGGGGCCGGCCGGCGAGCTGCTGACCGGCGCGATCGTGACGTCGGCCCGCCTCGACCCCGAGGCCCTGTGGGGCGACCGGCGGCGCGAGGCGGCCCGCTGGGCGGCGCACGACCCGCTGGTGAACGCGGACCGCCTGCGCGGCACCGAGCTGTACCTCTCGGCGGGCAACGGGCTGCCGGGACCGCTCGACGCGAAGCTCCCGATCGACGTGCTCCCCGGCGCGATGCTCCTGGAGTTCCTGTGCGGCGCCCAGACGACGGCGATGGCCGGCCGCCTGCGCGACCTCGGCGTGCCGGCGACGGTGGACCTGTACGGGCCGGGCACCCACCAGTGGGCGTACTGGCAGGAGCAGCTGCACAAGACGTGGTCCCGGATGCTGGCGGTGGTGGCGTCGTGAAACCGTCCTATGTGGTCACCGGAGCGGCGGGCGGCATCGGCCGCGCCTGCGTGGCGGAGCTGGTCCGGCGGGGCGCGCACGTGTGGGCGAGCGTACGCACCGACGCGGACGAAGCGGATCTCGAGCGCGCGTACGGCGAAGCGGTCACGGTGCTGCGGATGGACCTGCGCGACGCGGAGTCGATCGAGGCGTGCGGGGAGCGGGTCGCGGCGGCGGGACCGTTGCGCGGCTTGGTGAACAACGCGGGCCTGGCCCGGCCGGGCCCCCTCGAGCACGTGCCGCTGGCGGCGTTCCGGGAGCAGCTGGAGGTGAACGTGACGGGCCAGCTGGCGGTGACCCGCGCGATGCTCCCGGCCCTGCGGCGCGCGGAGTCGGCCCGGGTGGTGACGCTCGGCTCGATCGGCGGCCGGATAGCGGGCCCGATGGTGGGCCCGTACCACACGGCGAAGTTCGCACTGGTCGGCTTGACGGACAGCCTGCGCGCGGAGCTGGCCCCCGAGGGCATCCACGTGGTCCTGGTCGAGCCGGGCGCGGTGACGACGGCGATCTGGCCCCGCGCCCGCGCGGCGGCGGAGGAGGTCCGCGCGGCCTTGTCCCCGGCAGCACTGGAGCGCTACGGCGACCAGCTGGCGGCCGCGGAGCGCAGCGCGGCGAGATCGGAGCGGACGGGAGTGCCACCCCGCCGGGCGGCGGAGGCGGTGGTCCGGGCGTTGGTGGCCCGCCGGCCGGCGCCGCGGTACCTGGTGGGCACGGACGCCCGGGTCGCGGCGGTATTGGCGAGCCTGCCGTTCCGGTTGAGGTACCGCTTGACGGCGGCCAGAAGGTGAGCCGCCTGGTCGTCATCGTCGCGCCCGGGTCGCGAGGGGACGTTCAACCCTGTGTCGCCCTCGGCGCCGGGCTGGCCGCCGGGGGTGAGCGGGTCCGGGTGCTTGCCGCGCCGGCCTTTCGCTCGCTTGTCGAGTCGCGTCACCTCGGCTTCTCGCCGCTCTCGGCCGATCCCGGTGCCCTTCTCGGCTCGGCTGCCGGGCAGGCGTGGACCTCGGGCCGGAACCGGCTCGCCTTCCTCTCCGGGCTTCGCGATGTGCTGCGGCCCGTCCTCGACCGGCTCCTCGCCGACGTCCACGCCGGGGCCCGCGGGGCCGATCTGGTGCTCGCGCCCTCGCTCGGCTTCCTCGGCGCGCACCTGGGCGCCCACCTCGGCGTCCCCGATGCCGAACTGCACTACCAGCCCAGCGTGTCGACGCGGGCCTTCGCACACCCCCTCCTCCCGCACGCCGCCCGGCTCGGCCCCTGGGGCCGCCAGCTCAGCTTCGCCGCCGTCGACACCCTCGCCTGGCAGGTCCTGCGCCCCGGAATCGACCGCTGGCGCGTCGGAACGCTCGGCCTGCCCCCGGCCGGGCGACGCGGGCCGCGGCGGCGTTCGGCCGTGCTGTGCGCCTTCTCCGACGCCGTCGTGCCGCAGCCGCCCGACTGGCCCGGCCGCGTGCACGTCACCGGCTACTGGTTCCTCGACACCGCCGGCCCGCCTCCGGACCCGCGGCTGCGCGACTTCCTCGCCGCCGGGCCACCGCCGGTGTACGTCGGCTTCGGCAGCCTGCAGCCCGCCGCCGCCGAACGCACCTTCGACGTCGTCCGGACGGCGTTGCGCCGGGCCGGCCTGCGCGGCGTCCTCGGCGCCGGGGTCGACGACGACGACGTGCTGGTCGCCGGGGACGTGCCGCACGAGTGGCTGTTCCCGCGCACCGCCGCCGTCGTCCACCACGGCGGCGCCGGCACCACCGCGGCCGGGCTGCGGGCCGGGGTGCCCACCCTGGTCTGCCCGGTCTTCTCCGACCAGCCTTACTGGGGCGAACGGGTGTCGCGGCTGAGCGCGGGCCCGAAACCGCTGCCCCTGAACCAGCTCGACGCCGGCACGCTGACCGCCCGCCTGCGCGAGCTGACGGAGAACCCGCTGTTCCGGCGCGGCGCCCAGTACGTCGGCGCACGCCTGCGCGCCGAGGACGGCGTGGCCCGCGCGTGCTCGATCCTGCGGCCGGGTTAGGCGAAGATCGTCAGCGCCAAACCCGTCCCGATGATCACCACACACGCGGCGATCGTCGTCCGGCGGTAGTACAGGATCAGGGCCGCGAACTCGCGCAGCAGCGCGCTCGGCAGGAAGTACCGGGCCGTCGGTGAGCCCGTCGCGTGGAACGGCAGGCCCAGCCGGCGGCACTCCACCGCCGTCCGGAACACGTGGTAGTTGCTCGTCACCGCCACCACCCGGCGGGCGTCCGCGGGGAGCAGGGCGGCCGAGAAGCGGAGGTTCTCCTCGGTCGTCGCGGCCTGGTCCTCCCGCCGGATCCGGTCCGGGGGCACGCCGCGGTCGCGCAGGTAGGCGTCCATCGCTTCGGCTTCGCTGACCGTCTCACCGGGACCCCGCCCGCCGGAAACGACCAGCAGGGGCGGGGCCGCCTCCCGCCCGGCGAGGCGGATCGCGCGGTCGAGGCGCCCGGCGAGCAGCGGCGGCACGCGCTCGCCGGCCAGGCCGCAGCCGAGCACGATGATCGCGTCGAACCCGCTGCGGCGGCCGAGCCGGCCGTACACCACCGAGTAGATCAGCAGCGACAGGAACAGGAACCCGAAATAGCAGGCAAGCACGGCCGCGATGGCCACCAGCGCCGAGCCCCACCGGCCGAGCGGGACGAAGAACAACGCCTCCAGCCCGACGAGCCCGGCGCCCAGGCCGAGCGACAGCAGGTTCCCGGCGCTGCGCCCTTCCCGCCGCCACATCCGCACGCCGTTGACGACCAGGGCGACCGGCAGCCCGAGGGCGACGAGCACCGCCAGCACAGCGAGCACGCCGAGCAGCAGCGGCGTCAGCCATTCGAGGTGCAGGGCCGCGCGCAGCAGCCACAGCGCGGTCAGCAGCAGCGCCACCCCGAGCCAGACGGCGTTGCCGAGCCGCCGCGGTTCGCGCGCCAGCCGCACGGCGAACACGACGAGGGCGATCCCGGCCGCGACCGGCAGCACCCCACCGGCGACGTTCACCGCGGCCTCCCTGGTTTCCCCGTGTGCGGGTCCAACCTAGCCGGGCCGCCCTCTGGCATGGTGAAGGGCGTGACCGATCGGCGACCGGCGTTCGTGCTGCACGAGCACTGGCGTCCCCGGCACCACTTCGACCTGCGCCTGGAGGAGGCGGGGGTGCTGCGCTCGTGGGCCGTCCCGCGCGGCCTCCCGCCGGACGCGGGCACGAACCGGCTGGCGGTCGCGGTGCCGGACCACGCGCTCGACCACCTCGCCTACGAGGACGAGACGAAGAAGATCGCCGACACGGGCTGGTGGGACGAACACGACCGGACGGAGAAGCGGATCCTGTTCACCCTCCACGGCCGGACGGGAGCGGTGCGGTACGCGCTCATCCGGACGGCGAGCGACTGGCTGCTGCACCGCACCCGCGACCAGCCGGGCGAGGAGGGCGGCCCGGGTCAGGCGGGCGACACCTGAGCGCGAGGCCGGAACCGGACCCCGGTCGGCATCGCCCGGTGCGCCCAGTACCCCAGCACGCCCAGCAACGCGATCTCCAGCACCATCATCAGCCGCTCGACCAGGCCGGTCGCCACCGTCGGCAGGTGGCCGCCCAGGACGACGTTCACCGCGAACGGGACGATGAACGGCAGGTAGAACGGGATCGCCGCCAGCGCCAGCCGCCGGGACCAGGTCGCGAACCGCCGCCAGCGCGGGTCGTCGCGGTGGCGGCGGCCCAGGGCCCAGCCGACCACCGGCAGGCTCAAGCACGTCACCGCCGAGGCGTAGAGGTGGATCTTGCCCGTCGCCGTGACCGCGCCGCCCTGCGGGTCCTTCGCGAACACCGCCACCGCCAGCAGGCTGACGCACCACAGCACCTTCGCCGCCACCAGCGCCGGGTTCGCCAGCAGGCCACGGCGGCAGAGCGCCACCAGCAGTAAGGCCGACCCCGTGCTGGTGAGCAGCAGCGAGCCGTCCCACAACCCCCGGCCCGGGCTCAGCGCGTAGTCGCTGAGCATGGTGCTCACCGGGTCGAGCGGGGCCAGGCGCCGGTCGACGTGCAGCACGGTCAGGAGCACGACGGCGCCGGCGAAAGCGGCGAGGGCTCCCGGGACGAGCAGGCGGGCGCGCAGGCGGGGACGGACGGGTGCGGGACACAGCATGTGGAAAGACACTCCGGGACGGTTCGGCTGGTTCAGGCGCAGCCGCGGACGCTACCCGTGACCTTTCCGTGACCATCGCCGACGCGCCCGCGCTGTGACGCAGGACACGTCAGTGGTCGCCGTCCTGGGGGATTTCCGCCGAGTCGGTCAGCCGCAGCTTGCGCCGCGCCCGCTGGTAGAACGTCGTCATGCCGAGCCGGACCACCCGGGCCGCGCTCGGCCGGCCACGCAGGTCGAGCCGGTCGCCGGCGGAGACGTACCCCTCGACCTGGCCGTCGACCTCCACCGCCAGCCGGCCGCTGGTCGGCAGCAGCTCCAGGGTGACCTCGTCGTGCACCGAAAGCACCACGCCCCGGCTGTACGCCGAATGCGGCGCCGCCGGCGTCACCAGCAGCGCCTCCACCGCCGGGCTGGTGATCGGGCCGCCCGCCGAGAAGCTGTACGCCGTCGAGCCGGTCGGGGTCGCCACCACCACCGCGTCGGCCGAGTAGCTCACGAACGGCTGGCCGCCGACCCGCACGGCGACCACCGCGCTGCCGTCACCGGGCACGCGCACCACCGCGATGTCGTTGAACGCCGTGATCTTCCGTCCCTGCAGCACGGCGTCCACGGCCAGCCGCGGCTCCACGGTGAACTCGTGGCCGTCGATGGCCGACAGTGCGCCGGGCAGGTCGGGGACGTCGACCTCGGCGAGGAAGCCGAGCTTGCCGAGGTTCACCCCGAGCACCGGCGCGCGCTGGCCGTCGGCCAGCCGCATGGCCCGCAGCATCGTGCCGTCGCCGCCCAGGCTGACCACCAGGTCGGCGCGGCGCCCGAGCTCCTCGGGCGTCACGCCGACCGCGGCGCAGTTCAGCCGGACGATCTCGTCGGCGATGCCGAGGACCTCGATGCCCCGGTTCCCGGCCCAGCCGAGCACGGCTTCGACGGCGGCCGCGGAGTCGCGGCGAGGGTGCAGCACGAGTCCCGCGGAGTGCATGTCAGCGGCCCCGGGCGGGCGGAGTACCGAGCTTCATGGGCCCAGTCTGCCCGCTCCCGCCCGTCCCCGCCGCGAGAACCGCAGCGCGCCGTCGTCGATCCGGCCGTGCCGGAGCTTGACGACGTCGTGCGCGTAGCTCATGCCCAGCTGCCACGGCGCCCGCGAACCGGCCTTCGGGAACTCGTCGATCGACCGCAGGACGTACCCGGCGTCGAAGTCCAGCAGCGGCCGCTCGGTGACCGCCGGGTCGTCGTTGACCGGGACGGCCTGGTCGTGACCGGTGCGGTCCAGGTGGCGCAGCAGCCGGACGACGTACTCGGCGACGAGGTCGGCCTTGAGCGTCCACGACGCGTTCGTGTAGCCGATGGTGAACGCGAAGTTCGGCACCCCGCTGAGCATCATCCCCTTGTACGCCATGGTTTCCGGCAGCTTGACCGGGTTGCCGTCGACGACGAGCTCGATGCCGCCGAAGGCCAGCAGCCGCAGCCCGGTGGCCGTGACGACGACGTCCGCTTCGATTTCACCACCCGATTCCAGCCGGATGCCCCGCTCGGTGAAGGACGCGATCCGGTCGGTGACGATCGAGGCGTCACCGTGGCGGATCGAGCGGAACAGGTCGCCGTCCGGGACCAGGCACAGACGCTGGTCCCAGGGCTGGTAGCGCGGCTTGAAGTGGGTGTCGACGGCGTACCCGGCCGGCAGCTGCTTCAGCGCCGCCTTGCGGATCAGCCGCTTCACCACGCCCGGGCGGCGCCGGCTGAGCTGGTAGATCAGCGTGCTCACGGCGACGTTCTTCCAGCGCGCGATCGGGTACGCCAGCTTCGGGCCGAGCAGCCCGCGCAGCCGGTTGGCCAGGGCGTCTTCCGACGGCAGCGAAAGGATGTACGTGGGGGAGCGCTGCAGCATGGTCACGTGCGCGGCGCGGTCGGTCATCGCCGGGACGAGCGTCACCGCCGTCGCGCCGCTGCCGATGACGACGACCTTCTTGCCGGTGTAGTCCAGGTCCTCGGGCCAGTGTTGCGGGTGCACGACGGTGCCGCCGAAGTCCTCGAGGCCGGGAAACTCCGGTGTGTGCCCGGCCGCGTAGTCGTAGTAGCCGCTGCAGAGGTACAGGAACTTCGCGGTCAGCCGGACGGGGGAGCCGTCGTGCACCGCCTCGACCGTCCACTGAGCGTCCTCTGTGGACCATTCGGCGCGGACCACCCGGTGCCCGAACCGGATGAACCGGTCGATCCCGGCGTCGGCCGCGGTGTCGCGGACGTACCGCAGGATCGACGGGCCGTCGGCGATGGCCTTGCTGTCGGTCCACGGCCGGAACCGGTAGCCGAGGGTCTGCATGTCCGAATCGGACCGCACGCCCGGGTAGCGGAACAGGTCCCACGTGCCGCCGATCGCTTCGCGGGCTTCGAGGATCGCGTAGGTCTTGCGCGGGAACGCCGTCCGCAGGTGGTGGGCCGCGCCGACGCCGGACAAGCCGGCCCCGACGATCAGCACGTCGACGTGGTCGGTCATCTCAGGCGGCCTCCGTCCGCCGTCGCCGCATCACGCGGGTCAGCACGGCGTTGTAGTGGGTGGGGGTGATGCGGGCCAGCGCGTCGAACAGGTAGGCGTCCGGGCCGACGAGGATCCGGGCCTTCCCGCGGTCGACGCCGGCGTGGATGACGGCCGCCGCCTTGTCCGGCGACGTCATCGTCATGGCCTCGAACTGGGCGGCCAGCTGTTCGTGGGTGCGGCCGCGCCCTTCGGGGTCGCGGCGCACCCGGGCGTTGCGGGCGATGTTCGTCGTGATGCCGCCCGGGTGCACGGTCACCGCGCGGACGTCGGTGCCGCGCAGCTCCTGCCGCAGCGATTCGGTGAAGCCGCGGACGGCGAACTTCGCCGCGCAGTAGGCGCTCTGGTAGGGCATGCCGAGCAGGCCGAACACGCTGGAGGTGTTCACGATCGCGCCTTCGCCCTGCGCCACCAGGATCGGCAGGAAAGCGCGCGTCCCGTGCACCACGCCGTGGAAGTTGATGTCGTGCAGCCAGTCGTCGTCCTCGGGCACCGCGTCGAGCACGGTGGACGTCACCGCGACGCCGGCGTTGTTGAACACCGCGGCCAAGGGCGCCGGGAGCCAGTCGCGGACTTCGGCGGCGAACTTCAGCTGGTCCCCGGCGTCACGGACGTCGAGGACGCGGGTCAGCACGTGGCCGTGCAGGGCGGCCGCGGTGGCCTTGAGGCCGTCTTCGTCGACGTCGGCGACCGCGACCGGCGAGCCGAGCCGGGACAGCCGGGTGGCCAGCGCCCGGCCGATGCCGGAGGCGGCGCCGGTGATGACGACCGGGCGGCCGGCGAGGCTACGAGGCCGGGACATCGCTGCTCCTCGCGTGCTGGTCGATGAGGTCGAGCACGGTGGGCCACGCGCCTTCGGGGAGGTCGTGCCCCATGCCCCGCACGGTTTCGCGGCGGGCGCCCGGGATGGCGCGCGCGGTGGCGGCGCCGCCGGTGGGGTGGACCATCCGGTCGCGGTCGCCGTGGATCACCAGCGTCGGCGCGGTGATCTTCCGCAGCAGCGGTGTCCGGTTGCCGGACTTCATGATCGCGGCCAGCTGGCGGCCCACGCCGCCGGCGGTCGGGTCGCGGTCCCAGCCGGTGCCGGCCAGCTCGCGCACGAAGGCTTCGTCGAACGGGAAGCCGTGCGAGCCGATGTGCCGGAACATCCGGACGGCGCTTTCGACCGCCTCTTCGCGGGACTTCGGCGGCTTCGCGCCCATCATCCGCAACGTCGAGAGCGCGGGACGGCCGAGCAGCCGTGACCCGGTCGTCGACATGATCGACGTCAGGGTGCGGATCCGGTCCGGGTACAGCGCCGCGGTGGTCTGCGAAATCATGCCGCCCATCGAGACGCCGGCGATGTGCGCGGTCTCGAGGTCGAGGGCGTCGAACAGGCCCATCGTGTCGGCGGCCATGTCCGTCAGGTCGTACTGCTGCGCGGGAAACCGGCCGGCGAGCATGCCGAGCAGGCTCGGCGGCCGGAACCGCGGGTGCGTCGAGCGGCCGGCGTCGCGGTTGTCGAACCGGATGACCTGGTAGCCGCGTCCGGCGAGGTTCGCGCAGAAGGCGTCCGGCCAGCTGTGCAGCTGCTGGCCCAGCCCGGCGACGAGGACCAGCGGCTCGGCGCCGGCGTCCCCGATCCGTTCGTAGGCCAGGGAAATGCCCCGGCCGGCGTCGGCGATCTCTTCGGTCACGATTCTCCTCCGGTGCTCCGGCGGCGCACGACCGCGCGGCCGCCCTTGGCCGGGGCGTAGGCCACGCCCCGCGAGTGCCAGCGTTCGCCCGGTTCCCCGGTCGGAACCAGCGTGAAGTCCCGCAGCAGGGTCCGCAGCACGACGGTCATCTCCATGGTCGCGAAGGCGGCGCCGAGGCAGCGGCGGGTGCCCCCGCCGAACGGGATCCACTGGTAGAGATCCGGGCGCGCGCCGGCGAAGCGGTGCGGGTCGAAGGTGGCCGCGTGCGGGAAGACGGCGTCGTCGTCGTGGATCAGCGCGATGCTGACCAGCACCGCGTACCCCTTCGGCAGCGTCCACCGGCCGAGCCGGAAGCCGTCCTGCTTGACCTGCCGGGCGGTGAGGTCGATGACCGGGCGGGTGCGCTGAACCTCGAGGATGGTGGCGTCGAGCAGCTTGCTGTCCTCGGCGTCGATGAGTTCCTCGACGAGCGCGGGGTGCCGGCGCAGCCGTTCGACGGCCCAGGCCAGCGTGGTCGCCGTGGTTTCGTGCCCGGCGGTGAGCAGGGTGAGCAGCTGGTCGGAGATCTCCTCGCGGCTCAGGCCCGACCCGTCGTCGTAGCGGGTCTGCAGCATCATCGCGAGGACGTCGTCGCCGTCCGGCCGGGCCTTCGCGATCAGCCGGTCGACGATCGCGTCGTACTCGCGGCGCATCCGTTCGAAGCGGCGCCACGGGTTGAAGCGGCCCTTCTTGGAGATCGGTGCGACGGCCAGCCGTGAGCCGAGGGTGACGAACGGCGGGAGCAGCTCGCGCAGCTCGGCGAATTCGGCCCCTTCGGCGCCGAACACCGCGCGCAGGATGGCGTTGAGGGTGATCCGCATCATCGACGGCAGCGTGGCGAAGGGCTTGTCGTCGGGCCAGGTCGCCAGTTCGCGGACGGTTTCCTCTTCGACGATCTTTTCGTACGCCGCCAGCCGCCGGCCGTGAAACGGCGGCACCAGCAGCTTCCGCTGCCGTTTGTGCTCGTCGCCGGACAGCGCGAACATCGACCGCGGCCCGAGCACGCGCCCGAGGTTGACCTCCAGGTTGTCGACGAGGTCGGGCCCGGAGGTGAACAGCTGCTTGATCTCGGCCGGGCCGCTGATCACGACGGCCCGCCCGAAGATCGGGACGTTCACCGTGAAGGCGTCGCCGTAGCGGTCCCTGAGCCGCCGCATCCCCCGCAGCGGCTGGGTCAGCGCGTAGGCGCCCTGGACGGCGCGGGGCACGGTGGGCCCCGGCGGCAGCGTCGTGGGGCTCGTCATGGTCGTCATCGACCCTCCCGGAAGGTGGTACGCGAGCGTACCGTCGGTACGGTACGCCGGTGTACCATCTCCTTTCAAGAGGAGGGGTATAGCGTGATTCCCGTGGACGTCGACACCCGCCGGCACCGGCAGCGCCTGCTGGACGGGCTGGCCGGGTCGATCACCGAGGACGGCTTCCGCGACACGACCGTGGCCGGCATCGTCCGCCGCGCCCGGACGTCCCGCCGCACGTTCTACGAGCACTTCTCCAGCCGCGAGGAATGCCTGATCGCCCTGCTGGCCGACGCGAACCGGTCGATGATCCAGCAGATCTCGGACGCGGTGGACCCGCGCGCGCCGTGGGCGGTCCAGGTCCGCCAGGCGATCGAAGCGTGGATCGCCTGCGCGGAGTCGGAGCCGGCGATCACGCTGAGCTGGATCCGCGACGTCCCCGCGTTGGGCGCCCAGGCCCGCGACCTGCAGCGCGACGCGATGGAGGGCTTCATCGCGATGACCCAGCGGCTGACGGACACCCCCGAAATGCGCGCGGCCGGGATCAGCCCGCCCTCGCGGCAGCTGTCGATCATGCTGCTGGGCGGGTTGCGTGAACTGATCGCGACGACCGTCGAGGACGGCGGCCGCGCGGGGGACGTCACCGAAGTCGCGGTGCGCGCCTCGATCGCGCTGCTCGGCCCGGCGTAGCCGCCCGGGCCGGGGTGGCGGCACCCGCCGGCGGATGCCGCCACCACCTCCCCCTGCCGCAGCGCCGGAGTCGCGCTGCCCGAGATCAATCTCGCAGGCCGCGGCGGCCCGGGGGAGGGAGGATTCGCGGGATACTTGCGGCCGGGCGTCAGCCCAGCGCGGCCAGCCGGCGTTCGACCCGTTCGATGTCGGACGCCCGGTGCTGCTGCCGGAAGAGGGCGAGGGCGTCGAGCCACAGGTGCCGGGCCCGGCGGTACCGGTGGGCCGAGGCGTAGACCTCGGCGAGGTCGGCGAGCACGACGGCCTCCTGCTTGGGGTCGCACGCTCCGCGCAGGAGGATGACCGCGCCCCGGTAGTGGCGGACCGCGCTGTGGTTCCGGTGGGCTCGGTGGTCGATGTAACCGAGGCTGTGCAGGGTGTACGCCTCGGCTCCGGGGTGCTGGAGCCGGCGGAAGAGGCGAAGCGCGGCTGTGCAGTAGGTGGTGGCCTCGCCGAGTTCGCCGAGGCGCGCGAGTTCCCACCCGACCGTGTTGAGCGCACTGGCGGTACAGGCGGGCCGGTCGAGCCCTTCGAACACGGACAACGCCTCTCGCGCTGACGCCAGGGCGCGCCGATGCTCGCCCAGCTGTTCCCAGGCGGCGGCGATGGCCTGGTGCGCGCTGCCCTGGCCGGCGAGGTCGCCCTCGAGCCGGAACAGCTCGAGGGCCCGGCCGAGGTGCGCCATCCCGGAGACGTGGTCTCCGACCATCATCCGCGCCCAGCCGAAGAGACGATGGACCCGGGCCTGGTCGGAGACCGGGTGGATGCCGGCGACGGCGTCGATCGCGGGCTGCCAGGCCCGGAGGTTGTCGTGCTGGCGGTCGTGGCGCAGGTGGTGGGTGTTCATCGCCCACGCGATGCGCCACACCTCGCCGGTCCAGCCGAGTTCGGCCGCGCGCTGCTGGACGGCGAGGAGGTTCGCGTGTTCGTCCGTGAACCACCGCACGGCCGCGGCGTGGTCCTCAAGGGCCGCGGGAACGCACCCGGGCGGCGGGGGCGGCAGGTCGATCGGCGGGCGGTGGTCGTCGAGCAGGCGCTCGGCGGCGAACGCCGTGTGCAGGTAGAAGCCGGTGAGCCGGCGCAGGGCCTGGTCCCGGGCGGTCCCGGACAGATCGGTGCGCGCGCGGTCGCGGGCGTAGAGGCGGACGAGGTCGTGCATCCGGTACCGGCCGGGGCGGTGCTGCTGGAGCAGGTGGGCGTGCTCGAGGGCGCGCAGCGGGGCCCGGACGCGGTGCAGGGGCCGGCCGGCCAGTGCGGCGACGGCCGCGGCCGGGACCTCGGTGCCGGGGACCAGCCCGAGGTGCCGGAACACGTCCGCGGCTTCGTCGTCCAGCGCGCGGCAGGAGGCGGAGAAGACCGAAGACAGCCGCACCGACGCCTCGCCGGCGTCGAGCCCGTCCAGCCGGCCGGTCTCGTCGGCCAGTTCGGCGGCCAGCAGGGTCAGCGGGAAGCCCGGGTTCGAGCCGGCGCGGGCCGCGACGATGCTGATGGCCAGCGGCAGACCCGCGCAGAAGCGGACCAGCGCGGCGCTCGCGCCGGCCTCGGCGCCGACCTTGGCCGCGCCGAGGTGCTTGACGAGCAGCTCGCCGGCTTCGGCCGGGGTGAACATCGGCAGCCGCAGCGCGTGCGCGCCGCGGGCGACGAGCCCGGTGAGGTGGTGGCGGCTGGTGACGATCACCGTGCAGCCGGCGCTGCCGGGCAGCAGCGGTTCGACGGCGGCGCTGTCCCGCGCGTTGTCGAGGATGATCAGCAGGCGCTTCCCGCTGACCAGCGTCCGGTACAACGCGGCCTGCGCGGTCAGGCCGGCCGGGATGGCCGACGGGTCGGCGCCGAGGGCGTCCAGGAAACCGCGGATCGCGGTTTCGGGCGGCATCGGCGCAGCGGCGGGGTCGAACCCGCGCAGGTCGACGTACAGCTGGCCGTCCGGGAACCGGTGCCGCTCGCGGTGGGCCCAGTGCAGCGCCAGCGCCGTCTTCCCGACCCCGCCGGCGCCCGCGACCGCCGAGATGACCAGCACGGAACCGTCCGCGGCCCGGGTACCGGCGGCCGACAGCTCGGCCAGCTCGTCCGCGCGAGCGGTGAACCGCAGGGGTGGCGCCGGGAGCTGGTGCGGCACGGGCCGGCTCTGCGTGACGGGAACCGTGGCCCGGCGGGGGTTGACGAACCCCAGTTCCGCGTCGGTGGCGACGGCGAGAACGGCGCGGAACGCTTCCCGGTACCGGGCGTTCGGCCACCGGATCGTGCCGCGCTCGAGCTTCGCGACGTAGTTGTCGTCCAGCGCCGCCCGCTGCCCGCCGTGGTCCCAGAGGTGCGCGTTGACTCGCTCCGCCAGCTCCCGCCGCGACAGGCACTCGCCGGCGTGGTGCCGGGACTCCGTGCGTTCCCGGGCCGCGCGAAGCCGGTTGTTCTCCGTCACCGTCGCCGAGCTCCTCCCGCCAGTTCAAGCCCACAGGGTGACCATCCGTGCGCGCCTTGTCAACGCGCACCGGGCCCGCTCAGAAGGCGGGCGCGAACACCTCGCGGCACCAGGTCCGGAAGTCCGTCGCCGTGATCGTCGCCTTCGCCCAATCCGCGTCGTAGACGCCCTCGTCCTGGGCGGCGAACATCTCGACCGCGTCCGCGACCATCCGTTCGCCCGCGCCCTGGGACCGGCGCATCGCCGCGAACTCGGCGAGGGAAATCCGGTGGTAGCGGACCGGACGGCCGAGCTGTTCGCCGATCACCGCGGCCATGCCGTCGGGGGTGAGCCGGTCCGGGCCGAACACCGGCACGGCCGCCTGCCCGGTCCAGGAGAGGTCGGTCAGCAGGCCGGCGGCGGTGGCGGCGATGTCCCGCGTCGCGATCGTGGCCAAGGGCTGGTCGCCGGCGCAGGTCAGCGAGAACGCGCCCCGCTCCCGGATGCCGGGCAGCTGCCCGAGGAGGTTCTCCAGGTAGAAGGGCGGGGACACCGCCCGGTAGGCCGCGCCCGCCCGCTCCAGTTCGGCGTCCATGGCGAAGGCCGCGGAGAGCACGCCGGCCGGCTTGGCCCAGCCGTGCCCGGCGCTGCTCACGGCGACGACGTGGCCGACGTCGTGCCGGCGGACGGCTTCCCGGCCCGCCCGGGCGAAGTTCAGGTAATGCTGCTCGGCGCTCGGTGCTGCGGGGTTCGGCGGAACGAGCCAGAACAGGGCGTCGGCGCCGGGCAGGGCCGCGTCGAGCGTGGCCGGGTCGTCGTGGGTGCCCTCGACGACCTCGACCTGCTCGCGGACGTCGTCGTCGAGCCGTGCGGCGTCCCGGACGACGACCTTGACCTTGCGGCCCCCGGCGAGCAGCAGCCGGACGAGCCGGCGGCCGACCTGCCCGGCCGGGGTGGTCACGACGATCATGGCGGCTCCTAAGGTGAAGGTGAATTCCGGTTCCGAATATAGCCCGGATGCCGCCGCAGTCAAGTACGCTGAGGCCACCATGACCGCTTCCCGACGTGCGCTGCGCGCCGACGCCCGGCGCAACCGCGACGCCATCCTCGACGCCGCCGGCGAGCTGTTCGCCCAGCGGGGCGACGCCGTCCAGATGGAGGAGATCGCCGACCGCGCCGGCCTCGGCGTCGGCACCCTGTACCGCCACTTCACCGACAAGAAAGCCCTGCGCGCGGCCATCATCGGCCGCCGGTTCGAGGAGATGACCGTCCTCGCCCAGGCCGCCGAGGAAGCCGGGGACCCGTGGGCGGCGTTCGAGTCGCTGCTCTACGGCTACCTCGAAGCGGCGGAACCCGACGCGGCGTTCCGCTTCGCCCTCCTCGGCCCGGAGGAGCCGGCCTGGGCCGACATCGAAGACCAGAAGAACGCATTCGCGGCCATCGTCGACCGCATCGTGCACCGGGCCGTCGAAGCAGGCCGGCTGCGGGCCGACTTCGAGGCGGGGGATTTCATCCTGGTCACCCGCGCGGCCATGGCCAACATGACGGGCGGCGGCCGGTGGCGCCGGCTGCTCGACCTGCAACTGGAGGGAATCCGCGCCTGAAGCGCGCGGCGGGGGTGTCGTTGAAGGGGCTATCCCGCCTCAGGTGACGACCGGATCGCCGAGGCCGAGCTCGGGCGGCCGCCCCCGCCGGCTGACGACGACGGCGGCGGACCCGAAGGGCGACGCGGGAACCCCGGGCCGGGACATTTCCAGCCGCAGCACCCGGGCGCCGGTGACGTCGAGGTCGATGGTCGCCGGCTTCCCGGCGGCGACGTCGTGCTCGGACCGCGGCGTTCCGTCGAGCACCACGCGGACCCGCCCGACCTGGAAGGGATCCCGGGCGTCGTCGAGCACCCCGGCGACGGTGGTGAACCGCTGGTAGCGGCCGTCGAGGTCGAGTTCGACGAAGCCGGCCCCGGTCGCGGTCGGCGTGGCGGGCCGCAGGACGATGCCGTGTTCGTAGTGCGTGCCGTCGATCGATGCCCCACCGCGGCGCACCCCCTGGCTGGCGCACGTCCACGGCAGCTCGCCGGCCCGCACCGGCTGGGGTTCCGCTGCCCCGCCACCGAGCCAGGCACCGCGGCGGGGCATCGGGTACTGCCCCTGTCCCGTGATCGCGGCGAGCAGATCGGTGACGCCGGCCCGGGTGAACTCCTCGACGTGGTACCGCGTGGTCGAATGGGCGTTGAGGAACGTGGGGATCTCGTCGACCGAGCGGCCCGGCAGGATGACGGGCAGCACGCGCTCGGTCTCCCGGCGCAGGTCCCGGGTCAGGTTGTTCCGGATGATCCCCGCCTCGAACTGGGCGCCCCGGCCTTCGTGGGGCATCGCCGCGCCGTCCGCACGGCGCTTGTACTCGGGGGACGCGATCACCAGGATGAAGTCCGCCTTGTCCAGGTGCTCGACCGCCCACAGGGACCAGTCCCGGCGGGTGTTGTCGTACCACGCGTCGAGGTGCACGTCCAAGCCGATGACCGCGCGCAGGAACGTCGCGAACTTCCCGACGAGCTCCTTGTGCTCCGGGGTGTCGTGTGAATAGGTGACGAACACCCGGGGTGCCTCGCGGTCGGACATCATCTCGCTCCTCGGATATACCGGAAACGATTGACGATTTCGTTTCCCGTGTGCGCCTGTCATATATCGGTGGCCCGGCGCGTTGTCAAGAGCGCTTTTTCCGGTGGCTTGAGGGGGTGGCCAGTTATTGTCCGGGATCTGTCAGGTTTCCGCCTTCTTCGGTGGCACGCAGCGGATCTAGGATCGGATCCGCCTGGTAAGGGGCAGTTAAGGAGCGAGCGCACGCGTGTACGAGTACGACGTGTTCATCAGCTACCAACGCTCCGGTCATGACGTCCCGTCGTGGGTGCGAAATCATTTCCACCCCCGATTGACCGAGGTACTCGACAACAACTTCTACCGGGACGTCCGGATATTCCTGGACGACCGGATCCCGACCGGTGCGAACTGGCCGGCGCAGCTGCGGTCGGCGCTGCAGCGCACCCGCGTGCTGGTCCCGGTGTGCTCGCCGAAGTACTTCAAGGACGAGTGGTGCCTGGCCGAATGGCACTCGATGGCCAAGCGGGAAGAGCTGATGGGCGATGACCCGCGTCAGCTGATCTACCCGGTCATCTTCTGCGACTCGTGGAACTTCCCCGACTACGCCAACGAGCGGCGCATGCGCGACCTCCACAAGTGGAGCCAGCCGTTCGAGCACTTCCAGGCCGCGCCGGCGTACCTCGACTTCAACGAGCAGATCGGGCAGATCGCCAAGGAGCTGGAAGAGCTGATCGAACGGGCGCCGGACTGGCGCGCCGACTGGCCGGTGCTCACGCCGGCCCCGGAACCGCCGAAGCGGGCGCGGATGCCGAGGTTCTGACCCATGCCCGGATCGGTCTTCACCTTCTACTCCTACAAGGGCGGGGTCGGCCGCAGCTTCACCCTGGCCAACATCGCCGTGCTGCTCGCCCGGTGGGGGCACCGCGTGCTCTGCCTGGACTGGGACCTGGAGGCCCCCGGCCTCGCCGACTACTTCCGCGACCGGCTGCCCCGGCGGCCCGGTGGCGGCGTGGTCGACCTCGTCGCCGACTTCCGGCGTGGCCGGTTCGCGCCCGAAGCGCACGTCCTGCGGCTCAAGGACGTCGGTGCGCTCGACTTCATCGCGGCCGGCCGGGAGGACGCCGGCTACATCGGGCAGGTGCAGGAGATCGACTGGGAAGCCCTCTACGAGGACGGGTTCGGCGAGTACCTGGACAAGTGCCGTGAGCAGTGGGCCGCGGACTACGACTTCGTGCTGATCGACAGCCGGACCGGGATCTCCGACATCGGCGGGATTTGCACGGCGCACCTGCCGGACCACCTCGTGCTGCTGTTCACCGCCAACCGGCAGAGCATCCACGGCGCGGTGGAGGCGGCCCGGCGCGCGGACGCGGCGCGCAACCTGCTGCCGTTCGACCGCGCGAGGCTCACTGTCCTGCCGGTGCTGTCGCGGTTCGACAACCGGGAGGAGTACGACCGGTCGGAGACGTGGCGCCGGTTCGTCGTCGACAAGACGGCCGAGCTGTACCGGACGTGGCTCGACCAGACCGTCGAACCGGCGACGATGGTCCGCCACCTCACCCTGCCGTACGTGTCGTACTGGAGTTTCGGCGAGCAGCTCCCGGTACTGTCGGAACAGACGCCGGGAGCGGACCAGATCGGGTTCGCGCTCGAGACGGTCGCGGCCGTGATCGCCTGCCGGCTCGACCGGACCGACCTGCTGGCCGAGAACCGCGATGCGTACGTGGCCGCCGTGCGGGCGAGACGGCAGGAGTTCCGGCACGACCTCCGGGTCAGCACGCCGCGGACGGCCTTCGACACGGCGACCGAGCTGGTCACCGCGCTGGAAACGCACGACGTCCGCGCGGTGAAGTCGCTGTCGGGCGACCGTTCGCTGCTCGCCCGCGCCGAGGACGACGCGCGGCACCTGTGCCTGGTCGTCGACGGCAAGGTCAGCCGCTGGCAGGCGGCCGAGGTCGAGCTGTTCCTGCACCGGACGCTCGGCCAGGACCGCCGGGTGATCCCGATCCTGACGGCAGGCACCGAGGCGGCGTCGCTGCCGGGCTACGTCGGGAACCTCCGCTACCTGCGGCTGAGCGGCACGCGCGGGCCGGCCGAGGTGGCCCGCGACCTGGTCGGCCAGCTGAAGGGACTCACCCCGCTGGTCGACGCGGACGACGACGTCGACCTGGCCGCTCTGCTCGGCCAGGCCCGCGGAGCGCGGCTGCGCCCGTCCCGCTGGGACCTGGTCGACGAGCTGGTGACGGCCCTGCAGCCGGCGGTCGGCGCGGGCGACACCGACCGCGCCCGCGACCTGGCGACCGACCTGGCGGTGGCGATCAAACACCGCCCCCCGAACGACGACACCCACCTCGCGGCGCCCACGAAGATCCGCCTGTCGATCGACTGGCTCCTGAGCATCCTCGAAGCCCGCGCCCGGACCACGACGAAACCGAACCACCGGAAGGATCTCGGATGACCGACCGCTTGGCGCACAAGCAGATCGCGGCGCTGTTCACGCTGATGGTGCTGGGCCGGGAGGTGCCCAACCAGGAACTGGAGGAAGTCGTCGGGTTCACCCTCACCGGCCCCGAACGCACCGGCCTGAAGGAACTCGGGTACATCGAAAGCGACCGGACCGGGCCGCGGCGGAGCTACGTGCACCAGTTGAGCGACGACGGCTGGGCGTGGTGCGAGAAGGAGCTTTCGGCCGGCGGCCCGCCTCCGCAACGAGGGCAGAGCCCCCTCGCCTCGGCGTTGTACGTGCTGCTCGGGGGCTTGAACGGGTACCTCCGGCGAGAGAACAAGCGGCTGTTCGAGGTTTTCGCTCCTCCGGCCGGAAACTCGGTCGAGACGCCGGCCGAGCCCGAGCCGAAGGGGGACCTCGAAGACCGCATCCGGGTCGCGTACCGCGAACTGGTCAGGGAACCCCGGGGCTGGGTCGGCCTGGTGGACCTGCGCCCGAAGCTCGGCGCGCCCGCGGCGGAGGTCGACGCCGTGCTCAAGAAGCTGAGCAGTGCCGGAAAGGTGCACCTCGTCCCGGAGGACAACCGCAAAGCGCTCACCGCGGCCGACCACGAAGCGGCCATCCGCATCGGCGGTGAAGACAACCACTTCGTCTCGTTCGAGGCATCGTGATGGACGAACTCCAAGCACTGGCGACCCTGAGCTTCGACTGGGCGGACACCCCCGACCACGTCTGGCGGGACTCGCCGTACCACGTGGACGGTCTGCACGCCGACGCGCTCGCCGCGCTGGACACGGGTATCCGCGATGCCGTCGCCAGCGACGGACCCAGCCCCATCGGCCTCGTAATGCGCGGGCTGAAAGGAGTCGGCAAGACGCACCTGCTCGGCCTCGTCCGGCGCCAGGTCCACCGCGCGCGGGGGTACTTCTTCCTCGATGACGTCACCGCGGCCGAAGCGTTCTGGGAGAACACCGCGGAGGCGCTGCGCCGCGGGCTGGCCCGCCCGGACGATTCCGGCGAGTCGCAGCTGAAGAGCTTCCTGCTCCGCGTATGCCTGCGTGCCCAGGTCAGCGCCGAGGTCACGGCGACGATCCGGCGCGGCCGCGGTCTGACCACGGCCGATGTCGAAGCCTTCGTGGACGGGGTGGCGACGCTCGACGAGATGGTCGCCGACGAGTGCGGGGACACGGCACGCGCTCTCGTGCTCATTGCGAGCCGGGACCGCAGTGCCAAGTACATCGGCGAGGACTTCCTCGACGGTGACACGGAGCTGACATCCGAAGCTCGCCAATGGAACATCTACTCCCGGCCGAAACCCTCCCGGGTCCTCGTGCGGGAGATCACGCGGCTGCTCGCCCTCACCGGACCGGTCGTGATCGCCGTCGACCAGCTCGACACCCTGGTCGCGCGCTCGAAGCAGGGCATGCTGGGCGAAGGCGTCGGGGAGGATCCGCTGGTGGCGCAGATCGCCGACGGGCTCATGGGGCTGCGGGAGGTCACCCACAAGACGCTGACCGTCCTGGCCTGCCTGCCGTCCACCTGGGAGCAGATCAAGTCGAAGGCGGCGGGCACCGTCCCGGACCGCTTCCGGGAATCGTTGATGCTGGGCCGGATCATCGATGCCGAGGTCGGCCGGGCGCTGGTGGCGAAGCGGCTCGGAGTGGCCTACCAGGACATGGGGTTCACGCCGCCGCACCCGACCTGGCCGGTGGCGCCGGCGGCCTTCGACGCGCCCTGGGAGCAGTGGACTCCGCGGGAGCTGCTGAAGCGCATCGGTGCGCACATCGACGCGTGCCTGCGTGCCGGGCAGGCACGCGAGCTCCTGTCCTTCGACGAGAAGGCCGTCGTGCCGGTCGCGCCGGTGCGGACCGCGGTCGAGAGCGACCGCTTCGCCGACCTCGACGCCGAATTCGAGAAGCTGCAGGCGGAAGCGGAACCCGAGAAGCTGCTCGCCGAAAAGACCGTGGACAAGGCCATGCCGGACCTCCTCTCGGCGGCTCTGCGTTGCTGGGTCACCGAAGTCGGCGATGATGACATGGAATGGTCGTGCGAGCGCCAGAACGGCCGGAGTGAGGTACACGCCTGGCTCACACGTACCCTCGACGAGGCCGCCGATCTGCAGGAGCACTGGGCGTTCCGGGTGATCGCGGCCCGGGATCCGCGAGCTGCGCTGAGCCGCTTCCGGAAAGCCCGGTCCGCGGCGGGGCAGTTGCAGGGCGCGGACAACCGGCACCTCGTCATCCTCCGGGACGCCTGGGGACGCGGGGCCAAGACGCGGGAAGAAGTCACGAAGTTCACCACCGCGGGCGGCCGGACGATCCCGCCCAGCCCGGCCGACGTGAAAACCTTCTGGGCGTTGCAGAAGATGCTCGGCAACGGCGGCCGCGAACTGCACGAGTGGCTGATCGACCGCCGGCCCGCCAGCCGGTCCGAACTGCTCTCCGCCGTCCTGCCGGAGAAGCCGTCGGGGCAGCCTGCCGAAGGGACGCACCCGCCGCCCGCTGAGGGGGAGATCACTCTCGGGACCGTCGTCGGCTCCGGGGAGCCTGTGCGGGTCGAACTCTCCGCCCTTCGCAAGCACGCCGCCGTCTTTGCCGGGTCCGGATCCGGGAAGACCGTTCTACTACGGCGGATCGTCGAAGAATGCGCTCTTCTCGGCGTCTCCGCGATCGTGCTCGATCCGAACAACGACCTCGCCCGGCTCGGGGACCCCTGGCCCGAACCGCCGGACGGCTGGAAGGACGGCGACGCCGGACTCGCCAAGCGGTACCTCGCCGAGACCGATGTCGTCGTCTGGACTCCCGGGCGCGCCACCGGGCGGCCGCTTGCCTTCCGGCCGCTGCCGGACTTCGCCGGCGTTCTCGACGACTCGGATGAGTTCGCCGCCGCCGTCGAGGTGGCCGTCGCGACGCTTGCGCCGCAAGCGCGGCTGACCGGGAGCACCGCGAAGACGAACATCGGGCTCGCCGTGCTGCGGCAGGCCGTCGTGCGGCACGCGCGGACCGGGTCGCGGAGCCTGCCCGAACTCATCGAGCTGCTGACCGACCTGCCCGAGGACGTCAGCAACCTCAACGACGCCCCGCGCATCGCCGCCGGTCTGGCCGAGGTGCTGAAGGCCGCGATGGTCAACGACCCCCTCTTCGCCGGCGGTGGTGAGCCGGTGGACCCCGGAGCACTGCTCACGCCGGCGGAGGGAAAGCGGGCTCGCGTCTCCGTGATCAGCTTCGTCGGCCTGCAGGCGGAGGAGCAGCGGCAGAACTTCGTCAACCAGCTGCAGATGGAGCTGTTCGCCTGGATCAAGCGCAATCCGGCGGGGGACCGGCCGCTGGGTGCGCTGTTCGTGATGGACGAAGCCCAGACGATGGCCTCGTCCGGGAGCCTGACGGCGAGCACGCGCAGCACCATCGTGCTGGCTTCGCAGGCCCGCAAGTACGGCCTGGGCCTGCTTTTCGCCACGCAGGCGCCGAAGGGCCTGCACAACCAGGTGGTCGGCAACGCGATGACGCAGTTCTTCGGCCGGCTCAACAGCCCGGCGCAGATCGCGGCGGCGAACGAGCTGGCGCGGGCCAAGGGCAGCCCCGTCGCGGACATCTCCCGCCTGGAACGCGCGCAGTTCTACGTGGCGGGGGAGGCGTTCGGGTTCCGCCAGGTGGCGACGCCGCTGTGCCTGTCCCACCACCCGGCGAGCCCGCTGCGGCTGGAGGAGGTGATCGCGCGGGCGCGCCGCGAGGCCGAGTAGCGGCCCGGGTCCGGGAACTTCACCCGGCGAGGAGGAAAGTGGTGGCCCGGCCCCGGAATCCGGGACCGGGCACCGGTCTCAGTCCGCTTCCGGGAAGTGGATGTCGGTGACGTGCACGTCCACGACCTCGACGTCGAGGCCCAGGTACTGCTCGACGGCGTCGATCACGGCGACCCGGAGCTGCTCGCCCAGCGCCTTGACCGCGTGACCGAACTCGAGCACCACGGGGATGGTGATCCAGGCGACCTCGTCGGCGAGTTCGACCGTCAGGGCGCTTTCGTCGACGCTGTGCACGCCTTCGGCCTGGCCGGCGATGCGGAGCACGATCTTGCCGACGACCCCGTCGGCGACCGTGGTGCTGCCGCGGGTGCCCGCGGCCGGGCGGGCCGCGGCCGCCGCGGTCCCGGCGGCCGGTTCCGCTTCGGCGACCGGCTCGTCCGCGACCGCTTCTGCGATCGGCTCGGCTTCCGCGACCGGCTCGTCCGCGACCGGCTCGGCTTCCGCGACCGCTTCGGCTTCGGCTTCGGCGACCGGTTCGGCTTCGGTTTCGGCCGTGTTCGGGTCCGTGTCGTCGTCTTCCTCGTCGGCGTTCTCGGCGGCTTCCGTCGCGGTTTCCGCCTCCGGTGCGGTTTCCGCCTCCTCGACAACGACGGCGACCGCCGCGTCGTCGGTCTCGGCGGCGGGCGCCTCGGCGACCACCACCGGCTCGGGCTCGACGGCGCCGTAGGCGTACCCGCCGGTGTTTTCGTTCTTGGGGCGGCCGAAGATGCTGTTCATGACGTCGGACATGGTTTCCCTTTCCGGGAGCGACGACTTCCTGTGGGGACGAGCAGACGGCGACATGATAGGGGCACCGCTGTGATCCGCGGCACAGGACCCCCGCCTTCGAGACTCGCTTGTGTCCCAACAGGTATCCGGCGTGATCACCGTCCGTCAGACCGGGATCGGCGATCAGTGATCAGCGCCGGAAAACCGCGTCCAGGAATTGTCCACTATTCGCGGGGAAATCCCTTCACGAAAACAAGCGCAGCGAGACGCTCGAACCGAGCGCCTGATATCCCGCCGGGGTGAGGTGCAGGTGGTCGCCGACGTCGTAGGCCGGGAGCAGGTGCGTCGGCGCCGCCGGGTCGCGGGCCACCTTGTCGAAGTCCAGCAGGGCGTCGAAGTGACCCGGGCCGCGGATCCAGTCGTTCACCCGCTGCCGGGCCGCTTCGCGTTCCGGCAGGTCGTAGGCCGTGTTGCCGCCGAACGGGGTGATCGTCGCGCCGTACACGCTGATGTCCTGGGCGTGCGCGCGGGTCAGGATCTGGTCGTACGCGTCGATCAGCTGGTCGGCCACGGCCGCCGCGTCGGCCGGGGCCGCCGTGCCGATGTCGTTGACGCCTTCGAACACGATCGCCCGCGAAACCCCGCTCGTCGACAGGAGATCGCGGTCCAGGCGGGCCAGCACGTTCGGGCCGAGGCCGTCCTGCAGGACGCGGTTGCCGCCCGCCGCCTGGTTCACCACGGCCACCCCGTGCAGGCGCGCGGCCAGGACGTCCGGCCAGCGGTCGTTGCCGTTCGTGGTCGACCCGCGACCGTCCGAAATGGAATCGCCGATCACCGCGACCGCGGACGCGGGCGAAAGCACCTCGACGCCGCTGAAGAAGTACCAGTGGTCCACCGGGGTCGCGCCCGGCAGGTCGGTCGCCGACACCTGGTTGCCCGTCAGCAGGTAGGACGTCGTGCGGGAGCCGGGGTGCGAGGTGATCGACGTCGACGCCTGGCCGTGGGCCAGGTAAGCCGTCACCGTGATGTTCTCCGAGGGCCGCACCGGGAACGGCAGCGGGTCGGACACGACCTGGGCGCCCATCGGCACCACCGTCGACGCCTTGCCGTGGAACGTCACCGGCACGACGCTGCCCGGAACCACCGACGCGACCCCGGCGGCACCGCCGGCCGGCCGCGCCACCGACACCGCCGTGAGCGGCAGGGGCGCCCCGCCGAAGGCGTTGGAGAACCGCAGCCGGATCCGCGGGCCGCCGGCCGTCACGTGCGCCGTCTCGCGCACGGATGCGTCGTCCAGCACCCGGTCGGTCCCGGTGAACGGGGCCGGTGGCAGGTTGCCCGGCTCGGTCAGCTGGGGCATCGACGTCCAGGTCGCCACCCAGTGCGACGGCGCCGGACGGCCGGAGGCGCCCACGAACAGGGCGGTCAGCACGGCCAGGAACAGGACGACCAGCGGACGTTTCACGACGAGAACTCCGGGGCCAGGACCCGGTCGAAGCCGACGAAGCGGCGCGGCCCGGTCAGCGTGCAGTGCAGTGTCGCGACGATCTCCTCGCTCGACGTCCCCACCCGCAGCTCGACGTCACCGGGGTCGACCTGACGCCGGCCCGCGCGGCCGGTGTAGGACGTCAGGTCCGCGTGCAACGCGATGTCCAGCACCGTCGTGGCGCCGGGGGCCACCGTGACGCGGCGGGCCGCGACCAGCTGGCGCTCGGGCCGGGCCACCTCGGCCACCGGGTCGTGCAGGTACACCTGGACGACTTCGGACGTCTCGCGCTGGTGGTCGTTGCGCAGCGTCACCCGGACCCGGCAGACGCCGTCGGTCGGCCAGAGCGAGCCGGTCGCGCTGACGTCGAGCCAGGTCACCGGGGCGTAGGACAGCCCGTGGCCGAACGGGAACAACGCCGTCGGATCCACTGTGGACACTTCGCTGCGGCGGCCGAGCGGCGCCGACAGGTAGGTCGAGGGCTGACTCGCGCCGGCCGCCGGGAAGCTCACCGGCAGCCGCCCGGCCGGGTTGAGCCGGCCGCTGAGGACGTCGGCCAGCGCCGGCGCGCCCTCCTCGCCGGGGTAGAAGCCGCACACGACCGCGGCCAGCCGGGGGAGCTGCCGGGACAGCTCGTACGGCCGTCCGGAGAGCAGGACGAGCACCACCGGCTTGCCCGTGTCCAGCAAGGCGTCGAGCAGTTCCTCCTGACGGCCCGGCAGCCGCAGGTCGGGCGCGTCGCAGCCTTCGCCGGACGTCCCGCCGCCGAACAGCCCGGCGCGGTCGCCCAGCACGGCCACGCACACCGACGCTTCGGCGCACGCCGCCACCGCCTCCGCGATCCCGTCGTCGTCCCCGCCGGTCACCGGGCAGCCCAGGGCGTAGGTGACGTCGTAGGACGCGCGCAGGGCTTCCAGCACGGTCGGCACCGACACGCCGAACGGGACGTCGGGGTGGTGGACGCCGACGTGCAGCGGGAACGAGTAGCAGCCGAGCATCGCGCCGGGTGTGTCCGCTCGCGGGCCCACCACGGCGATCCCGGAGCCGGGCGCGAGCGGCAGCGTGCCGTCGTTGTGCAGCAGCACGATCGAGCGCTCGGCGACCTCGCGGGCCAGCGCCCGCGACTCCGCGTCGTCGAGGTCGATCTCCTCGGGCACCTCCGGCGCCCAGTCCGCGTCGAGCAGGCCCAGTTCGCACTTCTGGCGCAGCACCCGTTCGAGGGCGCGATCGACGGCGGCGACATCGACCGCGCCCCCTTCCACCGCGGCGAGCAACGGCTCGCCGTAGCAGTCCATCGTGGGCAGTTCGACGTCGATGCCCGCGGTGAGCGCCTGCCGCGCGGCGTCGCCGCGGTCGGCCGCGACCCCGTGCAGCCGGTGCAGGAAGGCCACCGAGAAGTAGTCGGCGACGACCGTGCCGTCGAAGCCGTAGGTGTCGCGCAGCAGGTCGGTCAGCAGCGTCGTGTCGGCGGCGGACGGGACGCCGTCGGTGTCGGTGTAGGCGTTCATCACCGACCGGGCGCCCGCGCGCAGCGCGAGCTCGAACGGCGGCAGCAGGACGTCGGCGATCTCCCGCGGTCCCGCCGAAACCGGCGCCAGGTTGCGCCCCGCACGCGAAGCGGAGTACCCGACGAAGTGCTTGAGCGTGGCGACGATGCCGGCCGACTCCAGGCCGGCGACGTACGCGCTGCCGATCGTCCCGACCAGGTACGGGTCCTCGCCGATGGTTTCCTCGACCCGCCCCCAGCGCAGGTCGCGGGCGACGTCGAGGACCGGCGCGAGGCCCTGGTGCACACCCAGGCCGCGCATCGTCCGCCCGATCCGCGCGGCCATCCGGCGCACCAGATCGGGGTCGAAGGTCGCGCCCCACGACAGCGGGGCCGGGTAAATCGTCGCCTGCCACGCGGCCAGGCCGGTCAGGCACTCCTCGTGCACGACGGCCGGGATGCCGAACCGGCTGCTGGTGACGATCTGCCGCTGGGTGCGCGCGAGGCTGCGCGCGCCGATCACCGGGTCGACCGGCCGGGTGCCGAACGCGCGGGTCAGCTGCCCGATGCCGTGCCGGACCAGGTCGTCGAGGTCCACCGCGGCGTCGACGAAGTCGTGCTGGTGCGGGGCCATCTCGCCGCCGGAGTCGATGCCGACCCAGACGCCGTAGAGCTGGGCCAGCTTCTCGCGCAGGGTCATCCGCGCCATCAGGACGCGGACTCGCTCGCCCGGATCGGCCGCGGGGTCGCGCCACGGCTCTCCGGCCGTGGTGGGCTGCGTGGTCAAGGGTTTCCGCCCTTCGTCTGGGGGAGGCGTGGGAAAGGAGCTCAGGGGAGGGCGCGGGTCGAGTGCCGCACCACCAGGCCGGTGTCGAGGGTGACGTGGGTCGGCCCGACCTCGTCGCCGTTGATCAGCGCGATGAGCATCCGGATCGCCCGGAGGCCCATCTCGCGGATCGGCTGGTCCACTGTGGTCAGTGGCGGGCTGCAAAGTGCGGACTCGGGCACGTTGTCGAAGCCCACCACGGAAAGGTCGGCGGGCACGGAGAGCCCGAGCTCGCGGGCCGCGCCGACGGTCGCGATGGCCGAGATGTCGTTCGCGGCGAACACCGCGGTCGGCCGGTCCGGCCCGGTCAGCAGGGCGTGGGCCGAGGCCGCGGAGACCTCCGGGTCGTAGGCGCCGACCCGGATCAGGTCTGCGTCCGGGGTGATGCCCGCGGCCGTCAGCGCGCGCAGGTACCCGGTCTTGCGCAGCTCGGCCGACTGCAGGTCGGGGCGGCCGGAGAGGAACGCGATCCGCCGGTGCCCCAGCTCCAGGAGGTGCTCGGTGGCCAGCTGCGCGCCGCGCAGGTTGTCGGAGTCGATGGTCGGCAGGTGCGACGGCCCGGTGTGCGGGTCGACCGCGACCACCGGCGTGCCGGGCACGGCCTCCAGCGAGACGGCCGGCGTGACCAGCACGGCGCCGTCGACGAGGGTGCCGCTCAGCCGGGAAAGGTAGCGCTTCTCCCATCCCACCGGGTCGCCGGTGCGCCCGCCCGCGGAGTAGACGACCAGTTCGAAACCGCTGCCGCGGATGGCGTCCGCGGCTCCCTTCAGCAGCTCGGTCGAGAACGGTTCGAGGTCGGCGACCAGGATCCCGATGACGTTCGTCCGGTGGTTTCTCAGGCTCTGCGCCACGAGGCTGGCCTCGTAGCCGAGCTCTTCGATGACGGCACGGACGCGCGCGAGCGTCGCGGCGGAGACGCCGTAGCGCTCGTTGATCACTTTGGAGACCGTGGCCACCGAGACGCCGGCCCGGGCGGCGACGTCACGGATGGTCACCCTGGAACTGGGCTGCATCGGCTCAGACTAACCATGGAAAACGTTATCGACAACGATTGACATCGCATTTGCCCGGGGAGCAGACTCTTCGCCAACCCGGGCGCAGTCGCCCCGTCCAACTCGGCCGAAGTCGTCAGGAGTGGACCCACGATGTCCTTGAAACACCGGATCCCCGTTCTCGCCGCCCTGGCGGCCGTCGTCCCGCTCGCGCTCTCGGCGTGCAGCGGGGGAAGCAGTGACACCCCCGCCCAGCCGTCGGGCCCGGTCACCCTCACCTGGTGGCACAACGGCACCACCGACCCGATCAAGTCGGTCTGGGCGCAGGTCGTCGCCGACTACCAGAAGGCGCACCCCGAAGTCACGATCAAGGCCCAGCCGCTGCAGAACGAGGACTTCAACACGAAGGTGCCCCTCGCCCTGCAGTCGCCCGAGCCGCCGGACATCTACCAGTCCTGGGGCGCGGGCGACCTGGCCGGGCAGATCACCTCGGGCAAGGTCGCCGACATCACCGGCGACACCAAGTCGTGGATCGAGCAGGCCACCGGCAAATTCGGCGAGAAGTGGCAGGTCGACGGCAAGCAGTACGGTGTGCCGTTCACGCAGCACTTCGTCGGCTTCTGGTACCGCAAGGACCTGTTCCAGCAAGCGGGCATCACCACCCCGCCGAAGACCATGGACGAGCTGAACGCCGCCGTCACGGCGCTGAAGGCCAAGAACATCGCGCCGGTCTCCGTCGGCGGCAAGGACCGCTGGCCGGATGCTTTCTACTTCAACTACTTCGCCATCCGCGAATGCTCGACCGCGGTGCTCCAGCAGTCGGTGAAGGCGGTCAAGCTCGAGGACCCGTGCTGGACGAAGGCCGGTCAGGACCTGAAGAACTTCCTGGCCACCCAGCCGTTCCAGACCGGGTTCGCCGGCACGCCCGCCCAGCAGGGCGCGGGCAGCTCCGCCGGTCTCGTCGCCAACGGCAAGGCCGCGATGGAACTGCAGGGCGACTGGGAGCCCGGCACGATGTCGTCGCTGACCGAGGACAAGGACCTGGACTCGAAGATCGGCTGGTTCCCGTTCCCGACCGTGGCGGGCGGGCAGGGCGACCCGGCGGCCGCGCTCGGCGGTGGTGACGGTTTCGCCTGCACCACCCGTGCCTCCAAGGCCTGCACGGCCTTCCTGCAGTACCTGGTCAGCGAGCCGGTGCAGACCGAGCTCGCCGCGAAGGGGACCGGCCTGCCCGTGAACGTCGCGGCCGCGAAGTCGCTGAAGACCGATGTGCTCCGGCAGGTCAACGACTACGGCACGAAGGCCCCGTACGTGCAGATGTACTTCGACCGGGCGTTCCCGACGGCGGTCGGCGCCGCGCTGAACGACGCGGTGGCCAACATGTTCGCCGGCCAGGGCACCCCCGAAGGCATCGTGACCGCCGTCAACCAGGCCGCGGCGGGCAACAAGTGACCACGGCGACGACCCCGGTGCGAGCGGCGGCGCGGCCGCCCGCACCGGCGGTCCGCGCCCGGGGAAAACGCTCCGGCCTCGGCAAACGGCTGGAGCTGGTGGTGCTGCTCGGCCCGGCCCTGCTGGTGTTCGCCGGGTTCGTCCTGGTGCCGATCGGGATCGCCGCCTTCTACAGCCTGTTCAAGTGGAACGGCTTCGGCGCGCTCGACGACTTCGTGGGCTTCGACAACTACGCCGACGCGTTCACCGGCACGGTGTTCCAGAGCGCCATCGTGCACAACCTGATCATCGCCGGGTTGTCGATCGTGGTGCAGCTGCCGCTGTCGATCGGGCTGGCGATGCTGCTCAACCGGAAGCTGCGGGGCCGCGCCGTGCTGCGCGCCCTGGTGTTCGCCCCCTACGTGCTGTCCGAGGCGATCACCGCGGTCATCTGGTCGCTCATGCTGCAGCCGGGCGCGTTCGCCGACCAGGTGCTCAAGGCCGTGGGGCTGGGCGGTGCCGTCCACCAGTGGCTGGCCGACCCGGGCATCGTGCTCTACACGATGTTCGCGGTGATCACCTGGAAGTACATCGGGTTCGGCATCATCCTGCTGCTCGCCGGCCTGCAGGGCGTGCCGGCCGAACTGCGCGAAGCCGCGGCGCTCGACGGCGCTTCGGCGTGGCAGACCACCCGGCACGTCGTGTTGCCGCTGCTCGGCCCGACCATCCGGATCTGGATCTTCCTGTCGGTGATCGGCTCGCTCCAGCTGTTCGACGTCATCTGGATCATGACCACCGGCGGCCCGGCGAACGCCTCGACGACGATGGCGACCTACCTGATCGACCACGGCTTCAAGCGCTACGAGTTCGGGTTCGGTTCGGCGGTGGCGGTGATCCTCTTCGTCATCTGCTTCCTGTTCGCCCTGCTGTACCAGCGGTTCGCGCTCCGCCGGGACACCCAGGGCGCCCTGACCAGGATGGTGGGCTGATGCGGTCCGGCAAGTTCGGCCTGTCGATGGGCTACCTCGCGGCGATCGTCATCGTCGGCGTGACGGTCGTGCCGCTGCTGTTCGTGGTGCTCGGCGGGTTCCGCACCAACGCCCAGATCAACACCGACCCGGCCGGGCTGCCCGGCCCGTGGGTGACCGACAACTACGCCTCGGTCCTGGGCTCGAGCGCGTTCTGGACGTTCCTGGGCAACAGCGCACTGATCGCGGTGATCGCGACCGCGGTCGCGGTCGCCCTCGGGGCGATGGCCGGGTACGCCCTCTCGCGGTACCAGTTCAAGGGCCGGGAGGCGTTGTACACGCTGTTCACCATCGGCCTGCTGTTCCCGCTGACGGTGGCGACGCTGCCGCTGTACCTGTGGCTGCGCCAGCTGGGCATGCTCGAAAGCTTCTGGGGGGTGGCGATCCCCGAGGCGGCCTTCTCGCTGCCGGTGACGATCGTGATCCTGCGGCCGTTCATGCACGCGATCCCGGGCGAGATCGAGGACGCGGCGGTGCTCGACGGCGCCACCAGGCTCGGGTTCTTCTGGCGGATCCTGCTGCCGCTGTCGACGCCCGCGCTGACCACGGTCGCCGTGCTGGCCTTCGTCACCAGCTGGAACGCCTACCTGCTGCCACTGCTGGTGTTCAACGACTCCGGCCACTTCACGCTCCCGCTCGGCGTCGCGATGTTCCAGTCCCAGTTCTCCCAGGACACCGCCCGGGTGCTCGCGTTCACCGCCTTGTCGGCGATCCCGGCGCTCGCGTTCTTCGTGCTCGCCGAACGGCGCATCGTCGGCGGGCTGACCGGATCCGTGAAGGGCTGACTCAGGAGGTCTGCCGTGCCGTCCGAGGTCCACCGTCGTACCTTCCTCCAACTGCTCGCCCTGGCCGGGGCGGGGTCCCTGGCCCTCCCGGCGCTGGCCGAAGCCGATACCGGTTTTCCGTTGGTGTCGCGGGGGAAGGCCGCGACGATCGTGGTGAGCGACGGCGATCTGCCGGGGGTCCGGCGCGTCGTGGGCGACCTGGCCGCCGACATCGAGCGGGTGACCGGGGTCCGGCCGGCCGTGTCCGGCGTGGTTCCCGCCGGTGGGCCGGTGGTGCGGGTCGGCACGCTCGGGCACAGCCCGCTGGTCGACGACCTGGTCGCGGCCGGGAAGCTCGACGTCACCGGGATCGCCGGGCGGTGGGAGACGTCGCTGAGCCAGGTCGTCGACGGGCAGCTCGTGCTGACCGGCAGCGACCAGCGGGGCGTGATCTACGGCGTCTACGAGGTGTCCCGGCGCATCGGCGTCTCGCCCTGGTACTGGTGGGCGGACGTGCCGCCGCGGCGGCAGAGCGAGCTGCACCTGCCGCGCGAGCGGTTCAGCCTCGGCACGCCGCACGTGAAGTACCGCGGGTTCTTCATCAACGACGAGAACCCGGCGCTGGGCACCTGGGCCCCGGCCTGCTTCGGGCCGGGCCGGGCGCCCGGCTTCCCCAACGGGTTCAACCACCTGTTCTTCGCCAAGGTCTTCGAAACCATGCTGCGGCTGCGGGCCAACTACCTGTGGCCGGCGGTGTGGGGACGCGCGTTCGCCGAGGACGACCCGCTCAACCACGCCACGGCCAAGGAGTACGGCATCGTCATGGGCACCTCGCACGAGGCGCCGATGATGCGGGGGATCGAGGAGTGGAACCGGCACGCGGTGCCCGCGGTCCGCGATGCGGCCGGGACCATCACGACCCCGGGGCACGACCCGTACGGCGGCACGGGGGAGTGGAGCTTCCGCCGCAACGGCGAGGCGATCAAGGCGTACTGGGCCGACGGCATCCGCCGGATGGTCCGCGAGGACTTCGAAGGCGTCGTCACGCTCGGCATGCGCGGCAACGGCGACGTCGGCCTGCCCGACGGCGACGGCATCGAGCTGATGCGCGAAATCATCGCGACCGAGCGGGACATCCTCGCCCGCGAGACCGGCCGGGACCTGTCCACGGTGCCGCAGGTCTGGACGCTCTACAAGGAAGTCCAGCGGTACTGGGCGAAGGGCCTGCGCCCGCCGGACGACGTGATCGTCGTGTTCACCGACGACAACTGGGGCAACATCCGCAAGATGCCCGACCGGTCCCTGCCGCCGCACCCCGGCGGGTACGGGCTGTACTACCACTTCGACTACGTCGGCGGCGGCCGCAACTACAAGTGGGTCGACACCGCGCTGCTCGCGAACACCTGGGAGCAGCTGCACCAGGCGTCCGCCTACGGCAACGACCGGCTGTGGGTGGCGAACGTCGGGGACATGAAGGGCAACGAGCTGCCGCTGCAGTTCTTCCTCGACTACGCCTGGGACCCGGCCGCGCTGCCGGTCGAGCGGCTGTCCACTTGGGAGCGTTCGTTCGCCGCGGAGAACTTCGGCGCGGCCCTGGCGGCGGAAATCGCCGGGGTGCTGCACGACTACGGCCGGCTGCAGTCGCGCCGCAAGCCGGAGCTGCTCAACCGGCGGATCACCGTGGACGCCGCCGGGACGATCACCTACGACGACCAGATGACGCCCTTCAGCCTGGTCAACTACCGCGAGCTGGACCGGGTCACCGACGAGTGGCGCGACCTCGCGGCCCGGGCGGCGAAGATCGGCACGCGGGTGCCTGCCGGGTACCGCGACGCGTTCTACGAGCTGGTGGGGTACGAGGTCGAGGCGTCGGCGAACCTGTACGCGTTGCGGCGGGCCGAATTCACGAACCTGCTGTACGCGGCGCAGGGCCGGGCCTCGGCCAACGGGCTCGCCGCCGTCACGGAGGCCCGGTTCGCCGACGACCTCGCGCTGGCGGAGAAGTACAACACCGGCATCGCCGGCGGCAAGTGGAAGGGGTTCCAGACCCAGCCGCACATCGACTACGGCGACGTCGCCCGCTACGGGCCGAACGCGCCCTGGCAGCAGCCGGAGCTGAACAACGTGGCCCTGCCGGACGTCATCTTCCCGGCGGTGCGGCGCCTGGACCTGCCGGCGGCGGCGTCCCCGGGGATCGCGGTCGACGGCTCGCCGGACGCGTGGCCCGGCGCCGCGGGACGGCCGGCCCTGCCGGAGTTCAGCCCGTACCAGAGCGCGCCACCGCAGTACATCGACGTGTTCAACCGCGGCCGGACGCCGTTCCGCTGCACCGTTTCGTCCGGTGCGCCGTGGGTGCAGGTCGAACCGCGCGGCGGCCGGGTCACCGAGGAGCTGCGGATGACGGTCCGGATCGACTGGGCCCGGGCGCCGAAGGGCACCACGACGGTCCCGATCACGGTGACGGGCGCGGGGACGTCGGTCACGGTGGACGCCGTCGTCCGCAATCCGGTGCTGCCGCCGCGCGGGTTCGTCGAAGCCGGCGGGTACGTCTCGATGGAGGCCGAGCACTGCACGGCCAACGTCGGCGCGGCGGCGGTGTCGTGGCGGCGCATCCCGGACCTCGGCCGCACGGGCGCGGGCATGACCCCGTTCCCGGTGACGGCGGCGAGCCAGGCACCGGGCGCCGGCCCGCGCCTGGAGTACCGGATGACGCTGTTCACGCCGGGCCCGGTGACGGTGTGGGCGTACTTGTCCCCCCGCAGCAACGTCCTGCAGGGCGACGGCCTGCGCTACGCGGTCTCATTCGACGACGCGGCCCCGCAGACCGTGAACATCACGACGGCCACGGGCGCCGACGACACGACGATGAACCGCCAGTGGGAGAGGACGACGTCGGACAACGTGAACCTGACGTCGACCCGGCACGTGGTCGAGGCGGCGGGACAGCACGTGCTGAAGTTCTGGATGGTGGACCCGGCGGTGATCGTCCAGAAGCTGGTGGTCGACACGGGCGGGTTGCGGGCCAGCTACCTGGGGCCGCCGGAGAGCATGCGGTGGCCGTGGTGAGCGAGGCGAAGGGGCGCGCCCCTGGTCCACGCCGGCGGGGGAAGCCGCAGAACGCCCACCCGCCGGGGGCGCCCCCCGTTTTCCACTCTACCGGTGAGCACCGACGATTCCGGGGCCCGGGAACAGCGGGCCGACCGCCGGCGCCGCGCCCGCCGGCCGTGGCTCACGCCCTACCGCCCGCCGCCGGTCAGCACCCGGTAGCCCCGGTGGGCCGGGGCCGCCGTGCTGTGGCGGACCACCAGGCTGGTGGCCAGCTCGAGGCGGTGGCTCTCCGGGTCCACGCCGCGGGCCAGGGAAATCGCCAGCCGGGCGCCCGCCGCCGCCATCTCCTGGAGGGGCTGGCGGACCGTCGTCAGCTCCGGGGTCAGCCAGCGGGCGATCGGCAGGTCGTCGAAACCCACCACCGAAAGGTCGTCCGGGATGCGCAGTCCCGCGTCGCGCGCGGCTTCGTACACGCCGAGCGCCTGCAGGTCGCTGCCCGCGAACACCGCCGTCGGGCGGTCCGGGAGGGTGAGCAGTGATGCCAGCTCGCGGTAACCCGAACGGACGTGGAAGTCGCCGCGGCGGACCAGGGCCGGGTCGAACGCCAGGCCGGCCGTCTCCAGTGCCGTGCGGTAGCCGTCGATGCGGGCCCGGCTGCACAGCACCCCCTCCGGCCCGCCGATCATCGCGATCCGGCGGTGGCCCAGCTCCACGAGGTGCCGGGTCGCCGTCAGGCCGCCCTGCCAGTTCGTGGCCCCGATCGAGGGCGTCTCCGGCCCGGGCGCGCCCGCCGGGTCGACGACGACCAGCGGGATGTCCCGCGCGCGGAGCTTCGCCAGCTGCCCGCCGGTGAAGTCGGAGCAGACCGAGACGATGCCGACCGGCCGCCGGGCGAGCACGCTCTCCAGCCAGCTCTGCCCCGGCGTGTGCCGGCCCGATGAGTCGGCCAGCACCACCGCCATTCCGTTTTCGCGGGCGACGCACTCGACCCCGCGGATGATTTCCAGCGCCCAGGTGCTTTCGAGTTCGTGGAACATCAGTTCCAGCAGCCGGGAACGACGGGAGCGTTCGTCGGCCCGGCGCCGGTAACCGTATTTCCCGATGACCGCTTCGACACGGGCACGGGTGGTTTCGGCGACGTCGGGCCGGCCGTTCAGAACTTTCGAAACAGTCGGCACGGAAACACCGGTCTCGGCGGCGATCCGGGCAATGGTCACCCGGGATGCGCTCGGCTCGAGATCGTCGGACTTCGTTGTCATGAAGGAGATTCTAGGTCATCGAAACCCGATTTGAAACGGTTGGAAACTTTCGGAGCTCCATTGTCACGCGGAGGTAGAAGATGTCGGCAAGAATTCCTAAGAAACGCGCCCTGATGGCGGTTGCGGCCGTCATGGGTATTACGGTCTGGCAGGCGCCCGCCGCATCGGCGTCGGTGCCGCTGCAATACACCACGAACCGTTACGTCGGCAGCGCGGTGGCGGCGGCCTACCTGGCCTCGGAAACCGATTACCGGGCGGTGCTCACCCGGGAATTCGACAACGTGACGCCCGAGAACGAGATGAAGTGGGGCACGGTCGAAGCCGTACGCGGGACGTACGACTGGTCCGGCGCGGACGCGATCGTCGAGTACGCCCGAAGCCACCACAAGACCATCCGCGGGCACACCCTCGTCTGGCACTCCCAGCTCCCGGACTGGGTCGCCGCGCTGCCCGCCGACGAGCTGCGCCGGATCCTGCGCGACCACATCACCACGGAAGTCAAGCGGTACAAGGGGAAGATCCGCGCCTGGGACGTCGTCAACGAGATCTTCAACGAGGACGGCACCCGGCGTGACACGGTCTTCCGGCAGAAGCTCGGCGACGGCTTCGTGGCCGACGTCTTCCGCTGGGCGCACGCGGCCGACCCGCACGCGAAGCTCTACATCAACGACTACAACATCGAAGGGATCAACCCGAAGAGCGACGCGGTGTACGACCTGGTGAAAACGCTGCGGCGGCAGGGCGTGCCGATCGACGGCGTCGGCATCCAGGGGCACCTGTCGATCCAGTACGGCTTCCCGGGCCAGTACCGCGAGAACCTGGCCCGCTTCGCCAAGATCGGCGTGGAGACCGCGGTCACCGAGGCGGACGTCCGGATCCCGACCCCGCCCGACGCGGCCAAGCTCGCCACCCAGGCGAGCTACTTCGGCCAGCTCTGGGACGGCTGCCACGCGGTCCGCAAGTGCGTCGAGTTCACGACGTGGGGCTTCACGGACCGGCACTCGTGGGTGCCGGACGTCTTCCCCGGCGAGGGCGCGGCCTGCCTGTTCGACGAGAACCTGCGTCCGAAGCCGGCGTACTTCGCCCTCAACCCCTGACCGGGACGCGGCCGGGGCGCAGCCCGCGCGTGGCGAGCGCGGCGAGGATGCGGGGGACCGCGTCGAGGGTGGCCGGGCGGCCTTCGTGCAGCAGCACGACGCCGCCCGGCTCCACCCCGTCCGCCGCGGCGACGATCTCGTCCGCGGAGCAGCCGGCCCAGTCGCGGGTGTCGACGCTCCACAGCACCTCGGTGAGGCCGTGGTCCGCCAGCATCGCCCGGACGGCGGCGTCCGTGTCGCCGTAGGGCGGCCGGAACAGGGCCGGGCGGATCCCGGTCAGCCGGGTCAGGAGGTCCTGCGTGCGCCGGACCTCCTGGTCGCGGGCGGGCGCGGGCAGCGTGGACAGGTGCGGGTGCGTCCAGGTGTGGTTGCCGATCGTGTGCCCCGCCGCGGCGATCGCCCGGACCAGGTCCGGGTGCGCCGCGGCGTGCTCGCCCCACAGGAAGAACGTCGCCCGCGTGCCGCCGAGCGCGGCCAGCAGCCCCGGGGTCGTCTCGGGGTACGGGCCGTCGTCGAACGTCAGCGCGACCGTGTCCATCCGTCCAAGATCACCCGTGCCCGCGGCGGCGGGCAAGGACTTTCGAACGGTTATCGGGCCAGGGCCGCCAGCCGCTTGGCCGTCGGCCAGCGCACGTTCCACGCCCAGCCCAGCTTCTCGAACGCCCAGATCACCCGGGCGGAGACGTCGAGCTGGCCGCGCAGCACACCGTGGCGGGCCGAGGTCGGGTCCGCGTGGTGGGTGTTGTGCCAGGACTCGCCCATCGACAGGATGGCCAGCGGCCAGAAGTTCGCCGACCGGTCGCGGCTGGCGAACGGGCGCTCGCCGATCATGTGGCAGATCGAGTTCACCGACCACGTCACGTGGTGCTGGAACGAGATCCGCGCCAGGCCGGCCCAGAGGAACGCGGTCAGCGCGCCCCACCACGACAGCGTGAGCAGGCCGCCGAGCACCGCCGGGAGCAGCAGGCTCAGCACCACCCACAGCGGGAAGAGGCGGTCGACGACGCGCAGGTCGCGGTCGGCGGCCAGGTCCGGAGCGAACCGGTCGACGTTGGTCTTGTCGCGGCCGAAGAGCCAGCCCATGTGGGCGTGCCAGAAGCCACGGGCCAGCGCCACCGGGGACGTGCCGAACAGCCACGGCGAGTGCGGGTCGCCGTCCCGGTCGGAGAAGGCGTGGTGGCGGCGGTGGTCGGCGACCCAGCCGATCACCGGCCCTGCGCGGCGAGGCCGCCGGCGATGGCCAGCGCGATCCGAAGCACCCGCTTCGCCCGGAAGGAGCCGTGGGTGAAGTAGCGGTGGTAGCCGACGGTGATGCCGAGCGTCGACACCACGAAGAACGCGCCGCCGAGGGTGAGGTCGAGCCAGCTGACGCCCCAGCCCCAGAACACCGGGACGGCGGCGGTGAGCGCGAGGAACGGGACGATCAGGAAGGTGCGGATGGTGATCAGCTCGGGGATCGTCTGCTTGCCGTCGAGCACGGGTTTGGGGGTGGGCCGGGCAGCCTTCAAGGAGGCGGTCATGCGGTACTCGTTTCGAGGTCAGCGCGCGCGGGAGGGGATCCGCGCGGAAGCCGGGGAGCGGGAACACCCGGCGATCAGCGGTCTGCGGAAGGCCGGGCTCGTCGCCGCTCCTGCCGGCGATCGGCCTCGATGGCCACGGGGCGAGGGGGGAGACCGGCGGGCCGCCGACGTCCGAGGGCCCCTCGACGTGCTCCACGTTACCGGACCGTTGTGAATCCGCAGTGTGGCTCGGAACGAGTAAGGCCCCCGCCCCGGAGGGGGCGAGGGCCTTAGGGTGCCTCGTGGCTCAGATGACGCTGACGCGCTGGGCCTGCGGGCCCTTCTGGCCCTGGCCGATTTCGAACTCCACGCGCTGACCCTCGTCGAGCGACTTGAAGCCGCTGCCCTGGATCTCGGAGTAGTGGACGAACACGTCCGGACCCCCGCCGTCCTGCGCGATGAAGCCGAAGCCCTTTTCGCCGTTGAACCACTTGACACTGCCCTGAGCCATACCCATACCTACTCTTTGTAGTGAGCCTGGATGCCCCGTTCGGACACCCGGTCTCAAGACCATTATCCCATCACCGGGCCGAAGAGGCCACCCCCGGTCGTCAAACTCCCCAATCGGGGCGCAGCGGCATGCTCATGCCGCCCTCGCGGTCGGTCCGGACGCCCAGGATGTGGTGCAGCTCGATCTCGCGGCGTTCGAAGGCCAGCCGGCAGGCCGCCAGGTAGAGCGCCCACACGCGGCTGCGCCCGGCACCGGCCTCGGCGACCGCCTCGTCCCAGTGCTCGTCCAGGTTGGCGCACCACCCGGCCAGCGTCTTCGCGTAGTGCTCGCGCAGGTTCTCCGAGTGCCGCACCTCCAGCCCGGCGTCGTGCATGGCCGTGACCAGCTCGCCCGGGGACTCGAGCTCGCCGTCCGGGAAGACGTACCGGTCGATGAACCCGCGCGACCGGTGGGCGACGCTGGAATCGGGGTTGGTGATGCAGTGGTTGAGCAGCCGGCCGTGCGGCTTCAGCTTGGCGGCCAGGAAGCGGAAGTAGCCGGGGACGTTGCGCGCGCCGATGTGCTCGGTGAGCCCGATCGAGGAGATCGCGTCGAACCCCGTTTCGGTGACGTCCCGGTAGTCCAGGTGCCGGATCTCGGCCCGGTCCGCCAGGCCGAGCGCGACGATGTTCTTCTGCGCCCACTGCGCCTGTTCACGCGAAAGGGTGACACCGAGCGCCTCGACGCCGTAGTGCCGGACCGCGTGCGCGACCATCCCGCCCCAGCCGCAGCCGACGTCGAGCAGGCGCATTCCCGGCTCGAGGCCGAGCTTGCGGCAGATCAGGTCGAACTTGTTCGCCTGGGCCTCTTCCAGCGTCGCGTCCGCGGTCGGGAACACCGCGCACGTGTACGCCATCGACGGGCCGAGGACCAGTTCGTAGAACCGGTTGGACACGTCGTAGTGGCTGGCGATGGCTTCGCTGTCGCGTTGCTTCGAGTGCCGCAGCGCGGTCAGCCCGCGCCGGAACCGGCTCGGGTGTTCCTCGGCCGGCGGCTTGACCGGCCGCAGGTGGCGCGGGCCGAGCTTGCGCAGCAGCCACACCCGGTCGGCCGGGGTGAGCTGGTCGACCTGGGCGGCCAGTGCGTGCAACGCCGTGTAGAGGTCGCCTTCGACGTCCAGCGCGCCGGCGACGTACGCGCGGGCCAAGCCGAGGTCGCCGGGGGAGGACATCAGGTAGTCCAGCGCCAGCGGGGACCGCACCCGGATGGCCACCGGGGCGTCGGCCGGGCCGCTGCTGCTGCCGTCGTAGGCGGTGATCGACACGGTCGCGCGCGGGCCGAGCAGCCGCTCGAAGACCTCGCCGACCGTGGGGCTGTCCTGGGTCACGTTCGTTCCTTTCACCGGCGGCGGACGCACTTCTCGTAGAGGCCGAGCAGCCGCTCGCCCGGGTCGTAGGCCTGCTTGAGCGCGCGGTAGGCGTCGCCGTTGTAGAGCCGCCAGAACTCGTCTTCGGTGTAGAAGCTGTCCGAATAGAGCGACTTGTGGCCGCCGAGCCGGGTGACCTCGGCCTCGACCAGCCGGTTGTGCACGCCGTCGCGCTCGCCGGGGTCCAGCGGCACGGCCGACCAGAACCCGAAGTTGACGTAGAGCTCTTCGGGGTCCAGTTCGTAGAGCGGCCAGCGGACGCCGCCGGGCCGTTGCCGCAGCGGGCAGATCCAGACCGGGCTGATCGGGATCTCCCGTTCGAAGAACTCGAGGAACTCCGCGGCCCGGCTGAGCGGGACCTCGATGTCCTGCACGATCGTCTCCTCCGGCGGCAGGCGCCGGAGTTTCAGCAGCCGCTCGGCGATCCGGAACCGGCGGTCGAGGGCGACGGCCTTCCAGTACACCGAGGACCGGAGCAGGCGGCGGCCGAGCAGCAGCCGCGGCAGCTTGTGCTGGACGCCGAACGCCCGCGAGCACCAGAACCAGTCCGTGTCCCAGCGCCAGAGGTAGTCCCGGACGGTGAGGTGGTCGGTTCCGCGTTCCCGGATCGAGCGGTAGTAGATGTTCAGCCAGGTGTAGTCGCTGGTCGCCGGCGCGCTGTCGGTGAACGTGCCGAGGGTGAGGTACAGCTCGTCCGGGCCGAACACCGTGCCGTCGACGAAGTCGTGCTCGCCGGCGTCGCAGGCTTCGCGAAGGGCGCTGAAGTAGGTGTCCCGGTCGTGGAAGCGGACGTGCCGGAGCTCGACGAACGGCTTCACCGGCTCCAGGAGGATCCGCAACCGCAGGGCGTAGCCGAGCGTGCCGTAGGAGTTGGGGAAGCCGTGGAACAGGGCGCGGTGCTCGTTGTCCGGCGTCGCGACGACGATCCGGCCGTCCCCGGTGAGCACCTCGAGCTCGAGCACCGACTCGTGCGGCATGCCGTTGCGGAACGACGAGGACTCGATGCCGAGCCCGGTGACCGCGCCGCCGAGCGTGATGGTCTTGAGCTGCGGCACCACCAGCGGCATCAGGCCGTGCGGCAGCGTCGCGTCGACGAGCTGCTCGTAGGTGACCATGCCCTCGACGTCGGCGGTGCGGGTCTCCGGGTCGACGCGCAGGACGTGGCTGAACCCGGAGACGTCCAGCCCGGGGTGCTTGGCGGCGGCGCGGGAGCGGAAGAGGTTCGACGTCCGTTTCGCCAACCGGACGGTCGCTTCGCCGCTGATCGCGGTGAGCTGCCGTCTCAGGGCGTCGACGCGGGCTTCGTGCGCGGGGAAAGCCGGGCCCGGACGGGCTTCCGGCACCCCGGCCTGATCGATGGTCACGTCCCGATCCTGCCTCACGCCGACGGCGGGCGCACTGGTGCCACCGGTGCACGATTTCCCGGCCCTTCCCGGGGGGTGGGAACCGGTCCGGATCAGGCCACCGCGCGGAGCGGGCGCTGCCCGTCCAGCAGCGACTCCGCGTCGGCGAGGACGGCGTCGACGTGCCGCAGCCGCTCGGCCGTGCGGCGTTCGACCGCGGCCAGCCGGTCCGCGCGGGTGCGGGCGCCGGCGACGATCCGGTACGCCTGCGCGCGGGCGTCGGCGGTCCGCCGCTGCGCGGCTTCTTCGGCGTCCCGGACGATCGCGGCAGCGCGCTCCTTCGCCGTCGCGACGATCCCGTCCGCTTCGGCGCGCGCCAGTCCCAGGAGGTGCCCGACGCGGTCGCCGACCGCGGCCGGGTCCGCGGGGGTGCGGCAGAGCCGGTCGGTGCGGGCGCTCAGCTCGGTGAGTTCGGTTCGGGCCCGTTCGAGCTGCCGCGCGAGCGTCTCGGCTCCGGCAACGGCGGCGTCGCGGTCGGCCGTCAGCCAGCGGATCTCGGCGAGGAGCTCGTCGATCCGCTCGTCGACCTGCTCGCGGTCGTAGCCGCGCAGCCGCAGCGCGAAGCTCTCGGGCAGGGGCAGCGGCGCGGTCATCGGGCCGCCGCCGGCCGGCGCAGCACCGCGGCGAGTGCGTCGGCGTCGTCCGCGGTCCGCAGCGGTACGGGGTCCGGCCGCCCGACGGTGTGGTCGTCCTCGTACAGGGCGGCGACGAACCGCGCGACCCGCCGCGGGGGCGGGGCGACCGTGGGGCCGCCCAGGTAGCGCAGGACGATCAGGTCTTCGCCGGAGTGCGTCTCGACGGCGGCCGCCCAGCCGTGCACCTCGTCCCAGAGCAGGGCCAGGTCCCGGCCGGGGTAGTGCGGCAGCCGGGGGTCGAGGGCGACGTAGGCGGAGATCGGGCGGTCGTGGTCGACGGCGCACGATTCGAGGCCGATGCCCAGCTCGGCGGTGACGTCGCGGAGGTAGCCGAGCAGCGCGGGGACGGCGGGGTGCGGGTAACCGGTCGGGAGTTCGATCGATGCGGTCACGGGGGTGCGGCACCTTTCTCTTCGGGTGCTCCTGTTCTAACATGTCATCGGAATGATGACAACAGGGATGTCGCCGGATGGACGACACAGCCGCCCGGTTCGCCGGGATTGACCCCGGCACCGGCGGGGTACCCGATCGAGTGATCGCGGAGGATCCCGCGGCGGGACGGGGAAAGCGAGGCGGCGTTGAGCATTCTGATCGACTTCGGGCGCGACACGGAGTTCTCGTTCGAGCGGCGGTTGCGGGGGTACGTGGGGGCGGTCGCCCGGGCGGTGGGGGTGGGCCTGGAGTCCTGCACGCTGGACACCGGCACCCCGGCGGCGGCCTACATCGCCCTCGACTGGCGCCTGTCCCGGTTTCCCGGCCACGACCTGGCCCTGGTGTGGGACGAGGTCCACGGCTGGGCGGCGGCGCTCGAGGACACGACCGGTTCGACGGTCCTGACCTACCTCGGCGGCGAAGTCCTGCCGGACCCCCGTGCGGTGGTCCGGTTCCTGGCGGCGGTCCGCGCGGACGACCCGGACGCCGGCACCCTGGACGCCCCGGTCCTGCGCGAGGCGGGCGATCACGAGCAGCTGCTGGCGCTGGTCCCGGAGGTGGCACCGGCCGCCCGCGCTTAGGCAGACTGAGGGGCATGGGGGAGCTGACGGCGGAGGCCGTGGTCGACCGGGCGGTGCCGCAGACGCCGAGGCTTTCCCCGGACGGCCGATGGGTGGTCTTCGTGAGCGCCCCGGTGAGCCGGTTGGGACAGCACGCGGTGAGCGGCCTGTGGCTCGCTCCCGCCGACGGGAGCGAGCTGCCCCGTGAACTCGCCCCGGGTCCGGCGGAGGACCGGGAACCGCGCTGGTCGGCGGATTCGGCGTGGATCTGGTTCCTGTCGGACCGCGCCGAACCCGGTACGGCGCAGCTGTACCGGGTGCGCCGGGAGGGCGGGACGCCGGAGCGGCTGACCGACTGGCCTCCGGGCATCCACGATCACGTACTGCTGCCGGACACCGGCGCGGTGGTGCTCGTCGCGCCGGAGGAAACGGAAGCGACAGCCGACCCCCGGGTGCGCGTGGTGCGGCCGGGTGCGGCCGAGGCACCCGTCTGGGACACCGTCGCCCGGCCGCAGCGGCTCTGGCTGCTCGACCCGCGGACCCGCGCTGTCCGCCCCCTCGGGGACTTCGGCCGCCGGCACGTCACCGGAGCCGCGCCCCGGCCGGACGGCCGCACCCTCGCCGTGCTCACCTGGTCCGTCGCCGACCGGGAGCCGGGGCGCTTCGATCCCGGCCTCCACCTCCTCGACCCCGCCACCGGTGCCCGGCAGGAGCTCGGCGTCCCGGCGCCGGAGGCCCGCTCGCTCACCTGGTGGCGCGACGCGACCGGGTGGCGCCTCGCCTACCTCGGCGTGACCCCGCCCGGGCTGATCGGGGGCAACGCCGTCTTCGACGCCGGTGACCACGGGAACCTCACCGCCGGGCTGAGCTCCTGCCCGGCCGAGCTGGCCGGGTCCGGCGACGGCGGCCTGCTGGCGCTGTTCGCCGACGGCCTCGACACCACGATCCGGCGCTTCGACCCCGCCACCGCCACCTTCGCCGAACTCGGCCACGCGCCCGGCAGTCTGGAGGACCTGAACGCGAGTGCCGGCAGGATCGCCGTCGTCGCGAGCACCGCCACCGAGCCCGACGCCGTCCACTGCGGACCACCCGGCGGCCCGCTCATCCCGCTCGGCGAACCACCGCTGCCCGGGATCCGGTGGGGCACCCAGGAACGCCTGTCCTACCGCGCCGGAGACGGCTTGGAGCTCGACGGCCTCCTGATCCTCCCACCCGGCCGGACCCGCGCCGACGGACCGTTCCCGCTGGTCACCCTGGTCCACGGCGGCCCATACGACCGCTACGCCGACCGGTTCCAGCTCCACTGGTCCCGGTCCGGCCAGTGGCTGGCCGCCGCCGGGTTCGCGGTGTTCCTCCCGAATCCCCGCGGCGGCCTCGGCCACGGGCACGCCTTCGCCGCGTGCATCGAAAAGGGCGTCGGCGGTGCGGAGTTCACCGACCTCCTCACCGGAATCGACCTGCTCGTCGAAGCGGGCGTCGCCGACGAAGACCGGCTCGGGATCGCCGGCGGGAGCCACGGCGGGTTCATGGCCGCCTGGGCCGTCGCGCACTCGGATCGCTTCAAGGGGGCCGTCGTCAACGCGGGCGTCATCGACTGGCCCCTGCTCGGCGCGACCGGTGAGCACGGCCGGTACGACTTCGCCCTCGGCAGCCGCGAAACCAGCCCGATCACCTACGCGGACCGGATCGCGGCCCCCGTGCTCATCGCGCACGGCGAGGACGACACGAACGTCCCGCTCTCGCAGGGCGAGCTCCTGCACCACGCCCTCGGCGACCGCGAGCACGAGTTCGTGGTCTACCCCCGGGAGGGGCACTCGCTCCGTGAACGCGGCCACCAGCTCGACTACCTGCACCGCACCCGCGACTGGTTCCTACACCTGCTCGCCTAACTTGAACTCCGCTTCACCGGTGCGGTAGGAGAACCCGTCGGCGCCGATGGTGACGTCGGCTTCGCGCGGCTCGGCCCGTTCGAGGACCGGCTGGACCGAGCCGTCGAGGTCCAGCACGACCGACGCGTCGGTGTACCAGCTCGGCACCACCGGGTTGCCCCACCAGTCGCGGCGCTGGTTGTCGTGGACATCCCAGGTGATCACCGGGTTGTCCGGGTCGCCGGTGTAGTAGTCGTGCGTGTAGAGCTCGATGCGGTGCCCGTCCGGGTCGCGGACGTACAGGTAGAACGCGTTCGACACGCCGTGGCGGCCCGGCCCGCGCTCGATCATCCCGGACTTCCGCAGCGCGCCCAGGTGGTCGCAGATGTGCAGGATCTGGTGCCGCTCGTGCGAGGCGAACGCGATGTGGTGCAGCCGCGGGCCGTCGCCACCGGTCAGGGCCACGTCGTGCACCGTCGGCTTGCGGAACATCCAGGCCGCGTACACCGTGCCCTCCTCGTCCTGGATGTCCTCCGAGACGCGGAAACCCAGGCCCTCGTAGTACTTCCGGGCCGCCGGGACGTCCGGGGTGTCGAGGTTGAAGTGGTCCAGCCGCGACAGGGCGCCGGCGCCGTGGACGTCGTAGCGCTGGGTGAACCGCTCGACGTGCTCGGCCTCGTGGAAGAACTCCACCGGGAACCCGAGCGGGTCGAGCACCCGCACCGCCTCGCCGATCCCGCGCGTGGCGCCCGCCGCCCGGCGCTCGACCCGGCAGCCGAGCGCGCGGTAGTACGCCTCGGCCAGGTCGAGGTCGGCCGGGGTGCGCACGCGGTAGGCCAGCACGCCCAGCGCGGGCACCGGTCCCTTCCGCAGCACCAGCGAGTGGTGCAGGTACTCCTCGAACGCCCGGAGGTACAACGCGTCGGCGTCTTCGTGGGTGACGACGAGCCCGAGCACGTCGACGTAGAACGCCCGCGACGCGGCCAGGTCCGTGACGACGAGCTCGGCGTACGCGCAGCGGATGACGTCCGGCGGAGTGGTGGTCATGACTGTCCCTTCCGGACGGCACCGAAGCGGGCGGTGTGGACCGGCCCGAGCGAAACGTGGATGGCCTGCTGGTCGGTGTAGAAGTCGAGCGAGCGGTAGCCGCCTTCGTGGCCGAGGCCGGACGCCTTGACCCCGCCGAACGGCGTCCGCAGGTCGCGGACGTTGTGCGAGTTCAGCCAGACCATCCCGGCCTCGACGGACTGCGCGAAAGTGTGCGCCCGCTCCAGGTCGGCCGTCCACAGGTACGCGGCCAGCCCGTACTTGACGCCGTTGGCCAGTGCGAGGGCCTCGGCTTCGGTGTCGAACGGGGTCAGCGCGACGACCGGGCCGAAGATCTCCTCCTGGAAGATCCGTGCGGTCGACGGTACGTCGGCGAACACCGTCGGCGCCACGTAGTTGCCGCTGTCCGACCCGGACGGGCGGCCGCCGCCGGCCAGCAGCCGGCCTTCGGTCTTGCCCAGCTCGACGTACCGCATCACCTTGTCGTAGTGCTCCGGGTGCACCAGGGCGCCGACCTCGGTGGCCGGGTCGTGCGGGTCGCCGACGACGATGTTCGCCGCCCGTTCCGCGTACCGGGCGCAGAATTCCTCGTAGATCGGGCGCTCCACCAGGATCCGGCTGCCCGCCGTGCAGCGCTCGCCGTTGAGGGAGAACACGCCGAACAACGTCGAGTCGATGGCGGCGTCGAGGTCCGCGTCGGCGAAGACGATCGCCGGGGACTTGCCGCCCAGCTCCATCGACATGCCCTTGAGGTGGGCGGCGCAGTTGCGGTAGATCGTCTGCCCGGTCGTGGTCTCGCCGGTGAACGAGATCAGCGGGACGTCCGGGTGCTTGACCAGGGCGTCACCCGCTTCCTCGCCGTAGCCGTTGACCAGGTTGAACACGCCATCGGGCAGGCCCGCGCCGGCGAAGATCCCGGCCCACAGGCTCGCCGAGAGCGGCGTGAACTCGGCCGGCTTGAGCACCACCGTGCAGCCCGAGGCCAGCGCCGGTGCGAGCTTCCAGCTCTCCAGCATGAACGGCGTGTTCCACGGCGTGATCAGCCCGGCGACGCCGACCGGCTTGCGGTGTACGTAGTTCACCTGCCGGCCCGGCACCTGGTAGGTGTCGTCGGCCTGGGCGACGACGAGGTCGGCGAAGAACCGGAAGTTCTCGGCCGCGCGCTGCGCCTGCCCGAGGGCCTGGGTGATCGGCAGGCCGGTGTCGAACGTCTCCAGCTCGGCCAGCCGCTTGTCCTGCGCCTCGACGGCGTCGGCGATCTTGTTCAGGATCCGGGCCCGGGCCCGCGGCAGCATCCGCGGCCACGGGCCTTCGACGAACGCCTTGCGCGCCGCGGCGACCGCCCGGTCGACGTCCTCGGCCTGGCCCGCGGCCGCTGTGACGTACGGGGTGTTGGACACCGGGTCGAGCACGTCGAACGTCCTGCCCGAGACGCTGTCGACGAGCTCACCGCCGATGTAGTGCTTGAGCTCGCCCGGCAGTCCTTCCGGGACGTAGTGGGTCATCGCGTTCCTTCCACGGCAGAGCCTTCCACGGTGAAGCCTTCGGTCGGCGACAGGTATTTCGCGCCTTCGGTCATGAGGTCCTCGATGCGGGCGACGCCCTTCGCGGTCGGCGGGATCAGCGGCGGCCGGACGTGGCCGGAGGCGATCAGCCCGCGCTGCTGCAGGACCCACTTGCCCGGCGCAGGGTTGGTCTCGACGAACAGCAGATCGACGAGCGGGTGCAGGCCGTAGTGGATCTCCCGGGCCCGTTCGTGGTCGCCGGCCTCCCACGCGGTGTACATCTGCGCGCAGGCGGCCGGGGCGATGTTGGCCGTCGCGCTGACGAACCCGGCGCCGCCGAGCGCGAGCAGCGGCAGGCAGAGCAGCTCGATCCCGGACCAGACCAGCAGTTCCCGGCCGCACAGGTGCAGCACGCGGGAGAAGTGCTCGAAGTCCTTCGTCGTCTCCTTGATCCCGACGAAGTTTTCGCACGAGCGGTACAGCCGCGCGACGGTCTCCGGCGCGAGGTCGACCGCGGTCCGGCTCGGCACGTTGTAGGCGACGATCGGCAGATCGGGGAACTCCCGGCAGACCGTGCGGTACCAGACGAACAGCGCGTCCTGCGTCGGCCGCGCGTAGTACGGCGTGATGACCAGGGCGGCGTCGATCCCGGCGTCCTGCGCGAGCGCCGTCAGCTCCAGGGTTTCGTCGAGCTTCGCCGAGCCGGTGCCAGGCACGAACGGGACGCGGTCGCCGACCTCGGCGGCCACCGTCCGGATCGCCTCGGCGCGCTCGGCCACCGTCTGGGAGCCGGGCTCGCCGGTGGAACCGCCGATCGAGATGCCGTGCGTGCCGGAAGCGAGCTGCCAGCGCACGAGGTTCGCCAGGCCGTCGTGGTCGACCGCCCCCTCGGCGGTGAACGGCGTCATCAGCGGCGCGATCGACCCGCGGATGGCCTGGGGGTCGGAGCGGAATCGCATGGGTTTCCCTTTCCTGCGTCAGTGGCGGCGGTAGGCGAGGTAGGCGTCCAGGGTGGCCAGCCGGTGGGCGCGGACGGCCTGTTCGACTTCGGCGGCGGGTGCGCCGTTTTCAAGGAGGCCGAGGATGGTTTCGTGCTCGGCGACCGATTCGCGGGCGCGCCCGGGCACGAAGCTGAACGTCGAAGAGCGCAGGCCGCTGAGCCGGTCCCAGCCGCGCCGGACCAGGTCGAGCACCTGCGGGTTGGGGCAGGCGTCGAACAGCACGGCGTGGAAGTCGCGGTTGAGCCCGGTGAACCGGGCCGGTTCGAAGTGCCCGAGGCAGCCGGCCAGTTCGGTGTTGAGCGCCCGGGCCTTCGCCAGGGCGCCGGCCGGGAGGACGGGGGTGGCGAGCGCGGCGGCGTAGCCCTCGACCAGGGCGAGGGTCTGCATGGTGTGCTGGTACTCGCTTTCGTCGACCATCGCGACCTGCGCGCCGACGTTGCGCTCGAAGGTCACCAGGCCCTCGGCCTCCAGCAGCCGGATCGCCTCGCGGATCGGCACCACGCTGACGCCGAGCTCCTGCGCGAGCTGCCCGAGGACCAGCCGGTAGCCGGGGGAGAAGGTGCCGTCGGCGATCCGGGCCTTGATCCACCGGTAGGCGATCCGCGACTTGCTCATCGCCGCGCCGTTCACCGTTTCGCGCGCCATGCGGTGTACCTCCCGCGCCAGTGCTCGTCCATCGGGTAGAGCCCCTCGACGCGTTCGCCCGCGGCCACCTGCTCGGCGATGAACGTCTCCTGCAGCTCCTGCTCGATCGCCGCGTCGACGATTTCTTCGACGAGGTCCGGCGGGATGACCAGGACACCGTCGCCGTCGCCCACGATGACGTCGCCGGGGCAGACCGCGGCGCCGCCGCAGGCGATGGCGACGTCGACGTCCCACGGCACGTGCCGCCGGCCGAGCACCGCCGGGTGCGGCCCGGCGTGGTAGGTCGGGATGTCCAACGCGGACACCGCGGCCAGGTCGCGGACCCCGCCGTCGGTGACGATCCCGGCCGCGCCGCGCACCTGCGCCCGCAGCGCGAGGATGTCGCCGACGGTGCCGGTGCCGCGTTCCCCGCGGGCCTCCATGACGAGGACGTCGCCCGGGCCGAGCGTGTCGATCGCGCGCTTCTGCGCGTTGTAGCCGCCGCCGTGGGCCTTGAACAGGTCTTCGCGGTAGGGCAGGTACCGCAGGGTCCGCGCGCGGCCGGTCAGCCGGGCGCCCGGCCGGGTCGAGGTGAGCCCGTCGATCGACACGGCGTTGTAGCCGCGCTTGCGCAGCTGGGCCGACAGCGTGGCGGTGCCGACGGACTCGATCCGCTCCTTCAGGGCCGCGGTCAGCCCGAACCCCGGCTCGGCCGTCCCGTACGCGTCCGCGCGCTGCTGCTCGTCGACCCGGGGGAGGGCGCCGTACGGTCCGAACGGGACGGTCCCGCCGGCGATCGTCGTGACGAGCCGGCCGGTGGTGTGGCGGCCGCTGTCGACCTCGACCTCGACGACGTCGCCGGGGATGACGACCGACGCGCCCGCGGGGGTGCCGGTCAGGACGACGTCGCCGGGTTCGAGGGTGATCAGCTGCGAGAGGTCGGCGACCAGCCGCCCGAAACCGAAGAGCAGGTCGCCGGTGGTGTCCTCCTGGACGAGCTCGCCGTTGACCCAGGTCCGCAGCCGCAGCGCGGCCGGGTCGAGGTCCGCCGCGGGCAGCACCGCCGGGCCGAGCGGGGTGAAGCCGTCGCCGCCCTTGGACCGCAGGTTGCTGCCCTTGTCGGCGTACCGGAGGTCGTAGACGCCGAAGTCGTTGGCCGCGGTGACGCCCTCGACGTACGACCAGCCTTCTTCGGGCGTGACGCGGCGGGCGGTGCGGCCGATGACCAGCGCGATCTCGCCTTCGAAGCCCAGCAGCTCGGTGCCGGCCGGGCGCTCGAGCACGGCGCCGCTCGCCGCGACGGACGTCGGCGGCTTGAGGAAGTACGACGGCTGCTCCGGCACCCGGCCGCGCTGGGCGGCGCGGGAGCGGTAGTTCAGGTGCAGCGCGATGATCTTGCCGGGCCGCGCGATGCTGGTCATCCGTGGTTCCTGCCTGCCGGTTCGGGAAGATATCCAAAATAATATACGATCGGTGGCACGGGGAAACCCCCTTTCAGGTCCCGTAGTGCAGCCAGACGGACTTGACCTCGGTGTACGCGTCGAGGGCCCACGGCCCCATCTCGCGGCCCCAGCCGGACGCCTTGTAGCCGCCCCACGGCGCCGCCATGTCGGGGATCGGGGGCATGTTGACGAAGACCGCGCCGGCCCGGATGCCGTCGGCGTACCGCTGGGCCGTGCGCAGGTCGCGGGTCCACACCGTGGCGGCCAGGCCGTACTCGGTGTCGTTGGCCCGGGCCAGGGGCTCGTCGCCGTCGTCGTAGGCGGTCACGGCCAGCACCGGGCCGAAGATCTCCTCGCGCATGATCGCCATGTCGTCGCGGACGCCGGCGAACAGCGTCGGGGTGTAGAAGTAGCCGTCGCCGTCGACCGGGTGGCCGCCGGTGACGAGGTCGGCGCCCTGGTCACGGCCGGTGCCGACCAGGACGTCGACGTGTTCGCGGTGCTTGGCCGACACGAGCGGGCCGAGCTGTGTGGTCTCTTCGGTACCGGGCCCGAGCCGGAGCCCCTCCAGGCCGCGCGCCATCTTGTCGACGAACTCCTGTTCGCGCTTGCGGTCGACGTAGAAGCGCGTGTACGCGGCGCAGACCTGGCCGGTGTTGAGCGTCGCCCCGGCGAGGTTGCCCGCGACGGCGGCGTCGATGTCGGCGTCGGCCGCGATGATGCTCGGGGCCTTCCCGCCGAGTTCGAGGGTGAGCCGCTTGAGGTTGGACGCCGCGCTCGCCGCGGTGATCAGCTTCCCGACCGCCGTCGAGCCGGTGTAGGAGACGTGGTCCACGTCCGGGTGTCCGGTCAGCAGGGCGCCGACCGCGCCGTCGCCGGTGACGAGGTTGACCACGCCGGCCGGGATCCCGGCTTCGTGGACCAGCTCGACCAGGCGGATGCTGGTCAGCGGCGTCACCTCGCTGGGTTTGATGACCACTGTGTTGCCGGTGGCCAGGGCCGGCGCGAGCTTCCAGGCGAGGATCATCAGCGGGAAGTTCCACGGCGTGATCAGCGCGTTCACCCCGACCGGCTCGCGGCGGGTGTAGTGCAGGGTGTCCGGGAAGGACACCGGGTTGGTGGTGCCCTGCAGCTTCGTCACCCAGCCCGCGAAGTAGCGGAAGTGCTCGGCCGCGCCGGTCACGCTCACCTGCCGGGACACCCCGATCGGCTGGCCCTGGTCCAGGGTCTCCAGCCGGGCCAGCTCCTCGTGGTGCTGCTCGACGAGGTCGGCCAGCCGGAACAGCAGCGCGGCGCGCCGGACCGGCAGCAGCCCGGCCCACGCGGGCGCGGAAAGCGCTCGCCGGGCGGCCGCGACGGCGGCGTCGACGTCGGCTCGCGAGGCCGTGCCGACCTCTTCGATGACCTGCCCGGTGGCCGGGTCGTGGGTGGGGAGCGCGCCGCCGCCGGCTTCGGTCCACTGTCCGTCGATGCACAGGCGTGTCGCCATCCCGTTGTCCTCCTCGGCCTGGGGTGAGCCGAGTATCGGGCGGCGGGACGCCGTGGGTCTTGTCCGCTCCCGCACGCCCGTTGACCGACCGCGAAGGGATGCCGCGGGAGCTCCGGGCCGCGCGTCAGGCTGGGCGGCATGGACGTGATCGTGGTGGGTGCCGGCTCGGCCGGTTCGGTGGTGGCGCGGCGGCTGGTGGACGCGGGCGCGGCGGTGACGCTGCTGGAGGCCGGGGGCGAGGACGTCAACCCGGCGATCCACGACCCCGGGCGGGCCGGGGAGCTGTGGCACGGACCGGAGGACTGGGACCTGTACACGGTCCCGCAGGAGCACGCGGCCGGCCGGCGGCTGCACCTGCCGCGCGGCCGGGTGCTCGGTGGTTCGCACGCGCTCAACGCGATGATCTGGGTCCGCGGCGCCCCGGCCGACTACGACGGCTGGGGCCTGCCCGGCTGGACCTGGGCCGACGTCGAGCCGGTGTTCGCCCACGTCGAGAAGGACCTCCTCGACGTCGTCCCGAACGAGCCGCTGCACCCGATCCAGCAGTCCATGGTGGACGCCTGCCGCGAGGTCGGCCTGCCGCTGAACCCGGACTACAACAGCGGAACCCTCGACGGCGTGTCCGTCGAGCGGATCACCGTGCGCGGCGGCCGGCGGTTCACCACCTGGAACGCCTACGGGGCGCCGGTGGCCTCCCGGATGACCGTCCACACGGGAGCGCTGGTGCACCGGCTGCGGTTCTCCGGCTCCCGCGTGACCGGCGTGGTCGTGGCGCTGGACGGGGTGCTGCAGGAGCTGTCCGCGGATCTGGTGGTGCTCGCCGCGGGGGCGCTGGCGTCCCCGGCGATCCTGCTCCGCAGCGGCGTCGGCCCGGCGGACGAGCTGGCCGCGCTCGGCATCGACGTCGTCGCGGACCTGCCGGGCGTGGGCCGCAACCTGCACGATCACCTGCTCTCCCCGGTCATCTTCGCCACCGGCCGGGAGGTCTCGCCGGCGCCGGGCCGGCCGGTGACGCAGGTGCACTGGTTCTGGCGCAGCCGGCCGGGTCTGGCGGTGCCGGACACGCAGCCGATCTGCTTCAGCGTGCCGATGTACGAGCCGTGGATGTCCGGGCCGCCGACCGGGTTCTCGCTGATGGCCGGGATGGTGACACCGGAGAGCCGCGGCAGCCTGCGGCTGGCCCCGGACGGCTCGCCGCTGATCGACCTGGCTGCGTTGTCGGCGCCCGCGGACTTCGAGAGCCTGGTGGCCTCGGTGGAGCAGTGCCTGGCGGTCGGCCGGGCCCCGGCACTGGCGTCGGAATGGGGCGCCCGGCCGTTGTACCCGGGGCCGTCGGACGACATCCGCGAGTACGTCCGCCGGACGGCGATCACGTACCACCACCAGGTCGGCACCTGCCGGATGGGCACCGCCGCGGACGCGGTCGTGAACCCACGGCTGGCGGTGCACGGCCTGGAGGGGCTGGTCGTCGCCGACGCGTCGGTGCTGCCCCGGGTGCCGACGGGCAACACCAACGCGCCGGCGGTCCGGGTGGGTGAACAGGCCGCGCGGTTCCTCATCGGGGGATGAGCATGCGGGTGGTGAGGTGGTGAGGCGGGTTCTGAGGCGCCTCACCACTCACGACTCCGCACCGAGGGCCGGCCGGGGAGGGCCGTCGGCCGGAAAGCGCACTCGGCCGCCGGCCGCCCCCGCCTCAGCGTTCGAAGACCCGGCGCCCGGCGAACCACGTCTCCACGACCCGCGTTTCCGCCACCTCGGCCGTCCGGAACGGGTCGCGGTCCAGGACCACGAAGTCCGCCGATCGGCCCGGTGTCAGCGCGCCCGTCACGTCGTCCAGGCCGCACGCCCGGGCGCCGCCCAGGGTGAACGCCTCGATCGCCTCGGCCAGGGTGATCGCCTGCTCCGGCCAGAGCGCGCCCGGCCGCCGTCCGTACGGGTCCGAGCGGGTCACCAGGCCCGCGATGCCCTCCCAGGCGTTCGGGGACTCGCTCACCGGCCAGTCCGAACCGCCCGCGACCAGTGCTCCCGTGTCCAGCAGGGTCCGGTTCGGCTGCATCCGCGCGGCCCGCGCCGCCGGCAGGACCTCCGCGATCGCCGAGGGGATCACGCCCGGTACCCACAGGAACGGCGAAATGTCCGCCGCGACGCCCAGTGACGCGAACCGCGGCAGGTCGTCCGGGTGCACGAACTGGCCGTGCGCCACCTGGAAGCGCGTGCCGGTGAACCCCGCCGCGCGCACCTCGGCGACCGCGTCCAGGAACTGCCGCACCGAGGCGTCCCCGGTGCAGTGGACCTTCGCCGAGAAGCCGGCGGCGGCCGCCGTCAGAAGCCATTCGGTCAGGTCGGCCGGGGACATCGTCGTCGACCCGTGGAAGCAGCCGCCGTGGGTCTCGTCGGGCAGGTACGGCTCCAGGAACGCCGCCGTGCGGGTCGGCGGCACGCCGTCGAGGAAGATCTTCACGAAGTCCGGGCGGTGGTGCTCGGTGCGGTACTCCCCGGCGACCGCCAGCAGCGGCGCCCCGATCGGGTCGACGCCGAAGATCGGGTCGTTGACCAGCAGCGACGACACGACCCAGGCGTCGAGTTCGCCGGCGAGGTCGAGCGAGCGCAGCGCGCCCAGGATGTCGGTCGACACCCCGGCGTCCTGGAACGCCGTGACGCCGAAGCCGTGCAGGATCTCGATCGCCCGCCGGGACGCGCGGCGGTGCTGCTCCGCGGTCAGCCCGCCGGCCACGCGCTCGACGAGCACGCCGGCGGCCTCCAGCAGCAGCCCGCTGGGCTCGCCGCCGTCGCGGACGACGATCCCGCCGGGCGGGTCGGGCGTCGCCGCGGTGATCCCGGCCAGCTCCAGGGCCCGGCTGCTGACCCAGCGGTTGTGCCGGCTGTCGTCCGACAGCGACACCGGCCGCCCGCCCGCGGCGTCGTCGAGCGCGCGCCGGGCGGCCTCGGTGGACAGCTTCGCGACCAGGGTGGACGCCCAGGCGCCGCCGGTCAGCCACTCGTCCGGGCCCAGGGACGCGGCCCGGGCGCGGACCGCGTCGAGGATGTCCTCGAAGGCCGCGTCGGCGCCGAAGGTGAGTTCGAACAGGTCCGCGCGGCCGGCCAGCGCGTGGTGGTTGTGCACGTCCACCAGCCCCGGCATGACGAACGCGCCGCCGAGGTCGAGCACCTCGGTGTCCGGGCCGGGTTCGGCGCCGGCGGTGACCTTCCCGCCGGCCACGGCCAGCGAGGACGCCCAGGGCCGGGCGGTGTCCATGGTGTACACCCGGGCGTTCGTCAGCACGAGATCGGCGGCCATGGTCAGCTCGCCGCCGGGTCGAATTCGCCGGGGTGGACGGTGGTGCTCAGGAGCCGGCCGTGGGCGCCGAAGGTGAAGTGCGTCGGCCGCTCGCCGGTGGCGTCGAGTCCGAAGAGGACGCCGTGCGAACGCAAGTTGCGGGCGTCGCGGTGGTCGGCGACGGTCACCGACGCACACGGGATGACCTTTTCCCGCCAGGTGAAGACGTGGATGCCGGGCCGGATCCGGTAGACGGTGTTCTCGTCGGTGTCGGCGAGCCCGCGCTCGGGGCCGGCCAGGCACTGCCAGGTGTACCAGTGCGGGCTGAGGTAGACGTGCTCGTAGGCGTGCTCGCGGCTGTAGACCCACAGCACCCGGCGGCCGATCAGCGCGGTGCTCGGCGCCATCGGCTCGCCGCGGACCTGGTAGCCGCCGATCGTCGCGGGCCGGAACTCCTGCGTGACGCGTGGGGTGCCGTGGTCGCCGATCGTCGTGGTGACCACCAGCGCGCGGCCGTTCCGCAGGTCCAGGAACAGCGACACCGCCTCGCGGGCGTCCGGCGACGGGTGGCGCTGGACGTAGTAGAGGTCGTCGTCGACGAGGAACGTCTCGCCGGCCGCGATGTCGGAGCCGGTGACCCGGTCCGGGCCGCCGGCGTCGTCGAGCAGCACGAAGGAACGGCCCTGCAGGTCGTCGACCGTGGGGGCCTTGTTGGCGTCGAAGCCGGGGGCGAGGCCGTCGAGCGGCAGCCAGGTGGAGGTGTCCGAGAGAGTCATTTCTTCCTCAGTGGATCGGTTGGGGGTCCGGGTGGCAGCGCCCCCGGCCCGGGGCGAAGCCCCGGACCTCAGTGTGCGCAGTGGTCGCCGGAGGGGAGGTCGAGCGCGGGGTTGCGGTCGAGGAACCCGGCCGGCCGGAACAGGAACCCGGAGCGGTCGACCGGCATCACCGGCCAGTCCTCGGGGCGGGGGACGTGGGTCGGGCCGAAGACGTGCCAGAGCACGAGGTCGGTGTCGACGAGGTCGCGGTCGGCGGCGGTCCACGCGGGCAGGCCCGCGCCGCCGGGGTGGGCGTTCGGCCGGTCGCCGGCCGGGAACCGCTCGTCTTCGTGGTACGGCGTCGCCCACAGGTGCTGGGTCGCGAAGGTGGCGCGGGCGTGCACGGTCGCCTCCGGCTGGGCCATCAGCGTCGCCGACGGACGCGGCACGAGCTGGTAGGCGGTCGGCTTGCCGAGCCGGTTGACCCGCGAGGAGCTGCGGACCTCCCAGACGCGGGCGCGGGCCGGGTCGGCCCGGCGCATCGCCTCGCGTTCGGTCCGCAGCGGCGTGGTCTTCCAGGTGAACGCGTTGCCGTACGGGTTCTGCGGCCCGGTCGGCACGCCTTCGACGTCGACCTCGTGCAGGCTGGTGCGGTCGCCGTCGACCTCGACGTCGAGCCGGGCGCAGAAGAGGTGCTGGTGCACCGGCGCGAACAGGCCGGGCGCCAGCTCGGTGGCGTGCGGCTGGTCCTGCCCCGGTGTCCCGGCGCCGCAGAAGACGATGCCGGTGGCCTTCGCCTCGAACTCGATCGAGCCGTCGAGGTGGAAGTACCAGTAGTGGCCGTAGTCGTAGTTGCCGATGGTGGAGATCGAGGAGACCACCAGCCGCCGCGACCGGCGGACCTCGGGCCGGCCGGCGAGGTCGGTGTGCTTCCAGAGGATCCCGTCGTCCTCCTCGTGCAGGCAGATCGCGCGCGGGATTTCCACCGGCTCACCGCGGTCGTCGGCCACCCAGGCCGGGAGGTAGCGGATCTCGCCGACGCAGTCGCAGCCGAGGCGCAGGTCGTTGCCGTTCTTGCCGAACTGGTACTCGCCGGCGTCGAAGTAGCTGATCCAGAACCGGCCGGGCGCGACGTCCCCGTACGGGACCACCATCTCCGGGACGGAGGCCCGGTACAGGACCGGCCGGTCCTGGAAGCTCATCTGGTGCAGCGTCAGGCCTTCGCGGGAGTTGAAGCCGACGCGTAGCCGCCAGCCCTCCCAGGTCACCTCGGCGCCGTCGACGGCGAAGGTCGGGCCGGCGGGCTGGGTGATCTCGATCGGCTTGAGCGTCGTGCGGGCCGGGACGCCGGTGTACCGCCCGCTCTCGGCGGGCACCGGGACGTCCCCCTCGTCCTCGACGCGCAGCACGCGCTGCTCGGTCAGGTTCAGGTGCACGATCAGGCCCTCGACCGGGTGCGCCCACGGGCTGTCGTCGGCGTCTTCGCGCAGGAAGGTCAGCGAGCGCAGGACGCGGCCGGTCTCGTCTTCGCGGCCGAAGTACCCGGGGGCCAGCGGCGCGCAGAAGGCGTGCTCGATCCGGTCGGCGAGACCGCGCCGCGCCATCGCGGCCTGCCAGCCCGCCGACGCCTTCGTCAGCTGCTCGGCCAGCGCGTACTCCTCGAACAGGTAGGACGGCTGCCCGCCGGCATCGGCCCAGTCGTCCCAGGACACCAGTTCGTCCTTGGTCACCGAGACGACGGCCTCGCCGGCGCGGCCGGTAGCGGTGTCGAGGAGCGTGTAGCGGATCCGGCGGTCGCCGGCGCCGGCGCGCACCTGCTCCTTGGCGGGCTCGACCGGCAGGGCCTGCGGGACCCGGATCGTGGCGCCGGCCAGCCCGGCGGCGGCGAGGACCGCGCGGCCGGCGGTCAGTTCGGCGGCGGTCAGCGGGTCGAGGGGGTGCGGCGTGCTCACCCTGGCCAGTCTCGGCCCGCGCCGCCGCGCGCGCCATCGCCCGTGCGTCGGCGGACAACAACGGTGCACTCGGCGCCAATCGCCCGGCGGCGCCCGCGGTGAGGATGGGCGCATGCGAACAGATCTCGCCGGGAAGGCGGTCCTGCTGACCGGCGGGGCGTCCGGCATCGGGCTGGCCTGTGCCCGGGCGTTCCGCGCCGAGGGCGCCCGCGTCGGCGTCGTCGACCGGGAGGCCGGTCCGGACGTCGTCCAGGCGGACGTCACCGACGAGGCCGCCCTGGCCGCAGCCGTGGACACCGTCGCCCGCCGCTTCGGCGGTCTCGACGTCGTCGTCGGCTGCGCCGGGATCTCCGGCCCGGTCGGCACGCCGCTCACCGCGACCACGGCCGAGGACGTGGCCCGGGTCCTCGCGGTCAACGTCACCGGGCAGTTCCTGCTGGTCAAGCACGCGCTGCCGTGGCTGGCCGACGGTGGCGCGGTGGTGCTGCTCGGCAGCGACTCGGCGTTCACGGCGGCGCCGGGCATGGTGCCCTACTGCGCTTCCAAGGGCGCGGTGGTGGCGATGACCCGCGCACTGGCCGTCGAGGTCCCGGGGATCCGGGTCAACTGCGTCTGCCCGTCGGTGGTGGACACGCCCATGGCGCGCGCCGACCTCGGTGCCGTCCTGGACGACCCGGCGTTCCCGGTGCAGGCGGCCGGCGACGTCGCCCGGCAGGTGCTGTTCCTCGCGTCCCCGGCTTCGCGGCCGGTCAACGGCCAAGCCCTGCTGGCCGACTTCGGGATGTCGGCCCGTTCCGCGTTCCCCGCTTAGGAAAGGATCCACAGTGGACTCATCAGGCAAGGTCGTCGCCATCACGGGCGGCGGCACCGGCATCGGCGCCGCGGTCGCCCGCCGCTACGCGGGCGAAGGCGCGCACGTGGTCGTGCTGGGCCGGCGGCGCGAGCCCCTCGAGAAGGTGGCCGCGGAAACCGGCGCGCACGTCATCGCCGGCGACGCGAGCGTGCGCGAGGACGCCGAAGCCGCGGTCGCGGAGATCGTCGGCAAGTACGGCCGCCTCGACGTCGTGGTGGCGAACGCCGGCGGCCACGGCCTGTCGTCGGTGGTCGACACCGGCGACGACGAGTGGGAGCTGGCCCTGCGCTCGAACCTCTCCAGCGCGTTCGTGCTCTGCCGGGCCGCGCTGCCGTCGCTGGTCGAGACGGGCGGGCAGGTCGTCGTGGTGTCGTCGCTGGCCGGGCTGTTCGCCGGGCCGAACGTCGCCGGCTACACCGTCGCCAAGCACGCGCTGATCGGCCTGACCCGCTCGATCGCCCGCGACTTCGGGCCGCGCGGGGTGCGGGCGAACGCGGTCTGCCCCGGCTGGGTCCGCACCCCGATGGCGGACGGCGAGATGGACCAGTTCGCCGCGGCGGCGGGCTTCACCGGCGGCCACGACGAGGGCTACCGCCGGGTGACGGCCGAGGTCCCGCTGCGCCGCCCGGCCGAGCCCGGGGAGATCGCGGCGATCGTCCGGTTCCTGGGCTCGGCGGAGTCGTCCTACATCACCGGCGCGGTGATCGTCGCCGACGGCGGCGCCCACGCGGTGGACCTGCCGACCCTGGCCTTCGAGCGCGCCGGGATGTGACCCGCCTGGGGGCGTGGGTCGTCACGCCCCCAGGTAGGCGCGGTGCAGAGTGGCGGGGGAGTCGAGGAGGGCGCGGGCCTCGCCGGCGTAGGTGACCCGGCCCGACGAGACCACCACCGCGTCCTGCGCGACGCCGAGGGCCAGGTGCGTGAACTGCTCCACCAGCAGGATCGCCGCCCCCTCGGCGGCGAACCGGGTGACCACCGGCAGCAGGCGGGTGAACACCACCGGGGCCAGGCCCAGCGACATCTCGTCGATGAGCAGGAACGCCGGGCGCGCGGCGAACGCGCGTGCCAGCACGACCATCTGCTGCTCGCCGCCCGACAGCAGCGCCGCCGGGGAGTCGCGCCGCTTCTCCAGCTCGGGGAACAGCTCCAGGACCTCGTCGACGGCGGCCGACGTGCGCGCGGTGAGACGGAGGTTTTCCAGCACCGTCAGCCCGGGGAAGACCGCCCGGCCCTGCTCGATGTGGGCGAGCCCGAGCCGGGCCCGCGCCACCCGCGAGTGCCGGGTGACGTTCACGCCGCCGATGTGGACGCTGCCGGCCGACGGCGGCACCACCCCGGACACCGCCTCCAGCAGGCTCGTCTTCCCGGCGCCGTTCGGGCCGACCAGCGCGGTGATCCGGCCGGGTTCGAGGGTGAACCCGACGTCCCGGATGACCGGGCCGGCCCCGCGCTCGACCGTCAGGCCGTCGGCTCGCAACGTGTTCACAGCAGCTCCGTTTCGCCCATGTAGGCCTTCAGCACGGCCGGGTCGGCCAGGACGTCCGCCTGCGGCCCGCTCGCCAGGACCTGCCCGAAGTCGAGCACCGTGAGCGTGTCGCAGACCGACCGCACGAGGTCGAGGTCGTGCTCGATGAGCAGCACCGACACCCCGAACCGGGCCGGGACCTGCCGCAGCCGCCGCCCGAACGCCACGTGCTCCTCGTGCGGCAGCCCGGCGGCCGGTTCGTCGAGCAGCAGGACGCGGGGCTTCGCGAGCAGGTGCCCGACGACTTCGACGAGCCGCCGCGCGCCCGCGTCGACCCGGGACAGCGGCGTCCGCGGACCCGGGCAGCCGAAGAACTCCAGCGCGTCGGCGACCTCGTGGCCGGCGAGCCGCCGCCGGGCGACGAACCGCACGTACGCGCCGACGGTGAGGCCGGGCGGGACGCGGTCCTGCTGGAAGGTCCGCCGCAGGCCGCTGCGCGCCCGCCGGGTGGGCGAGCCGGTGAGCGGCCGGCCGCCGAGAGTGGCGGTGCCGGTGGCCCGGGGGAGGAAGCCGCTGATCGCGTCGACCAAAGTGGACTTCCCGGCGCCGTTCGGCCCGATAACGCCGAGGATCCCGTGTTCCGGCACGCTGATGTCCACATCGGACAGTGCGGTGACGTGCCCGAAGGAGACGCTCAGCCCCCGCACCTCGAGCACCGGATCGCCGATCGGCACCGGCTCGACCTCGGCGACGTCGGTCAGGCCGGCGGTGATCGCGGGCCGGCGGCGGTACCGGAGCGCCCGCACGGCCGTGCCGAGGTTGCCGCGGCTGGTGAGCGCCTGCACGCCGAGCACGCCGAAGACGACGAACCCCCAGTCCTGCGGGACGCCCCAGCGTTTGAGCAGTTCGGGCACGGCGACCCAGAGCAGCGCGCCGAACACGGCCATGTCGATCAGGTGCGCGCCGGACATGATGGCCAGCACGTAGAGGGCGAGTGACTGGATGGCGGTGAAGCTGGCCGGGAAGGCGAGCCCGACCTGCCCGGTGAGCAGGCCGCCGCTGATCCCGCCGAGCGCGGCGCTGACCGCGAAGGCGGTGAGCTTGGAGGTCCGCACGCCCGCGCCGACGGCGGCGGTCCCGCGTTCGGAGAAGGCGACCAGGTGCCAGCTGCTGCCCCACCGCCCGCGGCGCAGGAAGTACACGACGAGCCCGCAGGCGACGAGCACGAGCACGGCGAACAGGAAGTACGACCGGTCGTCGGAGAAGGCGTCGGGGCGTTCGACGGAGAGACCTTCGGTGGCCCCGGGGAACTGGATCTGCACGAGGGTCAGATCGGCGGCCGCGGCGAGCCCGAGCGTGACGACGGCGAGGGTGATGCCCCGCAGCCGCAGCGCGGGCAGCCCGACGAGCACCCCGGCCAGCGCGGCGGCGAGGCCGCCGAGCAGCAGCCAGGTGACGAACCCCCCGGGAACCTGGGCAACGTTGCAGGCGCAGACGACGAACGCCCCGACGGCGGCGAAGGTCAGCTGGCAGAGCGAGATCATCCCGGCGGTCCCGGTGACGACGCCGAGCCCGAGCAGGGCGATGGCGGCGACAACGGCACTGACCCCGAGGTAGACGAAGTACCCGGCCAGCCCGACGCTGAGCGCATAGCCGACGGCAACGGCGGCGGCCGCGACGAGCAGGGGGAGCGTTGTCCGGGCGAGCGGGTGTTCAGCGAGCCGCATCCCACACCTCCTTGCGCTGCGTCCACAGCAGCAGCGCCACGATGACCAGGAACGGCAGGAAGTACCGCAGCACCGACAGCCGGTCGCTCTGGGCGACCGCGCCCTGGGCCATGCCCAGGACCAGGCCGCCCGCCACCGCCAGGTCCAGCCGGCGGAAGCCGCCCAGCAGGGCGGCCGCCGCGGCCGGGACCACCAGCATCGCCAGTGACGTCGGGTCGTTCGACTGGGACGGTGCCACGATCGACACCGCCAAGGTCGCGATCACCCCCGTCGCCGTCCACACGCCGACCGACAGCGGGCGGGCCGGGATGCCCAGCAGCTCCGCCGTCGTCGGGCGCTCCGACAGGGCCCGCAGGCGGACCCCCAGCGACGTGCGGGCCAGCACCGTGCGGCAGCCCAGGGCCACCAGCACCGCCAGCGCGACCGTGAGCACCGTGACCTGGCTGACCACCACCCCGCCCACGGTGAACGCCGGGCCGGCCAGCAGCGGGTGGAACGGCTGCGGCTTGTTGCCGAACAGGATGAACGCCAGCGAGATCAGCAGCAGGAGCACCGCGACCGTCGCCGCCGAGCGCGTGCCCGTGTCCGCCTCGGCCAGCCACGTCGAGACGATCCAGCCCAGGACCGCGCTCAGCGCGCCGCCGAGCAGGATCCCGGTCAGCGTCGCCAGCCACGCGGGGACCCCGAGGTGGACGGCGAGGAAGACGGCGACGTAGCAGCCGAACATCCCGGTCGCGGACTGGGCGAAGTTGACCACCCGCACCAGCCGCGACATCAGGGTGAGGCAGACCGCCAGCACCGCGTAGAGCCCGCCGGCGGCGAGCCCGGCCAGAGCACCCTGCAGCATGCCCGTCCTCCTAGGACTTCGGGATCCGGAGCCAGTCCTGCGCCACCAGTTCCCACTTGTTGGCGCCGGTGGCGAGCTTGATCGGCCAGCCCGCGGTGTTGTCGTGGTGGGCCTGCCCCGGGCCGAACACGTACGGCGTGCCGACCATCGGGTCGCTGATCGGCTTCATCTCGCGCAGCGCCTTGGCCACCGTCTCGCGCGTGATGTCGCCCTTCATCCCGCGCAGGACGGCGAGGAAGTACTTCGCCGCCAGGTAGCCGCCCTGGCTGAACGACGTCAGCGGGATCTTGTGCTGCGTCATCAGGTCCCGCCACTCCTTGTTGGCCGGGGCGGCGGCGTCGGTGAAGGGGTAGAACTCGGCCGGCACGTACACGCCGGCGCCCGCGTTCGAGATGGCCTTGGCGTAGTTCTCGCTGTAGACGCTGGTCAGCAGCAGCCACGTGACGTCGGTCCAGCCCTGCGCCTGCGCGGCCTTGAGCTGGCCGATCGAGTCCGGCTCCACCGGGTTGACGGTGATCGCCTGGCAGCCCGCCGCGCGCGCCTTGACGATGTAGGGCGTGTAGTCGGACCCGCCGTACGGGACGGTCGAGTCGACGTACTTCAGCTGCTTGCCGGTGATCTTCGTCCACTCGGCGATGGCCGCCTGGTACGCCGGCAGCGTGTTGCCGGCGATCTCCAGCAGGGCACAGATGTTGTCCTGCTTCAGCACTTCGGAGCCGTAGAGCAGGGTCAGCGTCATGTCGTGGAACGGGCCGACGTTGACCGGCGCGATGTTCGGGCTCGAGAAGCACGCCGGGTCGACGCCGATGCCCGGCATCGACAGGATCTTCTGCTGCTCGTAGTACTTCTCGTTGATCTCGCACTCGATCAGGCTCGACGACCCGACGAGCGCGACGGCCTGGTCGCCGCCGACCACCTCGCGGGCGGCGGCCGCGGCCGCCGCCGGGTCGCCCTTGTCGTCGATCGCCTTGTACTCGATCTTGCGGCCGTTGACGCCGCCGGCCGCGTTGGCCGCGTCGAACACGGCCTTCGCCGCCTGGGACGCCTCCGGGAAGGTGGCCGCACCGGAGAGGGCGTTGACCGAGCCGACGACGATCGGGCCGTTCGCGCCGGCGTCGGAACCGGCGCAGCCCGCGGTGGCCAGCAGGGCGGCGACCGCGAGGGTGGGCAGGGCCTTTCTCATTGCTGCTCCCGGGTTGCGGCCACGACGGGCGCGGAGTCGACGATCTGCTCGAAGGAGGCGACCTCGGCGCCCTCGAAGCGCCACACGTGCGCGACGCGGGCGGTGAAGGACCGGCCGGTGCCGCGGTGGGTGCCGGTGTAGGTGCCGACGCCGATCACCGCGGTCCCGGCGTCGAACAGGTCGCCGAGGGTGAAGCGGTAGCCGTCCCAGTCGCGGCCGATGGCCGCGAAGACGTGCTCGCGGACCTCGTCGGGACCGGTGTACGTGCCGGCGTAGGGGAACCCGGCCGCCTCCGTCCACGTCGTCTTCGGGCCGAGCGGGGCGAGCATGCCGGGCAGGTCGCCCCGGTCGCTGGCGGCGTAGTGGGCGCGGATGACGTCCAGATTGGACACCTTGGGCACGGGGGACACGGTGCGGCTCCTTCAGACGGGCTGGGCGTCGGGGTAGGCCACCGCGCCCAGCGGGTAGATGTGCCCGCCGGCGCGGGAGTGCTCGGATCGGCCGTCGCCGGTCAGGCCGAGGAACACGCCGGTGGTGCGCAGCGCGTAGCCGAGGTCGTGCAGCCAGACGCTCGCCACGGCGATGCGGAACTCGCGGAAGCAGAACAGGTAGAGCCCGTCGGCGAACTTCCACACCGTCGACAGGTCCGTGTCGCCGTGCCCGCGCTGCACGCCTTCCAGGCATTGCCAGGCGTAGCGCTGCGAGGAGACGTAGACGTGCTCGTAAAGGTGGTCGGGGCTGTAGCGGTAGAGGTTCCGCTTGCCGATCAGGTCGCGCGACGGCCCGGGCACCGCGCCGGACGGCGTACCCCCGCCGGTGACGCCCGCCCGGAAGTCCTGCGAGACGCGGGGGACGCCCTCGACGTCCGCGGCGCCGATCACCGAGCGGACAGCGAGCGCGCGGTGGGTGGCCGTCGAGAACACGACGGTCAGCGCCTCGCCGTCGACGCTGGTCAGCGGCAGGTTCACGAAGAAGACGTCGTCGCGCACGGCGACGGCGTCGTACGGGTCTGCCACGCCGTTGCACAGGACGTGCTCGGCGTCGGTGAAGCTCAGGGCGAGGGTCTCGCCGTCGTCGAGGGTGATCGTGACGTCCCGGCCGGTGAGGTCGGCGTTCGGCAGCCGGTAGGTGGCGATGCCGGCGGCGAACTCGTCGTACGTGCGCCAGTCGTCGGAGGGGGCTTCGGGCATGGCCTCATCGTCGGGTGGCCCGGCCCGGCGGGCGAGCGGTCACGCGCTGGCGGGCAACTACCGGACGCTGACGGTCAACTCCCGGCGCACCTCGCTCGGCGCGCGCCCGAAGGCGCTCTTGAACACCCGGCTGAAGTGCGCGGCGTCGACGAACCCCCAGCGTGCGGCGATGGCCGCGACCGGGCGGCCGGCGTGCACCGGGTCGAGCAGGTCGCGGCGGCAGTGTTCGAGCCGCCGGGTGCGGATCCAGCCGGAGACGGTGGTGCCCTGCTCCTGGAACAGCCCGTGCAGGTGCCGGGTGGAGATGAAGTGCTCGGCCGCGATCCGCGCCGGGTTCAGGTCCGCGCAGTGCAGGTTGGCGTCGATGTGGGCGCGGATCCGGCGCATCAGCTCGTGGTGCGGGTCGGCGTTCGCGCGCGCGAGGTCCAGCTCGGTGGCCACCAGCGTGGACAGCAGGTCGACGGCGCTGTGCGCCAGCCGCGCGCCGGCCGGGCCCGCCAGCTGCTCGAGGTTGCCGCCGAGCTGGGCGAGGAACGGCACGACGACGTTGCCGACCCCCTCCTTGCCCGACATCTTCACCGCGGTCAGCCGCCCGACGAGCTCGGCGGGCAGGTCGATCAGCCGCTGCGGGAACATCACGACGAGGGTCCGGAAGTCCTCTTCGAACACGAGCGAATACGGCCGGTGCGTGTCGTAGAGGGCGACGTCGCCGGGGCGCAGCACGGCCTGGCGGTCGTCCTGCACCAGCAGGCCGGTGCCGGCCAGGATCAGGCTCAGCTTGTAGTAGCGGCGCTCGCCGCGCGCGATCAGCTCTCGCGTGCGCTCGACGACGTGGGGCGAGGCGGTGACCTCGGCAACCTGCACGTCGTCGGCCACCGACGAGCGGATCCGGCCGCGGAAGCCGTCACCGCCCGCGGTCACGTGCAGGGGCACGAAGGACTGCGAAACGGCGGTGCGGAACTCGGTGAAGTCACGGGCGATGAGGGTCGTCGGGGCAGGCACGGGGTCACCTCGCAGCGTCGGGAGGGTGCGGCGTCGTATACGATAAGCGATACGATCTTCGGCGACAATGCTCACCGGCGTGTGAACCCCGGGGCGTCCGGGCATCCCGCGGCATGACGAGAACCCGCGTCTACCGCGACGGCGTGCTGCACGAAGAAGACTTCCCGCTCGCGGACGTCTCCGGCTTCCTCGCCGAGCCCGGCACGGCCGTGTGGGTCGACCTCTGCGAGCCGTCGGAGGCGGACCTGGCCGAGCTGGCCGGCGAGCTGGGCCTGCACCGGCTGGCCGTGGAGGACGCCGCCGGAGAGAGCCAGCGGCCCAAGCTCGACCGCTACGCCGGGCACGCGTTCCTGACCGCCTACGCGGTGCGGTTCGACGCGGCCGCCGGCGACCTCGCGACCGCCGAGCTGGCGGCGTTCCTCACGCGGCAGGCGCTGGTCACGGTCCGCAAGGACGACGGGTTCGACATCGAGGCGGTGGTCCGCCGCTGGGACGAGAACGCCGAGCTGGCGAAGTCCGGGGTGCCGTTCCTGGTGCACGGCCTGCTGGACTTCGTCGTCGACGGCCAGTACGAGGCCGTGCAGGCGCTGGACGAGGAGGTCGAGTCCCTGGAGGACCTCGTGTTCGACGACCGCCCGGACCAGTCGCTGCTGCAGCACCGCTCGTTCCGCCTGCGCAAGAGCCTGACCCGGCTGCGCAAGGTGGTGCTGCCGATGCGCGAGGTGATCAGTTCCCTGATGCGCCCGGACCTGCGCCTGGCCGACGAGCTGACCCGTCCGTACTTCGAGGACGTCCACGACCACGCCCGCCAGGCGGCCGAGCAGACCGAGTCCCTGCGCGAGCTGGTGACCACGATCCGCGAGACCCAGCTGAACCTGCAGGGCAACCGCCTGAACCTGGTGATGAAGAAGGTGACCGGCTGGGCGGCGGTGATCGCGGTCCCGACGGCGGTGACGGGCTTCTACGGCCAGAACGTGCCGTATCCGGGAAACGGCACCCCGGCCGGCTTCTGGACGTCGACGGCCGTGGTGCTGGTGCTGTCGCTGGGGTTGTACGCGTTGTTCAAGAAGAAGGACTGGCTCTGAGCCTGCCTTCCACGGTGGACCGTGCGACACGCGCGGGCGCCGGCGGGAATATCGGGCGGTTCCGGGCCGCGAGGCTCCACAGTGGAATGTCCACACCGGACGCCCGGACGCGGGCGCGACGGAACCCCGCGACGTCGGCGGGAGCGCATCGGCGGTACCCGTGCCGCCATTCAGCCGAACGGGTCAGCAGGCTCGGATGGCCTGGCAGGAAAGGAAAGGCTTCGAGGGCCGCCTCGGGGAGCACGCGCGGGCAACGGGCGCGGCTGGTTGCTCAACCGTTGCCGTCCAGTTTAGTGCAGCTGCACTATGCTGAGCCATCCGGTGTGCAGAACGCCGGCCGGCGGTCCGCGCCGGCAAGTGGAGAAACGGGTGGCGGATGGGTGGGGCAATGGCCGAGGGGACGCGCCCGGGTGCCAACGGGGCAGTCGCAGGCGTGGGCGAGGCCGGGGAGCAGGAGCTGCGCCGGCTGCTGGCCGGCCTGACCGCCGTCCGCGACGGCGACTTCGGCATCCGGCTGCCCGGCGGGGCCGACGGCCTGCTCGGCGAGATCGCCACGGTCTTCAACGGCATGGCCGACCAGCTGTCGCTGTTCACCTCCGAGGTCACCCGCGTCGCCCGCGAGGTCGGCAGCGAGGGGCAGCTCGGCGGCCAGGCGAAGGTCCCCGGCGTGTCCGGCACGTGGAAGGACCTCACCGACTCGGTGAACGCCATGGCCGGCAACCTCACCACCCAGGTCCGCGACATCGCGCAGGTGGCGACCGCGGTCGCGAAGGGCGACCTGTCGCAGAAGATCGACGTCGACGCGCGCGGGGAAATCCTCGAGCTCAAGGACACCGTCAACACGATGGTGGACCAGCTGTCGTCCTTCGCGGACGAGGTCACCCGCGTCGCCCGCGAGGTGGGCAGCGAAGGCCGGCTCGGCGGGCAGGCCCAGGTGCCCGGCGTCGGCGGTGTCTGGCGCGACCTCACCGATTCGGTGAACTTCATGGCCGGCAACCTGACCGACCAGGTCCGCAACATCGCCCAGGTGACGACGGCGGTGGCGAAGGGCGACCTGTCCCAGAAGATCACCGTCGACGCCCGCGGGGAAATCCTCGAACTCAAGAACACCATCAACACGATGGTGGACCAGCTGTCGTCCTTCGCCGACGAAGTCACCCGCGTCGCCCGCGAGGTGGGTACCGAAGGCAGATTGGGTGGCCAGGCCGACGTCAAGGGCGTCTCGGGGACCTGGCGCGACCTCACCGACTCGGTGAACTTCATGGCCGGCAACCTGACCGACCAGGTCCGCAACATCGCCCAGGTGGCCACCGCGGTGGCGAGCGGCGACCTGTCGCAGAAGATCAACGTCACCGCCCGCGGCGAGGTCCTCGAGCTCAAGGACACGCTGAACACGATGGTGGATCAGCTGTCCGCGTTCGCGGACGAGGTCACCCGGGTGGCGCGCGAAGTGGGTACCGAGGGCCGGCTGGGCGGCCAGGCCGACGTCAAGGGCGTCTCCGGCACCTGGAAGGACCTTACCGAGTCGGTCAACGTCATGGCCGACAACCTCACCGCGCAGGTCCGCTCGATCGCCCAGGTCACCACCGCGGTCGCCCGCGGCGACCTGTCCCAGAAGATCCGCGTCGACGCCCGCGGCGAAATCCTCGAACTCAAGGACACCATCAACACGATGGTGGATCAGCTGTCCGCGTTCGCGGACGAGGTCACCCGCGTCGCCCGCGAGGTCGGCACCGAGGGCAACCTCGGCGGCCAGGCCACCGTCCGCGGCGTGTCCGGGACCTGGAAGAACCTCACCGACAACGTCAACGTGATGGCGTCCAACCTGACCGGCCAGGTGCGCTCGATCGCCCAGGTCGCGACCGCGGTCGCGCGCGGTGACCTGTCGGGCAAGATCACCGTCGAGGCCAAGGGCGAGGTCGCGGCCCTGGCCGACGTCATCAACACGATGGTCGACACGCTGTCGGCGTTCGCGGACGAGGTCACCCGCGTGGCGCGCGAGGTCGGCACCGAGGGCATGCTCGGCGGCCAGGCCCGGGTGCCGAACGTGGCCGGCACCTGGAAGGACCTCACCGACAACGTCAACTCGATGGCGAACAACCTCACCGGTCAGGTCCGCAACATCGCCCAGGTGACCACCGCCGTCGCGCAGGGCGACCTGACCCGCAAGATCGACGTCGACGCCCGCGGCGAGATCCTCGAGCTCAAGACCACCATCAACACGATGGTCGACCAGCTCTCGGCGTTCGCCGCGGAAGTCACCCGCGTGGCCCGCGAGGTCGGCAGCGAAGGCCGCCTCGGCGGCCAGGCCGAGGTCGAGGGCGTGTCGGGCACCTGGAAGCGGCTGACGGAGAACGTCAACGAGCTGGCCGGGAACCTCACCCGGCAGGTCCGCGCGATCGCCGAGGTGACCAGCGCGGTCGCCGAGGGCGACCTGACCCGCTCGATCACCGTCGACGCCTCCGGCGAGGTCGCCGAGCTGAAGGACAACATCAACTCGATGGTGGAGTCCCTGCGCGAGACCACGCGGGCGAACCAGGAGCAGGACTGGCTGAAGTCCAACCTGGCCACCATCACCGGGCTGATGCAGGGCCGGCGCGACCTCGCCGTCGTCGCGGCCGCGGTGATGGACGAGCTCGTCCCGCTGGTCAACGCCCAGTACGGCGCGTTCTACCTGGCCGACGACACCGCCGAGGTCCCCGAGCTGCGGCTGGTCGGCGCCTACGGCCACCCGGACGACGGCGACGGCCCGGCCGTCCGGTTCCGCGTGGGCCAGTCGCTGGTTGGGCAGGCCGCCCGCAGCCGCCGGGCGATCGCGGTCGACGACGTCCCGCCCGGGTACGCCACCATCTCCTCCGGCCTCGGCAGCACCGCGCCGGCCAACCTGATCGTGCTGCCCATCGTGGTCGAGGACCAGGTGCTCGGCGTGATCGAGCTGGCGTCGGTGCACGGCTTCACGCTGGTGCACCGGGCGTTCCTCGAGCTGCTGATGGAGCAGATCGGCGTCAACGTCAACAGCATCGTGGCCAACGCCCGCACCGACGAGCTGCTCGGCGAGTCGCAGCGCCTGACCGCGGAGCTGCAGGCCCGCTCCGAAGAGCTGCAGGCGCGCCAGGAGGAACTCCAGTCCTCCAACGCCGAACTGGAGGAGAAGGCGGCGCTGCTGGTCACGCAGAACCGCGACATCGAGACGAAGAACCTGGAGATCGAGCAGGCCCGCCAGGAGCTGGAGGCCCGCGCCCAGCAGCTGACGCTGGCGTCGAAGTACAAGTCGGAGTTCCTGGCCAACATGAGCCACGAGCTGCGCACCCCGCTCAACAGCCTGCTGATCCTCGCCCAGCTGCTCGCGCAGAACCCGACCCGCAACCTCACCGCCAAGCAGGTCGAGTACGCGGGCATCATCCACTCCGCGGGCTCGGACCTGCTCCAGCTGATCAACGACATCCTCGACCTGTCGAAGGTCGAAGCCGGGAAGATGGACGTCACCCCGGAGCAGGTGTCGCTGCGCCAGCTCATCGACTACGTCGAGGCGACGTTCCGGCCGATGACCTCGCAGCGCAACCTGGACTTCCGGATCACCGTCGCGCCCGGCTCGCCCGCCGAGCTGCTGACCGACGACTCGCGGCTGCGGCAGGTGCTGCGCAACCTGCTGTCCAACGCGGTCAAGTTCACCGAGGTCGGCGGGATCGAGCTGCACATCGAGGCGGTCGACCCCGATCGGCTGCCGCGGCCGCTGCGGGTGCACGGGCCGGCCGTCGCGTTCCGGGTCACCGACACCGGCATCGGGATCGCCGAGCACCAGCTCGAATCGATCTTCGGCGCGTTCCAGCAGGCCGACGGCACCACGAGCCGCAAGTACGGCGGCACCGGCCTCGGCTTGTCGATCAGCCGGGAGATCGCCCAGCTGCTCGGCGGCGTGATCACCGCGGAAAGCACCCTCGGCGAGGGCAGCACCTTCACCTTCTCGCTGCCGGTCGCGCGGCCGGACTTCGCGCCCCTGCCGGCCGGGGAGCACCCCGGCACCGCCCTCGTGACGACCGATTCCGGCGCCGCCGCGGGGGCCTCGGGCCCGCGGCCGTACCGGCGGCTGCTGGTCGTCGAGGAACGCCAGCACGGCCTGCTGACGCTCGTGGCCGAGAGCGCGGCGGCGGACCTGTCCGACAGCCGTGACATCGGCCTTTCGCCCGCCGACGTCGAAGTCGTCACGGCGGTCGGCACGCAGGAGGCCGCGGCCGCGCTCGCCACCGACGCCTACCACTGCGTGGTGCTCGACCTGGACCTGCCGGAGCGGACCGCGTTCACGTTCCTCGACGCGATGCAGGGCGACAGCGCGCTGCGGCTGGTGCCGGTGCTCGCGCACAACAGCCGCCGGCTCGACGTCGAGCTGGAGCAGCTGGTGCAGTCCCGCGCGGACGTGCAGTCCCTGGAGGTGCTCTCCGGGCTGGACGAGCTGCGCGAACGGATCGCGCTGCACCTGTCGGCCGAAGAGCCCGGCGCGGTGCTGCCGCTGGTCCGCCCGGACGAGCCGGCCGCGCCGGTGCGGGCGGCCGACGTCGACACGACGCTGGCCGGGCGCACGGTGCTGATCGTCGACGACGACCCGCGCAACGTCTATGCCCTGACCGGGATCCTGGAGCTGCACGGCATGCAGGTGCTGCACGCCGAGGACGGCCGCAAGGGCGTCGAGACGGTCGCGGCGCACCCGGGCATCGACCTGATCCTGATGGACGTGATGATGCCGGAGATGGACGGCTACACGGCGACCGCGAAGATCCGGGCCATGCCGGAGCACGCCGGGATCCCGATCGTCGCGGTGACGGCGAAGGCGATGCCGGGCGACCGGGAGAAGAGCCTCGCCTCGGGCGCGACCGACTACGTCACGAAACCGGTGGATGCGGACGACCTGATCACCCGCATCAAGCGGCACGTGACCGCGTGATCGAGAACGATCGGCTGCCCGCCGAGGACCACGTCGTGCCCGTCCTGCCCCCGCCCGCCGAGGTGTCGGCGAACCTGGCCCGGCTCGCGGACACCGTCGCGCGGCTGCGCGGCGAGGTCGACCACGCCCACGCCGTCGCCGACGGCCGCGCGCTGATCGAGCTGGCCAAGGGCGTGCTGATGGAACGCCTGCACTGCACGCCGCCGGACGCGGCGAAGCAGCTGGAGACGCTGGCCGAGCGCTCCGGGGTGACGCCACTGGAGTTCGCCGCGGACGTCGTCGGCGAGGCGGCCGAGGACCGCATCAGCGAGGTGACGCAGGAGTTCCTGGCCCGCGCCGAAGGCGAAGACTCGGTCGCGGTGCGGCTGCGCACCGCCGAGAGCGGCGTGCTCGCGGCGGGGGACACCCAGCGCGTCGCGGAGTCCATCCTGGAGCACGCGCTGCGGCCGCTCGGCGCGACCGCGGTCGCGGTGTGGCTCGCCGGGCCCGACGGGTCGCTGACCCTGGCCGGGTCGGCGGGTTTCTCGGCCGAAGAGGCGGCCCGCTGGCGGTACGTCCCGCCCGGGGTGGCCACGCCCGCCCGCAGCGCGCTGATCGAGCGGGACACCGTCTGGTTCCCGACCCTGGCGGGGGCCGGGCTGCCGTCGCTCGGGCAGCACACGCTCTCCGGCGGCGGCCGCGTCGCGGTGCCGACCGGGACCGGCGGGCGGATCATCGGCGTCGTCGAGATGTGCTGGCCGGAGCCGCTGCCCACGGAACCGGGGCGGCAGCGCCGTCAGCTGGAGGCGCTGGCCGAGCTGTGCGCGCACACCCTCGACACGTGGGACGGCGTGATCACGCCGGTCGCCGCCGACGGTTCCGGGGACTTCCTGGGCGAGCTGGTCGACTTCATCGACGGCCTGCACGACCCGGCCGTGCTGCTGTCGCCGTGCCTCGACGGCGGCGGTTTCCTGAGCGACTTCCGCATCCACCACGCCAACGTCCGGTTCGCCGACCCGGGCGGCCGGCCGCGCAGCCGGATCGTCGGCACCCGGCTGCTGGAGGCGTACCCGCTCGCGGCCGAGGAGAGCGGCCTGCTGGACAAGATCCGGCGCGTCTACGCCACCGGGGAGCCGTTCCGGGCCGACAGCATGGCGATCACCACGCTGGTCGACCAGGTGCCGCTGACCGTGCTCACCGACGTCAGCGTCACCCGGTTCGCCGGGAACGTGCTGCTGATCCTGCGCATCCAGGACGACGCGGCCAAGCTGGCGGTGCTGCTGCAGCACGCCCAGCGGCTCGGCCGGATCGGCGGCTTCGAGGAGAACGTCGTCACCGGCGTGATCACCTGGAACACCGAGCTGTTCGCGCTGTACGGCCTGCCGCCGAGCGCCACGCCGTTGTCGCTGCACGACCTGGCCGCGAACGCGCACCCGGACGACGCGCCGGCGATCGGCCGGTTCCTGCGGGCGGTGCTGCACCACAAGCGCCCGTCGTCGACGGCGTTCCGGCTGCAGCGCTCCGACGGCGTCGCCCGGCACATCCGGGTGGTCGCCGAGCCGGTCGTCGACGTCCGCGGCGAGCTGGTCGCGGTCCGCGGCGCCTACCAGGACGTCTCGTCGCAGCACTGGACCGAGGTGGCGCTGGCGGCGACGCGGGACAGGCTGGCCGAGACCGAGCAGGAGGCGATGGAGCGCAACCGGCTGGCGCTGCAGCTGCAGCACGCGATCATGCCGCCGGCCAAGGGCCCGATCGACATGCCGGGCCTGCGCGCGGCGGTCCGCTACCGGCCGGCGGAGAAGGAACACCTGGTCGGCGGCGACTGGTACGACGCCGTCGCGCTGCCGACCGGCGAGGTCCTGCTGTGCGTCGGCGACGTGGCGGGCCACGGCATCGACGCGGCGACGGGCATGGTGAGCCTCCGCAACGCCCTGCGCGGCCTCGCGGCGACCGGCGCCGGCCCGGCCCAGCTGCTGACGTGGCTGAACCTGGTGGCCTACCACCTGACCGACCACGTCACGGCCACGGCGGTCGCGGCGGTGTACGACCCGGCCCGCCGCACGCTGCGCTGGGCGCGGGCGGGCCACCTGCCCCCGATCGTCCGCCACGGCGACGGAACGGCGACGACGTTGCCGCTGATCCGCGGTTCGCTGCTCGGCGCGGTCCGCGACGTCGTGTACGAGGAGGACGAGCTCCAGCTGGCCGAGGGCGACATCCTGCTGATCTACACCGACGGCCTGATCGAGCGCCGCGACCGCCCGGTCCAGGATTCGGTGTCCCGCCTGGTCACCCTGGTCGACGGCCACGACGGGGGGCTGGAGCACCAGCTGGACACGCTGCTGACCTACAGCACGGCGGACACCGACGACGACACCTGCGTGGTCGGGATCGAGGTCATCACCGTCAAGGGTTGATGGCCAGCACGAGGAAGCCCGCCAGCAGGACCAGGTGCACGCCGCCCTGGAGGCGGGTCGCGCGGCCCGGGACCACCGTCAGGACGCTCACCACCACGGTCAGCGCCAGCAGCACGATCTGCGTAGAACCCAGGCCGAGCAGCAGCTGGCTCGGCAGCCACACCGACGCCAGGGCGATCGCCGGGATCGTCAGGCCGATGCTCGCGATCGCCGAGCCGTACGCGAGGTTGAGGCTGATCTGCATCCGGTCGCGCTGGGCCGCGCGGACCGCGGCCAGGGTCTCCGGCAGCAGGACCAGCAGGGCGATCACCACGCCGACGAACGACTGCGGGAACCCGGCGGCCCGCACCCCGGCTTCGATGGCCGGCGACTCCACCTTGGCCAGCCCGACCACCGCCACCAGCGCCACCAGCAGCAGGATGAGACTGCCCATGGCCGCGCGGCGGGTCGGCGGGTCGGCGTGGTCGTCCTCCTTGACCGCGCCGTCGGCGGCCACCGGGAGGAAGAAGTCGCGGTGGCGGACCGTCTGCGTCAGCACGAACGTCCCGTACAGCGCCAGCGACGCGATCGCCGCGAACGTCAGCTGCGTGGGGGAGAACGCCGGCCCGGGCGTGCTGGAGGTGAACGCCGGCAGCACCAGGCTCAGCGTGGCCAGCGTCGCCACCGTGGCCAGCGCGGCCCCGCTGCCTTCGGAGTTGAACAGCGTCGAGCCGTAGCGGCGGGCGCCGACGAGCAGCGAGATGCCGACGATGCCGTTGGTGGTGATCATGACGGCCGCGAAGACCGTGTCCCGCGCCAGCGAACCGGCTTCCGGGCCGCCGGAGACCATCATCGTGACGATCAGCGCGACCTCGATGACGGTGACCGCGACCGCGAGCACCAGCGAGCCGAACGGTTCCCCGACGCGGTGCGCGACCACTTCCGCGTGGTGCACCGCGGCCAGCACGGTCGCCCCCAGTGCGACGGCGACGACGGCCACGAAGACCGGGCCCAGGTCGCGGCCCCAGGACAGGGCCAGCACGAGCACGCCGAGCACCGGGGTGACGGAGGTCCAGGACAGCAGGAAGGATCTCAGCGCGGCGACCATGTCACCACCCTGTCACACCACCGGGCATTCCGCGGGCCCGCCGGGAGCTTCTCACATCGTCCCTTGTGGACGGTCGGGCGGCGCCGGGGTCAGCGTCGGGGCGGCGGCCAGCACGTGCCGGCGGAAGGTTTCGCTCAATGGTGGGAGTTTCCGCCCCCTCGCCCAGGCGAGACCGATGTCGCGGGCAGCGTCCACATCGGTCAGTGCGAGGTGCGGTGCCGGGAACGCCGCCGTGTGGGGCAGCGGCAGCACGGAGACGCCGAGCCCGGCGGTGACGAGGCCGCGAAGGGTTTCGACTTCGTCGCCCTCGAACCCGATGCGCGGGGCGAACCCGGCCTCGGCGCACAGCCGCCCGGTCGTTTCGCGCAGCGCGTAACCCGGTCGCAGGAGGATGAACGTCTCGGCCGCGACGTCGGCGAGGCGGACGCGGCGGCGCCCGGCGAGCCGGTGGCGCGGCGGGACCGCGAGCCGCAGCGGCTCGACGAGCAGCCGGGTCCAGTGGAGCTGGGGGTGCCCGGGGTCGCCGCTGGTGATGACCAGGTCGGCGGTGCCGCCGAGGAGTTCCCCTTCGAGTCCGGCTTCGCCGTGCTGCCGGAGTTCGAAGCGGGCGCCGGGGTGCTCGTGCAGGAAGCCGCTGAGCACCTCGGGCACGAGCCAGGTGCCGAACGTGTGCAGGAACGCCAGCGGGACGACCCCGGTGCCCGGCGCGACGATCTCACCGACCTCGCGCAGGCCCTGGTCGAGCTGGTCGAGCACGAGCTCCACGTGCCGCCGGAAGGCGTGCCCGGCCGGCGTCAGCCGCAGCACCCGCCCGGACCGGCGGAACAGCTCGGCGCCGGCGTCGCGCTCGAGGCGGCGCAGGGCCCGGGACAGCGCGGGCTGGGTGAGGTGGCCCCGCGCCGCGGTCTCGGTCACCGTGGCCCCGGCGGCGACCTCCCGGAACAGCCGCAGCGTCTCGACGTCCATGCGTCCAGTGTATGGATTTTCAGCCAATCAGGCATTGGACGCATCGATCAGCACGAGGCAGGGTGGAGGTATGGCAACCGTGGCAGAACAACTGGTCAGGACCCTGCGGGACGCGGGCGTCGAGCGCATCTACGGCATCGTGGGGGACAGCCTCAATCCCATCGTCGACGCCGTGCGCCGCACCGACGGCATCGACTGGGTGCACGTGCGCCACGAAGAGACCGCAGCCTTCGCCGCCGCGGCCGAGGCGCAGGTCACCGGCAAGCTCGCCGTCTGCGCGGGCAGCTGCGGGCCGGGCAACCTGCACCTGATCAACGGCCTGTTCGACGCGCACCGCTCGGGCGCGCCGGTGCTGGCGATCGCGTCGCACATCCCGTCGAACCAGATCGGCACCGGCTTCTTCCAGGAGACCCACCCGGACCGGCTGTTCGCCGAATGCAGCCACTTCAGCGAGGTGGTGGCGGACCCGGCGCAGCTGCCGCGGCTGTTGCGGATCGCCACCCAGGCGGCCGTCGGCAAGGGCGGCGTCGCGGTGCTGACCATCCCCGGCGACCTCGCCGACCGCAAGGCCACCGGCCCGCTGACCGAGCGCCTGCCGCTGGTGGCGCCGTCGCCCGCCGTGCCGGCCGCCGAGGTCGTCCAGGAGCTCGCGGACCTGCTGAACTCGGGCGAGAAGGTGATGCTGTTCGCCGGCGCGGGCGTCCGCGGCGCGCACGCCGAGGTGCTGGCCCTGGCGGAAAAACTCGCCGCGCCGGTCGGGCACTCGCTCGGCGGCAAGGAGTGGATCCAGTACGACAACCCGTACGACGTCGGCATGAGCGGCCTGCTCGGCTACGGCGCCTGCTACGACGCGATGCACGAGGCCGACCGGATCGTGCTGCTGGGCACGGACTTCCCGTACGACAACTTCCTCCCGCAGGCGCGCACGATCCAGCTCGACCACGACGCCTCGCGCCTCGGCCGCCGCACGCCGCTGGACCTGGCGGTGCACGGCGACGTGAAGGAAACGCTGCAGGCGCTGCTCCCGCTGCTGCGGCCCCGCACCGATCGCGCGTTCCTCGACCGGATGCTGCGTGAGCACGTGCGGAAGCTGGAGAAGGTCGTCGGCGCGTACACGGGCAAGATCGAGCAGCGCCGGCCGATCCACCCCGAGTACGTCGCGTCGGTGCTCGACGAGGTCGCCGCCGACGACGCGGTGTTCACGGTCGACACCGGCATGGGCAACGTCTGGGCGGCCCGCTACCTGACCCCGAACGGCCGCCGTCGCGTGCTGGGCTCGTTCCGGCACGGCAGCATGGCCAACGCGCTGCCGCACGCGATCGGCGCGCAGCTGTCCCAGCCGGGCCGCCAGGTCGTGTCGTTGTCGGGAGACGGCGGCCTCGCGATGCTGATGGGTGACCTGCTGACGCTGCCGGCGTACGACGTCCCGGTGAAGGTCGTGGTGTTCAACAACGCGACGCTGGGCATGGTGAAGCTGGAGATGCTGGTGGACGGCCTGCCGGACTTCGGCACGGACCACGCCCCGGTCGACTTCGCGGCGATCGCGGCGGCGTGCGGGGTGTTTTCGGAGCGGGTCGAGGACCCGGCCGACGTCCGCGGCGCGCTGGAGAAGGCGTTCGCCCACCCGGGCCCGGCGGTGGTCGAGGTGGTGACCGACCCGAACGCCCTGTCGATCCCGCCCAGGATCACCGGCGAAATGGTCCGCGGATTCGCCTTGGGGGCGACGAAGACGGTGCTCAACGGCGGTGTGGGCAAGATGGTCGACCTGGCCCGCGCGAACCTCCGCAACACCCCGCGGCCGTAACCCGGTCCACAGTGGACGGCCGGCCGGTCACCCACCGTGGTGATCGACCACTCGTTCGGCTGCTGGGACGGCGGCGAGTTGCCTCTTACCGTCGAGGGAGCGCTCGCCGTTTCGTCCCGGGAGGTGTGCCGGCGTGCTCGTGGCTCTCCAGCGCACCGGCGCAGACCGGCCGCTCTCCCCGGCGGTGGTGCATTTGGTGGAGTTGCTGCGTGCGTGGGGCCCGGGGCCGGAGCACCTGACGGGCCTGGCGCTGGTGGGGGTGAGCCTCCCGGGCCGCGTGGTGGACGCACTGGTGTTCACGAGGAGCGGGGTGGTGGTGATCGCGGCCCACGCCCCGGGACCGGGCGAGTGGCCGGGCCCAGGCCACCGCACAGGAGCAGCGGTGGAGGCGGCGAGGGGAGCGCTTGCCGGGCACGAGGGTGGCCGGTACGTGACGGGGCTGGTCGCGGTGGTGCCACCGGCGGAGACGCTCGAGAGCGGGCGCGAAGTGGCGGCTGAACCGCCCGGGAGCCGGTTGGAGCCGACGGAAGACCTGAGCACCCGGCTCGAGGCCGTGGCGGATCGGCACAGTGGCCGGCTGGATATCCCGCCTGAGCCCGAGGCAGGGCCGCACGGCAGCCAACCCGGCCCGGCGGTAGGCCCGCCCGGCACCGCCGCGCCCGAGCCCGCGGCAGACCCGCGCGGCAGCCAACCCATCTCGGCCGTAGGGCCGCCCGGCACCGCTGCGCCCGAGCCCGCGGCAGACCCGCGAGGCAGTCGGTTCAAGCCACCCGAGCCCCAGCCCCCGACCGAACCCACCGGCCAGCCCGCCTTCCACTGGCGCGAACCCGCCCCCATCCCCGGCGTCGCCGTCGTCCGGGCCGATCCGCGCGGGCTGCGGCGGATCATCCGGCAGCACAACCGGTGGCGGACCGTCTGGTCCGCCGACGACATCCTCGACGCCTGCTACGCCCTCTCCCTCGCCCACCTCGCCCCGCCTCGCTCGGCCCTGCTCGCCGATGGCTTCCCTGCGCGGCTGCCCGCCCGCTCCCAGCTCCCCGAACTACCCGCCGTCGTCGCCTTGCCTCCGGAGCCGCCGGCGCCCGTGGCCGAAGACGATCCGTGGACTCCGCCCGTTCGCGGGCCCGGCTCCGCCGTCTTTCCGCGGCCGCGGCCCGTCCGGCAGGTTCCGTGGGGGCTGGTCTTCGTGCTCACCTTGCTCGTCACCGCCGGGGTGGTGGCCGCCGTCTTCGTGGCGCAGGTCTTTCACGGCTCTTGACCCGATTGGTTCGCTTCAACTAGGCCGTCTGCACCGTTTCCCGTGCGCGTCCGCTGGGCACCTCCCGGTCGATGTGAAAGGGGTTCACGATGCCGCGCACCCGAGCGCTTGTCCTTCTCGTCTTCCTCGCGGGTTCGTCCCTCGCCGGGTGCAAGCTCGCCGACGGGCTGGCGGCCGGCACCCAGGCGCCCGGGACGGCCGCCGCGCCGCCGGTCTCGCCCGCCGAGGCGCGTAGCCAGCTCGCCGCGCTCGAGGTCGCCGTGCGCGGGACCATGGACGGCTACAGCCGCGACGAATTCCCGCACTGGGACAAGGTCGACGCCAGCTGCGACGTCCGGGAACAGGTGCTCAAGCGCGACGGCAAGGACGTCAAGACCGATGCGCAGTGCGCCCCGAAGTCCGGCACCTGGGTCAGCCCCTACGACGGCCAGACCTGGCACAAGTCGTCCGATGTGGACATCGACCACGTCGTGCCGCTCGGGCAGGCGTGGATCAGCGGCGCGAAGTCGTGGACCAAGCAGCGGCGCGAACAGTTCGCCAACGACCTCGTCCGCCCGCAGCTCAAGGCGGTCACCGACAACCTCAACGAGCAGAAGAGCGACAAGGCCCCGGACGCCTGGAAGCCGCCGCTCGTCTCCTACTGGTGCACCTACGCCACCGACTGGATCGTCGTGAAGACCAACTACGGCCTGACCATCACCGTGCCGGAGAAGAACGCCCTCGCCGGCATGCTCGACCGCTGCTAGAACGAGCGGGCCGCGGCCACCGCCTGGTCTGCATAGGACTGTCCGAACAGGACAGTGTGGACGAGCAGCGGGAACAGCTGGTGCAGCCCGATCCGGTCGCGCCAGCCGTCGGCCAGCGGGCTCGCCTCGTCGTAAGCGGCGACGATGCGGCCGAGGTGCGGGCAGCCGAACAGGTGCAGCATCGCCAGGTCCGTCTCGCGGTGCCCGCCGTGGGCGGCCGGGTCGATCAGCCACGCCTCGCGTCCGTCCCACAGGACGTTGCCGTTCCACAGGTCGCCGTGCAGCCGCGCGGGTGGCTCGGCCGATGCCGGGATGCGCGCGCACGCCCGCTCGAACACCGCCGCTTCGGCCGGCCCGAACGTTCCCGCGTCCACCGCCAGCCGGACGTAGGGCAGCACGCGGTCGGAGGCGTACCAGCTCACCCAGTCGCCGACCGGGATGTTGGACATCGGTGCCCGGCCGATCCACGCGTCCGCCGGTCCGTCCGGCGGGGGTGCGCCGAACGCCGGGGCGCCCGCGGCGTGCAGCCCGGCCAGCCCGCGGCCGAAGCGTTCCGCCGCCGCGGCCGAGGGACGGCCGGCCGGGACGCGGTCGAGGACGAGCCGGTCCTGGTCGAGACTGCGGATGGCGGGCACCGGGACCGTGCCCGCCGCCGCCAGCCAGCGCAGGCCGGCCGCCTCCGCCGCCGTCGCGCCGGGAGCGTGGCCTCGCTTGACGAACACCTCGCCGGAGTCGGTCATGTCCCGCACGGTACCGGCGCGCTACGGTGGTCGCCGGAGACAGGGGGAAACGACGGTGACGGTGCAGGTCCGGGAGTTCGACCAGCTGCTCGGCGCGCTGGCGGAGGTCCAGCGTGCGGAAGCGCGCGACTACTCGTCGTTCAGCGTGCGCGGCACGCGGTTCGGCTACTTCTGGCCGCGGACCCGGACCGTCGGGCTCAAGCAGACCGTGTCCGAGCAGCTGGCGCTGGTGTCGGAACGGCCGGACGTGTTCGAGGTGCAGTTCACCGCCGGCGGGTTCGGCTGGGTGGTCGTGTACCTCGACGGCATCGACGCCGAAGAACTCGCCGAGCTCGTCTACGAAGCCTGGCGGCTCTCCGCCCCGGAGGAACTCGTCGCCGAGGTGCCCTTCACCAGGATCGCCCGCGCGTAGAGCAGGTCGAACCCCTGCCGCTGCACGTTCTGCTGCGACTTCGACCCCGGTAGCGTCGTGACGATGGCGACGTCGCACCCGGCTGCGGTGGCCGCGGCGAGCCGGGTGCGCAGCAGGGCCGTCTGGACGCCGCGGCGGCGGTGGGCGGGCATGGTGGCGGCGCCGGCGAACTGCGCGATCCCGTCGGTGACCCGGAAGCTCGCGCCGCCGGCGAACTCGCCGTTCCGTTCGGCGGTGTACCGCCGGACCCCGGCCATGTCGCGCAGCGCGTTCACGATGATTTCGGGGGTGAAGTCTTCGTGTGAGGGCAGACCCTCGGTGTCGGTGACCATGGAGGCGCCGGCGATGGCGGACAACCAGGTCTCCAGCTCGTCGTCCCGGCACGGCCGCACCACACCGTCGACGGCTTCGACCGGTCCGCCGAGGCGCCGGCCGAGCACGTTCTCGTACGACTCCAGCCGGTAGCCGCGGGCGGTCAGGAACGCGCCGATCGCCGGGTCGGCGAGCTGCGAAAGCTCGACCTGCACCGGCGCACCGAGCTCGGCGAAGGCCGCTTCGACCTCGTCGAGGTCTTCGAGCAGGCCGGCGAAGCCGAGGCCGGCGACCTTGTTGTACGGCGAGTCCGCCTCGGCGAAGCTGGCCACACCCCCGGCGAGCGGGCGTGCGAACCCGGCGCCGTCCCCGAGCCGCACCCGGGCGGCGTTGCTGCACGCGGCGACGAACCGCGCTTCGGCCAGTTCGATCCTCGCCGCCAGCGCGGTGTCGCAGAAAAGCCGTTCCCCGTCCACGTCCCCACAGTGGCGGACGTGGACGGGGAACTCCAACCGGTTTTTCAGCCTTCGACGCGGTGCGAAGCCCAGAACGACGTCAGGTCGGTGGACCCGGCCGCCGCCTGGGCCGCGGCCTTGAACTCCGCCGTGGTCGACACGCCGTACCAGTGCGACTGCGCGTACGACTTCAGCAGGTTCGCCATCGCCGTGTCGCCGATCAGCCGCCGCAGGTCGTGCAGCGTGCACTTGCCGTAGTTGTAGACCACCGTGGAGTACCGGGACGAATGCGCGTCCCAGTAGGCCATCGAGTTGGTCAGCTTCTCCGCGCTCGACTGCCACGTGATGCCGCAGCCGCTGCCGGTGATGCCGCGGTAGAGGTCGGTGGCGTAGTCGGTGAAGCTCTCGTCCAGCCACGGCGAGTTGTACTCGTCGTCGCCGACGATGCCGTAGAACCACTGGTGCGCCAGCTCGTGGGGGAGCGCCGTGGTGGACACGAGGTCCATCACGAAGCCCGGGTACTCCATGCCGCCGAACCAGAAGTTGTTGTCCAGCACCACGTCCACCTCACCGTACGGGTAGTCGCCGAAGCGGCCCGAGTGGACGTCGATGGCGTCGGCGGCCAGCGTCAGCATCTGGTTGGCGCTGCTGGTGGAGATCCCGCTGACCGAGTAGACGTTGACCCGCACGCCCTTGCCGGACGTCGTGCTGATCTTCGCGAACGGCCCGGCGCCCCAGGCGAAGTCCCGCACCTTCGGAGCCACCGCGTGCGTGGTGGTCGTGCTGCCGCTGGTGGTCTCGGTCGAGGTGCCGGTGGCCGGGGTCAGCAGCGACGTGGGGTGCACGAGCGTGACGTCGAAGTCGCTGATCACCGTGTAGAACGATTCGCCGTTGTTCGTGTACGGGTCCAGGTGCCAGCCGGAGCCGTCGCGGACCGCGAGCACCGGCAGCGCGTTGCCGATCATGGTGAACGCGCCGTCGTGGCCGAACCGGTCGGCGCCGCTGGGGACGACGATGCTCAGGTCGAACCCGATGGTCGCCGACTGGCCCTGGGCCAGCGGCGCGGGCAGCGTGATCTTCATGGCCGTGCAGTTCACGCTCAGCGCGGAAGCGGTGCCGCCGGTGACGTTCGTGACCGTGATCGGCGTGCTCGGGCAGCTGCCGTGGTAGTTGTCCCAGAGCCGCAGGTACACCTCGGGCAGCGCGGTCGCCGAACCGTTGGTGAAGCTGACGCTCTGGTGCCCGGTCCAGGTGTCACCGGCGGAGTTCGACGTCAGGTTCACCGTGTAGGCGGGGTTGACCGGCGTGCGCGTGGAGTCCGCGGGCGCCGCGGTGATCGTCCAGGTGAAGGTGGCGCTGCCGCTGTTGCCGGCCGGGTCCTTCGCCGTCACGGTCACCGACGAGGTGCCGGCGGTGGCCGGCGTGCCGGTGATCCTGCCGGTGCTCGCCCCGATCGCCAGGCCCGCGGGCAGGCCGGTGGCGCTGTAGGTGAGCGCGTCGCCCTGCGGGTCGCTCGCCTGGACCTGCAGGGACGCGGCCTGGCCGACGGCGCCGGTCTGCGCACCCGGCGAGGTGACGACCGGCGACTGCGGGTTGCTCGTCCCGGTCGTGGTCAGCGAGAAGTCGTCGAGGAGGAAGTTGGTGGCCAGGCTCGAATCCTCGGTGCCGGTGATCTTCAGCGTCACGGTCTGGCCGAGGTAGCGCGAGACGTCCACGCTGCGCTGGACGTACCCGGTGTTCTTGTCGAGGTTCGAGTAGCCGGCCAGGGTGTCGGCGCCCGCCTGCACCACCAGCTTGTCGTACTTCGTGGTGGTGGTCGTCTCCTTGGTGTCGATGTGCGACCACCACGACAACGTCGCCGACGCGCAGCCGGCCGGCAGCGTCAGTGACTGGGACAGGGTGTCGGTGTGCGTGCTGCCGGTGCCGTCCAGCCAGGCGTCCATCGTCCCGCTGTGCGCGGGTTCCGCGGTGGTGGCGGCGGAGATGACCCCGCTGGTCTGGGTCCACGGCGCGGTGCCGCTTTCGAACCCGCCGTTCCCGACGAGCTGGTCGCCGCAGACCGCGGCGGCCTGCGCCGGTGCGGCGACGGCGACCGTGCCCAGCAGGCCGGTGGCCACGCCGAGCGCAGCAGAAAGCACCCTCGATCTCATGGAGGTCGTCCTTTCCCGGCTCCGCCCCTGGGAGCCAGGAGAAGCGTCCTCTGCGGTCCGGAATGGCGGAACCCGCCATGAGTCGGGTTCCGCCCGCTGCCCGCCGCTTTCGTCGTGTATGCGCGGCAACGTCCGGTGTGCGGAAGCGATCTGCCGGCCGCCTGCTGACGCTCAGCCGGCCGAGCTCGCCAGGGTCCGCGCCGCCCGGGTTTCCAAGGGGCGGTAGCCCGCCTGGGCCGCGAGCTTGGCCGCGGCTTCGCCGTGGGTGCGCGCCAAACCGGCGTCACCCGCGGCGAGGGCTGCTTCGGCGAGGCCGGTCAGCGCGGCCGCTTCGCACCACGTGAAGCTCGTTTCGCGGGCGATGGCCAGGGCCGCGGTCAGGTGCTCGGCCGCCTCCGCCGGGCGGCCGAGGCGCACGCACGTTTCGCCCAGGGCGGCCAATGCGGACGCTTCCGTGCCGCGGTCGCCGATGCGCCGGGTCAGCTCCACCCCTTCGGCCGCGTCGGCGAAAGCGCGGGTGGCGTCGCCCGCCCGGGCTTCCAGCACCGCCCGGCCGGACAACGCCGCCGCTTCCCCGTACTGGTAACCGAGTTCGCGGTTGGCCGTCAGCGCGCGTTCGTAGAACCCGGCCGCGACGGCGTTGCCGAGGTCGCGGTGGACGTGCCCGAGGTCGACCAGCAGCACGGCCACGCTGAACCGCGCGCCGTCGCGTTCGGCGATCTCCAGCGCGCGGCCGAAGTGGCCGAGGGCCGCGTCGAACTCGCCGACCTGGCCGCAGGCGAACCCGAGGTTGGCCAGCGCCATCGTGATGCCCGGCAAGCCGGCCTCTTCGCACAGCCGCAACGCTTCCGCGCCGCACGCGATCGCCTCGTGCGCGTCGCCGAGGCGCTGGTGCACGGCGCTCAGGTTGTTGAGCGCGGCGGCGCGCCCGGCGGGCCAGTCCGCCGCCAGTCCGTCGGCCAGGACCGTCGTCAGGTGCGCGCGGGCGTCGGCGTAGCGGCCGCTGTTGACCCCGGCGAGGGCGATGGACAGCCGCATCGCCGCCTGCGCCTGGTGGTCGCCGGCCGCCTCGGCGGCGGTCAGCGCCGTCGTCGCCGTGTCGATCCACTCGGTGTGGTGACCGCGGTGGTGGAAGAACGCGCGCAGCGCGTCGGCCAGGTGCCAGGCGTACTCGCGCGGGCCGTGCGCCGCCGCGTGCTCGACGGCGGCGGCGAGGTTCGGCCACTCCGTGTCGAGCCAGGCCAGCGCGTCTTCGGTGCCCTCGAACGGTTTCTCCGGTTCGGGCCGGGGCAGCCGGAGGAAGTGCGGGATCAGCAGGCGGCCCGCCGCGTCGGCCGTCACGAGGTAGTGCTCGAACAGCCGCCGCCGCGCCGCGTCCTCCTCGGCGAGGGAGTCGTCGGCCGCGACCCGCCCGCCGGCGTAGCTGCGCAGCAGGTCGTGGAAGCGGTAGCGGCCGGGCAGGTGCCGTTCGACGAGGTTGGCCGCGGCGAGCGCCCTGAGCTGCTGCCCCGCGCGGCCTTCCGCGACCGCGGCGAGCTGCGCGGCCACCGGCGCGGTGAAGGTCTGGCCCGGCACCAGCGCGAGCCGCCGGAACAGCACGCGGTGTTCGGCGGGCAGGGCCCGGTAGGACACGGTGAACGCCGTCGTGACCGCGCTTTCCTCGGCGCCGTCGACGCTCAGCCCGGCCAGGGGATCACCGCCGGCGAGTTCGCGGGCCAGCTCGGCGATCCCGGACACTTCGCCCGCGCCCAGGTTCGCCGCGGCCAGCCGCAAAGCCAGCGGGAGGTGCCCGCACAGCCGGGCCAGCTCCGCCGCCGCGGCCGGTTCGGCGGCGACCGCGGGCGGCCCGAGCACGGTCTCCAGCAGCTGCCGGGAATCCTCGGCGGGCAGCACAGGCAGCGGTACCGCCCGCGCGCCGTTGCGGGCGATGAGGTCGCCGAGCCGCTGGCGGCTGGTGATCACCACCGTGCCCGACGGTGGCAGCAGCGGCGTCACCTGCGCGCTGTCCCGGGCGTTGTCGAGCAGGACGAGCACCCGCCGGTCGGCCAGCAGCGAGCGCCACAGCGCGGTGCGGCTGTCCGGGTCGGGCGGGATCGCGCGCGGGTCGGTGCCCAGGGCCCGCAGCAGCTGCGCGGCCGCGACGGCCGGGGTGAGCGGCTCGTGGTCGGGATCGAACCCGCGCAGGTCGAGGTAGAGCTGCCCGTCGGGGAAGCGGTCGCGGACGCGGTGCGCCCAGCGGACGGCGAGCGCGGTCTTGCCGATGCCCGCGATGCCGGTGACCACGCGGATGTCCGCTCCGGCGCCGGCCGGTTCGTCGAGCCGGGCCAGCTCGGCGGCGCGGCCGGTGAAGCCGCGGACGTCGTGGGGCAGCTGGGCCGGGCGCACCGGTTCCGGCGGCGGCTCCGCCACCGGCTCCAGCGCCGCGTCGCCGGCCAGGATCGCGGCCTCGAGGCGGGTCAGCTCCGGCGCCGGGTCCAGGCCGAGCTCGGTGACGAGCCGGGTGCGCAGGCCGCGGAAGGCGGCCAGGGCGGCGTCGGTGCGGCCCTCGCGGTGCAGCGCGAGCATCAGCTGGCCGACGAACCGCTGCCGCAGCGGGTGCGCGGCGACCAGCTTCGTCAGCTCGGCGAGCACGTCCCGGCCCCGGCCGAGCCGCAGCTGCGCGTCGATGCGGTCTTCCAGCGCGCCCCAGCGGTCCTCCGCGAGCCCGGCGAGCAGCCGCCCGGCGACGTCGGCGGAGGCGGTGCCGGCCAGCGCGTCGCCCCGCCAGAGCGCGAGCGCCTCGTCGAGCAGGGCGATGGCGGTCTCGTCGTCGGCCGCGCGGGCCCGGCGGACGAGGGCGGCGAAGCGGTGGACGTCGACGGTCTCCGGGTCGGCGCGCAGCACGTACCCGTGCCCTTCGGTGACCAGTTCGGGACCGCCGGCGGCGCGGAACACCGCGCGCAGCCGCGAGATCAGCGCCTGGACTGTGTTGCGCGCGCTCGCCGGGGGAGCGTCGGGCCAGAGCAGGTCGACGAGGTTTTCGAGGGTGACCGGGCGGGGCGTTTCGAGGAGCAGCACGGCAAGGACCAGCCGCTGCTTGCGGGAGCCGAGATCGACCGGGCCTCCGTCCGCCGCCGCCTCGACGGCGCCGAGGACGCGGAACTCCACCCGGTCACCTCCACTCGATCGGGTGTGCAAGCGTACTGCAAGCGTGGTGCCGCCCCGGTCCGCCATCCTGGCGGAGCCGCCGGGCAGGTCCCGACCATGTCCACGGCCGGCTCGGCCGCCGGTGGTACCGGCGGATCCGGCTGTCGCTCCACAGGCGGCACGAGCTGGGGGTAGGACCACCACGGCGATCCCTCCACGATCGCCGTGGTGGCCCTTGTGCTGCCGCGGCCCAGCCGCCCGCGGCCCGGCCTCCGGTGGCGGCCGGGCCTGGCCCGACGCAGAATGCGCGCATGCAGCCGACGGAGGTCCGGGTGGCGCGCCTGGCCGACCCGGCCGGGCCCGCCGACGGGGTCCGCGTGCTCGTCGAACGGCTCTGGCCCCGGGGGACGGCCCGGGCGGCGGTCGTCCTGGACGGCTGGTACCGGGGGTTGGCGCCTTCGGATGAGCTGCGGACCTGGTACGGGCACGATCCGGAGCGGTTCGCGGAGTTCGCCGAGCGCTACCGGGCCGAGCTGCGGGAGCCTGATCGGGTGGCGGCGCTGGAGCGGCTGCGGGCGCTGGCCGGAGACGGGCCGGTGACGCTGCTGACGGCGAGCGGGTCGCCGTTGATCAGCCAGGCTGCCGTGCTCGCCGCGGTGCTGGCCGGGGAGTGAGGACCGGGTACGCGAGCCGTCCCGTGGGGGTGACGCCTCAGGAGCGGGTCGGCTCCTTCGCCAGCCGGACCGTTGCCGTTGCCGTGCCCAGCGTCTCGTGGCGGGCCGTCAACGTCAGCGTGGCCGGTGGCCCCGCAAACGGCCGCAGCCACACCGCCGCCGCGCCGCCGGTCGCTCCGAAGTCCAGCGCCGGGTCGCCGATCAGGTCCCCCGGACCGGTCAGGTCCAGTGTCACCACCCCGGCCGTTCCGGCTCTCAACGTCCCGAAGCGGTCCCTTGCCGCGATCAGCACGCGGGTTGCGTCGGTGCCGTCGGCGCGCAGCTCCGGGTCGTCCGGCGTGCAGCTGAGCACGTCCGACGCCCGGTCGCCGCTGAACCTGCGGCTGAGCAGCAGCCGGCCGGCCGCGTAGCCGTCGATGCGCAGCTGGGGGCGCCGGCCCTTCGGGACCACCAGGTCGGCCGCGAACGGCGGGTAGCGCAGGTGCGGGAACTCCTCGCGCCGGCTGCGGGCCTCGCCCGCGGGCCGGTCGTCGAGGAACAGCAGCAGGCGGTCGCAGTTCGACCAGATCGTGGCCGCCCGTCCCGGCCCGGACGGCTGGGCGGTGAAGTCCCAGTCGAAACCCGGCTCGATGACCGCCCGCACCGCGGGGTCGACCTGCGAGGTGTAGAAGGCCGCCGCGGGTTTGGGAATGCGGAAGATGTCGGCCACCCCCGCGTACTTCGAGCCGCCGATCGAGCGCTGCCAGCCCGAGGGGTAGTCGAACGCGCACCAGGCCAGCAGCCCGCAGTAGCGGTCGTCGGCGGCGGCCAGGTCGTGGGCCTTCGCGTGCAGCTCCGCCTGCTGCCGGCGGGTGGCCGGGGCGTCGGTGCGGCGGTACGCGCGGGCGCCGGCGAGCGTGCCGATCGCCTCGGTCACCAGGTACGGCACCCCCGGCCGGGGCGGGCGCAGCTGGAACGGCGCGCCGCGGCGGGCCGTGTAGTCGTTGTACGCCAGGACCTCGACGTCGGCGCCGGCGTACCGCGCCAGGGTGGTGCTGGCCAGCGCGCCGCTCGTCGGGCGGGACGGGTCGAGCCGGCGGGCCAGTGCGCCGGTGCGCTGGTACATCGCCGTCGTGCCGTTGGCCTCGTTCACCCGGGTGCCCCACACGACGATGCTCGGGTGGTTGCGGTCGCGCACGACCATCCCGGCGACGTCGGCCAGGTTCCGGCGCTGCCAGGCGTCGTCGCCGACGTGCCCCCAGCCCGGGATCTCCTCCCAGACCAGCAGGCCCAGCTCGTCGCAGGCGTCGAGGAACGCACTCGACTGCGGGTAGTGCGAGCAGCGGACCATCGTGCAGTTCAGCTCGCGGCGCAGGATCTCCGCGTCACGCCGCTGCACGCGCTCCGGCAGCGCGCCGCCCGCGAACGGGTACCACTGGTGGCGGTTGAGGCCGAACAGCTTGAGCCGCCTGCCGTTGAGGAAGAACCCGCCGGGGGTGAATCGCGCGTCGCGGAAGCCGGTGCGCACCACCCGCTGGTCGAGCACCCGCAGGCCGGACCGGACGGTCACGACGACGTCGCACAGCGCCGGGTCCTCGACGTCCCAAAGGCGGACCGCGGCGAGCCCGCCGACGTCGAACTCGACGGTCGTGCCGGCCACCGGGGCGGCGCCGTGCGCCAGTTCGCGGCCCGCCTGGCGCACTGACGCCGTCACCTGGCCGGCCACGGGGCCGTCGAACGTGCACGTCAGGTGCAGCGACCGGCCGGGGGAGAGGACGTCGACCGGCCGGGCGAAGACGTCGGTGAGCCGGACCCGCGGCACCGCGCCGATCGTGGCCGGGCGGTAGATCCCGGCCGGCTGGTAGAAGTCGATCACCGACGGGCCCGCGCGCGGCAGGTTGGGCGGGACGTCCAGCGCCCACCGCCCGTCGACGACCACGGCGAGGACGTTGTCGCCCGCGACGACGTCCGGCAGCTCCACCTCGAAGGGCAGGTAGCCGCCGCGGTGGGTGCCGGCGAGCCGGCCGTTGAGGTGCACCTCGGCGTTGGTCATGACGCCGTCGAAGCGGGCGGTGTGGCGTTCGCCGGCCGAGGCCGTGAAGTGCCGGCGGTAGATCCACCGGTCCTGCCAGGACGCCGGGTCCCAGCCGGTCCACGAAAGCGGCGTCACGCAGTGGGGCAGCTGCACCGGCGAGAGGTCGAGCTCGTCGAAACCCGGGTCGGTGCAGCCGTCGGCGTACCGCCCGAACAGCCAGAAATCGCCCAGCCGCACGGCTTCCGGGCCGGGGGCGGCGTGCCCGGCCGAGCCGGCGACGGCGGCGCCGAGCAGCGCGGCCCCGCTCGCGGCCAGGAACCCGCGCCGGGACAGCCGCGGTTGCCGGCCGGCCATCGGCGACCTCCCTGCTCGGGGCTCTCCGGTGTTATCGCTCGTTCCCGAGTAGACGTCACAAACGATCAGCCGGTTGCTCACCGAAGGGTGGAAGCGCGGACCACCAGTTCGGGGGTGAAGACGACCTGCCGGTGCTCGTGCCCGGTTTCGGTGGTTTCCGCCAGCAGGAGTTCCGCGGCCGTGCGGCCCAGGCGCCGCCGGGGCTGGCGGACCGACGTCAGCGGGACCGCGGCCGCCGCGGCGAACTCGATGTCGTCGTAGCCGACGATCGCCAGGTCGTCCGGGACGCGCATGCGGAGGTGGGCGCAGGTCTGCAGCAGGCCGAGGGCGACGAGGTCGTTGGCGCAGAACGCGGCGGTCGGCCGGACCGGCGCGGGCAGCCCCGCCAGCCGTTCGCCGGCGCCGCGGCCGTCGGCCACGGTCAGCGCCGACGTCGTCAGGTCGACGAGGTGCCCGGGACCCAGGCCGGCGGCGCTCAGCGCCCGCAGCGCACCGAGCCGCCGGTCGCGGACCTGGCCGATGGACGTGTGGTTGCCGACGAAGGCGATCCGCTCGTGGCCCTGTTCCGCCAGGTGCCGCACGGCGATTTCGCCGCCGTAGACGTCGTCGACCGCGACCGAGCAGAGCGTGGTGCCGCCGGGTGTGCGGTCGACGACGACCACCGGCGTGCCGCGGCGGGCGATCTCGTGCAGCACCGGCGCGTCCGGGTCGACCGGCGTGATGAGGATGCCCTGGACGCGCTGCTGCTCGAGCCGGCCGAGGTAGGCCGCCTCCCGCGACGGCTGGTGCGCGCTGTTGCAGAGGAACAGGGAGAGGTCGCCTTCGCCGGCGGCGTCGGCAGCGTCTTCCATACCGGCCGCGACGTCGGTGAAGAACGGGTTGCTGCCGTCGAGCATGACGTAGGCCAGCACCCGGCTGCGCCCGGCGCGCAGCTGCCGCGCGGATTCGTTGCGCACGAACCGGAGTTCGGCCATCGCGGCCTCGACCTTGGCCCGGGTCGCCGGGCTGACCCGGCCGGGCCGGTTGAGCACGTTGGACACCGTGCCGAGGGAAACGCCGGCAGCGGCCGCGACGTCCTTCATGCCCGCGGTCCGCGGCTCGGCGCCGGGCTCCCTGACCACCATGCGACCCCTCTCGAACCGGGGCGTTGAAACGTAACATCACCACGAACTGGTCGCTGGAGATGCCGTTTGGCCACGGCTGCACCGATCCATTGACTTCCTCTTCCGCCGCATAGTAGCTTCACCGCACCAGATTTGTGAAACCTTTCAATCCGGAGGTCGCGATGACGCGGCAGGATCCCGGCCGGGCGCCTTTGCTGGAGGTGCGCGGCGTGACGAAGTCGTTCGGCGCCGTCGCGGCCGTCGCCGGTGTGAGCTTCGGGTTGCACGCCGGGGAAGCCCACGCGCTGGTCGGGGAGAACGGCGCCGGCAAGTCCACGATCGTCAAGATGCTGGCCGGGGTGCACAAGCCCGACGACGGCACGCTGCTGCTGGACGGCGAGGCGATCGAGTTCGGCTCACCCGCCGACGCGAAGGCGGCCGGCATCGCGGTCATCTACCAGGAGCCGACGCTGTTCCCGGACCTCAGCGTCGCGGAGAACATCGTGATGGGCCGCCACCCGCGCAAGAGCCTCGGCCGGATCGACCGGGCGGCGATCCGCGCCGAGGCCGAGCGGCTCTTCGCCCGCCTCGGCGTCCGCATCGACCCCGCCCGGCCCGCCCGGGGGTTGTCGATCGCCGACCAGCAGATCGTCGAGATCGCCAAGGCGCTCAGCGCCGACGCCCGCGTGCTGGTGATGGACGAGCCGACCGCCGCACTGACCCAGGTCGAGGTCGAGCGCCTGTTCAGCGTCGCCCGCACGCTGCGCCAGGAAGGCGCGGCGATCATGTTCATCTCCCACCGCTTCGAGGAGATCACCGAACTCTGCCAGCGCGTGACGATCATGCGCGACGGCAAGCACGTCTCCACCGACGCCCTGGACGACGTCACCGTCGAGGAGATGGTGAAGCGCATGGTCGGCCGTGACCTCGACGCGCTGTTCCCCAAGCAGGACGTCGAACCCGGCGCGGTCGTGCTGGAGGCCGAGGGCCTGGCCCGCGAAGGCGTGTTCCGCGACATCTCCTTTTCCGTGCGCGCCGGGGAAATCGTCGCGTTCGCCGGGCTGGTCGGCTCCGGCCGCTCCGAAGTCGTCCAGGCCGTCTTCGGCGTCGACGAGCGAGACGCGGGCGTGGTGAAGGTGAGCGGCAAGAAACTCAAGCCGCACTCCTCGCGGGCCGCGATGGCCGCCGGGATGGCCCTCGTGCCCGAGGACCGGCGCCAGCAGGGCCTGATCATGGACCTCTCGATCGAGCGGAACGTAACCCTGCCGCGCTCGCGCGCGCTGTCGAAGCTCGGTTTCCTGACCGGCGCGAGCGAGCGGCAGGAGGCGCGGCGCTGGACCGAACGGCTGCGCACCAAGTACGGCCGGCTCGGCGACCCCGTCGGCACGCTCTCGGGCGGCAACCAGCAGAAGGTCGTGCTGGCCAAGTGGCTGGCGATGGCGCCGAAGGTGCTGATCGTGGACGAGCCGACGCGCGGCATCGACGTCGGGACCAAGGCCGAGGTCCACCGGCTGATGTCCTCGCTGGCCGCCGAGGGCGTCGCGATCGTGATGGTGTCGTCCGAACTGCCGGAGGTGCTGGGCATGGCCGACCGCGTGCTGGTGATGCGGGAGGGCCGGATCGTGGCCGAGCTGCCGCGCGCCGAGGCGACCGAGGACTCGGTCATGTTCGCCGCGATGGGGCAGGGGGCCGCCGCATGACCGTCACCGAGGAGGCCCGCGTGGCGAAGGAACCGACCGTCCACTCGGGACGCTCGTGGACCGCGAACGTGCTGAAGGCGCGCGAATCCGGCATCGTCCTCGCCCTGATCGTCCTGATCGCGTTCACCGCGACGCAGAACTCCCGGTTCCTGTCCGGGCAGAGCATCCGCGACATCCTGCTGGGGACGGCGATCCTCGCGGTGCTCGCCGTCGGGCAGGCCATCGTGATGATCACCCGCAACATCGACCTCTCGGTCGGTTCGGTGCTCGGGCTGTCGGCGTTCGCCGTGGGCACGCTGATGAAGGACCACCCGGGCCTGCCGGTGCTCGTCGCCATCCTGGCCGGGCTCGCCGTCGGCGCGGCCTGCGGGCTGGTCAACGGCGCCCTGGTGCGGTTCGGCCAGGTGCCCGCGCTGGTCGTCACGCTCGGCACGCTCTACGCCTACCGCGGCGTCAGCTACTTCTGGGCCGGCGGCCAGCAGATCAACGCCGACAAGCTGCCGGCGTCCTTCCTGGACTTCGGCACCGCGTCGCTGCTCGGCGTGCCGTGGCTGGTGCTCATCGCGGTCCTGGTGCTGATCGTCGCCGGGATCGTGCTGCGCAGCTACCGCGCCGGCCGCGAGCTGTACGCGATGGGGTCGAGCCCCCAGGCGGCGAAGCTGGCCGGCATCCGGGTCGGCCGCAACACGAGCGCGGCCTTCCTGGTCAGCGGCGCCCTCGCGGGCCTCGCCGGGGTGCTGTTCGCCGCCCGGTTCGGCACCGTGGACGCGGCCGCCGGCACCGGCTACGAGCTCAACGTCGTCGCCGCGGCCGTCGTCGGCGGGGTCGCGGTGTTCGGCGGCAGCGGCTCGGTCTGGGGCGCCGGCCTCGGTGCCCTGCTGCTGACCGTCATCGGGAGTGCCCTGGCCGTGCTCGACATCAACCAGTTCTGGCAGCAGGCGATCGTCGGCGCGCTGATCCTGCTGGCCATCGGCGCCGACCGGCTCGTCGCCGTCCGGGTCGCCAAGGCACTGAAGAAGAGGGATTCCCATGTCTGACCGAGGGAACCGGCTCGGCCGGCTGCTCAGCTGGGACGCCGCGGTCGTGCTCGTGACGGTGCTCGTCCTGATCGTCGCCTCCGGCGCCGTCGAGAACTTCGGCACCAGCCGCAACTTCACCTTCCTGCTGCTCGACCTGCTCCCCATCGCGCTGGTCGCGCTGCCGATGACGTTCATCATCGTCACCGGCGAAATCGACCTCTCGGTGGCGAGCACGCTCGGCCTGACGTCGGCGGTGATGGGCTCGCTGTGGGACGCGGGCCTGTCGATCGAGACGATCATCCCGCTCTGCATCGTGCTCGGTGCGGTCCTGGGCGCCCTGAACGGCTTCTTCGTCACCGTGCTCAAGCTGCCGTCCCTCGCCGTCACGATCGGCACCCTGGCCCTTTACCGCGGCCTCGCGTTCGTGGTGCTGGGCGACGGCGCGGTCGCCGACTTCCCGCGTGCCTACACGACCTGGGTCACCGGGACGATCGGCGACGGCCCGATCCCGAACGTGCTTGTCCCGCTGGTGGTGATCGCGCTGATCTTCGGCGTCGTGCTGCACGCGACCCCGATCGGCCGCGGTGTCTTCGCCGCCGGCGCGGGGGAGCAGGCGGCCCGGTTCGCCGGCATCCGCACCGGGCGGCTCAAGTTCTGGCTGTACGTGGTGAGCGGCGCGGTCGCCGGTCTCGCCGGGGTGCTGTGGACGCTGCGGTACTCCAGCGCCCGCGCCGACAACGGCTTCGGCCTCGAACTGGCCGTCGTGGCCGCCGTGCTGCTCGGCGGTGTGTCCATCTTCGGCGGCAAGGGCACGCTCCCCGGCGTGCTCGCCGGGGTGGTCCTGCTGGCCTCGCTCCAGAACGCCCTGCGCCTGCAGGACGTGTCGAACGAGGCGCTCAACATCGTGACCGGCGTGCTCCTGATCGTGTCAGTCCTGCTCCCCAACATCGTGACGTCGGCCCGCACGGCAGTGCGACGCCGTCGGCAAGCGGTAACTCCGGAAAGGTGACGAAGATGTCCCGACGGTTCCTCACCGGCGCAGTGTCGGCCGGGCTGGTGCTGGTCCTGGCCGCCTGCGGCGGCACGACCAAGAACGACAACGCCGGCTCCGGCGCGCAGCAGTCCACCGCCGCGGCGAACCCGAACGCCGCGGCCGCGACCGGCGTCAAGATGGCGTTCCTGCCCAAGCAGCTCAACAACCCCTACAGCGACATCGAGGTCAGCGGCGGCAAGGCGGCGCTCGATGAGCTGAAGGGCGAGTACAAGCTGGTCGGGCCGAACGACGCCAGCGCGTCGTCGCAGGTCAGCTACATCAACACGCTGATCCAGCAGCAGCAGGACGTCATCGGCATCGCCGCGAACGACCCGAACGCCGTGTGCCCGTCGCTCAACCAGGCCCGCAGCGCCGGCATCAAGGTCGTCGCCTTCGACTCCGACGCCGCCAAGGACTGCCGCGACGTCTTCATCAACCAGGCCACCACCCAGGGCATCGGCGAGGCGCTGGCCAAGCAGGCCAAGGACCTCTCCGGCGGCTCCGGCGAGATCGCGGTCCTGTCGGCGACCCCGAACGCCACCAACCAGAACGCCTGGATCGACGTCCTCAAGAAGGAGCTGGCCAAGCCGGAGTACGCCGGCCTGAAGCTCGACAAGATCGCCTACGGCAACGATGACGACCAGAAGTCGTTCCAGGAGGCCCAGGGCCTGCTGCAGTCGTTCCCGAACCTCAAGGTGATCGTCTCGCCGACGACCGTGGGCATCGCGGCCGCCGCGCGGTACGTCAGTTCGTCCAGCTACAAGGGCAAGGTCGCGGTGACCGGCCTCGGCACGCCGAACCAGATGCGCGCCTTCGTCAAGGACGGCACCGTGAAGCAGTTCGCGCTGTGGAACCCGGCCGACATCGGCTACCTCGCCGCCTACGCGGGTGTTGCGCTCAAGTCGGGCCAGATCACCGGCAAGGAAGGCGAGAAGTTCAAGGCGGGCAAGCTCGGGGACTACACGATCGGCGCGGGCGGCGAGATCGTCCTCGGCCCGCCGACGACCTTCGACGCGAACAACATCGACAAGTTCACCTTCTGATGCCACGGTACTGCTTCTGCCTCCAGGTCAAGCCCGACCGGAAAGCCGAGTACGCCGAGCGGCACCGGGCGGTGTGGCCCGAGATGCGGCAGGCCCTGCACGACACCGGCTGGCGCAACTATTCGCTGTTCCTCCGCGACGACGGCCTGCTGATCGGGTACGTCGAGGCGGACGACCTCGAAGCCGCACAGGCCGCCATGGCGGAGACCGACGTCAACACCCGCTGGCAGGCGGAAATGGCGGAGTTCTTCACCGGCCTCGACGGCCGCCCGCCGGATGCCGGGTTCCAGCTGCTCGACGAGGTCTTCCACCTCGACGTCCCGGAAGGACAATGATCGCCATGGGTGACTTGACCGCGGTGAAAGCGGCTTTGCGGGCCCAGCGCATCGAGACGCCGTCGTGGGCGTACGCGAACTCGGGCACCCGGTTCAAGGTGTTCCCGCAACCCGGCGTGCCGCGCACGCCGGAGGAGAAGATCGCCGACGCGGCCACCGTGCACCAGTTCACCGGGGTGGCGCCGAGCGTGGCACTGCACATCCCGTGGGATCGCGTGGACGACTACGGCGCCTTGACCGCGTACGCGCGGGACCTGGGTGTCGAGATCGGCGCGATCAACACCAACGTCTTCCAGGACGAGGACTACAAGCTCGGCTCGGTCACCAACCCCGACCCGGGCATCCGCCGCAAGGCGACCGACCACCTCCTCGAAGCCATCGACATCATGGACGCGACGGGTTCGCGCGACTTGAAGCTGTGGTTCTCCGACGGCATCAACTACCCGGGCCAGGACGACATCCGGGACCGGCAGGACCGCCTCGCGGCCGCCCTTCGCGAGGCCTACGACCGGCTGGGGCCGGACCAGCGGATGCTGCTGGAGTACAAGCTCTTCGAGCCCGCGTTCTACGCCACCGACGTCCCGGACTGGGGCACGTCCTACGCCCACTGCATGGAGCTGGGGGAGCGGGCCACGGTCTGCATCGACACCGGCCACCACGCACCCGGCACGAACATCGAGTTCATCGTGGCGTTCCTGCTGCGGGCGGGCAAACTGGGCGCGTTCGACTTCAATTCGCGGTTCTACGCCGACGACGACCTGATGGTCGGGGCGGCGGACCCCTTCCAGCTGTTCCGGATCATGTACGAGATCGTCCGCGGTGACGCGCTCGACCCGTCGTACGGGATCGCGTTCATGCTCGACCAGTGCCACAACATCGAGGCGAAGATCCCGGCGATCATCCGGTCGGTGATGAACGTCCAGGAAGCGACCGCGAAGGCCCTGCTGGTCGACCGTGACGCACTGCGCGCCGCCCAGCAGGCGGGCAACGTCCTGGAGTCGAACGCCGTGCTGATGGACGCCTACAACACCGACGTCCGGCCGCTGCTGGCCGAGCTGCGCACGGAAGCCGGGCTCGACCCGGACCCGATCGCGGCTTACCACCGCAGCGGGTACCCGGAGCAGATCGTGGCCGAGCGCGCCGGCGGCACGCAGGCCGGATGGGGAGCATGACGATGACCGTGCCGGAGCAGCTCATCGCGCGCAGCAACGCGCTCGGAGCCGACCCGCGCAACACCAACTACGCCGGCGGCAACACCTCCGCGAAGGGTGCGGTGACCGACCCGGTCACCGGCTCGCCCACCGACGTCCTGTGGGTCAAGGGCTCCGGCGGCGACCTCGGCACGCTCAAAGAATCCGGGCTCGCCGTGCTGCGGCTGGACCGGCTGCGCGCCCTGGTCGACGTTTACCCGGGCGTCGAGCGCGAGGACGAGATGGTCGCCGCGTTCGACTACTGCCTGCACGGCCGGGGCGGGGCGGCGCCGTCGATCGACACCGCGATGCACGGCCTCGTGGAGGCCCCGCACGTCGACCACCTGCACCCGGACTCGGGCATCGCGCTGGCCACGGCGGCCGACGGCCCGGCGCTGACCAAGGAGTGCTTCGGCGACCGGGTCGCGTGGGTGGACTGGCGGCGGCCCGGGTTCCAGCTCGGCCTGGACATCGCCGCGGTCAAGGCGGCCAACCCGCAGGCCATCGGCGTCATCCTCGGCGGGCACGGCATCACCGCGTGGGGCGCGACTTCCGAGGAGTGCGAGCGCAACTCCCTGGAGATCATCCGCACGGCGGAGGCCTTCCTGGCGGAGCGGGGTGCGCCGGAGCCGTTCGGGCCGGTCGTCCCCGGCTTCGAGGCCCTGCCACCGGAGGAGCGGCACGCGCGGGCGGCGGCGCTGGCGCCGGTGATCCGCGGGCTGGCCTCGACCGACCAGCGGCAGGTCGGCCACTACACCGACAGCGACGTCGTCCTCGAGTTCCTGTCCCGCGAAAAGCTCGCCCCGCTGGCCGCGCTGGGCACCTCGTGCCCGGACCACTTCCTGCGCACCAAGGTCCGCCCCCTCGTCGTGGACCTCCCGGCGACTGCGGCGGTCGAGGACGTCGTCGCGCGGCTGAAGGAACTGCACGCCGAGTACCGCGACGAGTACCGCGCCTACTACGAGCGGCACGCCGACGCCGATTCGCCCGCGATGCGCGGCGCCGACCCGGCCATCGTGCTCGTCCCCGGCGTCGGGATGTTCTCCTTCGGCAAGGACAAGCAGACCGCGCGGGTGGCGGGCGAGTTCTACGTCAACGCCATCAACGTGATGCGCGGCGCCGAGGCGGTGTCCACCTACGCGCCGATCCCCGAAAGCGAGAAGTTCCGGATCGAGTACTGGGCGCTCGAAGAGGCGAAGCTGCAGCGGATGCCGAAGCCCAAGCCCCTCGCCGGACGGATCGCCCTGGTCACGGGCGCGGGTTCGGGCATCGGCAAGGCCATCGCCCGGCGGCTCGCGGCCGAAGGCGCGTGCGTGACGATCGCCGACCTCAACAGCGACGCGGCCGCCGAGGTCGCGGCGGAGATCGGCGGCACGGCCGTCACCGCCGACGTCACCGACGCCGCGGCGGTTCAGGCGGCGATCGACGCGACCGTGCTGGCCTTCGGCGGCCTCGACCTGGTCGTCAACAACGCCGGGCTGTCCATCTCGAAGCCGCTGCTGGAGACCACCGAACGCGACTGGGACCTGCAGCACGACGTGATGGCCAAGGGCTCGTTCCTGGTCGCCCGGGCCGCCGCGAAGGCGATGATCGACCAGGGCATCGGCGGTGACATCGTCTACATCTCGTCGAAGAACTCCGTGTTCGCCGGCCCGAACAACGTCGCCTACGGGGCGGCCAAGGCCGACCAGGCCCACCAGGTCCGGCTGCTGGCCGCCGAACTCGGCGGGTACGGCATCCGCGTCAACGGCGTGAACCCCGACGGCGTCGTCCAGGGTTCCGGCATCTTCGCCGGCGGCTGGGGCGCCCAGCGGGCGGCCGTGTACGGCGTCGAAGAGTCGAAGCTCGGCGAGTTCTATGCCCAGCGGACCATCCTCAAGCGCGAAGTGCTGCCCGAACACGTGGCCGCCGCGGTGTTCGCGTTGACCGGCGGCGAGCTCACCCACACCACCGGCCTGCACGTGCCGGTGGACGCCGGGGTGGCCGCCGCGTTCCTGCGCTAGGAGAACCCATGACGCTCGACCGCATCACCCCGCGCCGCACCCGCGTCGGCCTGGTCTCCGGCGGGCTCGGCGCGTACTGGCCGCAGTTCCCGGCGTTGCTGCCCCAGCTGCGGGCCTCGGCCCGGCGAGTCGCCTCGCGACTGTCCGAAAAGGACTGTGTGGTGATCGACGCCGGGTTCGTCTCGGACGCCGCCGAAGGGTCCGCCGCGGCGGAGAAGCTGCGGGTGGCCGGGTGCGACCTGATCGTCGGTTTCCTGACGACGTACCTGACGTCCAGCATGCTGGCTCCGGTCGCGCAGCGTTCGGGCGCGCCGGTGCTGTTGCTGAACCTGCAGCCCACCGAGGCGATGGACCACGAATCCTTCGACACCGGCGCGTGGCTGGCCTACTGCGGTGCTTGCCCGCTGCCGGAAATGGCCAACAGCTTCCAGCGGCTGGGCGTCGAGTTCCGCTCGGTGTCCGGGTACCTGGAGGACCCGCGGGCCTGGACGCGGATCGAGCGCTGGATCAAGGCGGCCGGCGTGCGGGCGGCCCTGCGGCACGGGCGGCACGGCCTGCTCGGGCACCTCTACCCGGGCATGATGGACGTCTCGACCGACCCGACGCTCGTCTCGGCCCAGCTCGGCGGGCACGTCGAGGTCCTGGAGGTCGACGACCTGCGGGTACGCGTGGAGAAGGTCTCCGACGACGAGACCACCGCGCGTGTCGCCCTCGCCCGCGAAGTGTTCACTGTGGACGAGTCCGTGGTGGACGAAGACTTCGCCTGGGGCGCCCGGGTTTCGGTCGCCCTGGACCGGCTCGTCGAGGATTTCTCGCTCGACTCGCTGGCCTACTACCACCGCGGCCTGGACGGCGAGACGCACGAACGCGTCGGCGCCGGGTTCATCCTCGGCGCGTCCCTGCTCACCGCCCGCGGCATCCCGGCGGTCGGCGAGTACGAACTGCGGACGTCCCTGGCCATGCTGGTCATGGACCGGCTCGGCGCGGGCGGGTCGTTCACCGAGCTGCAGGCGCTGAACTTCCGCGACGGCGTGGTCGAGATGGGCCACGACGGGCCGGCGCACCTCGGCATCAGCGCCCGCAAGCCCCTGCTGCGTGGCCTGGGCGTCTACCACGGCAAGCGCGGCTGGGGCGTGTCGGTGGAGTTCGACGTCAAGCCCGGCCCGGTGACGCTGTGCGGGCTCGGCCAGCGCCGCGACGGGACATTCACGCTGATCGCGTCGGAAGGCACGGTCGTGCCGGGGCCGCTGCTGCGGATCGGCAACACCACCTCCCGCGTCGACTTCGGCTGCGATCCGGGGGAGTGGACCGACACCTGGTCGGCCAGCGGTATCGCGCACCACTGGGCCCTCGGCACCGGCCACCGCGTCGCCGAGCTGACGGCCGTCGCGGACCTGCTCGGCCTCCAGCTGTCGGTGGTGCGCGCGTGAAGCGAGTCGCGGCCGTCGACCTCGGCGCGTCCAGCGGGCGCGTGATGGCCGGGACCGCCGGACCGTCGCTGCTGACGGTCGAGGAGGTGCGGCGTTTCCCGAACGGCGGCGTCCGCGCGGGACCGGCGCTGTACTGGGACATCCTGGGCCTGTACCGCGAGACCCTGGCCGGGATCCGCGAAGCCGGGCGCCTGGACGGCGTCGGCATCGACTCCTGGGCCGTCGACTACGGGCTCCTGGACGAGCGCGGCGCGCTGCTCGGCAACCCCGTCCACTACCGCGACTCGCGCACCGACGGCGTGCCCGCTTCGGTTTCCGCGCGGCTCTCCGCACGTTCGCTTTACGACGTGACGGGCCTGCAGCAGCTGCCGTTCAACACGCTCTACCAGCTGGTGTCGGAAGGCGACCGGCTCGACGCGGCGTCGACCATGCTGCTCATCCCCGACCTGCTGAACTACTGGCTGACGGGCTCGATCGGCGCCGAGCGCACGAACGCGTCGACCACGCAGCTGTACGACGTCCGCGCGCGGACGTGGGCCACTTCGCTGGCTTCTCGCGCCGGGATCCCGCCACGACTGCTGCCGCCCCTGCGCGACCCGGGGACGGTGGTGGGCACGGCGGAGGAGCTGTCGGGCGTGCCGGTGGTGGCGGTGGGCTCGCACGACACGGCGTCGGCGGTGGTCGCGGTCCCGGCGGCCCCGGGGGCGAACTTCGCGTACATCTCGTCGGGCACGTGGTCCCTGGCCGGTTTGGAACTGCCGGCACCGGAGCTGAGCGACGCGGCCCTGGCGGCGAACTTCACGAACGAGGGCGGCGTCGACGGCACGATCCGCTTCCTGCGCAACGTGATGGGCCTCTGGGTGCTGTCGGAGACGCTGCGGACATGGTCCACTTCGGACCTGCCCGCCCTTCTCCGCGCGGCCGCTGCCGCCCCGGCCCTGGCGGCGGTGGTGGACATCGACGCCCCGGAGTTCCTCCCCCCGGGCGACATGCCGTCCCGCATTTCCTCGGCCTGCCGCGCGACGGGCCAGCGGCCCCCATCCGGCCGCGCGGCGATGGTCCGGTGCATCGTGGACAGCCTGGCCCTGGCCCACCGCCGCACGATCCACGAGGCCGCCCGCATCACCGGCCGCCGGGTCGACGTGATCCACCTGGTCGGCGGTGGAGCCCGCAACGAGCTGCTGTGCCAGTCGACGGCGGACGCGTGCGGAGTCCCGGTCCTGGCGGGCCCGGTCGAGGCGGCGGCGCTGGGGAACGTGCTGGTGCAAGCCCGGGCGCTGGGGGAGGACCTGCCGGACCTGGCATCGATGCGGACGCTGGTGCGCGAGACGCAGGAGATCCGCCGTTACGAGCCTTCGGGCACCGCGGACTGGGCGGCGGCGGAGGCGCGGTTGCGCGCCTGACCCCAGCCGGCCTGGATCTCGGTCAGCAGTTCGCGTGCTTCCTGGCGGCAGAGGGCACTGAGGATGGCCAACCCCCGGGCCGCGTCGGCCCGGATGTGGCGCGGGACGGTCTCGTCGTGCGCCAGCTCCCGGCACACCAGCGCGGCCGGTTCGCGGTGGTCGCGCTGCAGGTCCACCAGCCGGTCCGCGCAGTACAGCCGGACCAGCGGCTCGAGCGCCGGGTCCTCGGCCATGGCACGCAGAGCGAGCGCAGCCTCCTCCGGCTCGTACCGGCCGATGACGTCGAGCACCTGGAACCGGACGGCCGGGCCGGCGGTGGCCTGCAGCCGGCGGAGGAGGGCCAGGACCTCGCCGCGCACGTCCGGCCGGATGTCGCCGAGCACCCGTGCGGAGTGCGCGCGCGTCAGGATCGGCAGCGTTTCGTCGGTCATGATCGTCCGCAGGCGGTCCGCGGCGAGCTTCCGGCCGTGCGCCCCGAACATCGCGAGATCCCCGGCCGCCCGCCGGCGCAGAGCGGGCCGGGTCGCCGGGTCGCCCGCGATGGCCGCGAGCACCCGGGCGCCGCGTTCGCGGTCTTCCCGTGCGTAATCGCGCATCCAGCCGGCGGCCATCCACCGCGTGGCCGTGCGGGCCCGGTCGTCGTCGCGCAGCGCCCGGATGTCGTCGAACCGCCTGAGCGCGGAGCACAGCGGGATCCGGAACCGGTCGGCGAGGCGGTCGTCGCGCAGCAGCGGGGCCAGCCGGAGGTGGTCGGCTTCGGTCAGCGGTTCGGGACCGAGTTCGATCAGCAGCTCCGCGGCTTCGACCCGCTGCCGCCACGCCCGGCCTTCGTCGTCGAGAGCGGCACGGGTGTCGCCGAGGACGCGTTCTCGCCACCCCGGGTCGAGCTCCGCCAGCGCCAGGAGCCGTTGCCGCGCGAGGTGTCCGCTCCCGCCGCCTTCCGTCAGGAGCGCGACGGCCTCCGGGACGAGCCGGGGGGAGAGCCGGCCGAGCGCGGCCGCCGCGGCGATCCGGTCGCCCGGTGAGGTTTCGGCGCCGGCCAGCGTGTCCCGGAGGACCGCTTCGGCCTCGTTCGCAAGGGCCCAGTTGTCCCAGTAGCCCTCCGTCGTTTCCGCCCAGGAGACCTTCGGGGCGGTGCGGTCGGCCAGAATGGCCCGGGAGACCGCCCGGAACTCGGCCGCCGGCAGGAACCGGGCCGCTTTCTGCCGCACGAAGGGCGACGACGTCGGATCGTGGACGATGGCCCGCGCGAGCGGAACGAGCTCGCCCGGGGGCGGATTGCTCCAGGTGAGCCAGGTCAGGGCGTCCGCGCGTTCGGTGTCGGACCGCTCGGGGCTGCCGGCCAGCCGCCGGAGCACCGAGCGAGCGGCACTGCGCTGCCCGGGGTCGAGCCGCACCAGCTGGTTGCCGGCCTCGCCGCGGTGGGCAACGGGTTCGGTTTCGTCGTCGAGCACCTGCCGGTGGAAGGCGATCGCGTCATCCACAGTGGACGGATCGAGTTCCGCGAGCCGCATGACCGCTTCGGTCCGCCAGGTGAACTGGAGGTGCGTGTCGTCGGCTTGCGAGCGGAGTTCGGTCAACGCCTCGGGCAGGAGCTCGGGACGGCATTCGCACAGCAGACCGGCGCACAGCTGGCGCAACCACAGGCCGGCGTCCGCGTCCGTGGTGTTCGTCCGCACCGCCGGGGGCAGGTCCGCGCCGAGCGCGACGAGCTCCCGGACGTACCCGACCCACGAACGGGGGCTGATCGCGTGCTGCAGCGGCAGCACCGCGTCGAGCGCGGCCGGGACCTCCGCCCGGTCCCGCCGGGCCACCAGCATGGCGGCCTGCGCACGGTGGATCCCGGCCGCCGGCGCGTCGGACCGCAGGGCGCGGACGGCGGCGTCGATCCGCGGATCGGCCACGTCCAGGGCGGCCATTGCCTCGGCCGTTTCCAGGACGAGCCCGGCCGGGGCGCGCCCGGTCACCCCGGCGGCCACGATCCCGGCCAGCTCGGCCCGCCGGGCCGCGCTCACGCCGGAGAAGCCGCCGGCCGCCTGGTCCAGCTCGTCGACGGGGATTTCGTTCCGGGCGAGGAGCCCGGCGAACCCGGCGACCGCCAGGGCGTGGTGGTGCCGGCCGAGGTTGACCAGGCTGTGGGCGGCGGCCACCCGGTGCCGGACGCCCCGGCGCGGATCGCGCAGGATCAGGGCGAGGGCGGCGGCCGCGGCGTGCGGATCGGTGTCGTCTTCGTAGAAGTCGCTCTCCGAGGTGTGCGCTTCCCATGCCTCCGCTTCCCCCGGACCCAGGAGCTCGAGGAGGGCGGCCGATGCCTGGTGGTGGAAGGCGGTGCCGAACGACTGCAGGGCCCGCCAGGCGGCCATCCGCAGCTGCGGGTCGGCGGCGCGGCCGGCCGCGATTTCGAGCAGGTGCCGGGCGGCCTCGGTGTGGAACGCGGGCCCGAGCCGGATCAGCTCGCGCCCGGCCTCGACGCGCAGGGCGGGGTCGGCGCCGCGGTCCGTCAGGTCGCGGCGCAGCGCGCGCACGGCCGCCGTCCGGTGCGGTTCGCCGAGGTCGGCCAGCTTGCCCAGGGCCATGGTGCGTTCGAAGTGCGCGGCGTGGGGGTGCTCGGCCACCCGGGTCAGCTCGCGGGCGGCCTCCGCGTGGTGCTCCGGGCCGAGATCGGCGAAGTTGTCGGCCATCCACAGCAGGGCGTTCGTGTCGGCCGGCCGGCCGGCGGAAACGGCGCGAAGCAGCTCGACGGCTCGCTCGCGGAACTCCGGGCCGAACCTCCCCAGCGTGCCGGCGATGCTCACCCGCGACGACGCGCCCATCCCCGGGCGGGCGGCCGACGCGAGCAGTATTTCCCCGGCCGCCAGCCGGTGCTGCGGTCCCAACTCGGCGAGCACCCGGGCCGCGGACAGCCGGAGGCGGTTCGGCCGCTGATCGGCGACCTGGGCCTCGAGCGTGGCCACCACTTCCGCCAGGTGGTCGGGGCCCAGCGAAGCCAGGCCCAGCGCCGCGTTCCGCACCGGAGGCGTGGTGCCCTCCTGCCGGGCCAGGACCGCGCGGAAGAGCTCGACGCACCGCGCTTCGTACCCGGCGCCGAGCTCGAGCAGCCCCATCGCCGCGTGGACCATGTCCTCCTCGGGCGCCTGCGGATCGTCGAGAAGTGCGGCGAGCGCTTCGATTGCGCGGGACCGCGGCTCCGGTCCCAGGCCGGCGAGCACGATCGCGGCGTTGCGGCACTGCAACGCGGTCGCGGCCGGGTCCGCCAGCACCGACCGCAGCCCGGACACGGCCGCGGCCCGCTCGCCCGCACCGCACTCGGCCAGCGCCTTGGCCGCCTCGAACCGGAACTCGACCGAGATCGCCTGGTCTTCGACGACGGACCGCAGCATCGCCACCGCGTCGACGCGGTCCGGGCCGTACAACCGGGCCGCCAGCGCGCGGCCGGCCTCGATCCGCGATTCCCACGGGGCCCCTTCGGCGCGCATCAGGTCGCGCAACCACTCCGCCAGCCCCGGGTGGTGGGCGGCGCGGCTCACCTGGGTGAGGATCACCTGCGCCGGGTACTGCGTGGTCATCGCCCACTTCCGGGCGGTGGCCAGGAAGGCGTCCGTCACGGCCGGGCTCGCCGGCGCGTGCCAGGCGAGCAGCCGGGCGGCCAGCACGTGCATCGCCGGGTTGCCGTCGTGCAGGTGCCCGATCAGGCGGTCGGTCTCGGTTTGCCGCAACCGGGTGTAGTGCAGCAGGACGAGCCGCGCGTGCCGGCCGCGTTCGCCCGGGCGCGCGGTGTGCAGCAGCCGGACGAATTCCGGCGCTTCCGGGTCGAAGCGGTCCGGGAGCTTCAGTGCGTGCGCGGTCGCCGCGAGGTGTTCGGCGAAACTGTGGTGGAGGAAGCGGAGTTCGCCCGCGCGGGAAACGAACGGGCCGACGGCGGTGAGGTACGTCGTCAGCTGGTCATGCCAGTTCGGGGTGCCGCAAGCGTGGGGCGCGTGGCCGGCCGCCCAGTCGCCGGCGGCGGCCAGGAGCGACGTTTCCTCTTCCAGGCGCACGCAGCCCAGGTGCCGGAAGAGGCGTTCGCGGCACTCGTCCCACGGCGACGGCGGGATCGCACGCGCGGACTGCAGGTACGCCAGGTACGACTCGTAGAGCTCGTACCGGTTGTCCGGCAGCCGCCGGTCGCTGTCCTGCTCGAACATGATCGCGGCGATCGTGGCCAGCAGCGGCACCCGGACCAGCTCGTCCAGGTTGGCGTCGTGCACCTGCCGGACGAACCGCTCGGCGGTGTCGCCTTCGGCGAACCAGTTCGCCGCGAAGTGGCGCAACGCCTCCTCGTCGAACGGCAGCAGTTCGTACCGCGCCGCCCCGGCGCCGTGGAACGGCGCCAGCGCCGCACCGGCGATCGGCCGCGTGGTCAGGACGATCCGGTAGTGCGCCGAGGCATCCTGGGACGCCCGGGTGACCAGCACCCTGATCAGCCGGTCCCGCTGGCCGAGGTCGGCGACCTCGTCGAGGCCGTCCACGAGCAGCAGCCAGCGGCAGCCCGCCACCCGCTTGGCGAGCGTGCCGGCCTCGACCGGGAAATCCAGGAGCGCGCCGTACTCGGCCTGGATGCTTTCGGCCAGGGCCCGGAAGAACGGCAGGGCGAGCCGGGTGGCGAGTTCCCGCGCGGGCAGGCGCACCGGGATCACCGGCTCGGCGAGCGGCGGGTCGCCGTCCGGGCCGGCCCAGCGGGTGGCGATGTCCGCGGCCAGCCGCAGGGACAGCGTCGACTTCCCCTGGCCGGGACCGCCGGTGACCAGCAGGTGGTCGTCGTCGTCGAGGGCCGCCCGCACCGTGCGGGACGGCGGCCGCACCACCAGCCGCGGTGCCGGGCGGGCGGGCGGGTCGATCCGCTGTCCGCGGCCGTCGAGCACGGGACGCGGGCGCGCCGGTTCGGCCGGCCCGCCGTCGGTCTCGCTGCTGACCTCCTGCCGCACGTAGACCGCCGCGAGTGACGGCCGCCGGGCCCCGGGCAGCTGGTAGGGCAGGTCTTCCGCGGTGCGGACCTGGGCGTCCAGCAGCGCCCGGACTTCGGGCGGCAGCTCCGGCAGGTCGTCCCACCCCCGGGGCGGCGCGACCGGCGGCTCCGGCGCCGGTGCGCTCCCGTGGATGTTCACCACGCCGTACACCGCGCCGAACTGCGCCACGGTGCCGGCGTCTCCCGTGACCCGGTTGCTCACCGCGGGCGGCCGGTCCTGCTCCACGGTTCAGAGGTTGATGTTGCCGTGCACGTCCCGGAGCTGCACGACCTTGCCCGTGACGGTCCCGGACACGGAATTGTGCACATCGCCGTGCGACACCCGGCTCTCCGGCAGCTTGTCCCACTCCGCCCGCAACGCTTCCGAGAACTCGCCGTCCTCCGCCTCCGCCTCGTAGAGCCGCTCGGCGAGGGCGGCGATCGGGCGGTCGTCCTCCGGGGCCGCCGAGGCCGCCTCCAGGGCCGCGAAGGCCGGGGGGTTCTTGGCGAACTTGCGTTTGACCAGGTCGTAGAGTCCGGTCGCACCCTTCGCCGCCAGGGCGGCGGCGATGGAGATCAGGATCGGTTCGGGCATGCCTCCAACCTACTGGCGGACCTGCTCGGTGAGCTACAGCCAGCCGCGCTCGTCGGCGATCCGGACGGCTTCCACCCGGTTGCGCGCTTCGGTCTTCGTGATCGCCGCCGAGACGTAGTTGCGGACCGTGCCCTCCGACAGGTAGAGGCGGCCGGCGATCTCGGCGATCGTGGCGCCGGCCCGGGCCGTGATGAGGACGTCGCGTTCGCGGGCGGTCAGCGGCGATCCGCCCGCCGCCAGGGTCGCGACCGCGAGCGCCGGGTCCACCACCCGCTCGCCGGCCCGGACCCGGCGGATCGCGTCGGCCAGCACGTCGGCGGGGGCGTCCTTGACCACGAACCCGGCCGCGCCCGCCTCCATCGCGCGCCGCAGGTACCCGGCGCGCCCGAACGTGGTGAGCATGACGACGCGGCAGTCCGGCACCTGCGCGGTGAGCACGGCCGCGGCCGCCAGCCCGTCCAGGCCCGGCATCTCGATGTCGAGCAGCGCCACGTCGGGCCGGTGCTCGCGGGCCGCCGCGACGACCTCGTCGCCGCGGCCGACCGAGGCGACCACCTCGAAGTCGGCTTCGAGCGAGAGCAGCGCGCACAACGCTTCGCGGACCAAAGCCTGGTCGTCGGCGAGCAGCAACCGGATGGTCACAGCGTCACCCGCAGCCGCCAGCCGCGCGAGGCGACCTGTCCCGCCTCGAAGGTGCCCCCGGCCGCGTCGACGCGCTCGCGCAGCCCGTCGAGGCCCGAACCGCTGCTCGCCGTCCCGCCCACGCCGTCGTCGGCCACCTCGATCGACGCGGCGGAAAGGGTGACCGCGCACCGGGTCGCGCGGGCGTGGCGCGCGACGTTCGTGAGGCCCTCCCGGACCACCCAGCCGAAGAGCTCCTGGCGGCCGGGGGCGACGACGTCGGTGGCCGTCGGCAGGTCCGCGGCGACCCCGCAGGCCCGCAGCAGCTCGCGGCCGCGGGCGAGCTCACCGGCCAGCGTCACTTCGCGGTAGCCGGACACGGCCGCGCGGACGTCGGTCAGCGCCTGCCGCGCGAGGGTCTCGACGGCGGACATCTCCTCGCCCGCGCGAGCGGCTTCGGCGGTGACCAGCCGCCGGGCGAGGGTGCTCTTCACCGTGATCGCGGTGAGCGAGTGGCCGAGCAGGTCGTGCAGGTCACGGGCGATCCGGGCGCGTTCGGCCTCGGACGCCAGCCGCGCGACCTCGGCGCGGGCCTCGACGAGCGCGGTGTTGGCCCGGATCGCCTCGGCGAACGCGGAAACCATCAGGACGGTGAACACGAGCGCGACCGCCTGCGTCCAGCCCGGCCCGCTCCGCCACGGCCGCACGGCCCACGGCACGACCACGGCGGCGACGGCGGACACCGCCACGAGCGCGGCCGCGGCCCGCCAGGGGAGCCGCGGCGCGGCCAGCGAGAGGACGACGGCGGCGAGGAAGAAGGCGTCGGCGTGGGCGAAGGGGAGCGCGGCCGCGAACAGCACCGCGCAGCCGCCCACCAGCAGCCAGAACGGCCGGGTGGCCCGGCGGGCCGCGGCGGCCGCGGCGAGCAGGTAGCCGGCGGCGAACGCGGCGACGACCCCGCAGCCCGGCACCGCGGCGGCGCCGGTGGCGTGCTGCAGCACGGCCGCGCCGGTCACCGCCGGGTAGACGAGCATGCCCCCGTCGAGCAGCCGCAGCCGCCAGCCGCGCACCCAGCGCTGCACGTCCCCGGTCTCCGGCACCCCGGCACGCTACCGCGCCCGCAGCGGCCGGCCGTTGACCAGCAGGGTGACGCCCAGCAGGAGCACCCCGCAGGCGGCCTGCTCGATCCGCAGCCACAGCGGGAACAGCCCGGGCAGGAAGACGATGACGGCGATCGCCGCCAGCATCACCGCCGAGACGATCCGCAGCCGCAGCAGGCCCTTCCGCGAGCCCCGGGCGGCGCTGCGGGCGAAGGCGAAGGTCCACAGCGAACTGGCGACGACGAGGGTGGCGCGCACCCAGACCGCGTCGGTCACCACCGCGGGATGGGGCCGGAACACGACGATGACGACGAAGGTGAGCACGGACAGGGCGGCGTACGCGCCGGTGAGCAGCAGCACCGGCCGGAAGCCGGCGGGTTCGGTTCTGGTCATGCCGGAATGCTCGCCGGGCGGGGCGGGTGCGGGGCAGTGCTGTCCCGCACCGGCCCACCATGACATTTGTCAAGGGCGCGGCACTGGGAGAGCGCTCTCACAGCGTGCTACAACAGAGGAGTGACGACGCAACCGCCCACCCTGGAGGACGTCGCGCGAATCGCCGGCGTCTCGCGCGCCACGGTGTCCCGCGTGGTGAACAGCGTGCGCAACGTCGACCCGAAGCTGCGTGAGACGGTCGAACGCGCGATCGCGGACACCGGGTACGTCCCGAACCGGGCGGCGCGCTCGCTGGTCACCCGGCGCACCGGCGGGATCGCGCTGGTCGTGTCCGAGCCGGAGCGGCACGTCGAAGCATTCACCGGCGGCGTGTTCGGCGACCCGTTCTTCGGCCGGGTCGTCGAAGGTGTGGTCGCGCACCTGCGCCCGCACGGCCTGCACCCGCTGCTGATGCTCGTCGACAGCGACGAAGAGCGCGCGAAACTGGTGCCGAAGCTGCGTCAGGAGCAGGTGAGCGGGGTACTGCTGATCTCGCTGCACCCGGCGGAGGACCCGCTGCCGCACGTGCTGACGGACGCGGGCGTCCCGACAGCGCTCTTCGCGCGGCCGGCCCGCCCGGCACCGGTCTGCTACGTCGACGTCGCCCACCAGGACGGCGCCCGCCTGGCGGCGGACCGGCTGGTGCTGCGCGGCTGCCACCGCGTCGCGACGATCGCGGGGCCGGCGGGCACCCCGGCGGGCCAGGACCGCCTGGCGGGGTTCCGCGACGCGATGGCCCGCCACGGCCACGCGTACGTCACGATCGCCGAGGGCGACTTCACCGAGCAGGGCGGCGAGCGCGCGATGGAGCGCCTGCTCGCCGAGGAGCCGGAACTGGACGGCCTGTTCGTGGCGAACGACCTGATGGCGTACGGCGCACTGACGGTGCTGCGCGAAGCGGGCCGCCGCGTCCCGGAGGACGTGGCGGTGATCGGCTTCGACGACAGCCGGGTGGCCCTGAGCTGCCGCCCGAGGCTGACAACGGTCCGCCAGCCGGTGGAGGAGATGGGCGCGGCGATGGCCCGGATGGTCCTGGACCGCCTGGCGGACCCGGGATTGCGGGCGGAGGCGGTGATCTTCGAGCCGGCGCTGGTGGTCCGCGACTCGGCCTGACCGACGGCGTCCGCAATCTGTCCGGGACAAGTTCCGCTCAGTGGTCTGGACATCGGCCGACTCGTTGTGCTCAGCTTTCCAACGTTGTAACGCCGCCGAGTCCCCTTCACCGGAACGGAGTTCCGCCGTGCGGAGCAGAACAGCGAGAACCATCCGGCGGGCGTGTGCGCTCGCCGTGGCCGGGGTCGCCGTCGCGGGGGTGACCGTGGCGACGCCCGCCGTCGCCGGGCCTGCGCGCCAGACCGTCACCGCCGGGAACGCGCGCTTCCAGGTGCTGTCCCCGACCCTGATCCGCACCGAGTACGCCGGCGACGGCCGGTTCACCGACGCCGCCACCTTCAACGCCGTCGGCCGCGGCGGCTTCACGCCGACGTCGTACACCAGCACCGTTTCCGGCGGCGTGCTGACGATCAAGACGAGCGCGACGACGCTGACCTACCGGCTGAACTCCGGCCCGTTCGACGGCGGCAACCTCGAAATCCGCACGACCGCCGGCGCGACCCCGGTGCTCGCGGCGCCCTGGCACCACCTGACCTGCTCCGCCGGCGCGCGCTGCGAAGCCGAAGACCTCACCGCCGACGGCCTCGGTGTCGCCACCGACCACTCCGGCTACACCGGCGAAGGCTTTCTAGCCGGCTTCGAGAGCACCGGCAACTCCGTGACCGCCGACGTCCTCGCGCCCGCCGCCGGGACGTACTCGCTGACCGCCCGCTACGCGAACGGCCAGGGCGGTGACAACCAGCACGTCACGCGCACGCTGAGCGTTTCGGTCGACGGGGGAGCGGCGCAGAAGCTCACCCTGCCCGCGACGGCCGACTGGAACGCCTGGGCGCTCGCCTCGGTCCCGGTCACCCTCGGCGCCGGCCACCACAGCGTCCGCCTCGAACGGACGGCCGCCGACTCCGGCAACGTCAACCTCGACGGCCTGGCCGTCCTGACCGCCGGCGCCGCCTTCCCGCCCGCGTCGGCCCGCGCGTTCACCGGCTGCCCGGCCGGCGTGAGCTGCGAGGCCGAAGCCGGGCTGCGCTCGGGTTCCGCCGTCGTCGCCACCGACCACACCGGGTACGCCGGACGCGGCTTCGTCGCCGAGCTCAACCGCGGCGCGACGCTGACCCACCGCGCGTCGGACGTCCCGGCCGACGGCTCCTACCTGCTGCACGTCCGCTACGCCAACGGCACCGGCGGCGACGGCCGGCACGAAACGCGCACCGCCGCCGTCACCGCGAACGGCGTGACCCGCACCCTCTCGCTCCCGGTCACCGACAGCTGGGACGCGTGGAAGAGCGCGTCCGTGCCGGTCGACCTCAAGGCGGGCACCAACGACATCGTCCTCGGCTGCCCCGACGACACCAGCTGCCACGTCAACGTCGACACCGTCGCGGTCACCCCGGCCGGCGGCACGGCCCCGCCGCCGCACCTCGCGCTCGGCGGCTACCGGCGCGGCCTCGACGGCGTCAACGGCGACAACGGCGCGCCGTCGACCACCGAAGGCCTCCTGCACCAGGACGGCTGGTACCTGCTCGACGACACCCCCTCGGCGCTGTACGACACCCGCACCCGCGCGGTGACGCAGCGGCCGTCGCACGGCGGAAACCCGTACCAGGACGGCTACGTCTTCACCTTCGGCCACGACTACAAGGCCGGCCTGCGCGACCTGGCGACCCTGACCGGACCGCCGCAGCTGCTGCCGCGCTGGGCCTACGGCGTCTGGTACTCCGAGTACATCGACCGCACCGCGGCCGACTACCGCGACACGATCCTGCCCCGGTTCCGCAGCGAGGGCGTCCCGCTCGACGTGCTGGTGACCGACACGGACTTCAAGGCGCCGGACACCTGGAACGGCTGGCAGTTCGACACCACCAAGTTCCCCGACCCGGCCGCGTTCTTCGCCTGGTCGAAGGCCCAGGGGCTGCACAACAACCTCAACATCCACCCGAGCATCATGGGGTCGGACCCGCAGTTCGCCCGCGCGCAGGCGACGGCGAAGGGCAAGCTGGTCAAGTCCGGCTGCGGGAGCGACTGCTACGTCTTCGACTGGGGCGACCCGGACCAGCTGAAGGCCTACCTCGACCTGCACGCCGGGATGATGCAGCAGGGCAACGACTTCTGGTGGCTCGACTGGTGCTGCGACGCCTCGCGCTCGAGCCTGCCCGGCGTCACCCCGGACGCCTGGATCAACCAGCAGTACGCCGACCTCGCGGCCCCCGCGACCGGCCGCGGATTCGTCATCTCGCGGGCGTACGGCTCGCTGCAGGCGGGCGGCTACGGCGGTCCGACGGGGCTGGCGACCGGGCCGTGGGCGGACAAGCGCAGCACGCTGCACTTCACCGGCGACACCTCGTCGACGTGGGGAACGCTGCGGATGGAGGCCGGCATCACCCCGGCGGAGTCGGCCGCGACCGGCATGTCGGCGATCAGCCACGACATCGGCGGCCACAACGACACGACCGGCCTGCGCGGCAGCGAAACCTACACCTCGGGCGGCCAGCAGCGCCAGACGTTCAAGCTGCCGGACGACCTGTACGCGCGCTGGGTGCAGCTGGGCACGTTCCAGCCGATCGACCGGCTGCACAGCAACCACAGCGACCGGCTGCCCTGGCAGTACGGCGACGCGGCGAAGGCGTCGGCGACGAAGTTCCTGAACCTGCGCGAGAACCTGGTGCCCTACACCTACACGCTGGCCCAGGAAGCGGCGGCGACGGGCGTCCCGGTGGTGCGCCCGACGTACCTGGAGTACCCGGACGAGCCGGCCGCGTACACCGCGGCCCAGAGCGAGTACTTCTACGGGCCGGACATGCTGGTGGCGCCGGTGACGTCGCCGGGCACGTCGGCGACGACGTCGGTGTGGTTCCCGCCGGGTCAGTGGACGGACTACTTCAGCGGCAAGACCTACGCCGGCGGGACCACCCAGCAGGTGACCTCCGACCTGGGCACGATGCCCGTGTTCCTCCGCGCGGGCGGCATCACGGCCACCCGGACGGCGGACGTCACCAACGACGTCCAGAACCCGCTGGACCGGGTGACGGTGACGGTCGCGCCGGGCGGCCCGGGATCGTTCTCGCTGTACGAGGACAGCGGGACGTCGTCGTCGCGCTCGGCCACGACGAAGATCACCTACAGCGAGCGCTTCGGGGCGCACACGGTGACGGTGGCGCCCACCCAGGGCTCGTTCCGGCCGGCACCGCGCGAGTGGACGGTGAAGTTCCTCGGCGTCGCCTCGGCGCCGAGCCGGGTGAAGGTGGGCGCCGGCTGGGCGCCGTCATCGGCCTGGAAGTGGGACGCGGCGGCGAAGACGCTGACCGTGACCGCGCCGGTTCACCCGGGACGGGCCCCGGTGACGGTCAGCTACTGAGCCACCGGCGGGCGGAGCCGGAAATGCTGCCGGGGTCACGGGAAGCCGTGGCCCCGGCGGCGTTCTCACACCTTCGCGAGCAGCTCGCCTGCGTGGGTTACCTCGGCGCCGACCGCTCCCGCCAGTTCACGGGTCCCGGCGTCCGCGCCGGAGTTCTGCTCGCCTCCCGCCAGCACGACGAGCTGCGCGGCGTGCGCCCGCAACAGGGCGACCAGCCGACGGTCGAAGGCGGAACCCCGTTCGGTGCGCAGGGCCACCAGGTCGGCCGGCGTGACCATGCCCGGCATCCGGTGTCCACTGTGGACGTCGGATGCCGGGAGCCCGGCGCGGTCGCGGGTCGCCCGCAGGTGAACCAGCAACCGCTCCTGCGGTCCGGCGAAGGCATCGGCCGCCGAGCGGATCGCCGGGCTCGCGGTGTGCTGCGGCGCCAGCCGGGCCGCGGCCAATGCGTTCTCGGTCATCGGCACCACGAGCTGCAGCCAGGCCACGTCCGTCGGGTTGAAGGCGGCCTGCGTGGCCGGAGAGGCCGGAGGAGCGGGGGCGGCGGTGGTGGCGCACCCGCCCAGGCACAGCACCACCACCGCCACCCCCGGGAACCGCCGGTTCACGGACGGCCGGGCAGCCGGTAGTTCGGGCCGAGCACACTGCCGCGGTCCGGCTTGTACAGGTCGAACCCGCGCGGGTCGCACTGCAGGCCGCCGTTGATGCAGTGCTTCACCAGCGCGGCCAGGGTTTCCGGGTCCCACGCGTTGAAGAAGTCGTAGTGCCACGAATACCCGCGTCCGCTGGCCAGGTGCACCCCGGACATGTCCCCGCTGACCGGGAACGCCATCTTGAACTCCAGCATCGGCACGGCCACCGGGTGGTCGGCCGGGCACGTCAGGGTCGCCCGGTCCGGGTACGTCAGGTGGCTCTTGTGGTCGGCCGAATCCAGGTGGACGCCGTCCCAGCAGCTCGGCGCCTGGTAGCGGATGTTGAGCTGGCTGCCGGCGACGCACCGCACCGGGATGTCCCAGTTGTGGAAGCTGTCGCCGCACTCCCAGCCCTCGATGGCGCCGGGTGCGTGCTGGAACTCGTCCTGCGTCGCGGTGACGCTCCCGGCCACGTACCGCAGGCCGGGCGGGAACGGCACCACCTTCGTGTAGTCGAGGATGCCGGACTTGTAGTAGACGACCTGCGCGAAGTTCGGCAGCACCACCTGATTCCCGTTGTACACGGTGGGGAACCAGTACGCGGACAGGTCGTCCGGTGCCAGGCACGTCGTGTTGCCGACGCCCGCGGCCTGCAGCGACTGCGTCGTCGTGGCTGCGTTCGTCGTCTTGTTGCCGAGGAACGTGTGGTCGTGGGACGCGCCGGGCAGCCCGGGGAACACGATCGGGTCGTCCGGCTGGTGGTGGCTCGGGGAGCAGTTGACCTGGAACTCGTGGTGGGTCACCAGGTCGTCGGCCCCGGCGGGCGACCAGGTGGCCGCGGTCAGGAAGGCGCCTGCCAGCACGGTGGCGGCGGTGCAGGCGAGGAGCGCGGCTTTCGTTGCCAAGGGTCCTCCACGGTGAGGTGCCAAGGATGGGAGAGCGCTCTCCCACAGCATGCGCAGCTCCTGGCGGCCCTGTCAAGGAGCACCCGGTTCGCCTGCCGGACAGTCATTGTCGGGTTCCCGGCCGGTTCTTGACAACGCCGGTGGCCGTGGCGAACCATCGGCCTTCCGGGAGAGCGCTCTCCAGCGGTCTCCGTCCCCGCCGTCCTGTCGTACGGGAGTCATCGTGGACCGACCGTCGCTCCTCCGTGCCGTCCCGGCGCTGGTGGCCCTGCTGGTGCTGGGGCTGCTCGCCGGCCCGCTCCCGGCGCAGGCCGCCACCGTGCTGTCGCAGGGAAGACCGGCGACCGCGTCGAGCACCGAAGGCGCGGGCACCCCGGCGTCGGCGGCCGTCGACGGCGACACCGGCACGCGCTGGGCGAGCGCCTGGAGCGACCCGCAGTGGCTGCAGGTCGACCTCGGGGCGCCCGCCGACATCTCGCAGGTCACCCTCGACTGGGAGGCCGCCTATGCGACGGCCTACGAAGTCCAGGTTTCCGACAACGCCGCCTCTTGGCAGACGGTATACAGCACGACGTCGGCGGCCGGGGGCCGGCAGAACCTCACCGTCACCGGGCACGGCCGGTACGTCCGCCTCTACGGCACCCACCGCGCCGGCGGTTACGGCTATTCGCTGTGGGAGTTCCAGGTCAGCGGCACCCCGGCGGCGCAGGACGGCCCGGGCGTCACCCGGGTCGCCGGCACCCAGGGGAACTGGCAGCTGACGGTCGACGGCATCCCGTGGACCGTCAAGGGCCTGACCTGGGGACCGCCGGTCGGCGAGGCGGCCGCGCGGATGCCCGAGCTGCACGCGATCGGCGTCAACACCGTCCGGACGTGGGGCACGGACGGCACGACCCAGCCGTTGCTCGACGCGGCCGCGGCCAACGGCATCAAGGTGATCAGCGGCTTCTGGCTGCAGCCCGGCGGCGGACCGGGCAGCGGCGGCTGCGTGGACTACACCACGGACGCGAACTACAAGACCACGATGCTCGCCGAAATCCAGAAGTGGGTCGCCGCCTACCAGGGCCACCGCGGCGTGCTGATGTGGAACGTCGGCAACGAGTCGATCCTCGGCATGCAGAACTGCTACTCGGGCGCGCAGCTGGAGCAGGAGCGGATCGCCTACACGCGGTTCGTCGACCAGGCCGCGCAGGCGATCCACGCGATCGACGCGAACCACCCGGTCACGTCGACCGACGCGTGGACCGGCGCCTGGCCGTACTACAAGGCGTACGCGCCGAACCTCGACCTGTACTCCGTCAACTCGTACGCGCACGTCTGCCAGGTCAAGCAGGACTGGCTCGCGGGCGGCTACGCGAAGCCGTACATCGTCACCGAAACCGGCCCGGCCGGCGAGTGGGAGGTGCCGGACGACGTGAACGGCGTCCCCGCGGAGCCGACGGACCAGCAGAAGCGCGACGGGTACGTGAACGCCTGGAACTGCGTGCTGGCCCACCCCGGCGTGGCGCTCGGCGCGACCCTCTTCCACTACGGCACCGAAGGCGACTTCGGCGGCGTCTGGTTCAACATCACCACCGGCAACGAGAAACGGCTCTCCTGGTACGCCGTCCGCAAGCTCTACAGCGGACAGACCGGCGGCAACACGCCGCCGGTGATCTCGTCGATGAACCTCAGCCGCAGCACCGACGTCCCGGCGGGCGGTACGTTCACCGTGACGGCGGCGGTGTCCGATCCGGACGGTGATCCGATCGCCTACACCATGGGCTACAACAGCAAGTACATCGACAACGCGGCCGGGCTGGTCCCGGCGCGGTTCAGCGGCACCGGGACGTTCACCGTCACCGCGCCGCAGCAGCTCGGCGTCTGGAAGCTCTACCTCTACGCCCGGGACGGCCACGGCAACGTCGGCATCGAAACCCGTTCCCTGCGCGTGGTGGCCCCGCCGGTGCCGGGGACGAACCTGGCCCGCGGCGCCGCGACCACGGCGTCGACCTACCAAGCCGATGGTCCCGGCGCGCCCTACCCGCCCCAGGCCGCGACCGACGGGGACACGGCGACCCGCTGGGCGAGCGCCTGGGCGGACCCGCAGTGGCTGCAGGTCGACCTGGGCAGCCGGCAGGCGTTCACCCACGTCCAGCTGGTCTGGGAGGCGGCGTTCGCGCGAGCCTACGAGCTCCAGGTGAGCGACGACGCGGCGAACTGGCGGACGGTGTACACGACAACGTCCGGCGACGGCGGCGCCGACGACCTCGCCGTCTCGGCGACCGCGCGGTACGTGCGCGTGTACGGCACCCAGCGCGGCAGCGGGTACGGCTATTCGCTGTACGAGTTCGGCGTGTACCGGTCCTGATCGGTGGCCCCTCCGCGAGGGGGCACCGATACGCGTCAGACCGGGATCGGGCAGAAGAGGTTCGCCCACCCGGCGGGCGGTGACGTGTGCACCTCGGTGGACCTCGGCGCGGAGCTGTGGCGCCGCCTCGCCGTACCGGTTGAGCCGTGCGGGTTCCGCGGCGCGAATTGTTCGCCGACTGGCCGCAGAGCGCCGCTCACCCCCACCGCGCGAATCGGCCGCCGGGGTGAGCGAGCAGAACCGCCGGAACCCGGCTGCTCGCGTGAGCCTGGCCGAGCGTCTGCGCTCCAGGCAGCACAGGGCATGGGAAGGGGTGGCGCGGCGGGCAGGGTTGGGCGCGTGGCCACCCCCAGCGGCCACGTGAATCACCCCGCGGCCGCTGCGCCACCCCGGGCCTGGTGTCACGTTTCCGAAACACCCGGCGGGAGTATCGTAGTCTTTCCGGCACAGGGTGTGTCAAGTTTTCGGAACAGCTAGGCTGTCCGGTGTCACGTTTCACGGCGGCAGGTGGTGTGTGGTGAGCGAAGAGCGCAGTTTCGCCGAACGGCTGGCGCACCTGATCGCGACCGTGCACCCGCCGGACCGCAAGCCGTACTCCTACCGGGAAATCGCGCACGGCGTCGCCGAGCAGACCGGCGTGACCATGTCGGCGACGCACGTGCAGCAGCTGGCCGTCGGTGCGCGCAAGGACCCGAAGCGTTCGCACATCCAGGCGCTGGCCCAGTTCTTCGGCGTTCCGGTGACGTACTTCTTCGACGACGAGGTTGCCGGTCAGGTCGATCAGCAGGTCGAGGACGTCGTCGCCTGGCGGGACAGCGAGGCGCGGACCCTGGCCCAGCGCGCCATGCGGCTGTCGCCGCGGGACCGCGAAACCGTGACCGCGCTGCTCGATCAGCTCAGCAGCTACGACGGCACCCGGCGCCGCACGGGCCGGCGGCGGAAGCCGGAGTGACCACGGGCTTCTCGGCTACGATGACGTCGTCCGTGATCGCGCCCCGGTGCACCCGGCTGGCGCCCGGTGAGCGGGGAGGACCCATCGACGAGCGCGGCCTGCCGGACCTGCGTGACCGGGCGCGCGAGCGCGTGCGGACGGTGCTGGCCGCCGTCCCGCTGCCGCGGCCGTGGTCGATGAACGCCTGGGTCGACGGGCTCGAAGCGTGGCGGGGCCGGGAAATCGACCTCGTCCCGATCGCGTACCGGCCCGGTCAGCCGTCCGGTGCCTGGCAGGCCCGCCCGGACTACGACCTGATCGCCTACACCGAACACACGTCGGCGCTGCACCAGGACCACATCATCGCCCACGAGCTGGCGCACATGCTCTGCGCGCACACCGGAACCTGCCTGATGTCGGAATCCGAGGCCGCCGAGCTCGCCCCCGACCTGGCGCCGCGGGCGTTGTCGCACCTGCTGACCCGCGTAACGACGGGCACGGACGAGTACGAGGCCGAGCTGATCGCCGTCCTGCTGATGAGCGCGGCGACCAGCGAGCCACCCGCCGTTCAGCCGGGCGCGTCCGGCCGGGCGGCCGAGCAGGCTAGGCGGCTGGCGGCACTCCTGGGATAGTCGCGTTCCGTGATCGACATACTTTTCGTCGCCGTCGGGGCGTTCGCCCTCTTCGCCGGGATCTGGCGGGCGGTCCGCGCCCGCCGCACCGGCGCCGGCGCGGGCCTGGCCGTCTCGCTGATCGCCCTGGGGGCGGCGTTCTGCTTCCTGTCGAACCGCGCGCAGCAGTTCGAGAGCGAGCTTTACCCGAGCCTCGGCCGGCTGCTGTCGAACCTGGCGACGATGGTCGCGGCGTACGGCATCGGCCTGACGGTCGCGGAGATCAGCGGCACCCGCGACCGCGGCCGCCGCACCCGGCTGGTCGCGCTCGGGGTGGCGCTGACCGTGCTGGTGGTCACGTTCTTCAGCACCTCGGGCCTGCCGCGCGGCGTCGGCGTGTTCGACCAGCTGTACGGAACGCACCCGACGCTGGTGGTCTACGTCTTCACGTACACGGTGTACCTCGGCTTCGCGGTCATCGACATCGGCATCGTGTCGGCGGTGACGATCCGCGCCAGCGGCGGCGCCCTGCGCGCGGGGCTCGCGCTGTTGCTGCTGGCGTCGGCTTTCGCGGTGGCCTACCTGGCCGGCAAGGTCGTGGCGACGCTGCACGCGCTGCAGGCCGACCACCCGGCGAAGGGATTGTGCCGGGGGCCGTTCTCGACACTGCCGTGCACGCTGGACGTGGGGTTCCCGGCCGTGTCGGTGCTGTTGATCGTCCTGGGGTTGACGATCCCGGCGGTCCCGGGCCTCGTGGCGGCCCGGCGTGACGCGCGCACGCTCCGGCTGCTCCGGCCGTTGCGCGAGCACCTGACGCGCCGGTTCCCGGAGATAGCCCGCATCGACCCGGGTGGGGCCTCGCGCCGCGAGCGGCTGCTGACGGCGATGAGCGAGACGAACGACGGCCTGATCCTGGCGGGCGTGACGCCGGAGCTGCCGCCCCCGGCCGCGGCGAGGCTGGTGCGCGACCTCCCGGACGAGCCGGACGAGACGGAGCCGCCTGCCGCGCCGGCAGAACCGTTCGCCGCGGACGTGGCCCGGTTGCGGGCGATCGCCCGGGCGTACGGGAAGCTGGCGCACGACGGCTGACCGCTCAGCCTCCGAGCGGGGCCTCCAGACGCGGCTCCCAGCCGCGTTCGGTGAGCGCCACCAACCGCAAGGTCTCCGCCCGATCGGCCACCGGGAGCAGCGGCCGCACTTCCCGGCCGACCCCCTCGAGCGTCTCCGCCGAGCCGCCCATCGCCACGGTCAGGTGCGCAGCCGGCCGAGGACCGAACCTGCCCCCGTACGGCGGAACGCCGGGCCACCGGGCACAGACGGCATCGGCCACCCCCTGCAGCTCCGGAGCCGGGATCGCCGCGAAGCCCGGCGCTGTCACGAGCTCCGTGAGCCGAACCGACGCCGGCGCAAGTTCCGCCGCCAGCGTCCGGACTGCCCCCAGCACCGAGTCGTTCAGCGAGTCATCCGGCAGGAACGGGTACAACGCCGTCACGTGGGCCGGGAGGCCGGGGCGGACCAGCTCGGGCGACACCCGCCGGACCGCGGCCAGGACCGGCTCGGCGGCGGGCAGCAACACGACCAGCGCGGTGGTTCCGATCTCGGGCACCCCCGCATCATGGCAGTCAGGCGACGGCGCTCTCCGGGAACCGTCCCGACCGGGCCAGCGCCAGGCTCCGCCGGCACAGCTCCACGAGCTCCTGGTTCGCCCGGCTGTGCGGGGTCCGGCCGCAGAGCCCGCAGCGGATCGTCACCTCGCCGGCGAGTTCGTCCACCGCGACCAGCGCCTGGTGGTCGCAGCGGCGGCACCACCGGTACCCGACCGCCGGGTTCGTGTGCACCGGGGACGCCACGCAGTCGTGCAGCCAGCGGCGGTGCGTCCGGCACGTGACGCGGTCGGTCGGGTCGAGCCCGTCGGTGTCCTCCGCGCGGTCTTCGCGGGCCAGCGTCGCGGCCAGCAGGGGCTGCCGCACCGCCGCCGGCCTGTCCTCCGGGCTGGGTGCGGCCCACGCGTGGTGGTCGCCGCATCGGCACTTGTCGGTCATGTCGCCCCCAGTGGTCGGGTCGTTCGATCCCTCGAGTGTGAGCTGGGCAACAGAACGGCGACAACCGGAAAAGGGCGCACTTTCGTCCGGCGGCCGGTCACCCGCGGCGGGCGGAGGGGCGGACTTCGGCCCGCGGGTATGCGAACATGTGTTCTATGACCGACGAGGGGCCCATCCTGCACGCCGACCTCGACTCCTTCTACGCGTCGGTCGAGCAGCGGGACGATCCGGCCCTCAGGGGACGGCCGGTGATCGTCGGCGGCGGGGTCGTCCTCGCCGCGAGTTACGAGGCGAAGGCCTACGGCGTGCGCACCGCGATGGGGGGCACGCAGGCCCGCCGGCTGTGCCCGCACGCCGTCGTCGTGCCGCCGCGGATGTCGGCCTACATGGCTGCCAGCCGGGCCGTCTTCGACGTCTTCCACGACACGACGCCGTGGGTGGAGGGCATCTCGGTCGACGAGGCGTTCCTCGACGTCGGTGGGTTGGGCAGGATCGCCGGGCGGCCGAGCCAGATCGCCGAACGGCTGCGCACCGCCGTCGCCGAGCGGGCCGGGCTGCCGATCACCGTCGGGGTGGCGCGGACGAAGTTCCTCGCCAAGGTCGCCAGCCGGGTGGCCAAGCCCGACGGCCTGCTCGTCGTCCCGCACGACGGGGAAATGGCGTTCCTGCACCCGTTGCCGGTCACGGCGCTCTGGGGGGTGGGCAAGATCACCGCCGAGAAGCTGCGGATCCGGGGGATCACCACCGTCGGGCAGCTGGCCGCGTCGGAGCAGGTGGACCTCGTCGGCCTGCTGGGCCGGGTCGCCGGCGCGCACCTGCACGACCTGGCGCACAACGAAGACCCGCGACGCGTGGAGCTCGGGCGGCGGCGGCGCTCGATCGGCGCCCAGCGGGCCCTCGGCCGCGGCCGGCGGACACCGGCCGAGCTCGACGTCGTGCTGGTGGCGCTGATCGACCGGATCGCCCGCCGGCTGCGCGCGGCCGGCCGCGTCTGCCGCACGGTGACGATCCGCCTGCGCTTCGCCGACTTTTCCCGCGCCACCCGCTCGCACACGCTGACCGACCCGACGGCCGGCACCGGCGTGCTGCTGGCCGCGGCGCGGGACCTGCTCGTCGCCGCGCTGCCGCTGATCGCCGACCGCGGGCTCACCCTGCTCGGCGCCGCGCTGTCCAACCTGGCCGACGAAAACCCGTTCCAGCCGACGCTGCCGTTCCGGGAGGAACGGGCCGGTGAGCTCGACTCCGCGCTGGACGCGGTGCGGGACCGGTTCGGCAAGTCGGCGGTCACCCGGGCGGTCCTGCTCGGCCGCCCGGACGACCTCGAAGTGCCGCTGCTGCCCGACTGACCGGGAGGCAGCACGGCGGAAAAAGCCGTCAGCGGCCCGGCATTCCCGGCCGGCGGGGGAATGCGCGCGTGCGTCAACGCGGAAAGCGCGGCCGGCCGCAGCGCGTCCGTGCGCCGCTGCGGGGGAGAGGAACGTGGGCCACGGCTCGCCCTGCGCGGCGGCCACCGGCCGGACGGCTTCGGCGTAGGCGGCCCCGGCCGCGTCGCGCAGTTCCGCGGGCCGCAGGTGATCGGCCGGTTTTCCGTTCCCGGGGCGAATCCGCCGGGATCCGTCAATGTGGCGGCAATCGCCGGACGGGTCAGGTGCACGGTGACACCGAGCCAGCTCGCGGACACGGGGCGAAACAGATCCAGTCCACACTGGACGAGCCGTCCTCGAGAGGCTCGGCTTCGAAGCCGGCCGGGACGAAGGTGACCGATGGCGGTTCGGCGACGCCGGCGGCGGCCGGCAGTTCCCGTTCGACCTCCTGGGTGGCCGGGTGGCCGACCTCGAACACGCGGAATCGTCGTGCCATGGTTCGATACGCGAACGAATCGGGCCCGGTACCCGGAATCGGATACTGGTATATACCGGAATTGCCGGTCGCCGGCCGGTCGTCGGCGAACCGGCTGCGGCACACCGCTTCGGCGCAGGCGCCGGCCGGCACCGGGTGCGTGGTGTGCATCCGGTGGTAGGCCAAAAGTTCCTCGGCGTGGTCGCCGGGCAGGGGAGCGGCAAGAGGGCCGGAGAAGATGACCGGCTCGCGGTCGACCAGCAAATGTGCCGCGCGTGCGGCGACGGCCGTGAAGGCGGCGTGGCCGGCTCGGGGAGTATTACGGCTAACGGCGGTGGTCCGCATCCCGCCACGGTACCGATTTGATTTCGAGCATATCACAAAAATGGATTTTCGACAAGGTCGCGAGCATTTCGGCCCGGTTGCGGTCACTCTGGACGCGGGCGGCCCGGCCGCCCGAGCGGCCATTGTGGACGCTTCAGGGTGTCGCGCGTGCTGGACGTGATTCGACAGGTTAGGGTCTGTCCGACCGTGTTCTGGAGAAGATGAGGAACGACGAACCATGGCGCAACGGGTGCAGGTCCAGATGGTGGACGACCTCGACGGGAGCGAGGCTTCGCAGACCGTCCCCTTCAGCCTCGACGGGGTGACGTACGAGATCGACCTGTCCGAGGAGAACGCCTCCGCGCTGCGGGACGAACTCGCCCGGTACGTCGCGGCCGCGCGGCGCATCGGCGGCCGCAAGGTGCGCCTGGCGACCGGGCAGTCGCTGTCCGGCCCGTCCGGCTCGGGCACCGACCGTGAACGCAACCGGCAGATCCGCGAATGGGCGCAGGCCAACGGCTACGAGGTCGCCGAGCGCGGCCGGCTGTCCAGCGAGATCATCGCCGGCTTCGAAGCCGAACAGGCCGCGGCGGCCGAGCCCGCCGACGCCAAGCCGGCGCGCAAGCGAGCGTCCCGCCGGAAGTCTTGAGGTCGGTTGCCCGGCCCCGCGCGCTGACGAAGCCACGCCGACGGGAGTGGCTTCGTCAGCCGGCAGCCCGGTGAGGGCGCCGGTGCGCTGATCTCTCCCGCTGGACGCCCAGGTGGCGTTCAGTGCTCTTTTCGCGCCCCGCCGTCACTTTTCGTGGCCGCGGCCCGCACCGGATGGTGCGTTGTGGACAAAGCCCGGCCCGCTGCCGGGCGAAAGCTTGTCGGAGGGCGGCTCCGATCGCCACACTGTCAGTGCTCCCCGCGGCCGGTACCGCGGCGGGGCACCGGCCCGGTGGCCGCCTCCTCCCTCGATGGCCACCGGGCCGCCTTCTTCCCCCTCGGGATCCCTCGGTAGACATTCGCCCGCAATGAGCGCACACTCAGCCTACTCCATACTGCATACAATCTTCAGTGTGAGGAGGCGGTCGCCTTGACGGAGGTCCGCGAGTTGCGGGACGTCTACGGACGGTGGTACCGGGTCGGCGAGACCGACCGGGAGCTGCTCGGCCGGCCGCGGACCTGGATCACCTGGCTCGCCGCGGCGGCCATGCTCGCGGCCGGGGTGCAGCAGTACGGCTTCGGCGCGATCGTGCCGTCGCTGAGCCGGACGCCCGGCTGGACGTCCGGCGGGATCGTGCTCTCGCTCGCGGTGTGGGCGATCTGCCAGGCCGGCGCCGCGTTCCCGGCGGCGTGGCTCCGCGAACGCGGCCTGCTGCCGGCGCGCGCGGCGATGGCCGCCGGCGCGGTCCTGTGCGCGGCCGGGCTGGTGACGCTCGGCCACGCGACCAGCCTCGTCACCGTCTTCGTCGGGTACTCGGTGCTCGGCGGGCTCGGCACCGGGCTCGTCTACGCCACCTGCGTCGGCGCGGTGCTCGCCTGGTTCCCGGACCGCACCGGCTCCCGGGCCGGCATCGTGAGCGGCGCCTTCGCCTACGGCAGCGTCCCGTTCGTCGTGCTCGCCGCCGCGTTGCCGGCCGCACGGCCGGAGCTGCTCGATGGCACGGCCGCGGTCGTGCTCGTCGTCATCACCGGCTGCGCGGCGCTGCTGCGGTACCCGCCACGGCACTGGTGGCCCGCCACGCCCGAACCCCGGACGTGGGCCCTCGACCGGGCGCACAACCGCCGGCCGGCGGTCCGGCACTACCGGCCGGCCGAACTGTTCCGGTGCCGCGCCACGCTTTCGCTGTACCTCGTCGTCGTGCTCGCGGCCGCTGTGCTGCTGTTCGACCTGGCCTACCTGGCGACGTTCGCCGCCGCCCGCAGCGGGCCCGGGCTCGCCGCGGCCGCCCTGGCGTCGCTGGCGGCGGCCACCGGCAGCGGCCGGGTCCTCATCGGACGGCTCGCCGGCCGGCACCGGATCCTGCGGTTCGCGTTGCTCGCGGGCGGTGTCGCGCAGTTCGTGCTGTGCTATTCGGGCGAACACCGGCACGCCGTCGGCCTGCTGCTGGGCGCCGCGCTGGCCGGGCTTGGCAACGGCTGCTGCTACACGCTGCTCGTCGGCCTGGTGCGGGAGTACTTCGGCGACGAATCGGCGGCGCAGAACTTCGGAATCCTGTACAGCGCCAAGGCCATCGGCGCGGCGGTCGGGATCGCGCCGGCCGCGCTCGTCGTGGCGGAAAACGGGTTCGTCGCGGCCGGTGTGCTGAGCCTGGCCGCCGCCGTGCTGTCCGGGCGGCTGACCCAGCCGGGCCGGCCCGCGTCGCTGCTGCCGGCGGCCTGACGTGGGGCGGATGACGGCCCGGCGGCGGGTGCTGCGGGTTCACGACGGCGCGCACACCGCGCGGCCGGACACGCTGACCGTCGAGGAACCCCTCGAGATCCGGGTCGCCGGCCTGTGCGGCAAGGCGAGCCTGGACGCCGTGCGCACGACCGTCACCTGGCCGGTCGACGGCGACCCGTTCACCACCGGCCCGGCGACGCTGGCCGGGCTGCCGGACGAGCTCCGTGCGGCGCAACGGGTCTTCGACCGCACCGGCGGTCTCCACGCGGCCGGGCTCTTCGACGCCGGCGGGAAGCTGCGGTGCCTGCGCGAGGACGTCGGCCGGCACAACGCGGCGGGCAAGGTGGTCGGCTGGGCGGCCCGGGCCGGCGAGCTGCCGCTGTCCGCGACGGCGCTGATGGTCAGCGGGCGGGCGTCGTTCGAGCTGGTGCAGAAGGCGGCGATGGCCGGGATTCCGTTGCTGACGGCGGTTTCCGCGCCGTCGTCGCTGGCCGTGGACCTGGCCGCCGAGCGGGGCCTGACGCTGGTCGGTTTTCCGCGCGGGACGTCGATGAACGTCTACACGCGACCGGACCGCCTGGGGCTTCAGCCGAGCTGAGCGAGCACGGCGGCCACGGCGGGGGAGACGCCGGCCCGGTGCACGGCGGCGAGCTGCCACGGGACGGGCCGCTCGAACCGCCGCACGGTGAGCTCGGGGAACCGGGCGGCCGCGGAGGCGGGAAGGACGCAGGCGGCGAGCCCGGCCCGCACCAGCCCGGTGGCCACGGCGAGGTCGTCGACCTCCAGGGAGATCCGGCGGTGCGGGAAGGCCCGGTCGACGGCTTCGCGGATCGCCCAGCCCGCCGGGAAGCCGGCGAGGGACAGCGCGGAGAGGTCGGCGGGGGCGGACTGCGAACCGCCGGGCGCGGTGGCGAGGACGAGCTCTTCGGCGGGAAGAAGCGTGACTTCGGTGCTGGGAGCGAGGTCGGCGGCCGACGTCAGGGTGACGTCCACAGTGGATTCCGCCGGGCCGCAGCGGACCTCCAGCTCCACCCGCGGGTGCGTGTGCCGCAGCCGGTCCAGCACCCGGTGGAGGTCGGCCAGCAGACCGGGGCGCACGCCGAGCCGGACCCGGCCGCGCACGGGGGACACCGCCGCGCGGGCGCGCTCGGCCGCTTCCAGCGCCGCGCGGGCGGCCGGGACGAACGCCTCGCCCGCCGGGGTGAGGATGACCCGGTGCGTCGTCCGGTGGAACAACGGGGTGCCCAGGTCGCGCTCCAGGGCGCGGACCACCGTGGACACCGTCGACTGGACCGTCCGCAGGCGCTGGGCGGCCGCCGTGAACCCGCCCTCCTCGGCGACCGCCACCACCACCGCCAGCTGGCGGAGTTCCATCAGCCGAGCACCTCGCGCACGAGCGCCGCCGTCTCGCCCGGCGTCCGGCCGACGCGGATTCCCGCTGCCTCCCACGCTTCCTTCTTCGCCGCCGCGGTTCCCGCCGAGCCCGAAACGATCGCGCCCGCGTGCCCCATCGTCTTGCCTTCCGGGGCGGTGAAACCCGCGACGTACCCGACGACCGGCTTGGACACGGTGGCCCGGACGAACTCTCCGGTCCGCTCTTCGGCGTCGCCACCGATCTCGCCGACCAGCACGATCAGGTCGGTCTCGGGGTCCTTTTCGAACGCCTCCGCCGCGTCGATGTGCGTTGTCCCGATGATCGGGTCGCCGCCGATGCCGACGCACGTCGAAAAGCCGATGTCCCGCAGTTCGTGCATGAGCTGGTAGGTCAGCGTGCCGGACTTCGACACGAGGCCGATCCGGCCCGGGCCGGTGATGTCGGCCGGGATGATGCCGGCGTTCGCGCGGCCCGGGGAGATGATGCCGGGGCAGTTCGGGCCGACGATCCGGGTCCGGCCGCCCGCCGCGACAGCGTGCGCCCACAACCGCGCGGTGTCGTGCACCGGGACGCCTTCGGTGATCACCACCGCGAGGCCGATCCCGGCGTCCACCGCCTCGATCACCGCGTCGGCCACGAACGGCGGCGGGACGAACAGCACGCAGACGTCGGCGCCGGTCGACGCCATCGAGTCCGCGACGCTCGCGAACACCGGCAGCTCCTTCGGGCCGATCCGCACCGGCCGCCCGGCCTTGCGCGGGTTGACCCCGCCGACGACGTTCGTCCCGGCGGCGAGCATCCGCCGCGTGTGCTCGGCCCCTTCGGAGCCGGTGATGCCGGAGACGACGATCCGGCTGTTTTCGTCCAGGAAGACGGCCATGGTTCAGACCTCCGCGATCGCCAGCTTCGCCGCCTCGCGGGCGGCATCGTCCATGGTGGCCACCACGGTGACCAGCGGGTGGGCGGCCTCGGCGAGGATCCGCCTGCCCTCGGTGACGTTGTTCCCGTCGAGCCGGACGACCAGGGGCTTGGCCGCCCGCGGACCCAGGACCTCCAGCGACCGCACGATTCCCGCCGCCACGGCGTCGCACGCCGTGATGCCACCGAAGACGTTGACGAACACGCTGCGGACCTGCGGATCGCCGAGGATCACCGTCAACCCGTCGACCATCACCCCGGCCGACGCCCCGCCGCCGATGTCGAGGAAGTTCGCCGGCCCGCGGGCGCCCGCCTCGGCCGCAGCGGCCGCAACTACGTCCAAAGTGGACATGACCAGCCCGGCGCCGTTGCCGATCACGCCGATGTCGCCGTCGAGCTTGACGTAGTTGAGGCCCTTCGCGCGGGCGGCACGCTCCAGCGGATCACCGTCGACGGACTCGTCGTACGCCGAGGAGCGGCGGAAGGACGCGTTGTCGTCCAACGTGATCTTGCCGTCCAGGGCAACGATCCCGGCCGGCGTGCTCGCGAGGGGATTCACCTCGACCAGCGTGCAGTCCTCGGCGACGAACACCTCCCACAGCTTGGCGACGACGCCCGCCACTTCCGCCCGCACGCCGGCGGGGAACGCCGCCGCGACGGCCGCGGCGTCGACCCCGGCCAGGGGGTCGACCGGCACCCGGACCAGTGCGTCCGGCCGGGACGCCGCCACCTCCTCGATCTCCATCCCGCCTGCGGTCGACGCCATGGCGAGGAACCTCCGCCCGGCCCGGTCGAGCAGGAACGAGACGTAGTACTCATCGGCGATTTCGCTCGCCTCGGTCACCAGCACGCGGCGGACGGTGTGGCCCTTGATGTCCATCCCGAGGATGTCGTCGGCGGCCTGCTCGGCGTCGTCGGCGGTGCGCACCACCCGGACCCCGCCCGCCTTGCCGCGGCCGCCGGTTTTCACCTGCGCCTTGACCACCACGGGGCCGCCGAGGTCCGCGGCCGCCGCCCGGGCCGCGGCCGGATCGTCGGCGACCCGCCCGCGGGGGACCGGTACGCCGTGCTTTTCGAAGAGATCGCGGGCTTCGTGTTCGAAGAGGTCCATCCGGGAGCGTCCTTTCCGCGACGGGGCAGGGCGGGCGAACCCGCCGTGTCCGGGCGTGGGGCGGTGGTCCGCGGGGATCGGATCCGAGTCCGGAAAAACCCTGCGGATAGCCCTGGACACAGCCAGCCTGCAGGGTGACTATATGCCTACCCCATACGGTATGCAATCTACAGTCTGCCATGAAGGGGTCGCTGACCTCGGGAAAAGGCGGCACGCACCGCCGGACAAGAGAGCTCCGGTGGCGGACCAGAGGAGTTGAGCCATGGCGCTGACCACGACCGGCACGACCGCGGGGGAGAGTGCCGCGGCGACGAACGGTGCCGAGCCCGCCGGGATATCCGGCGGCCACCTGGTGGCCAAGGCGTTGAAGGCCGAAGGGGTCGACACGATCTTCACCCTGTGCGGCGGCCACATCATCGACATCTACGACGGCTGCGTCGACGAGGGCATCGAGGTCATCGACGTCCGGCACGAACAGGTCGCCGCGCACGCGGCCGACGGCTACGCGCGGATCACCGGCAAGCCCGGCTGCGCGGTCGTCACCGCCGGGCCGGGCACGACCGACGCCGTCACCGGTATCGCGAACGCGCTGCGCGCCGAGAGCCCGATGCTGCTCATCGGCGGCCAGGGCGCGCTGACCCAGCACAAGATGGGGTCTCTGCAGGACCTCCCGCACGTGGACATGATGACGCCGATCACCAAGTTCGCCGCCACCGTCCCGCACACCGCCCGCGTCGCCGACCTGGTGAGCATGGCGTTCCGGGAGGCCTACGCCGGCGCGCCGGGACCGTCCTTCCTGGAGATCCCGCGGGATGTCCTCGACGCGCGCGTACCCCTGGAACAGGCACGGATCCCCGAAGCCGGCCGCTATCGCGCGTCCACGAAGAACGCGGGCGACCCGGCCGACGTCGAAAAGCTCGCCGACCTGCTGGTGCACGCGAAGAAGCCGGCCATCCTGCTCGGCAGCCAGGTCTGGACCACCCGGGCGACCGGCCCGGCCACCGAGCTGGTGCGCACGCTCGACATCCCGGCCTACATGAACGGCGCCGGCCGCGGCACGCTGCCGCCCGGCGACCCGCACCACTTCCAGCTGTCCCGCCGGTACGCCTTCGACAACGCCGACGTGATCGTGATCGTCGGCACCCCGTTCGACTTCCGGATGGGCTACGGCAAGCGCCTGTCGAAGGACGCCACCGTCGTCCAGATCGACCTCGACTACCGCACGGTCGGCAAGAACCGCGACGTCGACCTCGGCCTCGTCGGCGACGCCGGCCAGGTGCTCGCCGCCGTCGCCGAGGCCGCGTCCGGCCGCACCGACAACGGCGCCACCGGCCGCAAGGCCTGGCTCGAAGAACTCCAGGCCGTCGAAGAGAAGGCTAAGCAGAAGCGGCTGCCGCTGCAGCACTCCGACGCGCGCCCCATCCACCCGTACCGGCTCGTCCACGAGATCAACGAGTTCCTCACCGAGGACTCGATCTACATCGGTGACGGCGGCGACATCGTCACCTTCTCGGGCCAGGTCGTGCAGCCCAAGTCGCCCGGGCACTGGATGGACCCCGGTCCACTCGGGACACTCGGCGTCGGGATCCCGTTCGTGCTGGCGGCCAAGCACGCGCGCCCGGACAAGGAGGTCGTCGCGCTCTTCGGCGACGGCGCCTTCAGCCTGACCGGCTGGGACTTCGAAACGCTGGTGCGGTTCGACCTGCCGTTCGTCGGGATCGTCGGCAACAACTCGTCGATGAACCAGATCCGCTACGGCCAGGCCGCGAAGTACGGTCTGCCGCGCGAGCGCGTCGGCAACACCCTCGGCGACGTCCGCTACGACGAGTTCGCGCGGATGCTCGGCGGCCACGGCGAGGAGGTCCGCGACCCGGCCGACATCGGGCCGGCCCTGCTGCGGGCGCGCGAGTCCGGCAAGCCGTCGCTGATCAACGTCTGGATCGACCCCGACGTGTACGCCCCCGGAACCATGAACCAGACCATGTACAAGTGAGCGGAGGCAAGGCATGGGCAAGGCATTGGAGGGCGTCCGCGTCCTCGACATGACGCACGTGCAGTCCGGTCCGTCGTCGACGCAGCTGCTCGCCTGGCTCGGCGCGGACGTGATCAAGCTCGAAACGCCCGGCCGGGGCGACATCACCCGCGGACAGCTGCGGGACCTGCCCGGTGTGGACAGTCTCTACTTCACGATGCTGAACGCCAACAAGCGCAGCATCACGCTCAACATGAAGAGCGACGAAGGCAAGGGCGTCTTCGAGAAGCTCGTGTCCGGAGTGGACGTCCTGGTGGAGAACTTCGGCCCGGGCGTGGTCGACCGGTTCGGCTACCCCTGGGAGAAGCTCGCCGCGCTCAACCCGCGGCTGGTCTACGCCTCCATCAAGGGGTTCGGCCCCGGCCGGTACGCCGGTTTCAAGGCGTACGAGGTGATCGCGCAGGCCATGGGCGGGGCGATGAGCACCACCGGGTTCGAAGACGGGCCGCCGACCGCGACCGGCGCGCAGATCGGCGACTCCGGCACCGGCATCCACCTGGTGGCCGCCATCCTCGCCGCGCTGTACCAGCGGACCTCGACCGGCCGCGGCCAGCGCGTCCAGGTCGCCATGCAGGACGCCGTGCTCAACCTGTGCCGGGTCAAGCTGCGCGACCAGCAGCGGCTGGCGCACGGCCCGCTGGGGGAGTACCCGAACGACCAGTTCGGCGACGAGGTCCCGCGCTCGGGCAACGCCTCCGGCGGCGGCCAGCCCGGCTGGGCCGTCAGGTGCGCGCCCGGTGGGCCGAACGACTACATCTACGTGATCGTCCAGCCGCCCGGCTGGGCGCCGCTCGCCCGGCTGATCGGCCGGGCCGAGCTGGCCGACGACCCGGCGTGGGCCACCCCGGAGGTCCGGCTGTCCAAACTGGACAAGATGTTCGCGCTCGTCGAGGAGTGGACCGAGCGGCACACCAAGTGGGAGGTGCTGGAAGAGCTGAACGCCCGCAACATCCCGTGCGGCCCGATCCTGTCCACCAAGGAGCTGATCGAGGACGAGACCCTCGCCGAGCTCGGCTCGGTCGTCGAGGTGCCGCACCCCGAGCGAGGCAGCTTCACGACCGTCGGCTGCCCGCTCAAGCTGTCCGACTCGCCGGTGGAGATCGAACGGTCGCCGCTGCTCGGCGAGCACAACGACGAGGTGCTGACCGAACTCGGCTACAGCGAAGCGGAACTCGGCAAGTTCCGCGCGGCGGGGGTGATCTGACGTGGCTGATCGTGCGGCGGTCGAACAGATCCTCGAGCGGGTGGCGGCCGACGGCCGGTCGTCGCTGACCGCGCCCGAGGGGCGGGCGGTCTGCGAGGCGTACGGTATCCCGACGCCGGCCGAGCGGCTGGCCACCACGGCCGGGGAAGCCGTGGCCCACGCCGAAGCCATCGGGCTGCCGGTGGTGCTCAAGATCGTTTCGCCGGACATCCTGCACAAGACCGAGGCCGGCGGGGTGCTCGTCGGGCTGACGGACGTGGATGCGGTATCCGCGGGATTCGTGCAGATCGTGGCCAATGCCCTGGCGTACGACGCCGACGCGAAGATCCTCGGCGTCCAGGTCCAGCAGATGCTCACCGAAGGCCAGGAGGTGATCATCGGTTCGGTCACCGACCCGACGTTCGGCAAGGTCGTCGCCTTCGGCCTCGGCGGGGTGCTCGTCGAGGTGCTCAAGGACGTCACCTTCCGGCTCGCGCCGACGTCGACCGACGAGGCGCTGTCGATGATCGACGGTATCCAGGCGGCCGAGATCCTGCGGGGCGTCCGCGGGTCGGCTCCGGCCGACCGCGGCGCGCTCGCGGCCGTGCTCACCGGCCTGGGCGAGCTGGTCACCGACTTCCCGCAGCTGTCGGAGGTCGACCTCAACCCGGTGCTCGCCACGCCGGGCGGCGCCACCGCGGTCGACGTCCGCATCCTCGTCGACCCGGAAGCCGCGAAGAAACCGCACCGGTTCACCCGGGACGAGATCCTCGCGTCGATGAACCGGATCATGAAACCGGCGGCGGTCGCGGTGATCGGCGCGTCGGCCGAAGCCGGGAAGATCGGCAACTCGGTGCTGAAGAACCTGGTCGATGGCGGGTACGCGGGCGAGATCCACCCGATCAACCCCAAGGCCGCCGAGATCCTCGACCGCAAGGCCTACCCGAGCATCACCGACGTCCCCGGCGACGTCGACGTCGCGGTGTTCGCCATCCCGGCGAAGTTCGTCCCCGCGGCGCTGGAAGAGGCCGGGAAGAAGGGCGTCGCCGGCGCCATCCTCATCCCCTCGGGATTCGGCGAGACCGGCAACGTCGAGCTGCAGGACGAGGTCGTCGCGATCGCCCGGAAGCACGGCGTCCGCATCCTCGGGCCGAACATCTACGGCTACTACTACACGCCGGAAAACCTGTCGGCGACCTTCTGCACACCGTATGACCTCAAGGGTGGCGTGGCCCTTTCGTCGCAGAGCGGTGGGATCGGGATGGCGATCCTCGGCTTCAGCCGTTCGGCGAAGATGGGCGTCTCCTCGATCGTCGGCGTGGGCAACAAGGCCGACATCGACGAGGACGACCTGCTCACCTTCTTCGAGCAGGACGACAACACCCAGCTCGTCGCCATGCACCTGGAGGACCTCAAGGACGGCCGGGCGTTCGCGGAAACGGCGAGCCGGGTGTCGAAGCGCAAGCCGGTCGTCGTGCTCAAGGCCGGCCGGACGTCGCAGGGCGCGAAGGCGGCCAGCTCGCACACCGGCGCGCTGGCCGGCGACGACAAGGTCTACGACGACATCCTCCGCCAGAGCGGCGTGATCCGGGCCCCCGGGCTGAACGACCTGCTCGAATACGCCCGCGGCATCCCGCTGCTGCCGGCGCCGCAGGGGGAGAACGTCGTCATCATCACCGGCGCCGGCGGGTCCGGCGTGCTCCTTTCGGACGCCTGTGTCGACAACGGGCTGCAGCTGATGGAGATCCCGCCGGACCTCGACACGGCGTTCCGGAAGTTCATCCCGCCGTTCGGCGCGGCCGGCAACCCCGTCGACATCACCGGCGGTGAGCCACCCTCGACCTACCGCAACACGATCGCGCTGGGCCTCGAGGACGACCGCATCCACGCCCTGATCCTGGGCTACTGGCACACCATCGTCACCCCGCCGATGGTGTTCGCGCAGCTCGTCTCCGAAGTGGTCGGGAAGTACCGCGCGAAGGGGATCCACAAGCCCGTCGTGGCGTCGCTGGCCGGGGACGTCGAAGTGGAGGAGGCGAGCGAGTACCTGTACGACCGCGGCATCGTCGCGTACCCCTACACCACCGAAAAGCCCGTGGCGGTGCTCGGCGCGAAGTACCGCTGGGCCCGGGCCGCGGGCCTGCTTTCGAACCTGAGTCAACGGTGACGAAGGAGAACTCCGATGACAGCAGCCACTCACCAGGAGATAGTCGACGAGAACGGAAGAGTTTACCGGGTAGGCGAGTCCCCGTACGACATCATGGGACGTTCGCGCAGCTGGATGGTCTGGCTGCCGTGGATCGCCATGATGGCGGTGAGCGTGTTCGAGTACGGCTGGGGCGCCGTCGAGGGCACGCTGGAGGAGAAGTACGGCTGGACGCTGTCGGACGCGTTCTGGCTGGCCAGCATCTGGGCGGTGTTCCAGGCCGGGGTGGCGTTCCCGGCGGGCCGCCTCCGGGAGAAGAACATCGTGTCGGCGAAGACGGCCATGCTGACCGGCGCGGTGTGCAGCGGCATCGGCTACTTCACCATCGCGCACAGCGGGAACCTGACGCTGGCGTTCATCGGGTACTCGGTCCTCGGCGGCACCGGCGCCGGGCTGGTGTACGCGACCTGCATCAACATGGTCGGCAAGTGGTACCCGGAGAAGCGCGGCGCCCGCACCGGGTTCGTGAACGGCGGGTTCGCCTACGGCTCGGTGCCGTTCATCTACCTGTTCAGCGCGTTCCTCGGGCACGAGAACGTCACCGGGGTGCTGGACGGCATCGGCCTGTACATGCTGATCGTCGTCGGCGTGTGCGGGTTCCTGTTCAAGGACCCGCCGAAGAGCTGGTGGCCGAAGGAGGTCGACCCGATCTCCTGGGCGAAGGGCAAGGCCGGCGTGCAGAGCCTGGCCAAGAACCCGCCGGCGGTCCGCCAGTTCGCCCCGATGGAGGCGGTCCGGACCGGCATGCTCCCGCTGATGTGGGTGTGCCTGGTGATCATCGGCGGCGTTTCGCTGTTCGGCATCAACTTCCAGGTGCCGTTCGCCAAGGAGAGCCACTTCGGCGCGTTCGTCGCGGCCTCTTCGGCCGGTGTGCTGGCCATCGTGAACGGCACCGGGCGCGCCGTCGTCGGCTGGGCGTCGGACAAGCTCGGGCGGCGCCAGACGCTGACCATCGTGCTGCTGATCGCCGGCGGCGCGCAGTTCGGCGTGCTCTACGCCGGGAACACGCACAACCTGGTGCTGTTCGTGGTGTTCGCGTTCCTGACCGGGTTCGGCGGCGGGGCGTTCTACCCGCTGTTCGCCGCGCTCGTGCCGGACTACTTCGGCGAGAACAACAACGCGTCGAACTACGGCCTGGTCTACAGCGCGAAACTGGTCGGTGGCGTCGGCGGCGGCGGGCTCGCCGCGGGGGTCATCAGCGCGTGGGGCTACACCGGCGCGTACGTCCTGGCCGGGTGCATCGCGGTGCTTTCGGCGGTGCTGACGCTGTTCCTGCGCCAGCCGGGCCGGCCGCGCCACCAGCTCGCCGAAACCGAGCTGGTGGCGCGGCCGTCCGCCGCGGCGGGCGGCTGACCCGCCGGGGTCTCAGCGGCGCTCGCCCCCGCCGGGGGTTCGGGGGCGTGCCCCCGGCGGGGTCCGGGGCTCCGCCTCGGAAGGCGCGGCCGGACGTTCGTGGTAGGCCTGGCGGGTCCGTTCGGTGTGCTTGGCCATGACCTGTTCGGCCAGTTCGCCGTCTTCCCTCGCGATCGCGGTGATCAGCTCTTCGTGCTCGTGCCAGGCGTCCTGGCCGCGGGGCCGGGCGATCGGCGTGTAGTACCAGCGGACCCGGCGGTCGACGAGGCCGATCAGCTCGGCCAGCACCGCGTTCCCCGACAGCTGCGTGATGAACGCGTGGAGGGCGGCGTTGGCCGCGACCAGGCCCTCGGTGTCCTCCGCCTTCAGCGCCTGGAGACCTTCTTTCTGCAGCTCCCACAACCGCTCGACGTCTTCGGCGGTCGCGTTGCCGGCGGCGAGCTTCGCCGAGTGGGTCTCCAGCACGCTGCGGACGCTCAGCAGCTGGTCGGCTTCTTCGTCGGTGGGCAGGTGCACGAACGCGCCCTGCGCGGGGCGGAGGTCGACCCAGCCTTCGCTCTGCAGCCGCTGCAGGGCTTCGCGGACGGGCTGCCGGCTGACGCCGAGGTACTCGGCCAGGTCGGCTTCGACCAGGTGCTGGCCGGGTTCGAGGGTGCGGTTGATGATCAGCTCGGCGAGGGCCTCGTAGACGACCTGGCGCAGCGGGGCCGGCCGCTCGACGCGCTTGGCGGCGGTCGAGCCGAGCGAGCCCTTGGCCGTGCGGCGGCCGGTCGGGCCGCGGCCGGGGAGCGGGGAAGCGGGCTGGCTCACGGGACACCTCGTCGGGGAGTGGAAGCGGTGATCGAACTTCAGGATACAGGTTTTGGTATGCAAAATCCCAGTTTCTCACCCTCTCGGGAGTTTCCCGCGCCGGCGCCGGCCGGCAGGCTCTGGTCTCCCTTCCGAATCCAGGATACTGTATGCAATCGAGCGACCAGGGAGGCACATCATGAAGGTGGCTGTTCTCGGGGCCGGGGCGATCGGTGCCTACGTCGGGGCCGCGCTGCACCGCGGGGGGACCGAGGTGCACCTGATCGCCCGCCGGGCCCATTTCGCCGCGATGCGCGAGCACGGCGTCCGCGTGCTCAGCCCCCGCGGTGACTTCACCGCGTACCCCCACGTCACCGACGACCCCGTGGAGGTCGGCGAGGTCGACTACGTGTTCCTCGGCCTGAAAGCGAACTCCTACGCCTCGTGCGGGCCGCTGCTCGCCCCGCTGCTCGGGCCCGGGACGGCGATCGTCGCCGCCCAGAACGGCATCCCGTGGTGGTACTTCCACGGCCTGCACGGGCATCCGCTCGAAGGACGGCGGGTCGAGACCGTCGATCCCGGCGGATCGGTGACCGCCGCGCTGGAACTGCGGCGCGCGATCGGCTGCGTCGTCTACTGCTCGACGGTGATCGAGGAGCCGGGCGTCGTCCGGCACCTGGAAGGCACCCGGTTCTCCCTCGGCGAGCCGGACGGCGCGATCTCGGCGCGGGCCGAGGTGTTCAGCGCGGCGCTGATCGCCGGCGGGCTCAAGGCGCCGGTCGAACCGGACCTGCGCAACGACATCTGGATCAAGCTGATGGGCAACGTGGCCTTCAACCCGCTCTCGGCGCTGACCCGGGCGACCATGGCCCAGATGTGCGAGCACGACGACACCCGCGCGCTCGTCGCCACGATGATGACCGAAACCCTCGCCATCGCCCGCGCCGCGGGCTGCGACCCGGGCGTCTCGGTCGAGAAGCGCATCGACGGCGCCTGGCGCGTCGGCCACCACAAGACGTCGATGCTGCAGGACCTCGAAGCGGGCAAGCCCCTCGAGATCGACGCGATCATCGGCGCGGTCGTCGAGCTGGCCGGCCTCACCGGCGTGCCGGCGCCGGCTCTGCGGCACGTCCACGCCGCCATCTCGCTGCTCGACCACACCAGCTCCACCCCCGTCCCCGTCGGGTCGCCCTGACCGGAGGTTCCCGTGAAGCGCAGGAAGACCGAGCCGTACATCCGGCTCACCCGGCCCCTGGTGCGCGACTCCGGCGTGCTGCGGCCGGCGACCTGGGCGGAGGCCCTCGGCCGGGCCGCCGCCGGGATCCGCCGCACCCTCGAGCGCACGGGACCCGAAGCGTTCGGGATGTTCTCGTGCGCCCGCGCCACCAACGAGATGAACTTCGTCGCGCAGAAGTTCACCCGCGCGGTGATCGGCACGAACAACGTCGACTCGTGCAACCGCACCTGCCACGCGCCGAGCGTCGCCGGGCCGGCCCGCGTGTTCGGCGGCGGCGGCACGTCGTCCTACCGGGAGATCGAGGACGCCGACGTCGTCGTGATCTGGGGCGGCCGGCGTGCCGGCCGAGCTGATCCGCGAACTGGCCCACGCCTACGCCCGCGCCGACCGCGCCCAGCTGTCCTGGACCCTCGGCATCACCGAGCACCACAACTTCCTGGCGCTGATCAACCTCGCCCTGCTGGCCGGGCAGGTCGGCCGCTACGGCGCCGGGCTGAACCCGCTGCGCGGGCAGAACAACGTCCAGGGCGGCGGCGACATGGGCGCGTTCCCGGACCGGCTCCCGGGGTTCCAGGACGTCCTCGACACCGGCGTCCGCGCCAAGTTCGACACCGCCTGGGGTTCGGCGATCCCGCCGCACCGGGGCCTCGACCTGACCCAGATGCTCGACGCGACGGAACGCGGCGACCTGACAGACCGCGCAGCCGGCCGACGTCGTGCTGCCGGCGTCGGCGGCCTGGTGCGAGAGCGACGGCACCTTCACCAATTCCGAACGCCGGGTCCAGCGCGTCCGCAAGGCCCTCGAACCACCGGAAGGCACCCGCGACGACATCGAGCTGCTGTCCGAACTGGCCCGCCGGCTCGGCCACGACTGGCACTGCACCGGCGGCGAAGCAGTCTGGGACGAACTGCGCTCGCTGTCGCCGATGCACGCCGGGATGTCGTACGCCCGGCTCGAAGAGCTCGGCGGCATCCAGTGGCCGTGCTACTCCGAACACACCCTCGAACCGACCTTCCTGCACGCCCGCCTGTGGGCCGGGGACCCGGCCGCCCGGCGCCGTTCACCGTGATCGCGCACAGCCCGCCGGTGGACCTGCTGACCGAGGAGTTCCCGATCCGGCTCACCACCGGTAGGCGGCTGGACTCCTGCAACACCGGTGTCCAGTCCGGCGGGTTCCCTTCGCCGCTGCGGCAGGGTGAGATTCTCGACCTCTGCCCGGAGGACGCGCGGGCGCTCGGCGTCGAACCCGACGAACTGGTCCGGATCTCCTCTCGGCGCGGGGAGATCATGGCGCCGGTCCGGCTGGACACGCGGCTCAAACCCGGGCTCGCGTTCATGACCTTCCCCTTCCCGGACGAGGTCGACGTCAACGTGCTCACCATCGAGGCCACCTGCCCGGTCGCCGGGACCGCCGAGTACCAGGCCGCGGCGATCCGCGTCGAGAAGCTCCCGGTGGAGGTCTGAAGTGGACCTCAAGCTGCTGGACGCGATCGCGTCGCGCGAAGAGCAGGAAGCCGTCGCCGGGTTCGCCGGTGGGGGCCGCGACCAGCTGCTGCCCGCACTGCACGCGGTCGACGACCGGGCCGGCTGGATCAGCCAGGGCGCGCTGAACCTCATCGCTCACTTCCCGCCGGTTGCCGGAGCGGCCGAACTACCGCACCGGCTCGGGCCGTTGACCGCGCCGCAGGTCAGCGGCTATTCTCGATATGCGAAAGAAAAATTCCGGATAGCGAAATTCGAGGTCGCGATGCCCGAACACCGGCACTCCCTGCCGTACGTCGCCAACCTGTCGATCCTGTTCAAGGAGGTCCCCCTCCTGGAGCGGGCCGCCGCCGCGCGGGCGGCCGGGTTCACCGACGTCGAGTTCTGGTGGCCGTTCGACACCGCGGTTCCCGCGCGCGAGGAGATCGATGCCTTCGTCCACAGCCTGGACGGGGTCCGGCTGCGCGGCCTGAACTTCTACGCCGGGGACATGGCCGCTGGGGAGCGGGGCCTGGTGAGCTGGCCCGGCCGCGAGACCGAGTTCGCCGACAGCCTCGTCGTCGCGCTCGGGATCGCCGAACGCACCGGGTGCCGCAGCTTCAACGCGCTTTACGGCAACCGGCTCGACGGGGAAGACCCAGCCGAACAGGACGACCTGGCCCGCGCGCACCTGGACCAGGCCGCCGACGCCGCCGCGCGGATCGGGGCGCAGCTGGTCCTCGAGCCGCTCTCCGGTGCGGACCGCTATCCGCTCAAGACCGCCGCGGACGCCGTGGCCGTGCTCGACGACCTCGGGCGCGAAAACGTGCGGCTGCTGGCCGACCTGTACCACCTGGCAGTCAACGGTGACGACCTGGACGCGCTGGTGACGCGGCACATCGCCCGGATCGGGCACGTGCAGATCGCCGACGCGCCCGGCCGCCACCAGCCCGGCACCGGCGAGCTGGACATCGAGGGGTACCTCGCGAAGCTCCAGCGCGCCGGCTACGGCGGGTTCGTCGGGATCGAGTACGTCCCGGAGCCCGACACCGCCACGTCGCTGGCCTGGCTGCCGATCACCCGAAGGGGACGAGCATGAAACTGGGATTCATCGGACTGGGCGTGATGGGCGCCCCGATGGCCGCGCACCTCGTCGCGGCCGGGCACGACGTCGGCGGCTACGACGTCAGCCCGGCCGCGGGGGAGAAGCTGGCCGCCGCCGGCGGACGCGCGGCGACCGGCGTCGCCGACGCGGTGGCCGGGGCGGACGTCGTCATCACGATGCTGCCGAACCACCCGCACGTCGAAGAGGTGGTGCTGGCCGCGGGCGGTGTCCTGGACGCCGCCGAGCCCGGCACGCTCCTGATCGACATGAGCACCATCCGGCCCGAGACGTCGATCGCGATCGCGGAAGCTGCGCGGGACCGGAAGATCCGCGTGCTCGACGCCCCCGTCTCGGGCGGGCAGGCCGGCGCCGAGCAGGCGTCGCTGTCCATCATGGTCGGTGGCGCGGAAGAGGACTTCGGAGCCGCGAAGCCGGTGCTCGAAGCCGTCGGCAAGACGGTCGTGCACGTCGGCCCGCACGGCGCCGGCCAGGTCGTGAAGGCGGCCAACCAGCTCGTCGTGGGCGGGATCTACGGCCTGGTCGCCGAGGCGATCGTGCTGCTCGAAGCGTCCGGTGTGGACGCCACGACCGGGCTGGACGTGCTCGCCGGGGGACTGGCGGGCAGCCGGATCCTCGAGCTCAAGCGCAAGTCCATGGTGGACCGGCAGTTCGCGCCCGGCTTCCGGATCGACCTGCACCACAAGGACATGGGGATCGCGCTGGCCGCCGCCCGGCAGGCCGGCGTCGCGCTCCCGCTGACCGGGCTGGTCGCCCAGCTCGTCGCCGCCGGCCGCGCCATGGGGTACGGCTCCCTGGACCACTCGGCCTTGCTGAAGGTCGCCGAACAGTTGTCGGGCCGCGTCCCGGCGGAGGTGTGACATGCCCAGAATCCCCGCGATGCAGGCGGTCGTCGACGTCCTGGAGAGCGAAGGCGTCGACACCGTCTTCGGCTGTCCCGGCGCCGCCATCCTCCCCCTGTATAACGCCCTGCAAGGCCGGGCGATCAAGCACCTGATCGTCCGCCACGAAGAAGGCGCGACCCACATGGCCGACGGCTGGGCGAGGACGAACGGCAACGTCGGTGTCGCCATCGGGACCTCCGGCCCGGCCGGGACGAACATGATCACCGGCCTCTACACCGCGCACGCGGACTCGATCCCGATGATCTGCATCACCGGCCAGGCGGCCACGACGAAGCTGCACCAGGAAGCGTTCCAGGCGGTCGACATCGTCGAGATCGCCAAGCCGGTGACGAAGTGGGCGGTGCAGGTCAGGGAGGCCGCGCAGCTGCCGTGGATCTTCCGCGAGGCGTTCCGGATCGCCCGCTCGGGCCGCCCCGGCCCGGTGCTGATCGACCTGCCGATCGACGTCCAGAAGCAGGACATCGAGTGGGACTCCTCGATCGACTCGCCGCTGCCGGTGACCGCCGTGCGGCCCGCGCCGGCCCGCGTCGAGCGCGCGCTCGACCTGCTGCTGGCCGCCGAACGCCCGCTGATCCTGGCCGGCGGCGGGGTCGTCCTGGGGGAGGCGAGCGAGCAGCTGCGCGCCGCGGCCGAGCGCCTGGACGTCCCGGTGCAGGTGACGCTGATGGGCAAGGGCAGCTTTCCCGAGGACCACGAGCTGTTCGCCGGGATGGCCGGCATCCAGACGTCGCAGCGCTGGGCCAACGCGGCCTTCCTGGAGGCGGACCTGGTGCTCGCGCTGGGCGCGCGGTTCGGCGACCGGCACACCGGCGAGCTGTCGGTGTACCGCGGCGAGCGGAAGTTCATCCACGTCGACATCGAGCCGACGCAGCTGGGCAAGGTGTTCGGTCCCGACCTCGGGATCGTCTCGGACACGCGCGAGTTCCTCGACGCGCTGCTGGCGGCGCTGGAGCAACGCGAACCGAAGCCGCGCCGCAAGTGGGCCGGCCGGATCGCGGAGCTCAAGGAAGCGCTTCCCCGCCGCGACGACTTCGACGCCCTGCCGATCAAGGCACCGCGGGTCTTCAAGGAGATCAACGAAACCTTCGGCGAAGACACCTACTTCGTCACCGCGATCGGGCTCTACCAGATCTGGTCGGGGCAGTTCCAGAAGGCGCACAAGCCGCGGCACTACCAGGTGTGCGGCCAGGCCGGCCCGCTCGGCTGGGAGATCCCCGCCGCCATCGGGGTCAAGAAGGCGCGGCCGGAGGCGGAGGTCGTCGGCGTGGTCGGGGACTACTCGTTCCAGTTCCTGGTCGAGGAGCTGGCGGTGGCCGCGCAGTACGACGTCGGATTCGTGCTGATCATGCTGAACAACGAGTACCTCGGCCTGATCCGCCAGGCCGAGACCGGGTACGAGATGAACTTCGAGGTCGACATCCACTACGACTCGAACGGCACCGACAACGTCAAGATCATGGAGGCCTACGGCTGCTCCGGCACCCGCGTGCACGAGCCGGGGGAGATCCGGACGTCCCTGGAGTGGGCGCGCAAGGAGGCCGAACGCACCAGCCGCCCGGTCCTGGTGGAGATCATGATCGAACGTGAGGGCAACGCCGCCATGGGCGCCGCGCTCGACGCCGTCAAGGAGTTCGAACCCGCGTAACACCCGCGTGACCACGGCCGCCGCACGAGACCTGACCTCGTGCGGCGGCTTCGGCGCGCGCACGAAGGCGGTTGTCGGAAAGTACAAACGCGGGCCGTGAATTCACCCGCCTTTCGGGGGTTTTGCCGTGGTCCCGGCCACACCCGAGCGTGTGTACTTCTTGCCGAAGCAGCCCCGAAAGGACGTCCACAGTGGAATTCCTCCGACCCGACTCGCTGGCCGGCGCCCTCGCCGAGAAGGCCGCGAACCCCGGTGCGGTCCCGATCGCCGGCGGCACGGACGTGATGGTCGAGCTCAACTTCGACCACCGCCGTCCGGACACCCTGCTCGACCTCGGCCGCGTCGCCGAGCTGCACGAGCACGGCACCGACGGCGGCCGGATCCGGATCGGTGCGGCCGTGCCCTACACCCGGATCATCGGCGAGCTCGGCGCACAGCTGCCCGGCCTGGCGATGGCCGCGCGGACCGTCGGGTCCCCGCAGATCCGCAACCGCGGCACGGTCGGCGGCAACCTGGGCGCGGCCTCGCCCGCGGGTGACTCGCACCCCGCGCTGCTGGCCGCGGACGCCGAGGTCGAGATCGCGTCGGTCCGCGGCACCCGGATCGTCGCCGCGAAGGACTTCTACGCGGGCGTCAAGCGGAACGTCCTGGAACCGGACGAGCTGATCACGGCGGTGCTGCTGGCACCGGCCACCGGGCCCCAGCAGTTCAGCAAGATCGGCACCCGCAACGCCATGGTGATCGCGGTCGCCGCCTTCGGGCTGGCCCTGCACCCGGAGCAGCGGCGCGTCGGCACCGGCGTCGGCTCGGCCGCACCCACGCCGCGCCGGGCATTCGAAGCCGAGGAGTTCCTGGCCGCCGAGCTGAACTGGGACAGCCCGAAAGTGCTGACCGACTCGGTCAAGCGCCGCTTCGGCGACCTGGTGGCGGCGGCCGCGTCGCCGATCGACGACGTCCGCGGCAGCGCCGCCTACCGGCGGCACGCCCTGAGCGTCATGGCGCGAAGGACGCTGACCTGGGCCTGGACCGAATACTGTGGAGGGAGCGCCCAATGCGCGTGAACGTCACCGTCAACGGCGAACCCCGCCGGGCGGACAACGTCCGGGAAGGCGAAAGCCTCCTGTACGTCCTGCGCGAGCGGCTCGGCCTGCCGGGCTCGAAGAACGCCTGTGAACAGGGCGAATGCGGTTCGTGCACGGTCTACCTCGACGGCGTCCCGGCGTGTGCCTGCCTGGTCGCGGCCGGCCAGGCCGAGGGCCGCGAGGTCGTCACGGTCGAAGGGCTCGCCGACGGCGCCGCGCTCGACCCGGTCCAGGAGGCGTTCGTCGAGCGCGGTGCCGTCCAGTGCGGCTTCTGCACCCCCGGCCTGCTGGTCGCCGCGCACGACCTCATCGAGCGCGTCCCGGACCCGAGCGACGTCGAGATCCGCGAGGCCCTCGCCGGGAACCTCTGCCGCTGCACCGGCTACGAGAAGATCCTCGACGCGGTCCGCGACGCCGCCGCGAAGAAGGCCGTCCGATGAGCGCCCCGGCCCGGTCGCCGCAGGACCTGCACGACACGATCGCCGGCGGCATCGGCGAAAGCCCGCTGCGCCCGGACGGCACGCTCAAGGTGCGCGGCGAGTTCGCCTACTCCTCGGACCTGTGGCACGAGGACATGCTCTGGGGCGCCACCCTGCGCAGCCCGCACCCGCACGCCCGGATCGTCCGCCTCGACGTCTCCCGCGCGCTGGCTCAGCCCGGCGTGCACGCGGTGCTCACGCACGAAGACGTACCCGGCGAGAACGTGTACGGCCTCAAGTTCCAGGACACCCCGGCGCTGGCCGACGGCCTGGTCCGGTACCAGGGCGAGCCGATCGCCATCCTGGCCGCCGACCACCCGGAGATCGCGCGGCAGGCGCTCAAGGAGATCGTCGTCGAGTACGACGTCCTCGAGCCGGTCACCGACCCCGAGCGGGCCGCGCACGACGACACCCTGCCGAAGCTGCACCCGGGCGGGAACCTGGTCCGCCACCAGCGGATCGTCAAGGGCGACCCGGCCGCGACCGCGGACGTCGTCGTGTCCGGCGTCTACGAGATCGGCATGCAGGACCAGGCGTTCCTCGGACCGGAGTCCGGGCTCGCCGTGCCGGCCGAGGACGGCGGCGTCGACCTCTACCTGGCCACCCAGTGGCTGCACGTCGACCAGCGGCAGACGGCGAAGGCGCTCGGCCTGCCCCTGGAGAAGGTCCGGCTGACCCTGTCCGGGGTCGGCGGGGCGTTCGGCGGCCGCGAAGACCTGTCCATGCAGATCCACTCGTGCATGCTGGCGCTGCGCACCGGCCGCCCGGTGAAGATGAGCTACAACCGCTTGGAGTCGTTCTTCGGGCACGTCCACCGCCACCCGGCGAAGATGTACTACGAGCACGGCGCCACCCACGACGGCAAGCTCGTCTACGTCCGCGCCAAGCTGTACTTCGACGGCGGCGCGTACGCGTCCAAGACCCCGGTCGTCGTCGGCAACGGCACCACGCTCAGCGTCGGCCCCTACGACGTCCCGAACGCGCACATCGAGGGCTGGGGCGTCTACACCAACAACCCGACGTGCGGCGCGATGCGCGGGCTCGGCGCGGTCCAGCCGACGTACGCGTACGAGTCCCAAATGGACAAACTCGCGTCCGCTTTGGACATGGACCCGGCGGAACTGCGGATCCGCAACGCGCTGAGCGAAGGGTCCACTGTGGTCACCGGCCAGGTGGTCGACTTCCCGGCGCCGGTGGCGGAGCTCGTTCAGCGGGTCCGCGACCTGCCGCTGCCGCCGGCACCCGCCGGCGAGCGGGACATCCGCGAGCTGCCCGGCGGTGCGTCCAACACGACCCACGGCGAGGGCGTCGTCCGCGGCGTCGGCTACGGCGTCACGATCAAGAACATCTCCTACGCCGAGGGGCTCGACGACTACTCGACCGCCCGCGTCCGCCTGGAGGTGCTCGGCGGCGAGGCGGTGGCGCTGGTGCACACCGCGGCGGCCGAGGTCGGGCAGGGCCTGGTCACGCTGCAGCAGCAGATCGCCCGGACCGAGCTGGGCGTGACGCGGGTGAGCGTGCACCCGGCCGACACGAGCGTCGGCGACGCGGGCTCCAGCTCGGCGTCACGCCAGACGTACGTCACTGGCGGCGCGGTCCGCAACGCCTGCCGCGCGGTCGCCGAGGCCGTCTACGCACGGCTCGGGGTGTCCGCCGGGGGCATGTCCCTGGTCGGCGGCAAGGTCGTCGCGGCGGACGGCGAGGTCGTCGCCGACCTGGCCGAGCTGCTCGGCGACACCGCGATCGAGGAGACCCGCGAGTTCCACCACCGCCCGACCTACCCCCTCGACCCCGAGACCGGCCAGGGTGACGCCCACGTCCAGTACGGGTTCTCCGCCCACCGCGCGGTGGTCGACGTCGACCTGGACCTCGGCCTGGTCAAGGTGGTCCAGCTGGACTGCGCCCAGGACGTCGGCAAGGCGATGAACCCGGACGCCGTGGTCGCCCAGATCCAGGGCGGCTCGGCGCAGGGGCTCGGCCTCGCCGTGATGGAGGAGATCCTGGTCGAGGGCGGCAAGGTGCGGAACCCGTCGTTCACCGACTACCTCATCCCGACCATCCTCGACATGCCACCGATGCGCGTCGACGTCCTCGAACGGCCCGACCCGCACGCGCCCTACGGCGTCCGCGGCGTCGGCGAACCACCCACGATCTCGGCCACGCCGGCGATCGCCAACGCCATCCGCGCGGCCACCGGCCTCGAGCTGCCGCGCGTCCCGATCCGCCCCGAGCACATCACCGGAGTTTGAGATGACCACCGTGACACGCCGGGGCTCCGCCCCGGGCCGGGGGCTCCGCCACCCGGACCCCCGCAAAGACACGTTGCTTTCCGTCGAGCAGGACTGGCTGGACGAAGCCGTCCGCATCGCCACGCGCAACGTCGAGAACGGCGGCGGCCCGTTCGGCGCGCTGATCGTGCGCGACGGCGAGATCGTCGCGACCGGCGTCAACCGCGTCACCGCGAACCTGGACCCGACCGCGCACGCCGAGGTGGTCGCGATCCGCGCGGCCTGCCAGGCGCTCGGCACGTTCAAGCTGGACGGCTGCGTGCTCGTCTCCAGCTGCGAACCGTGCCCGATGTGCCTGTCCTCGGCGCTCTGGGCGCGGGTGGACAAGGTGATCTTCGCCGCCGACCGCGACGACGCCGCCAAGGCCGGCTTCGACGACCGCGCCTTCTACGAACTGTTCGACCGTCCGCGCGAAACGTGGACGGTGCCCGTGACGCGACTGTCCTCGAAGGACGGTTTCGCGCCCTTTGCGGCTTGGCTCGACAAGGCCGACCGCACCGACTACTGACCCACAAGGCCAGCTGACCGGAGCAAATCGAATCGAACGTCCCGCTCGCCCAGGCACGGCGCTGTGCCTTGGCCTGGCCGAGCACCCCCGATGAGGATTATTCAGCCGTCGCCCGGCGCAAAGTCCCTGTTGGGTTGCACGCGCAAGTCCGTTGCGCCGGGCCAGCCCGAATAACCCTCACCGGCAAGGGCAGGACGCATGACCCAGACCGAAGTCCCCACCCCAGTAGTCGACGAAGTACCCCCGCAACGCCGATCGCTGCTCGACAAGCTGTTCGAGTTGCGCGTCCGGCAGACCACGATCGGCCGCGAGGTCCGCGGCGGCGTCACGACGTTCGTCGCGATGGCCTACATCGTGCTGCTCAACCCGCTCATCCTCGGCGCCTCCGCCGACATCACCGGCGCCCGGCTGTCGGCCGCGCAGGTGACCACGGCGACCGCGCTGGCCGCCGCCGTGATGACCGTCCTCATGGGACTCGTCGGCAACGCGCCCCTCGCGCTGGCCGCCGGCCTCGGCATCAACGGCATCGTCGCCTTCCAGATGGCCCCGTCGATGACCTGGGCGCAGGCGTTCGGGCTGGTCGTGCTCGAAGGCGTCTGCATCGTGCTGATGGCCGTCAGCGGCGTCCGCGAACGGATCATGAACGCCATCCCGCGGCCGCTCAAGATGGCGATCACCGTCGGGATCGGGCTCTACATCGCCCTGGTCGGGCTGGTCAGCGCCGGGTTCGTCACCCGGATGCCGGACTCGGCGCAGACCACGGTCCCGGTGCGCCTCGGGGCGGGCGGGCACCTGCACGGCTGGCCGATCGTCGTGTTCTGCTTCGGGCTGCTGCTGATGATCGTGCTGATGGCCCGCAAGGTCCCGGGCGCGGTGCTGATCAGCATCGGGGTGGCCACCGCGGTCGCCGTCGTGCTGCACGAGGGGTTCGGCGTCGGCGGCTGGGGCCTCACCACCCCGGCGCTGCCCGAGCACGTCGTCGCGGCACCGGACTTCGGGCTCTTCGGCCACATCGACCTGTTCGGCGGCTTCGCCTCGGCGGGCGCGCTGGCGGCCACGGTGTTCCTCTTCACGCTGGTGCTGTCCGGCTTCTTCGACGCCATGGGCACGATCACCAGCGTCTCCGACGAAGCCGGGCTGTCGAAGAACGGCAAGGTGCCGCGGATGGGCCGGATCCTGCTGGTCGACGGCGCGGGCGCGATCGCCGGCGGCGTCACCGGCTCGTCGCCGAACACGGTGTTCCTCGAATCCGCGGCCGGGGTCGGCGAGGGGGCGCGGACCGGCCTGGCCAGCGTCGTGACCGGGCTGCTGTTCGCCGGGACGCTGCTGTTCACCCCGCTGGCCGGGGTCGTCCCGGCCCAGGCCGCGGCGCCCGCGCTGGTCGTCATCGGCGGCATGATGGTCGCGCAGTGCCGCCACATCCCGTGGCACGACCCCGACTACACGATCCCGGTGTTCCTGACCGCCGCCCTGATCCCGTTCACCTACTCGATCACCAACGGCGTCGGCGCCGGCTTGATCGCGTTCGTGCTGATCAAGATCGGCCGCGGCAAGTGGCGCGAGGCCGGCTGGCTGCTTTCCCTGCTGGCGCTGGTGTTCGCGGTGTACTTCGCCATCGACGGTGTCGAAGCCCTGTTCCGGTAAGGAGTTCCCGTGGCCCTGATGTTCTTCAACGGCGGCGCCATGCGCGGCGAACCGCTGCACCACCTGCTCGAGGGTTCGCCGTTCGTGGGCACCGCGAGGACGGCGGCGAAGTACCGGTTCTACGCGGTCGGTGACCAGTGTCCGGCGCTGTACCCGGTTTCGCACGGCGGTGCCGAGGTGGCGGGCGAGGTCTACGACGTCTCGCTGGACGACCTGCGGGACAGGGTGCTGCCGTCCGAGCCGCACGAGCTGGAGCTCGGCGTGGTGGAGCTGGCGGACGGCAGCTCGGCGTTCGCGATGCTGCTGCGCCGGCCGTACACCTCGCACGTGGCGCTGCGGGACATCACCGACGTCGGCGACTGGCGGGCGTACAAGGCGAGCGCGTGAAGGTCCTCGTCGCGCCGGACAAGTTCAAGGGGTCGCTGACCGCGGCCGAGGTGGCGTCGGCGGTGGCTTCGGGCCTCGCCGACGGCCACCCGGGGGTGGCGGTCACGACCCTGCCGGTGGCCGACGGCGGCGAGGGCACGGTCGCCGCCGCCGTCGCCGCCGGGTTCCGCCGCGTGCGGGTCCCCGCCCGGGGGCCGACCGGGCGGCCGTTGACCGCGTCCTACGCGGTGCGCGGGGACACCGCGGTGGTGGAACTGGCCGAGACGTCCGGGCTGCACCGGCTCCCCGCCGGGCCGGCACCGCTCACCGCGTCGAGCGCGGGTACCGGCGACGTCATCGCCGCCGCGGTGCGCGGGGGCTGCCGCCGGATCGTGCTCGGCGTCGGCGGCAGTGCCTGCACCGACGGAGGCGCGGGCATGCTGACCGCCCTGGGGGCCCGGCTGCTGGACGACGCCGGGCGGGAGCTCCCGCCGGGTGGTGCGGCGTTGTCCCGGCTCGCTTCGCTGGACTTGACCGGACTGTCCGAAGTGGACATCGAGCTGGCGTGCGATGTGGACAATCCCCTGTGCGGGCCGCGCGGAGCCGCTTCCGTCTACGGTCCGCAGAAAGGCGCGTCCCCCGGCGACGTCGAGGCGCTCGACGCGGCGTTGCGGCACTGGGCGTCGATCGCCGGGCCGGAATTCGCTTCCCGGCCGGGCGCCGGCGCGGCCGGGGGAGTGGGCTTCGCCGCGCTGGCCGTGCTGGGCGCCCGGATGCGGCCGGGCATCGACCTGCTGCTGGATCTGCTGGGCTTCGGCGCGGCGGTGGCGGGCGCCGACCTGGTCATCACCGGGGAAGGTTCCCTGGACCGGCAGACGCTGTCCGGCAAGGCCCCGGCCGGGGTGGCCCGGGCCGCCGCGGCCGGGGGCGTTCCGTGCGTCGCGGTCTCCGGGCGGTGCCTCCTGTCGCCCGTCGAGCTCGCCGAGGCGGGGATCGCGGCCGGGTACGCGCTGACGGACCTGGAGCCGGACCCGGCCCGGTGCATGGCCGAGGCCGGGCCTCTGCTCCGGCGGCTCGCCTGCCGCGTCGCCGCGGACCACCTCGCCTTCTGAACGAGTGCTACCCCAGTTTTGTTATCATTGGAACCATGGTGACGAAGACGGCGGCGGACACCCGTGAGCGGATCCTTCAGGCGGCGGCCGCGCTGCTCGCGGCGGAGGGGCGCGACGGTCTGTCGACCCGCGCGGTCAGTGCCGCCGCCGGCGTCCAGCCGCCCGCGCTGTACCGGCTCTTCGGTGACAAGGACGGCCTGCTCGACGCCGTCGCCGCGTACGGCTTCGACCAGTACCTGACGAGCAAGCGCGCGCTCGGTTCGACCGGTGACGCCGTGGCAGACCTGCGCCGCGGCTGGGACCTGCACATCGAGTTCGGCCTGTCCCGCCCGGAGTTCTACGTGCTCATGTACGGCGACGCGCGCCCGGGCCGCACGTCGCCCGCCAGGCGGGAGGCCGAGGCGATGCTGCGCGGCATCGTCGAGCGCGTCGCGGCGGCGGGCCGGCTCCGGGTGAGCGTCGAGCGCGCGGCGCGGCTGGTGCACGCGACCGGGATGGGGGTCGTGCTGGCCCTGATCGCCACCCCGGCGGCAGACCGCGACCCGGAGTTTTCGGCGACCGCTCGGGAGACCGTGCTCAGCCGGATCCTGACCGGCGACGGCGAACCGGCCGGCTCGGACCTGCCGGAGCGGGCCATCGCGCTGCGGGCCGGGCTCGACGGCGCCACCGTCCTCACCGCGGCCGAACGCGTCCTGATGGCCGAATGGCTGGACCGGATCGCCGACGCCTGAGACCGGGCTGGATCGGTTCAGATCGATCGGACATTGCTTGTCACCGACGCGTGGCTCAATATGTTGCGGCCCGCAACATATTGACGACAACGCCGTCGGAGGGTCCCCATGATCAGGTGGAAAGCAGTGCTGGCCTGCGCCGGAGCGGGAATCCTGCTCGCCGGGGCGATGCCGGGCACAGCACTGGCGAGCGGCACCGCGACCGACTGCTGCGGCGGCGGGGCCTCATGGACGACGGGCGACAAGTCCGCCCTCGGGACGTCGACGACCACCGGCAGCCCCGTGTGGTTCACCGTCGCCGACGGCGTCACCTCGGAGGTCTTCTACCCGCGCGCCGACGTCCCCGACATGCAGGACATGCAGTTCGTGATCACCGACGGCTCGAGCTTCGTCGACCTGGAGCGCGACGCCACGAACCACGTCGTGTCCATGCCCGACGAGAAGGCGCTGCAGTACACCGTCACCAACACGGCCAAGAGCGGGAAGTACCGGATCACCACCGACTACGTCACCGACCCGGCCCGCGCGACCCTGGTCACGAACACCCGGTTCCAGTCGCTCGACGGCGGCAGCTACCGGCTCTACCTGCTGGCCAACCCGTCGATGGCCGGCGGTGGCGCGAACGACAACGCCTGGTGGGACGCCTCGGGCGCGCTGATGGCGAGCGGCACCGAGACGCTGTTCGGCGGCACGGCCACCACGGTCGTCTCCGCCCTGCGCGTCTCGACCGGGTTCACCGCGCACGACAACGGCTACACCGGTGCGGGCAGCGACTGCCTGGCCGACCTGCGCGCGGACAAGACGCTGAACAACCAGTTCGACAACGTCTCCGGCACCGGCAATGTCGTCCAATGTGGACAGATTCCGGTCGGTGCCGACACGACGTTCACCGTCGCCCTCGGCTACGGCGGCACCGCGGCCGCCGCTTCCTCGGCCGCGAGCGGGTCGCTGAGCACCGGATTCGCGAGCGTTTCGGCGTCCTACCGCGGTGGCTGGAACTCCTACGTCAACGGCCTGAAGGCCGCTCCGGCGAGCGTTTCCGGGGACACGCAACGGCGTCGCGCCTACTACGTCGCGGCGATGGCCTTGAAGACCGCCGAGGACAAGCAGCACCCGGGCGCGAGCGTCGCGGGCCTGGCCACGCCGTGGGGCGACTTCGCAGGCGGCGACCACCTCAACGACGGCTACCACCGCGTCTGGGGCCGTGACCTCTACCAGCAGGCGACCGGTCTCCTGGCCGCCGGCGACAGCGCGCAGGCCAAGCGGATGGCCCGGTTCCTCTGGAACTCGCAGTGGATCGGCAGCCCGACGGCCGGCGACGGCACGACCTACCCGGCGGGTTCGTTCCCGCGTTACAGCCCGGTTTCCGGCGTCACGGGCGCGAGCGCCCAGCAGCTCGGCTGCTGCGAACAGCTCGACCAGGACGCCGACGCCATCCTGCTGGCCTGGCTGACCGGACTCACCGACGCCTCGACGTTCGCGAAGGTCAAGACCACCGCGAACCACATCGTCGCGACCGGCCCGGACACCACCGAGCGGTGGGAGGAGCAGTACGGCAAGTCGCCGTCGTCGGTGGCCGCCGAGATCGCCGGGCTGATCGCCGCGGGCGCCATCGCCCGGGCCAACGGCGACACGGCGAGCGCGTCCTCGTGGGAGTCCACAGCGGACTCCTGGCGCACCTCCCTGGCCGGCTGGACCGTGACGACGTCCGGCTACTGGGGCGGGCACACGTACTACGAGCGCCTCGACCGCGCCGGCAACCCGAACGACGGCGCCACGATCTGTTTCGACGAAGGCTGCTTCTACGAACACGACGTCACCGACTTCGGCTTTCTCGACCTGGTGCGGCTCGGCATCCGCCCGGCCGGTGACCCGGCGATCGCGAACTCGGTGGCGCCGACGGCCGCCGCGTCGGACGGCAACTCGGCGATGCAGGTGACGCTGCCGAACGGCGACGTCTACTTCCACCGCTACCCGCACGACAACTACGGCGAGAGCACGGCGAACTGCAGCGGCTGGCCGGCCGGGGGCGGTCAGCGGTTCGGGCGGCTGTGGCCGGTGCTGTCGGGGGAACGCGGCGAGTACGAACTGGCCAACGGCCGCTCGGCGGCGGGGTACCTCAAGTCCATGGCGGACTCGGCCAACGACGGGTACTTCGTGCCGGAGCAGGTCTGGGACCGCGCGGACGTCGGCTGCTTCGGGCTGGGCCGGCCGACCGGCAGCGCGGGCCCGCTGATGTGGGCCGAGGGCCAGTACCTGCGGCTGGCGCAGAGCATGGACGCGGGCCGCAACCTCGACACGCCGTCGATCGTCAAGGCCCGGTACGGCGCCTGAGGCACCGGCCCGGCACGCCCCCTCGGCGTGCCGGGCCGGTGGGTCACCGCACCAGGCGGACGGTCTTCGCCGCGGGGGCGAAGGTCGCCGTCTGGCCACGGGTGAGGGCGACGGTGTCGGCCTCGAGGCCGTCGCCGAAGGCGACCAGGCGGTCGGATTCGACCTCGACGGTCAACGGCGTCCCCGTCAGGTCGCCTTCGGTGCGGGTCGTCCCGGTCGACGGCGACGGCCACGCCTCCCGCACGAACCAGACCAGCCGGGCCTCGCCGGGCGCGGGCAGGCGCAGCGGGCTGCGACGTTCCCGCCAGACGGAACCGCACCAGCCGGTGGCACCGGTCCCGGTGCCGACGAGGATGCCCGACGACGCCTGGCGTTCGGCCGGCCCGCCGCCGGTTCCCAGCCGGTAGCGGGCGGTCTGGTGCCCGGCGTGCCCGAGGTAGATCTCGTTGAGGGCGAGCAGCCGCTGCCCGTCGTCGGCGGTGAGCTCGGCCATCGTCCGCTCTTCGGCAGCCCCGGTCGACCGCACGAGATCCGCGACGGCGTGCGCCGGGTGCTTGACGAGCACCCCGGGCTCGCCGGGCGCGACCCCGATGACGGGCTGGCCGTCGAGGTACTTGGCGACGTTGGCGACCAGCCCGTCCTGCCCGACCACGACGACGACGTCCTCGGGGGTGAAAAGGAACCGGTCGAGATCGGCCCGTTCGACCTCACCGCGGCGCCAGTCGAGCGGAATGGCGGCACTGGCCACGGCGAGCGCGCCCCGCACGGCAGCATCGGCGGCGGTCACCTCGGCGAGGTCCCGCCCACGGCTGCGCAGGAAGAACTCGGCCTGACCCCGGGTGCCGTGCCGGGCGACGAGCTCATCCAGCTCGGTCCGCCGATGGACGAGGACGACCCGCGGGGCAAGGCTCACGACGGACCGCCGTGGCGGCGGGCGGCGGGGGTTTTCGCGCTCGCTGGAGCGGCTGTTCCCCCCGGCATGACCACCGAGCTCACGATCCCACTCCCAGCCGGGTCAGCAGCGGCGTGAGCAGGTCCGGGGTCAGCACCAGGTTGTCGATCTGCGGCAGGTTCCCCGCAAGTTCCTTCAGTGCCAACCCGGTCAGCACCCCCGCCGGCAAATCACGGTAGGCCGCCAGCCGGGCCGCTTCGCCCGCCGCCTCCGCTTCGCCCAGTGCGCGCTTGCCCGCCGCCTCCACCTGGGTCAACCTCTCCCTCCGGAGGGCCTGCGCCTCCGTCTCGATCCGGTTCGCCGCCGCGGCTTCCTCCGCCTGCCTGCGGGCGTTCGCGCCGCGCTGGGTGAGCAGCTGCTCCTCGCGGCGGGCCAGCTCGATCTGGTTCTGCAGCTCGTTCTCGCTGATCGCGCGCTCGCGTTCGACGGCGAGTGCGCGCCGCTCGAAGGTGGCGCGGTCGGCTTCCTGCTGGACCTTCTCGCGGGCCGTCGTCTGAAGTGCCTTCTCCACCTCCGGCTCGGCCCGGATCGCCACGACCCGCACGTCGAGCACCGCCGAGCCGGTCTGCGCCAGGCGCGTGTCCTCTTCGGCCAGGCCCGCGCGGATGCGGTCGCGGACCGCGCGGACGCCGTCGACGAGCGCGGTCGCCAGGGGAGTGCGGGTCAGCACCTCCACCGCGTACTGCTGGACGTTTTCCGTGAGCAGCCCGCTGATCTGCGCCAGGGGGTCGCTTCTCCAGCGTCCGGTGTCCGGGTCGATGGAGAAGTCGATGCGCTGCGCGGCCAGCGCCGGGTCCTCGATGCGGAACGTCAGGGCGAGCTGGACGGTGACGTCCTGGAAGTCGGCCGTCCGGGCGTGGAACAACAGCGGCAGCTCGCGGTCGTCGACCGGGACCTCCGACACGACCGCCGTCAGCGGCCGGTACCAGAACGACAGCCCGACGCCGTCGTGCGCGAGCTTGCCGCGGCGGTAGTGGCGGATGTGCACGGTCGGGGCGCCGCGCAGGTGCCGGAACCCGAACCGGCGATCGATGTCGGCCATGGAGCCCTCCTCTTATCGTCAGCATGACGATATGCGGTGAGCGCCCTAATCGTCAAGCTGACGATTAGCGGGTAGGGTGGTGGCATGGGTCACCCGCCGTTCGCCGTCACCGTCGACCTCGTCGTGCTCACCCTGACCGGGGACGGCCTGTGCGCCCTGGTGGTGCGCCGCGGTGTCGAGCCGTACCTGGGGGAGTGGGCGCTGCCCGGCGGGTTCGTCCGCGCGGACGAAGACCTGCCGGACGCGGCGCGCCGGGAACTGGCGGAGGAGACCGGGCTGGCGCCGGGGTCCGTCCACATCGAACAGCTCGCCGGCTACGGCGCCCCGGACCGCGATCCGCGCATGCGGGTGGTGACGGTGGCGTACCTGGCCCTGGCGCCGGACCTGCCGGCTCCGCGCGCGGGCACGGACGCGGCGGAGGCCCGCTGGGCGCCGGTCAGCGCGCTGCTGGCCGAGCGGCTGGCGTTCGACCACAACCGCATTCTCGCCGACGGCCTCGAGCGCGCTCGCGCGAAACTGGAGTATTCCCCGCTGGCGACGGCGTTCTGCCCACCGGAGTTCACGGTCGCGGAGCTGCGCCGGGTGTACGAGGTCGTCTGGGCCACCCGGCTCGACCCGCGCAACTTCCACCGCAAGGTGACGGGCGCGGACGGCCTCCTGGAAGAGACGGGCCGCACCACCACCCGTGACGGCGGCCGCCCGGCCCGGCTCTACCGGCGGGGCCGGGCCGAACTGCTGTACCCGCCGATGTTGCGCACCTGAGGAGCGGGGCCCGGAGTCACCGGGTCGACACCACCCGGAACCACAGCGTGAACTCCGTCTTCTGCGGCACCAGCCGGTACCGCGGCAGCACCCCGGGCCCGCACGACGCCGAGCCCAACCCGTGCTGGGCCACGTCCAGCGTCAGGTGCACCAGCTCACCCGGCACGAGGTCGTCGGTGTGCCGCGCCGCCTCCAGGTCGGCCGCGGTCCAGCGGCGGGCCGTGAAATCGAACTGCGGGTCGCCGTCGATGTGGAGGCCCGTGCCGTCCGGGGCCGTCAAGCGGGCCCAGCGGACCGCCGTCCGGTTGCCGTTCTCCTGCGGGAACACGTACGGCGTCTGCAGGCCGTCGACGCTGCTGGAGAACCGGCCGATCCGCGCCGCCTGGCGGCTGTCCGGGTACGCCTCGCCCGGGCCGGCGCCGAACCACTCGGCCGAGCCGAACGTGCCCGGGACCGCCATCGCCAGCCCGAGCCGGGGGAGCGTGCCGGGGAACTCGCCGTCCGGGGTCACCTCGAGCCGCAGCCGCAGGCGGTCTTCGAACGCGGTCCACGTGTAGTCCGCGAACAGGCCGAACGGCTGCGCCGGCGGGGCCACCCGGGTGCGCACCACCAGTTCCTCGCCGTCGGCGTCGACCGTGAGCACGCGGTGCTGCATGCGGTGCAGCCCGGCCTCGCGCCACCGGCCGGCGTCGGGCCGGCCGCCGAACGTGCCGCGGTCGTTGTCGGTCGTCGCGCGCCAGACGTCGAGCCGGGGCCCGTGCACCGCGTGCTCGCCGAGCGACGACAGGACGCCGGTCGCCGGGTCGAACGCGCCGGCGCCCAGCAGCAGCCGGCCGCCGGTGCGGAACACCGGTCCGCGTGGCGGGAGCGGCGCCGCGGCGGGCGCCGCCGATACCGGCAGCTGCCCCCGGCCGACGACGTGCCCGGCCGGGGCCCACGCCGTCGCCGAGGTCAGCGTCGCCGACACCGTCAACCACGACTCGCCACGGGTGGTGGGCAATCCGGGCAGCGGCACCGAAGCGCTCTGTCCGGATCGGACCGGCGGAACGTCGAGAACGCCTTCGGCGACCGCGATCCCTTCGTCCTCCAGGGTCCACGTGAACGTGAGGTGCGCGGTGCTCACGAAGTCGTGGTGGTTGCCCACCAGGATCCCGGACCCGCCGGCCGAAATCCGGACCGGCTCGATGACCTTCGCGTACTCGACCAGTCCCGGCGACGGCGTCCGGTCCGGGAAGACCAGGCCGTCGATGACGAAGTTGCCGTCGTGGAGCGGCTCGCCGAAGTCCCCGCCGTAGGCGAAGTGCCCGCCGGCGGCGAGGCCGTGGTCGATCCACTCCCAGACGAACCCGCCCTGGCAGTTCGGGTACCGCTCGAACAGCTCGCGGTACTCCAGCAGGCCGCCCGGGCCGTTGCCCATCGCGTGCCCGTACTCGCACAGCACGAACGGCAGGTCGCGGCGGCGCGCGTTGTCGTCCTCGCGGCGGCCGATCCGCTCGACCTCCTCGTGCGTGGCGTACATCCGGCTGTGCACGTCCACATAGGCGCAGTCGTGATCGCCTTCGTAGTGGATCGGCCGCGTCGGATCGCGGTGGCGCACCCACTCCGCCATCTTCGCCAGGTTCTCCCCGGTGTGGCTTTCGTTGCCCAGCGACCAGAGGATCACGCTGGGCCGGTTCTTGTCCCGCTCCACCGTGCGCCGGATCCGGTCGAGGTAGGCCTCCGTCCACACCGGATCGCCGCTGGGGTTGCCGGCCCAGCCCAGCGGCTCGAAGCCGTGGGTCTCCAGGTCGCACTCGTCGATCACCCACAGGCCGTAGGTGTCGCACAGTTCGAGGAACGCTGGATCCGGCGGGTAGTGGCTGGTCCGGACGGCGTTGACGTTGTGCCGCTTCATCAGCAGCACGTCGGCCAGCGCGGTTTCCGGCGCCACCACGCGCCCGGTGCGCGGGTCGTGCTCGTGGCGGTTCACCCCGCGCAGCAGCAGCCGGCGGCCGTTGACCTTCAGCTGCCCGTCCTCGATCGTCACCGTCCGGAACCCGAGCCGCACCGGCACCCGCTCGGCCTCGGTCGACAGCGTCCCGTCGTACAGCCGCGGGGTCTCCGCGCTCCACGGTTCGACCGCCAGTTCCAGGGGCTCCCCGGCCGGGTGCCCGGCGACGTCGAGTCCGGGGATGTCCAGCACGACGTCCGGGCCGGTTTCGACGCAGACGGTGCCCAGCCCGGTCGTGTGGTCGTAGTCGGCGCGGACGTGGTAGTCGCCGATGCCGCCGTCCGGGCGGGCGAGCAGGGTGACGGCGCGGAAGATCCCGGACAGCCACCACATGTCCTGGTCCTCGAGGTAACTGCCGGCCGACCACTGGTGCACGCGCACCGCGAGGACGTTCCCGGTGGGCCGCAGCAGCGGCCCGACCTCGAACTCCGCCGCCAGCCGGCTGCCCTGCGTCACGCCGAGCTCGGTGCCGTTGAGCCAGATCCGGCCGCACGAGTCGATCCCGGCCGGCGCGGCGGCGAGGCCGGGCGAGAGCCGGAAGCGCCACGTGCCGTTCAGCGAGAGGGCGGGCGCGTCGGAGGTGAAGGCCGCGCGCGCGGCGACGGACCCCCGGCCGGGCCGGGGGTCTTCGAGGTACGACATGGGGGTCCTTCCGCTTGCCGTGAGCGTTCCCGTGAACGTTCACGGCCCGCTCGGCAGTGTGCGTTCCGGGGCGACCCGGTGTCAAGCGGTCAGGCCGATTCGCGCAGGTGGAGGCGGGCGCGGACGGTCAGTTCACCCGAGCCGAGCGGCTCGGCCCCGGTCACGAGCCGGGCGGCCTGCTCGACGGCGAGCGCACCGACCGCGCGGGTGTCGACGGCGACGCTGGAGAGCTCCGGCTCGACCAGGGTGCCGAGGGCGAGCCCGTCGAACCCGATCACGGCGAGGTCGGCGGGCAGGCGCAGGCCGAACCGGCGGGCCTCGCGCAGGGCGCCGATCGCCATCACGTCGTTGAAGGCGAACACGGCGGTGACGTCGGGGTGGGCGGCGAGCAGGGTGGCCAGCGCCGCGCCGCCGCCGTCGACGCTCTGGGCGCCGCCGGCGATCCAGCCGGGGTGCACGGCGACCCCGCACTCGGCGGCGGCCCGCAGGAACCACTGCCGCCGGACACCCGGCGCGGGACGGCCGTCGAGCATGCCGATCCGCCGGTGCCCGCGCGAGACCAGGTGGGCGACGGCCTCGCGGACGCCTTCCTCGCCGTCGATCCCGATCCCGCTGAACCGCGGGGTGCGCGGCTCCCGGCCGATCAGGACGACCGGGATGCCGGCGGTGAGGCGCTCGAGGTCCTCGTCGGACCGGCCGAAGTAGCCCGCGACCGCGTCCACCTGGGCGCCGATCACGCGCAGCGTGGCCAGCTCCTGCTCCGGGTCGTCGGCGGTGTCGTGCACGACGACGTGCCAGCCGCGGGCCCGGGCCGCCGCCAGCGCGCCGGCGGCGACCTCGGTGAAGAACGGGTTGAGCAGGTCCGGCACGACGAGCCCGATCGTGGTGGTGTCCGGCCGGACCAGGCCGCGGGCGAAGCGGCTCGGGCGGTAGCCGAGCTCGCGGGCGGCGTCGAGGACGCGTTGCTTGGTCGAGCCGTCGATCTCGGCCTTGTCGTTCAGCGCCCGCGACACCGTCTGCCGCGAGACCCCGGCCGAGCGGGCGACGTCGTGGATCGTCACCCTCCGGGGTTCCGTGCTGCTCGGGGACATCCGTCGAGTATGCCCGCCCGCGCCCGGCCCGCTACCCGGCCGGGGTGCGTTCGCGGCGCTTGACCACGAGCCGCCAGCCCACCGCCAGGACCACCGCGAGCACCGGGATGGAGTAGAAGGCGATCTTCTCGGCGCCGTCCGAGAAGCCCATCAGCACCACCACCAGGGCCAGGAACCCGAGCGTCGCCCAGCCGCTGTAGGGCGCCCACGGCATCCGGTACGACGGACGCTCCAGCTCGCCGCGCAGCGCGGCCTGCCGCAGCCGCAGCTGGCAGAAGATGAGCGTCGCCCAGGTGCTGATCACGCCGAGGGACGCGATCGCGATGGCGATGTCGAACGCCTCCTTCGGCACCAGGTAGTTCAGCACCACGCCGAGCACGTAGGCCACCGACGTGAACAGGATGCCGCCGTAGGGCACCTGCCGGCGGCTCAGCCGTCTGACGAACGACGGCGCCTCGCCCTCTTCGGCCAGCGAACGCAGGATCCGGCCGGTCGAGTAGAGGCCGGAGTTGACGCTGGACAGCGCCGCGGTCAGCACCACCGCGTTCATCACGTCGCCGATGCCCGGGATGCCGAGCCGGCTGAACACGGTGACGAACGGGCTTTCGTCGCCGCTGTAGAACGGCCACGGCAGCAGCATGGCCAGCAGCAGCACCGAGCCGACGTAGAACACGCCGATCCGCCAGACCACGCCGTTGATCGCCTTCGGCAGCACCTGGCGCGGGTCCTTCGTTTCGCCGGCCGCGATGCCGACCACCTCGATGGCCGAGTAGGCGAAGATGACGGCCTGCAGCGTCATCAGCGCGACGCCGGCGCCCGCCGGGAACAGTCCACTGTGGCCGGTCAGGTTGTGCGGGCCGGCGGGCGCGCCGCCGATGTCCGCGCTCGTCAGCACCAGACCGGCGCCGACGACCAGGAAGACGACGATGGCCAGCACCTTGACCACCGAGAACCAGAACTCCAGCTCGCCGAACACCTTCACCGACAGCAGGTTCACCATCAGCAGCACGCCGAGGGCGATCAGCGCGGTGATCCACTGCGGCGCGTCCGGCAGCCACTTGTGGACGTAGATGGCGACCGCGGTGATCTCGGCGATCCCGGTCATCGCCCAGTTCACCCAGTACATCCAGCCCGAGGCGAAGCCGGCCCACGGGCCGATGAACTTCCGCGCGTAGGTGACGAAGCTGCCGGAGCTGGGCTCGTGCAGGACGAGCTCGCCGAGCGCGCGCATCACGAAGTAGGCGGCGATTCCGCAGATCGCGTAGGAGAAGACCAGCGACGGGCCGACCTGGTGCAGCTTGCCGCCGGCGCCGAGGAACAGCCCGACGCCGATCGCGCCGCCGATGGCGATCATCTGCACCTGGCGGTTGCCCAGGGCTTTCGAATAGCTTTCACCTTTTTCGGTGAGCAGCGAGGAATCCATGGTTGCCAGACGCTAGAGCGTGTGCGAGAGGTCACCAAGCGGGCTAAGGAAGACTTAAGGTGTGCCGGACATCACGGCGACCGGAGCGGGGTGCGTGCGGCCCGGCCGGGGCGCGGCTTCCACGCTACGGCCGTGGATCTCGCGGCGCTGCTGGACCGGATAGCCGACGACGTCGCGCCGGAAATCGGCCGCGGCGCCGTCGCCGGCTACATTCCCGCGCTGGCCAGGGTGGAACCGTCGCGGTTCGGCATGGCGGTGGCCGAAGTGGACGGTGCGGTCCACGGCGCCGGCGACTGGAAGCACCCGTTCTCCGTGCCGAGCATGTCCAAAGTGTTCACCCTGGCGTTGACGCTCTCGCGCGGCGACCGCGTCTGGACGCGCGTCGGCCGCGAACCGTCGGGCGACCCGTTCAATTCGCTGGTGCAGCTGGAACACGAGGACGGCATTCCGCGGAACCCGTTCATCAACGCGGGCGCCCTGGTGGTGACCGACGAACTCGCCCGCCACGGCGACGCGGTGGAGGCTCTGCTCGCCTTCCTCCGGCAGGAGAGCGGCCGCCCGGAAATCGCGGTGGACCCGGAGGTGGCGGCCTCGGAGGCGGCGCACGCCGACCGCAACCGCGCCCTCGCCTATTTCATGGCGTCCTACGGCAACATGCGCCACCCGGTGCCCTCGGTGCTGGACCAGTACGTCCGCCAGTGCTCGATCGCGATGAGCTGCGCGGACGTCGCCCGCTCGGCGTTGTTCCTGGCCCGCCACGGCCTCCGCAACGACGGGTCCCGCCTCCTGGACCTCAGCGCGGCGAAGCGGATCAACGCGGTGATGCTGACCTGCGGCACGTACGACGCGGCGGGCGAGTTCGCCTACCGCGTCGGCCTCCCGGGCAAGAGCGGCGTGGGCGGCGGAATCCTCGCGATCGTCCCGGGCCGGTGCGCGGTGTGCGTGTGGAGCCCGGGGTTGGACGCGCGCGGCAACTCGGTGGCGGGGGTCGCGGCGCTGGACCGGTTCACCACACTGACCGGCTGGTCGATCTTCTGACCTCAGCGCAGGTAGTTGTAGACGCTGGCCCGTGAGATCCCGAGCAGGTCCGTCAACGCCGGCACCGCGTTCTTCAGCTCCAGGAACCCGCGCGCCTTCAGCGACCGCACCAGGTCCTTCTTCCCGGACGGCGGCAGGCTGCGCGGGGTGTGGCCGCGCTCGGTGGCGTAGTCCTCCACCAGGGCGCGCAGCTCGTCCGCCGTGCGGGCGCGCAGGGACTCCGCCAGGGGGGCCGGCTCGTCCGTGCCGGCCAGGCGGGTCAGGGCGCGGGCCGCCGGGCCGAGGAGGGACACGTCAAGGTTGAGGCACAGGGCCGCCACGTACTCGCCCGCCGCGTTGCGGATGCCGATCGACGTGCTCTTCGCCGGGCGGCCGTCCGGGAAGCGGTTCGGGTAGTTCTGCAGGACGTCCGGGAACTCCGGGTCGGCGATCCGGGCCAGGCCCAGCTCGGTGGCCGGGTCGCCGACCGCGCGGCCGGACAGGCCGCCCTCGATCGCGCGGACCGCGTGGGCCGGGTCGCGCAGGTCGTGCAGCACCACCTCGCAGAGGCCGGGGAACATCCGGCCGACCGCGTGGGCGATCTTCTCGGCTTCGCGCAGCAGCAGCTCGTCCTCGGTCATCCGATCAGCTCCCGCAGCCTGTCCGCCGCCTTCAGGCCGGAGCCGGTGAGCACGACGACGGTCGTCTCGCCCGGCCGGATGGCGCCCCGCGCGCGGAACACGTCGATGGCCGCGGCGGCCGTCGCGCTGGTCGGCTCCGCGTAGAGGCCGAGGGACGCCAGGCGGCGGGCGGCCGCGGCGATGGCGTCCTCCTCGATCGCCGCGGTGTCCCCGCCCGAGCGCCGGATCGCCGCGACCACCTCCGGCAGCCGCACCGGACGGCGGATCGCGGTCCCCTCGGCGACCGTCGGCGCGAACGGCGGCGGCTGCCGGTCGTGGAACGCCGCGTCGACGGGGGAGCAGTTCCGCGGCTGGGCGACCAGCAGGCGGGGGCGCTGCCCGATCGACCCGGCGGCGAGCAGCTCCCCGAACCCGAGGTCGCAGCCCAGCACGATGCTGCCCGCGCCGGCCACCGTGACGACGGCGTCCGGCGCGCGGAAGCCGAGGTCCTCCCACAGCTCGTAGGCCAGGGTCTTGGTGCCCTGCAGGAAGAACGGGTGCCAGTTGTGGCTGGCGTAGGTCGTGCGGGCCGAGCGGCGGACGGCCTCGGCGGCGGTGTCGTCGCGGGTGCCCGGCACCAGTTCGACGGCCGCGCCGTACGCGCGGGTCTGCAGGACCTTCGCCGGCGACGTCCCTTCGGGCGCCAGTACGGTCGCCGCGATGCCGGCCGCGGCGCTGTAGGCCGCCACCGACGAGCCGCCGTTGCCCGAGCTGTCCTCCAGCAGTTCGCGCACCCCGGCGCCGGCCAGCGCGGAGACCATGACGCTGGTGCCGCGGTCCTTGAAGCTGCCGGTCGGGCTGAACCACTCGAGCTTGAACCGCACCTCCGCCTCGCCCCAGGCCCGCGGCACCAGCGGGGTACAGCCCTCGCCGAGCGACACCGGGCGCAGGTCGCCGGGCAGCGCGGCCCGGTACCGCCACAGCGAGCGGACGCCGGTGTCGACGTCGGCCGGGCGTAGGCCGGGCAGCGGCGCGACGGTGAGCGGGACGCCGTCGTCGCCACGCCAGCGCCGGGGATCGCCGGGGTACCGCGTGCCCGAGCGTTCATCGGTGTACCAGTACTCCACCGCCACCTCCGTGTCTGGACGAATAGTCCAAGTCTAGACCTACCGTCTAGTGCTACTGACTGGTACGCGAAATAACTTCAGCTTCTTCTCAGGAAAAGCTTGTCACGCGGAGACGGAAAATTTCGATCACCGCCACCCGGGCCGCACCGCCCGGAGTACCGGAGGTGGCCGCCCGAATACCGCCGGTCGTCACGGCCGCCGCGGGCGACGTCCCCGTTCGTGGTCTGTGAGCACCGGGAACCCCGGGGTGCCCCCAATCCACTGTGGACCACCAGCGTGTGAGGGGGTGGTGACGCGTATTCTTCGGCCGATTCTTACCGGTGCCTGGAAAAGGACGGCCGAATTGACCGCGATAACCGGCGAAGAAGTGTCTGGCGGAGTCGGCGGAGACGGCGGTTTCGGATAGCGGGTTTACCGTCCGGATACGCGGCGGTGGTGGGCCGGAAACGCGGTACCCGACGGTCGGCGTGGTCCGGAACGGGCAACGCCAACGCGTCTGCCAGGCGGGATCGCTTGCGCCGTCCGGCGGTGCGTGCCGGGTGGACCACACCGCGGAAGCGGTCCGGGCAGCCGGGCAATCGCCTCTCGCCAGTCGGACGGCCGAGCGTGACGGCGACGTTGAATTCTTGCGCCGCCGGCCTGGTCCATCCCGAATTTTCTGCACCCCGGCGATGAAATCGCGGCGGGTTGTTGACGGCACGGAAGGAACCCGCTTAAGTACTCCCCGTTACCCTTCACCCTTTCGTGCGTAGCGGGAGTTCCCATGCGTCTCTCGAAAGACGACTCCGTGCCGGCCGACCTGGTCGTCGCCGTGTCGCCGCTGCGGTGGCCGTCGGCGCGCGGGGTCGCCGCCGCCGCGCGCGGGGGCGGCCTCGGCGTGCTCGACCTGACCAGCGCCGGCGCGGCGGACGAGCTCGCGCTCCTGGGGGAATGGGACATCCCGGCGTTCGGCGTGCGGCTGACGCACCCGGCGGACCTGCCGGAAGCCGTGACCACCGTGCTGCTGACCGAAGACGCCGCCTGCTCGGCCCGGGACTTCCCGGGCCGGCGCGTGCTGGCCGAAGTCACCTCCCGCGCGGCGGCCGCCCGGGCGATCGACGGCGGCGCGCACGGCCTGATCGCCCGCGGGCACGAATGCGGCGGGCCGACCGGGGAACTGAGCACGTTCGTGCTGCTCCAGGCGCTGCTCGCCGACGAAACGCTCGACGTCCCGGTGTGGGCGGCGGGCGGCATCGGGCCGCACACCGCCGCGGCCGCGGTCGCGGGCGGCGCGGCCGGCGTCGTCGTGGACACGCAGCTCGCCCTGCTGCCCGAAGCCGAATTGCCGCCGGCGCTCACCACCGCCGTCACCGGCCTCGACGGATCGGAAACGACCGTCGTCGACGGCGTCCGCGTGCTGGCGCGCCGCGGCACCGAGCCGGTCGAGGCCGGGCAGGACGTTTTCCTCGCCACCCGGTTCCGCGACCGCTGGGGCACGGTGACCGCGGCGGTGCGCGGCCTGGCCGACGCCGTCGGCGAGGCCCTGCGCGTGCCGGACGCGGTCCTCGGCCCGGGCAGCGCGGGCAGCCGCGCGCTGGGCACCGCGCTGCCGGTCGCGCAGGGACCGATGACCCGCGTCAGCGATCAGCCCCGCTTCGCGGCCGAAGTCGCCGCGGGCGGCGCGCTGCCGTTCATCGCGCTGGCCCTGTCCGGCCGGGAACAGACCCGCGATGTGCTGGAACGGACCCGCGAAGCCGTCGGCGACGCGCCCTGGGGTGTCGGCGTCCTCGGGTTCGCCGCCGACGACGTCAAGGCGGCGCAGCTGGCAGTGATCCGCGAGCTGCGGCCGACCCACGCGATCATCGCCGGCGGCCGCCCGGCCCAGGCCGCGGCCCTGGAGGACGCGGGCATCGCCACCTTCCTGCACGTGCCGTCACCGGGCCTGCTCAGGCAGTTCCTCGAGGCGGGCGCGCGCAAGTTCGTGTTCGAAGGCTCCGAATGCGGGGGGCACGTAGGCCCGCGCACCAGCTTCCCGTTGTGGGAGGCGCAGCTCGGCGTGCTCGGCGACTTCCTCGCGGCCGCCCCGGACGCGGCCGCCGGCCTGCAGCTGCTGTTCGCCGGCGGGGTCCACGACGAGCGCTCGGCCGCGATGGTGGCCGCCCTCGCCGCGCCGGTGGCCGCGCGGGGCGCGGCGATCGGCGTGCTGATGGGGACCGCCTACCTGTTCACCCGCGAAGCCGTCGACGCCGGCGCCGTGCTCCCGTTGTTCCAGCGCCGGCTCCTGGCGGCCGAGCACACGGACCTGCTGGAAACCGCGCCCGGCCACGCCACGCGCTGCGTCCGCAGCCCGTTCACCGAGGAGTACGCGGCGATCAAGGCGGACCTCGCCGGACGCGGCGTGCCGAGCCGGGACGCGTGGGAGCAGCTGGAAACGCTCAACGTCGGGCGGCTGCGCCTGGCGAGCAAGGGCATCGAGCGCGTCGGCGCGGAACTGCGGGACGTCGGCGAAGACCGGCAGCTGGCCGAAGGCATGTTCATGGCGGGCGAGGTGGCCGTGCTGCGCTCGGCCGTCACCACGATCGCCGCGCTGCACCACTCGGTGGGTGAGGGCGCGAACGAATTCCTGCGCGCGCGGGCCGCGGAGTTCGGCGTCGCCGAGGGGGAACCGCCGGCCCCCGCGCCGCTGGACATCGCGATCGTCGGCATGGCCTGCATGTTCCCGCAGGCCCCGGACCTGGCCGCGTTCTGGGCGAACATCCTGGCCGGCGCCGACGCGGTCACCGAAGTACCGCCGCAGCGCTGGGACACGTCCCTCTACTACGACCCGGACGGCCAGGGGGAGCGGACGCCGTCGCGCTGGGGCGGGTTCCTGCCCGAAATCGGTTTCGACCCGCTGAAGTACGGCATCCCGCCGTCGTCGCTGGCCAGCATCGAACCCGTGCAGCTGCTGGCCCTGGAGGCCGCGCACCGGGCGCTCGCCGACGCGGGGTACGCCGACCGCGCGTTCGACCGGGCCCGGACGTCCGTGGTGTTCGGCGCCGAGGCGGGCAGCGACCTGTCGAACGCGATGACGCTGCGGACCGTGCTGCCGTCCTACCTGGGCGAACTGCCGTCCGAACTGGACGATCGCCTCCCGCGCATCACCGAGGACTCCTTCCCCGGCGTGCTCGCCAACGTCATCGCCGGGCGGATCGCCAACCGGCTCGACCTGGGCGGCGCCAACTACACCGTCGACGCGGCGTGTGCGTCCTCGCTGACCGCGGTCGACGTCGCCTGCAAGGAACTGACCGCCGGCACCAGCGACCTCGTCCTCTGCGGCGGCGCCGACCTGCACAACGGCATCAACGACTACCTCCTGTTCGCCTCGGCGCACGCCCTCTCGCCGACCGGCCGGTCGGCGACGTTCGACAGCGCGGCCGACGGCATCGCGCTCGGCGAAGGCGTCGCGTGCGTCGCGCTGAAGCGCCTCGCCGACGCCGAACGCGACGGCGACCGCGTGTACGCCGTGATCAAGGGCGTCGGCGCGGCGTCCGACGGCCGCGCGCTCGGCCTCACCGCACCCCGGCCCGAAGGCCAGCACACCGCGTTGACCCGTGCCTACCGCAACGCCGGTGTCTCGCCCGCGCGGGTCGGGCTGGTCGAGGCGCACGGGACCGGCACGGTCCTCGGCGACCGGACCGAACTCGGCACGCTGACGAAGGTGTTCACCGAGGCCGGCGCCGCACCCGGCGGCTGCACGGTCGGCTCGGTGAAGTCCCAGATCGGGCACACGAAGTGCGCCGCCGGCCTGGCCGGGCTGATCAAGGCCGCGCTGGCGCTGCACACCGGCGTCAAACCGCCGACGCTGCACCTCACCTCGCCGAACCCGGCGTGGGATCCCGGGACCAGCCCGTTCGTCTTCCAGTCGGCGGCGCAGCCGTGGCCCGCGCCGCCCGCGGAGCGGCTCGCCGGGGTCAGCGCGTTCGGCTTCGGCGGCACGAACTTCCACGTGGTGCTGGGTGCGCACCCCGGCGTGCCGCCCGCGCAGACGGCGGACGAGTGGCCCGCGGAGCTGTTCACCTTCACGACGGAGGCCGCGGCGCGGGCCGTGCTGGAACTGGCGTCGGACGTCCCGGCGGGCCGGCAGCCGTGGCGGCTGCGGGACCTCGCCCTCGGCGCGTCCCGGCGGGCCGAAGCGGCGGGCGGGCGGATCCGGCTCGCCGTCGTCGCGTCCACTGTGGACGAACTGGTCGAGCTGCTGCGGAAGGCCCTGGACGGGGCGGACGCGCCGGGCGTGTACCGCGCCGGCCCGGACGAGCCGGGCGAGGTCGTGGTGCTGTTCCCGGGGCAGGGCAGCCAGCGGCCGGGCATGTTCGCCGAGCTGTTCGTCACCTTCCCCGAGCTGCAACGGTACCTGCGCCTGGACCCGGCGACGGCCGGGGTCGTGTTCGGCCCGGCGGTGTTCGGGGAATCCGCCCGGCAGGCCGTGGCCGGCCGCGTCACGGACACCCGCGTCGCCCAGCCCGCCCTCGGCCTCACCGGGCTGGCGGCCTACCGGCTCCTGACCCGCGCCGGCGTCCGGCCCGCGATGGTCGGCGGCCACAGCTACGGGGAGCTGACCGCGCTGGCGGCCGCGGGCGCGCTCACGCCGGAAGGGCTGCTGCACGCCAGCCACGCCCGGGCCGGCGCGATGGCCGGTGCCGTGCCGCCGGAGGACCCGGGCGCGATGGCCGCGGTCTCGGCGGACGCCGCGGAGACCGGGAAGGTGCTCGCCGACGCCGGGCTCGCCACCGTCGTACTGGCCAACCACAACTCACCCCGGCAGACCGTGATCTCGGGGCCGACAGCCGACGTCGAGACGGCCGTCGGGCAGCTGCGGGCCGCCGGGCTCGGCGCGAACCGGATCCAGGTCGCCTGCGCGTTCCACAGCCCGCTGGTGGCGCCGGCGGGGGAAGCGTTCGGCCGGGCGCTCGACGCGATCGGCGTCGTGCGGCCCGCCGTCCCGGTGTACGCGAACCGGACGGCCGGCCCCTACCCGCCGGACCCGGACGCGATCCGCGGCGAGCTGGCCGCCCAGCTGGGCGCGCCGGTCCGGTTCGCCGAGCAGGTCGAAGCGATGTACGCGGCCGGGGCGCGGGTGTTCGTCGAGGCGGGCCCGGGCGCGGTCCTGGCCAAGCAGGTCGCCGCGATCCTCGGCGACCGTCCCCATCGGACGGTCGGCTTCGAACAGCCGGGGCGTCGCGGCCTGCCGGGTTTCCTCGGCGCGTTGGCGCAGCTGGCGGTGTCCGGAGTGGACGTCGGGACCGGCTGGCTGTTCCGCGGCCGCGACGCGGTCGACGCGGCGACGGCGCCGCGCCCGAAGCGTCCCGGGTGGACGGTCGACGGCCACCTGCTGCGCGCCGCGGACGGCTCGATCCCCGCCGGGGCCCTCCGCCCGGCCGAGCGGATCAGCCTCGCCGTCGCGCCGGAGCCGGGGACGTCGTCGGAAGCGATGGTCGCGGACTTCCTGCGCACGAGCCGCGAGCTGATCGCGGCCCAGCGTGACGTGCTGCTCGGCTTCTTCGGCGCGGACGCCCCGGCGGAGGTGCGGGCGCCGATCCCGGTGGTGGTGGCGCCGGTCCAGCCGGAGGTCGCGGTGGGCCGGTCGGTGCTGGAGACCGTCGTCGAGGTGATCGGGGAGCGGACCGGGTACCCGGTGGAGATGATCGAGCCGGACCTCGATCTGGAAGCCGACCTGAGCGTGGATTCGATCAAGCGGGCGGAGATCGCGGGCGAGCTGGCGGCGCGGCTGGGGCTCGCCGGCGGTGACGTCGAGGAGTTCGCGAAGGCCCGGACGGCGGCGGCGATCGTCGCGCTGATCGGCGGCGGGCCGCCCGCCACGCCGGCCACCTCGGTGCTGGACACCGTGGTCGCGGTGATCGGGGAGCGGACGGGCTATCCGGCGGAGATGATCGAGCCGGACCTCGACCTGGAAGCCGACCTGAGCATCGACTCGATCAAGCGGGCCGAAATCGCCGGCGAGCTCGCCACGCGCCTGAACCTCGGCACCGGCGGCGACGTCGAAGAGCTGGCCAAGGCCCGCACCGCGGCCGCCATCGCCGCCCTGGCCGAGCGCCCCGATGTGGCGTTGGTTGCGTCCAACGCACCGAACGCCACATTGGGTGCGCTGGATGCACCGAACGCCACATTGGGGCGCTTGGAACCCGCGCCGGTCATCGTCGCGCCGAAACGCCTGGTCATGACCGAATACGACCTCCCTCCAGCCGAAACGCCCGATGTCGCCGGGCGCGAGTTCCTCCTGCTCGGCCGCGGCCCCCTCGCCGAAGCCGTGCAAGCCGACCTGACGGCCCGGGGCGCGACGGCCGAGCTCACCGACGACGTCCGCGCCGGCTTCGACGGGATCCTGCTGTTCCCGGACGCCGGGCCGGTCCTGCCCGCCGCCTTCCCGCGGTACCAGGCCGCCCTGGCGACGGCGCCGACCTGGCTGCTGACCGTCGGCCCCGGCGAGGGCCTGCGCGGCTTCCACCGCAGCGTCGCCCGTGAGTACCCCGGGACGCTCACCCGCGTGGTCGAGCTGTCCGACGCGGAGACGCCGGAAGCGCAGGCGGCCGCGTTCGTCGCGGAGCTGTCCACAATGGACCGAGAACCGGTCGTCCGGCGGGAACCCGGCTCCCGCAGGGGTTTCCGGATGACCGAACAGGACCTCGGGCCGCTGGCCGCCGGCGGCGCCGGTCCGGCGGGCGACGGCGCCGCCGAGGCGGCCGCGATCGGCCTGGACCGCGACTCGGTGGTCCTGCTCGTCGGCGGCGCGAAGGGCATCACCGCCCGGTTCGCCGCCACCCTCGCCGGTGCCGCCCGCTGCCGGATCGAGCTACTCGGCCGGACGCCGGTGCCCGGCCCCGACGACGAACACCCGCAGGCCGGGACGGTCCAGGAGCTCCGCGTCGCACTCATCGGAGCCGGGCTGAAGAGCCCGGCCGAGATCGAACGGACAGTCCGCCGGATCCAAAGCGAACGCGAAATCCGCCAGACCTTGCGGAAGATCGGTGAACTCGGCAGCCCGGTCCGCTACCAGTCGGTCGACATGCTCGACGCCGAAGCCGTGCACCGGGCGGTCAAGGAGATCCACGCCGAGCACGGCCGCCTCGACGGCATCGTCTACGCGGCCGGCGTGATCGAGGACAAGCTCGTCGCCGAGAAGGCGCCGGAGTCGTTCGAGCGCGTCTACGGCACGAAGGTCGACGGCGCCCGCACCCTTCTGGAGGCGACCGCCGACCTGCCCGACGAGCCGAAGTTCGTCGTCCTCTTCGGCAGCATCGCCGCCGCGCTGGGCAACCGCGGCCAGTCCGACTACGCCGCCGCGAACGACGCCCTCGAAGCACTGGGCGGCCGGTGGCCGGCCGGGCGCGCGGTGACCGTCCACTGGGGACCGTGGGCCCCGACCGGCGACCACGACGGCATGGTGACTCCCGAGCTGATGCGCGACTACGCCCGCCGCGGCATCGCGCTCATCGACCCCGAAGAGGGCACCCTCGGCCTGCTGCGGGAGCTGGCCTGGGGCCGCCCGGGCACCGCCGCCGTCGTCCACACCGCGTCGGGCTGGTGACGCGGATGCTCCAGCCCGTGGCCATCGTCGGGATGTCGGTGCTGCTGCCCGGCGCGCCGGACCTGGCGGCGTACTGGCGCAACCTCGTCGGCGGTGTCGACGCGATCACCGAGGTGCCGCCGGAGAAGTGGGACGTCACCCACTACGCGCCGGGCGAGCGGCGCCGGGCCGATCGGGTCTACTGCCGGCGCGGCGGGTTCGTCGACGAACTGGCCGAAGTGGACGTCACCGGCTTCGGGATCATGCCGGCCTCGGTGCCCGCCACCGAGCCCGACCAGCTGATCGCGCTGCGCGTCGCGGCGCAGGCCGTCGCGGACGCCGGCGGCCCGGACCGGCTGCCCGCCGACCGCGCGAAGGTCGGCGTCGTGCTCGGCCGCGGCGGCTACCTGACGCCCGGGCTGGTCCGGCTCGACCAGCGCGTCCGCACCGCGACCCAGCTCGTGCGGACGCTGGGGGAGCTGCTGCCGGACCTGGACGCGGACCGGCTCGACGCCGTCCGCCGGGCCTTCACCGACCAGCTCGGCCCGGAGGCGCCGGAGTCCGCGATCGGGCTGGTGCCCAACCTGGCCGCGTCCCGGCTGGCCAACCGGCTCGACCTGCGCGGGCCGGCGTACACCGTGGACGCGGCGTGCGCGTCCTCGCTGATCGCGGTCGACCACGCCGTGCGCGAGCTGGCGACCGGCCGCTGCGACGTCGTCCTCGCCGGTGGCGTCCACCACTGCCACGACATCACCTTCTGGAGCGTGTTCACCCAGCTCGGTGCGCTGTCGCCGTCCGAGCGGATCCGGCCGTTCCACCGCGACGCCGACGGCGTGCTGATCGGCGAGGGCACCGGCATCGTCGTCCTCAAGCGCCTCGCCGACGCCCAGCGCGACGGCGACCGCGTCTACGCGGTGATCACCGGCACCGGCGTCGCCTCCGACGGGCGGACGGCCGGCCTGGCCAGCCCCGACTCCGGCGGCCAGGTCCGGGCGGTCCGCCAGGCATGGGCCGCGGCCGGCCTGGACCCGGCCGCCCCGGACGCGATCGGCCTGCTGGAAGCGCACGGCACCGCGACCCCGGCCGGCGACGCGGCCGAGCTCGCCACCCTGTCCGAGGTGTTCGGGACGCGGGGGAGTGCGGTGCTCGGCTCGGTCAAGTCGATGATCGGCCACACCATGCCGGCGGCCGGGATCGCCGGGCTGGTCAAGGCGGCCCTGGCCGTGCACCACGGCGTCCTCCTGCCCACCCTGCACTGCGACGACCCGCACCCGGCGCTCGCGGAAACCCGCTTCTCCACTTTGGCCGCGGCGGAACCGTGGGACGCGCCGGTGCGCCGCGCCGGGGTCAACGCGTTCGGCTTCGGCGGGATCAACGCCCACGTCGTCCTGGAACAGGCACCGGGCCGGGCGAAGCCGGTCGTGGTGCGCGAGCCGGAACGCGTGCTGCGGCTCGCCGCGCCGACCGTCGAGGCCCTGCGCGAGGCGTTCGACCGGCCCGGGCCGCCGGAGCTCGGCGACGGGCCGGTCCGGCTCGGCATCGTCGACCCGACGGAGAAGCGGCTGGCCTTGGCCCGCAAGGCCATCGCCCGGGGCCGGGCCTGGCGCGGGCGCAACGACGTGTGGTTCGCCGACCGCCCGTTGCTCGGGCCGGGCGGCGGCAAGATCGCCTTCCTCTTCCCCGGCCTGGAATCGGAGCTCACGCTCAACTCCGGCGACGTCGCCCGCCACTTCGGCCTGCCCTGGAAGCACGCGGACGTCGAGGTCGGCGACGTCGGGCGGCAGGGTGCCGCGGTGTTCGAGCTGGGCCGGCTGCTGCACGCGGCCATCGGCCGGCTCGGCGTCACGCCGGACGCCGTCGCCGGGCACAGCCTCGGCGAATGGACGGCGATGGCGGTGGCCGGCGTGCACGCCGAAGCCGAGGTCGACGCCTTCCTCGCCGGCTTCGACCCGGACGCGCTCGTCGTCCCCGGTCTCGCCTTCGCCGCGATCGGCGCCCCCGCGCCGCGGGTGCTCGAGGAGCTGGCCGGCCGGGCGGACGTCGTCCTCTCCCACGACAACTCCCCGAACCAGGCCATGATCTGCGGCCCGGAAGCGGCCGTCGGCACGCTCGTGCAGCGGTTCCGCGACGCCGGGATCGTGGCGCAGGTGCTGCCGTTCCGGTCCGGTTTCCACACCCCGATGCTGCGGCCGTACCTCGGCCCGATCCGGGACGCGGCCGAGCGCTTCACCCTGCACCCGCCGGCCCTGCCGCTCTGGTCGGCGACCACGGTGTCGGAGTACCCGGCCGCCGAGGCCGAGGTCCGCGAGCTGTTCGTCCGGCACCTGCTGCAGCCGGTCCGGTTCCGCCCGCTCGTGCGCGCGCTGCACGACGCCGGATTCCGCGCCTTCGTCCAGGTCGGTGCCGGGCAGCTCGGCTCCCTGGTCGGCGACACCCTGCACGGCGAGGAACACCTGGTCGTGGCGGCGCACTCGGCGCAGCGCCCGGGGCTCGCGCAGCTGCGCCGGGTCGCGACCGCGCTGTGGGCCGACGGCCTGGACATCGACTTCGCCCGCCTGCCCGGCGAACGCCCGGCCACGCCCAAGGCGGTCAAGCTCGACCTCGGCGGCCGCCTGATCTCCCTGGACGACCAGGTCCGCGCGCGGATCGCGCTGCCGGCCGCCCGAAACTCCACTGTGGACGACCTGGCCGCGAAGGGCCCCTTGGCCGCGGAGTTCGCCGCCCTGCTGGCCGACACGGCCGAGCTGGCGTCCACCGTCCTCGCCACCCGTCCCGACGCGGCACTTTCACGCGAAAGTGCCGCCCCGGGACGGAGCGTTCACGTGAAAGCGCCGTCACCGGGCCCGCTGGACACCACGCTGACCGTGTCGCTCGAGGCGATGCCCTACCTGCTCGACCACTGCTTCTTCAAGCAGCCGCCGCAGGCCGACCCGGGCGACCGCTGGCCGGTCGTGCCCGCCACCACCGTGATCGGCCACCTCATGCGGTTCGCCGAGCAGGCCGCACCCGGCCGGCACGCGGTCGCCGTGCACGACGTGCGGCTCAGCCAGTGGATCACCGCGGTCCCGGCGGTCACCGTGCCGGTGCGCGTCCGGCCCCACGGCACCGACCGGGTGCACGCGGCGCTCGCCGGCTATTCGGAGGCCGTCGTGGAACTCGCCCCGGAGCACCCGGGCGCCGCGCCGGCACCGTGGCGGTTCCCGGCGTCGGCCGAACAGGTGCCCGAAACCACGGCGGCGCAGCTGTACGACGAACGCTGGATGTTCCACGGCCCGCAGTTCCGCGGCGTCACCGAGCTGACCGCCGTCGGCGACCGGCACGTGCGCGCGGTGCTGACCACGCCGGCCGCTCCCGGCGCGCTGCTCGACAACGTCGGCCAGGTGCTCGGCTACTGGATCATGTCCCGGCTGCCCGAGCGGACCACCGTCTTCCCGGTCGCCATGCGCGAAATCCGGTTCCACGGCCCGCACCCGGCGCCGGGGGAGCGGCTGGAGTGCCTGGTCCGGATCACCGGGCTGACCGAACAGTTCCTCGAAGCGGACATGCAGCTCGTCCACCGCGGTCAGGTGTGGGCCGAGTTCACCGGCTGGCGCGACCGCCGGTTCGACAGCACCCCGCACATCCGCCAGGCCGACCGCACGCCCGAGCGTTCGACGTTGTCGCACGAGCAGCCGGGCGGCTGGGCCCTGGTGCACGAGCAGTGGCCGGACCTGGCCACCCGCGAGCTGATCATGCGCAACTACCTCGCCGGCCCGGAACGCGCCGCCTACGAGCGCCGGCCGCCGCGCGGGCGGCGCCAGTGGCTGCTCGGCCGGATCGCCGCCAAGGACGCCGTCCGCCAATTCCTCTGGGCCCGCGGCGAGCGCGAGATGTTCCCCGCCGAACTGCGCATCGGCAACGACGCCGCCGGCCGGCCCTTCGCGACCGGCGCCTACGGCCGGGACCTGCCCGAGCTGACGATTTCCGTGGCCCACCGCGCCGAAGCCGGCGTGGCGATCGCCCGTCACGGCCCGTGCGGCATCGACGTCGAAGAGGTCGCGCCGCGTTCGGAGTCCACAGTGGAGGCCGCGCTGGGGCCGGGCGAGCTGGCGCTGTTCGCGAGCCTGCCGGGCGATCCGGAACGCTGGTTCGCCCGGTTCTGGACCGCCAAGGAGGCGGTCGCGAAGCTGCGCGGCACCGGGCTGCGCGGCGAACCCCGGGACTTCGAGGTCGTCGCGGCGGCCCCGGAGGAGATGACCGTCCGCGTCGCCGGCCACGACCACCGCGTGTACTGCGCCGACGTGGAGAACCCGCCCGGCGCACCGCCGCGCCACTACGTCGTCGCCTGGACCGAAGAGACGAAGGAGACCGCCGGATGAGCATCGAGACCACGGCCGCGAACGAGGTGACCGTGCTCGCCCAGCTCAGCGAAATGCTGCGGGAGTTGCTCGAGGAGTACGGGCTGGACGACGCCGAGATCACCATGGAGACGACCTTCCACGACGACCTCGAGCTGGAGAGCGTGGACCTGGTCGCGCTGTCCGGGCAGCTGCGCGAGCACTACGGCGACCGCGTCAACTTCGCGACCTTCATCGCCGAACGCGACCTGGACGAGATCATCGCGCTGACCGTCGGCGAACTCGTCCGGTACACCGTCGCCTCGCTGCGGGCGACCGCGTGAGCCGGATCCGCGCGGGCGAGCTGGACGTGCACGTCCAGCGGCTCACCCCGGACGCGCCCCTCGACGGCGACGCGCCGATCGTGGTGTGCGTCCACGGCCTGCTCACCGACAGCCTCGCCAGCTACTACTTCACCCTCGGCCCGGACTTCGCCGCGCGCGGGCTCGACGTGCTGATGTACGACCTGCGCGGGCACGGCCGCACCACCCGCCCGGCGTCCGGCTACCACCTGGAGCGGTTCGTCGACGACCTCGTCGCGGTCCTCGACGCGTGCGAGGTGACCCGGCCGGTGCACGTCGTCGGCAACTCGTTCGGCGCCTCGGTGGCGTTCGGGCTGGCCGCCGCCCGGCCGGACCGGGTAGCGAGCGTCGTCGTCATCGAAGGCGAACCGCCGACCGCCGAGTGGACCCGGCACATGGCCGACGGGCTCGCCGACGCGAAGGCCCGGCTGGCGATCGACGAGGTGATCGGCTGGATCGCCGACAACCACGGCGCGCACACCGCGCGGCTGTCCAAAGCCGCGAACCGGATCCTGCAGACCACCACGATCGCCGAGGACATCCCGCGCAGCGCGACGATCGCGGCGGACCTGTCGGCGGTGCGCTGCCCGGTGTTCGCCGTCTTCGGCGGCGACTCGGGCCTGGCCGCCCAGGTGCCGCACTTCGAGACGCACCTGGCGTCCTGCCGCACCGTCGTGCTGCCCGGCCAGGGGCACTCGGTGCTGGTCGAGCGGACCGCCGAGGTCACCGAGCTGATCTTCGGCTGGGTCCGCGACACCGCGCGCACGCAGGCGCGGGTGCGGTAGTGGCCCGGTTCCTGTTCGTCGTCCCGCCGCTGACCGGGCACGTCAACCCGGCCGCCGGGGTGGCGGCCGAGCTCGCCGCGCGCGGCCACGAGGTCGCCTGGGCCGGGCACGACGAGCTGCTGTGGCAGCTGGCCGGCCCGGAAGCGCTGGTGTTCGCCTGCGCGCTGCCGGCGGACGTGCCGGAGCGGCCGGCCGGCCTCAAGGGCCCCGCGGCCCTGCGGTTCCTCTGGCAGGACTTCCTGGTCCCGCTGGCCGGCGCGATGGCACCCGGCGTGGCCGCGGCCCTCGACGCGTTCCGGCCGCACGTCGTCGTCGCCGACCAGCAGGCCCTGGCCGGTGGGCTGCTCGCCGACGCGCACGGCCTGCCGTGGGTGACCTCGGCGACGACGTCGGCCGAGCTGGTCGACCCCCTGGCCGGGATGCCGAAGGTCGGGGCGTGGGTCGGCTCGCTGCTCGACGGGCTGCGCGCGCGGATCGCCGGCGGCCGGGGCGAGGCCGACCCCCGGTTCTCCCCGCACGGCGTCCTCGCCTTCACCACCCGCGAACTGCTCGGCCCGGCCACCGTGGCGCCGGGTGTCCGGCTCGTCGGGCCGGCGCTGGGCGCGCGTCCATCCACAACGGACTTCCCGTGGGCCTGGCTCGACCCGCTCCGGCCGACCGTCCTGGTGTCTCTCGGCACGGCGAACACGGCCGCGGGAGCGGGGTTCCTGACGGCGGCGGCGGCGGCGTTCGCCGGGCTGCCGGCGCGGGCGGTGATCGCCGACCCGGGCGGCGTGCTCGGCGAGGTGCCGCCGAACGTGCTGGTGCGCCCGCGGGTCCCGCAGCTTGCGCTGCTGCCGCGGGTGGACGCGGTGCTGTGCCACGCCGGTCACAACACCGTCTGCGAAACGCTGTGGCACGGCCTCCCGCTGGTGGTCGCCCCGATCCGCGACGACCAGCCGATCGTGGCCGCCCAGGTGGTGGCGGCGGGCGCGGGCCTCCGGCTCCGGTTCGGCCGCGCGGACGCCCCGCGCATCGCCGCGGCGGTCGAGGAAGTGCTGACGGAACCGGCGTACCGGCGGGCGGCCGAGACGATCGCGGCGTCGTTCCACGCGGCCGGCGGCAGCGCGGCGGCCGCGGGGCACCTGGAGCAGGTCGCGCTGGAAGACCTGGCCCACCTGGGGCCCGGGAAGCGCTGATTCACTCCGTAAAATCACGCGGATACCGTCGATGCCATGACTGTTTCCCGTTGTACTCCCGAAGACGTCCCCGAACTCGTGCGGTCGGCCGCCGGGCTGTTCGCCGAAGACGCCGGGCGCCACGACCCGCGCATGGACCTCGGCTGGCCGGCACGCGAAGGCACGGCCTACTACGCGAAGCTCGTCGACGATCCCGGCTGCCTGTGCCTGCAGGCCGGCGGTGGCCACCTGGTCGGGCGGCTGCGGCCCCCGGACCCGCTGCGGCCCGGCGCGGTGACCGCGGTGCTGGAGAGCATGCGCGTCGGCCCGGAGCACCGCCGGTCGGGGGTCGGCGCCGAGCTGGTCGACGCGTTTCTCGCGTGGGCGGCGGAAAAGGGCGCGAACGAGGTCACCGTCCGGGCCTACGCCGCCAACGAACCGGCGCTCGCCTTCTACCGCGCGCGGGGGTTCGAGCCGTTCGAGCTGACCCTGCGTCACCGGAACGGGTGGCTATCCACAGTGGACCCCGCGCACTAGCTTGGAAGGCCGAGCCAGGAGGTGCGGATGACGGCCACGGCGGAGGCCACCCCAAGCGCCGCGGCGCCGGCCGCCCTCAGCCGCGGGCGGGTCAACGCCGTGTTCGGCGCCGTGCTGCTCGGGATGCTGCTGGCCGCGCTGGACCAGACCATCGTCGGGACCGCGCTGCCCACCATCGTCGGCGACCTCGGCGGCGCCGGGCACCTGTCCTGGGTGGTGACGTCGTACCTGCTCGCCGAGACGATCATGACGGTGGTCGTCGGCAAGCTCGGCGACCTGTTCGGCCGCAAGCTGATGTTCCAGCTGTCGGTGATCGTATTCGGCATCGGCTCGTTCTGCGCGGGGTTCGCCGACAGCATGGTCTGGCTGATCGTCTGGCGCGCGGTGCAGGGTCTGGGCGGCGGCGGGCTGATGGTCACCTCGACCGCGCTCATCGCCGACGTCGTCCCGCTGCGCGAACGCGGGAAGTACCAGGGCGTGCTCGGCTCGGTGTTCGGCGTGGTCACGGTGGCCGGCCCGATGCTCGGCGGCTTCTTCGTCGACCACCTCTCGTGGCGCTGGGCGTTCTACGTCAACATCCCGCTGGTCGTCGTGGTGCTGGTGGTGGCGTCCTCGGCGATGCCGAACGCCCGCGCCGCGGTCAAGCCGGTCGTCGACTACCTCGGCATCCTGCTCATCGGCCTGGCGGCGACCGGACTGACGCTGGTCACGAGCTGGGGCGGCACGCAGTACGCGTGGGGCTCGCCGGTGATCATCGGGATGGCGGTCGGCTCGGTGGTGCTGCTCGCCGCGTTCGTCCTCGTCGAGCTGCGGGCCCGGGAGCCGATGCTGCCGATGCGGCTGTTCCGCAACCCGGTGTTCACCGTCGGCGGGATCATGAGCTTCGTCGTCGGCTTCGCGATGCTCGGCGCGCTGTCGTACCTGCCGACGTACATGCAGTACGTCCAGGGCACGTCCGCGACGACGTCCGGGGTCCGGCTGCTGCCGATGGTGCTGGCGCTGCTCGTGGCGTCGATCGCCGCGGGCAACGCGGTGAGCCGCACCGGCCGCTACAAGATCTTCCCGCTGGCCGGGGCGGCGGGCATGACGATCGGCCTGTACCTGCTTTCGCGGCTCGATGCGGACACCGGGTTCTGGGAAGCGTCGGCGTACATGGCGGTGCTGGGTCTCGGCATCGGGCTCGGCATGCAGGTGCTCACCATCGCCGTGCAGAACACGGTCGACTACGCCGACCTCGGCGTCGCGACCTCGGGCGTGACGTTCCTGCGCTCGATCGGCAGCTCGTTCGGCGCGGCGATCTTCGGCACGGTGTACGCGAACCAGCTGACGCCGAAGCTGGCCACCCTTCCGGTGCCACCGGGGGTGGACCCGCGTGCGCTGCAGGTGCCGACGGCGTTGCACGCGCTGCCTCCATCGGTGTCGGCGCCGGTGATCCGTGCGTACAGCGACTCGCTACACGTGGTGTTCCTCGCCGCGGCCCCGGTCGGCCTGGTCGCCCTGGTCCTGGCGTTCTTCCTGAAGGAGGTCCCGCTGCGCGACACGGCCCGCGCGGCGGCCCCCGACCTCGGCGACGGGTTCGCGATGCCGGAGGCCCGCACCGACGACCGCGAGCTCGAGCGCGCGGTCGCGACGCTGTTCTTCCGCGAGCGCCGCCAGGTGGCACCGTCGATCGTCGAGCGGGCCGGCGGCGACCTCGACGAGGGCGGCATCTGGTGCCTGCTGCAGGTCCACCTGCGCCGACGCCGCGGCGAACCGGCAACCCTGCGCGCGATCGGCGAGTACTTCGGCGTCCCGGCGCCGGTCCTGGAGCCGGCGTTCAACCGCCTGGAGCTGACCGGCCACCTGAGCTACACCCGCGACGGCTGGGAGCTGACGGCCGCGGGCCGGGCGGAGTTCGCCAAGGTGGTGCAGGCCTGGCACACCTGGCTGGCCGACCGCCTCGGTGACTGGGGCCCGAGCAACCGAGCGGACCTGGACGCGGCCATCGGCCGGGTCGCGGCCCGCCTGCTGGACCAGAGCGGGGAGTCACGAACCTACGGCCGCCACGCCCTGGCCTGACCTGCCGGCGGCCTGGCTTGCGCCGGGCCGGGAGGTCAGCCGCGGGGGAGGGACCGCGGGAGCCCGAACCACGGAAGGACGCTGTTGTCGAAACTCGTCCTGGACCTGACGGAGACCCCTCGGATCACCCTCGCCGCCGAGACCGTCGATTCGCTCGATGTCCTGATCAACAACGCGGGCGTCTACGGCTACGAAGAGCTGGCTGATCGAGCCGCCCTCGAGCGGCACCTCGCAGTCAACTCCGAGGCGGCCGCCTTCTCGTTGACGCAGTCCCTGCGCGCCACCCTCGCCGGCCAGGGCGTGGACGTCCGCGCCGTGCTGCCCGGCCCCGTGGACACCGACATGGTCCGCGACCTTCAGATCCCGAAGGCGTCACCGCAGTCGATGGCCGCAGCCATCCTCGACGGGCTGGCCAAGGGAAAGGACGACATCTTCCCCGATCCCTTCTCACAGGCCCTCGCCGACAGCGGGAACGGCGGGGCGGTCAAGGCGCTCGAACGGCGGAACGCGGCGCTCATCACCGCGGCCCGGATCCAGTAGCGGAATTGCACACCCATGAGCACGAGCCTGCTGCACCCTCGGCCCACCCGGCCGGACTCCAGCTCCGCAGGTAGAGCCCACGTCAGACCTGTCGCTTCGACGGGACGGGGTCAGCGGCGCCAGAAGTCGTGGGGGGTGGGGCCGGGGCGGAAGCCGCATGCCTCCACCAGGGCCGCCGCCTCCCGGAAACCGTGACCCACCAGGGCGGGCTCGTGGGCGTCGCTGCCGAACGACACCACCTCGCCGCCCAGCTCGAACCACCAGCGGACCACCTCGCCCGGCAGGGGCACCTTCGTGTTCACCTCCAGCGCGCGGCCGCTCGCCTTCAGCGCCCGCAGCACCGTGCGGAACTCCTCCTCGAACTCGCCCACCACGAACGGCGGCCCCTCGCCCGGCCACGAGCGCAGGGCGTAGTCGATGTGCGCGAGCACCGCGAAGTCCGCCGTCGACTCGACCAAGCCCAGCACCTCGCCGAGGTACGCCCGCAGCAGCTCGGCCGGCGGCCGGTCCGCCACCACCGTCAGCTCGCGGTGGTGCGCACCGTCCGGGAGGGAATGGACCGAGCCGAGCACCCGGTCGAAGTCGTGGGCCGCCAGCAGCGCGTCGGCGCGCGGGCGGTGCCAGTGCGGCTCGCTCAGCTCCACACCGGACAGGATCCGCAGCGACGGGAACCGCGATCGGCACTCCTCGACGCACGCCAGGTAGCCCGCAACGTCGAGTTCGGGCGGCTCCAGGACGCCGTCCGGGCGCAGCCGCACCCGGAAGTGGTCCGGCAGCAGCGGCCGGACGGCTCCGGCATCAGCCACGGCGTCAGGTCCGCGTGCTCGGTGAACGCCACCGACGGCAGGCCCAGCTCGACCGCCCGCTCGCACGAGCCCAGCATCGACCCGGTGATCGTGTCCCAGGACCATTCGGTGTGGACGTGACCGTCCGTCGGCAGGCTCACCGACCCACCGTAGCGACGGTTTTGGGCTAGCGTCTCCTCCATGGCGGCCAAGGCGGTAGAGATCGAAGTCGGCCCGCACACCGTGCGGATCTCCAACCCGGACCGGGTCTACTTCCCGGCCCGCGGCGAGACGAAGCTCGACCTGGTCAACTACTACCTCTCGGTGGGCGACGGCATCGTCAACGCCCTGCGCGAACGCCCCTGCATGCTGCACCGCTTCCCGTCCGGCGTGGCGGGGGAGAAGGTGCACCAGAAGCGCGTCCCGAACGGCGCGCCGCCCTGGCTGGAGACCGTCCGGGTGACCTTCCCGCGGTACAACCGGCACGCCGACGAACTTTGCGTCACCGAGCTCGCGCACGTCGCCTGGGCCGTGCAGATGTCCACTGTGGAGTTCCACCCGTGGAACTCGCGGCGGGCCGACACCGAAAAGCCCGACGAGTGGCGGATCGACCTCGATCCGATGCCCGGGTGCGGGTACGACCGGGTCCGGCGGGTTGCGCACGTTGCCCATGAGGTGCTCGATGAGCTCGGGGCGGTGGGGTGGCCGAAGACCTCGGGCGGGCGCGGGTTGCACGTCTACGTCCGGATCGAACCGCGGTGGGGTTTCGCCGATGTCCGGCGGGCCGCGCTGGCCTTTGCGCGGGAGGTGGAACGGCGGGCTCCCGACGACGTCACGACCACCTGGTGGCGCAAGGACCGGGATCCTCGGATGCTTTTCGTCGATTACAACCAGAACGCTCGTGATCACACGATCGCCAGTGCTTACTCGGTGCGGGGGAATCCCGAAGGGACGGTGTCGGCGCCGGTTCGGTGGGAGGAGATCGATGATGCCGAGCCGGGGGATTTCACCATTGCCACCGTTCCGGGGCGGTTTGCCGAGGTGGGTGACCTTCACGCCGGTATCGACGAGGCGGTGTTTTCTCTTGAGCCGTTGCTTGAGTGGGCTGATCGGGATGGTGTCGAGGTGGCTGATTGAGGGTTCCTGCCCACCCCGAAGCTTGATTGTGACGACGGCCGGCTGCCGGTCGGGCAGCCGGCGGTCGGTCAGGTCAGGCGTTCGATGATTGTTGCGTTGGCCAGGCCACCTGCCTCGCACATCGTCTGGAGGCCGTAGCGGCCGCCGGTCTGCTCCAACACTGACAGCAGCGTTGTCATCAAGCGGGCTCCGCTGCCGCCCAGGGGGTGGCCGATTGCTATCGCTCCGCCGTTGATGTTCACCTTGGCCGGGTCCGCGCCGATCTCTTGCTGCCAGGCCAGGACCACGCTGGCGAATGCCTCGTTGACCTCGAATGCGTCGATGTCCGATGGGGTGAGGCCCGCCCTGGCCAGGACCTGGTGGGTGGCCGGGATGATGCCCGTCAGCATCAGCAGGGGATCGTCGCCGGCCACGGCGAAACTGTGGATCCGGGCTCGGGGCTTCAGGCCCAGGGCCTTCGCCGTCTCGGGGCTGGTGATGAGGAGGGCGGCCGCGCCGTCGTTGATCGGGGAGGAATTGCCCGCCGTGATGTGCCAGTGGAGGTCGGGGAAGCGCTGCTCCCAGACGTCCGTGCGGAACGCCGGCTTCAGGGCGGCCAGGATCTCCGGGGTGGTGGCGGGCCGGACCGTCTCGTCGGTGGTCACGTCGACGAGGGCGCCGTCCGGGGTGGGGGCCTTCAGCGGGGCCACTTCGCGCGCGAACCTGCCGTCCGACCACGCCTCGGCCGCGCGCTGGTGGCTTCGGGCGGCGAACTCGTCCAGCTGGGCCCGGGTGAAGCCCCACTTCGCCGCGATGAGCTCCGCGCTGATGCCCTGCGGGACCAGGCCGTCCGGGTAGCGGGCGGCGACCTGGGGGCCGAACGGGTCGCGGCCGGCCGCCTGGCTGCCCATCGGTACCCGGCTCATCGACTCGACGCCCGAGGCGATCACCACGTCGTAAGAGCCGGCCATGACGCCCTGCGCGGCGAAGTGAATGGCCTGCTGGCTGCTGCCGCACTGGCGGTCGATCGTCACCGCCGGGACCGATTCCGGCAGGCCGGCGGCCAGGGCCGCCCAGCGGGCCGTGTTCATGCTCTGCTCGCCGATCTGGCCGACCGCGCCGCTGATGACGTCGTCGATGCGGGCCGGGTCGAGGGCCGTGCGCTCGACCAGCGCGCGCAGGGCGTGGGCGTGCAGGTCGACCGGGTGGACCCCGGCGAGGGTGCCGTTCGGCTTGCCCTTGCCGATCGGCGTTCGTACCGCGTCGACGATCACCGCGTCCGTCATGGCGTCTGCCTCCTCGCAGATCGGGGTGTTCCCGGTATACGCCCCCCGAGTTGGATTCCACAACTTACGTGTTCGTCAAGTCACAGGAGCTTGACGTGCTAGGTTGGGTTTTCAATCCGTGGAGGTGGCATGGTCCGGCGTGGTCGCGAGTGCTCGGTCGCCGAAGCTCTCGAGGTGGTCGGCGAACGGTGGAGCCTGCTGGCCCTGCGCGAGATCATGCTGGGGGAGCGGCGGTTCAACCAGATCGCCGAGAACACCGGCGCCAGCCGCGACATCCTGGCCGCGCGGCTGCGCAAGCTCGTCGACGCCGGCGTGCTCGAGAAGGTCCAGTACGAGAGCCACCCGCCGCGGCACGAGTACCACCCGACCGAAGCCGGCCGCGCGCTGCAGCCGATCCTGCTCGGCCTGATGGCCTGGGGCGACCGGTACGTCCACCAGGGTGAACCGCCCACGCTCTGGCGCCACGCCTGCGGTGAGGTGCTCGTCCCGGTTACCGTCTGCGCGCACTGCGGCGACCCGGTCGACGCGCCGGGCACCCGGGCGATCCGGCTGGGTGCCGTTCGCGCCTGAGCTGACCCGACCAAGGCCTCCTCGCTTCGCGGCGAGGAGGCCTTTCTCGTGCCCGGACGTTGACTTGAGACCCGCGTCACTGTAACTCTTGAACGAATCAGTGCAAGAACCTGACAGATGATCGGTAAATCACTGCAGCTGTCCGGAAGATTCCGGTTTCGTCTCCCTCCCCTCCCCGGATCAGAGGAACCGCATGAGAACGAAGCGTGTGTTGTCCCCCGCGGCCGCCTTGGCCGCCCTGTCCCTGCTCTTGGCCACGGCCGCCGCGCCGGCGAGCGCAACTCCGGCCGCCGCCCCCGTGGGCCGGCCGGCCGGCCAAGCCGCGTCCGCGGTCTACACCGCGAGCAGCCAGCTCGCCGGCTATCCCGTGGCGAACGTCGGCGACGGCAACCCGGCCACCTACTGGGAAAGCGCGAACAACCAGTTCCCGCAGTGGGTCCAGGCCGATCTCGGTGCTCCGGCCGACGTCGCCCAGCTCGTGCTCAAGCTGCCCGCGGACTGGGGCGCCCGGACCGAGACCTTCGGCGTCCAGGGCAGCACCGACGGGACCACCTTCACCGACCTGAAGCCCTCGGCCGGGTACGTGTTCGACCCGGCCAAGGCGAACACGGTGACCGTGGACGTCACCGGCAAGCCCCGGTACGTCCGGCTCAACGTCAGCGCCAACACCGGCTGGCCCGCCGCCCAGCTGTCCGAGTTCGAGGTGCACGGCCCGGCCGGCGGGGACACCCAGCCGCCGTCCGCGCCCGGCAACCTCGCCTACACCCAGCCGGCCAGCGGCCAGATCCGGCTCACCTGGTCGGCGTCGATCGACAACACCGGCGTCGCGGGCTACGACGTCTACGCGAACAACCAGCTCCGCGGGAGCGTCGCCGGGAACGTGCTGACCTACACCGACACGCAGCCCGACGGTACGACCGTTGCGTACTACGTCCGCGCGAAGGACGCCGCCGGCAACCAGTCGGCGAACAGCAACACCGTGACGCGCACCGGCACGCAGGCCGGCACGAACCTGGCGCTGGGCAAGCCGATCACGGCGTCCTCCACGGAATGGACGTACGTCGCGGGCAACGCCGACGACGGCTCCCTGACCACCTACTGGGAAGGCGGCGGCGGGACGTACCCGAACCTGCTGACCGTCGCGCTCGGCTCGAACGCCGACGTGAACCAGGTCGTGGTGAAGCTCAACCCCGACCCCGCGTGGGGCCCGCGGACCCAGACGATCGCCGTCGAAGGCCGTGAGCAGAGCGCGGCCGCCTTCACCACCCTCGCCGCCGCGCAGAGCTACAGCTTCAGCCCGGCGACCGGCAACACCGTGACGATCCCGCTGTCCGGCCGCGCCGCCGACGTCCGCCTGCGCGTCACCGCCAACTCCGGCGCGGGCGGCGGGCAGGTCGCGGAGTTCCAGGTCTTCGGCGTCCCCGCGCCCAACCCGGACCTGACGGTCTCGGGGGTTTCCTGGTCGCCGCAGAACCCCGTGGAGACCGACGCGATCACCACCTCGGCGACCGTCCGCAACGCCGGGACGGCGGCCTCGGGCGCCACGAACGTGAACTTCTACCTCGGCACGGCCAAGGTCGGCACGGCGAACGTCGGCGCGCTCGCGGCCGGCGCCTCGGCGACCGTGTCGGCGAACATCGGCACCCGGGACGCGGGCAGCTACCCGCTGACCGCGAAGGCCGACGAGGCCAACGCCGTCATCGAACAGAACGAGGCCAACAACTCCTACACGAGCTCGACGGCGCTGGTCGTGAGCCCGGTGCAGAGCTCCGACCTCGTCGCGGCGACGGCGTGGTCGCCGGGCAACCCGTCGGCGGGCACCACGGTCACGTTCACCACGACCCTGCGCAACCAGGGCACGGTCGCGTCCGCGGGCGGTGCCCACGGCGTCACGGTGACGATCACCGACCAGAACGGCACCGTCGTCAAGACGCTGACCGGCAGCTACACCGGGACCATCGCCGCCGGCGCCACGGCGGCACCGGTCACCGTCGGCACCTGGACCGCGGTCAACGGCCGGTACACCGTCAAGACGGTCGTCGCGAACGACGCCAACGAGCTGCCCGTCAAGCAGGGCAACAACACCAGCACGCAGTCGTTGTTCGCCGGCCGGGGCGCGAACATGCCCTACGACGTGTACGAGGCCGAAGACGGCGTCCTCGCGGGCGGCGCGGCCGTGGTCGGCCCGAACCGCACGATCGGCGACCTCGCCGGCGAGGCGTCGGGCCGCAGGGCCGTCACGCTGAACTCGACCGGCTCGTCGGTCGAGTTCACCACCCGCGCGGCGACCAACACCCTCGTCACGCGGTTCTCCATCCCGGACAGCGCGGGCGGCGGCGGGATCAACGCGACCCTGAACGTCTACGTGAACGGCACGTTCCTCAAGGCCATCGACCTGACCTCGCACTACGCGTGGCTCTACGGCGCCGAAACCGGCCCGGGCAACTCGCCGGGCGCCGGGCCGCGGCACATCTACGACGAGGCGAGCGCGCTGCTCGGCACCACCGTGCCCGCCGGCAGCCGGATCAAGCTGCAGAAGGACGCGGCGAACACCACGAACTACGCGCTCGACTTCGTCAACTTCGAGCAGGCCACCGCCGTCGCCAACCCCGATCCGGCGCGCTTCGCGGTGCCCGCCGGGTTCACCCAGCAGGACGTGCAGAACGCCCTCGACAAGGTCCGGCAGGACAGCACGCTCACCGGCGTCTACCTGCCGGCCGGGAACTACTCGCTGTCGAGCAAGCTGAACGTCTACGGCAAGGCCGTCACGGTCACCGGCGCCGGGCCGTGGTTCACGAAGTTCTCCGCGCCTTCGGGCCAGGAGAACACCGACGTCGGCGTCGACGTCCAGGCGAGCGCCAACGGCTCGACGTTCAGCGGGTTCGCCGTCTTCGGCAACTACACCTCCCGCATCGACGGCCCCGGCAAGGTGTTCAACCTGACGAACGTCGCCAACCTGACGATCGACAACATCTGGGTCGAGCACCAGGTGGTGATGGTCTGGGGCACGAACGTGGACAACACCACGATCAAGAACTCCCGGATCCGCGACACCTTCGCCGACGGCGTCAACCTCACCAACGGCAGCACCGGCAACCACGTCACCAACAACGAGGCCCGGTCCACCGGGGACGACAGCTTCGCGCTGTTCGCCGCCACGGACCTCAACCAGGGCAACCAGTACGACAACGTGTTCGAGAACCTGACCGCGCTCACGCCTTGGCGTGCAGCCGGGCTGGCGGTGTACGGCGGGTACAGCAACACCTTCCGGAACCTCTACATCGCGGACACGCTGACGTACTCGGCGATCACGATCAGCTCGCTCGACTTCGGCTACCCGTTCCTCGGGTTCGGGCCGCAGCCGACGACGGTCCAGAACGCCTCGCTGGTCCGGGACGGCGGCCACTTCTGGGGCCAGCAGGCGTTCCCGGCGATCTGGCTGTTCTCCGCGTCCAAGGAGTTCCGCGGCATCCGGGTGTCCGATGTGGACATCCAGAGCCCGACCTACAGCGGCATCATGTTCCAGACCAAGTACGACGGCACCACGCCGGAGCACCCGGTCGAGGACACCGTGCTGGCGAACGTGTCGATCACCGGCGCCCACCGCAGCGGGGACGCCTTCGACGCGAAGTCCGGGATCGGTGTCTGGGTCAACGAGCTGCCGGAACCGGGCCAGGGCCCGGCCGTCGGCTCGGCGACCTTCACCGGGCTCACGCTGAGCGACAACGCCGAAGACATCCGCAACCGCACCACCACGTTCACCATCAACCGCAGCTGACGCAGGGCTGGGCGGGCCCGCCGGGAAGCCGTTCCCGGCGGGCCCGAGCCGTGCCAGGATGGCGCTGGAGGTGGTCGGCGTGCGGATCCTGGTCACGGGCGGGACCGGTCGGCTCGGCTCGGCGGTCGGGGCGCGGCTGCGGGCGGCGGGGGAGGAGGTTCGCGTGCTCAGCCGGCGCCCGGGCCCGGACGTCGTCCGGGGCGACCTGCGGACCGGCCGCGGCATCGACAGCGCGGTGGCGGGGATGGACGTGGTCGTCCATTGCGCCACCGACTACCTCGGGCGCGAAGCGGCCCTCGCCCGCACGCTCGTCGAGGCGGCGCGCTGGGCCGGTGCCCCGCACCTGGTGTACGTCTCGATCGTCGGCGTCGACCGCGTGCCGCTCGGCTACTACCGGACCAAGCGCGAGACCGAGGAGCTCATCGCCGCTTCAGGGCTGCCGGCCACGATCCAGCGCGCCACCCAGTTCCACGGCCTGGTCCGCGGCTTGCTGGCGGGCGCGTCCCGGCTGCCGGTGGTGCCGGTGCCCCGGGTCTCGTTCCAGCCGGTGGACGTCCGCGACGTGGCGAACCGGCTCGCGGACCTCGCCCTGGCCGAGCCGGCGGGCCGGGCACCCGACTTCGGCGGCCCGGAGATCCTCACGGCGGCGGAGCTGGCGGCGGCGGTCGGCGAAGCGAGCGGCCGGCCCCGGCGGATCTTGCCGGTGAAGGTGCCGGGGGAGACATTCCGGGCCTACGCCGACGGCGGCCACCTGACCCCCGGCCACCGCGACGGCGTGATCACCTTCCGGCAGTACCTGGCCGGGCAAGCCGGTCACGCTTCCTGACCATCACCGGGTCGCGCGACGGCCGACCGCGGCGCTGCCCGGGAGCTTCACTGCCCTGGCCGATTACTGCCTGGCGCAGCTTCCCGTGTGGACGGACAGCACGAACCGGCTGTTCAACGACCCGGAGAACCGCTTCCGCAACACGAGCGGGAAGGTTGCTGCTCGAGGGGCGTGCGAGTTCCGGGCGGCGTGGCTGGTGGCTGCCGGTCGCGAACCGCCACCGGGTCGGCGAAGATCGACGCGACCTGACCGGCCGGGAGGAGCGCGCACGATGATCCGCTGGGCGACGTTCGACTGCTTCGGCACGCTGGTGGACTGGCGGCACGGCATGGCCACCGGCATCGAGCTGCTCTTCCCCGGCCGCGGCGGCGAGCTCTTGGAGGTCTACAACCGGTTCGAGCCGCAGGTGCAGGCCGAAACGCCGGTGCGGCGGTACCGGGAGGTGCTGGCCGAATCACTGCGCCGGACCGCGGCCGAAGCCGGGCTGGAGCTGGTGCCCGACGACGCGTCCGTGCTCGGGACCGGCCTGCCGTACTGGCCGGTGTTCCCGGACACCCGGGCGGCGCTCGCCGGATTGCGGGAGGCGGGCTGGCGCCTGGCGCTGCTGACCAACTGCGACCGCGACCTGATCGGTGAGACCCATCCCGCGCGTGTGGATCAACCGCCACGCCCGACCCGCACGACCCGGCGGTGGCGGACGCGGTCCGCCCCGGGCTCGACGGTCTGCTCCCGGTCGTCGAGCGGGTCCACGCCGCGGCCCGCTGACCGCCGTCACGCCTGACGCACCCGGACCCGGCGAGGCCGCAGCCACCCGGCCCACCGGGACTTCCCCGGCCGGCGCTCCTTCGCGGCCCGCACCAGCGGCGCCGGGGGCTCCCCCGCCCGGTAGTCCAGCTCGACCTGCACCCAGTCGTGGATCCAGTCGCCTCGCATGGCGGCTCCTTTCGTCGTCGAACCGACGATCGGCCTGAGGGCACCCCGCCCGCATCGGGCGATCACGCAGTCCGGCGCCGCCGGACCCCATACCCGTTATGGTGACCGGCTGGCCGCGACGACCTTCCTGTTCGTGCCCGGCGACCGGCCCGGGCGGTTCGGCAAGGCCGTGGCCGGCGGCGCCGGCGTCGTGCTCCTGGATCTGGAGGACGCCGTCGCCCCGGCGGACAAGGACTCCGCGCGGGCTTCGGTGAGCGAGTGGCTCGAGAGTCATCGGGCGGCGGTCCGGATCAACGCGCCGGGCACCCCGTGGTTCGAGGCGGACGCCGAACTGGTGGCGGCGCGGGATGTCCCGGTGGTGGTGCCGAAGGCGGAGACACCCGGGGTACTGGCCGGGTTCCGCGAGGTGGTGGCCCTGGCCGAGACGGCACTGGGGGTGGAACGCGCCGGTGAGCTGGCCGCGGTGCCGTCGGTGACCCGGCTGGCCTTCGGCAGCGTCGACCTGGCGGCGGAGCTGGGCGTGGACCCGGACGACCGTGAGCCGTTCGCCTACGCGCGTTCGCGGCTGGTGATCGCGTCGGCGGCGGCCGGGCCGGCGCCACCGATCGACGGCGTCACCACGGATCTGGACGACGACGAGCGGCTGGCATCCGACGCCCGCTACGCCCGCCGCCTGGGCTTCGGCGGCAAGCTCTGCTTCCATCTGCGTCAAGTGGCCCCGGTCCGGGCGGCGTTCGCCCCGACGGAGGCGGAACGCGCGTGGGCGCGCCGGGTCCTGACGGCGGGGGAGCGGGTGTCCGTTGTGGACGGCCGGATGGTGGACAAGCCGGTGGTGGCCCGCGCCCGGCGCATCCTCGGCGAATGACGGTCCGCCGCGGCGGACCGTCGCGCTACACCGATCCCCGACGCCGCAACGCCTCCGCGTCGAAGCCGAATTCCGCGAGGACCGCGTCCGTGTGTTCGCCCAGCGCCGGCACCGCGTCCATCCGGGGTGCCCGGCCGGGGACCGTGATCGGCGGCAGCGTCGCCCGGATCGGGCCGGCCGGGGTCGGTACCTCGGCGAACCGGTCGCGCGCGGTGAGCTGCGGGTGCGCCAGGACGTCGGGGAGCTCGCGGCGGCGGGCGTGCGCGATCCGGCCGGCGGTCAGCCGGGCCTCCAGCTCGGGGCCGGACAGCGTGGCGAAGATGGCGTCGATCTCCCGTTCGAGCGCGGTCCGGTTCACCACGCGGGCGCTGCCGGTGGCGAACCGCTCGTCGGTGACCCAGTCCGGGCGGGCGACCGCGTGCTCGCAGAACGCCGCCCACTCGCGGTCGTTCTGCACGGCCAGCACCAGCTCGGTGCCGTCGCCCGCGGCGAACGTCCCGTACGGGGCGATCGCGGCGTGGCTGGTGCCGGTGCGCGGTGGCGGCGTCCCGCCGTAACCGGTGTAGTAGAGCGGGAAACCCATCCATTCGATCAGCGAGTCGAACAGGCTGACCTCCAGTTCCGTGCCGTGCCCGGTGCGCTCGCGGTCGTACAGCGCGGACAGGATGCCGGAGAAGGCGTACATCCCGGCGCCGATGTCCGCGGCCGGGATGCCGCTCTTGGCCGGTTCCGCCGCGGACCCGGTGACCGAAACCAGCCCGGCTTCGGACTGGATGAGCAGGTCGTACGCCTTCGCGTCGCGGTACGGCCCGGTCGAGCCGTAGCCCGACACCGAGCACGTGATCAGCCGCGGCCGGGTGGCGCGCAGGGCCGCGGCGCCGAGCCCGAGCCGGTCCGCGACGCCGGGCGCGAAATTCTGCACGAACACGTCGGCGCGGTCCAGCAGGGCGGCCATCACGCCGGGGGCGGCGTCGCTCTTGAGGTCGAGCGTGACGCTTTCCTTGGACCGGTTGAGCCAGACGAAGTGGCTGGAAAGGCCGTGCACGGTTTCGTCGTAGGCGCGGGCGAAGTCGCCGCTGCCGGGCCGCTCGATCTTGAGCACCCGGGCGCCGAGGTCGGCCAGGTGCCGGGTGGCCAGCGGCGCCGCGACGGCCTGTTCGCACGACACGACGGTGACGCCGTCGAGGGGCAGGGAAGGCATGGCCGCATCCTGCCACCCGCGGTCCCTCGGTAAGTGCGGGCCGGATCCGCTGGAGTATCGGGCAAAGCCGTTGACGGTCCCGGGGCCCGGCAGCACGCTGAATCGGATCAGCTGTCCCCGCGACCGGCGAGCGAGGTACCCGATGGGCAGGGTGCGGCAGGCTGACATCGCCCGCGTGGCGGGGGTTTCCCAGGCGACGGTGTCGGTCGTGCTGGGCGGCAACCGCACCGGGATCCGGCTGGCGGAGTCGACGCGGCGGCGGGTGCTGGAGGCCGCCCGGCGGCTCGGGTACGCCGATCCGCTGGTGAAACGCCCGGCGTGCCACGACCTCTTCGGGATCTGCGCGGCCACCCCGGCGTTCGAGGCGCACCAGCCGGTGCTCGCCGGCGTCGAAGCGGAGGCGGCCGCGCTCGGCAAGGACCTGATCATGTTCACCGCGCCGGGCCCGGCGCCGGTCCGCCGCACCCGCCTCGCCGACGGCTGCCTGTTCCTCGGTGACCCCGTCCCGGGCGAGCTGCTCGAAACCGGCTTCCCGGTCGTCCACATCGGACGCCGCCCGGACGCCCGCGTGCCCTGCGTCGACGTGGACTACGCATCGGCTTCGGCGGAGGTGATCGCCCGGCTGACGCGGGCGGGCCACCACCGGGTCCGCTACCTGCGCGAGCCGGCCGACACGGCGGCGGCGCGCGAACGCGAACGCGGCATCCGCACCGGAACGGGCCTGGTGGTCCGCACCGACGGCACCGACCTCGACGCGGCGGTGGTCCGCGGCTGGCTCGCCGAGGGCGTGACGGCGCTGGTGGTCGAGGAAGCGGTGTTCGCCGCGACGCAGCGGGTCCTGCTCGCAGCGGCGGCGAAGGTCCCCGGCGACGTCTCGCTGGCGGTGCTGGGCCGCCCGCCGGACGGAGCGGCGGGCCCGGAGGTCAGCGGCTTCGAGGTGCCGCGCCGGGCGCTGGGCCGAGAGGCGGTGCGGTTGCTGGCGTGCGTGGTGGACACGGGGGCCGGTGAGCACCGGCTGCTCACCTGCCCGCCGGTCGCGGGGGAGACGATCGCGCCGGTCGCCTGAGCGTCAGGGAAGGACGCCGTTGTAGTCGGGGAGCTTGAAGGTGCGTTCGGCGTGGCCGCCATCGAGATCGGTAAGGTTGTTCCCGACGTTCGCGACGATGGTGTAGCCGGCCTGGTCGATGGCGGCCCGCGTTTTGGTCTTGGTGGCCTGCACGGGATCGAAGGTGAACAGCGGCCGCAGGGAGAGCCCGTCGAAGGCGTACCCGACCGCCTTGAGGTTCCCTTCGGTGGGCCACCGCAGCAGTTCGGTGCGATCGCTGACGAAGAAGACCGCGGCCCCCTTGGCTTTGGCCAGGGTGGCGAGCGCAAGCACGGGCTTGACGGCCGGGGTGGTGATCCCGCCGGAGTAGTAGGTCTCCAGGCTGGTGTTGTCGATGTCGAGCACAACGGCGTTCCGCCCACCGGGCACACCCAGCCGCTGCTCGAGATACCCGGCGGCGGGCGTGGTGACGGCGGCGACATCGGCGATCCAGGTGGCATAGGCCGGATCAGCAACGGCGGCCACGGCCTGCGCGTCGCTGCCGGGCCGGGCATCGGCGACGCCGGCGCTCCCGAGCAGCAGCAGAGCGGCAGAGGCGGCACCGGCCACGGCGAGGCGGGCCTTCGAGGTCGACGACATGGCAGCTGGTCCACCAGCCGGGTGGGGGTGAACGTACCGGCAAGTAGCCGAAGTTCTTTCATGTTTTCCGGGTGCGCCGGCGCGGATTGCACGGAAGAGGCGGTTTCTCCTCTAGGACTACATGAGCCTCGCACCAAACCGCGGAAACCAGCCTCCGCAAGACCCGGATCCCGGGGACGGCAAGGACGTCTTCGTGATCGTCAGCAATGCAGCCGTCGCTGCGCTGAGCGGCCTCTACGTCGCCACGCAGTCGGTCGCGGTGGTCGTCATCGCGGCCTGCCTGATCGTGCTGCTCGCGGTGGTACTCGGTCGCCGGCGTTGACGTCGGATCGTGACCGAAGCCATGTGGTGGGTTGAGCCGGGTGCCGGACTCGACGGGGGACGATGGATCGGAGGAGGAGCCTACGGTGGCGGATGACGCGATGGATGCCTTCGAGGCGTTCTTCCGCGCGCGTGTGCTCTCGGAGATCCAGCACCTCGTCCGGCTCGGTTTCAGCCCGGACTGCGCGTCGGAGGCCGTGGAACAGGCGATGACCACCCTGTGCGAGCGTTGGAACAAGATCTCTTACCCGGTCAGCTGGGTCCGGGCAACGGCGCGGGGGCACGCGTTGACGATCGTCAAGCAGCAGCTCGACGTGTTGCCCGAAGACATCGAGGACCGGCACCCGGCGTTGCGGCACTACGACGATGATCCGGTCATCGAACACGAGTCCAAAACGAGGGTGACCCAGCTGCTGGCTGGTCTGTCCCTCCGGCGGCGTGAGGTGCTTTCGGCTTGGCTCGACGGCGTCGAGGATGGCGAGATCGCGGAGAACCTGGGGATCAGCGAGGGAACAGTTCGTTCGCACCGACGTTATGGCTTGGCGGACATCGCGGAAAAGCTGAGGTTGGAGGGAGGTCTGTCGTGACTGACGATGAGCACTCCGAGGTGGAGGCTGTTCTGCGGCAGGCCGATGCCGAGCTGGCGCGCGAGCTGAGCGCGCGCACGGATGTGGAGGCGATGCTCGAACGGGTGAAGCGACGTGCGGAGGTGCCGCAAGGCGGCGAGCCGTCGGCGGTGCGGAGGGGCTCTGAGGTGAAGGTCGACGCCTTGTCGGCGGAGCTGAAACTGCTTCGCAAGGGGCTCGGTGTCCAGGCGAAGAACCTGCCCGCAATCGCCGGCGAACGGTTGCGCGAAGTGTGCGGTGTCCGCGAAGAGGACAACGCCGGAACGGTTCGCGGCAAGGTCGTCGACACGCTTCGCCGGCTGATCGAGAAACTGCCCGGGTCGCAGCGGGAAACGGCGCGGATCGTGCTGGGTTTCGGCACCGGCGCGAACGAGCGCTACACCCAGCGCCTGGAGCTGCTGGGCACCGGGGCCGACCGCAACGTGCGCACCATGCAGCGTCGCGCCGACGACGTGATCTACCTGATCGCCGAAGCCGCGTACGGGGCGCCGTCGCCGTTCGGGGGTGTTTCGGCGAACAGCCAGGACGGTCCCTGGCACACCTCGGACCTCGCGGTCAACCTGACCCTGACCGGGACCGCCGCCGAGGTGTTCGAAACCCGCAAGGTGGTCAGCCACGTCGCCGGGCTGGCCGAGATCGAGCACGCGATCTCCCTCGCCCGCCCGGCCAGCACGACGAGCCCGCCGGACCTGTCCGGCCTCGGCATCGACGTCGTCGCCGGCGGCGAGGTGCACTCCGTGCGCCTGGTCAGCTCCACCCGCGTCGCCTTCACCCTGCGGCCGCCGCAGCCGCTCGACGCCGGGGACCAGCACGAGTTCTTCTTCCGCATCCGGCTGGCCGAGCTGCCGGCCCCGTTCTACTGCTGCACGCCGGAATTCCTGTGCGAAAGCTTCGAGCTCAACGTCCGGTTCGACCGGCGCGAGCCGCCGCAGCGCGTCTGGCGCATCGACGGCGACCTCTCGAAGGACGCCCACGACCCGCTGCCCGCGCGCAAACCGCTGTTCCTCGACAACGCGGGTGAGGTGCACACGAGTTTCCG
>NZ_PPHG01000087.1 GCF_002904295.1 Amycolatopsis sp. CA-128772
CTCACTCACCCACCTCCCCATCGACCAGCTCCCGCAGCACGTCCAAATGCCCCACGTGCCGCGCGGTCTCCTGCACGACGTGCGCCACCACCCACCGCACCGTGAACTCCGACCGCCGCCGCGTCCGGTCGTCCGGGCCCAGGCCGCGCAGAGCCTTCTCCGCCCTCGCCCACTCCGCCTTGTACGCCGCCACCACCGAGGCCGGGGTGTCCTGCTCCGACACGTCCCAGCTCGGGTCCGGGCTGCCCGCCCACAGCGACGGCAGGTCCACCCCGCCCGCCTCGATGCACAGCCACCAGCGCTCGACCGCCGTCAGGTGCTTCACCACGCCCAGCGCGCTCGTCCGCGGCGACGTCGGCAGCAGGGTCGCCACCGCCTGCTCGCGCGGCAGGCCCGCCAGCTTGTTCACCGCCGTCGCGCGGAGGAACTGCAGGAACTCCAGCTGCAGGCGCAGCTCGTCGCCGGCCAGCCGAGCCGGCCAGCGACGGTAGGTCTTCGAACTCGTGTTCGACATGGCCGCAACGTACCGCACCGGTCCGACAGAATCCGCGCCAAATAGAGTGACCCGCATGTGGTGGGGACTGCTCTGCGCCCTCGGCGCGGCATGCGCGTACGGCGTGGCTTCGGTGATGCAGTCCGTCGCCGCGCGGGCCACGGACACCGGGGCCGACGGCGTCGACCCGAAACTGCTGGCCCGGGTGCTCGGCCAGTGGAAGTTCGTGCTGGGGCTCTCGCTCGACGTGCTGGGGTTCGTCGCGCAGATCGCCGCCCTGCACGTGCTGCCGCTGTTCGTCGTGCAGGCCGCGCTCGCCGCGAGCCTCGCCGTGACCGCCGTCGCCGCGCGGTTCCTCGGCGTGCGGCTCGGCCGCCGGGAATGGGGGGCCGTCGCCGTCGTGTGCGCCGGACTGGCCCTGCTCGGCGCCGCCGCCGAAAGCGAAGGCTCCGATCCGGTCGGGCTCGGCTTCCGGTTCACCCTGATCGGCGCGGTCGCCGTGCTCGGCGTGGCCGGAGTCGTCGCGGGCAAGGCGAACCGCCGGATCCGGACGCCCGCCCTCGGGCTCGTCGCCGGGCTGTGCTTCGGGGTCGTCGCGATCGCCGGCCGGATCATCCCCAGCCTCGCGCCGCTGGACCTGCTCACCGACCCCGCGACCTACACCGTCGCGGTCGCCGGCGGGCTGGCCATGCTGTTCTACGCGACGGCGTTGCAACGCGGGAGCGTCACCACCTCGACCGCGATGATGGTGCTGGGCGAAACGGTGTTCCCGTCGCTGGTCGGGGTGCTGGTCCTCGGCGACCGCACCCGGCCGGGGTTCGCGGGCGTCGCGATCGCCGGGTTCGCCCTCGCCGTCGTGGCCGCGCTCGCGCTGGCCCGGTTCGGCGAACCGGCGACCGAACCGCGGACTGAGACGAAGCCGACCGTATTCCCGTAACTTCTTTACTTAGACTAGCCTTACCTATCCCAGCTCTGGACAGGGAGGCGCGGGTGAGCACGACGGGACGGCAGGTCCTCCGCCGGTCGGTTGCCGGGCAACGACGATCGGTGGTGCCGGCGGCGCTGCTGACCGCGGGCCACCAAGGCGGCGAAGCACTGGTACCGGTGGTGATCGGCGTGATCATCGACCAAGCCGTCGCGAACGGCTCGATCGGCACGCTGCTGGTGTGGCTGGCGGTGCTGGGCGTGCTCTTCGCCGCGCTGTCGACCAGCTACCGCCTGGGGGCCCGCTTCGGCGAGCGCGCCGCCGAACGCGCCGCCCACGACCTGCGCCTCGACCTCGGCCGCCGGGTCCTGCACCCCGGCGGCGTCGCCGACTCCGGCACCCTCGCGGGCGAGCTGGTGAGCATCGCGACGTCGGACGCGAAGCGGGTCGGCACGGTCAACGGCGTGCTGCCGTTCGGCGTCGCCGGCCTGGCCGGGCTGCTGGTCAGCGCCGTCGCGCTGCTCACCATGTCGCTGCCCCTGGGCCTGCTCGTGCTGCTCGGCACGCCGCCGATGCTGTACCTGGCGCACCTGATCGGCAAGCCGCTGGAGCGCCGCAGCGAAGCCGAGCAGGAGCGCTCGGCGTTCGCCTCCGGCATCGCCACCGACCTCGTCGCCGGCCTGCGCGTGCTGAAGGGGGTCGGCGCCGAACGCGCCGCCGTCGACCGCTACCGCCGCACCAGCCAGGATTCCCTGCGGGCGACGCTGCGCGCCGCCCGCGCGCAGGCGTGGCACAACGGCGCGCTGCTCGCGCTCACCGGGATCTTCATCGCCGTGGTCGCGCTCGTCGGCGGCAACCTGGCCGCGGCGGGCGAAATCAGCGTCGGCGACCTGGTCGCCGCGGTCGGGCTGGCGCAGTACCTGATCACGCCGTTCACGATCTTCTCGTGGGTCAACGGCGAACTCGCGCAGGGCCGGGCGTCGGCCGCGCGCATCGCCGGCGTCCTCGACGCGCCGCCCGCCGTCGGCGCCGGGGACGCCACGCTGCCGGCCCCGGCGGCCGGGCACGTCAAGCTGTCCGCGCTGAGCCGCGGCGCCCTGCGTGACGTCGGCTTCGAGGCGCGCCCGGGTGAGCTGCTCGGGGTCGTCGCCACCGACCCGGCCGCCGCGACGGACCTGCTGGACTGCCTCGGCCGCGCGGCCGATCCCGCGGGCGGCTCGGTGTCGGTCGACTCGGTCGACCTGTCCACTGTGGACCCCGGCCGGGTCCGCGAGGTGGTGCTGGTCGCCGCGCACGACGCCGACCTGTTCGCCGGGACGGTCGCGGAAAACGTGACGGCCGGGCCGCTGGCCGCCGAGGCGATGACCGCGGCCGCCGTCGACGAGGTGGCGAGCGCGCTGCCCGAGGGCGCCGCGACCGCCGTCACCGAACGCGGGCGGTCCCTGTCGGGCGGCCAGCGTCAGCGGGTGGCCCTCGCGCGGGCGCTCGCCGCCGACGCGCCGGTGCTGGTGCTGCACGACCCGACGACCGCCGTCGACACGGTCACCGAGGCCCGGATCGCCGCCGGGCTCACCGAACTGCGGCGCGGCCGCACCACGATCCTGGTGACCACCAGCCCGGCGCTGCTGGCCGCCGCCGACCGCGTCGTCCTGCTCGACGACGGGCGCGTGGCGGGCGAAGGCAGTCACGCCGAGCTGGCCGCCCGTCCCGACTACCGAGCGGCGGTGCTGTCATGACCCGCGAACTCCTGCCCGTGGCCGACGGCCGCCGGATCCGCGCCGTCGTCGGCGAGCTGGCCGGCCGGCAGAAGGGCCGCGCGGCCGCCGCGTTCACGACGCTCGTCGCGGCCACCGCGATCGGCCTGCTCACCGCCCCGCTGCTCGGCCGGGTCGTCGACCTGGTCGCCACCCGGCGGTCCGCGGCCGAGCTGGTGACGCCGGTGGTGGGGCTGGTGCTCGTCGCGGTCGCGCAGGCCGTCGCGACCGCGATCGGTGTTTCGCTGGTCGCCCGGCTGGGCGAGACGATCCTGGCCGAGCTGCGCGAACGGTTCGTCGAGCGTGCCCTGGGCCTGCCGCTGGAACAGCTCGAGCGCGCCGGGTCCGGTGATCTCACCGCCCGCGTGACCAACGACGTCTCGGTGGTCGCCGAGGGCGTCCGGCAGGCGCTGCCCGAGCTGGGCCGGTCGGTGCTGACGGTGGTACTGACGTTCGGCGCGCTGGCCGTGCTCGACTGGCGGTTCCTGCCGGCCGCGCTGCTGGCCGTGCCGATCCAGCTGTGGACCGTGCGGTGGTACGTGCCGCGCGCGAAGCCGTTGTACGCCGCCCAGCGCGAGGCTGTCGGCGCGCAGCAACAGCAGCTGCTGGACACCGTCGGCGGCGCGAAGACGGTCCGGGCGTTCCGGCTGGCGGACACCCACCTCGCGCGGGTGCGCGACCGGTCCGACGCCGCGGTTTCCCTGGCGCTGCGCGGGATCCGGCTGGTGACGCGGTTCTACGCGCGGCTGAACCTGGCCGAGTTCGTCGGGCTGTCGGCCGTGCTGGCGACGGGGTTCCTGCTGGTGGGGACGGACGCGGTGACGGTCGGCGTCGCGACGGCGGCGGCCCTGTACTTCCACAGCCTGTTCGGGCCGATCACGACCGCCCTGGCGCTGGTCGACGACGCCCAAGCGGCCGCGGCCAGCCTCGCGCGGCTGATCGGCGTCGCCGACCTGCCCGCCGAGGCGTCGCCTTCGCAGCCGTCACGGCCGGCGGATGCGTCGGTGAAGACCGCGGGCCTCGGCTACTCCTATGTGGACGGTCACCCGGTGCTGCGGGACGTCGACCTCGGCGTCGACCCGGGTGAGCGGGTGGCGCTGGTGGGCGCGAGCGGCGCCGGGAAGACGACGCTGGCCAAGCTGATCGCCGGCATCCACCGCCCGGGCGCGGGGTCGGTCACGCTCGGCGGCGTGGCCCTGGCCGAGCTGGGGCCGGAGGGCACCCGCCGGACGGTCGGGCTGATCAGCCAGGAGGTCCACGTCTTCGCGGGCCCGCTGGCCGACGACCTGCGGCTCGCCCGCCCGTCGGCGACCGACGCCGAACTGCGGGCCGCGCTGGCCAAGGTGGGGGCGTTGACCTGGGCGTCGTCCCTGCCGGACGGCCTCGCGACGGTCGTCGGCGAAGGCGGTCACCAGCTGACGGTGACGCAGGCGCAGCAGCTGGCCCTGGCCCGGCTGGTGCTGGCCGACCCGCCGATCGCGATCCTCGACGAGGCCACGGCCGAGGCGGGCAGCGCGGGTTCGCGGGTCCTGGAGTCGGCCGCCGCGGCGGCCCTCGAAGGCCGCACGGCGCTGGTGGTCGCCCACCGCCTGACCCAGGCCGCGGCGTCGGACCGCATCGTGGTCCTGGACGCGGGCGCGGTCGCGGAGTCCGGAACCCACGACGAGCTGGTCGCGGCGGGAGGCCAGTACGCAAAGCTGTGGGCGGCCTGGTCCGGCCAACGCACCTGACCCCGTGTCGTCCCCCCGATCACACGTGACGCCCCTCCGAGCACGCGAGTCGCCCCTCTGCTCACGCGAGCCGGCCGTTGCGGTACGCGGAACTCGCGTGATCCGGCACGGAACTCGCGTGATCCGGCACGGAACTCGCGTGATCGAAGGCGGAACTCGCGTGCCGGGAGGGTCGGCTCGCGTGCCGGGAGGGTGGGGTGGGACGACGACACGCCGGGAGCTCGTGGCTCCCGGCGTGTCGGTTGGGGGAAGGGTCAGGCGTCCATGGCGTCGGCCAGGGACTTGGGGCGCATGTCCGTCCAGTTCGCTTCGACGTAATCCAGGCAGTCCTGGCGGGACGCCGGGCCGAAGGCCGTCGTCCAGCCGGCCGGGACCTCGGTGGCCTCCGGCCACAGGCTGTGCTGGTTCTCGGCGTTGACCAGCACCAGGTACGTCCCGGCCGGGTCTTCGAACGGGTTGGTCATCGCGGGCCTCCTCAGGCGGTGATGTCCGTGCGGGCACCCTTCACCAGCGCGGTCAGCTTCTGGATGACCGGCGTGGCGAGCAGGTGGTTGAAGCGCGGCTCGGCCGACCAGTCGCCGAGCTGGCCGGCCTTCACGGCGGGCAGCTGGTTCCAGGTCGGGAACTGCGTCATCTGGGCACGCGGCAGCGCGTACGAGCGCGAGTCGGTCAGGATCAGGTCCGCCGGGTACTTGCCCGCCTGCTCCCAGGACAGCTGCTCCCAGTAGTCCTCGCTGCCGCCGCCGGACACGATCTCCAGGCCGAGCTCGCGGTAGTACGCGAGGTCGGCGAAGAACTCCGGCTTCGCGATGTACAGGCCGTCCTTGTCGCCGTACAGCACCAGGACCTTCAGGCCGGCCTTCTCCTTCGCCGCCGCGCGCAGGTCCTCGGACGCCTTGTCGAAGTCCTCCTTGGCCTTCTTCATGGTCTCCGAGTTCGCGTCGCCGCCCAGCGCGACGGCCAGCTGCGCGTAGCGCTCGATCACCTTCGGCAGCGTGACCTTGTACTCCGACAGCGCGACGACCGGCGCCACCTGCTGCACCTTGGGCCCGAGGTCGCCGGTGAGCACCCACATGTCCGTAGGCTTGGTGCCGGTCAGGCCGGTGACGACCAGGTCCGGCTTCAGCGCCGCGAACTTCTCCATGCTGAAGTCGTCCCAGGCGTTGCCGATCGACGTGACGGTGTTCAGGTCGATGTTGCCGGCCTGGATCTCCTTGCCGCCGTCGGCCGTCTTCTGCGGGCCGAACACGCCGGCCGGGCGGACGCCGTAGTCCCACAGCGCCGCGGCCGAGCTGGCGTAGGCGACCACGCGGGCCGGACGCTGGTCGCGCGTCGCCTTCTGGCCGCGGTCATCGGTGAACTCCCACGGGCCGGACGCACCCCCGGCCGCCGGCTTATCGCCGCTGCCGCACGCGGTGAGGGCCGCAGCGGCCGCGACGCCACCCGCCCCGATCAGGAAGCCACGCCGGCTGAGCCCAGCGCCTTGGAACACGGACATGAGCACCTCTCGCAGACCATCAACTTAGGCACACCTTATTTAGGTAAGGCTGGCAAAAGCAACTGTGTCAACGCCCACGGCCGGACAGCTGCGCGGGCGCACCCGGCACCGGCTCGGCCGGGTCGTGTCCGAAGTGGACCTGCCGGTTGTCGCCGTCCACGTGCACCACCCGCGGCCGGTGCCCGGCGCGCTCGGCCTCGTCGACCTGCGCGTAGGTGATGATGATGACGAGGTCGCCGGGGTGCACGAGGTGCGCGGCCGCGCCGTTGACGCCGATGACCCCCGAGCCCGGATCGCCGGTGATGGCGTAGGTCTCCAGCCGGGCGCCGTTGGTGATGTCGACGACCTGGACCCGTTCCCCCTCGACGATGTCCGCGGCGGCCATCAGGTCGGCGTCGATGGTCAGCGAGCCGACGTAGTGCAGGTCGGCCTGGGTGACGGTGGCGCGGTGGATCTTGGCGTTCATCAGGGTGCGGTGCACGTCTACTCCGGGTCTCGGGTCAGCAGCGCGGCGAGGCCCGCCGCAGTGGGGGTACGGAAGAACTCGGCGATGGCCAGCTCGGTCCCGAGCCGCTCGGTGATCCGGTTGCGCAGGACCACCAGCAGCATCGAGTGGCCGCCGAGAGTGAACAGGTTGTCGTCGGCGCCGACGGCGGCGACGTCCAGAACCTCCGCGAAGATCTCGCAGAGGGCCTTCTCCACGGGCGTCCCGGGCGCCCGCCCGCGGGTTTCGAACTCCGGCGCCGGCAACGCCGCCCGGTCCAGCTTCCCGTTGGGAGTCACGGGGAAGGCGCCGAGGGGCACGATCGCCGCCGGCACCATGTACTCCGGCAGCGACCGGGCGAGGAACTCCCGCAGCCGCACGGGATTTGCGGTCGCCGGGGTCGTGTACGCGACCAGCCGCTTGCCCCGGTCCTCACGGACGACGACGAGCGCCTGCGTGACGTCGTCGTGCCGGGTCAGGGCCGTCTCGATCTCGCCCGGTTCGATCCGGAAGCCGCGGACCTTGACCTGGTCGTCGGTGCGGCCGAGGTAGTCCAGCTGCCCGTCGGGCCGCCAGCGCACCAGGTCGCCGGTGCGGTACATCCGCTCCCCCGGCTCGAAGGGCGAGGCAACGAACCGGTCGGCGGTGAGCCCCGGCCGCCCGTGGTAGCCGCGGGCCAGCCCGGCGCCGGCCAGGTACAGCTCACCCGGCACCCCGGCCGGGACCGGAGAGAGGCCGCCGTCGAGCACGTACGCCCGCGTGTTGTGCACCGGACGGCCGATCACCGGCCGGTCGGCGTCGCCGAAGCGGCCGACCAGAGCGTCCACAGTGGCCTCGGTCGGGCCGTAGAGGTTGTACGCCTCGGTGCCCGGCATCGAGCCCAGGGTTTCCCACAGCGGCTGCGAAACGGCTTCACCGCCGACGCCGACGACACCCAGAGCACACCGGCCGTCCGCGATCACCCCGGCCGCGGCCAGCTGCGCGAAGTGCGACGGCGTGAGCTCGAGGAAGTCGAGCCCGCGCTCGCGCACCACCGCCGCCAGCCGGTCCGGGTCGCGGCGGGTGTCGTCGTCGACGACGTGCACCTCGTGCCCGTCGAGCAGCCACAGCTGCGGCTGCCAGGACGCGTCGAAGAAGAACGCCCACGCGTGCCCGACCCGCAGCCGCCGCCCGCCCGCCGCGGCGACGGCCGGGCGGTAGAGCGTCTCGCGGTGGCTGTGGAACAGGTTGACCAGCCCGGCGTGCGGGATGACCACACCCTTGGGCTTGCCCGTGGACCCGGAGGTGTAGAGCACGTACGCCGGGTTCGCGGGCGACGGCGGAGTCAGCGCCGCCGCACTGTCCACAATGTCCTCGACGAACAGTGCGCCGGGCACCGGCGAAGCCAGCGAGCGGCTCGTCAGCACCAAGGCGGGACCGGCGTCGGCGAGGATCGCCGCGATCCGGTCCGCAGGCTGGTCCGGGTCCACCGGCAGGTAGGCCGCGCCCGTCTTGAAGACCCCGAAGATCGCCTCGACGACCGCCGCCGAGCGCGGCAGCACGAGCGCCACGACCTGCTCCGGGGCCGCGCCGTGCGACGCCAGCCAGCGGGCGAGGCGGTCGGTCCGCGCGGCGAACTCCGCGAACGTGACGCTCGAACCGGCGTCGCTCAAGGCGGTCGCGTCCGGGGTCGCCGCCACCTGGGCAGCCAGCCGGTCCACCACCGTCGGCGCCGCGAGCGTCAGCGGCGCCCCGGCACCCCAGCCGCGCAGGATGCGCTCCCGCTCCGGGGCATCGAGGACGTCGATCCGGCTCAGCGGCCGGTCCGGGTCCGCGACGACGGCGGTCATCAGCCGCACCAGGCGCTCGGTGAGGGTCCGCGCGGTCGGCTCGTCGAAGAGGTCGAGGCTGAATCCGAGGTCGCCGTCGATGCCTTCGGCTGTCTCGACCAGGTCGAACGAGAGGTCGAACTTCGCCTGCCGCAGCCCGGTGTCCCGGTAGGCCGCGGGCAGCCCGAGCAGCCGTTCCGGCTCCGCACCCGAGTGGTAGACCGCGAGCATGACCTGGAACAGCGGGTGCCGGGCCAGCGACCGGGGCGGGTTGAGCAGTTCGACGAGGTGCTCGAACGGCAGGTCCTGGTGGGCGTACGCGGCCAGGTCGGCCTCACGGACGCGGCCCAGGAGCTCGCGGAACGTCGGGTCGCCGCCGGTGTCCGTGCGCAGGACGAGGGTGTTGACGAAGAACCCGGCGAGGTCCTCCAGGGCGTGGTCGGAGCGGCCGGCCACCGGCGTCCCGAGGGGGATGTCGGTGCCCGCGCCGAGCCGGGTGAGCAGCGCGGCCAGCGCGGCCTGCAGGACCATGAACGTGCTGGTGGCGCTGCGGTGGGCCAGTTCCCGCAGTCCCCGGTGGACGGACGCGGGCACGGTGAACGGCACCGCGGCCCCGCGGCCGGTCGACCGCGCCGGGCGCGGCCGGTCCGCCGGGAGGGCCAGCTCGTCGGGGATCCCCGCGAGGGTGTCGCGCCAGAACGCCGCCTGGCGGCCCAGCACGCTGTCCGGGTCGTCGGCGCGGCCGAACAGCTGCCGTTGCCACAGCGTGTAGTCCGCGTACTGCACCGGCAACGGCGTCCACTGTGGACGCTCACCGCGGAGCCGGGCCGCGTAGGCGGTGTCGAGGTCCCGCTTCAGCGGCGGCAGCGACCAGCCGTCGCCCGCGGTGTGGTGCACCAGCAGCACGAACACGTGCCGGTCGGGCCCGGCCGAGACGAGGGTCGCCCGGACCGGGATCTCGGCGTCGAGGGCGAAGCAGTACGACGCGGCGGCCGTGACGCGCCCGGCGACGTCGGCCGCGGCCATGGTCTCGGTGACCAGTACCGGGCGGGCCCGGTCGAGCACGACCTGCCGCGGCGTGCCCTGCGCTTCGACCAGCAGCGTGCGGAGGATCTCGTGGCGCTCCACGACGTCGCCGAGCGCGGCCCGCAGGGCGACGACGTCGACCGGGCCGGTGAGTTCCCACGCCCACGGGATGTTGTAGGTCGCGGCCGGTCCGTCCAGCCGGTCGAGGAACCACAGCCGCTGCTGCGCGAACGACAGCGGCAGCACCTCGGGGCGCGGCACCGGCACCAGCGCGGGCCGGCCGCGCCGGCCCGGGTCCAGGAGCTCGGCGAGGCGGGCCGGGGTCGGCGCGTCGAACACCGCCCGGATCGGCACCTCGACGCCGAGCAGCGCGCGGATCCGGCTGACCAGCCGCGTCGCCAGCAGGGAATGCCCGCCGAGGGCGAAGAACCCGTCGTCCGGGCCGACCGGACCGACGCCGAGGACGTCGGCGAACAGTTCGCACAACGCCTGTTCGGCCGGGGTCCGCGCGACCCGCCCGGACGTGCGCACCTCCGGGTCGGGCAGGGCGGCGCGGTCCAGCTTGCCGTGGGCGTTCACGGGCAACTCGGGCAGGACGACGATCGCCGAGGGCACCAGATACTCCGGCAGCCGCGCGGCCAGGGACGCCCGCAGCGCGACCGGGTCACCCGACGGCGCCACGTAGGCGATCAGCCGGTTCTCCCGGGCGATCACGGCGGCGCGGGCCACCGACGCGTCGGCCGTGAGCGCGGCTTCCACCTCGCCCGGCTCGACGCGGAACCCGCGGATCTTGATCTGCTGGTCGGCGCGGCCGAGGAACTCGCACGCCCCGTCGGCGCGGCGGCGGACGAGGTCGCCGGTGCGGTACAGCCGCTCCCCCGGCTCGAACGGCGAGGCGACGAACCGTTCGGCGGTGAGCGCCGGCCGGCCGAGGTAGCCGCGCGCGAGCCCGGCGCCGGCCAGGTACAGCTCCCCGCGCACGCCCGGCGGCACCGGCCGCAACGCGGCATCGAGGACGTACGCGCGGGTGTTCGCGATCGGGCGCCCGATCGCCACCGGGCCGCAGACCTGGGCCAGGCTGTCGCCCGCGACCTCCGAACAGCCGTAGAGGTTGACCAGCTTCGCCGACGGCCACCGGGCCGCGACCTTCCCGGCCAAGGCTTCGGAAAGCGGTTCGCCGCTGGTGATCCACGTGGTCACCGAGCCGAACGCGCCGGCCTCGGCGTCTTCGGCAAAGGTGTCGAGGAGGCTGGGGACCACGGTCAGCACCTGGGCGCCGGTCTCCCGCACCAGCGCGGCGAGGGCATGCGGATCGGTGGCCGTCACGTCGTCGGCGAGGACCACCGGGTCACCCGCGACCAGGCCGCCGAGCAGCTCGGTCGAGCCGTCGATGAACGTCAGTGCGCTCTTGGCCACGCGCACGCCCCGAGCGACGTCCCGGCCCCAGTGCAGCCGGTTGGCCAGGGCGCGCTGGGTACCGGCGACCGCCTTCGGGCGGCCGGTCGAGCCGGACGTGAAGATGACGTACGCCGGGTGGTCCGGGCTGATCGGCGGCCAGGCCGGTTCCGGTCCGGTGTCACCCGGCCGGACGAGCCGGTCCCCGAAGCCTTCGCGGGCGACGACCAGGTGCGGGTCGGCGTCGGTGCGCATCAGCTCGATGCGCTCGGCCGGATGGTTCAGGTCGAGCGGCAGGTAGGCGGCGCCGGTCTTGAGCACCGCCAGGAGGGCGACGACCAGCTCGGCCGACCGCGGCAACGCGACCGCCACCACGCGTTCCGGGCCCGCGCCCCGCACGAGCAGGGCTCCGGCCAGCGCGGTGGCTCGCGCGTCCAGCTCGGCGTAGGTGAGCCGTTCGGTGCCGGACACCAGGGCCGGCGCGTCCGGGGTCCGCGCGGCCTGGGCCGCGAACAGCCCGGCTGCCGTCTCCGCGGGCAGCGGGGTCGCGGGCGCGGGTGTGAGCTGCTCGTGTTCGGCCGCGGTGAGCAGGTCGACGGCGCCGATGCGGGTGTCCGGGTCGGCGACGACGGCGGCCAGGAGCATCCGGAGCCGCTCCAGGATGGCCTCGACGCTCGCGCGGTCGAAGACGTCGCTGTTGTACTCCGCGGTGCCGTGGATCCCGGCCTGGTGCCCGGGCCGCTCCCCGACGAAGAACGTCAGGTCCGCGCGCGCGGTGCCGGTGCGGACCGGTTCCTCCGCGACGGTGAGGCCCGGCAGGGCCAGGTCGGCGACGGCGTTGTTCTGCCAGGCGAGCATCGTCTGGAACAGCGGGTGGTAGGCCAGCGACCGGACCGGGTTCAGCGCTTCGACCAGGCGCTCGAACGGCACGTCCTGGTGGGCGTAGGCGTCGAGGCTGCGGTCCCGCACCCGGGCGACCAGGTCGCGGAACGACGGGTCGCCGCCGGTGTCCACGCGCAGGACGAGGGTGTTGACGAAGAACCCGACGAGGTCGTCGAGGGCGGCGTCGGTGCGGCCGGCGATGGACGTGCCGAGCGGGATGTCGGTGCCCGCGCCGAGCCGGGTGAGCACCGCGGTCAGCCCGGCGTGCACGACCATGAACACGCTGGCGCCGCAGGCGCGGGCCAGCTCGACGAGTCCACTGTGGAGCCGGGCGTCCCAGCCGAAGGCGAACTGCTCGCCGCGGTAGGACGCCTCCGCCGGGTGCGGCCGGTCGGTCGGCAGCTCGATGCGCTCCGGCAGGTCCGCCAGCACCTCGCGCCAGTAGGCCAGCTGCGGCTCGATCACCGGCTCGCCCAGGACATCCCGCTGCCACAGCGTGTAGTCCGCGTACTGCACCGGCAGCGGCGTCCACTGTGGAGGATCACCGGCGCGCCGGGCGGTGTAGGCCGTCGCCAGGTCCCGCCACAGCGGCGCGGTCGACCAGCCGTCGGAGGCGATGTGGTGGAAGACCAGCACCAGGACGTGCTCGCGGGCGCCGAGGCGGAGCAGCGCCGCCCGCAGCGGAATTTCCGACTCCAGCTCGAACACCGCACCGGCCGCCTCGGACACCGCGTCGGCCAGGGTGGCCTCGGTGACGACGCTGACCGGCAGCGGGATCGTGCCGTCGTCGAGCACGAGCTGCCGGGCTTCCCCGTCGATTTCCGGGAAGACCGTGCGCAGGGCTTCGTGGCGCCCGACCACATCGGACAGAGCCGTGCGCAGCGCGTCGACGTCGAGCTCGCCGGTCAGCCGGACGGCCGTCGGCATGTTGTACGTCGCCGAGGGGCCTTCCAGACGGTGCAGGAACCACAGGCGCTGCTGGGCGAACGACAGCGGCAGCACGTCCGGCCGCGGGTCGGCGCGGACGAGGGCCGGCCGGGCGGCCGACGCAGCCGAGGTGGACAGCAGCGCGGCCAGCCCGGCGACCGTCGGCGTCTCGAACACCGACCGCACCTGCAGTTCGACGCCGAACACCGGACGCAGCCGCGCGACCAGCCGCGTCGCCATCAGCGAATGCCCGCCGAGGGCGAAGAAGTCGTCGTCGACGCCGACGGACGTGTCGAGGACCTCCGCGAACAGTCCGCACAGGACTTCCTCGACCGGCGTCCGCGGGGCCCGGCCGCCGGCGGCCGCCTGCTTGTCGGGGCTCGGCAGGGCCCGGCGGTCCAGCTTGCCCGAAGCCAGCAGCGGCAGCCGGTCCAGGAGCACGACCGCCGAGGGCACCATGTACTGCGGCAGCCGGTCGCGGACGTGCGCCCGCAACGCCGACACGAGCGCGCTCGTGTCCCGCTGGCCGGCCGGGTGGTTGCCCAGCGCCTCGAGCGCGGCCCGGACCGGACGGCCGCGGTGAATCCGCGTCGCCTCGCCCGTGGTGAACACGACTTCCAGGGCACCCTCGTCGGTACCGAGGGTCGCGTACACGCGGTAACCGTGCCGCTCGCCGAGGTCGTGCAGGGTCTCGGGATCCACGCCGGACCGATCCTCCAAAGCGGACAGCGCCGCCTCGGGGTCGCCCGCGGCCAGCGCGGTCACGGCGGCGAGTTCACCGGACAGCCGGGCGTTCGGCACGCCGGTCACGCGCAGCCGGGCCGGGCGGGCCGCCAAGGCCTGTTCCAGCTCGTCCAGGGAAACGACCAGCTCTTCGGGGGTGGCGGGTCGCGGCGCCTTGCGCAGGACGACGTCGTAGCGGTGCCGGGTCAGTTCGTTGTGCGCGTGGCCGCGTTTGACCCACAGGTCGACGTCGCCGAAGCCGTCGAGATCCAGGGCCCGGAAGAAGTCCGGGTCGAGCACCAGCTCGCCCTCGCGGGCGATGGCCTGGTCCACCGCGGCGACGTCCCGCCGGCCGTGGCGCAGCTCGGTCGCCGTCCGGAACGCCCGCAGCGAACGCAGGTTCCGGATGTCGCCGAGGAAGACCACGCCACCCGGCCGGACGTGCGCCGCGGCCGTGCGGACGACCTCGGCGAGGTAGCCGACGCTCGGGAAGTACTGGGCGACCGAGTTGATGATCACCGTGTCGAACTCCGGCAGTTCACCCAGGTCGTGCGCCGGGCGCGCGGCCAGGTGCACCTTGCTCGCGAACGGCGTCGCCGCGAGTTCTCGCCGCAGGTTGGCGATGGCCTTTTCGGACAGATCGACGCCCCAGTACTCCTCGGCGTCCGGCGCGATCCGCGACAGGATCAGGCCGCTGCCGACCCCGATCTCCAGGACCCGCTTCGGCTGCAGCGCGCGGATCCGGTCGATCGTGGCCGCGTGCCACTCCCGCATCTCGTCGAAGGGGATTTCGGAGCCGTCGTAGCTGGAGTTCCAGCCGGTGAAGTTCTCCTCCAGGCCGCCGGAGGCGGCTTCGGTGAAGACGTTCTCGTGCAGCTCGCGCCACTCGCCGACGTGGTCCAGTTCCGCTTCTTCGTCCCGCCCGGCCGAGGGCACGGCGTAGGCGATGAGCCGCCCGTCCCGCGCGACGACCACCGACTGCCCGACGGCCGGGTGCTCGGCCAGCACGGACTCGATCTCGCCCGGTTCGATCCGGTAGCCGCGGATCTTGACCTGGTCATCCGCCCGGCCGAGGAAGACCAGGCGGCCGTCCGGCAGCCATTTCACCAGGTCACCGGTCCGGTAAAGGCGTCCACCCGAGCCGAACGGGTCCGCCACGAACCGCTCGGCGGTCAACGCCGGCCGCCCGAGGTACCCGCGCGCGAGGCCCGAGCCGGCGAGGTACAGCTCCCCCACCACGCCCGGCGGGACCGGCCGCAGCCCGGCGTCGAGCACGTACGCCCGGGTGCCGGGGTCGGGGACGCCGATCGGGACGACGGTCGCGTCCGCCAGCTCGGCCGGGTCGCTCTCGCCGAGGGTCGAGTTGGTGGTCGCCTCAGTGGGGCCGTAGGCGTTGAACATCCGCCGCCCCGGCGCCCACCGGCGGACCAGCTCGGGCGACACCCGCTCGGTGCCCGCGAGCAGGACGCTGTCGCGCGGCAGGTCGAGGTCCGCCGGCATGGCGTCGAGCAGCGCCGGCGGGAGGATCATGAAGTCGACGCCGTGGGCGTGCGCGTACTCGGTCAGCGCCGGGCCCGCGACCCGCCGCTCGGCCGGGACCACGACGAGCCGACCGCCCGAGAGCAGGCCGAGGCACAGGTCCCAGAAGGCGACGTCGAAACTCGGCGACGCGAACTGCAGCACCCGGCTGTGCGGGCCCACGCCGAACCGTTCGACCTGGGTGGCGACCAGTTTGGCGACCCCCGAATGCTGGAGGACGACCCCCTTCGGCCGGCCGGACGAGCCGGACGTGTAGATGACGTACGCCGCGTTCTCCGGCGCGATCGCGACCTGCGGGTCCTCTGTGGACATCCCGGCGAGCGCCGCGTCGTCGAGGAGGACCCGCGGCAGGGCCGCGGGCAGCTTCGCCTCGACGTCCGCGGTCGTCACCACGCACACCGGCGCCGCGTCCCCGGTCAGGTAGGCGATGCGGTCGCCCGGGTAGTCGACGTCGATCGGCAGGTAGGCGGCGCCGGCCTTGAGCACCGCCAGCTCGGCGACGATCATGTCCGCCGACCGCGGCACGGCCAGCGCGACCACCCGCTCCGGCCCGGCTCCGCGGTCGCGCAGCAGGTGCGCGAGCCGGTTGGCGCGGGTGTTGACCTCGGCGTAGGTGAGCTCGACGTCCTCGAAGACGAGCGCCACGGCGTCGGGTGCCTCGGCGACGCGGCGGGCGAACATCCCGGGGAAGGTCTCGGTGCCGGCCGGTTCGGGGGATCCGGCCCACCGGGTCAGCACCCGTTCGCGCTCGTCACCCTCGAGGAGGTCCAGGGCGCCGACCGGCCGGTCGGGCTCGGCCAAGGCCGCACGCAGCAGCACTTCGAGGCGGCGCAGGATCGCGTTCGCGCCCTCGTGGTCGAAGACGTCGGCGTTGAACTCCAGCACGCCGTCGATCCCGGCGGCGCGTTCGGTCAGCGAGATCGACAGGTCGAACTTGGCGGTGCCGGTGGTCACCGGGATCTCGGTGACGGCCAGGCCGGGCAGGGTCACCTCGGCGCGGGCGTTGTTCTGGCCGGCCAGCATGACCTGGAACAGGGGGTGGTACGACAGCGACCGCGCCGGGTTGAGCACCTCGACCAGTCGCTCGAACGGCACGTCCTGGTGCGCGTACGCGTCCAGGTTGCGCTCCCGGACCCGGGCCAGGAGGTCGCGGAACGACGGCTCGCCGCCGGTGTCCACGCGCAGCACCAGGGTGTTGACGAAGAAGCCGACGAGGTCGTCCAGGGCCGGGTCGGTGCGGCCGGCGATGGGCGAGCCGATCGGGACGTCGGTGCCCGCGCCCAGGCGGGTGAGCAGGGCGGCGAGGGCCGCGTGCACGACCATGAACACGCTGGCGCCGCTCTCCCGGGCCAGCTCGGCCAGCCGCGTGTGCAGGCCGGCGTCCCAGGTGAAGGTGTGCAGTTCGCCGCGGAACGTCGCGGTCGCCGGGTGCGGCCGGTCCAGGGGCAGCTCGATCCGGTCCGGCAGCCCGTCGAGGGTCTCCCGCCAGTAGTCCAGCTGCGTGTTCAGCACGCTGCCGGGGTCGTCCTCGCGGCCGAGCAGGTCCTGTTGCCAGAGCGTGTAGTCCGCGTACTGCACCGGCAGGGGCGTCCACCGTGGAGCTTCGCCGGCGGAGCGGGCGGCGTAGGCCGTGGCGATGTCCCGCCACAGCGGGGCCATCGACCAGCCGTCGGAGGCGATGTGGTGGAACACCAGCGCGAAGACGTGCTCGCGAGCACCGAGCCGCAGCAGCTCCGCGCGCACCGGCACGTGCTCCTCGAGGTCGAACGAACCCCGGACCAGGCCGGTCAGCGCCGCGCCGAGGTCGTCGACCGCGCGCACCGGCAGGTCGATGCCCCCGGGCGGGAGGATGTCCTGGTACGGGACGCCGTCCCGCTGCGGGAACCGGGTGCGCAGGGCCTCGTGCCGGGCGGCCACATCGGACAGAGCCGTGCGCAGCGCGTCGACGTCGAGTTCGCCTTCCAGCCGCATGACCAGCGGGACGTTGTAGGTGGCCGACGGTCCTTCGAGGTGGTGCAGGAACCACAGCCGCCGCTGGGCGCCGGACAGCGGGACGAGGTCCGGCCGGCGGGCGGGGACCAGCGGTGGCCGCGCGGTGCCGCGGGCGGTGGCGAGCACCGCGGCCAGGCCCGCCGGGGTCGGCGTCTCGAAGACCGACCGCACTTCGAGCTCGGCGCGCAACTCCGTGCGGACGCGGGCGATCAGCCGGGTGGCCAGCAGGGAATGCCCGCCCAGGGCGAAGAAGCTGTCGTCCGGACCGACCCGCGGCAGGCCGAGGACGTCGGCGAACAGCTCGCACAGCTGCCGCTCGGCCGGGGTCCGCGGCTCGCGGTCCGAGACCGGGGCACTCCGGTCCGGGGCCGGCAGCGCGCGCTGGTCGAGCTTGCCGTTGGCCGTCACCGGCAGCGTGTCGAGCACGACGATCGCCGACGGCACCATGTGCTCCGGCAGCCGTTCGGCGGCGAGGGCCCGCAGCTGCGCCGGCAACGCCGTGCTCAGCCGCGACCGGCGGGGGTTGCCGGTGTAGGCCAGGACCGGATCCGGACCGGGCCGGAACGCGCCGGCCGGATCACCACCGGTGAACAGGACGTCGACCGAGCCGTCGCCGGCCGCGGACCAGGTGACGACCGCACCCAGGGCGTACCACTCCTCCGGGTTCACGCCGTCGGTGAGCCGTCCGTTCGGGACACCTTCGACGCGCAGGCCGTCGCAACGCCCTGCGACCACATCGTCCACAGCGGACACATCGGTGCCCCACGTCAGCGTCTCGACCTGGGGCGCGGCGGCGGTGCCGGGGCGCAGGACGACGTCGTAGCGGTACTGGGTGAGTTCGTTGACCGCCCGGCCGCGCTTGACCCGGATGTCCGCGGCGACCCCGTCGAGGCCCGCGAAGAACTCCGGCGCGACGAGCAGTTCCTTCTCCCGCAGCAGGCGCTGTTCGACGCCGCCGCCGCGCGCCTGGGCCACGGCGGTGTGGAACGCCCGGACCTGGCGCAGGTCCCGCACGTCGCCGACGAACACCGAGCCACCGGGGGCGAGGAGCGCGAGGGCCTTGCGCACGACGTCCAGGAGGTACGCCCCGCTCGGGAAGTACTGGACGACGGAGTTGAGCACGATGGTGTCGAAGAACCCCGGCGGCAGGCCGGTGACGTCGGCCGCGTCGCCGGTACGCAGTTCGACGCGCCCGGCGAGGGCCGGGTCGGCCGCGACGCGCTCGCCCAGGGAAGCGATGACCTCGGCGGAGAAGTCCGTGCCCCAGTACGTCTCGCAGTCCGGGGCCAGCTCGGTCAGCAGCAGGCCGCTGCCGACGCCGATTTCCAGGACCCGCCGCGGCGACAGCTCGCGGATCCGCGTGACGATGGCGTCGCGCCATTCGCGCATCTCCGCGCGCGGGATCGGCTCGCCGGTGTAGCTGGAGTTCCAGCCGGAGAACTCGTCGCCGTCGCCGGAGTACATCGAGTCGTACAGCTCGCGCCACTCGCCGACCTGCGCGGATTCCTCCTCGGCCGTACCGGAGGCGTCGGCCGGGACGACATACCCGACCAGGCGGACGTCACCGGGGCGGTCTTCGCGGGCGACGACGACGGCGTGGGCGACGTCGTCGTGCGCGGCCAGCGTCGCGGCGATCTCGCCGGGTTCGACGCGGAAGCCGCGGATCTTGACCTGCTCGTCGCCGCGGCCGAGGAATTCGAGGACCCCGTCGGGGCGGAACCGGGCCAGGTCGCCGGTGCGGTACATCCGCTCGCCCGGCTCGAACGGCGAGGCGACGAACCGCTCGGCAGTGAGCCCGGCGCGGCCGAGGTAGCCGCGAGCCAGCTGGACACCGGCGAGGTACAGCTCACCGGGGGTGCCCGGCGGCACCGGGCGCAGGGCGGCGTCGAGCACGTACGTCCGCGTGTTCCACACCGGACGTCCGATCGGGACGGAGGTGTCCGCACCGGACGTCCGCCAGGAGGTGACGTCGACCGAGGCTTCCGTCGGGCCGTAGAGGTTGTGCAGCTCGGCGTCCAGCACCTCGCCGAACCGGGCGACGGCGTCGAGGGGCAGGGCTTCGCCGCTGCACAGCACGCGGCGCAGGGCGGTGCAGCCGGCCGCCGCCGGTTCCTGGAGGAACACCTGGAGCATCGACGGGACGAAGTGGACGGTCGTGACCGCGCGGTCGCGGATGAGCCGGGCGAGGTAGGCGGGGTCCTTGTGGCCGTCCGGCCGGGCCAGCACTTCGGTGGCCCCGGTGATCAGCGGCCAGAGGAACTCCCACACCGACACGTCGAAGCTGGACGGCGTCTTCTGCAGCACGCGGTCGTCGCCGGTGAGGCCGTATTCGGCCTGCATCCACAGCAGCCGGTTGACGATCCCGGCGTGCGGGACGACGACGCCCTTCGGCCGGCCCGTCGATCCGGACGTGTAGATGACGTACGCCGGGTGCTCCGGCCGCAGCACGACGTCCAGGGGTGCGTCCGAAACCCCGGCGAGGGTGGCCGGGTCGTCGAGCAGCAGCGCGCCCGCGACGGCGGTCTCCGCGACGGCCAGCACCAGCGCCGGGTCCGCGTCTTCGAGCATGAAGGCGATGCGGTCGGCCGGGTAGCCGGGGTCGAGCGGCAGGTAGGCCGCGCCCGTCTTGAGGACGGCGAGGATGGCGGTGACCAGGTGCGTCGAGCGCGGCAGGGCCAGAGCGACCACGCGCTCGGGCCCGGCGCCCCGCCCGGCCAGCACCCCGGCGAGGCGGGTGGAGACGGCGTCGAGTTCGGCGTAGGTGAGTTCCTCGTCCTCGAAGACCAGGGCCGGGTGGTCCGGCGTCCGCGCGACCTGGGCCGCGAACAGCTCGGGCACGGTGACCGCGGGAATCTCCCGGACCGGCCCTGACCAGATCTTTTCGAGTCCGTCGCGCTCGGCCCGGGTGAGCACGTCCAGGGTGCCGAGGCGGCGGTCCGGGGCCGCGGCGACCTGCCGGAGCAGGGCTTCCAGGCGGTCGAGGAGGCCGGTGACGGTGGACCGGTCGAACACCTCGGCGTTGAACTCGGCCTGGCCGTGCAGGCCGTCGGCCCGCTCGGTGAAGGAAAACCAGAGGTCGAACTTCGCCGTGCCGGTGCCCACGGGCTGCCCGGTGACGGTCAGGCCGGGCAGCTCGACGCCGGCGCCGGGGGTGTTCTGCCAGGCCAGCATGGTCTGGAACAGCGGGTGGTGCGCCAGCGACCGCGCCGGGTTGAGCGCTTCGACCAGTCGCTCGAACGGGACGTCCTGGTGGGCGTAGGCGTCGAGGCTGCGCTCGCGCACGCGGGCGACGAGGTCGCGGAACGACGGGTCGCCCCCGGCGTCGACGCGCAGGACCAGCGTGTTGACGAAGAAGCCGACGAGGTCGTCCAGCGCCGGGTCGGTGCGGCCGGCGATCGGGGTGCCGATCGGGATGTCGGTGCCCGCGCCGAGCCGGGACAGCAGGGCCGTCAGGCCCGCGTGCACGACCATGAACGGGCTGGCGCCGCAGGCCCGCGCGAGGTCGGCGACCGCGGCCTGGAGCCCGGCGTCCCAGGTGAAGGTGAAGAACCCGCCGCGGTAGGCCGACACCGCCGGGTGGGGCCGGTCGAGCGGCAGCGGGATCCGGTCGGGCAGGCCGGCCAGCGTTTCGCGCCAGTACGCGAGCTGGGCCGGCTCTTCGGTGGCCAGGAGCTCACGCTGCCACAGCGTGTAGTCCGCGTACTGCACCGGCAGCGGCGTCCACTGTGGAGCGTCACCGCGGAGGCGGGCGCGGTAGGCGGTGGCGATGTCCCGCCAGAGCGGGGACAGCGACCAGCCGTCGGCGGCGATGTGGTGCACGATCAGGACCAGCACGTGCCGGCGCGGGTCGGCGGTGAGCAGTTCCGCGCGCACCGGCACGCCGGCACCGAGGTCGAACACCGCCCGCACCAGCAGATCGACCTCCGCGTCCACATCGGACACGGCCCGGACGGTGAGTTCCACCGTCCCTTCGGCCAGGATCTCCTGGTACGGGACGCCGTCGACGACCGGGAACACCGTCCGCAGCGCCTCGTGCCGGTCCAGGACGTCGTTGAGCGCCGCACGCAGCGCGTCGACGTCCAGCTCGCCGGCCAGGCGCATGACGAGCGGGACGTTGTAGGTCGCCGAGCCGCCTTCCAGGCCGTGCAGGAACCACAGCCGCTGCTGCGCGAACGACAGGGGCAACCGTCCGGGCCGTTCGGTGACGCGCCCGAGCGGCCGCCGTTCGGTGCCGGTCACCGCACCGGCCAGGACGTCCGCGAGCGCGGCCGGGGTCGGCGCGTCGAACACCGCCCGCACCGGCACCTCGGCGCCGACGGCCGCGCGGATGCGCTGGATCAGCCGCGTGGCCAGCAGCGAATGCCCGCCCAGGGCGAAGAAGTCGTCGTCCGGCCCGGCCTGCGGGACGCCGAGGACGTCGGCGAACAGCTCGCACAGCAGCTGCTCGACCGGGTTGCGCGGCGCGCGGCCGGGTCCGGCGGTGAACCGCTCGGGGCTCGGCAGGGCCTTGCGGTCGAGCTTGCCCGAGGCGAGCACCGGCAGCTTGTCCAGGACGACGAACGCCGACGGCACCATGTACCGCGGCAGCCGGTCGCGCACGTGGGCGCGCAGCGACGCCACGAGGGCCCCGGTTTCCCGCCGGGCCGCCGGGTTGTTGGCGTAGGACCCTGGCGTGCCCGCCGGCCGCACCGGGCGGTAGGCCTGGCCGGCTTCACCCTTCGTGAAGACGGCTTCCAGTCCTTCGGCCGCCAAGGTGACCGCCACGCGGTAGCCGGCCCGCTCGCCGAACCGGTACAGCGCTTCCGGGTCGACGCCGTCCCGGCGGCCGAGCGCGGCCAGGGCTGCCTCGGCGTCGCCGGTGTCCAGGGCGCGGACCGCGGCCAGCTCACCGGCCAGCCGCGCGTCCGGGATCGCGGTGACCCGCAGCCGCTCCGGCGTCTCGGCGGCCAGGAACCGTTCCACCGCAGCGAGGTCGCCGAACGCGACGACCTGCTCTTCGACCGCGGCGGGCCGCGGCGCCTTGCGCAGGACGACGTCGTAGCGGTGCCGGGTCAGCTCGTTGTGCGCCTCGCCGCGCTTGACCCACAGGTCGACGTCGCCGAAGCCGTCGAGCTCCCGGGCCAGGGCCGGGAAGAAGTCCGGATCGAGGACGAGCTCGCCTTCGCGGGCGATGGCCTGGTCGACCGCGGCGACGTCGGCCCGGCCGCGGTGCAGCTCGACGGCGGTCCGGAACGCCCGCAGCGAACGCAGGTTGCGGATGTCGCCGAGGAAGATCGTCCCGCCCGGCTCCAGCACGCCCGCGGCGGTCTTGACGACCTCCGCGAGGTAGTCCGCGCTCGGGAAGTACTGGGCGACCGAGTTGATGATCACCGTGTCGAACTCCGGCAGCTCGCCGAGATCGTGCGCGGGCCGGGCCGCCAGGTGCACCTTGCCCGCGAACGGCATCGCCGCGACTTCGCGCCGGACGTTCTCGATCGCGCTCTCGGAAAGGTCGACGCCCCAATAGGCTTCGGCGTCCGGAGCGATCCGTGAAAGGATCAGCCCGCTGCCGACCCCGATCTCCAGCACCCGCTTCGGCCGCAACGCCCGGATACGCTCGATCGTCGCCGCGTGCCACTCCCGCATCTCGCCGAGCGGGAGCCCGGAGCCGTCGTAGCTGGAGTTCCAGCCCGCGAAGTTCTCCTCGATGCCGTGGGAGCCGGCGAGCATCTCCTCGTGGACGTCGCGCCACTCGTCGACGTGGCCCTGCTCGGCCGCCTGGTCGCGGTCGGGCACCGGCACGGCGTACGCGATCAGCTGCCCGTCCTGCGCGACGACAACCGACTGCCCGACGCGCGGGTGTCCGGCGAGGACGGACTCGATCTCGCCCGGTTCGATCCGGTAGCCGCGGATCTTGACCTGGTCATCCGCCCGGCCGAGGAACACCAGCCGGCCGTCCGGCAGCCACTTGACCAGGTCACCGGTCCGGTAGAGCCGTCCGCCCGAACCGAACGGGTCCGCCACGAACCGTTCCGCCGTCAACCCCGGCCGCCCGAGGTAGCCGCGCGCCAGGCCGCTTCCGGCGAGGTACAGCTCCCCCACCACCCCGACCGGGACCGGGGCGAGGTGCGCGTCGAGGACGTAGGCGCGGGTGCCGGGGTCCGGGACGCCGATCGGCACGGCCGAGCCGGGCGCGAGCTCCGGGTCGCAGAGGCCGAGCGTCGAGTTGGTGGTGGCCTCGGTGGGTCCGTAGGCGTTGAACATCCGCCGCCCCGGCGCCCACCGCCGCACCAGCTCCGGCGACACCCGTTCGGTGCCCGCCAGCAGGACGCTGTTCCGCGGCAAGTCGCAGTCGTCGGGGAACTCGGCGAGCAGCGCGGGCGGCAGGATCATGAAGTCGACGCCGTGGGCGTGCGCGTATCCGGCCAGTTCGGGGCCGGGCACCCGGCGCTCGGCCGGGACGACCACCAGGCGCCCGCCGGAGAGCAGGCCGAGGCACAGGTCCCAGAAGGCGACGTCGAAACTCGGCGACGCGAACTGCAGCACCCGGCTGTGCGGGCCCACGCCGAACCGCCCGGACTGCGTCGCCACGAGCTTCGCCACGCCCGCGTGCGAAACGACGACGCCCTTGGGGCGTCCGGTGGATCCGGAGGTGTAGATGACGTAGGCGGCGTTGGCCGGGACGATCGCGGCGGCCGGATCCGTCGCCGGGACGTCGCCGGTGTGCACCTCGTCCAGCAGCAGTACCGCACCGTCGAACCGGTCGGCCAGAGCACGGGTGGTGACCACGCACACCGGCCGGGCGTCGGCGACCATGAACGCGATCCGCTCGGCCGGGTAGTCCTGGTCCAGCGGCAGGTACGCGGCACCGGCCTTGAGCACCGCCAGCTCGGCCACGATCATCTCGACCGACCGCGGCACGGCGAGCGCGACCACCCGCTCCGGACCGGCGCCGCGTCCGATGAGGACGTGGGCGAGCCGGTTCGCGCGCGCGTCCAGTTCGGCGTAGGTCAGCTCCTCGTCTTCGAAGACGAGCGCGACGGCGTCCGGGTGCTCGCGGACGCGGGCCGCGAACAGCTCCGGGAACGTGGCCGGCGGGGCGGCGAGGTCCGTGTCGTTCCAGGCGTCCAGGATCTCGTGCAGCTCCGGCGCGGTCATCAGGGCGAGCCGGCCGACCGGCCACTGTGGACGCTCGGCCGCCTCGGCGAGGAGGTGCCGCAGGTGTCCGAGCATGCGGTCCACAGTGGACTCGTTGAAAACGTCGGCGCGGTAGCGCAGGCCGCCGGCGGTCAGGTTCAGGTCCAGCGGGAGGTCCGTTTCGGCGCCGAAGCCGACGTTGACGAGCGGCGCTCCCCCGCGACCGGGCTCGGGCTCCAGCTCGGCGACGAGGTCGGCGAACGGCACCTCGTGCGCCAGCGCTTCCTCGCGCGCCTCGCGCACCCGGGCCACCACGTCGGCGAACCCGGGCGAGCCACCCAGGTCCACCCGCAGCGGCACCAGCGAGCCGATTCCCAGCTGGACGTCGGTGGTTCCCGCATAACGGGACAACACCACGGTGAACGCCGCCAGCAGGGTCAGCTCGTCCGCATCGGGTAACGGCCGGGCGAGCACCACCGGGGCGGCGGCCTCCGCCGGATAGGGCCGGTCGATCGGCAGCGACAGCTCCTTCGGCGCCGAGGCGAGGCGGTCACGCCAGAACCCGAGCCCCGACACCTGCTGCACAGCGTCACCGTTACTCACCGGTAGACCAGCCTCCCGCTGCTCACGGCACCCCCATCGGGGCGCTGAATTAGGTGACCCTAACAAACGGATGGTGAGGATGCACTCCTGTACCATCGGTTAGCCTTACCTAAAATCAGTACCAGTCGGAGGTGCGGTGCGAACAGACCCCGGAGGGATCGCTCTCAAGCGACGCCCGCCACACACGGGCCGCGCGCTCGGGCTCCTGGCCGCCCTCGGTGTCCTCGTCTTCCTGTGCCTGCTGAGCATTTGGCTCGGGTCCAAGGAGATCTCGTTCGGCGCCGTCTGGCAGGTGCTCTGGCACGACGACGGTTCGGCCGACGCCGTGATCATCCACAGTGTCCGGATCCCGCGGACTCTGCTGGCGGTGCTGGTCGGCGCCGCGCTGGGCCTGGCCGGCACCCTCATGCAGGCGCTGACCCGCAACCCCCTGGCCGACCCGGGCCTGCTCGGGATCAGCGCCGGCGCCGCGTTCGCCATCGTCTTCTCGATCACGGTGCTCGGCGTCGGTTCCCTCTACGGCTACCTCTGGTTCGCCTTCGCCGGCGCGCTCGCCGCGACCGCGGCCGTCTACTTCCTCGGCACCCGCGGCCGCACCGGCTCGAGCCCGGTCAAGCTCGCCCTCGCCGGGGCCGCCGTCACGGCGCTGCTCGGGTCGTTCACCAGCGCGATGGTGCTGAAGGACCCGGTGGCGCTCAACCGGTTCCGCTTCTGGTCCGCCGGTTCGCTCGCCGGCGTCGACAGCGGTTCGCTGCTGCGGGTCCTGCCCTTCCTCGTCGCCGGCGTGGTGCTGGCGATCGCGAGCGGGCCCGCGTTGAACAGCCTCGCCCTCGGCGACGACGTCGCGGTCGCGCTCGGCCGGCGGCTCGGCCCCCTGCGGCTGCGCGGCGCGCTGGCCATCACGCTCCTGACCGGCGCTTCCGTCGCGGTCGCCGGCCCGATCGTGTTCCTCGGGCTGATCGTCCCGCACGCCGTGCGGTTCGTGGTCGGGCCCGACCACCGGTGGCTGCTGCCCTACACCGCGGTCCTCGCGCCGAGCCTGCTGCTGGCCGCCGACATCCTCGGCCGGATCATGGCGCGCCCCGGCGAAGTCCGCGCCGGGGTGATCGTCGCCTTCCTCGGCGCACCCTTCTTCATCTACCTGGTCCGCCGCCGCAAGCTGGTGGAGTCCTGATGAGCCTGCTGCAGGTGCGGCGCGACCGCGTCACCTTCCGCCTCGCGAAACCCGCGGTGTCCGGCCAGGTCCGGCTCCGGCCGGTCGCCGTTTCGCTGGTCCTCGCCGTGCTCGCGTTCGCGTTCTTCTGCGTGGGCATGACGATCGGCGACGTCCCGCTGAGCGTGTCCGACGTCCTGTCCGCCGTGTTCGGCGGCGGCGACAGCGGCACCGGCTACATCGTGCAGGAACTGCGGTTGCCGCGGGCGCTCACGGGGCTGCTGGCCGGGCTGGCGTTCGGCGCGTCCGGCGCGGTGTTCCAGACCATCACGCGCAACCCGCTGGCCAGCCCGGACATGATCGGCATCAACGCGGGCGCGGCCACCGCCGTCGTCGCCGGCATCTCCTTCGGCTTCGGCGGCGGCCTCGGCACCACCACGCTCGGCCTGCTCGGCGGGCTGCTGACCGGCGTGCTCGTGTACGTCCTCGCGTGGCGGCGCGGCACCACCGGCTACCGGATCATCCTCGTCGGCATCGGCATCTTCGCGATGTGCACCAGCCTGACCGACTACCTGCTGAGCCGCGCGCAGATCACCGAAGCCCAGGCGTCGATCGGCTGGCTCGTCGGCAACCTGGCCAACCGCGGCTGGGCGCACGTCGTCCCGCTGGCCTGCGCGCTGGCGGTGCTGCTGCCGCTCGTGCTGGCCCTCTCGCGGTGGATGCGCACGCTGCAGCTCGGCGACGACGTGGCGGCCGGGCTCGGCACGCCGGTGCAGCCGGTCCGGCTCGGGCTGCTGCTGTCCGGCGCCGGGCTGGTCGCCTTCGCGACGGCGTCCGCGGGCCCGGTTTCGTTCGTCGCGCTCACCGCACCGCAGATCGCGCAACGCCTGGCGCGCCAGGCATCCCCGCCGCTGACGGCGTCCGCGCTCACCGGCGCGGTCGTGGTGCTGGGCAGCGACATCCTGGCCCGCACGCTCACCGCGTCCCCGCTGCCGGTCGGCATCGTGACCGGCGCGCTCGGCGCCCCCCTGCTGCTCTGGCTGCTGGCCAGGGCCAACCGATCCGGCTCCGGAGGCTGAAAGATGACACCGTCCCTGCGCGTGCGGGACCTGCGCGTCGCCTACGACGACCGGGTCGTCATCGACGGCCTCGACCTCGACATCCCGCCCGGGCAGATCACCGCGATCGTCGGCGCCAACGCGTGCGGGAAGTCGACGCTGCTGCGGACGCTGGCCCGGCTGCTCACGCCGAAGGCGGGCGGGGTGTACCTCGACGGCCGCTCGATCCACGACCTGCCCACCCGGCAGGTGGCCCAGCAGCTCGGGATCCTGCCGCAGTCACCGGTGGCGCCCGAAGGCATGACGGTCGCCGACCTCGTCGGCCGCGGCCGCGCCCCGCACCAGAGCTGGTGGCGGCAGTGGTCCACATCGGACGAAGACGCGGTGCGCGCCGCCCTGGCGGCCACCGGGACGACGGACCTGGCCGACCGCCCGGTGGACGAGCTGTCCGGCGGCCAGCGGCAGCGCGCGTGGATCGCCATGGCGGTCGCCCAGGGCACCCCGGTGCTGCTGCTCGACGAGCCGACGACGTACCTGGACCTGGCGCACCAGATCGACGTGCTGGACCTGGTGGTCGACCTCAACCGCGGCGAGGGCCGGACGGTGGTGATGGTGCTGCACGATCTCCCGCAGGCGTGCCGCTACGCCGACCACGTGATCGCGATGAAGGCGGGCCGCGTGGTGGCGGCCGGCGAGCCGGCGTCGGTGATCACCGAGGAACTGGTCGACGAGGTCTTCGACGTCCGCTGCCGGGTGACCCCGGACCCGGTGAGCGGGACGCCGATGGTGATCCCGATCAGCCGCCACCACCCGGCACCGGTGCACCAGGCCTGATTCTCCGGCAAGCTGGACCCATGTATGCGCTGCCCGAAAAGACCATCGGCGCCGAGCGTGAGCTCCTGGAAGCCATGCTCGACCGCAACCGGCTCGCCCTCGTCGAGAACACGCGAGGCCTGTCGGAGACCGACGCCCGGCGCCGGCTGGTTTCGTCCCTGACCACGCCGATCAGCCTGGTCAAGCACGCCGCCGTTGCCGAGCGCCGCTGGTTCCAGTGGCTGGTGGCCGGCCTCGACGAAGCCGAAATCGACGGCCCGTCGACCCCGGGCGACGCCAGTTTCGCCGTCACCGACGACGAAACGGTGGCCGACGTGATCGCCGAGTACGAGCGCACCAGCGCCCGCTCCCGCGAAATCGCGGCGGGCTTCTCGCTCGAGGACCGGTGGACGCACCCGGTGGTCGGCGAGGTCAGCCTCCGGTTCATCTACCTGTTCCTGATCGAGGAGTTCGCCCGCCACACCGGGCACGGCGACATCCTGCGAGAACAGATCACGGCGGGCTGATCGGCGTGTCCCGGCGGTCCGCACGGGACCGCCGGAGCACCCCCGCTCAACAGCTGCTGACCGCGTACTCCCCCGCCGGCTCCGCCACAACCCGGCGGTCCACAACGGACGCAAGGATCTCCCCCACCCGCACCGCGGTGTTCGACAGCAGCGACGACGTGATGCCGTGCGTGTGCTCGGTGCCGCCCTGCAGGTAGATCCCGCCGCGCAGCGGGAAGTCCGTGGTCAGGCGGTAGTCGCGCTCGACGCGCAGGCGGCCTTCGGCGTCACGCAGGCACCGCGGGCCCAGCTCGCCGAGCAGCGGCGTCGGGTCCGCGGGCCGGTAGCCCGTCGCGTAGACGACCGCGTCGGCCTCCAGCACCGTCTGCGCGCCGGTCGTCAGGGACTCGACCGTCACCGTTCCCGCGTCGGTCACCTCGAGCGGGCGCGAGACGTTGAACAGCCGCAACCGTTCCACGCCCAGCACCTTCTCGCGGTAGACGCGCCGGTACAGCTCGTCGATCAGGTCGATGTCGACGGCCGAATAGTTCGTCGCGCCGTGGTAGCGCATCAGGCGGTCCTTGACCGGCTCGCCCGCGCCGTAGAACTGGTCGACCGCCTCCGGGTCGAAGATCCGGTTCGCGAACGAGCTGTCGTCGGCCGGGCTGTAGCCGTAGCGCGCGAACACCGCGCACACCTCGGCGCGCGGGAACTCGTCGTGCAGCAGCGCGGCGACCTCGGCGGCGCTCTGGCCGGCCCCGACCACGACGAACCGCTCCGGATCGGCGTCGCGCAGGGCGTCCACGCGGAACAGCAGCTCGCTGTTGTGCCAGATCCGCGGCCCGGCGGTGATCCCCTCGGGCAGCTGCGGGCGCAGCCCGGTGCCCACCACGAGGTTGCGGGCCCGCAACGCCGAACCGTCCGACGCCTCGACGTCGAAGTAGGCCACCTCGGAACCGTCGTACACCGGCTTCACCGCGACCACCTCGGTGCCGTACGAGACGACGTCGTCGACCTTCGCGGCCGCCCATTCGAAGTAGTCGTGGAACTCGACCCGCAGCGGGAAGAGGTTCTTGTGGTTGATGAAGTCGACCAGCCGGCCGGCCGCGTGCAGGTAGTTCAGGAAGCTGAACTCGCTGGTCGGGTTGCGCATGGTGACCAGGTCCTTCAGGAACGACACCTGCATCGTGGCCGTGTCGATCAGCATCCCGCGGTGCCAGCCGAACCGGGGCTGCCGCTCGAGGAAGTGCGCGGTCACCGGCTCGCCCGGGCCCGCGTTGTGTTCCGCGAGGGCGATCGCGAGGGCCAGGTTCGAAGGTCCGAAGCCCACGCCGACGATGTCGTAGATCGGGACCTCTGCAGTCATGTTGCTCCCTCGCGCGCTCCGGTACGGTTCAGGGAACCCTAACCTAAGTTAGGCGAGCCTCGCCTAGTACGTTCGTGGTGATGTTCGTCCCCGACCATGAAAGGCACTCTCGAATGCGCGTGGCGATGTTCGGCTACCAGACCTGGGGGCACCGGACCCTCCAGGCGCTCATCGACGCCGGCCACGAGGTCGCCCTCGTGGTCACGCACCCGAAGAGCGACCACGCCTACGAGCGGATCTGGGCCGACTCGGTCGCCGACCTCGCGTCCGCGCACGGCATCCGCGTCCTGCTGCGCGACCGCCCCGACGACGCCGAGCTGCTGGCCGAGCTCAAGGCCGCGGACCTCGACCTGATCGTGGCGAACAACTGGCGCACCTGGCTGCCGCCGGAGATCTTCGCGCTGCCGCGGCACGGCACCCTCAACATCCACGACTCGCTGCTGCCGGCGTACGCGGGTTTCTCGCCGCTCATCTGGGCCATGATCAACGGCGAGCCGGAGGTCGGCGTCACCGCCCACATGATGGACGGCGAGCTCGACGCCGGGGACATCGTGCTGCAGCGCGCGATTCCGGCCGGGCCCGCCGACACGACGACCGACCTCTTCCACCGCACGGTGGACCTCATCGCGCCGATCACCGCCGAGGCGATCTCCCTGATCGAGACCGGCTACACGCCGGTGCCGCAGGACCGGTCGAAGGCCAGCTTCTTCCACAAACGCGCCCAGCGGGACAGCCTGATCGACTGGACGCTGCCGCCCGCCGACCTCGAGCGGTTCGTGCGCGCGCTGCCGGACCCGTACCCGAACGCGTTCACCTACCACCGCGGCGAGCAGCTACGGATCACGAAGGCGTCGGTGTCGCAGGGCAACTACGGCGGCACGCCCGGCCGGATCTTCATCCGCGAGGGCGACGGCGTGGTGATCGTCGCCGGGCCGGAGGCCCGCCGCGGTCAGTCCCCCGGTCTGCTGGTCGAGCGCGTCCGCACCGCCGACGGGACCGACCTGCCGGCGGCCGAGTACTTCAAGACGATGGGCGGGTACCTCACCGACCGCCCGTGACCGGTGAGCGGGACATCCCTTGGCGGCGGCCACGCCGGTGAGCAGGATGTCCCGCATGGCCGGGATCAGCTTCCTCGACGAGCACCGCACCTGGGTCCTCACCGGGGAAACGAGCACCTACGCGCTGCGGCTCGGCGAAGACGACGTCCCGGTCCACGTCTACTGGGGACCCGCGCTGCCCGCGACCGCCGTCGTGGAGCTGATCGGGAAAACGCTTCCCTGGTGGGACGGCTTCAACGACCCCGGCGAGGGCGTCGACGAGCTCGCCGCCGACGGCGGCACCCGGTACTGGACGCCCGCGCTGCAGGTGCGGTTCGCCGACGGGACGCGGGCCCTCGAATGGCGGTACGAAAGCCACCACATCGCCGCCGGGCACCTGCGCCTGTCCTTCGCCGACCGGCACTACCCCCTGCGGATCACCCTGCACTACCGGCTGCGCGGCGACGTCCTGGAACGCTGGACCGAGCTGAGCGCCGGCACCGACGTCGAGGTGGTCCGGGCCGACTCGGCCACCTGGGCGTTGCCGATCTTCGAGGACTACCGGCTCAGCCACGTCACCGGCCGGTGGGCGGCGGAAACCCGGCTGCAGCGCGGGTTTGCGCACCACGGCGAAACGGTTTTCGCCAGCCGGCGCGGGATCACCGGCCACCACGCCAACCCGTGGGTGATGGTGGACGACGGCACGGCGACCGAGCGCCACGGCGAGGTCTACGGCGTCGCGCTGGCCTGGAGCGGGTCGTGGCGGCTGACGACCACGCGCGCGTCGACCGGCCGGCTGACGGTGAGCGGCGGCTTCGGCCAGGACGGCGTCGTGCACCGCGTCGGGCCCGGACGTCCGCTGACCACCCCGGTCTCCGCCGGGCTGTACACAGCCGGCGGGTTCGGCGCCGCGAGCCGCGCGTGGCACGCCTACGTCCGGGCCCACGTCCTGCCGCACCCGGGCGAACTGCGTCCGGTGCTCTACAACTCGTGGGAGGCGACCGGGTTCGACGTCACCGAGGCCGGGCAGCTCGCGCTCGCCGAGCGGGCCGCGGCGCTCGGCGTGGAGCTGTTCGTCATGGACGACGGCTGGTTCGGCGCCCGCACCGGCGACCACGCCGGCCTCGGCGACTGGCACGTCAACCGCTCCCGGTTCCCCGACGGCCTGAAACCGCTGGTCGACGCGGTGCACGGGCTCGGCATGCAGTTCGGCATCTGGGTCGAACCCGAGATGGTCAACCCCGACAGCGACCTCTACCGCGCGCACCCGGACTGGGTGCTGCACCACCCGCACCGGCGCCGGTCGGAGCTGCAGCGGCAACTGGTGCTCAACTTCGCGCGCCCCGACGTCGCCGCGTGGGCGCACGAGTGGCTCGACCGGCTCGCCGGCACCGCCGACTTCCTGAAGTGGGACATGAACCGGCCGTTCAGCGAGGCCGGCTGGCCCGGCGAAGCCGACCAGGACCGGCTGTGGGTCGACCACACCCGCGCGGTGTACGCGCTGCTCGACCGGCTGCGCGCGGATCACCCGGGCCTGCGGATCGAGTCGTGCGCCGGCGGCGGCGGACGGATCGACCTCGGCGTGCTCGCCCGCACCGACCAGGTCTGGACCTCCGACAACACCGACGCCCTCGACCGGCTGCGGATCCAGCACGGCTACGGCCAGCTCTACCCGGCCCGCGCGATGTCGGCGTGGGTCACCGACAACCCGAACTTCGTGACGGCGCGGTCGATTCCCCTTGGGTTCCGGTTCCACGTCGCCATGGCCGGCGTGCTCGGGCTCGGCGGCGACATCGTGCAGTGGTCCGAGGACGACCTCGCGCTGGCCCGGGAGCTTGTCGCGCGATACAAGAACATCCGGGCCGTCGTGCAGCACGGCGCGTTGTACCGGCTGCGGCCACCCGTCGACGACGGCGTCACGGCCGTCCAGTACGTCCTCGCCGACCGGGCGGTCGTCTTCGCCTACCGGCAGTCCGCGCACTTCAACGCGCCCGAGCGGCCGCTACGGCTCGACGGCCTCGACCCGGCTGCGAAGTACCTCGACCCGGATTCGGGGCGCACGCACAGCGGGGCCGTCCTGCTCGCGCACGGGCTGCCCCTCGACCTGCCCGCCGGGGACTTCGCCAGCGTCGTCATCCGGCTCGACCGGATAAAGATCTGATCTATCTTGCGGTTTTCTGGGGTTCAGCCGCCGTCTGACGCTTGACATCATCGAATAGGTCCGATGAGATGCGTCATACATCACATATGGTGGGTCAAGGAAGGTGGCTGGACATGAGAAGGTCCCTGGCGCTGGGAGCAGCGGTGCTCCTGGCGGTGAGCGGGTGCTCGGTCGGGTCGGACACCGGTGGCAGCGGCGGCGGCGCGGAGATCACCTTCCTGACGTTCGAAACCCCGAACCTCACGCCGGCCTACTGGGACGCCGCGATCAAGCGCGTCACGGACAAGAACCCGGGGATCAAGGTCAAGAAGCTCGTCGCGCCGACCGCCGACGGGCGGACGTCGTACGCGAAGCAACTGCTGCAGTCGGGCCAGTTCCCGGACGTGCTGATCGCCGTCGACTCGGCCGGCTTCGCCGAAGCGGGCAACCTCTACGCGTGGACGCCGGACGAGCTAAAGGACTTCCAGTTCCCGCAGGCCAATCCGGTCAACGGCCAGTACTACCAGCTGCCGGCCAACACCCAGACGATTCCGCCGATCTACTACAACAAGAAGATGTTCGCCGACGCCGGCATCGCGACGCCCCCGAAAACCTGGGACGAGCTGGTCGCGGACGCCGGCAAGCTCAAGGAGAAGGGCTTCTCGCCGTTCGCCATCGGCGGCGGCAAGGACGGCTTCCCGTCGTCGATGATCCTTTCCGGCCTGGTCAGCACCGAGGTCTACAACACGATGCCGGACTGGCTGACCCAGCGCCGCCAGGGCAAGGTGAAGTTCACCGATCCCGCGTTCCAGCACGCGTTCGCGAAGCTCGCCGACCTCGCGGCGAAGGGGTACGTGGACAAGACCAGCGTGTCCCGCGACTACGCGGCGACCGAGCAGGCGTTCCTCGACGGCCAGAGCGCGATGTACCCGATGGGCAACTGGTTCTCCGCCAACGCCGACTCGAAGAAGCACGGCTTCGATGTGGGTGTGTTCAACTTCCCCACCGAGGACGGCAAACTCGTCGTCCCGGCCTACACCGGCGGCGGCATGATCGTGAACGCCAAGGCCGCGAACCTCGACGCGGCCCGGAAGTTCGCCCTGGGCTTCCAGCTCGACAAGGATCAGCTGGACGCCTCGGTGAAGGCCGACGGCCTGTTCCCGGCGATCAAGGGCTACACACCGCCGTCCGACGCCGGCGCGACGTTCAAGGCCGGCTACGAGCTGTATTCCCAGGCCGTGCGGCAGAACGCGGTGGTGCACGCGTTCCGCTGGGAGACCGCGGACGACGGCCTGCTGCCGGGCATGAAGGACAAGGTCGACCAGGCCGCCCAGGACGTCATCACCGGCCGCAAGCCGGTGGCCGACGCGTGCGCGTTCCTGGACACCGAGTGGGCGAAGGCGGGCTGACGTCCTTGACCGCCGTCGTCTCTCCGCCGTCCCCGCCCCGGCCTCTCGCCCGCCGCCGGCGCCGCCGCCCGGTCCTGCCGCGGCTGGCGCACTTCGCGTCGTTCGGCGCGCCGGGCGTGCTCGTCTACCTGTGTTTCGTGATGGCACCGATTTTGATCAGCTTCGGCTACAGCCTGACGAACTACAACCCGTTCAACCCTCCCGTGAAGTTCGTCGGCTTCGACAACTACGGCCTGCTCTTCACCGACTCGCAGTTCCTCACCGCGTTGCAGGTGACGACGATCCTGACCTTGATCGTGGTGATCGTCCCCAACGTCCTGGGCCTCGGCGTGGCGCTGCTGCTGGACCGGAAAGGCCGGCTGTACAACGCTTTGCGGAGCGTGTTCTTCACGCCGGTGATCCTCAGCTCGGTGGTGGTCTCCATCGTCTGGTCCCGCCTGCTCGACGACCGCGGGCCGCTCAACAGCCTCCTCCGCGCGCTGGGCGTGGCCCACCCACCGGGCTGGCTGTCCGATCCGGACCTGGCCCTGTATTCGGTGGCGTCGATCGTGTGCTGGCAGATGCTCGGGTTCTGCGTGGTGGTCTACCTGGCCGGCCTCCAAGGCGTGCCGGCGGAACTGCTGGAGGCCGCGGAGATCGACGGCGCGGGGCCGGTGCGCCGCTTCCGCGCGGTCACGTGGCCGCTGCTGGCGCCGTCACTGACAATCACCACGGTGGTGCTCCTGATCTCGGCGTTCAAGACCTACGACTACGTCAAGGTGATCACCAACGGCGGCCCGGGTTCCGGAGCAACGGCCACGATCGCGTTCGACGTCCTGCAGACGGGTTTCGACTCGAACCACGTCGGCTACGCGTCGGCGATGGCGGTGTCGATGCTGGTGATCGTCGCGGTGGTGACGACGGTGGTGCTCACCTTCCTGCGTCGCCGGGAGGTGGACCTGTGACGCGGTCGTGGGTGCGGCCCACGGTCGCCGTGGTGGTCGGTGCGGTGTTCTTCGTGCCGCTGTACCTGGTGCTGGCCAACGTGGTCAAGGAAGGTTCCCTGATCGCGAGGGAACCGGCGTCGCTGCCGGTGCCGCCGACGCTGGCGAACATCCACGCGGTCCTGACCCGCCCGGACGGCCTGTTCTGGGTGAGCCTCACCAACAGCATCGTGGTGACGGTGCTGTCGATCCTGGTCCTCACGGTGTTGTCGGCCATGCTGGGCCACTACCTGGCGCGTTCGGGCCGGCGGTGGACGAAGGTGCTGACCCTGGTGCTCCTGGCCGGGCTGATGATCCCGCCGCAGGTGATCCTGATCCCGATCACGGACGTCCTCCGCATCACCCACCTGATGGCGACGCTGCAGGGGCTGATCCTGTTCAACGTCGGGTATTACGTACCGTTCGGCGTGTTCGTGTTCACGGGGTTCATCCGCGGCGTACCGGTGGACCTGGAGGAGGCGGCCCTGCTCGACGGCGCCGGCCGCATGCAGGTGTTCTGGCGAGTGGTGTTCCCGCTGCTCCGCCCGGCAACGGCCTCGGTGCTCATCTTCCTGGGCGTGTGGATCTGGAACGACTTCATCGACCCGCTGATCATCCTGGGCCCGAGCCAGGGAACGACGATCACGACGGGGATCTACCGGTCGATCGGCCAGTACCAGGCGGACCTCGGAAGCGTGTTCGCGTTGATGTTCCTGGCGACGCTGCCGGTGCTGATCTTCTACCTGGCGCTGCAGAAGCAGTTTGTGAAGGGCCTGACGGGAGGGGCGACGAAGGGTTGAGCAGTGCTCTTGTGAGAGAGCACCGCTCACGCACCCCAACGAGCACTGCACGAAACCGAGAGCACCGCTCACACCGCCGACAAGCCGAACCTCAAGCCGTCAAAGCTCGCGGACCTTCCCCCCGTCAACCTCCAGCCGCCGCGTCACGTGGACCGCGTCCAGCATGCGGCGGTCGTGGGTCACCAGGAGCAGCGTCCCCGGGTACTTGTCCAGCGCCGCCTCCAGCTGCTCGATCGCCGGCAGGTCCAGGTGGTTCGTCGGCTCGTCCAGCACCAGCAGGTTCACCCCCCGCGCCTGCAGCAGGGCCAACGCCGCCCGCGTCCGCTCCCCCGGGGACAGCGTCGCCGCCGAGCGCAGCACGTGCGCGGCCTTCAACCCGAACTTCGCCAGCAGCGTCCGGACCTCGGCGTCGGCCAGCTCCGGCACCTCCCGCGCGAACGCCGAAGCCAGCGGCACGTCGTCCAGGAACAGCCGCCGGGCCTGGTCGACCTCGCCGACCACAACGCCCGGCCCGAGCGCGGACGAACCCGCCGAAAGCTCGACCCGGCCCAGCAGCGCCGCCAAGAGCGTCGACTTGCCGGACCCGTTCGCGCCCGTGATGGCGACCTTGTCCGCCCAGTCGATCTGCAGGTCGACCGGCCCGAGCGTGAACCCGCCCCGCCGGACCTGCGCCTCGCGCAGCGTCGCGACCACCGCCCCCGCCCGCGGCGCCGCGGCGATCTCCATCCGCAGCTCCCACTCCTTGCGGGGCTCCTCCACAACGTCCAGCCGCTCGATCATCCGGTCGGTCTGCCGCGCCTTCGACGCCTGCTTCTCGGTGGCCTCGCTGCGAAACTTACGCGCCACCTTGTCGTTGTCGGGCTGCTTCCGGCGGGCGTTCTTGACGCCCTTCTCCATCCACGCCCGCTGCATCCGCCCCCGCGCCTCCAGCGAAGCCTTCGTGTCGGCGTACTCCTCGTACTCCTCGCGCGCGTGCCGCCGGGCGACTTCGCGCTCCTCGAGGTACGCCTCGTACCCTCCGCCGTAGACGTTGACCTGCTGCTGCGCCAGGTCCAGCTCGACGACGCGGTCGACGGTCCGGGCCAGGAACTCGCGGTCGTGGCTGACGAGCACGGTCGCCGCGCGCAGGCCGGACACGAACCGCTCGAGGCGGGCCAGGCCGTCCAGGTCGAGGTCGTTGGTCGGCTCGTCGAGCAGGAAGACGTCGTAGCGGCTCAGCAGCAGCGACGCGAGCCCCGCGCGCGCCGCCTGGCCGCCCGACAGCGACGTCATCGGCTGCTCGAGATCGACGTCGAGGCCCAGGTCAGCGGCCACTTCGGCGGCCCGGTCGTCGAGGTCGGCGCCGCCGAGGGCGAGCCACCGGTCGAGGGCCGCGGCGTACTCGTCGTCCGCGCCCGCTTCGCCGGCGGTGAGCGCCGAAGTCGCCGAATCGAGGTCGGCCTGCGCCGCCGAGACGCCGGTGCGGCGCGCCAGGAAGGCCCGCACCGACTCGCCCTCCCGCCGTTCCGGTTCCTGCGGCAGGTGCCCGACGGTCGCCGACGGCGGGTTCAGCCGGATCTCGCCGCTGTCCGGTCTGGCCAGCCCGGCCAGCGTCCGCAGGAGGGTCGACTTGCCGGCGCCGTTGACGCCGACCAGGCCGACGACGTCCCCCGGCGCCACGACGAGGTCCAAGCCGGAGAAGAGGATGCGGTCACCGTGGCCCGCGGCCAGGTCCTTCGCGACGAGTGTTGCGCTCATGAGGTAGCCGAGTCTACGACCCCGCGGCGAACTGTCAGATCAAGGTCAAAACCACCGACAGTGTGTGTCCCGTGGCGCTTTGATCACTCACTGTGGGTACCCTGTTCGGTTGTCAGTCCCGCAGCGCAGTGAGGTCGGTGAACAGCATGGGCGAGCCCGCTCCCCCGGTCACCCTCGGCCGCAGGCCGAAGCCGAGGGAAGGCCGGTCGTCCGCGCCCCGGCCCACCGTGAGCCGGCGCCGGGAGGTCAGCCACGCCAGCGCGCGGTCGCTGCTGATGACCGTGCTCGGCGAGTACGCGCTGCCGCGCGACACCCCGGTCTGGACGTCGATGCTCGTCGAGGTGCTGGGCATCCTCGACATCGAGGAAAAGTCGGCGCGGCAGGCCCTCGCCCGCTCGGCCGCCGAAGGCTGGGTGGTCTCCGAACGCGTCGGGCGCCGCGTGCGCTGGTCGCTGACCCCGCCGGGGCGCCGCCTGCTGACCGAGGGCGCCGACCGGATCTACGCGTTCGGCCGCGAAGAACGCCGCTGGAACGGGCAGTGGCTGATGCTGATCGTCTCGGTGCCCGAGGCCAAGCGCGACCTGCGGCACCGCCTGCGCACGCGGCTGACCTGGGCGGGCTTCGGCTCGCCGGTGGCCGGTGTGTGGGTGAGCCCGGACCTGTCCCGCCAGCGGGAGGCCCAGCAGATCGTCAGCGAACTGGGCCTCGACGCGCAGGCGATGTCGTTCACCGCGGCGTACGGCGAGGTGGGCGAGCAGGAGTCGATGGTCGCCCGGTCGTGGGACCTGACCGAGCTCAAGGACCGCTACGAGGACTTCATCGACCGGTTCACCGGCCTGCACCCGACCGGCGGCCGGGCGGTGCTGCGGGCGCAGACCGAGCTCGTCCACGAGTGGCGGCGGTTCCCGTTCCTCGACCCGCAGCTGCCCGCCGAGCTCCTGCCGGCGAAGTGGAGCGGGACGAAAGCGGCGGAACTGTTCCATCACAAACACGTCGACTGGCGCCCCGAGGCCCAGCAGTATTGGGACGACATCGTCGAAGCCGAAGAAGCAGGGTGAACATGACTCAGCAGGTCCGCCTCGATCGTGACGGCGGGCTCGCCGTCCTGACCGTCGACGCTCCGCCGTTGAACCTCTACACGGCCTCGCTGCAGTCCGAACTCGCCGTGGCGATCGGCGAGCTGGAGGCCGAACCCGCGCGGGCGCTGCTGATCCGCGCCGAGGGCAAGATCGTCAGCGGCGGCGTCGACGTCTCCCTGTTCGACGCCCAGGGTTCGCCCGCCGAGGCGAAGGTGCTGTTCGACGAGATGCTGGCGGTGCCGGACCGGATCGCGGCGCTGCCGTTCCCGACCGTCTTCGCGGCGCACGGCCTGTGCCTGACCTGGGCGTTCGAGGTCGCGGTGGCCTGCGACCTCATCCTCGCCGCCACGCGCGCGAAGTTCGGCCTGGTCGAGAAGGTCGTCGGCCTGACGCCGACCATGGGCGGCACGCAGCGGCTCGCGGCCCGGGCGGGCGTCGGGCGCGCGAAGGAGTTCGTGATGACCGGCGACACCTACGACGCCGCGACGCTCGAGCGCTGGAACGTCGTCAACCGCGTGCTGCCGGACGAGGGGTTCGACGACGCGGCGCGGGCGTTCGCCCGGCGGCTGGCCGACGGCCCGACCCGCGCCCACGCGGCGACCAAGCGCGTCCTCGACCACTTCGCCGCCGGCGGCGTCCCGGAGGCGAACGCGCACATCACCACGATCGCGGCCGAGCTCTTCGAAACCGAAGATCTCCGCCACGCCGTGAAGTCGTTCTTGGCCGAGGGGCCGGGGAAAGCGACGTTCTCGGGACGTTAACAGTCCGTTCGGACAGCGGTTTCCGCCGTTCGGGCGTGCGCGGTTCTCCCCGGCCCGGGTTACATTCGACGTGGTCTAGACCACGTCGTCCCCGCCTCGTGCCGCTTGGAGAACCGCCATGAGACGCACTCCCGCACGACTACGCTCCGCGCTCGCCGCCTTGCTGATCGCAGCCGGCGGCACCGCGGCGCTCGCGCCACCCGCTGCCGCCGCCGGTTCGCTGACCGCCACCCTGGCGATGAGCGGCACCACCGGCACGTACACCGTCGCCAACACCGGCACGGCGTCGGTGAGCAACTGGGCCATCACCTTCACGCTGCCCGCCGGCGTCACCGCGTCGACCGGCGAAAACGGCACGATCACCCAGAACGGCACCCAGGTCACGCTGACCCCCGCCTACTACATCGCGACACTGGCGCCGGGCCGCACGACCTACCCGTACAGCCCGACGTTCCGGCTCAGCGCGGCCGCCACGCCGGCGCAGTGCCGCGTCGACAACGCCAACTGCGACGGATCACCGGACACGCCACCGGGCGCGCCGGCGAACCTCCGCCTGGTCGCGAAGACGACCAAGACGGTCGCGCTGGCCTGGAACGCGTCCACCGCCGGCTCGCTGCCGGTGACCGGGTACGACGTCTACCAGGGCACCGTCCTCGCCACGTCGGTGAGCGGCACGAGCGCCACGATTTCCGGGCTCACGCCGGGTACCGCGTACTCGTTCACGGTGAAGGCCAAGGACGCCAAGGGGAACACGTCCCCGGCGAGCGGCGCACTGGCCGTCACGACCAACAACCCGGCCGACGACACCCAGCCGCCGTCGGCGCCGACCGGGCTGCGCTCGACGGCCGCGGACTCGGCCAGCGTTTCCCTGACGTGGACCGCGTCGACCGACAACACCGGCGTGGTCAGCTACGACGTCTACCGCGGTTCCACTTTGGCCACGACGGTGACGACGACGGGTGCGGTGGTGACCGGCCTGGCACCGTCCACTTCGTACACCTTCACGGTCCGGGCGCGCGACGGCTACGACAACGTGTCGCCGCCCAGCGCGGCCGTCACCGCGAAGACCGGCGACATCGTTTCGGGCTACGCGAAGGTCGGGTACTTCGTGCAGTGGGGCATCTACGGACGCCAGTTCTTCGTGAAGAACCTGGAGACTTCGGGCGCGGCGGCGAAGCTGACGCACCTGCTGTACGCGTTCGAGAACATCGATCCGGTGAACCTGACCTGCCTGTCCGGGGTCACGAAGGGCACCACGGCGAACCCCCAGGACCCGAACCAGGGTGACGGCGCCGGGGACGCCGAAGCCGACTACTCACGGCCGTTCTCGGCGGCGCAGTCGGTCGACGGTGTGGCCGACACGGGCTGGGAGTCGTTGCGCGGCAACTTCAACCAGCTCAAGAAGCTCAAGGCGAAGCACCCGAACCTGAAGGTGCTGGTGTCGCTGGGCGGCTGGACGTACTCGAAGTACTTTTCGGACGTCGCGGCCACGGACGCGTCGCGCAAGAAGTTCGTCGCGTCCTGTGTGGACACCTGGCTGAAGGGCAACATCGCTTCGTACGGCGGCGCGGGCGGCCCCGGCACGGCGGCCGGCATCTTCGACGGCATCGATATCGACTGGGAGTGGCCGGCGAGCGGCGACGGGCACCCGGGCAACCACTGGAGCCCGAACGACAAGGCGAACCTGACCGCGCTGCTGGCCGAGTTCCGCACGCAGCTGGACGCGTACGGCGCGACGACCGGCAAGCGTTACCAGCTGCACGCGTTCACCCCAGCCGACCCGGCCAAGGTCGCGTCGGGCTGGGACCTGCCGAAGGTGTTCGACTACCTGGACGTGGCGAACGTGCAGGGGTACGACTTCCACGGTTCGGGCAGCGACAACTCGTGGGAGCCGAACCGCACCGGTCACCAGGGCAACCTGTACGCCGACGCGGACGACCCGTACAACTTCCACTTCAGTGCGGAAAGCGCGATCAACGCGTACACGAACGCCGGCGTCGACCCCCGGCGCCTGACGCTCGGCCTGGCGTTCTACGGCCGCGGCTGGCAGGGCGTCACCGACGGCGGCAAGAGCGGCGAATGGCAGTCGGCCACCGGCGCGGCCCCGGGCCAGTTCGCCGAGGAAGCGGGCACCCGCGGCTACGCGAACCTGCTGGCCAGCGTCCCCAACTGCACGGTCCACCACGACACGGCCGCGGTGGCAACATCGTGCTACACCGGCAACGGCGGCCAGTGGTGGACGTACGACGACGCCTGGTCCATCGGGCTGAAGACAACGTGGCTGAAGTCGCGCGGCCTGCTCGGCGTAATGGCGTGGGAGATGTCGGGCGACACCGGCGCGTTGATGAACGCGGTGAGCGCCGGGCTCGGCTGAGGTAGTCGTTCAGCCCGCTGGATCACCGTATCCAGCGGGCTGGACGCGCGCCCCGCAATCAGGGGTGACCTTGGCCTGTTTTCGCAGGTCAGGACGACTGGGCACCCTGGTTGCACGGGGGGTTGAGGGGCACGCTAAAGTACTTTCACGCACTCAGGCAGTGCGGGTCCGGGCTGTGGCGCAGTTTGGTAGCGCACTTGACTGGGGGTCAAGGGGTCGCAGGTTCAAATCCTGTCAGCCCGACGGACGCACTTGCAGGGCCCGTGAGCATCCACCGCTCACGGGCCCTTTGTGTTGACTTCCTCGCCCCAGGAAAGTTGATCTTCCGCCTGGTTCGCTTCTCCGTTGTCCGGGCTTGGCGTACGGGACGAGGCCGGGTGAAGACAGTGATCGGCGAGCCGAAGGCACCCTGCGGGCGGAAGTGGGCTCGCAGGGTGCGCCTGTGTTCAGTAGTTCAGCGTCGCGGTGTAGGCCGGTGCGCTTGTCGAGTCGCAGCGGGCGATCACGGTGGCGTCGAGGTGCGTCGGTTCACCCGCCGCATCGAAACTGATGCTGCGGACGGTGAACTCGCCGTAGGTGGTGCCGCATCCGCGGCCTTCACCGTCGACCCTCAGCCCGGGGGCGGTCGCCGTGGCGCCGGGGTAGCTGGTTGCGTTGGTGTAGTGGCCGGCGTGCAGCCGCTGTCCGCTGGGCGGGCTCAGGTAGACCGCCCAGTACGTGCCGGCGTACGGCCCGCCGTGGCGAGGTTCGAGGACGTTGAAGCGAACGGCCGTGTTGCCCCAGTAGTTCTCCAGCACGAAATCCGCGGTGGCGGTGCTGTAGTGCTCGGCGTTTCCTTGGCCGAGGTAGTCGCCGACCTCGCTGGTGTAGCTGTATGCCGGTGAACCGGTCGCTGCCGACGCCGGCGCGGCCGCGGGCAGCAGCGTGGTGGTTGCGGTCGCGACGAGCGCAACCGCGCCGGCAAGTCTTCGGGGCGAGCGGCGGCGAGTGAAGTTCACGGGTTCCCCTCCAGGTTGCGGGCGATCGTGGGTGATCGCACGCCTCTGCCTGTACCCGGTTCTCGTAAGGGCCAACCACATTGCGAACACCGGGGTCCTTCGGCAGCGAACTGAATGGGGAAAACCCGCCCCCCGTCCTGGAGACCGGGGGTACGCCCGTCCGGCTCAACCGGGAGCGGCCCGCGAACCGCTAAGGTGTTCGCCGTCGTCGAGGGTGGGAGGCTGCGTGAACGAAGAAACCGATGCCGACTGGATTCCGGCCGGGGCTGATCTCTCGCGACCCAGTGCCGCTCGGATCTACGACTACCTGCTCGGCGGGGCGCACAACCTCGCCCCCGATCGGGAAGTCGCCCGGAGGCTCGAGGCCATCCAGCCGCAAGTTGCCGGTGTGGCCAGACGCAACCGTGCGTTCCTCAGGCGGGTGGTGCGGTTCCTGCTCGAGCAGGGCGTCCGGCAGTTCCTCGACCTCGGCTCCGGCATCCCCACCGTCGGCAACGTGCACGAGGTTGCCCAGGAGGTCGATCCCGAGGCCAAAGTCGTCTACGTCGACTACGAACCCGTTGCCGTCGCCCACAGCGTCATGCTGCTCAAGGGCAACCCGCACGCCGCAGCCGTCGAAGCCGATGCCACCGATACCGGCGCCGTCCTCAAGTCGGCGCCGGTCACCGAACTGCTCGACCTGAGCCGGCCCATCGGGCTGCTCGCCATCACCCTCGGGCACTACCTGCCCGAGGTTCGCGGGGTCTTCGCGGCCTACCGGGACGCTCTCGCGCCCGGCAGCTACCTCGCGCTCACCCACCTCACCAACGACTTCGCCGTCCTCAGCGACCCTCGCGTCGCCGAGACCATGCGCAGCACCCAGGACAACATCTACCCGCGCACGAAAGACGAGGTGCTTGCCCTCTTCGACGGCTTCGAGCTCGTCGAGCCCGGGCTGACCACCTCCGCGAACTGGCGGCCCGATCGGCTCGCCGCCGTGGTCGATCCCGAAGCGGACGGCCTCTACGCCGGGGTCGGGCGGAAGCCCCATGCAGCACTACAAACGTAAGGGAGCGCCTGACAAGAGGAACGCCGACGTCCAGCCGGCCAGCTCCGTCAGCCGGCCGGTCAGCTCCTCGATCTCGGCCCAGCGGCGGTGCTCCCGCTCCACGTCCGGCACCAGGAAGTCCTCCACCAGCAACAGGAGCGTGGCGATCTCGTAGGCGACGTCGGCGAGCTGCAGGAACGGCCGGTACTCGGTCTCCGTGCCCGTCCCGTGCCGCGCCGCCCAGTCGCGGGCGCCGTGGCCGGCCGTCCGGCACACCGACGCCACCGTCCGGCGGAGGTCGGCCCGGCGGGAACCCGGCGCCCCTTCGGCCAGCGGGGCGACGTTCCAGGCCACCGACAGCAGGCAGCACCCGGCGTCGTCCATCGACTCGTTCATCACCCGGCGTACTCTGCGGACCCGCGGGCACAAGTCCGCCGTTCCGACGCGCCCGGTCACCCCATCGTGTGGAAAACCGGCCCGGATCGGGCGAGCATCGGCAGCGAGACGAAGTCCGCGAGCGCCTGCTGGCCGGCGGCGTTCGCGTGGATGCCGTCGCCGTTGTCGTACGCCGGCAGGATGCTGTTCGGCTTCAGCGGGTCCGCCAGCACCGTGTCGAAGTCCACCACGCCGGAACACGTGCCGCCGCAGGTGTTCCAGCGTTTCACGAACAGCGCGATCTCGTGCCGGTCCAGGTTCGCCTGGTCGCCGTAGCCCGGCCGGGGCGTGCTCGGTGTGACGTAGACCGGGATCCCGGCCGCCCGCAGCCGCGCGAACACCGAGCGGTAGCTGTCGAGGATCGTCGCCGCGTCGCAGCCGTACGCCAGGTCGTTCGTGCCGTAGTAATAGATGACGGCCGTGACGCCGTGCAGCGCCAGGACGTCCCGGTCCAGCCGGCTCGACGCGTCCAGGCCCGCCACCGACGGCGGCATCCCCGGGCACGACCGCGCGCTGGTCGTCCCCGACACGCCGGCGTTGGCCACCGCGAGCGGGACCGGCGACGCGACGATCCGCCGCGCCAGGTCGTCGGTCCACCGCCGGTTGGCGCCCGGCCGGGTGCAGCCGGGACCGCAGTTCGTGCTGCCGATGCCGTCGACGACCGAGCTGCCGTACGGGACGACGACACCGTTCAGCGCCGTGTTGTGCACGTCGACGGCGCTGACCACGTACGTCGACCCGACCGTCGAGGTGAAGGCGCCGCCCGAGACGTCGCCGGTGTGGTCGCCCGAGCCCGGCGGCGTCAGGTAGTTGTCCCGCAACGCCGCGCCGTGGCGGCCGGGGACGGCGGTGCCCTCGACCGACATGCTGACCGCGAGGTCGGAGTCCGGGCGCGTCGCGAGCCGGGTCTCGTCGCTCCAGACCTCGCCACCGGCGGGAATCGTCACCGCCGGACGGCCGGCGAAGGTCAGCTCACGCGCGTAGGAGACGGCCGCGCCGCCCGCGCCCGGCCCGGCGGTGGCGTGCCCGATGGTCAGCGGGCCGGTGCCGAAGGTGTTCTGGAACCGGACGCGAACCGCGTCGCCGCCCTAGCTGAGGTGGGTGAGCATCCGCAGGGACTGCCCGCTCACCGCGGCGTCGGCCCGGCCGTCCTGCGACTGCGCCCACGACGTGAACCACGCCCGCCCGGCCCCGGCGGCCCCCGGTGCGGAGACGACGACGGCCGCGGCCACGGAAACCGCAGCGAGAAGGGCGAACCTGCGCACGGCGCCTCCCGAGTCCACAAAGGACGAACGACGAACAGCTCCCGGCTGATCGTAGGCAGGCGGTCACGCGGGCGACAAGGTTTTGTCCGATCTTGTCAGCGGCGGCGGATTCCGATTCGATGGCGGCATGACCGAACCACGCCTCTTCGGCGATCCGTACGAGACCCCGGACGGGACCACGGTGGTTCCGGTCCACCGGCCGGTCGGGGTGTTCGCCGTCCGCGAGGGCCAGGCCCAGTGGGCGCCGGCGGTCGACGCCACGCGCGTCGCCCTGCTGGGGGTCGGTGTCGGGCTCGTCGCCGCCACCCTCGCCGGCATCGCCATGGTGCACCGGCCGCCGTGGCCCGACCTGCGCCGGCGGCACTAACCCTTCGCCAGCGCCTGGACGCGGCCGATCGGGCCGTTGTAGTAGTTCTGGTCGCCCGGCAGGCCGCCGCCCCGGGCGAACTGCCAGATGCTGTGCTTGTCCCAGCCCGCCGGGAGCTCGCCGACCTCCGGGCCGTAGCGCGCGAGCCACAGCGGGTCCGTCTCACCGAAGCGGCCGGTGTTGCCCGTGCACTGCTTCCACCACGCCGTGCTCGTGTAGATCAGCGCGCTGCGCTTGACCTTCGCCAGGTACGTGCGCGTGAAGTCGGCGATCCACGTCGTCATGTCCGCCGGGTTCTTGCCGTAGCAGACGTCGCCGTACGGGTTGTATTCGATGTCCAGGGCGCCGGGCAGGGTGGTGCCGTCCCCCCGCCAGCCGCCGCCGTTCGCGATGAAGTACTCCGCCTGCTCGGCGCCGCCGGAAATGTCCGGGCGGCCGAAGTGGTACGCCCCGCGGATGAGGCCGGCCGCGTGCGCGCCGTCGTACTGCTGGCCGAACTGCGGGTTGACGAACCCGGTGCCCTCGGTCGCCTTGACGTAGGTGAACTTCGCCCCCGCGCCGGCCGCCGCGGTCCAGTCGACCGGGCCCTGGTGCCCGCTGACGTCGTGCCCGAGCGTCTGTTCGGGCGCTTCGGCGCGAGGTGTCCCGTGCACGCCTTCGTGCCGCGCGATCTGCGTGCCGGCGAAGTTCGCCGCGGCCAGCGAGTAGTCGGGCGCGGCCGACGCGGGCGGGGGCGCGACCACCGGTGCGAGCACGGCCAGCACGCCGGCGAGCCAGGCTCGCCACCGCCGGGGTTCGTCGTGTCCGGCAACGGTTCGGCTCATCCACGCTCCGATCTCGGTCCTGGCACGTCCGAGATCCATGGTGCCTGCCCGCGTCGCTCCCCGCGAGCGTCATGTCACCCGATGTAGTGATCAGAGTTCGGTGGTGATGATCGCCTCCACGAGCGTCTCCCCCGGCGGCGTCAGCGCGACCACGCCGTCCGCGGGACGCAGCTCGACGAGCCCGCGCGCGGCCAGCGACCGGAACCGGCCCAGCCACGGCTCCGCGAACAGCGAGCGGCCCGGGAACCGGTCCCGGTGCAGGGAATCGCGCAGCGGCTGCAACGTCGTCAGCGCCATCTTGACGGCCCGGGCCTCCTGCGCCTCGGGCGTGAACCGCGTCGCCGACCCCAGCGGGATCCGGCCGGCCAGCACGGTTTCGGGGTAGCGGCGGGAGTTCACGTCGGTGATCGCCTCGGACGCGCGGCAGCTCGAGCTGCCGCCCAGCCCGATCGCCACCTCGGCTTCCTGCTTGTCCTGGTCGACCATGATGGACTTCCACTTCTCCGGCCCGCGGCCGTCGCGCGCGAAGTACATCGTCGGGTGCTCGGTGTACCCGGCCGCCCGCAGGCCCTCGGTGAGCAGCTCCCGCATCTGGTACTGCTCGCCGAGGGTGGGCCAGCGGTGGCCGTCGCGCACCAGCTTGTCCCGGTAGGACGGCAGCTGCCACGCCGCCGGCTTCTCGCCGGTGACGCCGGTGCGGGTGTCGCTGTAGGAGGCCAGGTGCAGCTTCGTGCAGACCACCGCCGTGACCTCGTTCTCCAGCACGACGTCCAGGTCGCGGCGGACGCTGTCGAGGTTCTGATCGAGCAGGCCGTACATCAGGTCGATGCTGACCCACTCGAAACCCGCCGCCGTCGCGTTGCGGACGAAGTCCACGCACATCGACGCCGTGTGCTCCCGCCCGCACAGCCGCAGCACGTGGTCGTCGAACGACTGGACGCCGCTGGACAGCTTGGTGCAGCCCAGCTCCCGCAGGAGGTCGAGCTTGGCCGGGGTGAACGTGCTGGGGTCGCCCTCGAACCGGATCGTCGTCGACGGCGTGAACCCGAAGTTCGACCGGTAGAACTCCAGCAGGCGGCGGATCTCCGGCTCCGGCAGCAGCGACGGCGTGCCGCCGAAGACGTTGAACTCCCCCACCTCGGCACCGGCCAGGCGGGGCACGGCGTCGAGCCACAGCCGCGCCTCGGCGATGTTGAGGTCGACCCAGGACTTCGCCTTTTCGTACGCCACTTCGGGGTTGCCCTTGACCAGCACCACCGGGTACTGGCAGAACCGGCAGCGGTAGGCACACGTCGGGATGTAGGACCACAGGTGGATCGGCCCGGACGAGGCCAGCTGCGCGTCCAGGTCACGCAGGAAGTCCTCCGGGGTACCGGGGACGTTGCCCGGGAAGACGTGCGCGCCGAACGGGTCTTCCTGCACGAAGTCCAGCAGGTGGCGGTTTTCGGGCGCTTCGAGGACGTCGAGCACCGCGGGCCGCGGCCACCCGGGGTCGATCGTGTGCAGCGAGCCGATCGCCTCTTCGTAGCCCAGGGACATCAGAACACCCCTCCGTTGCCGAAGTAGTTGTGGGCCTCGCCGGACTCGCGGTCTTCGCAGTAGTAGCGGACGAACTCGGCGAACCGCGCGGCCGGGACCTCCGCCAGGCACGGCGGCAGCGGCGGCGGGTGCCCGATGTCCTCGCCGACGTGCCGGCGCAGGCAGGCGAACAGCTCGTCGGCGAACTCGAAGTACAGCCGGTACGACGGCGTCTTGTAGGCGTGGATCGGGGTGAAGTCGACGACGCGCATTTCGTGCCGGATCTCGGCGATCCGCCGGGCCAGCCGCGCGGCCAGGCCGGCGCCGAAGAACGCGATGACGGCGTCGTCCTCCAGCAGCGCCGGGGTCAGCAGCACCGGCAGGAGCGTGTTCTTCGGCGTGAAGTCCTTGATGGAGAACTCCCACGCCTGCCGCGCCTCGGCTTCGGTGAGGTCGGCCGGCGCGGACGGCCCCGACGGGCGGATGTCGCGCATGACGATGATGCCGTCCGAACCGTAGGCGCGCCCGGCGATGACCTCGTCGATGGCGTGGTCGACGCGCCGCGGGTTGATCTCGACGCGCGAACGCGGGGCGTAGGTGATCGCGTCGCCGCCGCTGGCGACCCTGATCCCGAAGTCCCAGTCGTCGGAGAGGTGGTTGACGAACTTCCCGTCCTGCAGCTGGTAGAAGATCTCGATGCCGCCGGCGCGCTCGTAGGCGTCGCGCTCGACGGCGAAGCCCTTGCCGTCGGGAAAGCCGCCGAAGAGCGCGAAGGTGACCGCGCGGCAGCGCAGGGTCCGCTGGATCGCGTCCCACAGCCGCGGCCGTCCGGTGAAGTGGCCGGCGTTGTAGTAGTAGTCGCAGACGCCGATCGCGGCCTTGCTCGACTCCATCGCGGCGAACAGCTCGCTCAGCCAGTGCGGGTCGACGCGGCAGTCGGCGTCGGCGGAGACGAGGTAGAACCGCTCCCCCGGGTCGGACTCGGGCCGGTTCCGGCTGCGGGCCGCGGCGAAGTCCATCCCGGCCCGCCGCGCGCACGAGACGCCCTGCTCCGGCTCGTGGATGACGTGCAGGGCCAGGTCCGGGTGCGCGGCCGCGAAGGCCCGGGCGACGGCCACGGTGTCGTCGGTGGAGTTGTTGTCGACGAGCACGACCTCGTACCGGCCTTTGTCCAGGGGCGCGTCGCCGTCGCGCTGGTCGTGCAGCGTCCGCAGCACCTCCGGCAGGTTCGCGGCTTCGTTGTACACCGGCAGCACGACGCTCAGCCGCGTCGCCGCGCCCATCGGCGGCGGGTACAGCCGGTCGACCAGGTCGTCGACCACCCGCGCGCCGAACCGCGCCTGCCCGAGTTCCGAGTTCACCCGCACCACTTCGGCCCGCTTTCGTTCGTCGGTGATCAGCTCGGCGACTTCGCGGGCGAACGCCGCGTCCGGCAGGTCGCGGGCCCGGATGTCCAGCACCGGGGCCCGGAACCGGCCGTAGACGACGTCGTACAGCTCGTACCCGCTGGTGATGTACGGCGTCCCGGAGGCGATCGCCTCGCTGACCGGGTTGCCGTAGCTCTCGTAGTCGTAGGAGGTCAGGAACGACACGACGGTCGCGTGCGCGAGCAGGTCGCGCACGGAGTACCGGCCGGGGACCGTCGTGTCGTACGGGGTCAGCCAGCCGCCGAACACGACCCGCTCGCGCACGCCGAGGCGCGTCGCGAGGCCGGCCAGCCGGGCGTGCTCGGTGGGCGTCTCGCCGACGTCGCCGGCGACGAACAGCCACGCGTCCGGCAGCAACGCGAGGAGGTGGAGATCGCGGTCGATGCGCTTCTGCGGGATGATCCGCGTGATCCGGGCCAGCAGCGGGACGCCGTCGGGAATGGAGTGGTCACGCCGGAAGGCCGCGTTGCGTTCGTCGATCCGCGCGGGGGCGATGGCGAAGCTGTTGGGCAGGACGTCGATGTTCGCCAGCTCCGGCACCCATTCCAGGGTCCGTGCCTTCGCCTGTTCGTGGAGGGCGAAGTAGTGGATGTGCGGGGAGTTGCGCGGCGCCGGGACGCCGGGGTACGGGAAGCGGCCGTACTTGGCGATCCCCGGTTCGCTCTGCCACATCAGGTCGTGGTCGCGCCAGAACACGAACCGGCCGAGCCGGTGGCGGGCGCCGTAGCGGTCGATCGCCCGGTACAGCCCTTCGGTGTAGGCGATGTTCTCGGGCAGGGTGCCGTTCTCCACCATCACCATCGTGACACCGAGGCGTTCCCAGGTGGCCACGATCCGGTCCGCCAGCTCGCCGGCGATCCGGTCGATCTCGGGCCGCAGGGTGTTGTCGCCGCCCTGCACGACTCCGCGCAGGACGCGTTCGACGAACTCCCGGTCGTAGCCGCGGATCTCGTCGACGCGTTCGACGCGGTCGAGCGTGACCCAGTCCGGCAGCAGCTGCCCTTCGTCGCGGTAGGGGCGGAAGAAGGCGCCCTTGTCGGCCTTGACGTCGTACCCGAGGTCCAGGTGGACGCGGTGCCCGCGGGCGGCGAAGCGGCGCGCCGTCTTGAGGAACTCGACCACGACCCCGGACAGCGGAGTGGCGTCGAAGGACACGCCCCAGAGCACTGACATCGATGTCAAACCCCCGTATCGGCCTCGCCGTCGATTCCAGCGTAAGCGCCGGGGCGTCGAACGGCCGTGTGAACGCCTTCGTGGTCAACCTGCGGGCGCTCGCGCTGGTGCTCGGCGCGGCCGGTTTCCGCTGGTGCGCGGCCGTTCCGGGGGCGACGCGCGGGGTGACGCCGCCTCCGGGTGCGATCGTGCTGGTGCTGTCGGGTTCCGCGATGGTGATCGCGGCCCTCCGGGTGCGGCGGAGGCGGCTCAGCCGACCGGCTTGAGCTTCAGGTGGAAGTTGTCCAGGGTCGCCGGGAGCGGGCGTTCGGGAGACAGGACCGGGCCCGACGCCTGCTCGTACCCGTGGTCACGCAGCAGGGCGGCCAGCATCGTGCTCGCGCAGAACTGGACCAGGTCGCGGCCCGGGCAGATCGCCGGGCCCGCGCTGAACGGGACCAGCGCCGGGTTCTCCGCCGCCCGGCCGTCGAGCCAGAGGTCCGGCTCGAAGCGGTCCGCGTAGGGCAGGCCCGGGTCGCGGTGGAAGAACGGCGTGAAGATCAGCACCGTCGTTCCCGCCGGGCCCCACGCCGTCTCTTCCGTCGTCTCGCGGAGGATCATCGGTGTCGTCGGCCACAGGCGCACCGACTCCAGGACGCACGCGCGCAGGTAGCTCAGCTGCGCCGGTTCCGTCCCGTCGATCTCCGAACGGGCGCGGTCCTGCTCCGCCGGGTGGCTCGCCAGCAGGGCCAGCGTCCGGTAGGTGGCCATGCCCGCCGCGTCGAACGCGAACAGCCAGTGCGCCACCTGGTCGGGCGCGTCCACCGCGTCGGTCGCGGCGATCACCGCGGCCAGGCTGCCCGGCTCGGCGCGGTCCAGGTGCCCGGTCAGCCGGCGCCGGAACTCCTCGCGCAGCTGCTTGCGCTTCGGGTGCGCGTACGCCCAGTTCGCGTCGAGCCGCAGGCGTTCGAGCTGGTCGGTCAGCGTCGTGTCGTCCCGGGCGGCCGAGCCGAGCACGACGCGCCGGACCACGCGCCACCAGGTGACGTTGAACGTGTCCCAGTCGAGCGTTGCGGCGGACGGCAAGCCGGCCGCCTCCTCGGCGATCACCCGGGCGAACGGGGCCGCCAGCTCGTGCAGCGGACGGCCCGGCTGCAGGACGGCCTCGGTGAACGCCCGGCGGGCCGGGCGGCCGGCCGCGTCGGAGATCAGCACGCCGTGCGGCTGGAAGTGGCTCAGCGCCGCCCGCTTCTCCACTGTGGACTGAACGGCGTCGGCGCGCCGGCCAGCACGCGCTTCACGTCCGCACCGGACAGAGCGAGCTCGACCGTCCGGCCGGGCACGCGCAACCGGAGCGGGCGGCCGTAGTGGCGGTCACGCAGGTGACGCAGCAGGCGCACGGCCGGGCGGTCGAACTGCAGCTTCCCGGCCACCGCCATCGCCGCCGGGCGGCGCTTGATCACCCCACGGGCCAAAGTGGGCAGCGCCACCTGGACCGCGACGCGCAGGGTTTCAGCCACCGAAGCGGTCTCCGGTCGCGTGCGATGCTCCCGAGTGGACGTCATGGTGCCCGGCTACCCGCGCTGATCAGCCCGAAACGCCCCTCAGCCGCGCAGGGCGACGTTCAGCACGTCGCCGGCGTGGTCCAGGCAGTCCACACAGATCACCGCGTCCCGCGCAGCGCAGTCCACCCGCAGCAGCGGGCGGCGGAGCCCGAGGAACGTCCGGCGCTCGCGGCGGCCGCAGAAGTCGCAGACCGCGGCCAGCGGCGACGTCACCGCGGCCAGCACGTCCCCCACCGGGGTCTCCCGGTCCGCGCCGTCGCGCACCACCCGCAGGCCGGCGCGGGCGCAGTCCACGCAGATCGGCCCGTTCCGGCCGGGGACCCGGGGGTCGCGCCGCCTGCCGCAGAACCGGCACGGTGCGCCCGCGCCGTTCGTCGCCGTCACCGCGGCCTCCTCGGTTTCGCCGCTCGCGCGCCGGGAATCCGGGCCGCGGCGCGCCTCTCCCCGGCCACGCTACCCGGCTTCCGGGCAGCCGGCCGATCCCGGTGCGGCGGGATGAGCGATCAGGAGGAGAGTTTTGTCGTCGTTGACGGTGTTGTTCGGGGTGGCGGGCCTGCTCGCGCTCGCCGCGGCGATCGTGCCGAAGCTGGTCGCCGACCGGCCGTTCTCGGTGCCGCTGGTGATGCTCGCGGCCGGGATCGTGCTCGGCCTGCTGCCGCTGCCCGCGCCCTACGGTGACGGCTGGAGCGACCCGGCCGCCCACCTGCACGGCGTGGAGTCGTTCGCGCAGCTGGGCATCCTGGTCGCGCTCGCCGGCGCGGGCTTGTCCGTCGACCGTCCGTTCGGGCTGCGCCGGTGGGGCTCGACCTGGCGGTTGCTGGCCCTGACCATGCCGGTGTCCATCCTGGCCATCGCCGTGCTCGGGTACTGGTGGCTCGCCCTGGCGCCCGGGGTGGCGCTGCTGCTGGCCGCGGCCCTGGCGCCGACGGACCCGGTGCTGGCGGGCGACATCGGCGTCCCGCACCCCGACGTCGAGCCGGACCTGGCCCGGAACAACGAGATCCGCTTCACCCTGACCACCGAGGCCGGGCTCAACGACGGCCTGACCATGCCGTTCGTCCTGCTCGGCCTGGCCATGGTGGGCAGCGAGCCGAGCCTGGACCTGACCTGGGTCCTGGTGGACCTCCTGCTGCCGCTGGTCATCGGCGTCGTCGCCGGCCTGGTCACCGGCCGGGTGCTGGGCTGGGCGATCTTCCGGACGCCGTCGGACCGGCTGCGGCTGGCCGAGTACGCCGACGGGCTGGTCCTGCTCGCGCTCGCCTTCGTGCCCTACGCGCTCGCGGAAGCGGCCCACGGCAACGGGTTCGTGGCCGTGTTCGTCGCCGCCGTCGCGGTGCGCACGCAGGAACGCGAGCACGATTACCACGGCGTCCTGCACGCGTTCGGCCACCAGCTGGAACGGCTGTTCGTCCCGATCGCGCTGCTCGGGCTGGGCCTGGCGCTCGGCGACGGCCTGCTGCGCGGCCTGCGTCCCCTGGAGGTGGTGCTCGCGGTCGTCGCGGTCCTGGTGGTCCGGCCGCTGGTGGGCTGGCTCTCCCTGCTCGGCGCGCCGTCGCCCGGACGGCCGGCGACGGCGGCGATCGCGTTCTTCGGCGTGCGCGGCATCGGCACGCTGTTCTACCTGGCCTACGCCCTCGACCGGCAACCGGTCCCGCAGCAGGACGTGCTGTGGCGGGTCGGCGCGCTGGCCATCGCCGTTTCGGTGATCGTCCACGGTGTTCTCGCCGAGCCGGCGATCCAGCGGATCGAGCGGATGGGCGGTCATCTGCCGGCCGATGTGTAAGCCGCGAACCAGTGGGTAACCCTACGGCAAGGCCCTTTTGGCGACTGGCCGATCCGGAAATGTCGCCGCGACGGAAGGTGCACTCGATGAACGACAAGCTGGAAAACAAGGGCGAAGAGTTCAAGGGCCGGGCCAAGGAAGCCGTCGGCGACGCCACGGGCAACGAGCAGTGGCAGGCCGAGGGCAAGGCGGACCAGGCCAAGGGCTCGCTCAAGCAGGCCGGTGAGAAGGTCAAGGACGCCGTCAAGGGCGTCACCGACAAGGACTGACCTGGTTTTTCCGCTGCCGCACCCCGGCTTCCGGGGTGCGGCAGCACTCTTTCCGGGAGGGCAGCAGGTGTTCGAGGGCTTCACGCTGGACCGCGTCGACGTCGGCGAGGTGACGCTCCGGGTGCGCCACGGCGGCTCGGGACCCCCGCTGCTGCTGGTGCACGGCCACCCGCGCACGCACACGACGTGGCACCGGGTGGCCCCGCGGCTCGCGGAGCGGTTCACCGTGGTGTGCGCCGACACCCGCGGCTACGGCGAGTCGACCAAGCCGCCGACCGACGAAGCCCACACCCCCTACAGCAAACGCGCCATGGCGGCGGACTGCATCGCGTTGATGCGGCACCTCGGGCACGACCGGTTCTTCGTGGCCGGTCACGACCGCGGTGCGTACGTGGCGACCCGGCTGGCGCTCGACCACCCGCAGGTGATCCTCGGCGCCGCGATCCTCGACGCCGTCCCGATCGGCGAAGCCCTCGCCCGCTGCGACGCGCGGTTCGCGCGCGAGTGGTTCCACTGGTTCTTCTTCGCCCAGCCCGGGAAACCGGAGCGGGCGATCACCGCCGACCCCGACGCCTGGTACGAAGTCGAGGCGAAGAACACACCCGAACGCCTCGGCGAAGAGAACTTCGCCGACTTCCACCGCGCCATCCACGACCCCGCCACGGTCACCGCGATGCTCGAGGACTACCGCGCCGGCCTGGGCGTCGACCGCGCCCACGACGACGCCGACCAAGCCGCCGGGCGGCGGATCACCTGCCCCGCCCTGGTCCTCTGGTCGAGCGACGACGACCTGGAAGACCTCTACGGCGACGTCCTGGCCGTCTGGCGCCCGTGGGCGACCGACCTGCGCGGGCACGCCATCAAGTCCGGGCACCACGTGGCCGAGGAGAATCCCGAAGCCCTCGCCGCCGCACTCGCCGCGTTCTTCGGCGGCCTTCAGCGGTAGCGGGACGCGAGTTCCGGCCGCTGGCCCCCGAAGGCGGCCAGGTCGGCCCGGAAGACGGCGGCCAGCAGGCTCGCGTCCTCGACGCCGGGGGCGGTGACCACCTCGCCGAGCTCGAAGCCGCGCAGGCCGGCGGTGACGACGTCGGCCGCGGACATCCGGGGCACGGCGCTCAGGTCCAGCCCCTGCCGCTCGTGGAACTCCGTGGCGACGACACCCGGGCACAGCACCTGCACCCGGACGCCGGTGCCCTCGAGCTCGGCGTTCAGCGTCTGCGACAGCGCAACCAGGTAGGCGAGCGAGCCGGCGTACACCGCCCGGCGAGGCAGGACGGCGGCGTCCGCGGGGCCGCTGAACGCGATCATCCCGGCCACGTTGACGATCCGCCCCGCGCCCCGTTCCCGCATGCCCGCGACCGCGGCGCGGGTCAGCATGGTCGGCGCGGTGACCTTGACGTGGACGAGCTCGCGGGCCTTGTCCGCGGGCAGCTCGGCCAGCGGCATGTAGTGGGCGACGCCGGCGTTGTTGACGAGCATCGTCAGCGGCTCGGCGGCGCAGATCGCGGCCACCGCGTCGACACCGGCGCCGGTGGACAGGTCGGCGGCCACCGTGCGGACCTCGGTACCGGGATGCGCGGCGGCGAACTCCGCGAGCCGGTCTTCACGGCGGCCGGTGACGATCAGGGCATAGCCGTCGGCGGCGAGCCGTTCGGCGAAGGCGCGGCCGATGCCGGAGGTGGCGCCGGTGACGAGGGCGAGCTGCTTCATGGGGTTCCTTTCGGTCTCCTCCCGACTATCGGCGCGCCGCGCGTGCTCAGGAAGGGGCCGGGTTTTCCTGGGAACGGCGGTACCAGGACAACCGGCCGGCACTGCTGGGCGTTACCGGGATCCACCCGCTCGTCGAGGAACAGCGTTAGCCCGGCATGCGCCGGGTGCCATCGCCCAGTGGCTCGGTCCGGCCGCTCGCATCCAGGCGTTCCAGCAGCGGGATCATCACGCGGCGGGTGCTGCCCAGGGCCCGGCGCGCCTCGGAAACCGTGAACGGCTGCGGCAACCGCTGCAGCTCGTCCGCCGCTCGGTCCTCCGCGTGCGGGCCGAGCACGATCCCTTCGGCGATCGCCGTCAGGCGCCCGAGGCGGACGGCGGCCGCCAGCTCCCGGCGGCCGAGGCCCAGCGCTCGCAGCTCGTCGGCTTCGGGCGCGCGGAACGGGTCCTCCGCGAGCCGCTTCAGTACCGTCTCCAGTGCCTTCTCCACCGCCGGCGCGAGCCCGGCGCCGGGACGGCGGACGAGCCCGCCCGCGACCTCGAACCCCGTTCCCGCGAGGACGGGCACGACCAGCTCCGGGACGGGCAGGCCGAGCCGCTGCCGCAGCGCCTCCACCGGCACGCCCGCGGCCGTGGCGTCCCACGCGCCGACGATCTCGGCCGCCTGCGCCCGCAACGCGGCGAACCGTCCGTGGTCCGCGCACCACTCGCCCAGCCGCTCCCCCGTCTCCGGCAACCCCATCGCCGTGAAGTCCCCCGCGCGCACGAAACCCTTGCGGCGCAGGTAGGTCCGCGCCAGGCCGGGTTCGGTCAGCTCGCGTCCCCGGGCGCGCGCCGCGCCTCGGCGGGACAGCGACGGCGGGTCGACGTCGAGGACGTCGAACCCGGCGGCGATCCGGTGCTCGCCCGGGTCGCGCACCAAGCCGCGGTCCCCGACGCGCAGCGGCAGCGCGGTGGCCGTGACGAGCCGCGCGGTGTCCGTCCCCAACGGACGGACCCGGACCGGCACGGCCACCGTGCCCAGGTGCAGGACGAGTTCGCGGTGCAGGTCCCCGGCGGCCGCGCCGCGCAGCCGGACGTCGAACTCCGCCGTGGTGCGCCAGCGGCCGGGGGTGAGCAGGACGTCCCCGCGGCGGACGTCGCCGCGCGCGGTGCCGCGCAGGTTCACCGCCACCCGGGCCACCGCGCCGACCCGCTCGCGGGGTTCGCCGAGCGCCTGCAGGCCGCGGACCTTCACCCGCGTGGGCCCCAGCCGCAGCTCGTCCCCCACGGCGATGGTGCCGGCGGCCAGCGTGCCGGTGACGACCGTGCCCGCTCCGGACACCGTGAAGGCGCGGTCGATCCACAGCCGGACGTCGGCGTCCGGAGCGGGCTCCGGCAAGCCGGCGGTCAGGTCGCCGATCGCCGTGCGCAGTCCGCCCAGGCCCGCGCCGGTGGTGCCGCTGACGGCGACGCTCGGCACCGTCCCCAGCGACGTCTTCGCGATCTCCGCCCGCGCGGAGGCCGTCGCGGCGGCCGGGTCGGCCCGGTCGGCCTTGGTGACAACCAGCAGGCCACGGCGGACACCGAACGCGTCCAGGGCGGCGAGGTGCTCGGCCGACTGCGGCATCCAGCCCTCGTCCGCGGCCACGACGAACAACACGGCCGGGGCCGGCCCGGCGCCGGCGAGCATGTTCGGCACGAACCGCTCGTGACCCGGCACGTCCACGAAGGCGACGTCCTCGTCGCCGATCCGGGTCCACGCAAAGCCGAGGTCGATGGTGAGACCGCGGCGGCGTTCCTCGGCCCACCGGTCCGGCTCCATCCCGGTCAGCCGCCGCACCAGCGTGGACTTCCCGTGGTCGACGTGCCCGGCGGTGACGATCACCCGCATCGGCGGACGGCTTCCAGCAGCTTCGCGTCCTCTTCCGGCCGCACGGTCCGGAGGTCCAGCAGGCAGCGGTCCTTGACGACCCGGCCGGCCACCGCGGGGTGCCCGGTCCGCAGCGCGGCCGCGTACCGGGCCGGCAGGCTCAGCGCGACGCTGGGCAGTTCGACGCCGGGTGCCCCGCCACCGCCGACGGCCGACACCGACCCGACCACCCGGACGTCGACGGTCCCGAGCGCCTTGACCAGCGTTTCGGCGCGGTCGCGGAGGTGCTCGACCGCCGCGCCGAGGGCCTCCTGCACGGGCGGTTCGGGCCCCCGCAGCGTCGCTTCGAGGGCGGCGAGGGTGAGCTTGTCGACCCGCAGGGCCCGCGCGGCGGGGTGCCGCCGGAGCCGTTCGACGACATCCGCGTCGCCGAGCAGCAGCCCGGCCTGCGGGCCGCCGAGCAGCTTGTCGCCGCTGGCGGTGACGAGCGTGGCGCCCGCCCGCAGCGCGCTCGCCGCGTCGGGTTCGGCCGGCAGCAGCGGGTGCGGGGCGAGCAGGCCGGAGCCGATGTCGGCGACCAGCGGCACGCCGAGCCCGGCCAGCTCGCCGAGGGTGGCTTCGGAGGTGAACCCGGTGACGCGGTAGTTCGACGGGTGGACCTTGAGCACGAACCCGGTGTCCGGGCCGAGCGCGGCGGCGTAGTCCCGGACCGACGTCCGGTTCGTCGTGCCGACCTCGCGCAGCCGGGACCCGGCGGATTCCAGCAGGTCGGGCAGGCGGAACCCGTCACCGATCTCGACCAGCTCGCCGCGGCTGACGACGATCTCGCGGCCCGGCGCCAGCGCGAGGGCGCAGAGCAGCAGCGCGGCCGCGTTGTTGTTGACCACGTGCACCCCGCCGGCGTCCGGCACGGCCGCGGCCAGCGCGGCGAGGGCACCCCGGCCGCGGCGCGCCCGGCTGCCGGTCGCCAGGTCGAATTCGACGTCGGTGGCGCCGCCGGCCGCGACGAGGGCGTCCAGCGCGGCCGCCGAGAGCGGCGCCCGGCCGAGGTTGGTGTGCACGACGACGCCGGTCGCGTTGATCACCGGCCGCAGCGAGGACGCGCTCGCCGGCAGCCGGGCCAGCACCGTGTCGACGACGTCGGCCGGGGCGACCTCCCCGGCCCGTGCCGCCCGCTGGACGTCGGTGACCACGGCTTTCACCAGGTCCCGGCCGAGCGACCCGGCGGCCTTGGCGATCCGGGGCTCGCCCAGGACCGCGTCGGTCCGCGGGATCGCGCGGCGCGGGTCAGGCATGGCGGAGGCGGACGGGAATCGAACCCGCCAGCGGCAGAACCTGCCGTTCGACGGTTTTGAAGACCGCGCCGGTCACCAGGCCGGATACGCCTCCCTGCACCATGGCAGCCATCCTGCCAAGTTCGCGCCCGGCGGGCACGATGAACCGGTGGGTTACCGACTGACGCAGTACGCGCACGGCGGCGGCTGCGCGTGCAAGATCCCGCCCGGCGAGCTCGAAGCGGCCGTGGCCGGCCTCACCGGCGCCTCGCCCGTTTCGCCGCCGGGCGAGCTGCTTGTGGGCCTCGACACCGGCGACGACGCGGCCGCCGTCCGGATCTCCGGGGACACCGCGCTGATCGCCACCACGGACTTCTTCACCCCGGTCGTCGACGACGCCTACGACTGGGGCCGGATCGCCGCGGCCAACGCGCTGTCCGACGTCTACGCCATGGGCGGCACGCCGGTGGTCGCGGTCAACCTGCTCGGCTGGCCGCGCGAGACGCTGCCGTTCGAGCTCGCCGCCGAGGTCCTGCGCGGTGGCCTCGACGTCTGCGCCGAGGCGGGGTGCCACCTGGCGGGCGGGCACAGCATCGACGACCCGGAGCCGAAGTACGGGCTCGCGGTGACCGGCGTCGCGGATCCGGCGCGGCTGCTGCGCAACGACGCGGGCCGGGCGGGCGTGCCGCTGACGTTGACCAAGCCGCTCGGCATCGGCGTGCTCAATGCGCGCCACAAGGCCACCGGCGAACGGTTCGAGCAGGCCATCGACGCGATGACGACGCTGAACGCGCCCGCGTCCCGGGCCGCGCTGGCCGCCGGGGTTTCGTGCGCCACCGACGTGACCGGGTTCGGCCTGCTGGGGCACCTGCACAAGCTGGCTCGCGCGAGTGGCGTCACCGCGCGGGTGGACCCGGCGGCGGTGCCGTACCTGGAGGGCGCGCGGGAAGCGCTGCGCGACGGGTACGTCAGCGGTGGCAGCCGGCGCAACCTCGACTGGGTCCGCCCGCACGCGGACCTGTCGCGGATTTCGCCGGACGAGGCCCTGCTGCTGGCGGACGCGCAGACCTCCGGCGGCCTGCTGGTGGCCGGGGAGCTGCCGGGGCACCCGGTAATCGGGTCCCTGGAGCCGCGGTCGGAGCACACGATCGTCGTCGGCTGAGTTTCCCGGCCGGACGGGCCGGGTACGCGCCGGGGAGAAGAACGATCAGGAGGTGTGCCATGCCAGCTCCGGAACGGGACAGCCTCGAACAGCACCTGTCCGAGACCGAGTACCCGTGCGGCCGCGACGAGCTCCTGCGCCGCGCGGCGGCGGCGGGCGGCGGCGACGGGGTGCTCGGTTCGCTGGGCGGCCTGCCCGGCGGCGACCGGTACGAGAACTTCGACGCCGTGTGGGAGGCGGTGTCGGCCAAGCACATCGGCGGGGCGCCCTGAGTGCGACGCCGGGAATTGTCGGTGCCGGTCGTTAGGGTGGCGCCATGACGACTTTGACCGGCCGCCCGAACACCGCCCTGCTCGTCGTCGACGTGCAGAACGGGGTGATGGAGACGGCCCACGACCGTTCCGGAGTCCTCGCGAACATCATCGCGTTGGTGGAGCGCGCCCGCGCGGCGGGTACCGAGGTGGTGTGGGTGCAGCACGCGAGCGACGAGCTGCCGCGCGGCAGTTCGCCGTGGGAGTACGTGCCGGAGCTGGTACGCCGCGAGAAAGAGCCCTTGGTGCACAAGCTGTACGGGGATTCGTTCGAGGACACGGACCTCGAGGAGGTCCTGTCGGCCCGGGGGATCGGCGGGCTGGTGGTGGCGGGCGCCCAGACGGACGCGTGCATCCGCTCGACCCTCCACGGCGCGCTGGTGCGCGGGTACGACGTGACGCTGGTGTCGGACGCGCACACGACGGAGGACCTGTCGGCGTATGGGGCGCCGTCGCCGGGGCAGGTCATCGCGCACACGAACATGTACTGGAAGTACCAGACCGCGCCGGGGCGGACGGCGGGGACGGTGGAGACGGCTGAGGTGGAGTTCGGGGTGAAGGCGCCGGCTTGAGGGGTGGTCTGCGGCCTGCCGGTTTTGTCACCGGCCGCGCAGGTGGTCGCGCAGGGCACGGGCGACCCGGGCCGCCAGGACCTCGGCTTCCGGCTGGATGACCGCCGGGACGCGCGACTCCGTCAGTGCCACCACCGCGAAGACGCCGCCGTCCGCGTGCTCGACCACGCCTGCTTCGTGGCGCAAGTTGAGCAACGTTCCCGTCTTCGACGACCACCGGGCCGCGTCGGACGCGAAGTCCGGCGTCAACCGGTGGCGGATCACGTTGGTGGCCATCAGTTCGCGCACCCCCGCGGCCACCGACGGGTCGATCCGCGACGGCGTCCACAGGGCCTGCAGCAGGTCCAGCAGCGCCCGCGCGGATGCGGAGTTCGCACGGGTGACGTCGAGCTGCGGGAGGCGGTGCCCGCGGCCGGCCGTCGCCGCGCCGATGGCGAGGGACTGGGCGAGGTCGGCTTCGCCGGCGTCGAACCGCTCGGCCGGGGTCTCGACGAGGTCCCGCATCAGGTGCCGCACGGCGATCCCGCCGAGCCCCCACTCCCCGAGCATCCGCGTCACGTCGGCCGGCGGCGTAAGGCCGAAAAGGACGTCGGCGGCCGTCCCATCGCTCAGCGACGTGCTCAGGTAGAGCAGGTCCTCGACGGCCACCCGCGCCGGATGCCGGAACCGGGTCAGCCCGATCGGCCCGGGCGTGCGGACCCCGCCGGGAGCAACCTCGAGCTGGGCCGTCCCATCGAGCTCCCCGCGACGGATGCGCTCCAGCGTGGCGAGGGCCAGCGGAACCTTGACCAGCGAGGCGATCGGGTACTCACGGCCGGGATCGATCCCGAGTTCGGCGCCGGACCGCAGGTCACGGACGAGGAAGGAGCCACGCAGCCCACCTTCGTCCAGCTCGGCCCGGAGGTCCCGGATCAGTGCTTCGGCGCTCATCGGCCCGCCGCCGGGAGGCCGGATCGGCTGGCGAGACTCGGCCCCGCGGCCGGCCGCCGCAAGCCCGCGCGCGCCGCCGAAGCACAACACCGTCCACCCGTCACCGTTCCGCCCCCAAACACCGGCCGACCGCCTCCCGCAACGTTGTCCGCAGGCGGTCCGTGTCCTCGCCCGATGCCGCCGCCACGCCGAAGCCGCGGGCCAGGACCAGCTCGCCCGTCCGCCGCCAGGGCAAGCCCAGCTCCTCCGCCTGCGCCGCCGAACACAGCAGCAAGTCCGGCGTCGCGTACGCCTCGGCCACTGCCGCGGTCAGCGAGGGGGCCACCGACACCTGGGATGGGGACAAGCCCACCGCGTCCCGGATCCGCAGCAACCGGTCGCGGACGTGCGGTACGTCGTCTTCCGGCTGGATCCAGACCCTCCTTCTCGGCCCGGCCGACCGGCCCGTGCGCAACGTCTCCAGGAACACCGCGCGGCCCGGGGGCAGCTCCGCCGCGGCCACGCCCAGCGGCACCGACCACACGCCCTCCTCCGCCGGGACCGCCGTCAGCGCCACCCGCACCTCGCTCGTGCGGACCAGCTCCGCCCGCTCGCCCGGGCCCGCCGCGCGGAACTCCAGGTGGACCTCCAGGGCCCGGGCCTCCGCCGCCAGCTCGGCCAGCTCGCGGACCCCGCACGTCGCCGGCACCGCCACCCGCACCGGGCGCAGGCGGGCGCGCTTCGCGTCGTGCTCCATCGACTCCGCCAGCTCGACCAGCCGTCGGGCCGCGGGCAGCATCTCGCGGCCGAACGGGGTCAACGCGGCCCGGCGGGTCGACCGGTCGAAGAGTCGCTCGCCGAAGTGCCGCTCGAGGGCCGCGATGCGGCGGCTCGCCACCGGCTGCGGGATGCGCGCCAGAGCCGCGCCCGCCGTGAAACTCCCCGTCTCGCTCACGCTTACGAACGCCCTGCAGCCGCCGACCAGGTCCACCACCGCACTTTATGCGCTTTCGGCATCGAACCGCACGGTTCCGTCTTGGACAGCATGACGGCGGCCGGTGAGACTGCCGGAAGATCAAAAAGGAAGGAAGACTCGTGCCGTTCCCCCAGTGGGCCGCGCTCGCCGCGCTGGTCCTCGTCCCGCTGACCGCCTGCTCGGCCGAAACGCCGGCGCCAGCTCCGCTACCGGCACCGTCGACGAAGGCCATCACCGCGCCCCAGCCGGACTTCGCCCCGCTCGAACGCGACTTCGACGCCCGCCTCGGCGTCTACGCCCTCGACACCGGCTCCGGCCGCGAGCTCACCCACCGCGCCGACGAACGCTTCGGCTACGCCTCGACGCACAAGGTGTTCTCCGCCGCCGCCGTCCTCCAGCGCACCGGCCTCGACGGGCTCGCCAAGAACCTCACCTACACCCGCGCCGACCTGCAGCCCAACTCCCCCGTCACCGAAAAGCACGTCGCCACCGGCATCCCGTTGCGCGACGCGATCGACGCGGCCCTGCGCTACAGCGACAACACCGCCGCCAACCTGCTGTTCCGCGAACTCGGCGGCCCCGCCGGGCTCGCCCAGGCGCTGCGCGGGATCGGCGACACGACCACCTACGTCGACCGGATCGAACCCGGGCTCAACGACCTCGCGCCGGGCGACGTCCGGGACACGAGCACGCCGCGCGCGATGGCCGGCAGCCTGCGGGCCTTCACCCTCGGCGCCGCGCTGCCGCCGGAAAAGCGGACCGTGCTGACGGACATGATGCGCGCCAACACCACCGGCGCCGCGCTGATCCGGGCGGGCGCGCCGGCGGGCTGGGCCGTCGCCGACAAGACCGGCACCGGCAGCTACGCCACGCGCAACGACATCGCCGTGGTCTGGCCGCCCGGGCGGGCGCCGATCGTGCTGGTCGTCATGTCCAGCCGCCCGGCGAAGGACGCCGATCACGACGACCGGCTGATCGCCCAGGCGGCGAAGCTGGTCCTCGACGCCCTTCAGAAAGCCTGACCGAACAGCCGCCCGACCTCCGCCGAGACCTCGTCGAGCCACGCGGCCCGCTGCGCCGCGCCGGCGTCGGCCAATACCCGCAGCACCAGCCGGCTCACCTCCGGCTCCCCGAGGTAGGGCGCGAGGCAGCGCCGCCAGATCGCGTCCAGGGGGTCGCCGAACAACGTCCGCTCGCGCTCCTCGGGCGTGTCGGAGGTGTTCACCACCAGCAGCCGCCGCAGGGACAGCAGGGACTCGGGCGCGCCGCCGGCGTCGTCGAGGCGGTAGGCGACGCCGGGGACGAGGATCCGGTCGAGCCAGCCGCTGAGGATCGCCGGGGGCTTGCCCCACCAGTTGGGGTGGATCGCGACGAGCCCGCCGGCCTCGCGCAGTTCCGCGCGGTGCTGCCGCACCAGCGGGTCCGGTTCGGCGGCGAGGAACTCCTCCGCCCGGGACCCGCTGGTGTAGGCCTCTTCCGCGGTCAGGACCGGGTCGAAGCCTTCGGCGTACAGGTCGTGGAACCGCACCGGCACCTCGGCCCGGGTGAGCGCGTCCGCCACGCGCGCGGCCAGCGCGTGGTTGAAGCTGCCCGGCCGCGGGTGCGCGAGCAGCACGACCACCGGTGCGGTCATCCCGTCATCGCCACCAGGATGCGCCGCTTGCCGGTGAACGGCTCCCGGCCGTGGGCCATCAGCATGTTGTTGATCACCATGATGTCGCCGGTCTGCCACGGGAACGCGTAGCTGACTTCGTCGTAGACCTCACGGATCTTTTCCAGGTCGGCGACCGGGATCGGGCTGCCGTCGGCGAAGTAGGCGTTGCGCGGCAGGTCTTCCTCCGGGTACAGCTCCAGCAGCGCCTCGCTCACCTCTTCGCCGAGGCCGGACACGTGGAAGAGGTTGGCCTGGTTGAACCACACGGTGTCCCCGGTGTGCGGCTCGTCCGCAAAGGACGGCCGGACGTGCCGGGTGCGCAGCCCCTCTTCGGTCCACTCGAAGGTTTGGCCATGGCTCGCGCAGTAGTCCTCGACACTCGCGCGATCCTCGGTCTGGAACGCCTCCTGCCAGGTCAGCCCCAGCCCTTCGCGGAACGCGCGCGTGTAGGTGACGCCGCCGGCGAACCGCTCCCGCAGGTCTTCGGGCAGCAGGCGAAACATCGCCCGGCTGTCCGCGATCGGCGTCGCGCCGCCGGTTTCCGCGGCGGTGTCGCACAGGAAGAACAGCCGGGCGGGCCAGCTCGCCGAGTAGGAGTTCTCGTTGTGCATCGGGATCGACTCGGTGGGCGGGTACTCGGTCGAGGTGTAGATGTTGCCCGCGACGTTCGACCGCGGCGTCGACCGCTCGGTGTAGGTGAGCAGCGCGCCGCCGATCGTCTCGGTGACAGTGTTGAACAGCTCCAGGTCGGCGGGCAGGCCGCGCAGCAGGACCGCGCCGTGGTCGCGCAGGTGCTCCTGCAGCTGCGGCAGGTGCGCTTCGACAGCCGCGAAGCCCTCGGCCGGGAAGACGGCGATCTTGGTGTGCTTGTTGCCCTGCAGCTGCCCCGAGAGTGCCGCGAGATCGGCGGTCATGCTTCCTCCAGTTCGAAACGGACGAGTTTGGTGGCCTCGGCGTGCAGCGCGGCCAGGTCGTCGAGATCGGCGAAGCCGGCGACGAGGACGTTCACGGCGTAGATCTCCTGGTCGTCGCCGAGCAGCTGGCCGGGGGTGACGATGGTGACGACGTCGAGGACCTCGGGCAGGTCCGCGACGTCGCCGGTGCCTTCGACGCGCACCAGCCGTCCGGTGCCCTCGGCGTAGACGATCAGGTATCCGACCGGCACCGGCAGCCCGGTGCCCCGCGCGGGCGGCGGCGTGCCGAGGGCGAGCGAAACGGCTTCGGCGGTGACGTCGATGCCGGTGGCGAGCTTCAGCAACGCGGGCTGCGCTCCCCCGGCGGGCCGGCCGGCGTTGACCTCGACGACCACCGGCCCGAGCCGCGCGTCGTCGATCACCTCGACGTGCGCGCAGGTCTGGTCGAGCCCGAGGGCGAGCACCGCATCGGCCGCGGCCGCTCGGATCGCCGCCGCGCGCGCCGGGGACAGCCCGAAGGGCGGGCAGACCATGCCGAGTTCGAACTTCCGCTCGTCGATCAGCGGCTTGCCGACCACGGTGACGGTCTCCGCGGCGCCGTCACGAACCAGCACGTCCACCGCGTACTCGGGCCCGTCGAGCAGGCCCTCGACGAGGAACACGCGCAGCGGTTCGAGGCCGCCGGGCAACGGGCGGTGGTAGCGCGCGTCGGCGTTCTCCGGGAGCCGGGTGGCCAACACCTCGTGAGCCGCCACCAACTCGTCCACAGTGGACACTGTGCGGACCAGGGTGCTGGCGGCGCCGTTGACCGGCTTGACGATGGCCGGCAGCCCGACCCGCTCCGCGATCGCCGCGGCCTCGGCCGGGTCGGCGAACAACGCGGCCCGCGGCCCCGGCAGTCCCGCTTCGGCAAGCTTTTCCCGGACCGCGAACTTGTTGTGCGCCAGCGTGAACACCGACGCCGGGCAGCGCGCGATGCCGAGCAGCTCGGCCACCTGGCCAGTGCTCGCGATGATCCCCTCCGCCGCGGTCAGCACCGCCGCGGGTTCCCGGTCGCGGAGCGCGCTGGTGACGGCGAGAACGTCACGGACGTCCTCGACGACGACGAACCCGTCCACCAGGGGCCCCAGCGCGGCCCGTTCGGCGTCGTCGAGCGGCTCGGTGACGAGTTCGGCCCGCCACCCGGACGCCCGGACGGCGGCCGCGTAGTCCCCGATCCAGTGCCCGTGCGTCTCCCGCACGAGGAACGCGGTGCTCACCCGACCTCCAGGCGGATCAGCTTGCTCGCCTCGGCGTGCAGCGCGGCGAGGTCGTCGTGGCCGGCGAACCCGGCGACGACGAGGTTCACCGCGTAGACCTCCTGCTCGTCGGTGAGCACCTGGCCGGGCGATACCGTCGTGACAACGTCGACGACCTCCGGCAGCGCGGCGACCTCGTCGAGGCCGCCGATGCCGGTCAGGGTGCCCGATCCGGAGGCGTACAGGATCAACATGGCCAGGGGGATCGGCAGTTTCGCCGGTTCCCGCGCGGGCGGCGGTGCGCCCAGGGCGAGGGCGGTCAGCTCGGCGAACACGTCGATGCCGGTGCGCAGCTTGCCCAGCAGCGGCATGATCGAGCCCGCCGGGCGGCCCGCGTTGACCTCGACGATCGTCGGGCCGCGCCGCACGTCGTCGATCACCTCGACGTGCGCGACCGTGTTGTCCAGCCCCAGCGCGAGCACCGCTTCCGCGGCCGCGGAGGTGATCAGCGCAATGCGCTCTCCGGTGAGCCCGGCCGGCGGGCAGGACAGGGCCAGCTCGAACTTGCGCTCGTCGATCAACGGCTTGTCGAGGACCTCGATCGGCTCGACGACGCCGTCGCGGACGAGGACGTCCACCGCATACTCGGGCCCGTCGAGGAACCCTTCGACGAGGAAGGTCGTGGCCGGGTCGAGTGTCCCGAGCGGGCGGTGGTAGCGCGGGTCCGCGGACTCGGGCAGCCGCGCCGCCAGCAGCTCGTACGCGGCGGCCAGCTCGTCCACGGTGGACACCGTGCGCACCAGGTTGCTCCCGGCGCCGTTGACCGGCTTGACGATCGCGGGCAGGCCGACCCGCGCCGCCACCTCCGCGGCTTCCGCCGCCGAGGAGATCAACGCGAACGCGGGCCCGCCCAGCACCTCCCGGACCGCGAACTTGTTCGCGCACCGGGCGAAGACCGACGCCGGGCACCGCGCGACACCGAGCAGCTCGGCGACCCGGGCGGCGCTCACGATGGCCCCGTCCGACCCGGTGAGCACGGCGGCAGGCGTCCCGTACTCCGACCGGATCTTCGCCGCGACCGCCGAAGCGTCGTAGACGTCGTCGACGGCCACGACCTCGTCCACCACGGCGGCCAGCGAGATGCGTTCGGCCGCGTCGGCCGGCGGGGCGAACAGCACCGCGCGGTGGCCGGCCGCGTGCACCGCGGCGGCGACCTCGCCGACCCAGTGCCCGCGGGCCTCCCTGATCAGCACCACGACACTCACGCGGCCTCCTTCCCGGCGAGCTTGCGCTCCCGTTCCTGCGCGCCGACGAGGTCGTCCGGCAGTGAATCGGGAACTTCGGTGTCGAACCGGCGCAGCAGCCGGATGCCGAACCCGCCGACGTTGATGAGCAGCAGGATCAGCGCGTAGACGACGTAGGCGAGACCGACTCCGCGGCCTTCGCCGGTGCCGAGCACCGCGCCGATCGACCCGGACAGCGGCCCGCCGGGGGCGAGCAGCGGCGAAAACCAGCCGACGGCCAGCGGGGCCAGCACCGCGAACCCGATCGGCAGGGTGGACCAGGTGATCGTCTGGTTGATCGCGAACACCCGGCCGTGGTAGCGCTGCGGCACCTTGACCTGCACCAGCGTCGCGTAGATGCCCTGGGACACCGCCATCGCGGCGGCCAGCAGGAACACCCCGGCCGCAACGACGATGAGCGACGGCCGCAGGCCCATCACCAGGCTGCCGAGCGCAATGCCGACGTTGCCGAACAGGACGCCGACCATTCGCCGCTTGCGCGGGCCGCCCCACAGCGCCATGCCGATGCCGCCGGCGACCGCGCCGATCGCCTCGGCCAGCGCCACCTGGGCGACGTCGGTGACCGTGCCGAAGGACAGCACCAGCGGCGAGACGAGCACCAGCGCGGGGGCCAGGAAGACGTTGGCCAGCGCGAAGTACAGCAGCATGGTGCGGAAGCCGCGGTGGTTCCACGAGTACTTGAGCCCGCCCGCGATCGCCGTCAGCAGCGGTTCGCGCGGGCGCCAGCCGAGCAGGTCGGGGAACCGGACGAACAGCAGGCTGACGACGGCGAACACGTAGCTCGCCATGTCGAGGACCAGGATCCCGGACAGCTGGATCGCCGCGAGGAGCCCGGCCGCGATCACCGGCATCAGCAGCTGCGCGAAGCCATTGGACAGCTGCGCCAGCCCCATCGCGTGGCCGAGGTACTGCTTCGGCACCAGCTGCGCCACCGACGACTGGTAGGCGATCCGCTGGATCGACCCGGCGACCGACCCGAGCGGGATCAGCACGTAGAGGAACCACAGCTGCAGGTTCCCCGCCGTCAGCAACAGCGCCAGGGCGAGCTGGATGACCCCCGCGACCACGCTGGCCGCGATCATGATGCGACGGCGGTCGCCGCGGTCGACGAGCGCGCCCGCCACCGGCAGGACCAGCACCCCGCAGAGCAGCGCGAGGGCCCAGAGCAGGCCGAGGTCGGTGACCGAGCCGGTTTTCGTGTAGAGCCAGATCGGCACCGCGAACGACGTCAGCGCGGAGCCGGTCGAAGAGACCAGCTGGCCGACGGTGACCGTGACGAACCGTGCCATGCTCGGCTTCACCGCGGGCGTTGCGGCCACTTCTGCCCGGTGGGTGTCGTGCACGGCCCAGCCGGCGTCCTCGCCGCGGGCCGAAACATGCAGGTCACCGGGCTCGTCGAGCGCCGGGTACACCCGGGTCAGGATCTCCGCCAGTTCCTCCGCGCGGTAGCGGAGGAAGAAGTGCCCGGCCTGGTCCAGGACGACCAGGCCGGTGTGGTCGGTGAGGAACTCCCACTCGCGGTAGCGCTCGGTGTAGTAGTCGGTGACCGGGTCCTCCGAGCCGACGACCGAGACGATCGGCGCGCGCAGCTTGGCCACGCGGGCGTCGAGCAGGCCGCTGAAGTACTCCTCGGCGGCGCGGCTGTCGGCCCGCATGTTGCTGATGATCCGGTCGGCCTGCGCCGGGTCGAGGTCGTCGGTGTCGACGCCCATGCCCTTGAGCCAGTTCGCGTAGTACCGGTTGCTGCGCAGCTTTTCCAGCCGGGTGCGCAGCGTGCCGACCGCGCCCTTGATCCGCGCGAACGGGAAGATCGCGCCGATGTGGACGACTTCCAGCTCCCGGCCGCGTTCCTCCAGACGCCGGGCGACGCCGACGGCAAGGGCGTTGCCGACGCCGCAGTGGCCGTAGATGGCGAGGGGGCCGTCGATGCGCTCGAGGACCTCGTCCGCCAGCCGCTCGACCAGCTCGTCGAACGGCACGGCCTCTTCGGAGAGCCCGACGTCGTGGCCGGGGATGGCCACCGAGAACAGCGAATACCCGCCGGGCAGGGCGTCGGCGAGGGGTTGGTAGACGATCGCGCTGCCGCCGCCGTAGGGGAAGCAGACGTAGGTGAGCGCCGGCTTCGCGACCGGCTTGGTCAGCTCGTAGAGCAGGTGCCCGGAGTCGTCGCGGTCGCCGGCCAGGAACACCGCCAGCTCGCGGATCGTGCGGTGCTGGAACAGGTCCATCACGCCGGCCTGGTGCCCGGCCTTAGCGATCCGCGCGACGACCTGGGTGGCGAGCATCGAGTGGCCGCCGAGGTCGAAGAAGTCGTCGTCGACGCCGAGTTCCTCGACCTTGAGGACGTCCCGCCAGATCTCGGCGAGCAGCACTTCCAGGGGGGTCGACGGCTCGACCAGGGCCGTGCTCGCGTCGCGGGCCGCGACCGGGGCGGGCAGCGCCTTGCGGTCGAGCTTCCCGTTGGGTGTCAGCGGCAGGGCGTCGAGGGCCACGAACGAGGGCGGGACCATGTAGTCCGGCAGCGTCTCCTTCAACGCGGTCCGCAGCACGCCCGCGTCCGCGTCGCCGACGACGTACCCGACCAGGCGCTTGTCCCCCGGCGTGTCCTCGCGGACGAGCACGACCGCATCGGCCACCCCGGGCTGCTCCCGCAGGCGGGCCTCGATCTCGCCGAGCTCGATGCGCAGGCCGCGCAGCTTGACCTGGTGGTCGAGCCGGCCGAGGAACGCGATCGTGCCGTCGGGTCGCCAGTGCGCGAGGTCGCCGGTGCGGTACATCCGGCCGCCGGCAGAAGCGCCGAAGGGGTCGGTGACGAACCGTTCCGCGGTCAGCTCCGGCCGGTTGTGGTAGCCGAGGGCCAGTCCGACGCCGGCGATGTGGAGTTCGCCGGGTACGCCCACCGGGCACGGGTGGCCGCGCCGGTCGAGGATGTGGATCCGCAGGTTGCGGATCGGCGCCCCGATCGGCACGGACGCGACCTCGGCCAGCGCCTCGGGCGTGCAGGGCCAGGCGGTGACGTCGATCGCCGCTTCGGTCGGCCCGTAGAGGTTGTGCAGCTCGCAGTGCGGCAGCCGCCGGACGAACTCGCGGGCGGTGTCCAGGGGCAGTTCCTCACCGCTGCAGACGACCCGCCGCAGCGCCGTCACCGACTCGATGCCCGGCTCCGCGAGGAACAGGCTGAGCATCGACGGGACGAAGTGCGCGGTCGTGATGCCCTCGGTGTCCAGGAGTTCCCGCAGGTAGGCGGCGTCCTTGTGGCCGCCGGGCTCGGCGAGCACCAGCCGGGCGCCGGTGATCAGCGGCCAGAAGAACTCCCACACCGAGACGTCGAAGCTCGCCGGCGTCTTCTGCAGCACCGCGTCCGAGCCGTCGAGGCCGTACTCGCGTTGCATCCAGTCGAGGCGGTTGACGATGCCGCGGTGGCCGTTCGGCACGCCCTTCGGCCGCCCGGTCGAGCCGGAGGTGTAAATGACGTACGCGGGATCGTCCGCGCTCGCCAGGGGTTCCAGCGCGGTGGCCGGCCCGGTCAGGTCGTCGAGGACGACCACCGTGGCGTCACCCGCCGGGAGGGTCTCGCGCAGGGCAGTCTGGGTCAGGACGACCGGCGCGGCCGCGTCTTCGAGCATGAACGCGAGCCGGTCGGCCGGGTACTCCGGGTCGAGCGGCACATACGCGCCCCCGGCCTTGAGCACGCCGAGCAGCGCGACGACCAGCTCGAACGACCGCTGCGCGAAGACGCCGACCAGGGTGCCCGGGCCGACGCCGAGGTCGCGCAGGCGGTGGGCGAGCCGGTTGGCCCGCTCGTCCAAGTCCCGGTAGGACAGTGACTTCCCGCGGAACGTCAGCGCCAGGGCGTCCGGCGTGCGCGCGATCTGCGCCTCGACGAGCGCGTGCAGCGTGCCCGCCGGGATCTCGCCCGCGGTGTCGTTCCACCGGTTCACGACCAGGTCGCGCTGGTCGCCCAGCAGGTCCAGTTCGGACAGTGGCCGGCCGGGGTCGGCGACGATCGAGCGCAGCAGCGTCACCAGGCGCTCGGCCATGCCCGCCACGGACTCCGGGCCGAACAGCGCGGTGTTGTGCACGAACTTGCCGATCAGCCCGGATTCGACCTCGATCGCGTGGAACTCGAAGTCGAACCGGGTCGCGGGCAGGTCCATCGGCAGCCAGCGGAAGTCCACCGCGGACTCACCGGCCGCGCCCATCCGGCCCATCTCATAGTTCTGCAGCACGAACATGGCCTGGAACACCGGCGAGCGGCTGACGTCCCGCGGCACGCCGAGGGCGTTGACCAGCCGCTCGAACGGGACGTCGGCGTGCTCGAACGCGTCGAGCACGTGCCGGCGGGTCCGGGCCAGCAGCTCGGCGAACGTCGGGTCGCCGGCCAGCTGGGCGCGCAGCGGCAGCATGTTGACGAACATGCCGACGACGCCTTCGAGCTCGGGCAGCCCGCGTCCGGCCGACGACGACCCGACGGCGAAGTCGTCCTGCCCCGAGTAGCGGGCCAGCAGGACCTGATACGCGGCCAGCAACGTCATGAACAGCGTGACGCCGTGCTCGCGGCTCAGCGCACCGAGAGCCTGGGCGAGGTCCCGCTCGACGAAGAACTCGTGGATCGCGCCGTAGAACGTCTGGGTCGCCGGCCGCGGGTGGTCGGCCGGCAGTTCCAGGGGTTCGACGCCGTCGAGCGCGGCTCGCCAGTGATCGAGCTGCCGGTCGAGCTCGGCGCCGGTCAGCGTCCGGCGCTGCCAGTGCGCGAAGTCGCCGTAGCCGATGGACAGCGCGGGCAGCGCGGCCGCCGTGCCGTGGTAGTGCGCCGCGAGGTCGCGCAGCAGCAGGTCGACCGACCAGCCGTCACCGACGATGTGGTGCGTGCACACGGCCAGGAGGTGCTCGTCGTCGGAGATCCGGGCCAGGGTGGCGCGCAGCAGTGGTCCGGTGACCAGGTCGAACGGCTCGGCTGCGGCGGCGTCCACCGCGGCCCGGGCCGCTTCCCCGCTCCCCGCGTCCACGATGGACAGTGGCACCGTGACGACGGGTTCGAAGTGGACGGACGGCTGCCCGTCCTCGTTCGCCGGGAACCGCATCCGCAGGGCCTCGTGCCGCGCGGGGAGGGCGTCGAGCGCCGCCTGCAGCACGCCGAGGTCGAGCCGGCCGCTGAGCCGGATCGGCACCGGGATGTGGTACGACGTCGTGCCGGGCGCGAACTGCTCCATGAACCAGACGCGTTCCTGCTGGTAGGACAGCGGGACGGGGTCGCCGTCCGGGCGCCGGGTGATGGTCGCGGCCGGCTCCGCGCGCCGCCGCAGCCGCCGTTCCAGCAGCGCGCGGCGGGCGGCCGCGCCGGTTTCGTCGATCGTCGTCACGCCGGCCCGCCTTCGGCCAGCTGGGCCTGGACCTCTTCGTCGCTGAGCTGGTCGAGGTCGTCGGCCAGCCGCCGTTCGACCTCCGCGGCCAGCTCGGCCACCGTGGTGAACGAGAACAGCCCGCGGACCGGCAGGTCGACGCCGACCTGCTTGCGGATCCGGACCATCGCGCGGATCGCCAGCAACGAGTTGCCGCCGTGGGCGAAGAAGTCGTCGTGCACACCGAGCTTTTCGACACCCAGCAGCTCGCCGAGGACCTCGGCGACCAGCTCTTCGGCCGCGGTGCCCGGGGCCACGTACTCCGTGCCGCCGCCGAGCTGCGGGTCCGGCAGGGCGGCCCGGTCGAGCTTGCCGCTCGCCGCGACCGGCAGCGCGTCGAGGGTGACGAACACCGTGGGCACCAGGTACTCCGGCAGGCCGGCCCGCAGAGCGTCGGCCGCGCCGTCGGCATGGCCGACGACGTACCCGACGAGCGTCCCCTCGCGGACCGCGACCGCCGCGTCCCGGATCTCCGGGAGCTCCCGCAGGGCGCCTTCCACCTCTCCCGGCTCGATTCGGAATCCGCGCAGCTTGACCTGGTCGTCGGTCCGGCCGAGGTAGTCGAGGGTGCCGTCGCGACGCCAGCGCGCGAGGTCGCCGGTGGCGTACATCCGGCCGAACGGGCCGTCGGGGAACCGTTCGGCGGTGAGCTCGGGCCGCCCGAGGTAGCCGTGGGCGAGCTGGGCGCCGGCGAGGAACAGCTGACCGGCGACGCCGGGCGGCACCGGCCGCAGCCGGTCGTCGAGGACGTAGGCGCGGGTGCCGGGGATCGGGCGGCCGATCGGGACCGGCCCGGTGACCGGCCCGTCGAGCCGGTGGGCGACGCAGCCGACGGTGGCCTCGGTGGGGCCGTACTCGTTGGTGACGGCGATCCCGGTGAACGGCCGCACGGCTTCGCCCATCAGCGCCTCGCCGCCGAGGACCAGGTCGCCGGCCGGGTAGGACTCCTCCGGCAGCACGGCGAGGTGGGTCGGCGTCGCCTTGACGAAGTCGGGTCGTCCGGAGTCCACAACGGAGCCGCCGGCGGTGAGCGGGCCGAGCAACGTCGTCACGGTGAGGTCGAACGACGCCGACGTGTGCAGCAGCGCGCGGCCCGCCAGGCTCGGGTACGCTTCGCGCGCCCAGCCCAGGTAGGCGGCGAGCGCGCGGTGTCCGATCCGGACACCCTTCGGCCGCCCGGTCGAGCCGGACGTGTAGATGACGTAGGCGATGCCGTCCGGGTCCGGCTGCGCGGGGTTCTCGTCGGACGCCTCCGCCCAGACCGCCGGGTCGTCGAGCGCGAGGGTGTCCCCGTCAAGGCTCACCTCCTCGGCGGTGAGCACGACGCGCGCCCCGGCGTCGGCGAGGATCAGCGCCTGCCGCTGCGCCGGGTTCGCCGGGTCCAGGGGGACGTAGGCGGCGCCGCTCTTGAGGGCGCCGAGGATGCCGACGACGAGGTCGGCCGAGTTCGGCGCGCAGATCCCGGCCACGCCACCACCGCCCAGGCGGTGCGCGACGCGGTTGGCCCGCGCGTTGAGCTCGGCGTAGGTCAGCCGCACCCCGCCGAGGTCGACGGCGACGGCGTCGGGCGCCGCCCGCACCTGGTCTTCGAAGCGGGCGACGACCAGCGGGGCGTCCTCCGTGGACGAGCCGCTCCACGCCAGGACCTGGGCGCGCTCGGCGTCCGACAGCAGCGGCAGGTCCGCCACCGCGACGGCCGGGGCCTCGACCGCGGCCGTCAGCAGCCGCAGGTACCGCTCCACCATGGACTCCGCGGTGGCCCGGTCGAACAGGTCCGTGCGGTAGAGCAGCCGGCCGCCGGTCGCGGTGAGGTCGATGGCGACGTCGTCCTTGGCCGTGGCGTAGCGGACCGGCTCGATGCCCGAATCGGGGATGAAGTTGAAGCCGACCTGGTAGACCGCCTGCACCGCCGGGTCACGCTCGGGGCGGACCTCGTCGGCGACCAGCTGGAACGGCACCCGGCCGTGCTCGATCGCGTCCAGCACCGCGGTGCGGACCCGGCCCACCACGTCGGCGAACGACGGCGATCCTCCGACGTCGACGCGGATGGCGAGCTGGTTGACGAACATCCCGATCAGCGGGGCCAGCTCCGGCAGGTCCCGGCCGGCGACCGGCACGCCCACCACGATGTCGGCCGAACCGGACAGTCGCGACAGCAACGCCGTGTAGGCGGTCAGCAGCACCATGAACGGTGACGCCGACAGGCTCCGGCCGACCTCGCCGACCCGGCCGAGCAGGTCGTCGGGCAGGGCGAAGTCGACCTGGTCGCCGCCGAACCCGAACTCCGCCGGCCGCGGCCGGTCGGTGGGCAGGCTGTGCACCGGCGGGAGCCCGGCGAGCCGCTCGCGCCAGTAGTCCAGCTGGGCGCGGACGGCCGGCAGCTGCCCGCGCTGCCAGGCCGAATAGTCGGGGTACTGGATGGCCAGCTCCGGCAGCTTCGGCAGCCGCCCTTCGGCGGCCGCGTTGCACGCCTCGTCGAGCTCCGCGGCCAGGACCACCGCCGATCCGGCGTCGAACACCGTGTGGTGCACGACGAAGGTCAGCAGCCAACCGGTGTCGGCGAGCCGGCACAGCTGGGCCCGCCACGGCGGGGCGGTGTCCAGCGGGATCGGACGGCGGGCGATCGCTTCCGACCGCTCGACGGCGCGGGCTTCCCGATCCGGGGCGTCACGCAGGTCGTGCACTTCGAAGCCGATCGGGACGTCCTCGTGCACCACCTGGACGAGGTCGCCGCCGTCCATCCGGAACGTGGTCCGCAGGGCTTCGTGGCGGCCGACGACCACGCCGAGCGCGGCCCGCCACTGGCCTTCGGTGAGCGGGAGGTCCTGCCGCACCTGGCAGGGGAGGTTGTACACCGGGGACGCCGGGTCGAGCTGGTTGGACAGCCAGATCCGCTCCTGCCCGAACGAGGCCGGGAACGTCCATTCCTTCGTGTCGGTCATGTCTCCTGCTTCAGCGCTCGAGCTTGGGGATGGTGGTCGCGGCCGGTTCCGGCGCCGCCGGCGCGGCACTTTCCCGTGAAAGTGCCGCGCTGCGCAGTTCCTCGATCCGCTCGGCCAGCGCGGCCACCGTGGAGGATTCGAACAGTGTCTTCATGGCCAGCCGGGCGCCGGTGGTCTTGCGGACCTGGGCGATCAGCTGGATGGCGACCAGGGAGTTGCCGCCGAGGGCGAAGAAGTCGTCGTGGACGCCGACGCGCTCGACGCCGAGCACCTCGGCCCACTGGCGGGCGATCTCGGTTTCGAGGCCGGTGCGCGGGGCGAGGTAGTCGTCCTGCACCTGCGCCGCAGGTGTCTCGGTGACCTCTTCGGACTCTTCGAGGCCTTCCGCGGTCACCCGGCGGGCGAACAGGTCGGCCACCGGGCGGGTGCTGATCACCACCTGCCCGCCGAGGCCGGGCGTCAGCGCCCGCAGGAACGCCTCGGCGCCGTCGACCGGCCGGATCCCCGCCGAGTCCACAGTGGACTTCGGCGCGGCGCCCAGTTTGCTGCTGACCGCGTTTTCGTCGACCTGCCGCAGCACGAAGTCCTCGATCTCGGCCAGCACGCGGCCGGTGTCGTCGCACAGCGTCAGGTCGGCGGCGATCACCTGATCGCCACCGGAATCCCGGTAGCGCAGGTGGCTGTGGAAGCTCGCCGGGAGCGGGGCGTGCACGACCACCCGCCCGTAGCTCATCGGCAGGTAGGTGCCGCTCCCCCGGCCGCGGCCGAACGCGGTCGCGACGTCGAGCAGCGCCGGGTGCAGGCCCCAGCCGGTGTCCCCGGCCGCCGCCTCCGGGGCGACGATCGACGCCAGTTCCTCGTGCTCACCGACGTGGTGGGTGCGCAGCGCGGCCCAGCGCGGGCCGAAGGTGACCATGCTGGTCCGGCCGGTGCCGAAGGCGTTGCCGTCGTCGAGCACGCCGGTCCGGCCCCGGACCGCGTCCAGGTCCACAGTGGACGTCGTCGGTGCGGGCACCCAGCCCGCCGAGCCGCGGACGTGCACCTTCGTCACGCCGGCCGCGCGGCTGGTCACCGTGAAGCCGTCGCCGTCGAAGCTCACCCGGTACTCCGCGACGGTGCCTTCGGGCACCGAGAACGGCTCCAGGAAAGCGACGTCCTGCAGCTCGACGACGTGCCCGTCGCCGGGGCGCGGCCGGGCCGCCTCGACCGCCGCCCGCACGGTCTCCAGGTGCCCGGTGCCGGGAACGACCGGGATGCCGGAGATCCGGTGCTCGGCCAGCAGCCAGTGCCCGTTGGCCGAAACCAGGCCGTGGCAGCTCTCGCCGGTGCGGGTGGTGAGCACCGGGTGCTCGACCGGGCCGTCCGCCTTCGTGCGGGTGGACCGGATGGTCGCCGGCGCGGCCACCTCGGCGGCCATCCCGACCTCGTCCCAGCCGCCCCAGCCGTGCGAGACGACGCGGGCCTGCCAGCCGTGGTCGCCGCGGGCGTAGGCGTCGAGGAAGTTGTTGGCCGCGCAGTAGTCGACCTGCCCGAAGTCACCCGAGACGGCGGTGACCGACGAGCACAGCGCGACGAAGGCCATCGGCAGGTCGGCGAACGCCTCGGCGAGCGCCAGGGTGCCGCCGATCTTCGGGCCGAGGACCGCTTCCGCGGCCGCCCGCTCCTTGACCTCGGCGACGCCGCCGCCGGGCAGCCCGGCCGCGTGCACGATCCCGTCCAGGCCGCCGAACTCGCGTTCGGCCAGCTCGCGGACCTCCCGCAGCCGGGCCGGGTCGGTGACGTCGGCGGCCACCACGTGCACCACCGCGCCGGCCGCTTCCATCCGCCGGATCGCGCGGATCGCGCGGCCCGTCCGGTCGTCCTCGGCGTACGCCGCCCATTCCCCGCGGGCCGGCAGGCCGGACCGGGTCACCAGGATCAGGTTCGCCCGGACCCGCAGGGCGAAGTCCTCGGCGAGGGTGATGCCGATGCCGCCGGTCCCGCCGGTGATCAGGTATCGGCCCCCCTCGCGCAGCACCGGCGGCGTCACCTCGGGCACCGTGAGCTGCGTGTGCTCCATGACCCAGCGGCGGCCGCGCCGCAACGCCACCTCCGGCACGTCCGCCGGTCCGAACAGCTCGGCGACGACCTCGCCGGACACCGTCTCGACGTCGATCCGCCGGACGACCGTGCCGGGGACTTCCAGGGGGACGACCCGCGCGATGCCCGCGAGGGTCGCGTGCTCGGGCCGGATCAGGTCGGTGCCGGCGACGTCGGCGGTGCCGCTGCTCAGCACGTCGAGCCGCACCGGCTCGCCCCACGCCTGGACCAGGTTGAGGACGCTGAAGAACCCGCGGTCCTGGGCGGCCATCCCGGTCTCGGTCCCGCCGAGCGCCCACGCGTGGACGACCCGTTCCGGGCGGTCGCCGAGGGCGGCGACGAGTTCGTCGTAGTCCTCGCGAACCCCGGGCCGGACGGTGAATCCGGTCGAGGTGCGGGCGAACCGATCGCCCGGGCGGACCTCGGTGACCGCGACCCCGGCCGCCCGCAGCAGGCCCGGCAGGACGTCGTCGCCGACGAACGCGAGGCAGGACGCGAAGGGCTCGCGTCGCAGCTCGGGCCCGGCCTGTCGCCAGGACGGCACGGCGAACCACTCGTCGAGGGGCAACGGGCCGCTCGGCCGCGCCGGTTCGGCGACCGTCCCGGCCGGGTCGGGGTCGACCCAGTACCGCCTGCGCGCGTACGGATAGCCCGGGAGCGGTACGCGGTGCCCGGAAACCGGGGATTCCACGGAAACTCCGTGTGTCCACAACAGACCGGCCGCGGTGTGGAGCGTTTCGACGTCGCCTTCGCGGTCGGTGCGGCCGGGCAGGCTCGGCTGCGGCGCGGGCAGGCCCTTGGGCACCTGCCCTCGGGCGAGCCCGGCCAGCTGGTGCCCCGGGCCGCATTCGACGAGCGCCCAGCGGTCGCCGCCGGCGAACAGCGTCCGGACGCAGTCGCCGAACCGGACCGCCTGCCGCAGGTGCGCGGCCCAGTACGCGGGGTCGGTGGCCTGGGCGTCGGTGATCCAGCCGCCGGTCAGGTTCGACAGGAACGGCAGCGACGGCGCCGACCGCGGCACCGCGGCGACGGCCTCGGTGAATCCGGCCAGGATCGGGTCCATCATCGGCGAGTGGAAGGCGTGCGAAGTCACCAGCTCGCGGCACTGCACGTCACTGGACTTCAGCAGCGCGGCGAAGCCGGCGACGGCGTCGGACGGCCCGGCGACGACACACGTGCCCGGGCCGTTGACGCCGGCGATCGCCAGGCCCTCGGGCAGCCGTTGCGTCACGGCCTCTTCGTCGAGCTGGACGGCGAGCATCGCGCCCGCCGGCATGGCCTGCATCAGCTCGCCGCGCCGGACGACCAGCCGCAGCGCGTCGGCCAGGGTGAACACCCCGGCGACGGTCGCGGCGACGTACTCGCCGACCGAGTGGCCGATCATCGCCCCGGGCCGCACGCCCCAGCTGCGCCACAGCATGGCCAGCGCGTACTCGACGACGAACAGCGCGGGCTGGGTGTAGCGGGTCTCCCGCAGCTGCGCGTCGCCGCCGCGGTCGAAGATCAGCTCCTTCAGGCCCGGAAGCCCGGCCAGCTCGCAGCATTCGTCGACGGCCGCGGCGAACACAGGCTCGCTGCGGTACAGCTCCGAGCCCATCCCGGCGTACTGCGAACCCTGGCCCGGAAACAGGAACGCCACCTTGAGCTCGCCGGCCTCGGCCGTGAGCAGGCGCCGCGGGTCGCGCAGGCCGTCGACCGCGTCTTCGGAGTCCCGGGCGACGACGACCGCGCGGTGCGGGTATTCGGTGCGTCCGGCGGCGAGGGTGTGGGCGACGTCGGCGAGGTCGAGGTCGACGTCCCCGGCCAGCCGGTCGGCGAGCCGCCCGACGGCCGTGGCGAGGGTTTCCGGCGACTTCGCGGAGAGCCGCAGCAGGTGCGCCGGGTGCGGACGCCGGTGCCGTTGCGGGGCCGGGGCCTCCTCCAGCACCAGGTGGGCGTTGGTGCCGCCGACGCCGAACGAGCTGACGCCGGCCCGGCGCGGGGTGTCGGCCGCCTCCCACTTGGTCACGGTCCGCGCCGGGTAGAACGGGCTGCGCGGGAAGTCGATGCCCGGGTTGGGCTCGTCGTAGTTGATGGTCGGCGGGATCAGCCCGTGCTCCATGGCGAGCACGGTCTTGATCAGCGCCACGACGCCGGCCGCCTGGGACAGGTGGCCGATGTTCGACTTCACCGAACCGATGGCGCACCAGCCGGTGTCCGGCACGCCGTGTCCGTACACAGTGGACAGCGAAGTGATCTCGATCGGGTCGCCCAGCGCGGTTCCGGTGCCGTGCGCCTCGACGTAGCCGATGGTACGCGGGTTCACCCCGGCCATGCCGACCGCCTGCGCGATCGCCTCGGTCTGCCCCGCGACGCTCGGCGCGGAGAAGCCGACCTTCGTGGCGCCGTCGTTGTTGATCGCGTTGCCGAGCACGACCGCCCGGATGTGGTCGCCGTCCTCCAGGGCCTGCGACAGCCGCTTGACCAGCACGACGCCGACGCCGCTGCTCCAGACCGTGCCGTTGGCGCCGGCGTCGAACGCCCGGACGTGCCCGTCCGGCGAGGTGAAGCCCTCGACGCCCATGTACCCGATGCCGTGCGGCATCTCCAGGTTCACGCCGCCGGCCAGCGCCATGTCGCATTCGCCGTTGCGCAGGGCCTCGCAGGCCAGGTGCACCGCGACCAGCGACGTCGAGCACGCCGTGTGGATCGCCAGGCTCGGGCCGCGCAGGTTCAGCTTGTAGGACACCGACGTCGTCAGGTAGCTCGGCTGGTTGCCGGTCGACATCCCGATGCCGCCGTGCTGCGACGCCATCACGCGCTCGTTGCGCAGCAGGTTCTCGATCAGGTAGCCGGTCCGGCCGGTGCCGCCGTAGACGCCGATCGCCCCGCGGTAGCGAGCCGGGTCGTAGCCGCCGTCGGTCAGCGCCGAGTGGCATGCTTCGAGGAACACGCGGTGCTGCGGATCGGTGATCTCGGCTTCGCGGCTGGTCATGCCGAACAGGTCGGCGTCGAACTCGTCGAAGCCGTCGACCACGGTGGTGGCGTTGACCCAGCTGGGATCGTCCAAAGTGGCCGGATCCGCGCCGCGGGCGAGCAGTTCCTCGCGGGTGGCGGGCTTGACGGACTCGACGCCGTCGACGAGGTTGCGCCAGAACTGGCGCAGGTCGCCGGCGCCGGGGACGCGGGCCGCCATGCCGACGATCGCGATCGGGTCGGCGCTCGCGTCGGGTTCGAGGTCGTGGGTCACAGCGGTCGCTCCTGTTCCTGGCCGGTCGTGCCGGCACTGCGGCGGGGTCTTCTGGACGGGGTGCGCCCCCGGCGGGCGGCGACCCGCTCGGCGGCGCGGGCGAGCTCCGGGCTGGGTGCGGCCCCCGCGTGCAGGTGGGTGGCGAGGGCGCGGACGGTGGGGTGGGTGAACAGGTCCACCATCGGGATGGTGCGGCCGAGCCGGGCGGTGACCTCGGCGTGGACGCGGGCCAGGGCGAGCGAATGCCCGCCGAGGTCGAAGAAGTTGTCGGTCACACCGACGGCGTCGAGGCCGAGGACCTCCCGCCAGGTGGCCGCGATGACCGCCTCGGTCGCGGCCGGCGCGGCGACGTCGGCGACGGGCGGCGGTTCCGGCCGTGACCGTGCGGCCGCCTTCGGCGCGGCGGTCCGGACGGCGGCCCGCGGGAGCTCCGGTGCGCACGCCGCGGCCGGCCGGTCCGGCTCGGCGACCAGGGCGGCGAGCAGCGCCGTGAAGTCCTCGGCCAGCGCGGTCATCCGGACGGCGTCGAAGAGGTCCGGATTGTAGAGCAGCTCGACGCCGTGTTCGAGGACGTAGACGGTCAGGTCGAACGGCGAGCCGGGCTTTTCGACCGGCAGCCACGCCCCGCCGGCCCCGGGCAGGTCCAGCCGGGGTTCGGTGAAAGTCAGGACGTTGACCATCACCTGCACGAGCGGCGCCCGCGACGGGTCGCGCGGCACGCCGAGGGCGTCCACCAGCCGGTCGATCGGTGCGGCCGGGTGGGCGGTGGCGGCCAGCAGTTCCTCGCCGCCGGCCCGCACGAGCGTGCCGAAGTCCGTGTCTCGCGCGCGCAGCCGCACCGGGACGATGTCCACGAAGAACCCGGCGACGTCCTGGGTTTCGGCCAGCTGCCGGTCGGCGACGACGGTGGCGACCAGGTGATCGTCCCCGCCGGTGAGCCGCCGCAGCAGCTGCCCGAACGCGGCCAGCACCACGCCGGCGCGGGTGGTTCCGGTGCGCCGGGCCAGGTCCCCGACCGCGTCGGCGACGCCGGCGGGGAACGCCTGGTGGTGGCTCGCGCCGCGGTAGGTCTGCACGGCCGGGCGCGGCCGGTCCCGCGGCAGGTCCAGAGTGGACGGCGCACCGGCCAGGTGGCCGGTCCACCAGTCCAGGTCGACGGCCTCGCGGCGGCGGTCGCGGTCGGCGCGCCAGACCGCGTAGTCCGCATAGGACACTCCGAGCGGGGGCAGCGCCTTCCCCCGGTATGCCGCGCTGAGGTCCGCGCAGAGGAGCTCCTGGGACCAGCCGTCGAACACCGCGTGGTGCAGGGTGAAGCCGAGGACGTGCTCGTCCGGGCCCAGCTCGTAGAGCCGCACGCGCCACGGCGGTTCGCGGTCGAGCCGCACCGGGGTCGCCGCGTCGGCGGCCAGCCGGGCGCGCACGGCGTCCGCGGCCACCGGGATGACCGGCAGGGCCACGTCGCCCGGGGGCAGGCACTCGGCCCGCGGGACGCCGTCGACCGGCCGGATGCGCCAGCGCAGCACGTCGTGGCGCTCGGCGACGGCCCGCAACGCGGCCCGCAGCGTCTCGACGTCGAGGGGCCCGGTCAGCCGGAACGCCATCGCGATGTTGTACGGCGCCGCGTCCGGGGCGAGCTGGTCGAGGAACCACAGCCGCCGCTGCGGCGGGGACAACGCGGGCGCGTGCCCGGTCGTCAGGCCCGGCCCGGTGAGCGGGGCGGCCGCGGCCACCCGCCGGGTGAGCTCGTCCAGGGTCCGCCCGGCGAAGACGTCCTCGACGGACACGTCGGCGGCGAGGTCCGCGCGCAGGGCCGCGACCAGCCGCATCGCGGCGATCGAATCGCCGCCGGAGAGCAGGAAGTCCGGACCGGCGCCCGGGCCGAGGACCTTGCGCCACACCGCTTCCACCGGCGAACCGGGCTCGCGGGCGGCCTCGGGCTCACTCCCGGCGAGGGCGCGCAGGGCGGGCCGGTCGATCTTCCCGGTGACGGCGTTCACGGGCAGGGCATCGAGCCGCCGGATGGCGGCCGGGCGCATCGCCTTGGTCAGCCGGTCCCCCGCGTACGCGTGGATGTCCTCGTCGGGCGGCGCCGACGTCGGCGTGAGGAACGCGACCAGCCGGGTGCCGCCGGGACCGGGGACGGCCTCGACCGCGACGGCGGCGACGTCCGGGTGGGCGCCGAGCGCGGCCTCGACCTCGCCGAGCTCGATCCGCTGGCCGCGGACCTTCACCTGGCGGTCGGCGCGGCCGGCGAACTCGAGCCGGCCGTCGGGGCGCAGCCGGGCCAGGTCGCCGGTGCGGTAGAGCCGCTCCCCCGGCGTGCCCGGGTCGCCGACGAACTTCCGCGCGGTCAGCCCGGGGCGGCCCAGGTACCCCGCGGCCACGCCGGGGCCGCCGATGACCAGCTCGCCCACCTCGCCCGGCAGGACGGGCCGCAGGTCGGCGTCGACGACGCACGCGCGGTGGTTCGGCGTCGGCGTGCCCAGCGGCAGCGGGTCGGCCGGGATGCCGGTGACCTCGTCGGTGACCACGACGACGGTCGTTTCGGTCGGGCCGTAGACGTGGAAGAACCGGCGGCCGGGCAGCCAGCGGGCGGCCAGCTCGGCCGGCACCGGCTCGCCGCCGCAGGCCACGGTCCGCCAGCCGGGCACGTCCGCGGGGTCGAGCAGGGACAGCAGCGTCGGCGTGATGAAGCCGAAGTTCACGTCGTGCTCGACGACGAACCGGCGCAGCCGTTCCGGGTCGGCGCGGTCGGCCGACCCGGCCAGCTGCACCGAGCCGCCGACGGCGAGCGGCACGAAGACGTCCATGGTGAAGGCGTCGAAGCCGAGCGAAGAGATGCCGAGCGTCCGGGTGCCGGGACCGGCGCCGAGCCGCGTGGCGAACCCGCTCACGAAGGCGACGATGTTGCGGTGCCGGGTGAGCACGCCCTTCGGCCGGCCGGTCGAGCCGGAGGTGTAGAGCACGTGCGCGGTGTGGTCCGCGGTCGCGGGGCAGAGGCCCGGCACGCCGGGTGGCGGCACGTCGATCCCCTGTGCGGGCCCGAATTCCGCGACGGCGGCGTCGCCGACGATCAGGGTCACCCCCGCATCGGCGGCGATGTCGGCCAGCCGGGCCCGCGGGCCGCCGGGTTCGAGCGGGACGTAACAGGCGCCGGAGAGCAGGACCCCGAGCACCGTGCTCACCAGGGCGGGCGTCCGGTGGGCACACACCCCGACCCGGGTTTCCGGGCCGGCCCCGCGCTCCCGCAGGGCGGCGGCGACCCCCCAGGCGGCGGCGGCGAGCTCAGCGTAGGTGAGCTCGGTGGCGCCCTGCCGCACGGCGGGCGCACCCGGCGTCCGCCGCGCCTGCGCGAGCACCAGCCCGGCGACCGTCGTGTCCGGATAGGACAGTGCCGGGCCGTCGATGCCGGTGCCGGGCAACGTGTCGGTCAACGTGAACTCCCCAGTTCGGTACGGCCGCGGTGGCGGCCGGGTGGTCGTGCGTGCCGGTCACGGGTGGTGTCCCGGGACGGGCGGGTCGATCCAGCAGCGGGTGCGCCGGAACGGGTGGCCGGGCAGCGGCACCCGGCCGGGGCGGGCGCCGTCGTGACGATTGGCCCAGTCGACATTCGCGCCGCCGATCCAGCGGGCGGCCAGTTCCCGGGCCGCACCCGGCGGCCCGGCCACCTCGAGCGGCCCGGCCAGCACCGTCTCCAGCGCCTCGACCGCCTCGGCCGCCGTCGTCGCGACCACGGCCGCGCGGACCGGGAGCTCCCGGCGTCCGACCGCGAGGGTGTACGCCACGTCCGCCAGGTCCGGCGGGTCCGCCGCGAGCCGGTCCCGCAACGCCGAAAGCGCCTGTCGCAAGGCGTTGCCGTCCTGTGCGGACACCGGCAGGACGTACGGGCCGTCGGCCGTCACCCGCGGTCCCGGCGCGGGGGCCTCCTCGACGATCACGTGGACGTTGGTCCCGCCCATGCCGAACGCGCTGACCCCGGCCACCCGGCGCGGGGCCTCCGGCCAGTCCGTGGCCTTGACCGGCACGTAACACGGCCCGCCCGCCAGGTCGACCTCCGGGTGCGGGGCCGTGAAGTGCAGGTTCGGCGGGATCACGCCGTGGCGCACCGCCAGCACCGCCTTGATCAGCCCGGCCACGCCGGCGGCCGCGTCGAGGTGGCCGATGTTCGTCTTGACCGAGCCCAGCGCGCAGGTGCCCGGCGGCACGTCCCGGTACACCCGGTTGAGCGCCGCCACCTCGATCGCGTCGCCCAGCGGGGTGCCGCTGCCGTGCGCCTCGATCAGCCGGACCTCCGCCGGGTCGACCTCGGCCACCGCCAGTGCTTCGGCCACCGCCGCCGCCTGCCCGGCCGGGCTCGGCACCGCGTACCCGGCGCGGTCGCCGCCGTCGTTGGTCATCGCCCAGCCGGGCAGCACGGCGTGGATGTGGTCGGCGTCGGCCAGGGCGTCGGACAACCGCCGCAGCACCACGACCCCGGCACCCGAACCGAACCCCGCGCCGGCGGCCGCCGCGTCGAACGACCGGCACCGGCCGTCCGGTGACGCCATGCCGCCGGCGCGGTAGCGCGGCCACGTGACGCTCACTCCCCCGGCGATCGCCAGGTCGCAGCGGTATTCGGCGAGGCTCTGCGCGGCCAGCCCGACCGCGGCGAGCGAGCTCGAACAGGCACTTTGGACGGCCACCGCGGGCCCGGTCAGGCCGAACCGGTAGGCGAGCTGGCCGGGCAGGTGGTCGGTGAGCTGGCGGCCGAGCAGCCGGCCCTCCCAGTCGTCCGGGTCGACGTCGCCGCTCACCGCCGGGTTCCCGAACAGGTGGAACAGGAAGTACCGGTTCACCCCGGCCGAGGTGAACACGCCGACCGGGCCGTCCTCCCGCGCCGGGTCGCGGCCCGCGTCCTCCAGGGCCTGCCAGGCCGTTTCCAGGAACAGCCGGTGCTGCGGGTCGGTGCGGGCGGCCTCCTCGGCGGTGAACCCGAAGAACCCCGCGTCGAAGTCCTCGACACCGTCGAGCCGGCCCCCGGCGCGCACGTGCGCCGGGTCCGCGCGCAGGCCGGGGCCGATGCCGAGGGCGGCCAGCTCGTCGTCGGTGTAGTCGTGGATCGAATCCGTTCCCGCGCAGAGGTTCCACCAGAACGCGTCCACGTCCGGCGCGCCGGGGAACCGGCAGGCGAGCCCGACGACGGCGATCAGGTCGCTGCCGGGTTCGTCCTCGCCCGGCGGGTCCGCCCCGGGCCGGGGTTCGTCCGAAGTGGACTGTTCCAGGTACGCGGCCTGCGCGGCGATGGTCGGGTGCTCCAGCAGGCCCAGCAGCAGGACGTCGGCCCCGAACTCGGCCGCCAGCCGCTGCTGGACCCGGCCCAGCAGCAGGGAATGCCCGCCGACGTCGAAGAACGCGTCGGTGGTGGCGATCCGGTCGTGCCCGAGCACCGCGCACCAGATCGCGTGCACCCGGCGCTGCGCCGGGGTCATCGGCGCGGCCGGCACGGGCGCGGGCGGCCGCGGGTCCGGAAGCGCTTCCTCGTCGAGCTTGCCGCTGACGGTGAGCGGGAACGCCGCCACCACGGTCACCGCGCCGGGCACCGAGTGCCCGGGCAGCACCTCGGCCAGGGCGCCCCGCAGCGCGGTTCCGTCCGGCCGGGACCCCGGCACCGGGACGACGTAGGCGAGCAAGTCGCCGTCGCGCACGACGGCCCGCGCTTCGGCCACTTCGGGCTGTTCGCCGAGCCGCGCCTCGACCTCGGTCAGCTCGATCCGGAAGCCACGCACCTTGACCTGCCGGTCCAGCCGGCCGAGGCAGACGAGGGTGCCGTCGGACCGGACCCGGCCGAGGTCGCCGGTGCGGTAGCTGCGGACGCCGGCGGCGGACGTGCCGAACGCCGGGCTCGGCTGGTCGAAGTAGCCGTCGACCAGGTATTCGCCGCTGACTTCCAGCTCGCCGCCGTCGAGCACGGTGAGCGTGTAACCCGGCAGCGCGGTCCCGATGGGCAGCGGGCCGGTGGCGTCGTCGCCGACGTCCGCGGCGGTCAGCCGGTACTGCGCGGCGAAGGTCACCTCGGTCGCGCCGTACCCGTTGACGTAGACACAATCGGGCGCGAACCGGCCGCGGCGGACGTCGGCGTAGGTGGCCTGCTCGCCGCCCAGCAGGACGGTCCGCACCGAGGGCAGGTCGCCGTCGAGCGCGTCGAGCAGGTAGCGGTAGACCGTGGGCGTCGAGTGGTAGACGGTCACCTCGTGCCGCGCGAGCTCGCGGGCCGCGTGGGCCACGCCGTGGGCGCGGACGTCGACCGGCACCACGGCGGCGCCGGTCAGCAGCGCCGGGTAGAGGTCGGGGATCGCCGCGTCGAAGCCGAAGGAGGCCAGCAGGCTGACCCGGTCCGCGGCGGTGATGCCGAGCGTCGCGATCTGGTTGTCCACGACGTGCCGGAGGTTGCGGTGGGTCTGCGCGACCGCCTTCGGCGTCCCGGTGGAGCCGGAGGTGAACAGCACGTAGGCCGGGGTGCCGGGGTCCGGGTCGGGCACCGGCAGCGGCGCGGTGTCCTTTCCGGACCGCACGAGCCGGGCGGACCCGTTGCGGCACAGCGCTTCCGCCAGCTCGACGTGCCCAGGACCGGCGAGCACGGCCGACACGCGGGCCGCCGCGACCTGGTGGGCGAGCCGGTCCCGCGGGAACGTCGGGTCGAGCGGGACGTAGGCGCAGCCCGCGGCCAGGGTGCCGAGGATCGCCGCGATGGCGGGCGTGCCGTGCCCGGTGACCAGGCCGACGAACTCACCCGGCCGCACCCCGGCGTCGAGCAGCCGGGCGGCATGCCCGCCGGCCAGCGCGGCCAGCCGGCCGTAGCTCACCGCGGTGCCCGCCTCGAGGACCGCGATCCGGTCGGGTGAGCGCCGGGCGAGATCCGCGAAACGTCTGAGAATTCCGGCGTGCGTCATCGCCCGGAGTCGGCCCCCGACGGCGAATGGGCGCGCGGAAACCAAGGCGGTGACGTGGACTTCATCTCACTCCCCAGTGCGATATGACGAAGAATCACGCAAGGCTAAGGGGCAAGACAGCATCTGGGGATACGTAATCCGCAGAGTTCAGCCGAATGACCTATCGAACCTGGACCAGTGGCACCAGTTTCCCACGCCATCCACTGCCGAACCGCGGTCGCCCGCCACTGTGGACACTCGGTCGGCTACCGGTTGTCACCCTGCCGGAATTGCCCGTCCTGCCGGTCGGATATTCACCGACCACCGTTTCGGCCGCTTTGTTTCCGCACTTACGAGGGTGACGGTTCCACGAAATCGATTCAGCCGCGGACCGCGAAATCCACTTCGGACTCGATCGCGTCCCGCGGGCGGCGCTCAGCCGGCGTTGGCGAGCAGGCCCGGCCCCGACGGCGCGCTCCGCAGCAGGCACTGGTGGCACGGCATCCCGCGCAGCCCGTCCAGCACCTCGGCGTCGGCGGGGAAGATCGGCTCGCCGCACAGCGCCGTCAGGTGCTCCGGGACCGGGGCCTCCGGGACGGGGATCAGGTGGCAGACGCGTCTGCTCTCGCCCACGACGCCTCGGCGTAGCCGCACCAGCGCGAGCATCCCACCGTTCTCACCCATGTGAGCACGGTAAGCGAAGATCGCCGCGCGGACTTCGTGTCCGGGACCCAACGATCTTGGGCCCCGGTGGTCCGGGACACCAAACTCACACCGGGGACAGCACCGCCCCGCCCAGCCGCCGGCACAGGGTGAGCGCCAGCTCGACGTCCAGCCGTCCCTCGCCGAGCCCGCGCGGCAGCAGCTCCTGCGCCTTGCGGACGCGGTACTGCACCGAGTTCTTGTGCATGGTCAGTTCGGCGGCCGACGCGGTGTAGCTGCCGCCGGAGGCCAGGAAGACCCGCAGCGTCTCGCGCAGCCGGCCGCAGTTCTCGTCGTCGGCGGCCAGCGGCCCGAGCGTGCTCGCGACCCACAGCCGGGCCGCGTTCAGGTCGCTGCTCAGCAGCGCCACCGTGCCGACCTCCCGGAAGGTCAGCACGCGGTCGCAGTGCTCGCCGGCGGCCAGCGCCAGCGCGTGCACCCGGCGGGCCTGCTGGTGGGTGTCGCGGAAGCCGCCGACGCCGGTGCCCGGCTCGCCGACGGTGACCCGCACCCCGGGTGCGCCTTCGGCGAGCGCCGCGTCGAGGTGCTCGCGGCCGACCGACGCGCCCGCGGTGAGCGGCAGCCACACCCAGGCACTGGCCTCGTCCCGGGGCACGAACAGCGGCCGCCCCTGCCCGCGGACGCGCTCGAACACCGACCCCGCGACCGACTCCAGCAACGACAGCGCGTCGTCGACGAACGCCTCCGGCGCGTGCCAGACGATCATCCCCACGTGCGTCCCGCGCAGCCGGTAGCCGATCACCGCCTCGGCCGCGTCGACGTCGGGCGGGCCACCGCCGCCGTCGAGCAGGTCCGCGACCTTCGCCGCCCGCGCGGCACTGCGGTTGAGCAGCCAGCGGTCGCGTTCGTCCTGGTAGACGCCGACGAGCTGGCGGACCACCCGGGTGATGAACTCGTAGGCGACCCGCAGCAGCCGGCGCATCATGGCCCCGAGCAGGGCCGCGTCGTCGACCAGCCGGGTGCACTCCTGGAAGCCGAAGTCGAGCATCGCGGCCTGCCCGAGGTCGTAGGCGCGGATCAGGTCGAACACCGGCGTGCCGCGCTGCGCCAGCCGCCGCGCGTACTCCATCGCCGCGGCCGGTGGCTCGACGGTCGCCGGGTCGATGCCGTGCCGGAAGATCTGCAGCGCGGTCTCGATGTTCTGGTAGACGCTCGCCGACAGCAGGCTCACCATGCGCTCGTCGTCGTTGACCAGCTGCGGCAGGTCGGCGGCGTACAGCTGGACCAGTTCCCCGGTGAGCTCGCCCGCGCGGTCCGCGAGGGTGGCGGCGATCTGCCGGATGCGCTCCGAGACGACTTCTTCGTCCACCATGGAGCCACCTTAGGGGGTGCTGCCTCAAGCTAGCCGAGGAAGTCGTCGATCATGTCGAATGTCGCATCCGGAGCCTGCAGCGCCGGCTGGTGCCCGGCGCCCGGGACCAGCGCGAACCGCGCGTCGGCGTACGCGGCCGCGTACGCCTTGCCGAACGCCGGCGGGACGACGGTGTCGTCCTCGCCCCAGATCAGCAGCGCCGGGGTCCGGACCCGGGCCAGCCGGCGCAGCAGCTTCGGATCGGCCAGGCCCTCCCCGGTGTAGGCGAGCATCGCGGCCAGATCGGCCGGATCCGGTCCCGGGGCGCCGGGCGGCGGCTGTGGCAGCCGCACCGGGTGGCCCTCGATCTCCGGGCCGATGGCGTCGAGCAGCACGAGCTTGCCGAGGCGCCGCCCGCGATCCCGGACCGCCAGCTCCGCCGCCACCCAGCCGCCGAAGGAGCTGCCCACCACCACGACGTCCGCGAGGTCTTCGTCGTCGAGGAGGTCGAGGTAGGCCAGCGCGAGGTCGTCGACGCCGGTGCACCAGTCCGGACGCGGCGTGCCGGACCAGCCCGGGTGCGTCGGCGCCAGCACGCGGGCTCGGGGCGCGAAGTGCTCGACGACCGGGAGGACGCTGCGGGGGCCGGCGCCGCCGTGCAGGACCAGCACGGCGGGGTCACCGGTGCCGGTGTCGAGGAGGTCGAAGGGCACGGGATGTCCTTTCGTCAGTGCCCGGCGGCGAACCGCAGCATCTGTTCGGCCATCGCGGCGGGTGCGCCGGCGGCGAAGGAGGCTTCGAGGTTGTCCGCGGAACTCCGGGCGGCTTCTTCCGCGCGGGGGAACATGGCTGTTTCGTAGGCCGCGAGAGCGTTTTCGACGTCGTCGTGGCCGGCCAGCGCGAGGGCGAGCTCGGCGGCGTCGAGCATGGCGAGGTTCGCGCCCTCACCGGCGAAGGGCGACATGACGTGTGCGGCGTCGCCCAGGAGTGTCACACCCGGGACCCGCGCCCAGCGGTGCCCGACCGGCAGGGCGTGGATCGGCCGCGGGATCAGGGCGCTGTCGCTTTCCGCGACGAGCGCCCGCAGCCGGGGGTCGAAGTCCGCGAAGACCTCGAGCAGCCGGCTGCGGTCGGCGAGGCCGGCGGGGTCCGGCGTCCCGACGGCGGCGTACACCCGGATCCACCCGCCGCCGGTGCGCTGGGCGATCAGTCCCCGGCCTTCGGCGAGCGCGAACATCGAGCCGGCACCGACCAGCGCCGCCGGCCCGCGATGGCGTTCGTCCACATCGGACAGTTTGGTTTCCGCGAAGGCCATCCCGGAGTAGGCCGGCTCGGCCGGGGAAAGCAGCGGCCGGACCTTCGACCAGGCGCCGTCCGCGCCGACCACCAGGTCCGCCTCGACGACGTCGCCGCCGGCCAGGGTGAGCTTCCCCGGCGCCACCGCGGTCACCTTCGCGCCCCACCGCACGACACCGCCGGGCAGGGCGTCGACGAGGATCCGCTTCAGGACACCGCGGTCGATCTCGGGCCGGGTGCCCCCGCTCGCGTCGGCCGTCTCCTCGAAGCGGACCACGCCGTGGCGGTCGAGGATGCGCAGGGCTTCACCCTCTTCGCGGGCGGCGGCGCGGAATTCGCCGAGCAGCCCGGCTTCGGCCAGCGCGCGCTGGCCGGACTCCTCGTGCAGGTCCAGCGTGCCGCCCTGGTCACGGGCGGCCGGCGTCGGGTCGAGCTCGTAGACCGCCGACGGGATCCCGCGCGTGTGCAGGACCCGGGCCAGCGTCAGGCCGCCGAGGCCGCCGCCGACGATCGCCACGGACGGGGTCATCGGGACTCCCCGGGTTCCGGGCGCGGGGTCGCGAGCGCGCCGTTGAGCAGCGCGTCGAACGCCCACCGCGCGCGGGCCGGGCCGGGGCCGGACACCAGGTCGGTGGCCAGGGCCGCGATGTGCGGGTGGGTGCGCGGGGACACCGTCGCCACCGACTCGACCATGACCTCGTGCTCGCGGGCGGCTCCGGGCTTCTCCCGGCGGGTGCCGTGCTCGACGGCCGTGGCGGTGGCCGTCAGCAGGAGCACGTCGACCGCCCACGCGGCCTGGCCGGGGGCCATGCCGCCCTCGTCGAGCAGCGCCAGCACCGCCTCGACGAGCGCCAGGTAGTGCCGGCCGCTCAACCGGGTCACCAGCGCGACCCTGGCCAGGCTCGGGTGCGCGAAGAGCACCGCTCGATAGGAGTCCAGCACCGCCCAGAGACGTTCGCGCCAGTCACCGGCGCCGGTCAGGTCCACCTCGGCGAGCAGCTCGTCGAGTACCGCCGCGTGCAATTCCTCGGTGTCCTTGACGTAGACGTAGAGCGAGGCCGCGCCGGTGTCGAGCGCACTGGCGAGCCGGCGCATGGTGACGCGCTCCACGCCTTCGGCGCGCAGCACCGCGACGGCGGCCGCCACGATCCCCCCGCGCGTCAACGCCGGTTTCGCCGGGCGCTCCCGGCGGTTGTAAGTGCTTCCCGAAGCCATGGCCTCAGTGTAGCGAACATGTTCGTCACGAGCACGTTCGGGTCGAACATGTTCGTGCGACGTTCATCACGGCGGGATAACGCACCATTCGGGCGCACCGAATACGGCAATCGGATCCACGATTTTGTTAAGTTCGGGCGTTAAGTTGCGACGTCGAAAGGCTCGAAACAATCTCGAAAGAGTGGACCGCTTTCCCGTACTGGTCTGGACCACAAGGTCAAGATCACCCAAACGGCGGCTTTCCCTTGCACGACAACAACGCTGAGCCACCGTCCACGGCGGCTCGCAATTTTCGAAAGCGCCTTACCCGACGCCCGGCTCTTGTGGCAACTCCCCACGGGCGGTATATCTGAGAGCCGAAATTCGCAGCGGCCGGTCGCGCCACCGGCCGGTTCGATGCCGCCCGCTCCCGTCCCCGGAGGCACCATGCACCGCCTTGAACCGGCCCGCGAACACGTCATCGGGCTCTACCGGATCGTCATCGGCTTCCTCTTCACCTGCCACGGCCTCAAGACGCTGTTCGGCCTCTTCGGCGCGAAGAGCACCACCGCCGTCACCGCCTGGCCGGGCGGCTGGGCCGCGCTCATCCAGCTGGTCTGCGGCACGCTGATCTGCGTCGGCCTCGCCACCCGGGCCGCCGCCGTGATCGGCTCCGGCTCGATGGCCTTCGCCTACTTCACCGTGCACCTGCCGCAGGGGCTCCTGCCGATCCAGAACGGCGGCGAAGCGGCCACCCTGTTCTGCTGGGGCCTGCTGCTGGTCGCGTTCGTCGGCCCCGGCCGGTTCGCGCTCGGCAACATCCCCGTCCTGCAGCGGTCTTCGGAGCCCGCGCGGGCCCGGGCGACGGTCTAAGAGGTACGCGAGATCCCGACGCCGCTGCGCGCGTCGGGACCGTACTTCACCAGCTCCGCCGCGAGGTCCAGCCGGCCGATCGACGCGCTCTTCGCCCGGTCCTCGTCGGTCAGCAGCTCGCGGGGGATGATCCAGACGACCTCGAACTCGATGCCGCTGGGGTCCTTCGCGTACAACGACTTCGTGGTGCCGTGGTCGGACGAGCCGACGAGCGCGCCGGCCTCGGTGAGCCGGGCGGCGAGCCGCTCGAGGTCGCCAAGGGTGTCGACCTCCCACGCGAGGTGGTACAGCCCCACCGACGTCCGCCCGGCGCCCGAATCCGCGGCGTCGGGGCCGATCTCGAAGAGACCGAGGTCGTGGTCGTTGGCCGAGCCGGGCGCCCGCAGGAAGGCCGCGCCGCGGTGGAGATCACCGCCGTCGATGTAGCCGAAGCCCAGCACGTCCCGGTAGAACGCGACGCTTTCGGCCAGGCTCCGGACGTACAGCACGGCGTGGTTCAGGCGGAAGATCGACATCGAGGCTCCACAGTCGGCGCGGCGCGCAAATCGGTTGAAGTTTCAACTTAAGGCTAGGCGCGAACCCCGGACCGGTCAAGCGACCAGCGACGCCACCCACAGCCGGCCGAGCCAGGCCGCGTACCGCTCGTCGGACCACGAGCGCTCCTCGACGAGCCGGTGCCACAGGGTCCCGTCCGTCGTCGGCCACAGCACGTCCCGGCACTCCCCCTCGGCGACCGCGAGCTGCCCGGTGGCCACGGCCGCGCGGGCGTGCTCCCCCATGGTCTCCAGCCGCTGCCGGTCGATCTCGGCGAGCATCGCCGCCGCCGCGGGATCGCTCGCCGCGGCCCCGCGCACGGCGAGGTGCAGCGGCGCGGTCCGCCGCATGATCGCGGTGTTGACGACCGCCGGCCCGGCGAGCCGGGTCCGCAGATCGGGCTCGGCGAACAGGGCCCGCGGCTCCGGCCGCTCGAGCACCGGCACGTCCCGGTCGTCCCCGCCGACGGCGACGTCCCACGCGCGGTACAGCAGCGCCGGCTTGTTCTTGAAGGCTGCGTAGACCGTCTCGGGCGCGACTCCGGCCTCGGCGGCGATGTCCGCGATGGTCGTCCGGCCGTGACCGTGCGTGACGAACAGGCCGTGCGCGGCGCCCAGGATCCGCCGCCGGTTCTCTTCGCCTGCTCCTGGCGCCGGCTCGAGCCGGGCCATCCACGACGGCGACCCGGAACCCCGCATCACCCTGTGGTCGAAGGCGGACCCGGTGAGCCTGTTCGGCGCCTGGCTGCCGGCCCGGACCGGCTGGACGGACGTCGGTGCCGCCTTCCACCGCGTCGCCGCCCAGTTCCGCGGCTGCCGGGACTACCGCCTCGAGGTCGTCGCCGCCGGCGACCTCGCCTACACCATCGGCTTCGAGCACAACCCGGTGTCGGTCAACGGCCGGGAGACGACGTACACCCTGCGCGCCACGCACGTGTACCGCCGCGAAGACGGCGAACGGAAGACCGGCCACCGCCACGCCGACCGGCACCCGGACGAACCGGCGCCGGAGACCCACTCCCGTCCCCGAAGCCAAGTCCCGGGGCACCACCGCATCAAGCAGCCGCCCTGCCGGCCTTCGCAGTAGGTGGTCTCAGCGCCGCGCACAGAAGCTTGTGGTCGTGGTCGACCAGCCGGGCACGACCGGTGCGGTGCCGGTCGCGGCTGCGCGTCGCCGGACGGCAGGTGGCTACCTGCCCGGGCCTGGCCATGCGCCGCATCGCCGACATCGACCCCGGCCTCGCCAAGGCCGGGCGTCACGCGGCCACCAGGCCGCACCGGCGGGCGTCACCCGCGGCGCGCTGTGCCACCACTACGCCGGCAAGCAGGGCCTGTTCCGCGCGGTGGCGGAGGGACTGGAGCGCGAGCTGACCGAGGAGTACGCACTCGGGCCGCTCGTCGGGAGCGGGCGCGCGAGGACGGGGTGATCGCCGCGATGCCGGTGCGGGCGCAGTGCCGGCCGGCGACTGGGGAGCCTGCTGCGGATTCAGGAACTCATTCGAACCGATCTCCTAGAGATAGTCCGATCGGCGGGATTTGGTCAGCATCCACACGTAGTACCATTTGTTGTGACGGAAAGCCCGTTTGTTGTATTCCGTCGCGGCGTTGACGACACCCCAAATTCCACCGGAAGCACCGAGTGCAGCGACAGCGCCGGCAAGGGCGGGGCCGTAGACCGCGACAAGGACCGCACCGACGGTGCCGAGCACCGCGCCGGTGGACGCTACCGCGCGTTTTCGGGTGGCTTTGCCCAAATCGATCCCGATGGACCGGATTCCTTCGTTGATCTCAAGGCCGATCTTCACAAGGGCACGCTCGGACTGGGTATCGTCGATCGCATCGTCGAGTTCCAGCAAGCGTAATCGGAGAAAGTCGCGAAAGGCGGCGTAGGCATCGAACTCTCCTACAGTGATTTTTCCGAAATTACTGAGATCAACCCCTTCCAAGAAGGGCAGTTCAGTGTGCAGAACAGGACGGACGACTCGGCTCTTGATCGGTTCGACACCCGAGCAGTCGACGGCTCGTCCGTTGCGAATCAAGAAGTCATAGCTGCCGAGGTCCCGCTTGATGCCACTGGGACTCCCATATCTTTCTCCATAATGAGTGGGATAGGTGGCTTTACTGTAGCTGGGCAGATACCAGGCAAGCCCGGACCTGAGCAGCGGTTCGGCGTCGAGAATCCAGCGTCCGGTGGCGTCGAGATCCGGGCAACGGAACCCGCCGCATAGTTCTCGTCCGTCTCGGATCCGTCTCAGTGCGGACCCGGCGAATGCGCCTTCCATGCCACCGGCCGCGAAGTCGGTCTCGTCAAACGAACCGTCCAATGGGTGGAATTTTCCGGCCCAGTCGTGCGACAGCAGCAGAGTATCGGACACCAACACGGCGCGTTTTGTCAGGTCCGCCAGGCCTTTACTGCTGTTTCCCAGTGCTATGGCCACATGAAAACGCGACTTCGTCAGCTTTCGCTTTCCTTTGATCATGTCGTTCCCATACTGGTTCCAGAGATGTTTGACATAGCTACTGGCTACGTCGACCGGGCATGTTCTGTCACCCGGCGAAAGAGTGTCGAAAAACGACCTCATCCGGCGGGCGACTGCCTCGTTCTGGACGTCTTGCCTCCGACTGAACACTGGTAGAAGATAACAGAAACCAGATGATCTTGCCGTTACGTGGAGACCCGCCCGATCACCCGTCTCGTGAAACTCGTTCTGAACGGACCTCTTGGCTCACCTTTGCTTCGAGGGCGCGGATCCGCTCACGCAGGTGCACGCTTTCCGCGGAGCGGCAGTCGTCGTAGATGCGCAAGGCTTCGCGCCAGCACTCCAGGGCCCGCGCGGTATCGCCGGTGTCCCGCAGCACGGCGCCGAGCGTGTCCAAGGTGTCGGCGAAGAAGGTGGGGAAGAATTCGGGAGAAACGATGCGGAGGGCCTGTTCGCACAGCTCGATTGCCCGATCATGGTCCCCGGAGCTGTGGTGGATCGTTGCCATGCACCGCAGGTTGCCGACTTGCCCTTCGCAGTCGCCGGCCCGCTCGCTGAGCACGAAGCTTCGGTGGGCGTGGTCGAGAGCCTCCGCGTACTCGCCCAGCCGGAGAGCGATGGCCGCCAGGACCGACTCGATCTGGGCTTCTATGCGTCCGTGCTGCGCGCCCGGAGCCAGCGGCACCGCCGCCTGCAGATAGTTGCGCGCCTGGGCGTACTGCCCCTGCACCCAGCACCCATCACCGAGTTGTAGTAATGCCGTGGCTTCGCACCAAGGTTCCTCGAGGTCGTGGGCCATCCCCAAGGCGGTTCGCAGCGCGCTCTCGGCGTCCTGCCACCGGTCGAGCACCTGGTACGTCTCGCCCAGACCGATCAGTACCTGCATTTCCTCGCGAGGGTCACCAGTGCGGCGAGCTGCCGCCAGCGCCCGCGAGCGCAGGTCCACCAGGTCGTCCCAGCGTCCTCGCCGGTGCAGGATCATCGCGGTCGTTTTCACCAGGAGAAGGGTCAGGGGCGTTTCCTCGTGGAGATCGGCAGCCCGGGTCGCCGCGACCAGGTTGTCCACCTCGAGCACCGTCCACGCCCACGTCTCCTCGCGCCCGGACAGCCGGATCTCCGGACGCGTCCGGGTGTCCAGCCGCATGGCGGGATCCCAGTCGCGATGCGCCGGGAACAGGATCTCCAGCGCGATCTTGGCGTGGTGGGCGTACCACATCAGCAACGCACGCCGGGCCTGCTTCACCTCAGCCGGAGGGTCATCACGCTCGGCGCGCTCGGCGGCATACGCGCGCAGCAGGTCGTGGAAGCGGTACCGCTGCCGCCCGGCCGCGGACTCGATCACGTGCGCCCGCGCCAACGCCGTGAGCACCCGGCGCGCCTCGGGCAGCTCCAGCCCGGTCACCGCCGCGGCCGCCGCCACCCCGAACTCCTCTCCCGGATGCAGCCCGAGCCGCCGGAACACCCGCGCGTGCTCGGCGGGCAGGCGCTGATATGACCAGTCGAACACCGCCCGCACCGCGGCGCGGTCGTCGCCGTCCTGGCTCAACGCGTCCAGGCGGACCCGTTCGTCGGCCAGCTCGGCGACCACGTCGCCCACCGTGACGTGCGGGGCCGTCACCTGGCTGGCGGCGATCCGCAACGCCAGCGGCAGCCGGCCGCAATACCGCACCAGCTCCCGGACCGCGTCCGGTTCGGCGGCCGCCCGGGCCGGGCCGAGGATGCCGGTCACCAGCGCCACGGCTTCGTCGTGTGGCAGCAGGTCCAGGGTCAGGCGGGTCGCCGCCTCGGTGACCACCAGCCCGGTCAGGCTGTCGCGGCTGGTCACCACCACGACGCAGCCCGGGGTGCCCGGCAGCAACGGCCGCACCTGGCCGGTGTCGTTGGCATTGTCCAGCACGAGCAGCAGCCGCCGGCCCGCCACCAGCGACCGGAACAAGCCCGCCTGAGCCTCCACCCCCACCGGGATCTGGTCGGCCCGCAGGCCCAGCGCCCGCAGGAACCCCTCCAGCACCTCGCCGGGGGTGGCCGGGTCGCCGGCCCCGTAGCCACGCAGGTTCACGTGCAACGTGCCGTCCGGGAACCGGCTCTGCACGCGGTGCGCCCACCACACGGCCAACGTGGTCTTCCCGATGCCCGCGGTGCCGTCCACCGCCGAGATGACCACCGGGCCCGGCGCACCTCCGTCCGCCGCCGGCAACAGGGCGTCCAACGCCGCGACGTGGTCGGCCCGGCCGGTGAAGTCCTTGATCGCCAGGGGCAGTTGCCGCGGCACCCCCGGGAGGGGGCCCCGGTCCGGCGGCCCCGTCAGCGACACGTGCCGGATCGACCCGGCCTGCACCACCGGGCCGGTCACCCCGCCGCCGACGTCATTGCGAACATCCGTCACGAAAGCAGTGTGTCGCTTCCGCGGACCGCCGATGCCCAGGTCCACCCGCTCGGAGCAGGTCCACCCCGGGCGAAACCGATCGGTTTCCTTCCGCCGCCCACTCCGGCTGACCTCACCCCATGACGACCGAGGCGCTGCACTGATCGCTCGGCTCGACGCCGGGGATGGCCGGCCGCCGAACGCAACGAGGCGAACAACGTGCTCACGCTGCGCGTGAAGGTCCCTGCCAAGCCGAGCCACACCACCGCGGTGTCCTGCTGACCCGGTGCCCTCGCGGTTATGGTGGGAACGCAGCGAGGAGGCGGAATTCTGGACGAACGGATTTCGGCCCGCAACCGGGTCCACGGCTCGACCGGCCCGATCCTGCAGGCGGGGGCGGTCCACGGCGACGTCCACCTGCATCCCGCGCCGTCGCCGGATCCGGCTCGTGTCCCGGCGCGTGCGATCGATGGGTGGAACCCGTTCGACCTCGGGGTGCACCGCGCCATCACCGTGGGCGGCTCGGCCGAAGACCGGTTGCCGGACCTGCCCGGCTACCTGCGCCGCCCGCACGACGACGAGCTGGCCGGTCTTCTCGACGACGTCTCGGCGAACGTGATGGTGGTGCTCAGCGGGGAATCGTCGACGGGCAAGACGCGGGCCCTCTACGAATCGGTGCTGGCGAGCAAAACGCTGCGCGACTGGCCGCTGTGGTACCCCCGCACCGCCGACGACCTGCTGCAGCTGCTGCACTCGGGCCGGCTCTCCGCCGGGACGGTGCTGTGGCTCAACGAGACCCACAACCACCTGTCCGGACCGACCGGCGACCTCGCCGCGGCCGCCCTCCGCGACCTGCTGGACGGCTCGCACGGCGGCCCTTTCGCCATCGTCGGCACGCTATGGCCGCAGTTCTGGGCCGAGTTCGTCGCGCAGCCGCGAAGCGGGCAACGGGACGAACACGCCAACGCCCGGGCCCTGCTGCAGCACCGGGCGCGCCGCATCCGGATCGCCGAGCAGCTGAGCCGGGCGGAGGTGGCCCGGGTCCGCACCACTTCCGCCGTCGACCCCCGCCTCGCCGCGGCGGCTTCGGCCTCCGGCGACGGCCGCCGGGTCATCCAGACGATGGCCGGCGGCCCGATGCTCGTCGAGCTCTTCGAGCACCCCGACGACGAAGCCGGCCGCTACGCCACCGCGATTCTCACGGCCGCGGTCGACGCCCGGCGCCTGGGTCACCTCCAGCCCCTCCCGGGAGCCCTCCTCGAAGACGCCGCCGGCGGTTACCTCGATGAACGCGATCGGGTGAATCCACCGGAGGACTGGTTCTCCCGCGGACTCACGCGCGCCGCGGACGAAGCGCTGCTGGGCGTGACCGCCCTCGTCGCCCGGCGCAGGCAGCCGGGCACCGGGCCGCCCGACGGCTACGAACTGCACGACTACCTCGACCAGCACGGCCGCGCGGCCCGCCGGTGGACTCCGGCCGCCACCGAGCTGTGGGCGGCTTGCGTCACCCACACGGCGCACCCCGAAGATCTGGTCCGCCTGACGGAGAACGCTTACCAGCGCCTGTTGTACCGCTACGCGGATCCACTGATGGACAGAGCCCTCGAGCTGGCCGACGCCGGCTACCGGAGTCACCTGATCGATGTCCTCGTCGAGTACGGCCGGGTGGAACGGGCCACGGCCGTTCTCCGGGCCGCCGGCGAATCCGACGACCCCCGTCCACTTCTCCGGGTGTTCCGCCGGTCCCACGAAGCCGTGACCACCACGCTCATCGACACCGGCCGAACTGCGGAAGCCGAGCTTCTCCTCAGAACGCTTGTCACCTTCGGGCCCGACACCCGATGGGCGTGGCGGGCGCTGACCGATCTGCTCGTCCGGGCGGGAAGGACCGATGAGGCCATCGATCTGCTCCGGGAGCTCGGCGCGCGAGGCCGGACGATGGTGGACTCCTTTGCGGACGAGGAATCCACCGTACGGCTGCCGGCGATCACCGCGACCCGGTACCTGGTGCTGGACGCGGGTTCCATCGAAGAACGGCTGGCCGAACTGCTGGCCGGCGCCGGACGCTGGGACGAGGCGCTGGCGGTCGTGCAGGCCGGCGCCACGGGCTGGTCCCGCGCCTGGCTCGCCCGGAAGTTCGCGGACCACGGGAAAGTGGACCGGCTGAAAGCTCTCGCAGCAGTCGGTGACGCCGACGTTTCGCTCATCCTGGCCGAAAAGCTCCTCGAAGACGGTGAGGTGCCGGAGGCCGTCCGGCTGGTGGCCGAAGCCGACCGGGGAAACCCGAGCGGCCGCCTGCTGGAACTGCTCGTCCGGCACGACCGGCACGAACTCGCCATCAGCACCGGCGTCCCCCGGAACTGGCCTCGGTCCGCGGAGTTGTTGCGCGCGCTGGCCGCGGCCCTGCTGACGCACGACCACCGGGACCGCCTGATCACCTTGCTGAAGGAGCTCACCGAGCCGTCGGTCGCCTTCTTCGGCTACGGCGAGGAGATCCCGGAAGCGGTCGCCGACCTGCTGGCCGACGCCGGCTGCTGGGACGAGGCCCTCAAAATCGCCCGCCGGGACTCGGAGTGGGCTCGCCGCTGGGTTGCGCAACGCCTGGCGGCCGCCGGCAACATCGCGCAGGTGAGACGGCTCGCCGAGATGGGAAACGAATACGCGGGCGCCGAACTGCTCGATCATCTCACCGCAAACCGGCGTTTCCGCGAGGCTTTCGACCTGCTCAGCGGATCCGCCCGCGCGGGAATGGACTGGTCCGACCGTGAACTCGCGAACCTCATGGCGGAATCCCGGCTGTGGGACCAGCTGATCACCCGCGCGACGAACGGCAGCCGGTACGCGGCCCGCGCGCTGCTCGCCGCGGCGCACCAAGCGGGTCTGCCCGATTCCGCGCGGCTGCTCGAGCGGGGACTGTCCACGCACGGCCGCGCCTGAACTCCTCCACAGAGGACGGTGCGACCCGGGAGCCGCGCCGCTCCCGGGCCGCATCCGCTCAGCTCACCTGCAGATCGATGCACGCGTAAAACGCGTTCGACGTGTCCGCGATGTTCCACACCGCCAGGACCGTCTGGCGGCCCGTGTGGCTGCCCAGGTTCACCTGGTGGGCCACCGTGGCCGGCGGTTGCTGGTTGTTGCCGCTCACCTCCGCGATCTTCTGGCTTCCGATGTAGTACTGGTAGTTCGACGTGCGGTGGCGGGCCGTGAACGTCCACGTGAACGTCACCGTCCGGCCCACCGGGGCCGCGCGCCAGCCCTTGCTGTTGTCGTTCAGCTCGGCGAACTGGGACACGCCGCCGTTGCACGAACGGAGGCCCTTCGGCCCCTCCACGCTCTGGGGTTCGTACTGGATCTGCCCGCACTGCACCGTGTGCTGGGCGCACTGCGCCTGGCGGCTGGCCGGCGAGCTGACGTAGCCGTGCGCGCTCGCGATGCCCGCCGGGTTCAGCACCACCAGCACCGGGGCCAGTAGCGCGCCCACCGCGGCCGCGACCATCTTGCGGTTCATACCAAGCTCCTTCGGGGACAGGCTCGCCTCCCGCCGCCGCGCACGGCGGAGCTGCGGCCGGGGTGGGCCGCCGCACCGGAAGGGTTACGAGCGAAGGAAAATTGTGGTCTAGACCATACGTCGATTCGTTACGAAGGTCAACGGCTGGCAAAGTCCCGAGAGTGGTTGGTAAGGCGCCAACTGTCACCCGGTGTTCCGGTCAGCGGGACTGCGTGCCGGGGACCGGGCGGCGCGCGGCGGGCCGCTGGCCCTAGGATCACGGCCGTGACCACCTACGACGACACGTTCGAGCACCTCGACCCCTCGGCCCTGCCGGAGCGGCAGCAGAAGATCCTGGTGGCGATCCGGGACTGGGTGGTCCGGTACGGCTACTCCCCCAGCACCACGGAGATCGGCGAGGCCGTCGGCCTGCAGTCGACGTCGTCGGTGTCGAAGCACCTGGCGAGCCTCGAAGACAAGGGGTACCTGCGCCGCGGCGCCGGCGTTTCGCGGCCGATGGACGTGCGTGCGTTCCTGCAGGGTACCGCCGCCCCCGAAGACGGCGATTCGGTGCCCGTGCCGGTCGTCGGCGACATCGCCGCCGGCACGCCGATTTCGGCCATCGAGCACACCGACGACGTCCTCAAGCTGCCGCGCGACCTCACCGGGCGCGGCACCGTCTTCGGGCTGCGCGTCCGCGGGGACTCGATGATCGACGCGGCCATCTGCGACGGCGACATCGTCGTGGTGAAGCAGCAGTCCGAGGCCCACTCGGGGCAGATCGTCGCCGCGATGATCGACGAAGAGGCGACCGTCAAGGTGTACCGCCGCCGCAACGGGCACGTCTACCTCGAGCCGCGCAACCCGGCCTACGACGTCATCGACGGCGACCGCGCCGTCATCCTCGGCGCGGTCGTGTCGGTGCTGCGGAGCGTCTGAGCTACCAGGTGACCGGCAGCTCGTAGACGCCGTACACCGAGCCGTCGTGCTTGAACGGGATCCGCCCGACGTCGGTGGCCAGGGCCATCGTCGGGATCCGCCGGTAGAGCGTGCTGTAGACGACCTGCAGCTCCAGCCGGGCCAGCGGCTGGCCGAGGCACTGGTGGACGCCGAAGCCGAAGGCCACGTGCCGGTGCGAGTCGCGGGTGAGGTCCAGCCGGTCGCCGCCGGGGAACGCCTCCGGGTCGCGGTTGGCGACGTCGTTGGCCAGGATCAGGCCCTCGCCCGCGCGGATCGTCCCGCCGCCGACCTCGATGTCCTCCAGCGCGACGCGGCGGCGGCCGTTGTGCGTGATGTTCAGGTACCGCAGCAGTTCTTCGACCGCCGACGCGACCAGCGCCGGGTCTTCCGACTCCCGCAGCAGCGCCAGCTGGTCCGGGTGCTCCAGCAGCGCGAGGGTGCCGAGCGCGATCATGTTCGCCGTCGTCTCGTGCCCGGCGATGAGCAGCAGCACGCCCATCTGCGCCGCCTCCGTGCGGGACAGCTCCCCGGCGTGGACGCGGGCGGCGAGCCCGGAGAGCAGGTCGCCGGACGGCGCCGCCAGCTTCTCCCCCACCAGCCGGTCGAGGTAGCCGACGAGCGCCTGGTGGCCGGCCGCCCGCTCCTCCGGCTTCGCGTCGCGCCGGATGATGACCTTGCTGTTCTCCTGGAAGAAGCCGTGGTCGGCGTACGGGACGCCGAGCAGCTCGCAGATCACCAGTGACGGCACCGGGAGCGCGAACGCCTCGACGAGGTCGACCGGTTTCGGGCCGGCCAGCAGCTCGTCGACCAGGTCGTCGACGATCTTCTGCACCGCCGGGCGCATCGCGGCGACCCGGCGGATCGTGAACGGCGCGGTCACCATCTTGCGCAGCCGCGCGTGTTCGGGGTTGTCCATCAGGATGAAGCTGATGCCGGTGCCGCCCTTCGGCAGCGGCGCCGGGCTCGGGTAGCCGGGCCGGGTGACGTCGGCGCTGACGCGCGGATCCGCCAGCAGCGCGCGCTGCTCGGCGTAGCGGGTCACCAGCCACGGCGTGCTGCCGTCCCACAGCCGGACGCGCGCGAGCGGGGTTTCCGCCTGCAAGGCACGGGCCCGGGGCGGCGGGTCGAACGGGCAGCCCTCGGCCCGCGGCATCGGGAACTCGGGGATCTCGGCGGTAGTCGTCATCGGTCCTCCGCGGTGGCCGTCAGTTCGTGATCAGTCAACCGAAGACTGCTACGCTGAGTCAAGCAACTGATTTAATTTGACCTGGCCATCCGACACCGGAGGACCGCACGTGCCCGGACCATCCAGAGCCGCCGGGGAGGCGTCGCCGCGGGCGAACCTCGTCGTCGCGGTCCTCGCCCTCGCGGGCATCACCGTCTCGCTGATGCAGACGCTGGTCATCCCGCTGATCCCGGCGCTGCCCGGGCTGCTGCACGCCTCCCCCGCCGACGCCACCTGGGCCATCACCGCCACCCTGCTCGCCGGCGCGGTGGCGACACCGACCATGGGCCGGCTCGGGGACATGTACGGCAAGCGGCGGATGCTGCTGATCAGCCTCGGCGCGCTGGTCGTGGGCTCGGCGATCGGCGCGCTCTCCGACACCCTGGTGCCGATGGTCGCCGGGCGGACCCTGCAGGGCCTCGCCGCCGGCGTCATCCCGCTCGGCATCAGCATCATGCGCGACGAACTGCCCGCCGAACGGCTCGGCTCGGCCACCGCGCTGATGAGCGCGTCGCTCGGTGTCGGCGGCGCACTGGGCCTGCCCGCGGCGGCGCTGCTGGCCGAAAACGCCGACTGGCACGCACTCTTCTGGACCGCGGCCGGGCTCGGCGTCGTCGTGACCGCGCTGGTCGTCGCGCTCGTGCCGGAGTCGCCGGTCCGCACCGGCGGCCGGTTCGACGTGCCCGGCGCGGCCGGGCTGTCGGTCGCGCTGGTGTGCCTGCTGCTGGCCATCTCGAAGGGCGCCGACTGGGGCTGGGGCAGCGGCGCGACGCTCGGGCTGTTCGCGGCCGCCGTCGTCGTCCTGCTCCTGTGGGGCCGCTGGGAGCTGCGGACCCGGCAGCCGCTGGTGGACCTGCGGACGACCGCGCGGCGCCAGGTGCTGCTGACGAACATCGCGTCCGCGGTGTTCGGCTTCTCGATGTTCGCGATGTCCCTGGTGCTGCCGCAGCTGCTGCAGCTGCCGGCCACCACCGGGTACGGCCTGGGCCGGTCGATGCTCGTCGTCGGCCTGGTGATGGCGCCGTCCGGGCTGGTCATGATGGCGCTGGCGCCGGTGTCCGCGCGGATCACCCGGACCCGCGGGCCGAAGACCACGCTGATGCTCGGCGCGGTGGTGGTCGCGGTGGGGTACGGCCTCGGCGTCGTCCTGATGAGCGCGACCTGGCACCTGGTGCTGATTTCGTGCGTCATCGGCGCGGGGATCGGGCTCGCCTACGGCGCCATGCCGGCGCTGGTCATGGGAGCGGTGCCGGTGTCGGAAACCGCCGCCGCCAACAGCCTCAACACGCTGATGCGCTCGATCGGGACGTCGGTCTCCAGCGCCACCGCGGGGCTCGTCCTGGCCCGGCTGACCACCTCGTTCGGGCCGGCCACCCTGCCGTCGCAGAACGGCTTCCGGCTGGTGCTCGGGATGGGGTCGGCGGCCGCGCTGATCGCCCTGGCCGTCGCCGCGTTCCTGCCCCGGTGGTCCCCGGCGGTGCCCACGGCGGCTCGTCCGGAGCCCGCTGCCGCGGCCCGCTGACCGGGCGCGCACCGCCGCCGGCCCGGTGGTGCGCGCACGGTGCGCGTCCGGTCAGCACCGGGCGGAAACCTTCGGGTCGACGCCGGGCCACCACGGTCCGGCCGCGACCCGCAGGAGTGGACATGACGAGCAGGAACGCCTTGGTGACGGGAGCTTCGCGGGGCATCGGCCGGGCGATCGCCCGGCGGCTGGCCGCGGACGGCGCCGTGGTCGCCGTGCACCACGGCGGCAACGACGTGGCGGCCAAGGAAACCGTCGCGCTGATCGAGGCCGCGGGTGGTCGCGCGTTCCCCGTGGCGGCCCGGTTCGGCGAAGCCGGCGCCGTCGACCGGCTGGCGGAGGCGGTCGCCGCGGAGTTCGGCGACGGCCTGGACGTCCTGGTCAACAACGCGGGCATCGGTTCGCACAGCACGATCGGGCAGCTGACCGAGGAGGAACTGGACCGCCTGCTGGCCATCAACGTCAAGACGCCGGCGTTGCTGATCCGGCGCTTGCTGCCCCTGCTGAACGACGGCGGCCGGATCGTCACGGTCGGCTCGATGGCCGGCCGGATCGCGGTGCAGAGCCAGATCGGTTACACGATCAGCAAAGCCGCGGTCGAAGCGCTCGCCCCGACGCTGGCGAACGAGCTGGGCCACCGCGGGATCACGGTGAACACGGTCGCGCCGGGCCCGATCCGCACGGACATGACGGAGCCCCTGCTGGCCATCCCGGAGGCGGCGGCCGGCCTCACCGCGATGACCGCCCTGGGCCGGATCGGCGAGCCGGAGGACGTCGCCGACGTCGTGGGATTCCTCGCCGGCCCGGACGGGCGGTGGATCACCGGGCGCACGCTCGACGTGTCGGGCGGGACGTTCCTCGGGCCGATCGCGCCCGCCTGAGGCCGGCGGAAACCCGGATCTCGCGTGATCGGGCGCGGAACTCGCGTGATCGGGCGCGGAACTCGCGTGATTGGCGGGGCATCTCGGCGGGGCCGCCCGGTCAGGGGCGGGCGGCCAGGCCGTCGAGGTGGAGGGTGCCGTCGGTGTGGTGCTCGGCGACGAACTCGGGGCCCTTCGTCACCAGGCGGGCGATGGCCGTCGCGTGGCCGTGGCCGAGGGCGTGTTCGGTCTTGAGCCAGGCGACGAGCTCGCCGTGCTTCGTGAGGTTCTTGTCGGCCGCCAGGTCGAGGAAGCCGCGCGGGGTGATGCCGGTCTGCTTCTCGGCGTTGTCGAGGTAGGCCTGAAAGGACATGGGTGACTCCCGGGTCGGACCGGAGGACGTCCGGCTCGGGCCGGCTGCCACCAAGGTCTCACCGACAATTTTTTTTGTCAAGCCTTCGACGCAACGACGGCCAGCGTCGTGTACGGCAGCACGAAACTCCCGCCGAGCCCGTCGATGGCCGCGCCGACCTCGGCCAGCACCTCGGCCAGCTCGGCCGGCGGGACCCGCGTCAGGCCGCCGGTCGTGGGCAGGAAGTCCAGCCACTCTTCGCTCGTGTACGTCCGCTCCCAGGCGAACCGCCAGCGCTCCGGGTCGCCGAGGCCGTCCGCCTTCGCGAGCGCGTCGGCGAAGCCGGCGAACATCACGTCGTAGAGGTCGCCGGCCGGCCGGGACTCCGCCGCGAAGGGCAGGCCCGGCAGGACCCGCCGGCACGCCGCGGCGAGGGCGTCCGCCACCTCCGCGGGCGGCTGGAACGCGTGGGCGAACACGGCGAGCAGCCCGCCGGGCCGCAGCAGCCGGGCGGCCTTCGCCGGACCCGCGACCGGGTCCACCCAGTGCCACGCCTGCCCGGCGACGACGGCGTCGAAGGTCCGCCCGGCGGGCTCCCAGTCCTCGAACTTCGCCGTCTCCACCTCGATTCCGCCGCGGCGGGCGAAGGCGGCCATCCGCGCGTCGGGGTCCACGCCGAGCACCCGGCAGCCCGCGGCCCGGAACTGGCGGGCCTCGATCCCGGTCCCGCAGCCGACGTCGAGGACGTCGCCCCCGGGGCTCGCGGCGACGATCCGGTCCACCAGCTCGCGCGGGTACTCCGGCCGGGCGCGGTCGTAGCGTTCGGCGTCGCTCCCGAAGGATTCCGCCATCGAACGGGCTTCATGCGGTTGAGTGGGCATGCGCCCACTCTAATGGGCACTCGCCCACTAGGACAACCACCGGCCGTACCGGAGAATGGGCGCATGCCGACCGGGGTCCACCTGCGCGACGTGCGCAAGCAGCTGTTCGACGCGGCCGGGCGGGTCCTCCTCCGCGACGGCCCGAACGGGCTGACCAGCCGCGCGGTGACCACGGAGGCCGACGTCGCGAAGGGCGTCCTGCACCGCCACTTCGCCGACTTCGACGACTTCCTGGCCGACCTGGTCCGCGACCGCATCACCCGCTTGGCCGACCAGGCGGCCCTCCTGCACGCGGCGGCCGGCACCCGGACGGTGGTGGCCAACATCGTCGACGCCCTCACCGAGTTCTTCGACCCGGTCACCGTGGCCCTGGCGAGCCTGATCTTCTTCCGCGACGAACTCCGCGCCCGCCTGCGCCGCACGGCCGGCGGGTTACCCCTTCTGGTGGAAGCCGGGGAGATGCTCACGACGTACCTGTCGGCCGAGCGCGAACAGGGCCGCATCGCGGCGGACGCCGAAGCGGAATCCCTGTCCCTGTCGCTGATCGGCGCGGCCCACCTGCTCTTCGCGGGCCGCCGCCGGAACACCCGGCCGGCCCCGGAAGAGCTGACGAAGCTGGCCGGCACGGTGCTGGCCGACGTGCTGCAACGCCGCCTGCTGTGACCACCACGGTCCGAAGTGGATCAAACGCCGGAAGCCCCGTCCGTGGACGGGGCTTCCGGTGAATCGCGTGGGCGATACTGGGATCGAACCAGTGACCTCTTCGGTGTGAACGAAGCGCTCTCCCCCTGAGCTAATCGCCCGGCGTACGAACTTCACGAAATCCGGGGGTGGACTCGTGGTGCGCGATACTGGGATTGAACCAGTGACCTCTTCCGTGTCAGGGAAGCGCTCTCCCGCTGAGCTAATCGCGCGCTGCGGAACTTCGTACTGGCGGAAGCATATCGGACGTCCGGAGCGGGCTCGCAGGGGGTCGGGTGTACCGAAAACCGCCTGACAGAACCGGTCCGAAACGGGCACACTGCGAAGGACGTCCCGTGTGCATCGCGGCCGTCCCGGCCGACCAGGAGAGTCCCACCCCGATGACCGAAACCGTCTCCACCCCGCCTTCCGGCCTGCACCGCGCTCCGGCGCGCTCGGGGCTCCTCATCGGGGTTCTCGTGCTTTCCGCGTTCGTGATGATCCTCAACGAGACCATCCTGAGCGTCGGGTTGCGCGACCTGACCGTCGACCTGCGCGTGCCGACCACCACGGTGCAGTGGCTGACCAGCGGGTTCCTGCTGACGATGGCCGTGGTCATCCCGACCACCGGGTTCCTGCTGGAGCGGTTCTCGCCGCGGCAGGTGTTCCTGTTCTCGCTGTCGGCGTTCAGCCTGGGCACGCTGGTGAGCGCGCTCGCGCCCGGGTTCGCGCTGCTGATGACCGGGCGGGTGGTGCAGGCGTGCGGCACGGCGGTGATGCTGCCGTTGCTGATGACGACGGTGATGCGGCTGGTGCTGCCGGAGCGGCGCGGCGCGACGATGGGCACGATCACCATCGTGATCGCGGTCGCGCCGGCGATCGGGCCGACCATCGGCGGCGCGGTGCTTTCGCTGGGCTGGCGCTGGATGTTCTGGATCGTGCTGCCGCTGGCGATCGCCGCGCTGGTGACCGGCGCCCTGCTGCTGCGGCTGGACGGCGAACGCCGCCGGGTGCCGCTGGACGTGCCGTCGGTCCTGCTGTCGGCGATCGGGTTCGGCGGGCTGCTGTACGGCCTGTCCGCCGGCGGGGAGCAGGCGGGGGCCGAGCCGCTGGTGCCGGGCTGGGTGCCGGTCGTGGCCGGAGTCGCCGCGCTGGCCGTGTTCGTCTGGCGCCAGCTGCGGCTGCAGCGCCAGGACCGGGCGCTGCTCGACCTGCGGCCGTTCACCCACCGCAGTTTCGTGGTCGCCCTGGTGCTGACGGCGCTGCTGTTCGTGTGCCTGATCGGCGCGGCGGCGATCATGCTGCCGCTGTACCTGCAGACGGTGCTGCACGCCAGCGCGTTCGTCAGCGGGCTGGCGATGCTGCCCGGCGGCCTGGTGCTCGGCCTGCTCGGCCGCCCGGTCGGCGCGCTGTTCGACAAGGTCGGCGGCCGCCCGCTGGTCATCCCGGGCGCGGCGGCGATGGCCGCTTCGCTGTGGCTGTTCGCGGTACTGGGCCCGGACTCGCCGCTGATCGCGGTGATCGGCATCCACGTGCTGATGATGGCCGGCCTCGGCCTGATGATGACGCCGCTGTTCACCGAGTCGCTCGGCGTGCTGCCGGGCCACCTGTACTCCCACGGCAGCGCGATCCTCTCGACGCTGCAGCAGGTCGCGGGCGCCCTGGGTACCGCGATGTTCGTGACCATCGCCACCCTGGGCAGCCACGACACGACGGCGGGCAGCCCGGACGCGGCCGGCCTGCGAGCGGCGTTCATCGTCGCCGGCATCGTCGGCCTGCTGGCGTTCGCGGGCAGCTGGCTGATCCGCCGGGGGCCGGCACCGTCCACTTCGGAGCACTGAGGATCCGCTCCGCCCGGGGCAGGGGAGCCGGGGTCCGGGCCGGGGCGAGGGCTGCCTATGGGCTGGGCTGGGCTGGGCTGGGCCAAGCCAGGCCGCGCCGGGCCGAGCCCGGGTGGGGTCCAAGCCAGGCCGCGCCGGGCCGAGCCCGGGTGGGGTCCGGGCCAGGCCGCGCCGGCCGCGCCCCGGGTGGGCCAGGCCCGGGCCGGCCAAGCCTCGCCGGGCCGCGGCGCTCCGGGCCGGCACAAGCCAAGCCGCGCCCGGGGAAAGCGCGCCGGAACCCGGGTGAGCCAAAGCACAACCGAGCGCGAGGCGCACCCGATCCCCCCCGTTCCTGCGGCAGTCCCCCGCGCCGGGCCGACCCTTCAAACGTCGGCCGGCATGCAAAAAAGTCCCGCTTCCGCTCGGCGAAGGCTGGGGGGAGACCTGCGAGCGGAAGCGGGAGTTCGGGGCCGGTACGGGGGTCGCCTCGCGGCGGAAGGCTCGACACGGCTCCAGCCGGACTGGTTTTCCGTGACGGCGAGGGGTGAGGCCCGGGGACACCGCCGTACCGACACCCCTTACAACGCCCCGCCTCCGCCGGTGTTCCCCGACGTGACCCGGCTCATGCCGGCACCTTCGGGGTGGCTCGGACGCCGCTGTGCAGGTACCGCTCGCCCGTCGGCAGCGTGTAGAACGTCGCCGAGATCCACGACTTGGCGCCCGGCTCGCGGAAGGCGAACCGGGAGCCGCCCATCGGGATCAGGTCGTGTTCCGTCGTCGGTTCCGGGACCAGGGCCGCGATCGGGCCCGTGATCGTCTGCCGCATCCGCAGCCCGGACTCCCCTTCGAAGACCTCGATCCGCATCGACGCGCGCTCGTAGACGCCGACGAACTCCGCGGCGTCGACCGGCGGCGGCGTGGCGGCCGGTGCGATCGGCGCGGGGAGAGCCACCCCCGCCAGCTCCGCGAAGATCTCGCGGTACAGCTCCTCGTACAGGTCGCGCGTGTTGCCGCCGTTGGTGAGCAGGGTGACGGCCAGGCCGTGCGAGGGCAGCAGCCGGAGGAACGCCGACTGGCCGATCGTGTTGCCGTCGTGGCCGATCACCCGGTGGCCGTCCCAGTCGAAGCGGATCCAGCCGAGGCCCCACGAGTCGCCCAGCGTGTGCTTGTCCGGCATGTCCGCCTGCCACTCGGTCATCGCCGCCGCCGACGCCTCGGACAGCGCGTCGCGGCCGCCGGCCAGGTGCATCCGGGCGAAGGCCAGCACGTCCGCCGCCGGAGCCGTGATCAGGCCCGCCGGGCCCGCCGAGCGCGGGAGGCCCCACGCCGGAGCCGGCGACGGAGCACCGTCGCCCGCCGCGACGTGACCCATCGCCGCGCGGTGCAGCAGCGCCTCCTCCGGGAGCGTGCCCGTGCGGGTCAGGCCGAGCGGGGTGAACAGCCGCTCGCGCAGGGCCGCGTCCCACGTCTGGCCGGTGAGCTTCTCGATCACGCGGCCGGCCAGCACGAACCCGGAGTTGCAGTAGGACAGCGTCGCCCCGAGCGGGTGGTTCTGCGCGACCTGGTCGAGCAGGCCGGTGAACTTCTCCACGCAGTCGTCGCCGCGGCCGGTGTCGGTGAAGACGTCGCCGTCGATGCCGCTCGTGTGGGTGAGCAGGTGGCGCAGGGTGACCTGCTTCGTCACGTCGGGGTCGGCCAGGCGCAGCTCGGGCAGCACGTCGGCGACCGGCGCGTCCAGGTCCAGCAGGCCCTCGTCGACCAGCTGCATCGCCACCGTGGCCGTCCAGACCTTGGTGATCGAGCCGATCTGGAACACCGAGTCGTCGGTCACCTCGACCCCGGTCGCGGTGTTCAGCAGGCCGTGGCTGGCCACCACCTGGTCGTCGCCGCGCAGGATGCCCAGCTGCGCCCCGGGAACGCGGTGCTTGCGGGCGAGCTCGGCCAGGCGCCGCCGCCAGTGCGCGGCGTCGAGCGGTACCCGCGCCGGCTTGCCCGGCTCGCCCGCGTGCTGCTCGACCCAGTCGACGATGCGGCGGTTGAAGTCCGCGCGGTGGGACGGCTTCCCGTCCAGGATGAACAGGTGCGACGCGCCCAGGTAGAGCACCATCCGGGTCGGCACGCCCTGCTCGCGCAGCGCGGTGAACCACTGCTCGGCCTGGCCGGCCGGGCAGCGCTCGTCGTCGGCGCCCTGCACCACGAGGGTCGGCGTGCGCACCTTTTCCACCTGCGCCAGCGGGGAAAGGGCCGCGTAGTGCGCCCGGTTCTCCGCCGGGATCGCGCCGAGCTCGGCGACGCCGAGGTAGTGGGCGCTGTCGGACGTGCCGGCCATGCTGACGACGTCGCTGACGACCCCGCCCGCGACGGCCGCGGCGAACCGGTCGTCCCGGCTGGTCAGGTAGCAGGTCATGTAGCCGCCGTAGCTGTAGCCCGCGACCGCGAGCCGGCGCGGGTCGGCCACGCCCTCGGCGACGAGGTCGTCGAGGGGCTCGAGGAAGTCCTTGGCGTCGGCGAGGCCCCAGGCCCCGACCGCCGCGGTGTAGAACGCTTCGCCGTAGCCGTCGCTGCCGCGCGGGTTGAGCAGCAGCACCGCCCAGCCACGCGCGACGAGCTCCTGGTGGTAGAGGTGCACGGCGTCCGCGGTGCCGTTCCAGGCGTTGTGCGGGCCGCCGTGGATGTCCAGCAGCAGCGGCCGCGGGCCGGTGCGGGCGGGGTCGCGCAGCAGCCAGCCGGACACGGCCGTGCCGTCGGAGACGGTGAACTCCCGCTCCTCGTGGCGGAACGGCTCGAGCTCGGCGTCCCCGTGCGAGGTGCGCACCTCCACCGCTCCCCCGGTGAGGTCGACCGTCGCGATTTCGCCGTACGACGACGTCGTCGCGAGCACGATCGCCGCCGTCGTCCCGGCGACGGACACGCCGGCCACGGCGGTTCCGGCGGCCCCGGTGACGAGCCGCGGCTCGCCGCCCTCGCCGATCGCGTACAGGTGGGTGTATCCGCGGTCGCGGACGCAGAACAGCACGGTGCTGCCCGAGAGCTGCGGGAGCGCGCCGGGGTAACCCGGGCCGCCCGGCATGACGTTCCGGTCCAGCGAGGCGGCCAGGTCGGTGGTTTCCCCGCCGTCCAGCGGAATCCGCAGCAGCCCGAGGTGCCCGGGCGCGGTGTCGCGGCGGCCGACCGCCAGCAGGGCGGTGCCGTCGGCGGTCCAGGCGACCGCGCCGCACATGCCGTCGCCGGCACCGATCCGCCGCGGCTCGGCCGCGCGGTCGCCGGGCTCGACGACGTACGCGGCGGACCGGAAGGTCAGGTCGGCGTCGGCGTCCGGGCCGGCCGGGAAGGCCAGCAGCCGGCCGTCCGGCGACCAGGCGGGATCGCCGGCGTGCCAGTTCCCCGACGTCACCCGGCGGACCTCGCCGGTGGCGACGTCGAGGACGTGGACGTGCTTGCGCAGCGTCCGCAGCAGCCCGGCGCCGTCGGCCTTGAAGTCGAGGCGGTCGGCGACCACGGGCGCGCTCGCGCGACGGGCCCGGGCCGCGTCGTCGTCGCCTTCGCCGGCGTCGAGGTCGATCGGCGCGGCGAAGGCGATCTCGGCGCCGTCGGGGCGCCACACCGGGGTGCCCGCGCCGAGCGGGAGCGTGGTGACCTGCTCGGGCTCGCCGCCGTCGGCGGGCAGCAGCCACAGCTGCGGCGGCCCGTCCTGGGCGCGCAGGAAGGCCAGCCGCGTGCCGTCCGGCGACCACGCCGGCGCCAGGTCCGCCCGGCCGCGGGTCAGCCGGCGGGCCGGCCCGCTCCCGGTGGCGACCTGCCAAAGGGACCGGGTGTCCTCGTCCTGGCCGCGGTCGGCGGTGCGCAGCACGTAGGCGATCCGCGTGCCGTCGGGCGAGAGCGCGGGCTGCTCGGGAAACTCGAAGGCGTACAGGTCGTCGATGCCGGGACGTCGGGTCATGCGGATCTCCTCGTGGGATGGCTCGCGGCGTAGTGGCACGCCGCGGAGTGGGGCCGGTCCGCGGCCGCGCCGGCCGGGTCGGCGGTGACGCAGGCGGTGCGGTCCGGGTGCACGAGCGGCCCGATCGGGCAGCGCGGGTGGTAGCGGCAGCCGGACGGCGGGTGGTGCGGGTCGGCGGGTTCGGTGTCGGCGAGCGCGTCGTCGCCGGTGTCGTCGAGCAGGTTCCGGCGGGCCGAGGGCGCGGCGGCCAGCAGGTCCCGCGTGTAGGGGTGCTTCGGGTCGGTGAGGACCTGCTCGGCCGGCCCGGCCTCGACGATCCGGCCCAGGTACATCACCGCGACGACGTCGCTGACGTACCGCACCACGGCGAGGTTGTGCGAGATGAACAGCATCGACAGCGCAAGCCGCCGCTGCACGTCCCGGACCAGGTTGAGCACGGCGCCCTGCACCGAGACGTCGAGCGCCGAGGTGATCTCGTCGGCGATCAGTACCTTCGGCCGGCCCGCGAGGGCCCGGGCGAGCGCGACGCGCTGCCGTTGCCCGCCGGAGAGCCGGCCGGGCAGCGCCGTGGCGCGGTCCGGGTCCAAATTCACCAGTTCGAGCAGCCGGGCGACTTCGGCCCGCCGCTCGACGCGGGAGGTCCCCGGCGGCATCGCCTCGGCGATCGACTCGCCGACCGCCATCCGGGGGTCCAGCGACGAATACGGGTCCTGGAACACCATCTGCAGCGGGCGCCGCCGCGGCAGCCGGCGCACGTCGGTGCCGTCGAGCAGCACCCGCCCGGCGCTGACCGGCGCGAGCCCGGCCGCCGCCCGCGCGAGCGTCGACTTGCCGGAGCCGGACTCGCCGACCAGGCCGACGACCTGCCCGGACGGGACGGTCAGGCTGACGCCGTCGACCGCGGTCAGCCGGCCGTAGCGGACGCTCACGCCGTCGAACTCCAAGGCGCTCATGCGCGCGCCTCGCTGACGCTCGGCGCCGCCTGAGCGGCAGGCGCAGTGTTGGATGATTCGTCCGCGGGCTCACTCATGCGGCCCCCTCCTCGTGCGACTGTCCGGAAAGGACGGTGACCTGCGGGTGCCAGCAGGCGACCCGGTGCCCCTTCCCCGCCGGCTCGAGCACCGGGTCCTCGGTGCGGCAGCGGTCGGAGGCCAGCGGGCACCGGGCGGCGAACGCGCACCCGCCGGGCACCTGGTCGGGCTCCGGCGGGCGGCCGGGGATCACCTCCAGGGGCCGGTCGCGGTCGGTGTCGAGGTCGACCGTGGCCGCCAGCAGCGCCCGCGTGTACGGGTGCTGCGCCGGCGCGCCGGTCGGCAGGTCTTCGACGACCCGGCCGGCGTACATCACCAGCATCCGTTCGCACGTCTGGGAAACGACGGCGATGTCGTGGCTGATCAGCAGGATCGCCGCGCCCTCGGTTTCCCGCGTGCGGGCCAGCAGGCGCAGCACCTGCCGCTGCACGGTGACGTCGAGCGCGGTCGTCGGCTCGTCGGCGACGATCAGCTTCGGGCGGCCCATCAGGCCCATGCCGATCATCGCCCGCTGCCGCATCCCGCCGGAGAACTCGTGCGGGTACTGCCGGGCTCGCCGTTCGGCGGCCGGGACGCGGACCGCGGCCAGCCGGTCCACCGCGCGGGCGAACGCCTGCCGCCGCGACAGGCCGTGGTGCCGCTCCGACACCTCGGCCAGCTGCCCGCCGACGCGGCGGGCGGGGTTGAACGACGTCATCGGGTCCTGGAACACCATGGCCAGCGCCGTGCCGAGCTCCCGGTCCGACGCGGTCGCCAGGGGTTTCCCGGCGAACTCGAGCCGGTCGGCGGTGACCACGCCGGGGGCCTCGACCAGCCGGGACACGGCCAGCGCGGTCAGGCTCTTGCCGGAGCCGGATTCGCCGACCACGCCGATCGCTTCGCCGGCGCGGACGCTGAAGCTGACTCCGCGCACCGGAACCGTCCAGCCGTTCGGACCGGGGAACGCCACCCGCAGGTTGTCCACCACGAGCACGGCGTCCGCGGGCGGCTCCGGAAGGGCCGGCCGTTCCGCCGGGGCGGGCGGCGCGGCGCGCCGGGTCAGCCGCGTGCGGACCCCGACCACCGCGGCGACCGTCTCGCCGACCAGGTTGAACGCCAGCCCGGCGAGCACCACCGCCGCGGCGGGCGCGAGCGCGGCCGCGGGGTTGACGTAGATGCCGTCCAGCCCTTCGCGCAGCAGCCGTCCCCAGTCGTAGTCCGGCGCCTGCACGCCGATCCCCAGGAACGACAACCCGGCGAAGGCCAGCAGCGCCGAACCCGCGCCGATGGTGGCGTTGACGACGAGCGGCTCGCCGATGTTCGGCAGCACGTGCCGGACCAGCAGCCGGATCCGGCCGACGCCGGCGATCCGGGCCGCGGCCACGAAGTCGCGCCCGCTCACCGACGCCGAGAGCGTCTGCACGAGCCGGGCGAACGCCGGCGCCGTCGCGAAGCCGATGGCCAGCACCGCGCCGTGCGTGCCGACGCCGAAGATGACCGCCAGGAACAGGGCCAGCAGCAGCCCGGGGAAGGCGACGGCGATGTCGACGACCGCGATCAGCAGCCGGGCCGCCCGGCGCGGCAGCACGGCCGGCAGCGTCCCGAGGACGACACCGGTGCCGGCGCCGATCGCGGTGGCGAGCACGGCCAGCCCGACCGAGAGCCGGGTCGCGACCAGGGTGCGCAGCAGCAGGTCGCGGCCGAGGGAGTCGGTGCCGAACGGGTGCGCCCCGGACGGGCCTTGGCCGATCGCGTCGGTGTCGATCGCGGCCGCGCCGTCACCCCACAGCAGCGGCGCCAGCACCGACAGGACGACGACCAGGGCCAGCAGCACCGCCGAACACGCGCCCACCGGCGTGCGCAGGGCCGCCGTCCACGTCCCGCGTCGAGCCATCTCACGCCTCCCGAATGGCCGAGCGCGGGTCGAGCAGCCCGAGCACGACGTCGACCAGCAGGTTCACCAGCAGCACGCCGACGCCGTAGACCAGCACGATCCCCTGGACCAGCGGGTAGTCCTTCTGGAGGATCGACTGCACGATCGTCGAGCCGAGGCCGGGCCAGGCGAACACGTTCTCCACCAGCACCGTGCCCGCGACCATCCCGGTCAGCATCAGGCCGCCCAGGGTCAGCGTCGCGGTCAGCGCGTTCGGCAGCGCATGCCGGACGTAGACCAGCCGCGCGGGCAGCCGCTTCGCCCGCGCGGTGCGGACGAAGTCGGCGCCCAGCACGGAAAGCAGCTCCACCCGCAGCATCCGTGCGAGCACGGCCGACGGCCCGGCCGCGAGGGCCGCGACCGGCAGCACGTACGCGCTCGCGTCGTCGCCGCCGGCTACGGGGAACCAGCCGAGGCCGACCGCGAGCAAGGCCACCAGCGCCACCGCGACCAGGAACTCCGGGACGGCCGCGAGGAAGACGCTCACCGAGGTGAAGGCCAGCTCGGTGCCCCGGCGGCGGCCGCCGCGGGTCCGCACCGCGAAGACCACGCCGACCGGGATCGCGACGACCAGCACCACCGCGAAGGCCAGGATCGCCAGCCCCAGGGTGGCCGGCAGCCGGTCGCCGATCACCTGTGTCACCGGCTGGCCGCTGCCCATCGACGTGCCGAAGTCGCCGGTGACCAGGCCACGCAGGTAGCGCCCGTACTGCACCCACAGCGGGTCATCGAGGCCGAGCTCCAGCCGTTTCGCCCGCACCAGCTCGGCCGGCGCCGTCATCCCGAGCGCGGCCCGCACGGGATCGCCCGGGACCAGGTGGATCATCAGGAAGGCCGCGGTGACCAGCGCCCACAGCGAGACGGCGAACCGGGTCAGCCGCCGCGCGGCGAACGCCGGCCATCCTCCGCCGCGCGGCCGCGCGGGCGCCGCCACCGCCGCCGTCGTCATCGCGCGTACATCCGGATCGACGACGGCGTGACGCTGCCCTGGCTGACGTCGAACCGCGTCCCGTTCGCGTAGATCGGCACGACGGAGTCGATGTAGGGCACCACGTCGACGCGCTTGACCAACGCGGTCTCGGCGGCCTCCCAGGCCGGGCAGCTGGCCGCACCGGCCATCGCGGCCGCCTGCTTCACGCCCCGGTCGTACTCGGGGTTGGCGATGTGGCCGAAGTTGGTCCCGTCCGGCGCGGCCGGGCCGGACACGAACGGCACCAGCTGGCTGGGCAGGGTCAGCCCGAGCGGTCCGAGGGAGACCTCCCACTCGCCGGTGCCGAACAGCACCTGGGACAGCCCGGGGCTGTCGACGGCCTTGAGCGTGACGTCGGCGCCGAGGGACTTCCACGTCTGCTGGGCCAGTTCCGCGGTCGGCGCCATCGTCGGGCCGAGCTGGGTGCCGTAGAGCACGGTGAGCGCGAGACGCTTGCCGCCCTTGACGCGCACGCCGTCGGCGCCCGCCTTCCAGCCGGCCGCGTCCAGGGCGGACGCGGCGGCGGCCGGGTCGTGGTTCGGCAGGTGGCCGGTGACGGTGTCGCCGGAGCACGCCTTCGGGTCGGCGGTGACCAGGCTCTGCGACGGCTTGCCGGTGCCGTTGGTCAGCACCTTGCCGAGCTGGGCCAGGTCGAGGGCCTGGGTGAGCGCGCGCCGCACGGCCTCGTCCTGGCCGGGGCGGCCGGCGGCCTGGTTGTAGAAGATCTCCCCGAGCGGGGCGAGGAAGTCGGCGTGGAAGAGCTTCCGCCCTTCGAGGCGCTGGCCGTCCGGTCCGTTGATCTGGCCGGCGTTCAGCTCGCCGGACAGCAGCAGGTTGGTCGCCGTCGAGGTGTTCGGGATGACCCGGGCGACGACCTTGTCCGGCAGGCCGGGCTGCTGCGCCTGCCAGTCCCCCGGGCCCCAGGTGTAGTCCTTGCGGCGGGTGAACGTGTAGTGGTCGTTCGGCACCACCTCGGTGACGGCGAACATGCCGGTGCCGCTGCCGCCCGTGGCCAGCAGCTTCCGGTCGGCCAGGCCCTTGCCGCAGACGATCGGCAGGCTGCCGACGTTGCGGAGCAGGAACGCGTCGGGCGCACCGCTGGTGACGGTGACCGTCCGGGTGGCTTCGTCGGCGGTGGCCTTGGTGCCCGGCGTGATCGTCAGCCCGGAGTACGGCGACTTGTTCGCCGGATCGCCGACGAACGCGATGTTCGCGGCGACGTCGGCGGCGGTCAGCGGGGCGCCGTCGGCGCAGGTGATGCCGGGCCGCAGGGTGAAGGACGCCGTGGTCGTCGTGGCGTCCCACTTTTCGGCGAGCGAGGGCAGCGGCTTGCCGTCGGGGGCGAGGTCGAGCAGCGGGTCGTAGAGGAACCGGTCGACCTGGCCGGTGACCGAGAGCACCGACATGTGCGGGTCGAGGTTGCCCGGGTCGGAGGCGATCCCGAGGGTGAAGGTCTTGCCGTCGGCGAGGGTGCCACCGGTCGCGCCGGCGTCACCCGGTCCCCCGCAGGCCGTCGCCGCGAGGGCGAGCGCGCCGAGCAGGACCACCGCCGTCCGTGTGTGGGTCATGGGGTTTCCTTCCGGAGGTGGTCCACGGCGAGCCGGCCGGCCCGGCCGATCGCCGCATCGACGGCGGGCTGGCGCTCGGCCAGGGAGTCCGCGCGGGTGAAGACCGCGACGGCGAAGCGGCGGCCGTTCGGGAACGACACGACGCCGGCTTCGTTGCGGACCGCCGGCAGGGTGCCGGTCTTGGCCGCGATCGCGACGTCGGAAGGGAATCCGGCCGAGAGGCGGTGCGGCCAGATCTGCCGCGCCATCATCGAGCGCACCCGTTCGCACGCCGCCGGGTCGCCGGCGCGGCCGGTCCACACCGCGTCGAGCAGCTCGGTGATCTCGCGCGGGGTGGACGACGTGGTGCGCTCGGGGTCCAGCACCGCGAGCTTCCGCGTCTGCTCGGGCGTCGCGCCCGCGAACACGGCGTCGAGGTCGGCGCCTTCGGCCGCGCCGAGGTCCGCGAGCACCGAGGCGAACAGGTCCTCGCAGCAGCCGATCAGCCGGGTGCGGCGCAGGCCGAGGTCGGTCAGCACGCGGTCGACCGCCTCCGCCCCGACCCGGTGGTAGACGACGTCGGTGGCCGCGTTGTCGCTCATCGTCAGCATGAACAGCGCGAGGTCGCGCCAGCTCATCTCGACGTCGTCGGCGCAGCCCGCGGTGCCGATGCCGCCGATGCGGTAGCGCGGCCCGACGCGGGTCCGGGCCGTCTCGTCCAGCCGGCCCGCGGCCACCTCCCGCGCGTAGGCGACGGCGACCGGGATCTTGAACACCGACGCCAGCACCACCGGGTCGTCCGCGCCGACGGCCACCTCCGGCCCGCCGCCGATCTCCCGCGCGTGCAGGAAGCCCCGCGCGCCCGCCTCGGCGAAGACGGCGGCGATCTCCGCTTCGACGGTGCTCACGCCGTCACCCGCCGGTCGGCGCGGCCGGTGTGCAGGTACAGCGCGCGGCCGGTGCCGTCGTCCCCGACGAAGGCGTGCGGGATGTACATGCCCTGCATCGGCTCGGCCAGGATGAGCGTGTCGCCGTTCAGCGCGACCAGCTCCGTCTTCTCCGGCTTGGCCAGCTCGGCGAAGATCCCCTTCGGGACGCGCTCGACCCAGACGCGGCCGTCGTCGTCCTGGCTGACCACGATGTCCGCCACCGACGACGAGTACTCGCCGACGTACCGCGAGGCGTCGAAGCGCGGCGCGGCCGGGTCGGGCACCGGCGGCACCCGCAGCTCGATCCCGGTCAGCTCGCGCAGGAGGTGCCCGACGACCTCGGTGTAGACGGCGATCGTGTCGCCGCCGTTGGTCAGCAGGGCCACCGCGACGTCGTGCTCCGGAGCCAGCCGGAGGAACGCGGACTGGCCGATCGTGCCGCCGTCGTGGCCGACCACCGGCCCGCCGGGCGCGTCGAACAGGGACCAGCCCAGGCCCCACGCGTCGCCGAAGAGGCCGAGGTCGGGCAGTTCCACCAGGCGTTCCCGCATGGCGCGGGCGCTCTCGGCGCTCAGGACGCGCGTGCCGTCGGGCCCTTCGCCGTCCCGCAGGTGCATCGCGGCGAACGCGACCAGGTCCCGCGGGCGCATCGCGAGCATCGAGCCGGCCGGGGCGTTGGACGGCGTCAGCGCCCAGGTACCCGTGGGTTCCGGGTCGGTGCCGGGCTCGGCCGTCAGGTGCCCGAGCGCGGCGCGGAACCGGATCGCCTCGTACGGGCTCGGCGCCGCGTGCGTCAGGCCGAGCGGGGTGAACAGGTGGTCCTGCAGGCATTCGTCGTAGGTCTTGCCGCGCAGGACTTCCACGACCCGGCCGAGCACGCAGAACGCGGCGTTGTTGTAGGAGAACATCTCGCCGGGCGGGAACAGCTGCGGGACGTCGCCCAAGGTGGCCACGTACTTCTCGATGCAGTCGGCGCCGCGGCCGGTGTCGGTGAAGATGTCGCCTTCGAAGCCGGCGGTGTGGCACATCAGCTGCCGGACGGTGATCCGCGCGGCGGCGGCGGCGTCGCCGAGCACGAACTCCGGCAGGTACTTCCGGACCGGCTGGTCGAGATCGAGGACGCCGTCGTCGACCAGCTGCATGGCCAGGGTGGTCGTCCAGACCTTGGTGATCGAGCCGATCTGGAACAGGGAGTCGGCGTCCGCTTCGACGCCGGTGCCCCGGTTGAGCACCCCGGCGGCGTGGTCGATGACCTCGCCACCGGCGTACACCGCGACGGCCGCACCGGGCACGTGGTACTCGGCCAGCAGGGCGGGGAGCCGGGTGTGCAGCCAGGCGGAGAGTTCGGGGAGTTTCGACATGGGGAGCCTCTCAATGCGCTAGGCGAGCCAGGACTTCGCGGTGGTGACCTCGGCCAGCCGCTCGGGGATCGGGGTGACGCCGAGCCCGGGCCCGGCCGGCACCGGCAGCCGCCCGGCCTCGAGCACGAACGGTTCGGTGATGTCGGTGCGGTAGAACCGGTCCGACGCCGAGGTGTCGCCGGGCAGGGTGAACCCGGGCAGCGACGCCAGCGCGACGTTGGCGGCGCGGCCCAGGCCGGTTTCGAGCATCCCGCCGCACCAGACCGGGATGCCGTGCGCGGCGCAGACGTCGTGCACCCGCCGCGCCTCCAGGTAGCCGCCGACCCGGCTCGGCTTGATGTTGACGATCCGGCAGGCGCCGAGCTTGATCGCGTCGGCCGCCGACCGCGCGGACACGACGGTCTCGTCCAGGCAGATCGGCGTGCGGAGGTGCCGGGCCAGCTCGGCGTGGCCGAGCACGTCCTCCTCTTCCAGGGGCTGCTCGATCAGCAGCAGCCCGAACGGGTCCAGCCGTTGCAGCTGCGGGACGTCCGACAACGTGTACGCCGTGTTCGCGTCGACCTGCAGCAGGATCTCGTCGCCGAAGCGCTCGCGGACCGCGCGGACCGGCTCGACGTCCCAGCCGGGTTCGATCTTCAGCTTGATCCGCAGGTAGCCGGCGTCGAGGTAGCCGCCGACCACGTCCAGCAGCTGCGGGACCGAATCCATGATCCCGACCGACACCCCGCACGGCACGGAGTCCTTTGTGGACCCCAGCGCCGTGCCGAAGGAGAGGCCGTGCGCGCGCAGCTCGGCGTCGAGCACGGCCATCTCCAGCGCGGCCTTGGCCATCCGGTGGCCCTTGAACTTCGCCAGCAGCGGCGCCACGCGGTGCGCCGTCAGGTCCCCGGCGGCCAGCAGCGCCGGGACGAGGAAGGCCTGCAGCACGTGCTCGACGCCGTCGATGTACTCCGAGGAGTAGAGCGGGCCGGCCATCGCCCCGCACTCGCCCCAGCCTTCGCCCTCGGACGTCACCGCCCGCAGGAGCAGCAGGTCGCGGTCGGCCTGCGTGCCGAACGACGTCCGGAACGGGGCGACCAGGGGCATCCGCACGCGGAGGACTTCGACACCGGTGAGTTTCACGACGAGGACTCCCTGGCGATCACGTACCAGCCGGCCCGGTCGAATCCGGTGACCGAGGCGCCCTCGGCGAGCAGGCCGCCCAGCACCTCCCGCACGGCGACCCGCCACGCCCGGCTCTGCCCGGGGTCGGTGCGCCGGAGCGCCTCGACGTCCGGCGGCACGGCGACCAGCACCACCGGCGCGTCCGCGGGACCGGTCACCGGCGCGCCGCCGGGATCCGCCGCCAGTGCGACCGCGGCGCCGCGGGCACGCAGCGCCGCCACGTCCACCCGGCCCGGCCGGCCGGCGGCGGCCGTCCGGACGGGCGGGCTCGCCAGGTCCCAGGCGACCATCAGGCGGTCGGTGTCGCCCGCGCCGTTCAGGCCGTCGGTCATCGGGCCGTAGAAGTCCGGCAGGTAGCGCTCCGGGCGGGCGGCGAGCTTGGTCAGGTTGAAGTGGGCGTTGCGGCGCACCAGGGGGTCGAACGTCCAGGAGATCGTCGCGACGCCCTGCTCCAGCGCCCACGCGCGCTGGTGCAGCTTGAGCGCGAAGCCGATGCCGCGGCCGTGCCCGGGCGTCGCGACGCCGGCGATGTGGCTGTGCAGTCCTCCCTTCGCCGGTTCGCCGAAGAACCCGAAGCAGGCGCCGAGCAGCTCGGGCCCGTCGAACGCCCCGGCCACGTAGTTGCCCGCCGAGACCATGGCCCGCAGCAGTTCGCCCGTCACCAGCGGGTTCCGCGGGGCGCGTTGCCAGATCGACTCGAAGAGGCGGGACACGGCGGCCAGCTCGGCGACCTCGGTCAGGGTCCGGACGTGGACCCCCGAGGCCCTGGCGGCGCCGGCCGCCGCGGCGGCCGCCTCGTCCCGCAGCGGCGGGGCTGTGTTCGTCACGACTTCTGTCACCCCACCATCCTTTCCGGACAGCCGGCCCGGGTCACCGTTGTCCCGCACGGGATTCCCCCGGGGTGTTCGTCCGCGCGGACGAAGTCCCCTGCCGCAGAACGGTTTCGGTGAGCGCGGCGAGCAACGCGGTGCGCCGCGGCAGCTCGCCGACGACGACGTGTTCGTCGTCGGCGTGCGCGCCGCCACCCACCGCGCCGAGGCCGTCGAGCGTGGGAATGCCCAGTCCCGCGGTGAAATTGCCGTCCGAGGCACCGCCGACCGCGGCCTGGGTCAGCGGCCCCAGGCCCAGCCCGCCGGCCAGTTCGCCCGCGAGCGCGAACAATTCCGCCGACGCGGCCGCCTGCAGCGGCGGCCGGTTGATGCCGCCGCCGATCCGGATCCGCGCGCCCGGCAGCACCGGCGCCAGGCTCCGCACGGCCCGGTCGACGCGGTCCTGCTCGGCCGCGTCCCAGACCCGCGCGTCGACCGCGACGGTCGCCGCGGCCGGCACGGTGTTGGTCGTGGTGCCGGCGCTCAGCGCGGTGGGGACGACGGTCGTGCCGCGGTCCGGGTCGGCGAGCGCGGCCACCGCGAGGATCTGGTGCGCGACCTCGATCCCGGCGTTGACGCCCTTTTCCGGTTCGAGACCGGCGTGCGCGGCACGCCCTTCGACCTCGATCCAGTACCGGGAAACGCCTTTGCGGCGGGTCTTCAGCGCACCGCCGCCGGCCGAGGCTTCGAGCACGAACACCGCGTCGCAGCCGCGGGCCTCGTCTTCGATGAGCGACCGGGACAGCGGCGACCCGATCTCCTCGTCGCCGGTGACGAGGATGGCCACGCCGGCGCGGTCCGGCAGCGCCGCGACCGCGTGCAGGGCCATCACCACGCCGGCCTTCATGTCGAAACAGCCGGGGCCGCGCAGGATGCCGTCCTCGACGGAAAACGGGTGCGTCCGCAGCGAACCCAGCGGCCACACGGTGTCGTGGTGGCCGAGCAGCAGGACCCGCGGCGGGCCGTCGCCGAACCGCCACCGCAGGTGCGTGCAGCCGTCGGTGACCAGGCGCTCGGGTTCGGCACCGAGCAGCCGGCGGCCGATCCCGGCGACGACCTCGGCGCTGCGTGCGACGGCTTCGTGGTCCGACGACGGCGATTCGCAGCGGACGAGCGTTTCGATGTCGGCAATGAGGCCGGCGAGGAGGCCGGCGATGAGGTCGCTCACCGGCGCTCACCCCGCAGCGCCTTGCCGGGCAGCGCTTTCTCGTCGAGCCGTCCGTCCGCGACCAACCGAACCCCGCCGACGTACAGGTGCCGGACGCCCAGCGAAGGCCGGGTGGGTTCGGCGTAGGTGGCGGTGTCGGTGATCCGGTCCGGGTCCAGGACGACGAGGTCGGCGTCGGCCCCGGCGCCCAGGTGGCCCTTGCCGCGGGCGGCGGGCGCGACGTCGTCGAGCAGCCGCGAGGGCAGGTACGAACAGCGCCGGAACGCTTCGAGCCAGCTCCACGCCGCCGTTTCGCGGACCATCAGCCGCAGGGTCTTGGCGAAGGTGCCCGCGGTGCGCGGATGCGTCGTGCCGCCGGCCGGCAGCGGCCATTCGGTGCTTTCGGTGCGGCCGTCCGGCCAGTGGACGGGCATCGCGTCGCTGGCGACGATCGCGTCGGGGAACGCGAGCGCCTGGTGCAGCAGGGCGCGTTCGCGGGGGTTCCCTTCGTCGAGGAACTCCAGGAGGCAGGGCGCGCCCGGGTCGTCGCGGCGCAACTGGCGCAGGCGGGCTTCGTCGCGGACACGCTCCCCTGTTTCGAGGATGACCACGCTCGACGGGCGGAGTCCTTTCATCCGCAGGCGGTCCGGCTCGATGAAGGCGGCGCCGACCGCGGTGCTGCCCGCGCCGTAGGGGTAGGCCTCGACGGTGACGCGGGAGCCGGCGCGCCGGGCGTCGTCGAGGGTGGCGAGGACGCGGTCGACGTGGTGGCCGGAGGTGCTGTTGACGTGGCAGTGGTGCATCGCGGCGCCCGTCTCCCCCGCCGCGGCGGCGATCTCCGCCGAGCCGTCGACCGGGATCGCGGGATCGACCTCGACCAGCTCGCGGACGTGGGTGTAGGCCGGCACGCCGGCCATCGCGGCGAGGTGGGCGACGGCGAGGAACTCCGCGGGCGCGGTCTGCGGCGCGTACCCCATGAGGACGCCGATGCCCAGGGCGCCGGCCGCGAGTTCGGTGTCCAGCAGGGAAAGCCAGGCGGCCAGCTCCCGCGGCGACGACGACCGCTGCCAGGCGGGATTCCCGAGCACGGCCAGGCCGCTGTCGATGTTCGCGTCCGGCTCGATCCCGGCGAGCACCTGCGCCCGGGCGGCGCCCCAGGAGGCGGAGAAGCCGTAGTGCAGCGGCCGCCCGGCCGCGGCGGCCTCGGCGTAGGCCCGCTCGACGGGCATCAGGCCGGCTTCGAGGTCGAGCGCGGTGGTGACGCCGTCCATCGCCTGCAGCCGCTGCCCGGCGACGGAGTGCACGTGACTGTGCAAGTCGACGAACCCGGGCCCGACGACGAGCCCGCTGACGTCGACCTCGGTGGCATCGGGCCGTTCCAGCCCGGCGCCGACGGCTTCGACCCGGGCCTCGGACAGGAGCACGTCGGCAACGCCGTCGAACCCGCTCCCCGGATCGATGACCCGCCCGCCCCGCAAGAGTGTCCGCACCCGCCGCCTCCTCATCACCGCCGATCGAGGTGACGTTAGGAGGATTCGAGCCGCCGCCGTTCGTGCGCGACGACGAACTCGCGCGGCGAGATTGATCCGCCCGGACGAACCCGACCGTCCAGGTACGCGAACCGAGCGGCTGGGTCAGGAAGCGGGGGTCACCGGAGCCAGGAACAGGCCGGTGATGGCGTCGATCAGGCCCGTGCCCGCGTCGTTCCAGCTCGCGCGTGGGGTCGGTGTGCCCTCCGCCAGGGCACGCTCGCGCTCGGCCGTCATGTGGATCATCAGCTGGCGGGCCATGTCGCCGCGCTCGGCGCGGACGTCCGGGGGAAGGCCGTCCAGGCAGCGGTCGAGGCCCTCGACCGTGCGGGCCAGGACCGGGGACGCCAGCGACTCCTCCGCAAGGATCGCGCGCAGCGCCGGGTCGGTCATCACCTGGGCGCTGAACCGGGCGAACCAGGTCGGGGCGCCCAGCTCGTGCAGGTAGCTCGTCGACGGGCGGACCAGGCAGGCCACCCAGTCACGCAGGCCGGCGTCGGCGTCGATGCTCTCGACGAGTTCCTCGCGCAGCCGCTCGATGCGGCCGAAGTGCTTGCGGGCGATCGCCCGCACCAGGTCCACTTTGGTGCCGAAGTGGTAGTTGACCGCGGCGTTGTTGCCCTGCCCGGCCGCCTCGCTGATGTGCCGGTTGGACACCGCATGCACCCCGTCCTCGGCGAACAACCGCTCCGCCGTGACGAGGATGCTCTCCCGCGTGGCACTCGCGCGATCCGCCTTGACGTTCATCCACCCACCTTACGGACGCGGTCACCGGAGCCGGCCCAGCCCCGCTCCAGCGGCAGGCGCGGCATCCGCCGGACGCGGCATGTGCTCCGTGGTGGTCATGGCGCCAGCATACTCCGGTCTTAAATCAATCGATTGACGTAACTTGGCGGGAACCCGGTGGAGCGTGGCCGGACAGCCACTGGCCGCCCGCACGGGGAGTTCCTAGCGTCTGACCTCGTGATCGAGATCGTGGCGCCGATCCTCATCGGCCTCCTCTACGTCCTGCTGAACTCCCTGATCCCGGAACCGCACCGGCGGCGGTTCAACGCGGTGATGGTCGGCGGCGCGGGGGCCGCGTACCTCTCGGGCGGCGCGCTCGGGCCATGGGAGCTGGTGTTCTGCGCGGTGCTGACGTACGTGGCGTTCCGCGGGCTCGACTCGTGGACGTTCATCGGCATCGGCTGGCTGCTGCACACCGGCTGGGACGTGGTGCACCACCTGAAGGGCCAGCCGATCCTCCCGTTCGCGCACGGCTCGTCGTTCGGCTGCGCGATCTGCGACCCGGTGATCGCGATCTGGTGCTTCGGCGGGGGAAGGTCCGTGCGGGCGTGGCGGCGGGTTGGCAAGCCGCGGCCGGGGGTACCCGGGTGACATGAGCGCCGAGGTGGAACGCGCAGCGCACGCCTACTGTCCCCGCTGCAACCCGGACCCAGGCCCGGGCGACGTGATCACGGCGCTGTGCGGCGCCCGCCACCCGTACTACGGCCGCCGGGACCGGCCGGTGAACACGTGCCCGGCGTGCGTGACGCTGGCGTCGGCCAACGTCTACGCCTGCGGCCACCCCGGCGCCTGAGCTCCGCCCCGGAAACTCCTGCTCCCGCACGGACCGCAACCGGCTCGCGCGCACCCTCGCTCCGGCCACCCCGGCGCCTGAGCACACGTCCCCGGGCCCCGGAATCGGGTGTTCCGGAACCACCCGGCGAACCGACCACATACGCTGACCGGCATGAAGAGGGTGGGGATCGCCACGGCGACCGCGGCGGTGGCCGCGCTCGGGCTGGCTCTCGTCCTCGGTCTGCTGGGCGGAACACCGACCGGGGCCGGGGACAACGGGGATGGTTACCGGCTGTTCTGCGGGCCCGGGCTCACGCCCGCGACGCCGACGCACAAGGCGAGCTGGCTCGGCGGGGTCGTGCTGGACTTCGGGCGGGGTACGCCGTGCCCGGATCCGCAGCCCTCCAGTGCCGCCGTGCTGTTCGGGTCCGTGGCCAATGGGGACGGCGCGTTCAGCCTGCTCAAGCTCGGCTGGCTGTACGTGCTGCTGGTCTTCCTGGTCACCCTGCTCGCCGCGTGGGCGGTGCAGGCGCGCGGCACGCGGCGGCTGCTGTTCCTGCTCCCGCCGCTGCTGCCGCTGCTCGAACCGGCTTTCGCGCGGCTGTTCATCTCGACCTTCGCCGAACCGGCCGGGTTGTTCGGCGCCTACACCCTGATGCTCGGGCTCTCCGTGATCGCCGCGACGAAGGCCGGTGACGGCTTCGCGCGGCTGGCGGCGCTCGTCCTCGTCGCCGCCGGCGGGGTCGTCGGCGGGCTGGCGAAGATCGGCTTCCTGCCCCTGTTCGTGCTGGCCGCGCTCGTCTGCGCGGTCACCGCGGCCCGCCCCGGCGGCGGGCGGTGGTGGGCGGGCCGGCTCGTCGGGCCGGCGATCGCCGTGCTGCTCGTGCTGGAAGTCATCGCGCCGATCCGGGCGAACCTCGGGTGGCAGGAGCGCAACTACGCCGACGTCAACGCGGTCAACGTCGTCTACACCTTCACCCTCGCCGAGGTACCCGGCTCGGCGCCGCGGCTCGGCCTGCCCGAGTCCGCGCAGGACAGCGCCGGGCACGCGTACTACCCGGAAGGCCCCGAGGCGCTCGCCGGCTCGGACGTGCTGCTCGAAGACCCCAGCACCGTCAAGCACAAGGCGTGGGACGTGCTGCTGGAGCACCCGGGCGTGCTGGTACACGCGATCGGCATCGGCCTGCAGGCGACGCTCGGGCGGAGCCTGCCGTACCTGCCGGACCAGCCGTGGACCCCGGTCAGCCGGCCCCCGGACGGCTCGGCCCCGGTGAGCGGCGACATGGGCGGCGACGCGACGACGTTCCAGCAGTGGCTCGACGGGATGGGCATCCCGTGGCTGCCCGCCCTGCTCGTCGTCCTCGGTTTGGCCGCCGCGGTGGTGGCGCTGGTGCGGCGCCGCCACGCGACGACCCGCTACGGGATCGTCGCCGGCGTGGCCGTGACGAGCGCGCTCGGCATCGCGGCGATGGCGGTGGTCGGCGACGGGTACTTCGAGATCGCCAAGCACATGTGGCTGGCGGCGTACCTGCTCGACGTCACGGCACTCTCGCTGTGCGTCATGGTCGCGCCGATCGTGTTGCGGCGGGGCCGCGAACTGTGGCACCGCCGCCGCGGCACCGGGACGACGGTGCCGCCGGCCCGGGAACCCGAGCCGGCGGCGCCGATCAGCTGAACGCCGTCACGAAGCCAGCGAGGACAGCGGCACCGCGAACACCGAACGGCCGCAGGTCTGGTCCTTCGCCGTGCAGTCGGCCGTCGACCACTCCGACTGGGACCACACCAGGCCGGTCGACCAGTCGTAGGTCAGCGCCTCCGGGTGGACCGCCCAGCAGGCCGTCGTGCCGGTGCCGCAGGTGGCCGAGCTGCTCTTCGCCGTCGTCTGGGTCCAGAGCTGGCCGTTGATCGTGGCCGAGCTGTGGGCGACGTACCACTTGCCGTTGTTGGACAGCACGCCCTGCATGTTGCCCACGGAGCTGCGGAACGCCTCCGACGCAGCGCCGGTCAGCAGGTAGTCCGCGCCCGTCGGGAAGCGGTAGAGGCGGCCGTGGAGGCTCTGGTCGGAGAAGTACTCCGTCGTCACGATCGACGCCGGGGACGTGCTGCGGTCCAGCGACATCGACGAGAAGCACGGCACGCCGGTGTCGGAGGACATGCTGCAGGTGCCGCCCGCGTAGGTGTAGTAGCCGATCTGCATCATCGCGTACTTGTAGGTGTAGGCGGCATACCCGCCCGACGTCTTGCCGATCGCGTTGCTGGTCGTGTCGGTCATCTGCAGGATGTGCTTGGTGCTGAACACGCGGATGGCGGTCGACGTGCTGCCCTCGGCCGTCACGTAGATCTTGTCGCCGTACCAGGCCATCCCGCCCATGTGCGCCTGCGCGGCGGAGAAACTGCTGCCGGTGCTGTCCGGCACGGCGAGGTAGAACATCCGGTACGACGGCGAAGCCGGGTTGTCGTAGTTGATCGCTTGGATCCGCGCGTCGTTGTAGCGGCCGAGCGCGTCGGTGCCGTGCCAGCCGGACAGGATGATCTTGTCGTCGCCCCACTTGCCGTCGTCGTCGGCGTCCCCGGAGGTCGTGATGCCCTGCGGGCTCCACGTCGTCGTCCCGGCGCGGTCGGCGTCCCAGCACATCGACTTGGTGGCCACGGGTGCCTTGGGCAGCGCGGCCTTTTCCGCGCCGGTGCACCCGGTCATGTCGTAGCTGGTGTCGTTGACGACGGTGTTCAGGCTGACGTTCGGCAGCGCGTTGTCCAGCGCGCTCAGCGCGGCGGCCGGGGTGGCGTGCCAGACCAGGTTCTGCTTGGTCGTCGTGGTCAGCGGGTCGCTGTAGGCGGCGCTCGCCGCCCCGGGCAGCGCCAGTGCGCCGGCCGCCACGGCCAGCGCGAGGAGGAGTACTTTCCGGATTCGCATGGGCAGCAGTACGCCAGCCGGGGATCCAAATCCCGTACACCGGCGTTGTACACCTCGTGTACCGCCCGGCTCGATGCGGCTGGACGCTGACCGGGTAACCGGGCCTACCGGCGATCAGCCAGGCCCTAGCTGTACTTGGCCAGGACGTTGGTGGCGGGAAGGTGTTGGTTGACGTGGGGAGAGCCTCCGGTTGAGGTGTGGCTTGTCTAGGACCCACGCCAACCGGAGGCTCTCGTGTCTCACCGTAATGCCCGGACCACCTTCCTGGGCAGGCTGCTGATTGTCCAACGCCACCAGGCCGGATGGCCACAAACACACATCGCGTCCGCGATGGGGGCGTCCCGCACATGCGTGAAGACCTGGCTGGACCGCTACGCCGGCGAGGGCGAACCCGGGCTGCGTGACCGATCCTCGCGCCCGCACACCTCGCCCCGGCGGACCAGCAGCGAGCTCGAAGCGCGGATCGTGACGTTGCGGCAGCGTGAACGCCGCGGCCCGGACTGGCTGGGCCACGAACCCGGTGTCCCGACACGCACGGTGTCACGGGTGCTGGCCCGCCACCAGATCCCGCGGCTCGCCGCGGGAGGACCCGATCACCGGGCAGGTCATCCGGTCCAGCAAAACCACGGCCGTCCGCTACGAACGCGACCGGCCGGGCGAGCTGGTCCACATGGACGTCAAGAAGATCGGCCGCATCCCCGACGGCGGCGGCTGGCGAGCCCACGGCCGGGCCCAGCGGGAAGCCACCCGCGACCGCAGCCACAAGATCGGCTACGACTACGTCCACTCCCTGGTCGATGACCACTCCCGCCTGGCCTGCTCCGAATCCTCCCGGACGAGAAAGGACCCACCTGCGCTGCCTTCCTCACCCGGGCGATGACCTACTTCGCCGGCCACGGCATCACCCGGATCGAACGGTTGATGACCGACAACGCCCTGGACTTACCGCTGGTCACTGCGTGAGATCTGCGCCGAACACAGCATCCGGCAGACGTTCATCAAACCCCACTGCCCGTGGCACAACGGCAAAGTCGAACGCCTCAACCGCACCCTGAAAACCGAGTGGGCCTACCGCCAAGCCTTCACCAGCAACACCGAACAGTAGCCCTTGCACCCTGGATCGAGCACTACAACACTCAACGCCGCCACAGCGCACTCGGCGGTCACCCACCCATCAGCCGACTGCCACCAACCTGATGGCCAAGTACACTAGCTGTACTGACCACGGAGGCCTCCGGATCCGGTGTGGATTTCGACATCTGCACCGGCTACCTGCAGGCCCTCGTTTCCCACCGTAACGCCCCATTGTCTGAGATCCGCTGGCTCGGTGAGCCGTGGCTGACCGATGGTCACTGCGGCGAGCCGCCGAGCGGTTACCAGTTGCGGTCGCCACCGCGAAACGCTGGGCCGACCGCTACCGCGCCGAAGACACACCGCCGGCATCATCGGCCGCTTCTCGCGGCCCCGGAACCGCCCACACCGGACGCCCACCCGACTCGAGCGGTGGGTTCCGGCCGGGTCTCCGGCCGGCCGGTCCGCCGCCACCAGCACGACGGCCCGGGTGATTTCACCGACCGCGCCACCGTTCTGCAGCACGGGAACGCCACCACCGCAGCCCCCTACCGCTACGGCGACCCAAGATCGGGTCGAGCTCCCTGGCCCACCCGCCGGCCGCGTCACCAACCCTACGGGTCAGCCACCCCCTACTCCTCCCGTAGGTGCTCCAGGCTCGCGGTGCGCCACAGGGCCGGCAGCGTCACCGCGGTCACCAGCAGGACCGCCGCGGCCGCTGTTGCCACAAGGACGACGATCGTCGCCGGGTCGAACACCATCGGGCGGTGCGCCACCAGCGTGAGCAGCAGCCAGTCGAGGGCCAGGCCGGCGAGCACCGCGACCGCCGCCGCTACCGCCACCGGGATCGCCAGCTGCCACAGCAGGGAGCGGGCTAGCACTCCGCGTCCGACGCCGTTCGCCATCAGGGCGGCGAAGATGCTTCGCCGCTCCCGCAGCTGCTCCCACGCGGCGATCAGCAGGCTGCCCGCCGCGAACAGCAGCACCAAAACCGAACCCACCGACAGCACCCGCGTGATCAGCGCCGAGGTGCCGTCCCGTTCCGTGTCCAGCGAGCTCACTATGCCGTTCCAGCCCACGAGGTTCCGCACCCGCTCGACGACCTCCGGCCCGGCGGCGGGGATCGTCGCGTTCGCGCTCAGTGCGACACCCGTCGCCGTGGCCAGTGCGGCCGGCGTGACCAGCAGGGGCGCTCCTTCCTGCGCCGTCACGTGGTATCCCGCCGCCGGTACTGTCCAATGTGGAGGCTTTGTGCGGTCGGCGCCGTCGGACCAGAGCCGGTCCCCGGGTGCGATGCGGTCCGTCGCGTAGACGTCTCCGTCGCGGCAGCCCGCGATCGCGAGTTCGGCGCACGTCCGCACGGCGAGGGAAAACTCCTCCCCCGCCGCGTTCTGCAGCAGGCCGTGGGTCTCCACCGGCACGCCGGCCAGCCCGGGCAGCGCACGCAGGGCCGTGGCGAATTCCCGGGCGCCGGCCACGCTCGGGGCGAAGGCGGTCGCCAGCACGCGGACATCTCCCGACGGGGGCCGGTCGCTCTCGGTGCGGGCGTAGACGCCCTGCAGGGCAATGGATCCGGCCAGCACCACGGCGATGCCGCTGACCAGGCGCGCGGCCGTCGCGCTGTCGAGCTGGAGCCGGCGCACGGCCAGCAACCAGGCCGGCGAGCCGCCGCCGAGCAGACCCGCGACGCGCTCCACCAGCCACGGCAGCACCACCGGAACCGCCGCGAGGACCAGCACCACGCCCGCGATGACGAAGGGATCCCGGGCGTCTTCCGCGCCCAGCCGGCCGGCGAGCAGCGCCCCGCCGGCGGCCAAGGGCAGCAGGCGCCACCACAGCTTCCGCCGGACGCGCGTCCCGCGCCGCACGACCCCCAGTGGCTCGATGACGACCTTGCGCAGGGCGAAGACGGCCGCCGCGCAGGCCAGCAGCGGCAGCGCCACCAGGACCGGGCCGCCGAGGCGCCAGTCCGGGACGACGTCGGCGGCGAAGATCCCGCCCCGGAACGCGGAGACGGTGATCCGCGGGACGAGCACGCGCACGAGCAGGAACAGCCCCGCCCCGACGGCGAGCCCGGCGAACGCGCCGAGCAGCGCCTCGCCGGCGGCGATCCGGCTGACCTGGCCGCGGTCCGCGCCGACCAGCCGCACGGCGGCCAGCCGCCGGTCGCGGGCGGCCGCGGCGAGCCGGGTGCTCGCGACGACGAAGACGAACACCGGGACCAGGCACGTCGTCGCCCCGACCACGACCAGCAGCGCCTCCAGGGGATCGAGGCCGCGCCGGATCGGGGCGCCGCCGAACCCGCTCACCGGGTGGGCCTGTGACGGCCTGGCGAAGCTCTCGGTGCCGACGTAGAAGTACAGCTCGTTCGGCCCGGTCAGCCCGGTGTCGCCGATCGTGCCGATCACCCGCTGCGGAAACCGCGGGCGCAGCAGTTCCCCCTCCGGGGACCGCAGGAGGGCCGCGAGCGCCGGGGAAAGCACCGCCTCGCCGGGCCCCGGCAGCCGGTCGACGCCCGGGGCCGCGGGCCGCCGCGGCCCGGTCGGCTGCACGAGGTAGCCCTGCAGGCCCCGGCCGCGGAACTCGTCGGTCCGCTGGACGGCGCGGACCGGATCGACGCCGTCGACGGCCTCGGCGACGGGCGTGCGCGCGGCCGAACGATCGGCCCGCGCGGCCAGCATGTGCGGCAGCGACGTCGCACTGAGCAGGACGACGACCCCGAGCCCGACGCCGGTCGCGGTCAGGGCCAGCCGCGCCCACGCGGTCCGCGCGCCACCGCCGCCGAGGGCGAGCCGCAGCCCCAGCGCCAGGTCGCCCGGCCAGCGCCGGCTCACCGGGTCACCTCGAGCTGCCTCGTCCGGCCGTCGCGTACGACCACTTCGCGGTCCGAGTACGCCGCGACGCGGGCTTCGTGCGTCACCAGAACCACCGCCGCGTCGCGCTCGCGGGGCGCCGTCGTCAGCAGCTGCATCACTTGCTCGCCGTTGAGCGAGTCCAACGCGCCGGTCGGCTCGTCGGCGAACACGACGCGGGGCGCCGTCACCAGGGCCCGGGCGACGGCCACCCGCTGCCCCTGCCCGCCGGACACCTCGCCCGGCCGGTTACGTTCGATCGCGGACAGGTCCAGTTCGGCGAGCACCTCCCGCGCCCGCTGCGCCGCGACCCGGCCGCGGACACCGTTCAGCCGCAGCGGCAAGGCCACGTTCTCCAGGCAGGTGAGCTCCGGGACCAGCCGGCCGAACTGGAAGACGAACCCGAACTCGGTGCGGCGCAACGCCGAGCGCGCCCGGTCGGTCATCGCGGCCAGGTCCGCGCCCAGGTAGCGGACCGTCCCGGAGTCCGGCCGGACGATCCCGGCCAGGCAGTGCAGCAGCGTCGACTTGCCCGCCCCGGACGGGCCCATCAACGCCACCACCTCCCCCGCGCGCACCCGCAGGTCCGCGCCCGCGAGCGCCTCGGTGGACCTGTACGCCTTCCGCACGCCGGCGGCCTCCAGCAGGACCTCGCCGGCGCTCACGCGACCTCCTCCGCCAGCCGGCCGAGCCGGGCCGCGGTCAGTTCCAGCCACCGGAGGTCAGCCTCGAGGTGGAACAGCGCGTGGTCGCAGATCAGCTGGTCGACGAGGTCGCCGCCGGTCTTGCGGCGGGTCAGCTCGCGCATCGCGTCGAGGTGGGCGGCCCGCTGGACGTCGAGGACGTCGGCGGCGGGCCGCCCGGACAGCAGGGCGAGCACGACCTTGGTGTACAGCGTGTTCTGCAGGTAGGCGTCCGGCTTTTCCGGGGTCGCCAGCCAGCTGCCGACGTCGGCGACCCCGGCGTCGGTGATCGCGTAGCGCTTCCGCTCGGGGCCGCCGTCCACCTCGACGCCGTCGGCCTCGACGAGACCCTGCTTCAGCAGCCGGGCCAGCGTCGAGTAGACCTGGCCGTAGTGCACCCGGCGGTCGTGCCCGAAGCGGTCGTCGAAAGCCCGCTTCAGGTCGTAGCCGTGCCGCGGGCCGTTCTCCAGCAGCCCGAGCAGGGTGAGTCCGATCGACATGCCGACCACTATACACCGCGTGTATAGCCGGAGTGCATAGTGATCACCCTTCCGGGAGCGCGGCGGCCAGCACGGCCTTCAGCGGCGTCGCCGGCCGGCCCAGCAGCGCCTCCAGGTCGGGCCCGGCGGCGGCGAACTCGCCGCGGCGGGCGGCCCGGAACATGCCGAGCAGCAGCTCGGCCCGGGCGGCCGGAACGCCGTGGCCGGTCAGGGTGGCCACCCAGTCCTCGTCCTCGGCGACGACGCGCCGGATCGGCCGGCCGACGAGCTCGCCGAGCAGAACGGCGACGTCCCGGAGGTCGAGGGCCACCGGCGCGGTAAGCGGCGGCGTCGGCCCGTCGAACCGGCCCTCGCCGGCCAGGACGATCGCCGCGGCTTCGGCCAGATCGGCGTGCGCCGTCCACGCGACCGGCCCGTCGGCCGGCGCGACCAGCTCCCCGGTCCGCAGGGCCTCGCCCAGCAGCAAGGGCACCGTGCTCGCGTAAAAGCCGTTGCGCAGCGCGGCGTACGGCGCCTCCGCCAGCCGGCGCTCGGTCGCGGCGTGGTCGGCCATCGGCGCGAACAGCGAATCCGCGGCCGCGGCCTGGTGGCTGGTGTACAGCACGCGCTTGACCCCCGCGTCACGCGCGGCCTCGATCGCCGCGACGTGGTGCGCCACGGCCGCGTCGCCGGTCTCGTCGGTCGAGACGACGAGGACCTGCGCCGCCCCCTCGAACGCCCCGGCCAGGGAGGCCGGATCGGCGAAGTCGCCGCGGCGCACGCGGACCCCCTGCGCGGCGAGCCCGGCCGCCCGGGCCGGGTCCCGGACGCTGACGCCGATCCCGGCCGCCGGAACCCGCTCGAGCAGCCGGGCGACGACCTGCGAACCGAGCTGCCCGGTGGCGCCGGTGATGACGATCATGGTGAACCCCGCTCTGTTGACGATGATACTACCCACGTTAGCATCATCGTTAGCATGCATAAGTTACCACTGGAACCGAGCGGTCCCGCGCACCGCGATCGGCGGTGAGTTATCACCCTTCAACGGGATTACGCGTTTCGTGCACATTTTTGCCTGTGGTGTAACAACTTTCGGACTTCCCGCGCCATACGGGACGGCGCTCGCGCCAGTCCGGTCCCCGCCGTACGAGGAGTTCGTGATGGGTTCTCGTCGTTTCCTGGTTCCGCGAAGATCAAGACGTACGCTGGCGGCGGGGGTGATCGTGCCCCTGGCCGCAGCCCTGGCCGTGGCCGTCGCCACCGCGGCCCCCGCCGCCGCCGCCGTGCCCGCCGGGTTCACCGACACGGTCGCGATCGGCGGCCTCAGCTCGCCGACCGCCGCCGCGTTCGCCCCCGACGGGCGGGTGTTCGTCGCGGAGAAGAGCGGCCTGGTCAAGGTGTTCGACTCGCTCGCCGACCCGACGGCGACCGTGTTCGCCGACCTCCGCACCCAGACGCAGGACTTCTGGGACCGCGGCCTGCTCGGGCTGGCGGTCGACCCCGCCTTCCCCGCCCGGCCGTACGTCTACGTCTCCTACACTCTCGACGCCGAACCGGGCGGGACCGCGCCGCGGTGGGGCGACACCTGCCCGACGCCGCCGGGCGCGACCGACCAGGGCTGCGTCGTCACCGGCCGCGTCTCGCAGCTGACGATGGGCCCGGCCGGCACCGCGGCCAGCGAGAAACCGCTGGTCACCGGCTGGTGCCAGCAGTTCCCCAGCCATTCGGTCGGGGCGCTGGCCTTCGGGCCGGACGGCGCCCTGTACGCCGGCGGCGGTGACGGCGCCAGCTTCAACTTCGCCGACTACGGCCAGGTCGGCAACCCCTGCGCCGACCCGCCGTCGCCGGCCGGCACGAACCTGACCCCGCCGGCCGCCGAAGGCGGGGCACTGCGGTCGCAGTCGCCGCGACGCGCCGCCGGCCAGCCGGTGCTGCTCAACGGCGCGCTCCTGCGCATCGACCCCGACACCGGCGCCGGCCTGCCCGGCAACCCCTTCGCGAGCAGCGCCGACGCCAACGCCCGCCGCGTCATCGCCTACGGCTCCCGCAACCAGTTCCGGTTCGGGTTCCGGCCCGGGACGAGCGAACTGTGGGCCGGTGACGTCGGCTGGAACACCTGGGAGGAGATCAACCGGGTCGCCGACGCCGGCGACGGCGTCGCGGAGAACTTCGGCTGGCCGTGCTTCGAAGGCAACGCCCGCCAGGCCGGGTACGACGGCGCGAACCTCGACCGGTGCGAGTCGCTGTACACCGCGGGCGGCCAGACCGCGCCGTACTACGCCTACAACCACAACGCCAAGGTCGTCGCGACCGACCCGTGTCCCACCGGCGGCTCCTCGATCAGCGGGATCGCCTTCGAAGCCGGCAGCAACTACCCCGCCGAGTACGCCGGCGCGCTGTTCTTCGCCGATTCCTCCCGCGGCTGCATCTGGGCGATGCAGACGGTGGGCGGCCAGCCCAGCGCGAGCCGCCTGGTGCCCTTCGTGACCGGCGTCAGCACGCCCGTGCAGGTGCTCACCGGCCCCGGCGGGGACCTCTTCTACGTCGCGCTGGGCAGCGGCGAGCTGCGCCGGGTGAGCTACCCCGGCGGCACGAACCGGCCGCCGGTCGCCGCGGCCACGGCGACGCCGTCCAGCGGCCCGGCGCCGCTGACCGTCCAGTTCGACGGCACCGGCTCCACCGACCCGGACGCCGGAGACACCCTGACCTACGCGTGGGACCTGGACGCGGACGGCGCCTACGACGACTCGACGGCCCCGCGGCCCACCTGGACCTACGCCACCGCCGCGGCGGTCGACGCCGGGCTGCGGGTGACCGACTCCCACGGCGCGTCGGCGGTCACGACGGTCCGGGTCACCGTCGGCACCCCGGCCGGGCTCGACCCGGTCCCGGTCATCGACACCCCGAGCCCGGCGCTGACCTGGTCGGTCGGGCAGACGGTGGCCTTCTCCGGCCGCGCGGTCGACCCCCAGGACGGCGACCTGCCGCCGTCGGCGCTGTCGTGGCGGCTCGCCATCCGGCATTGTGCGGCCAACGGCACCTGCCACACCCACAACGTCCAGGACTTCCCGGGTGTCGCCGCCGGATCGTTCGTCGCGCCGGACCACGAGTACCCGTCGTACCTGCAGCTGACGCTGACGGCGACGGACTCGACCGGCCGGACCGGCTCCCGGACGATCGACCTGCAGCCGAAGACGGTGACGCTGAACTTCACCTCGAACCCCAGCCAGGCGATGCTCACCGTCGGCGGGACCCAGCAGCGCACCCCGTTCTCCCGGACGGTGATCGCCGGCTCGACCAACTCGATCAGCGCGAACAGCCCGCAGAACCTGCCGCCGCTGAACACGAAGTACGCCTTCACCAGCTGGGCGCACGGCGGGGCGCGGACGCAGAACATCGTCGCGCCGCCGACGTCGGCGACCTACCAGGCGAACTACCGGCTCTGCTGGCTGCTGCAGCCCTGCTGAGCGGGGTGACCCGGCGCCGCGGGCGCCGGGTCACTCTCCGGGGTTCTTCGTCTTTTCGGCCTTCTTCGACTCTTTCGCCGATTCCTTCGCCGCCTTCGACGACTCCTTGGCGGCCCGTTTGGACGACTTCGCGGCCGGATCGTTCCCGAGGCCGTTGCCGTTGTTGCCGTTCCCGTTGTTGCCGTTTCCGTTGCCGTTGTTGCCGGTGCCCGCCGCTCCCGGTTCCCCGGACGCCGTGGATCCCGGCGACTCCCCCGCCGGCTGCTGCTCACCGGTCGTCACCACGCCCGTGCCGCCGGGCACCGGCGTGACCTGCCCGTCCGGGCCCGGCTGGACGTCGCCGGGCGGGACGCCGGCGCGCGAGCCGGCCTGCGGTCCGCTCCGCCCGGGCTGGCTCGTCGTGCCGTCACCGGGCACCGGCGGCGACGGCGCGTCGCCGGCGGTGCTCGCGCCGATCGTCACCGTCGTGACCAGCGCCGCGCCCGCGGCGGCCACCTTCGCCGCCGTGGCCCACGACAGGGCCGACGCACCGGTGCCGGTGGCTCCGGCCGCGGCGCCGGCGGACGCGAGGGACCCGGAGGCCGACAACCACTGCGAGACGATCGGGACACCCAGGATCAGCGGGGCCACCGCGGCGGGCAGCTCCGAGTTGAGCTGCCGGAGCCCGGCGGCCAGCTCCCGGCAGTCCGCGCACCGGTCGAGGTGGGCGGCGATCCGGTGCGCCTTGTGGTCGGAGATCCCGTCGCGCACGAACTTGGCCAGCTGACCGGAGATGTTCTTGCAGGTGCGCCGCCGCGCCTCGGGAACGTGCTGGTCCAGGTAGGCCTGCCGCAGGCCCTCGCGGGCGCGGTAGGCCAGCGCGGCGACCCCGTTCGGTGTCATCCCGAGGTCCTCGGCGATCCGGGCGGGCGGGTCGCCGTCGATCTCGGTCCGCCACAGCACCGTCCGCCACCGCTCGGGCAGGCTCGCGAACGCGTCCACGGCCACCGTGGCGTGCAGCCGGCTGCCCACCGGTTCGTCGCTCCCGGCGCCCGGCAGCACGTCCGGCACCTCGGCCACCAGCGAGACGGCCGAGTCGCGCCGGCGCCAGCTGATCATCGTGTTCCGGATGGTCGTCAGCAGGTACGGGCGGAAATCCTCGTCCGGCCCCTCGCCGGAGCGCAGAATCCGTAGTACGCGGGTGAATCCTTCGGCGATCAGGTCCTCGCGCTCCGCCTGGTCGGCCGCGATCGCGGCCGCCACCCGGCGGGCGGCGACGAGGTGCCGGTCGTAGAGCTCGCCGTACGCCGCGATGTCCCCACCGCGGACCGCCGCGATCAAAGCCGCATCGCTCGGGGCGTCCGTCGTCCCGGCCGCCGCCGGCGCCACTTCGGTCACCACACCCCTCTCACCGTGCGGATGCACGTGCAGAACGTCCGGAGATAGTCGCGCAACGAGTGACACCTGCGCAAGGTTGCGGCGCCGAAAGGCTTTTCCCGGATTTCTCCGGTCCCGAGCAACCGGCGCGCGGACTTGTCACTTCCCTGAGCGTTCCCCGGCGGGTTCCGGGCGGTTCGCGGGTGCCGCGTTGCCCAGGATCGTACCGGCGAGTAGAAGACGAAGGCGGTGGCCACACCGGTGACCACCTACTGTCCGATGTGGACGGTGAAGAGCCTGGAGCCGCTCCGCACCGGCCACCACCAGAAGGGTTTCCCCATGCGCAGAGCCCTGCTCGTGCTACTGACCGTGCTCCTGCCGTCCCTGGTGACCACCGGGATCGCCCAGGCGGCACCGGCCGCCGCGCCGACGGTGACGGCGGTGCCCGCGAACGCCGGCCGGGGCTGGCCGGTCAGCGGCGCCCAAGGCGTCCTGGACCTCGCCGCCCGCGGGTACGTCGAGGAGGAGTACCTGCTGTCCGGCCAGGCCGACACGTTCGACCAGGCCGGCCTGTGGACTGACGACGGCCGCTGGGCCACCCGCGTGGCCAGCACCGGCAACCCGTACACCACACGGATGGTCGTGGTGCGGCCGCGCGACGCCGCGCGGTTCACCGGCACGGTCGTGGTCGAATGGCTCAACGTCAGTTTCGGCGTCGACATCCCGGTGGACTTCTCGCAGTCCTACGAGCACTTCATCCGCGAGGGCTACGCCTACGTCGGGGTGACGACCCAGAAAGCCGGGGCCGACAAGCTCAAGAGCCTCGACCCCGCCCGCTACGGGGCGGTGAGCCTCAGCGGGGATGCGCTTTCCTACGACGTTTTCGCGCAGGCGGCCCAGGCGGTCCGGGCGAATCCGCAGTTGCTGGGCGGCCGGACGCCGTCGGTCGTACTGGCCACCGGGCACTCGCAGTCGGCGCTGCGGCTGACCACCTTCGCCAACGCGGTCCAGCCGGTGCGCCGCAGCTACGACGGCATCCTCATCCACGGCCGGGCGGCGCCGGCCGCTCCGATCGGCGAAGGAATCATCGGCCCGCTGTCGGCGCGGATCCGCACCGACCTCGGCGTCCCGGTGTTCGTCCTGCAGTCGGAGACCGACGTCATCGCCTCGGCCTCGGTCCGGCAGGACACCGCGCTGGTGCGGACCTGGGAGGTGGCCGGCACCGCGCACGCCGACCGGTACGGCCTCGACCTGTACAACGCGGCCAACGCCCGGGACCGGTCCATCAACGACGGCGCCCCGACGACCTGCGACAAACCGGTCAACAGCATGACGTTCCGCTACGCGGAGAACGCCGCGTTCCGCTACCTGGACCGCTGGGCGCGCGGCGGCGCGGCCCCGCCCACCGCGACGCCGATCGCGATGCTGCTCAACCTCGTCATCCTGCGTGACGGCGACCAGAACGCCCTCGGCGGCGTCCGGCTGCCGGACCTCGCCGTCCCGGTGGCGTCCTATTCGCCCAACAACAGCGGCGGCAACGTGGCGGGCGCGTGCCTGCTGCTGGGCACGACGACGCCGCTGACGCCGGCCCGACTCCGGCAGCTGTACCCGGACCACGCCGCCTACGTCGCCAAGTTCACCGCGGCGGCGGACCGGGCGCTGCGGGCGGGCTACCTGCTGCAACCGGACCGCGACGAGGCCGTGGCCCGCGTCCAGGCCGCCCCGGTGCCCTGACCCGCAACCGTCCACAAAGGATTCCGGCGGGCCCGTTCGTCGGCCGGGCCCGCCGGAACCCGTTCCGCTCCGCCGGCAAGCTGACAAACCCGGACCCATCCGCGTATGGTGTCGAAAACAGTAACATGTTCTAGTTTGACGCCGCGGAAGGACCGGGATGGACGAGCAGGCGATGCGGTACCCCAACCACCTCGGCCACCTGGTGGTTTCCGCCCTGAAGCGGCACCGGGACAAGCCGGTCATGGTGCTGGGCGACACCACGATGACCGGGGGCCGGACCGCCGAGCAGGTCAGCCAGTACGCGCAGGCGTTCGAGGCCCTCGGCGCCGGCACCGGCGCGCCGGTCGCGCTGCTGTCGTTGAACCGGCCGGAGGTCCTGCTCATCATCGCCGCCGGCCAGCTGCAGGGCTCGCGGCGCACGGCGCTGCACCCGCTGGGGTCGCTCGACGACCACGCCTACATCCTCGCCGACGCCGGCATCACCACCCTGATCATCGACCCCGTGCCCGCCTTCGTCGACCGCGCGCTCGGCCTGCTCGAGAAGGTGCCCGGGCTGACCCAGGTGCTCACCATCGGGCCGGTGCCGGAGGGGCTGGCCCACGTCGGCGAGGACCTGACCGCGACGGCCGCGACGTTCGAGCCCACGGAACTGAAGCCCGCCGTGCTGCCGCCGGACCAGGTCGTCTCGATCACCTACACCGGCGGGACGACCGGCAAGCCGAAGGGCGTCATGGGCACCGCGCAGGCGATGACCACGATGACGCAGATCCAGCTGGCCGAATGGGAGTGGCCGGAGGCGCCGAAGTTCCTCATCTGCACCCCGCTTTCGCACGCCGGTGCGGCGTTCTTCGCACCGACGCTGCTCAAGGGCGGCTCGCTGGTCGTGGTGCCGAAGTTCGACCCCGCCGAGACCCTGCGGATCATCGAAGAGCAGCGGATCACCGCGACCATGCTCGTGCCCACCATGCTCTACGCGCTGATGGACCACCCGGACTCGCGCACGCGGGACCTGTCGTCGCTGCAGACGGTGTACTACGGGGCCGCGTCGATCAACCCGGTCCGGCTGCGCGAGGCGATCGACCGGTTCGGGCCGATCTTCGCCCAGTACTACGGCCAGTCCGAGGCCCCGATGGCGATCAGCTACTTGGCCAAGGGCGACCACGACGACGCGCGCCTGGCCTCCTGCGGCCGCCCGTCGGCCTTCCTGCGCACCGCGCTGCTCGGCGCGGACGGCACCCCGGTGGCCCCGGGCGAGCCGGGCGAGATCTGCGTGGCCGGTCCCCTGCTCGCCGGCGGCTACTGGAACCTGCCGGAGATCACCGCCGAGACGTTCCGCGACGGCTGGCTGCACACCGGCGACGTCGCCCGCGAGGACGAGAACGGCTTCTGGTTCATCGTCGACCGGGTGAAGGACATGATCGTCACCGGCGGGTTCAACGTCTTCCCGCGCGAGGTGGAGGACGTCGTGGCCGAGCACCCGGCGGTCGCCCAGGTGGGCGTGATCGGCACGCCGGACGACAAGTGGGGCGAAGCGGTGACGGCGGTGGTGGTCCTGCGGCCGGACGCGGACGGCGACCTCGAGCGGCTCACGGCCGAGATCCAGGCGGCGGTCCGGGAGCGCAAGGGCCCGGTGCACGTGCCCAAGCAGGTGATCGTGGCCGCGTCGCTGCCGATGACCGGGCTGGGCAAGCCGGACAAGAAGGCGTTGCGCGCCCAGTACGAGCCCCGCAGCGCCGGCGTGTAGGCCGTTATACGCAGTCCTCCCTTCGGGCGAAGCGACCTCCGCTGTCACGAACCGGCGAGCACGCTCGTCCCCGTGATGTGCAGCCGTCCGGGACCACCGGGCGGCGCCGGACGGAGGGAACAGGCGCATGAAGGTCGTCGTCATCGGCGGGACCGGTCTGATCGGCCGGAACCTGGTGCCGTGGCTGGCCGGGCAGGGCCACGAAGCGGTGCCCGCGGCGCCGAGCACCGGAGTGGACACCCTGACCGGCGAAGGGCTGAAGGAGGCATCGCGGGGCGCGGACGTCGTGGTGGACGTCTCGAACTCGCCGTCGTTCGCCGACGACGACGTCATGGCGTTCTTCCGCACCTCGACCACCAACCTCACCGAAGCCGCCGCGGAGGCAGGCGTCGGGCACTACGTCGCGCTGTCGGTGGTGGGCACGGACCGGCAGCCCGGCGTCGGGTACTTCCGGGCGAAGGTCGCGCAGGAGCAGCTGATCGCCGGGTCGGGGCTGCCCTATTCGATCGTGCGCGCGACGCAGTTCTTCGAGTTCGCCGGCGGGATCGCGGACGGCTCGGCCACCGACGGGGTGGTGCGGCTGCCCGGTGCGGGTGTGCAGCCGATGGCGGCGGCCGAGGTGTCCGCGGCCGTCGGCCGGGCCGCTGCCGGCGAACCCACCGGCGGTGTCAGCGAGGTCGCCGGCCCGGAGGTCTTCGGGCTCGACGAGTGGGTGCGCACCGTGCTGACCGCGCGCGCCGACCCGCGGCCGGTGGTCACCGACCCGCAGGCGCCGTACTTCGGTGCCGTGCCGGGGCCGGCGGACCTCCTGCCGGGGCCGGGCGCGCGGCTGGCCGGGACGACGCTCGCGCAGTGGCTCGCCCGGCCGTGACGCGCTACGCGCCGTCGTGGTCCGGGTCGGCGTTGAGCACGATGCAGCCGACGTAGCCGTCGCGTGCCCGGGTCACCTTCAGCAGCAGGCTCGGCCGGTAGATCGAGTCGTTGTCGTTGAAGGTGTCCCGGCCGGTGCGCTGCGCGTCGGGCTCCCGGTCGGCGGCGGGCGGGGTCCCGCCCCGCCGCTCGACGCCGCCCTGCTTGTCCTCACGTATGCGTCGTCGAGCGGTCACCGAAAGCGAGCAGGTACGCTGGCGGCGTCATACTCAATTAATTGACTACCTGAGGTGCCCATGAGCAGCTTCCGCAAGGCCGTCGAAGCCCGCGATCCCGACGCCATGGCGGCGACGCTGGCCGAGAACGTCGTGTTCCGGAGCCCGGTGGCGTTCCGGCCGTACCCGGGCAAGGCGATCACGGCCGCGATCCTGCGCGGCGTGCTGCGCGTGTTCGAGGACTTCCGTTACGTGCGTGAGCTCAGCGGCGGCGAGGGCCGGGACCACGCGCTCGTCTTCGAGGCCCGGATCGGCGACACCCGCGTCGAAGGCTGCGACTTCCTGCACTTCGACGACGACGGCCTGATCGACGAGTTCACGGTGATGGTCCGCCCGCTCTCGGCGGCGCAGGCGCTGGCGGAGGCGATGGCGGCCCAGTTCGACCGGATCCAGCGCGAAGCACTCAACTAGTTGAGCATGGCACTGCGACACGCGCTGATGGCGGCGCTGCTCGAAGGCGAGGCGTCGGGCTACGACCTGGCGAAGGGGTTCGACGCCTCGGTGGCGAACTTCTGGGCGGCGACCCCGCAGCAGCTCTACCGCGAACTCGACCGCATGGCGGGCGACGGCCTGGTCCACGCCCGGATCGTCCACCAGGAGCGACGCCCGGACAAACGCCTCTTTTCGCTGACCGACGCCGGGCGCCGGGCGTTGCACGAGTTCACGGCGCAGCCGCCCCGCCCGGGCGTGATCCGCGACGAGCTGCTCGTCCAGGTCCAGGCGGTGGACGTGGGCGACGAGCCGGCGGTCCGCCGCGCCCTGGCCGAGCGGATGGCCCGCGCGGAGACCAAGATCGCGAGCTACGAGCGCCTCCGGGCGCGCCTGCTGGACGGCCGGTTCGAGGACGACTACCTGGCGGAGGCGGAGCGGATCGGCCCGTACCTGACGCTGATGCGCGGCCTGTCGTTCGAGCGCGAGAACCTGCGGTGGTGCGAGCAGTCGCTGAAGGTCCTGGACCGGCGGCCGGGCTGAGGGTGTCCGATGTGGACCGGTTGTACGGCTCTTGTACGGCCGGGGCCCACGATGGCTCCCATGTCATTGCACCGACAACTCACCTACGCCGCGGTGGCCGCGGGCGTGGCCGTGGGCGTGCTCGCCACTCCGGCGGCCGCCGCGGCCGGGCCGGCGGCCCTGCCCGCCGGCCAGTACACCCTGACCGCCGACTACGGCCAGTTCGACGCGGTGAACAGCGCTCTGGTGTCGACGCTGGGCACCGCCGCCGTGCACACCGTGATGGACAACGCCAACCACGACCGGACCGCGCTGCCGTCGTCGTTCTCCGTCGCCGGGCTCTCGACCGGGTTCCGGTTCGACAGCGGGGACAACTCCGACTGCACCAACTACCCGCAGGGCATCACCACCAGCCGCGACGCCGTCGGGACGGCCGACGGCGGGAACTACGACGGGCACCAGCTCGTCGCCGTCAGCTGGTACACCAAGGACGGCTGCGACGGCGGCCAGCAGCGCAGCCGGATCACCCTGGTCGACTGGGACGCCGACTACCCGAACGCCTACCGCAAGATCCTGCTGGTCGAGCCGACCGGGACCGCGGCGGCGCCGGACTTCAAGGACATCCCGATCCACGCCGGCGGCATGTCCTGGTACGGCGACTACCTCTACGTCGCCGACACCGGGAAGGGCATGCGCGTGTTCGACATGCGCAAGATCCTCAAGACGAACAGCGGCGGCACCGCCGACCAGATCGGCCACCAGAGCGGCAGCACCTACTACGCCCACAACTACGCCTACGTCCTGCCGCAGGTCGGCACGATCTCCTCGAAGACGACGTCGGGCACGAACCTCGCGTGGTCGTCGATCTCGCTCGACCGGGTCAGCAAGTCGATCGTGATGACCGAGTACACCTGCTCGTCCGGCTGCACCGACTACCCGAACCGCGCGCCGCGGGCGATCCGCTACCCGTTCGCCTCCTCCGGGACCTTCGCCGCCACGACCACGGCGAGCCAGGCGCTGCAGCTGCCCTGGTACAAGCTCAACGGCGTGGCCTCGCACAACGGCCGCTGGTGGTTCAACTCCTCCGGCTCGAAGCAGCTCTACTACTGGAAGCCGTCGGCCGCCGCGCAGACGTTCTCCTGGGTGGGCAGCGGCGAAAGCCTCTCGTACTGGGAGGACGACACCAGCGCCGACCTGCTGTGGTCGCTGCAGGAAGGCGCGGGCAACCGCAACGTCTTCGCGGTCACCCAGGCCACCTACGGCGGCGGCTGAGCTCATCCGCACCGCCGCACCGCCGCGCCGACGCGAACCGGTGAGATCCGGATCACGTCGGCGTGGCTCGGCGCGCTCCCCCGACCGGCTGCTGCCATCCTGTGCCGTCAAGGGAAGCTGACGAGAGGACACCGCCGTGGGCATCATCGCCTGGATCGTGCTCGGGCTCATCGCCGGGGTGATCGCCAAGGCCCTCATGCCGGGCAAGGACCCGGGCGGCTGCATCATCACGATCCTGCTCGGCATCGCCGGCGCGTTCGTCGGCGGCTGGGTGGGCAAGACGCTGTTCCACACCCAGCTCGGCACGTTCTTCGACCTGCGGACCTGGGGCCTGGCCATTCTCGGCGCCCTGATCATCCTGGCCGGCTACCGGCTCGTTTTCCACCGGCGCGACTGACACCGGCCGGGGGCGTGAGCCCCCGGCCGGCGCCCCGGTTCAGTTCAGGGTGACGCCGTACGCGCTCAGCGCCTCGCCCACCGGCTGGTAGTACGAGCTGCTGCCGCCCTTGCCCGACGTGATGCCGAGGCCGACGCTGCCGGCGAACAGGCAGCCGCCCGAGTCGCCGGGGTTGACCAGCGCGCTCGTCTGGATCAGCTGGTACACCGAGCCCTCGGCGTAGTTCACCGTCACGTTGGTCGCCTGCACCGAACCCGACGTCAGGTGCGTGGTGCTGCCGCTCTTGCTGATCCGCTGCCCGACGGTCGCGGTGCCGGCGGAGCTGATCCGCTGGGTGGAGCCGTTCCACAGGGTCACCGCGCCCGGCGCGCTGCCGCTCGTGTTGCGGATGAGGCCGTAGTCGTTGTTCGGGAAGCTCGCCCCCTGCGACGGGCCGACGTTCCACTGCGACACCGCGCGGGTGCAGTGCCCCGCGTCGACGATGTAGTTCTGGCCGCCGCGGTTGGTGTTGAAGCCGACCGAGCAGCGGACGCCGCCGCCGGTGATGGCCTCGCCGTTGTAGATCGCGGTGTGCATTTCGCCCGCGACCCGCTCCACGCGCACCCGGTCGCCCAGCGACGCGGCCGCCTTCAGCAGGCCTTCGGTGCCCTTGGCCGCGTCGGCCACGGTCAGCACGACCTGGTTGGTCTTCGGGTCCAGCCCGATCGAGGTGTGCGCCACCGCGGGCAGCGCCTGCAGGGCGTTCTGCGCGCTCGCCAGCGCCGCCGTGGAGTGCTTGACCAGCCGCGCCTGCGCGCCGGCTCGCTCGGCCTGGCCGGCGGCGGCCTGGTCGAGCACGTTGACCACCGGCTTGGCGGCGGCGTCCAGGTAACCGTCGGCGGCGCGGGCGCCGAGCGATGCGGTGACCGCGTGCAGGGTTTCGACGCCGGCCGCCTGCGTACGCAGCAGGGCGACGGCGGCGGACTCGCTGATCCCGGCATCCGCGGCGAGCGAGGCGACGGCTTCACGCTGCACGGTGGCCGAATAGCCGTCGATGGTGGTGGCGGTTGCGGTGACGGGCGTGAAGAAGGCGATGGCCGCGGCGGCGGCCACCAGGGTGGTGGCGGAGCGGGCGAGGAGGTGGTGTCCCGGGGACGTTCTGCGCATGCCGGTAACTCACTTTCGCGGGCAAAGCCGGCGCGAGGGTGGCCGCGCCGGCCACGGTGGGATGAGCCGGCCACGGGGGCCGGCGCCGGTGATCCGGTGCGGTCGAGGGTGATCCGCGGCCGGGACGGGCGATACCCACTTTCGTCGCACAGGACAAAAGATAGGTACCGGGCAATTCGCCCACCGGCAGTTCGCGCAGAGCAACTCCGGTCCGGTCACGCTCCGCCGCTCCGGCGTACGAGTGGATCCGGGGCCGCCCGCCCGGGTGCGGCGTACCGTTTCAACCACGGACATGGCGCGCTCTCCTCCCCCTCGGAGCGCGCCGTGCCCGCCGGGGAGACGGCATGGACGACCAGCGGCAGGTCCTCGTCCGGGCGGAGGCCCGGCGCATCACCGTGACCGGCGTCGACGGCGGAGCCGAAACGCTCGCCTACCCCGGCGTCACGCTGACCCGCGTCCTCGACGGCACCCGGGCCGACGAGCGGTGGCTGCCCATGGGCGACGAGCCCAGCGAAATCGACGACGAAGTGCTCGTCACGGCGTTGCGCGAGGCGTTCCTCTGGCGCTGCGGTCTGCCGTAACACCCTCGCCGCGCGCTTAACGCCCGGTTTTCCGGGTAGCCGCACCGTGAAGGAGGGGTCGCACGGTGCAAGTGAACTGGGGCGCGGCCCGCGAACCGGGTTGGGACGTGCTCGACCTGGCCGGAGCCGGCCCGTCGGGACTGGCCGCCGCCCGCCGCTGGGCCGAGGGCCGGCTGGGGTTTCTCGCCGAGCCGGATCGGGTCGACGCGCTGATCGTCGTCGGCGAGCTGCTCGAGAACGCCTACGTCCACGCGCCCGGCCCCGCCGAACTGCGGCTTCACATCACGCAGGATCCGTGCGAGGTGACGGTGGCGGTGACCGACGTCGGCACGGGAGAGCCCCGCCTGCGCGTCCCCGGTCACGCCGGCGGCCGCGGCCTGCTGCTGGTCGACGAACTCGCCGTCACGTGGGGCGTGAGCCACCACGACGACGGCAAGGTCGTCTGGGCCCGCCTGGACTGCGGCTAGGGCAGCCGCCGCGGCGGTTCGGGTCACCCCCGGCGCTCAACCGAGCGGCCGTTCCAGTGCACAGTTGCCGGCGGCTCGAAGTACTTCCGCAGGTGCTGCTCCTCCGGGCGGCCGTGCAGCGGGAAGCGGAAGCTCGACCCGTCCGGCCAGGTCAGCGTGCGCTTCGGGAAGTTCAGCGCCGGGGCCTGCGGCTGCCGCGCTTCCCAGACGATCTCCGGTGGCGGCGCGTCCGCCGGGTCGGTGAACGTCGTTCCGGTGTCCACCACCGCCAGGCACGACGGCGAGCACACCAGCCACGGGCCCTTCACCGAGCGGAGCCGGTCGGCCAGGTCGAGCACCATCGCGTTCGCCGGGCCGGACACCCGGATCTCGCGCTGGAACGGCCGTCCCGGTGCGCCGCCGTTCGCCAGGGCGAACACCGAGAACACCGCCGTGCCGATCCCGCGCAGGGTGGAGCCGACGAACTGCCGGACGAGCTGCTCCCCCTCGACCGTGCCGTCGCGGCGGCGGCCGGGCACCTCGTACCCCACGTCGGTGTCACCGAGGCGCAGCACGATGACCGGCTCGCGCCACCGGTCGCGCATCAGCGCCTCGACGCGCTCCCGGAACCCGGGCCGCACCTGGGCCTCGTGCGACCACTGCTCGGCGAACCCGCTCAGATGTCCAGGTCCCTGCGGGTGTCCTCCGGGCTCCGGTCCCCGCCGATCTCGCTCTTGTCGAACCACGGTTCGTCCCCCTCGGGTGTGACGGCTTCCTTACCTTCGGCGAAGGCACCCTTCCCCGCCCCGATGCCGGCCTTCACGCCCGCGCCGGCGAGGAACGGCTTGACGCCGGCCGAGGTGCCGAACATCGTCGTGAGCGCCCGGTTGCTCGGCTGCCAGCCCTGGGCCGCCGCGCCGAAGCCGAACTTCGTCTCGCCCGGCATCACGCCGATCCGCAGCTTCCGGGTGAACGTCTCCAGCTTCCCGGAGTACTTGACCAGGAACTCCATGAAGGAGTCGAGCAGCTTGCCGAACTTGCCGAGGTAGCGGGTCACCTTCTGCAGCACGCTGGCCGCCTTGGCGATGGACGCGGTCATCGCGGCCGCGACCGAGCCGCCGAAGCTGATCACCGACGCGGCCAGCGCCGGCAGCCACAGCGTGATCAGCCACGACACCAGCTCGGTGATGATCCCCTTGATCACCTCTTCGATGACCACCATGACCATCGACCACATCTGCAGCACCTCGGCGACCGACCCGGCGGCCGAGCCGATGCCGCGGATCCCCGACGAGAAGTCGCCGAGGGCTTCCTTCGCCGCGTTGCCGGCGTCATCCACCCACTCGGCCAGCGCGGTGTCGCCGGTGCGCTCGAAGTCGTCGGCGAGCGCGACGAAACCCTGCGCGATCGTCACGAAGTTCTCGGAGGCGTGGCCGATGGCCGGGCCGTCGCCGGTGACCTGGTGCAGCGCGTCCTGCAGCGGCTGGACCAGTTCGAGCAGCATGTTGAGGCCGTGGCTGACCAGCCAGCCGATCGGGTCCATGGCGAAGGTGACCATGTCGCCGGCGGCCGCGCCGACGAACGCCGCGCCGTCACCCACCAGCGCCGCCCCCGCGGACGCCAGCTCACCCGGGTTGTCGGCCTCCGCGGCCTGCCGGGCGTGCTCGCCGATCTTCTTGCCCGCCTTGTAGGCGGTGCCGGCCACCGGCACGTACCCGGCGGCGCGGTCGAGGTTGGCGCCCGTGCTCTCGTCGTAGGCCGAGACGTCCAGCGCGTCGGCGATGCTCTTCTTAGGTTCGGTCATTCGCCTTGCCCGATCGCGTCGATTTCCGCCTCGTACCGGCCGAAGGTGACCTTGCCGGCGTCTTCGGTGCCCTGGTACATCTCCGCGGCCCTGGTGAGCTTGGTGGTGAAGCCGTCCACGCCGTCCTTGAGGTCGGTGAGCAGCGAGCGCAGCTCGGTCAGGCGGTCGGTGTAGCCCTGCTTGGCGAACAGGCCGACGAGCCCCCAGGCTTCGTTCGTCACGTCGGCGGCGTCGATCTTGGCGCCGAACTTGTCCGCCTCCTGCTCGTAAAACGGCAGCTGCCTGGCGTACGCGGAGATCGCGCCGATGTTCGTCTGAATTCCGTCTGGCATCGCGGGTTCCCTCAGGATCGGCGGAGGATGGGGCCTTGGCCGAAGTCGTCGTCGTCTTCGGCGGCGGGCCGGCGGGCGGGCCGCGACGGCTGCCGCGGCTGGAGGTCCGACGCAGGCTCGGCCGCCGCGGTTCCGAACGCCTCGGCCTGGGCTGCCCGCACCTGCGCCGAGACGTCCACGCCGAACGCGCCGCCGAAGGTCTCGTCCACGATCCCGGCCTGCTGCTGCGCGGCCCCGGCGGCCGCCCGGCGGATGGTGTTCATGATGGTGGCGGCCAGCTGCCCGGCTTCGACGCGCGTGGCCCCGGCGGTCAGCCGCAGGTCGGTGACGGCGCCGCCGGCCCCGGCGGTCACGGTCACGGTCCCGTCGGGCGAGGTGACGGTGGTCTCCAGCCGGGCGATCCGCTCCTGCATGTCACCGACACCGGCAAAGCGGGCCTCGGCTTGGCGCACCTTGCTCTGGAAGTTCTGGAACTGGGCGATCAGCTCGTCCATCTGGGCGGACATCGTGTCTCCCTGCGTGCGGTTCGGGGCCTGTGTCCGCATCATGGCAGATCGCGTCCGCCGCCGATCGCGTTTCGCCGGATCGGGCCCCTCAGCCGTCGACGAGTTCCAGGCTGACGGTGCAGACGTCCCCCACGTCGATCCCCTCGGCCTCGCGGACGGCCCGCTTGACGGGCAGCACGTAAGCGCTGCGCGCGCTGTCCGGGAAGATCGACGTCTGCCAGCGGGTGGCCCCGACGGTCACCCGGACGCGTACCGCCCCGAAGCCGCGCCGGGGGCCGGCGCTGCGCTCGCGGATGTCGTCCGACGCCTCGGCGGGCAGGCTGACGAAGGTCCAGCTGTCGGTGCGCCGGGCGTCCCACTCCCAGAGCTCGGCCTCGAAGACGGCGGTCAGAGGCACGGCGGCCGGTAGCCGTCGATGCGCAGGCCGCGGAACTCCAGCTCGTTCGGCGTCTTGCCGACGAACACCAGCCCCCGCGCCTCCTTCAGCGCCGAGGCGAACGAGTACGGCGGCGTCCCCAGCTCCGGCAGCGACGTCCACTTGCGCGGCGAGAAGCCGAAGAACTTCGTCACCAGCCGCCCGCCCGTCGACGGCACCAGGGTCAGCCACTTGTCGCCACCACTCCAGTGCGACGCCGGGCGCAGCTGGACGTAGAGGTCGTCGGTCGCGCGGTAGGTCAGCAGGAAGCCTGCCGACCGGGACAGGTCGGCCTGCGCCTCGAACCGGTTCCCCAGCCAGACGACGGCCACGTGCCACTCGGCGTTCAGGAACGTCACCCGCGCCGCGTACCGGCGTCCTTCGGGGACGAGCAGGCTCCCGGTGGCCGGGACCGTGGTCCCTTCGCCGCTGGCCAGCCACTGCTGCAGCCGGTCGATCGACGGTGTCGCGCACTCGCGGCCCGGCGACGCGGTGGCCGGGGCCGTCCCGGTCAGCGGGAACACCAGGAGGGCGGTGAGGACGGAAAGCGTTCTGGCGAAGGGAAAACGAACGCGCATTCCCCGGAAACTAGCACCGCCGCGCGCCGAGCACCACCTGCCCGGGCGGCCCGGCGGGGCGCACGGCTAGGCTCTTCGTCGGCGAAAACGACCACTTTCGCCGAGGCAAGTGCACCACGACGCGGGGAGAACACCCAATGCTGGACCGAGCGGTCATCGACGCCCTCTTCCCTGCCGACCTGCCCGAACCCGGGCACTGGGAGCAGCAGTACCCCGCCCGGCCGCTGCCCGAGGGCGCGCTGGTCACGCGCCTGGGCCCGTCCCCGACCGGGTTCGTGCACCTCGGCGGCATCTACGTCGGCCTGATCGACCAGGACGTCGCCCGGCGCTCCGGCGGCCGCTACCTCGTCCGCGTCGAGGACACCGACCAGTCCCGCGAGGTCGAAGGCGCCCTCGAGCAGTTCGAGCGCGGCTTCTCCTACTTCCACCTCGCCGCCGACGAAGACCTCCACCGCGGCGGTGACTACGGCCCGTACCAGCAGTCGGCCCGCGAGCGGATCTACCTGACCTACGTCCGCGACCTCCTCCGCCAGGGCAAGGCGTACCTCGACTTCGCCACCAAGGAGGAGCTGGCCGCGATCACCCAGCGGCAGCAGGCCACCAAGCTGCCCACCGGCTACTACGGCAGCTGGGCGATCTGGCGCGACGCCGAACCCGCCGACGTCCAGGCCAAGCTCGACGCCGGCGCCCCGTACGTGGTGCGCTTCCGCGCCCCGGACGACACCGGCGCGCGCGCCCGGTTCACCGACGCCATCCGCGGGCCGCTGGAGGCCGAGGCCAACCGCAACGACGTCGTCATCCTCAAGAGCTCCGACCAGAGCCCGCGGCTGCCGACGTACCACTTCGCGCACGCCGTCGACGACCACCTCATGCGGGTGAACCTGGTCATCCGCGGCGACGAGTGGATCTCGTCGGTGCCGGTGCACCAGCAGCTGTTCGACGCGCTCGGCTTCGAGCCGATCACCTACGCGCACATCGCGCCGCTGATGAAGCAGGAGGGCGGCAGCAAGCGCAAGCTGTCCAAGCGCAAGGACCCGGAAGCGTCCGTCGACTTCTTCATCGAGGCCGGCTACCCCGCCGAAGCCGTCCTGTACTACCTGCGCGGTCTCGTCAACGGCCGGCTCGCGGAGATGCCGCTGGAGCAGGCGCTGACCGAGCCGATCAACCTCGACGAGTGCGGTGTCGCCGGCCCGCTGGTGGACCTGGTCAAGCTCGACGACATCGCCGCCGACCACATCGCCACCCTCTCGGGTCCCGCCATCCTCGACGCGGTCCGGGTCTGGGCCGAGCGGTTCGACCCCGAGCTGCGCCGGGTCCTGGACGACGAGCCGGACCTCGCGCTGCGGGCGCTGGCCGTCGAGCGCGAAGGGGCCGAGAACCCGCGCAAGGACCTCAAGAAGTGGAGCGAGTTCCGCGCGGTCTACGGGTTCTTCTTCCCTCAGCTCCACGCGGCGGTCACCGGCCCCGACGACGAGCGCATCGCGGCCCTCGGCGTCGACCCGGCGGTCGTCCGGGCCGTGGCCCGCGACTTCACCGCGGACTACCGCCAGCTCGACGACGGCCAGGAGTGGTTCGACCAGATCCGCGCGGTCGCGGCCAAGCACGGGTTCGCCCGCAACGCCAAGGAGTTCAAGAAGAACCCCGAAGGCTTCCCCGGCTCCATCCGCGAGGCGTCCCAGATCATCCGCATCGCCCTGACCGGCTCGACGCGCAGCCCCGACCTGCACGCGATCACGCAGGCGCTGGGCGAGGAAGAGGTCCTCGGGCGGATCGCCGCGCTCACCAAGTAGCGCCGGGAGCTCCGGCGGCGGGTCACGGACCGCTGCCGGAGCCCTCGCCGTCTTCGCGGAGCCCGCGGCTCACTCGGGAGCTTCGGGCTTCGTCTCTTCCATCATCAGCAGCGCGCCGTGGCTGTCGCCGCCCGGGGCGCGCAGCGGGCTGCACAGCAACCTGACCAGCGCCGAGCGGCCGCGGCGGTTGATCGCGTCCAGCATCAGCTCGCCGTAGTACGTCGGGTCCGAAAGCGCTTCGCGGACCACGGGGCGGACTTCCGCCACCGGCAGGCCGATGTCGAGGTTCAGCAGGTGGGTGCCCTCGGCCTCCTCGCGCCGCACGCCCCAGAGGTCCTCGGCACCGCGGTTCCACGCCTTGATCCGCATCTCGGAGTCGATCACGACGATGCCCGCCCGGATCGAGGTGAGGACCGACTCCAGGAACTCGTTCACCTCGTCGAGGTCGAGGCTGCGCTCGCGGAGCGCGTCGTTGATCGTCTGCAGCTCGTCGTTGGTGGACTGCAGCTCCTCGTTCATCGTCTCCAGTTCCTCGTTGGTGGACTGGAGTTCCTCGTTGGTGGTCTCCAGTTCCTCCACTGTGGACTGGAGTTCCTCGTTCGTGGTCTCGAGTTCCTCGTTGGTCGACTGCAGTTCCTCGTAGGCCGACTCCAGCTGCCGGTTCGTGTGCTCCAGCTCGGTCAGCAGCTGGCGCGCCCAGCTCACGTCGTGGAACACCACCGACACGCCGAGCAGCGTCTTGTCCTTGTTCACCAAGGGGTTGACGTGCACCTCGTACCACACGGTCTCGCCGGCCCGGCGCCACTCCACGTCCTTGATCCGCAGCGACCGGCGCTCCAGGCGGGCCTGCTCGACGTACGCGCGCAGGGCCACCGGGCGGTAGGAGACGTCCAGGTCCCGCAGCGGGCGCCCGATGTCGCGGTCGGACAGTCCGAACGCGACTTCCGCCTGCGAGTTGATCAGCGCCGTCGTCTCGCCCTCGGTGAAGACGATCTGGGCGACCGGGCTCGCCGAAAACGCGTGCTCACGCAGTTCCTCGAGCCCCGAGATGTCCTGGGTGCGCCGCTGCGGGAAGCCGTGCGAGACGAAGTGGGTGAAGCTGACCGGGGAGTTGACCGCCTTGCGGAAGACCCGCCGCTTGAGGTCGAGCGGCTCGAAGATCCGGGCGTGCGAAAGCAGCATCTCGGCCTTGCCGAGGAACAGCACCCCGCGGGGCGCGAGGGCGAAGTGGAACCGCTCGAGGATCTTGGTCTGCGTCTCGGCGTTGAAGTACATCAGCGTGTTGCGGCAGACCAGCAGGTCGATCCGCGAGATCGGCGCGTCCTGCACGAGGTCGTTGCGCCCGAAGATGACCGACCGGCGCAGGTCCTTGCGGAAGCAGTACCGGCTGCCCTGCAGCTCGAAGTACTGCTCCAGCTGCGCCTCGGACAGCCCTTCGACCTCCGCCGGGGTGTAGGCCGCGTGCCGGGCCTGCGCCAGCGCCTCGTCGTCGACGTCGGTGGCGTAGATCTTCACCCGCTGCCGGAACGATTCGATCCCCAGTGCGTCGGCGAAGAGCATCGCCAGGCTGTAGGCCTCCTGCCCGGCCGCGCAGCCGGCGCTCCACACGCGGATCGGCTCTTCGGGGCTGCGCTCGGCCAGCAGGGCGGGCAGCACCTGGGCGCGCAGGTGCTGCCAGGCGTCCGGGTCGCGGAAGAACCCGGTCACGTTGATCAGGATGGTGTTGAAGAGCGCGACGAACTCGTCGGCGTTGACCTGCAGCTGGTCGATGTAGTCCGCGTAGCTGTCGATCTCGACCTGGCTCATCCGGCGACGGACCCGGCGCATGAGGCTGCTCCGCTTGTACCCGGTGAAGTCGAAGCCCCGTGATTCCTTGAGGTAGGTCAGCACGGACTCGAACTCGCCGTTCGGCTCCTTGGGGTCGGTCACGATCCGACACGCTACCCGGCCGGACGGTCACCGGAAGGGCTGGGACGGGAAAGAAGCACCGCCCAGACGACCTTTCCCCCCGCCCACGACCGGCTGCAGCCCCACGTCCGGGCGATCTGCGCGACCAGCTTCAGCCCCATGCCGGGCTCGAACGGGGAAAGCCGTTCGAGCAGCATCGCCGGCCGTGCGTCCTGGTCGGCCACGGCGACCGTGCACACCCCGCGGCGCAGGTCGAGCCGCACCTTCGGTTCGGAACCGGTGTGCCGCAGCGCGTTCTCGGCCAGCTCGGTGGCGATCAGGCGGGCGTCCCCGGCGAGCTCGGGCACGTCCCACTCGATCAGCTTGTCGGTGACGAACGCGCGGATGTGCGACGAGGTGCCCTCGACGCGGGGGAAGGTGCGTTCGCACCGGCGGCGCACCGGGTGGTCCAGCGCGGCGGTCGCTGCCACCAGGTCGGGGCGGACCGGGACGTAGCGGTCGACCACCAGGCGGCTCAGCAGCCCCCGCTGCCCGGCCCCGGCGGCCACGATCGCGAACGGGATGGCCGGCCAGTCCCCGATCCGCATGGCGACCAGCGAGAACACGCTGACCAGGGCCGAGTCGGCGATGACCAGCTCGCTGATGTCGGCCACCAGGCCGTCCGGCGCGTCCGTCGCGATCTTGAGCAGGCCGTCGCGCAACGTCGAGTACGAGGTGAGGTTCAGCTCGCCGGTGCCCCGGACGACGGTCGCTTGTTCGTGGCGGTCGACGGACAGCTGGACGGAGGCAGGGCTCATGGTGCCGTCGTCTGCTCTTCGGCCGGTTCACTCGCTTCGAGCAGGAACCTGCGCAGCGTGTCCGCGGCTTCGGCGGCTTCCTTGGCGGACGCCGCGTAGCGTTCCGCCAGACCGCCGGGGCGCCGGGCGGAGAGCTGCGCGGCCAGCTTCCGGGCCAGCCCCGCCTTCTCGTCGAGCGCACGCAGCGCCTTCTGCAGCGCGAACCGGAATTCGTCGTCGTGGGCGGCGAGCAGCGCCTGCGCCGACCAGGCGTGCCCGATCCGGCAGCGGTACCGGCCCATGGGGTCGACCTCGGTGAGGCCGCCCTGGCAGTCCGGGCAGGTGTAACCCGAGCCGTTCTGCTCGGCGGGCGGGAACGCGCCGGCCCGCACCCCGTCCCGCGCGATCCGGTCCTCCAGCAACAGGATGTCCGACGCCGGCGGCACCTCGACCGGCTCCACCGGCATCCGGACGAGCTTGTCGAGCAGCGCGCCGATCTCGCCGGCCCGCACCACGTGCTCGGTCTCCACGAGCGACAGCGCGTTCATCGGCATCCCGCTGTACAGGGCGTCGCCGGGGTCCTGGACAACGGCCAGGCCGCCCCGGTCCACAATCGCCCGCAGCCCGGCGGCGCCGTCGTCGAGCACCCCGGAAAGCACCACCCCGATGACGTTCGGGCCGCCCGTCACCGCGGCCGAGCGGAAGGTCGCGTTGATCGCCGGCCGGTGCCCGTTCTCGGTCGGCCCCTGGCTCAGGACCAGGACGCCGTCGTCGGTGAGGAGGTGCCGGTCGGGCGGCGCCACGTAGACGGTGCCCGGCTCGATCGGCGCGCCGTGCCGCGCGGACCGCGCGGGCAACGGGCCGGCGCGGTCGAGGATCAGGGCCAGCGCGCTCGGCGACCCGGCCGAGAGGTGCATCGTGACGACCAGGGCCCCCGGGAAGTCCGACGGGAGGGCGGACACCACCGCGCGCAGCGCTTCGACGCCACCGGCCGAGGCACCGACGACCACGAGGTCACGCCGGAAGGGCGACACAGCGCCCACCTCCTCATTCTTCCTCACGGTAATAGAGGCCGTTCACTACGACGGGTAGCCCCCATCGTAGTGAGATAAACCCCCTCGGCCCCCGCCGACGTGGTCGAGGACGGCCGCGGCGATCCCCGACAGGGGCAGCACGGCGTCGACCAGACCGGTGCCGATGGCGGCATCGGGCATCCCGAAGTGCGCGGACGTCGGCTGGTCCTGGGCGAACACGGTGCCGCCGCACCGGGCGACGGCGCGGATCCCGGCCTGCGCGTCGGTGCCCTTGCCGGTCAGCACGACCGCCAGCGCGCGGGGTCCGCAAGTGACGGCCAGGGTGGCCAGCAGCAGGTCCGCCGACGGCCGCGCGGGCGGCAGGGCACCGGCGTCCACCAGCACGATCCGCTGTTCCAGGGTCAGCAGCAGGTGCCGGCCGGCCGGGACGACCAGCACCAGGCCCGGGCGGAGTTCGTCGCCGTCGGCGGCTTCGGCGACCCGCAACGCCGTCCGGCCGGCCAGGATGCCGGTCAGGTGGCTCGCGCGGTCCGGCTCCAGGTGCTGGGCGACGAGCACCGCCGCCGGGAGGTCGGCGGGAAGGGGGCCGAGCACGCGCGCGAGGGCGTCCAGGCCCCCGGCCGAGGCGACCAGGGCGACGACCGGCACCCGCGCCGGATGGCCGGTGGTCACCGGCGCCCACCGCCGGTCACGACCGGCGAACTCCGCCGTGCTGCTCGACGGCCCCGCACGAGGTCCATCGTGGCACGGATCCACCCCGGCGACCACCGGTCCGCCGCGGGCGCGGACGTGAGATGCTCGACCGCGCAGGCAGGCCGAAGGCGGGAGGCGCAACGGGTGACCACCTGGATCGACGTGATCAACTTTGTCCGGACGCGGTACGAGGTCCTCGAGGAGTCGGAGGGCTGGCTGCGGTTCCGGCTGGAGGGCCCGCGCAACCGCACCCAGCAGGCGACGGTGCACCACCTCGCCGAACTCGACGGCGGTTCGTGGATCGAGATCTCCTCCCCGGTCGGCTGGGCCGACCGGGTCGACCTGCGGCGGCTCCTCGAGCTCGCCGGCGCCTCGGCGGTCGGCGGCGCAGCGGTGGTCGACGGGGTCGCGCTGCTCAAGCACACGGTGCCGCTGGAGGACCTCAGCATCCAGGAGGAGTTCGAGCGCCCGCTGAAGGCGGTCGTCGCCCGCGCGGACGCGTTCGAGCACGAACTCACCGACGCCGACGAGTTCTGACCGTCCACACGGGAACCGTCACCCGGAGCGGCGGCGGGCCTGGTCGGTGCGCCGGCGGTTCTCCTTTTCCAGGGCGGTGACGAGTTCGTCCTTGGACATCCGCGACCGCCCGGGCACGCCGAGCTGCTTGGCGCGTTCGTAGAGGTGCTGCCGGCTCGCGGTCGCGTTCACGCCACCGTGGGTCGGCCGCTCCGGCTGCCCGGCTCCACCGGCGGCCTGCTCGTCGGAGGGCCCGCGCTCGGGTTTGGGCTCCCAGTGGTCGCCGACCTTCTCGAAGGTGTGCTTCAACGCGGCATAGGCGGTCTGCTGCGCCCGCCGGCCGGGGCCGTAGGTCTGCAGCGCGGAGTCGTGCGCGGCCACCCAGGTGTCTTGCGCCTTGCGCGGCGACCGCAGGAGGGTGCTGGGCAAGTCTTCGCGTCCGGGCATGCCGCCTCGGTTACCCGGCCGGTGTGGTGGCGAAACGGCGGGGATCGGGGGCTGGGAGGGTCGGGGCGCGCGCCTGGAGGGTCGGCTCGCGTACTTGAAGGGTCGGCTCGCGGACCCCGGCGGTCGGTTCGCGGACCCCGGCGGTCGGTTCGCGGACCCCGGCGGTCGGTTCGCGGACCTGGAGAGTCGGCTCGCGTGCGCCGCGGGTCGCATGGCTCCGCCGTGCCGTGCCGTGCCGTGCCGCGCCAGCCCCGTCCCGGCGCGCCGGTCCCCTCCCCCGCTGAGCCGGCGTTACCGTCCGAAGAGGACCGGACACAACCTCCCGTGCGGCGTCCCGGCCGGGTCGGGCATTCTGGTGGCCGGTGTTTTCCCAGGCATGAGGGGACGAGAAGGCGAAATGGGTGCATCACCCGATTTGACCATTCCGGAGCGGGTCGACAGTCCCGTTCCGCCGCAGCCACCCTCCTCCGGGGTCGCGCGGTGGCTGCTGGAGCACCGGGTGGCACCCGTCGGGCGGGCCGGCGGTGAAGACCACGGCACGCCGCAGGCATGGTGGAAGGTCATGTGCCTGACCGGCGTCGACTACTTCTCCACCCTCTCCTACCTGCCCGGGATCGCCGCGCTCGCCGCCGGGGCGCTGTCGCCGCTCGCGACGCTGCTGATCGTCGCCCTGACGCTGTTCGGGATGCTCCCGATGTACCGCCGGGTCGCCCGCGAAAGCCCGCACGGGCAGGGTTCGGTGGCGATGCTGGAGACCCTGCTGCCGTTCTGGCGGGGCAAGCTGTTCGTGCTCACGCTGCTCGGGTTCGTCGCCACGTCGTGGATCATCACCATCACGCTCTCCTCGGCGGACGCCACCGTGCACATGCTCGAAAACCCGTACCTGCCGGGCTTCCTGCACGGCCACGCGGTGCTCATCACCGTCGTCCTGCTGTTGATCCTCGGCGGCGTCTTCCTGCTCGGCTTCAGCGAGGCCGTCGGCGTCGCCATCCCGCTCGTCGCCGTCTTCCTGCTGCTCAACGCCGTGGTCACGGTCACCGGCGTGATCGACCTGGTGGGCGACTCGGCCGCCCTCTCGCACTGGACCGGCGCGCTGACCGCGGGCGGCGGCGGGTTCACCGGCATCATCGGGCCCGCCGTCATCGCGTTCCCCATGCTGGTGCTGGGGCTCTCCGGGTTCGAAACCGGCGTCAGCATGATGCCGCTGGTCGCGGCGAGCGGGAAGAACGCCGAGGAGAAGCTCGAATCCCGGATCCGCAACACGCGCAAGCTGCTGACCGCCGCCGCCCTCATCATGTCGGTGTTCCTGATCGCCACCAGCTTCGTCACCACGGTGCTGATCCCCGCCGACGCGTTCAAGGACGGCGGCGAGGCCAACGGCCGGGCCATGGCCTACCTGGCCCACCGCGAACTCGGCGAAATCTTCGGGACCGTCTACGACGTCAGCAGCGTGCTCATCCTGTGGTTCGCCGGCGCGTCGGCGATGGCCGGGCTGATCAACATCGTCCCGCGGTACCTGCCCTCCTACGGCATGGCCCCGGAGTGGGGCCGCGCCGTGCGGCCGGTGGTGATCGTCTACACGGTGATCAGCATCCTGATCACCATCGCGTTCGGCGCCGACGTCAACGCCCAGGCCGGCGCCTACGCCACCGGCATCCTGGCGATGATGGTCTCGGGCGCGGTCGCGGTCAGCATCTCGGCCGTCCGCCACCGCCACCGCGGGGCCGCCACCGGGTTCGTCGTCCTCACCCTCGTCCTGCTCTACGCCCTCGTCGAGAACGTCATCGAGAAGCCGGACGGGATCGCCATCTCGGTGCTGTTCATCCTCGGGATCATCGTCGTCTCGCTGGTTTCCCGGGTCACCCGGACGACCGAGCTGCGGGCCGACCACATCGAATTCGACGAAGAGGCGCGCCGGTTCGTCGCGGAATCACTGGCCCACGACGGCGCCCTGCACATCATCGCCAACCGGCGCCAGGGCGGCGACGACGCCGAGTACTCCGCCAAGGAAGCCGAGCAGCGCGCGATGAACCCGGTTCCCGGCGCGGCCGACGTCCTGTTCCTCGAAATCGACGTCGTGGACCCGTCGGAGTTCAGCAACGTGCTCAAGGTTCACGGCGTCGACATCGACGGTCACCGGGTCCTCCGCACGGCGAGCCCGGCCGCCCCCAACGCGATCGCCGCGATCCTGCTGGCCCTGCGCGACGTGACGGGCGTCCGCCCCCAGTGCCACTTCGAGTGGGCCGAGGGCAACCCGCTCGGGCACCTGTTCCGCTACCTGCTCCTCGGCCGCGGCGACACCGCACCGGTGGTCCGGGAGATCATCCGCAGCAGCGAGAAGGACCCCACCCGCCGCCCGGGAATCCACGTCGGCGGCTGACGGCCGAGCCGGACCCCGCGCAGCCGGGGTCCGGTTCCGCGGACGGCGACGCCACCCGGTCCGCCTCAGTGTTCGCCACCGCGTACCGCGGGGCGGCGCCGTGGGCGGCACGGCGGCCCCCGGAGATCGCGGTCCCACAACCGGGTTCTCGGCTTCGAGGTTCCCGCCGTGGCACCGCTCGCCGAACACGGCTTCCCGCCCGGCGCCCCTCAGCAGGACGCTCCGGGGGTAGGTCAGCGCGCCGGTGGGGGCGGCCCGGCCCGGCGGGCCGGGGCTCGGGCGGGCGCGCGGGCCGGTCCTCGGTCCCCTGTCGGGCGGCGGGCCTGGGCCGGCGCCCGGGACGGCGCCCGTGGTGGCGGGCTCGCCGGCCGCGCCTGGCGTTCCGGCGGCGGCACCGGGCCGGGCCGGTTGGCCCAGGAGTCGAAGAGCAGGATCAGGCCCGCGAACAGGGCGAAGCCGATTCCGAGCGCCACGTTGACCAGCGCACCGAGGATTCCCGCCACGAGCAGCACCGGGAACACCGCCATCAGGCAGAACGGGTCGATCCGGCCGAACTTCGGGCGCGACCCTTCGCGCGGGCTCACTCGGGGTTCCTTCGCGCCATTCCTGCAGTATGCAGGGCGCGGCCCGGCGTGGCCACCCGGTTGGCGGATCCCGGCGATCAAGCTCACAGCCCGTGAGCGAGGGGTGACGGCGGACAGAAACGGACAGGATTCCGCCGGTTCCGGGGCGGAACCGGCGTTCCGTGATGCAATGGCGCCGCCGAAAGGGGTACGCGCATGCAGAACGGCCTCCCGCAGCGAATCGGTCACGCACTCCTGGTCCTGGTGACGGCGGGCGCCGCGCTCGCCGGCGCCGCCCCGGCCACCGCGAGCGCCGCACCGCCGCCCTCGCTCGAGTTCGCCAACCCGGACAGCCAGGCGCTGTTCGGCACGGCTTACGACACGGCATTGCGGAACCTGTTGCGCATCAACACCATCGGCTACGACGCCAAGTACGACCGGGCCGGCCTGCTCGACCCGGCCACCGGGATCGTCCGCGCGGGCGGCGGGTACGCGCAGCCCTGGACCCGCGACGCCTCGATCAACAGCTGGAACGCCGCCAGCCTGCTCGATCCGGCGTTGGCGAAGAACACGCTGTGGGCGGTCGTCGACAAGGACCCGGCCGGCGCCCTGCGCGTGCAGCAGGACGACCAGCAGTGGGACCAGGTCGTCTGGGTGACCGCCGCCTGGCACCACTACCTGGTCACCGGCGACCGGGCCTTCCTGGAGAACGCCTACCGGACGGCCGCCGGCACGCTGGCCATCCGCGAACACGCCACCACGGCCGGCTTCAACGCGACGTACGGGCTGTTCACCGGCGCGTCGTTCTTCAACGACGGGATCGCCGGCTACCCCGCACCGCCCGCCGACGCGACCGAGTCGGTCAGCACCGGCAGCATGCCGTGGCCGGGCGTCGCGACCGGGATGTACCTGAGCACGAACGAGCTCTACTACGCCGCCTACGTCAACGCCGCGAGCATGGCCGAGAAGCTGGGCCGGCCGGGCGCGGAAACCGCCGCCTACCGGGCCAAGGCCGCCGCGCTGCGGACGGCGATCAACGACCGCTTCTGGAACCCGGCCACCGGGCTGTACGACTACCAGCTCCTCGCCGACGGCCGGCGCGGCGCGTTCCAGGAGGGCACCGGGCTGGCGTTCGCGCTGATCTTCGGCGTCGCGAACCCGGCGCAGGCCCGGTCGATCGTCGGACACGCCCGGGAACTGGCCTGGGGCATGCCGGACACCTTTCCGAACTGGGCGCGCTACAGCGACGCGCAGCCGGGCCGGCACAACGCGATCGTCTGGCCGCTCGTCCAGGGCCTGTGGGCGAAGGCCCTCGCCGGGCAGGGCGAGACGAACTCCTACGCCGCCGAAACCGCCCGGCTGGCCAAGCTGGCCGGGAACAACAGCGGGTTCTGGGAAATCCACAACGGGAGCACCGGCGTCGTCGACGGCGGCTGGCAGCGGCTGGGCGACACCGTCAAGTTCCACTGGGGCTCGGAGCCGGACCAGACCTGGTCGGCGACGGCGTTCCTCGACATGGTCCACACCGGGCTGTTCGGGCTGACCTTCACCGACCGCGGGCTGTCGTTCGCCCCGAACCTGCCGGCCGGCTGGGGTGACGTCACGCTGCGGAACGTGCGCTACCGCGCGGCGAACCTCACGATTGCGCTGCACGGCGCCGGCGCCACGATCCGCTCGGTCACGGTCGACGGCCGGGCCGCCCGCGCGGACCTGCCGGCCACGCTGACCGGCGACCACACCGTCGACATCACCCTCACCGGCGCGCCCGCCGGCGACCGGGACGGCGACGGCGTGCCCGACGCGCAGGACCGCTGCGCCGACACCTCGGGCACCGCGGCCCTCACCGGCTGCCCCGACCCGGCGCACCTCGAAGCCGAGGACGCGCGCAACTCCGGCGGCGTGAAGACGAACGTGAACCACACCGGCTACTCGGGCCGCGCGTTCCTCGACGGCCTCTGGGCGCAGGGCGCGTCGACGTCCTTCACCGTGCACCGCACCACGACGGCGCCGGCGCGCGGCTCGATCACCGTCCGGTACGCCAACGCCAACAGCGACACCCGCACCATGACGCTGTCGGTGGACGGGCAGCCGGTGCGGCAGGCCGGTTTCCCGAAGGTCTCCGACAGCTGGGACGCCTGGGGCACGACGACGTTCGCCGACGTGCCGCTGACCGGCCGGGACCCGGTGGTGACCCTGTCCTACGGCCCGGGTGACACCGGCGCGATCAACCTCGACTGGCTGGAATACCGCGGCTGACGGCCGGCGAACACCATGCCGATGTCGGCGGCCGCCTGCACGGGGTCCTGCACGGCCTCGACCGTGAAGCCGCGCGCGGTGAGGACGTCGCGGACCGTCTCGCGGTTGCGCGCCCAGCCTTCGACCTCGACGACGGCCTGCCGGACCAGCGGCCAGTGCCGGTCTTCGAGCCCGCGCAGGACGTCGAGTTCGGCGCCTTCGACGTCGACCTTGAGCAGGTCGACGTGGTCGATGCCCTGCTCGTCGAGCACCGCCGAGAGCGGCCGGACGCGGACGCGGTGGGTTTCGAGCTGCCGCATCACCCGCAGCTTGCGCCCGACGATCCCGCGCAGCAGGGGCGCCGGCACGCGGCGCAGACCGGCGCCCAGGCCGCCGCGGCGGATCATCTCGACGACGCCGGCGGTGACCCGCCGCCGCTCGGCCTCGACGTTCGCCGCGTCCCGCCACGACGACGAGAAGATGGTCGCCGCCGGGAAGTAGCTGAAGTCGAGCTCGTCCTCGCCGGCCGCCAGGCCGTAGGGCAGCGCTTTCAGGTGGCCGCCGAAGAAGTCGCGGCCGTTGCGTTCCAGGATCGCGTGCAGCGGCGGGAGGGGCTCGAACGCATAGATCCGCACGTCCCCGTCCAGCCGCTCGTACACCGCCGCGGAGAAGACCCCGATGTTGGCGCCGACGTCGAGGACGGTGGCCCCGGGAGCGAGCTCGACGCCGTGGGCGAAGTAGGCGCCCACCTCCTCGCGCAGGAAGGACACCTCCCACGGGTTGATGCTGTGCAGGTCGATCGTGTCCATGGTCACGCGAAGAGGCTTATCAGCATCGAATCCGGTGGGGCACCCCCGTTCGGCGGCTGTCCCTCACTCCTGCTCGACGTGCAGGGCGTCCTGCTCGGGGCCCGCGGCCACGGCGGGGCCGGCGTCCACGCCGACCTCGTCGGGTTCGGTGTCGACCGGCGGGCCGTCCCCCTCGACCGGGGCCAGCTGGATGGGCGCCGGGGCGGCCTCGCCGGTGTCCGGGTCTTCGCGTGCCCACCGGCGGGAGTCGAGGCCGTCGGGGTCCTGGTCGAGCTCGAGCCCCTGCTGCTGCTCGGAGCGGGCAGTGTCCGGTTCGGACATTCGCGGTACCTCCGTCGTGCGGTTCGGTCAGTCGGTCGCGGCCGGGTCGGGCACTTCGTTCGCGGGGTCGGGGCGCTCCTCGTCGATCCGGTCGCCCAGCCCGCGCGGGTGTGCTTGCTCCCAGGGCGTCATCCCGTACTTCGTGACGCCCGACCAGTTCTCCGGCGGGTCCATGCCCGCCTCCAGCGGGTCGGCCTTGATCCGGTCTTCGTCGAGGTCCTCGGCGCTGTTGAGCGCGGCCGGGTCGGTCTCGACGGAGTCGGGCTCGCCGGTGTCCTGGGGCGGGTCGTAGCTCTGGTTCGGTTCGGTCATCGGGCTCCTTAGTCCGGTGTCCCCCGGGCTTCCCGCTGGGACCGCGTCGAAACACGCAGCGGCCGCCGGCAGCCTTCGCCGGTGCGGGCCAGCAGGACCACGCCCACCACGGCCACCGCGGCGGCCGGAACCCACACGAAAGCGTGACCCGGTTCGAGCCGTTCCCCGGTGAGCAGCCGGGCGGCGGGAACGGCGGCGAGCGGGTCGAGCAGCACGAGCGCGGGCATGGACCACGACAGCGCACCCCGGGCGTAGGCCTGCTGGCTGCCGAGCTGCGCGATCACGGCCACGACGAGGGCGGCCCACAGCGCGCTGCCGCCCAGGGTGGCGAGGGGACCGCGTTCCCCGAAGGTCTTGATCGCCGCGGAGATCAGCACGGCCGCGACACCGGCGGCCACCCCGGCCGCCGCCCCGCAGGCGAGCGCACCCCACGGCCCCCGCCCGGACCGGCTGGCCACGGCGACGAGCCCGACGGCCACGAGCACGGCCACGACGACGGGAAGCCAAGGCGGAAGGCGGTCCCCGGTCCCGGCGGCGGGCCGCGCGGCCACGAGGAAGACGGCGAGGCCACCACACGTGCAGACGGCCCCGATCCCGTCCAGCCGCGAGGGCAGGCACCGATCACGGACGGACCGGATCCCGAGGGCGACGACGAGCCCACCGGCCAGCACGGGCTGCACGATGGCCACCGGAGCGAGCGCCAGGGCGACGACCTGCAGGAGGGTCCCCACCACGGTGGCACCCTGCCCGACCATCCACTTCGGACGGGTGACGAGGCGGCGCAGTTCGAGACCGTCCGGGCTGGAGCTGCTGGAGGCGGCCTCGTGCTGCAGAACGGACCCGACGGCGAACATGACGGCCGCCCCGGCGGCAACGGCCGTACCGGGGACGAAGGCAGCGATTCCGGCAGGGATGGGCACTGGTGGTGGGTACCCCGGGTGGGGGTCGGTTATCCCGCGGGGTCGGGGTGTGGAGAGCGACGGTTGACAGGGTGCGGCGGGGTAGGTGGGACCCGCGAAGTCAGCGCGCGGGTGACAGGCGGCGAGGTAGCGGGGCCCGTACGGGATCGGCACGGTTGGCGGTCCCGCGGGCTCGGGGCGCGGCGGGCGACGGTTGACCGGCGTGCGGCGGGGTAGCCGGGCGCTATGGATCCGATGCGCGATGGTCACCCCCGTACGAAGCCCGCCTTGGCCCACCGTGTCCTGCGGAAGGCCGAGGGAGCCGAGGCCCTCGACGGCCCCGCCGCCGGGCTCCAGCGGGTGGTGGGCAAGGTGGCCGAGGGTGGCGTCGGCCGGCAGTTGCGGGGGCACGCGCTGGGGCATCCGCTGCACCCGCTCGCCGTGACGCTGCCCATCGGCGCGTGGGTGTGCTCGGCGGTGTTCGACCTGCTCCCGGACGGCCGCGACCCGGCCCGCCGCCTGGTCGCCACCGGCCTCCTGACCGCCCCGGCGGCCATGGCGCTCGGCTTGGCGGACTACGCGGGCCTCGACGTGCGGCAACGCCGCGTCGGCCTGGTGCACGCCGCGGCCAACGTGGCGACGGCCGCCCTCTTCGGCGCTTCCTACCTGGCCCGCCGCCGGGGCGGCAGCGGACGGCTCCTCGGCGCGCTGGGCCTGGCCGCGACGAGCGTGGGCGGCGCACTCGGCGGGCACCTCGCCTACGCCCAGGGTGCGGGCGTGTTCCGCTGGCAGCCCCTGGACGACCTCGACCCCGCCGAGCTCGCCGGCTCCGACCCGGTCGCGCCCCGGAATCCCGCCTGACCAGGCCGGCCGCCGCTCGAACCCGACCGCGCCGGGCCTCCCTGCGGGCCGGCACGGCGATCCGGCCCCCACCGACCGGCCGCCACCGCGCCACACCGGCCGGCACACAATCCCGACCGCGCCGAGGCAGAATCGACCCAACCCGCGGGCCGGCACGGCGATCCGACTCAACCAGCCGGCCGCCACCGCGCCACGCCGGCCGGCAATCCCGCGCCCGCTGATGGGCGGCGATCCCGCCACGCCCGCCGGGCGAACCCGACCCACCCTCCGGCGGCGAATCGCCACACCCGCCGACCGCCGCCGCCACCCCCATCCACCGAGCGCCTCGGCCACCCCGCGCTTTGGTCACCCGCTCCCGGGGTAACCCTCAGCCATGACCGAATCCGAGCAGACCCCGCTCACCCCCGACGTCCCGGCCCCACCCGGCACCCCCGAGCTCGACCTCGACATCCCCGTCCCCGAGACCCACAAGGAAAAGCCCGGCTCTCAGGACGTCGACGACGACGCCGGTGAGGTCGAACCGCCCGGCTGACCCGCCGGCCAGGGGGAGGCCGCCGTCATCAGGCCGATCGTGCCCGCGACCAGGCGCATCTGGTCCACCGTGCGGATGTCCGCCTCCACCAGGCGTGGCGAGCACACCAGCACCGCCAGCGCCTGGGCGCGGGACAACGCCACGTTGAGGCGGTTGCGGGACAACAGGAAATCCAGCCCGCGCGGCAGGTCCACCGCTGACGACGACGTCATCGTGGTGATCACCACCGGGGCCTCCTGGCCCTGGAACCGGTCGACCGTGCCCACCCGGACGCCCGGGAAGCCGGCCTCCTCCAGGGCGCGGGTCACCGTCCTGGCCTGCAAGTTGTACGGCGCCACCACCACGATGTCCGCGTCGGCCAAGGGGCGGGGCGGGCCGTGGTCGGTCCACATGCGACCGTGCACTTCGGACACTATGCGCACGACCTCGGCCGCTTCCTCCACCGAGCGGGTCGTGTTACCACAGTGGTCCACTTCGGACAGATACAGCCCCGCCGCGACACCGGCCAGGGACCGGCCGGCGGCGGAGGCGTGTGCGTGCAGGCGTCCGGCGTAGGACAGGTTCGACACCGGCTCGCACACCGCCGGGTGCATGCGCCGGGTCTCGTCGAGGAAGTAGCCCAGCTCCGCGGGCATGATGGCGGCCTCGCCGATCAGGTGCCCCAGCGCCGACGCCTCCGCGCCCGCCGGGTGGGTGCCCTGCACCACCTGCGGCAGCTGCTGCGGGTCGCCCAGCAGCAGCAGGTTCTTCGCGCACATCGACACCGCCAGCGCGTCGGCCAGGGCGAACTGGCCCGCCTCGTCGATGATCAGCAGGTCGAACGGCTCTTCGCGGACCGCCGCGTTGGCGAACGTCCACGCCGTCCCGCCCACCAGGTGCCCGGTGTCGTGCTCCTCGCGCCACTTCACCAGGGCCGGGTTGCTCTTCGGCTGCTCCCACGGCGCCGCCGGGTCCGGCGTCCTCTTCGCGCGCTTGGCGCACGGCAGGTCCGGCGCGCTCTTCTTGGCCGCGCTCAGCACGTTCTCCACGGCCTTGTGGCTCGTGGACGTCACCGCGACCGTCCGCCCGGCCCGCACGAGGTGCGCGATCAGCTTCCCGGCCAGGTACGTCTTGCCCGCGCCCGGCGGGCCCTGCACGGCCAGGGTCGAGCCGTCGAGCTCGTCGACCGCCTCGATCACCGTCGCGACCAGGTCCGGCCCCGGTTCCGGCAGCGCCGCGCCGCCGCGCAGCCGCGGCGGGGTCCGGCGGAGCAGGTCGACGCCGGGGTGGCGCGGCAGCTCCGGGAGCGCGTCGACGACCAGGCGGGCGAGGTCGGCGACCGCGTCGTCCTTGGGTGAGGGCCGGACCGGGCTGCCGGGCAGCACCGCCGTCGGCCGGTCGTTCGTGGTCGCGTCCGGCGGGCTGCTCTCCTCCAGGGTCAGCTCCACGGCCGACGCGGCGACGACCTTCGCGTCTCGGGCGGTGTCGCCGTAGCGCAGCCGCACGTCGTCGCCCGGGGCGAACGGGTGCGGCCGGTCGGGGTCGCACGCCAGCTGCAACGTCCGCTTCGCGGTACGCACCCGCCCGGCGGGCGGCACCCACTCCCCCGCTTCCAGCGAGACCGGCACGGCGCAGGCGGTGTCCACCTCGAGGTCGCCGAGCGGCGCGGCCAGCTGGCGGAAGTACTCCCACCACGCCGGGTTCGTCTCCCGGCGGTGGTAGCCGACGGACGCCGCGAGCAGCGCGCGGGCCCGCTCCTCGCCGGTGAAGGCGCCCGGGTCGTCCGGCAGCCCGTCCAGCAGCGGGTCGACGAGGGCGGCCAGGTGCGCGGCCCGTTCGGCGCGCCGCTCGGCGGCGACGTCCTCCTCGGCCGCGCGCAGCAGCGCGTCCTCGGCGGACTCCTCGGCCGGCTCCGGCACGTCGATCCCCGCTTCGGCGCGGACTCGGTGCAGGAACTCGAACAGCCGCTGCGCGGAGACGCAGTCGTCCTCGGTGTTCTCGCCGATGCGGCGCAGCACCTCGTCGGCGCGTTCCGGCTCCCCGGACTGCGCGAGCGCCAGGTACTCCTCGTACGCGTCGACGTCGGACACGGCGGTCTTCGTGCGGGCGCCCGGCTGGTAGAGCGGCTCGAGGTGCCGGATCGAGTACGACCGCTGCGACACCCGCAGCGCCTTGCGCACGACCGCGTGCAGGTCCACGACGGCGCCGCTGCGCAGCAGGTGGTCGACGGTCTCCTCGCGGGTGCCGTGCACCGCCGCGAGCCGCTTGATCGCGGTGACCTCGTACGGCGCGTAGTGGTACACGTGCGAGCCCGGGTGCTCGGCGACCCGCGCCGCGGCGAAGTCGACGAACTCCTCGAACGCGCGCCGCTCCTGGGCCCGGCTGTGCGCCCAGAACGCCGTGAACTCCCGGTCGCCGACCGCGCCGAACAGGTACTCCAGGCCCTCGCCCGCGAGGGCGTGCGGGTCGCCGGCGAGGTCGGCGAACACGTCGCCCGGTGCCGGGGGCGGCAGCGCGGCCAGCGCGCCGGGATCGACGACCTCGTAGGCGACCTCGCCGGTGGCGTCCTGCCGGACCTGCAACGCGGCCTGGGCGCGCAGCGCCGCGAACGACGTCACGGACAGGTCCCGCGGCCGGTCGGCCGGCCCGGCCGCGGCGAGCGCGTCGATCGAGCCCAGCCCGGCGTCGACCAGCTTGCGGCGCTGGTCGGCGCGCATCCCGGCGACCAGCGAGAGGTCCCGGTCGGCTTCCCGGGCCGACGCGCAGTGCTGCGCGAACCCGCAGCCGGCGCAGGCGGGGCGTTCGTCGGCCCACAGCGGGACCGGCAGCCGCGGCGGCCGTCCGGCCAGCCGGGCCCGCAGGCGGTCCACCAGCGGCCGGAAGTCTTCGACGCGCAGCGTCCGGGTGCCGCCGTCGGTGAGCCGGAGGTGCAGGTGCGGCCCCACGGGCCAGCCGGCGCGCCCCACCGCGTCCGCGCACGCGGTCAGCCGGACCACCGCCGCGGGCGTCACCTGCCGGACCGGCTGCTCGTCGTGGACCTCGTAACGGCCTTCGCCGTCCTGGACCAGGAGGTCCGCCTGCGCCGAGAACCGGCCGTCGAGGAAGACCGCCCGGCCGATCACCGGGACGCCGGACCGCAGCGCTTCCTCGGTCGCCTTCGCGGCGAGTGCGAGGTCTTCGACGTCGACCTCGGCGGCGCCGCCCGGTGCGGGCCGCGGCGCTCCCGGCAGACCGGCGGCCAGCGCCTGGGCGAGGATGCTGCGGTGCTCGCATTCGAGCAGGTCGGCGAGATCGGCTGGGGTGAGCATCGCCGCGAAGTCTGGCACGGCCGATCTTCGGGGCCGGAGCACGTTGTCCCGACACGCCGAAACTTTCGGGATTTCCCGGTATATCGCCAATTCTTGACAGCCCGGAACCCGGCCCGCGATAGTGCGGGAACCGAACCGGATACCCGGCGATCACGTGGGGGAACCTTGTCTCTCAGCGACGAGAACGGGCTGCGGCGGCGCGCATTCCTGATCGGCGGCGGAGCCGTCCTGACCACCTCGGTGCTCGGCGCCACCACGGCGCACGCGAGCCCGCCGGCGCCGGCTTTCCCGGGCGGCTATGACGGCTCGGACCTGTGGCTGCGCTACGAGCGGGTCGCCGACGGCGGCCTCCTCGCCCGGTACCGGGCCGCCCTCGGCGCGATCGTCGTGGAGAACGCCGACCGGACGAAGGTGCACCGCCACACGGCGAACCTGAGCATGGCTCCCGGTTCCACCGAACACCTGGTGGAGAGCACTCTGGCGGTGGCGCGGGACGAACTCGCCCGCGGCCTCGGCGGGTTGCTGGGCCGGCCCGTGCCGGTGCGGAACGGGTACCCCGACCGCGCGGTAGTCGTGGGCACTCCGGACAGCTCGCCGTTGGTGCACCGGCTCGTTCCCGCGCACGACCTCGCGCCGCTCGGCGCCGACGGCTACCTCATCCGGTCGCTGTCCCGGGACGGGCACCGGTCGATCGTGATCGCCGGCAACACCGATGTCGCCGCGCTGTACGGGACGTTCGCGTTCCTCCGGCGGCTCCAGGCCGGGCACCCCATCACCGACCTGAAACTTTCTTCGGTTCCGCGGATCAACCACCGGTACCTGAACTACTGGGAGACCGAACGCCTCTACGCCGGGAACAACCCCGCGGGCACCGGCGGGCTCGACGGCGAGAACGGGGCGATCTTCGACTTCACCGCCACCGGCGCGGCCGCCGCGCTGAACCTGCCGGTGATCCTCGACCGGTACCTCGTGGCCGCGCGGGCGATGGCTTCCCTGGGCATCAACGGCATCACGATCAACAACGTCAACGCGAACAGCTTCTACCTCACCCCGGCCGCGATCGAGCAGGAAGCCGCGCTGGCGGACGCGCTGCGCCCGTACGGGATCAAGCTGGCCGTCTCCATCAACTACGCGGCCCCGACGGACGCCCGGTTCGCGCCCGACACCCTCACCAGGGAGCAGCTGGACCCCTACAGCGCGGTGTTCCGGGACTGGTGGACCCGCCGGGCGCGTCAGCTGCAGGCGGCCATCCCGGACTTCATGGGCTTCACCGTCAAAGCCAACTCCGAGGGCCAGCCGGGCCCGCAGGACCTGGGCTACGATCACGGTGACGGCGCCAACGGGATGGCGGCGGCGGTGGCGCCGCTCGGGATGCGGATCTTCTGGCGCACCTTCGTCTACAACGCCGACGTCGACGCCGACCGGCTCAAGCGCGCCTACCTCGAGTTCGGGCCCATCGACGAAGAGCGCCAGCCCGACGGCACGATCGGCCGGTTCGCGAAGAACGTCTTCCTGCAGACCAAGAACGGCCCGCTCGACTACCAGGCCCGGGAGCCGGCCAACCCGCTCTTCGGCCGGCTGGAGCACACGAACCAGGCCATCGAGCTGCAGGTGACCCAGGAGTACACCGGCCAGAACACGATGCTCTGCTACCTCGGCCCGCTGTGGGAAGAGGTCCTGAAGTCCGACACGTACGCCACCGGCCCGGACGGCCGGCTGCTGCCGCACCGCCTGGTGGGTCACGTGGTGGACGGCACCGCCCAGGGCCACCCGGACAGCGCCATCGTCGGGGTGGCCAACTTCGGCAACGCCGACAACCTGACCGGGCACCACTTCGCGCAGGCGAACCTGTACGCCTTCGGCCGGCTGGCCTGGGACTGGACGCTGGACGCCGCGGGCATCGCCGAGGACTGGGTCCGGCTGACCTGGGGCAACCGCGACTTCGTCGTCCGGACGATCGTGGCGATGATGCTGGGCTCGCGGGAAGCGCTGGTCAGCTACCAGACCCCGCTCGGCGTCGCGCACCAGTTCCGGTCCAGCGACCACTACGGCCCCAACCCGGCCGAACGGCTGGCGCGGGACGACTGGAGCCCGGTGTACTACAACAAGGCCGATGCCGCCGGGCTCGGCTACGACCGCTCCCCCACCGGCAGCGGCTTCACCGCGCAGTACTTCCCGGTGCTCGCGGCCCGGTACGCCGATATCGGGACGACGCCCGAGAACCTGCTGATGTGGTTCCACCACGTGCCGTGGGACCGGCGGCTGCACAACGGCCGGATCTTCTGGGACGAACTGGTGTACCGCTACCAGACCGGCGTCCACTACGTCTCCTGGATGCGGCGGGCGTGGGACGCGCTCGAACCGCACGTCGACGCCCGGCGCTTCGCCGAGGTGAAGGCCAAGCTCGCCGCCCACGAGACCGACGCGGGCAGCTGGCGCGACACCTGCGTGCAGTACTGGCAGGGCTTCAACGGCCGGGCCATCCCCACCGCCGGGCCGTTGTCGATCAAGATCGTGGTGGGCGGCCGGCTGCTCGGCGGCTTCGACGCCGGGGCGGCGTCGGCCACCGTCCCGGTGGCGGCCGGGTCGTCGCCGAGAATCACGAAGGTGGCGCCGGCCGATCCGGCGGCAAGGTGCGAAGTGCTTTCCCAGGCGCACAGCGTGCCCGGGCGGGCGGTGGTCCGCGTCACCTCGATGAGCTTCTTCGGGCCGATCCTGAAAGATTACGTGTTCGAGTTCACGCGTTGAGGGGAACCTCCCGGTAGCCGCGTCCGTTGTCGTTTCCTACGGCACCGTAAGTTACGGTCGCGTAGGTACGGAAGGACGTTGCCCGATGCCGGTCCCCGAAACCACCCGCCTGCTGCACGAACTGGAAGGCACGGTCGAAGAGAACCTCAACCGCCACCTCGCCGCCGCCCAGGAGTGGATGCCGCACGAGTTCGTCCCCTGGAGCCAGGGGCGCGACTTCGCCGACCTCGGCGGGGAGGCGTGGGACCCGGAGCAGTCCCGGGTGAGCCCGATCGCCCGGACGGCCCTCGAAGTCAACCTGCTGACCGAGGACAACCTGCCCAGCTACCACCGCGAGATCGAGCGCGCGTTCGGCCGCGACGGCGCGTGGGGCACCTGGGTGCACCGGTGGACGGCCGAGGAGGGCCGCCACGGCATCTGCATCCGCGACTACCTGCTGGTCACCCGCGCCGTCGACCCGGTCGAGCTGGAGCGGATGCGGATGGAAACCATGCAGGCCGGCTACGACACCGGCGACAAGCCGCTGCTCAACGTCTGCGCGTACGTCTCGTTCCAGGAGCTGGCCACCCGGCTCTCGCACCGCAACACCGGCCGCTACACCCAGGACCCCCTGGCCGAGAAGCTGCTGGCCCGGGTGTCCACGGACGAGAACCTGCACATGGTCTTCTACCGCAACCTGGTCAAGGCCGCGCTGGAGATCTCGCCGGACGCGATGATGCGCGCGATCACCGACGAAGTCCTGAACTTCGCGATGCCGGGCGCGGTCATCCCGAGCTTCCAGCGCAAGGCGGCGCTGATGGCCAAGGCCGGCATCTACGACCTGCGCATCCACCACGACGACGTCGTCCAGCCGCTGCTGCGGTACTGGAAGGTGTTCGACCTGACCGGCCTCGGCGCGGCCGGCGAAGCCGCGCGGGAGGAACTCGCGACCTTCATCAAGGGCCTGGACACGCAGGCGTCCCGGTTCGAGGAACGCCGTGACGCCGCCGCCGCGCGCCGGGCCGCGCGGGGCATCGTGGACGCCTGAGCCGCACCCCGCCGGAGGCCGCCGTGCCGCACCGAGGTCGCGTTCCCGGCGCCACCGGGCCGGTACTGGGCCGCGCGCTGCGGGTCCTGGAGGTGTTCTCGCCGGACCGGCCGGCGCTGCGGCTGAGCGAGGTCGCCCGCCGGGCCGGGCTGCCGGCCGCGACCGCGCACCGGCTGCTGCGCGAGTTCTGCGCGTGGGGCGCACTGGAGCGGGACGAGGACGGCGTCTACCGCGTCGGGCTGCGGCTGTGGGAGCTCGGCTCGCTCGCGCCGCGGGGCCTGGGCCTGCGGGAACTCGCCCTGCCGTTCCTGGAGGACCTCTCGCAGATCACCCGGGAGAACGTCCAGCTCGCCGTGCGCGAAGGCACCGAGGTCGTGTACATCGAGCGGATCGCCGGGACCGGCGCGGTGCCGGTGCTGACCCGCGTCGGCGGCCGGTTCGCCCTGACCGCCACCGGCGTCGGGCTCGTCCTGCTCGCCCACGCCCCCGCCGACGTGCAGGAGGACGTCCTGGGCCGCCCGATCGACCGGTACACGAGCGAGACGGTGACCGACCCGGACCGGCTGCGGCACATGCTGGCCGACGTCCGGACGCACGGGTTTTCGATCAGCGAGCGGCAGGTGACCCTCGACGCGCTGTCGGTCGGGGCGCCGATCCACGACGCGCGCGGCCAGGTCGTCGCGGCCGTGTCGCTGGTCGTGCGGTACGGGAGCGCGGCCCCGCACGCGCTCGCTCCGCTCGTCATGACCAGCGCCCGCGCGATTTCCCGCGCGCTTTCCGTCTTATGAAATAGCCCTTCGTGGCGTCCGGGCCGGTCCCGCAGGCTGTGACCCGGCCCACCACGAAAGGACGACCTCGATGAGCGCCATTCCCCGCGACCAGTGGTACGTCGCCGCCTACGGCGCCGAGATCGGCACCGAACTGTTCGGCCGCACCATCTGCGGCGAGCCGATCCTGTTCTGGCGGACCCGCGACGGGAGCGTCACCGCGATGGCCGACCGGTGCGTGCACCGGCGGTTCCCGTTGTCGCAGGCGCCTTCGCGGCTCGTCGACGACCAGGTCGTGTGCGGCTACCACGGCTTCACCTACGGCGTGGACGGCAAGTGCGTGGCCGTGCCCGGGCAGACCCGGGTGCCGCGGACCGCGCGGCTGACGCGCTACCCGCTGGTGGAGCAGGACTCCTTCGTCTGGGTGTTCATCGGCGACCCGGCGAAGGCCGACGCGGCCGCGATCCCCCGGGCGCCCTGGCTCGACTCGCCGGGCTACACGACGGTCTGCGGGAGGGAACCGCTCAAGGCGCGGTACTCGCTGCTGGTGGACAACCTGCTGGACCTGTCCCACGAGACGTACCTGCACGGCGGCTACATCGGCACCCCGGAGGTCGCCGAAACGCCGATCACCACCGAGGTCGACGAGGACGCCGGCGTCGTCTACGTCTCGCGGCACATGGCCGACGCGGCCTGCCCGCCGTTCTACGCCAAGTCGACCGGCCTGGAGGGGCGCATCACGCGCTGGCAGGACATCGAGTACACGCCGCCGTGCCTGTACAAGCTGCACAGCCGCATCGCGCCGGTCGGCTCCGTGCCGAACCCGGACGGCAGCGACCCGGACGCCTTCCACGTCGAGGTCGTGTACGCGATCACGCCGGAAACCGAGCACTCCACGCACGACTTCTGGGCGGTGGCCCGCGACTTCGCCCTCGACGACGAAGGCGTGTCGGCGTTCCTCGCGGAGAACAACCGTACGGTGGTGCTGCAGGACGTGGAAGCCCTCGACGTCCTCGAGCGGGTGATCGCCACCGAACCGGACGGCTACCAGGAGCTGTCGGTCAACATCGACACGGGCGGCCTGGCGGCCCGCCGGATGCTGCAGCGCCTGGCGGCGTCGTGACCGGGCCGATGCTGACCGGCGACCGCGTCAACCGGATCCACTGGGTGCTCGGCACGGATCGCCTGCGCGCGGTCTGCCACTGCGGCGCCGAGCGCGAGTTCGAAGACCCCGTGCAGCTGTGGGACTGGCTGCTCGCCCACCCCGAAGGACACTGATGACGCTCGAACTCCTGGTGGACCGCAAGGAGAAACTGGCCGACGGCGTCGTCCGCCTGACGCTGCGCGCCCCGGACGGCGGGCCGCTGCCGTCGTGGGAGCCGGGGGCGCACATCGACCTGGTGCTGCCCGGCTTCGTGCGCCAGTACTCGCTGTGCGGCGACCCGGCGGACGCGTCGGCGTACCGGGTGGCGGTGCTGCGCGAGCCCGAGGGCCGTGGCGGATCGGCGTACGTGCACGACTCGCTGCGGCCCGGGGACCGCGTCTCGGTCGACGGACCGCGCAACCACTTCGCTTTGGTGGAGGCCGAGCGGTACCTGTTCGTGGCGGGCGGCATCGGCATCACACCGATCCTGCCGATGCTCGAGAGCGTCGCCCGCTCGGGCCGCGACTGGAGGCTGGTCTACGGCGGCCGGACTTCGTCATCGATGGCGTTCACCGCCGACCTGGCCGGCCACGGCGAGCGCGTCGTGGTCCGGCCCCAGGACGAACACGGCCTGCTGGACCTCCCGGCGATCCTGGCCGCGGCGGGGCCGGGAACGGCGGTGTACTGCTGCGGCCCGGAACCGCTGCTGGCGGCGGTGGAGGCGCTGGGGCCGCCCGACCTGCACGTCGAGCGCTTCACCGCGGCGCCGGACGAGGGCCCCCGGACGGCGTTCGAGGTGGAACTGGCCGGATCGGGACGGGTGCTGCCGGTGCCGCCGGACCGCTCGATCCTGGAGGTGGTCGAGGAGGCGGGGGTGCAGGTGCTGTCGTCGTGCCGCGAGGGGACATGCGGGACGTGCGAGACGGGAGTGCTCGGCGGGGAGCCGGATCATCGGGATTCGGTGCTGACAGCGGAGGAGCGGCTGGAGAGCGAGGTCATGATGCTCTGTGTGTCACGGGCGTGCTCACCGCGGCTGGTGCTCGACCTCTGACGGAGTCAGAGCATCTCCACTGTTACGACACACGCCGTTGCGGAGCGTCACTGCGCGGCGAACCGCGCCGATCTGTAGTGATATGAGACGGGTGAAGACCTTTCAGTCTTTCGTGGACAAGGTGGACGAGCGGCTCGGTGACGGGCTCGAGAGCGTCCTGTGCGCCCACCACCGGCGGCGGCTGCGCGGGCTCGGCTGGGGTGACGTGCTCGACCCCGGTGGCGCTCAGGACCGGCTCGGCGGCCGGGCTCCCGTCCGGGACGGCAACCGCGTCGAGGTGCTGATCGACGGCGAGGAGTCGCTGCCCGCCGTAGCCGAGGCCGTCCGGGGGGCGAAATCGCACATTCACCTCGCGAACTGGCACGCCAGTGCCGACTTCCGGCTGACGCGGGAACCCGGGTCGCCCACCCTGCGCGAACTGCTCGCCGAGGCCGCCGGGCGGGGGGTCGAGGTCCGGGTTCTGCTGTGGGCCGGGCCGCCGTTCCCCGCCTTCCAGCCCTCGCGGAAGCTGGCCCGGTCCGAACAGCGGAAGTTCACCGAGGGCACCGGCGTGCGCTGTGTGCTGGACGCCCGTGAGCGGACCATGCACTGCCACCACGAGAAGCTCGTCGTGGTCGACGACGCCGTGGCCTTCGTCGGCGGCGTGGACTTCACCGCGCTCGAAGGCGACCGGCACGACAGCCCGGAGCACCCGCCGCGGTCGATCGGGTGGCACGATCTGATGGCCCGGGTCGAAGGGCCCTCCGTTGCCGACGTCGCCGTGCACTTCCGGCGGCGCTGGACCGAGGTGGCCGGCGAGGCCCTGCCCGAACCGGCGGTGCCGGAGCCGGCGGGCACCAGCCGCGTCCAGCTGCAGAAAACCGTCCCGAACAACACCTACGACTTCCAGCCGAAGGGCGAGTTCACCGTCCTCGACGGCTACCTGCGCGCGCTGAGGTCGGCGCGGCGGCTGGTCTACCTGGAGAACCAGTTCCTGTGGTCGCCGGAGATCGCCGAGGTGCTGCTGGACAAACTGCGCAACCCGCCGTGCGACGAGTTCCGCGTGGTCCTGCTGCTGCCGCGCAAGCCCAGCAACGGCTCGGACACCACCCGCGGCCAGCTGGGCCGGCTGCTCGACGCCGACGACGGTGCCCACCGCCTCCTGGCCGCGACGATCAGCGCGCACGACGGCGACGAGTCGGCCCCGGTGTACGTCCACGCGAAGCTCGGCATCGTGGACGACGAGTGGCTGACCGTGGGCTCGGCGAACCTCAACGAGCACTCGCTCTTCAACGACACCGAGGTCAACCTGGTGACCGACGACCCGGAGGTGGCCCGGACCGCCCGGCTGCGGCTGTGGGCCGAACACCTCGGGCACCCGGTGGCGGAACTGGCGGACCGCGACCCGGCGGACGTCGTGGACAACCTCTGGCGGCCGCTGGCCGAGGAGCAGGCCGAGCGGGAACGCCGGGGCGAGCAGCGGACCCACCGGCTGGTGCTGCTGCCGGGGGCGTCGCGCCGCGCGGCCCGGCTGCAGGGGCCGTTGCGAGGGCTGCTCGTGGACGGCTGAGCGCTACCGGATCCGCAGCTTCCGCATCAGCTTCAGCCCGGAAAGCATGCTCTCGACGTACTTGTCGTACCCCTGCCCCGGCCGCGGTCCCATGACCTGCTTCTTCAGCACCGCCAGGTTCTGCACGTCGGTGTACTTGAGCAGCCCCTGGTCACCGTGGCGAGCCCCGACGCCGGAGTTCTTCACCCCGCCGGACGGAGTTCCCTTGGCCGCGTAGGCCGTCGCCAGGACGTCGTTGACGTTGACGTTGCCCGACTCGATCCGCGCGGCCAGCGCGCAGCCCGCCGCGACGTCGCCGCTCCAGACCGACGCGTTCAGGCCGTAGTCGGTGTCGTTGGCCAGCGCCACCGCTTCGTCGACCGTGCGGTACTTGTGCAGCGCCACCACCGGGCCGAACGTTTCGGTGACCCCGCACAGCATGTCCGTGGTGACGCCCTCGAGGATCGTCGGCTCGAAGAACGCCGGGCCCAGGTCGGGGCGGGGCTTGCCGCCGCAGAGGACCGTCGCGCCCTTCGCCACGGCATCGTCCACATGGGACTTGACGCGGCGCATGTGGTCGACCGAAACCAGGGAGCCCATGTCGGGGCCGAAGTCGTACGCCGCGCGGACGTCGAGGGCCGAGGCCGCCGCCACGAACGCCGTCTTGAACTCCTCGTAGCGGGACGCCGGCAGGTAGATCCGCTCGATGTGCATGCAGATCTGGCCCGTATTGCCGAACGCCCCGAAGATGGCGCCCTGCACGGCCTCCTCGAGGGAAGCATCTTCCAGCACGATCATCGGGTTCTTGCCGCCGAGTTCGAGGCAGCAGCCGATCAGGTTGCGGCCTGCGCGCTCGCCGATCACCCGGCCGGTCGCCGTCGAACCGGTGAACATCACGTAGTCCGCGCGGTCGATCAGCGGCGGCCCGACGTCCGGGCCCTCGCCGCAGACCACCTGGAACAGCCCTTCCGGCAGGCCCGCCTGTTCCAGCAGCCGGACGCCGTAGAGCGGCGAAAGCGCCGTCTTGTTGTCCGGCTTCAGCACCACCGCGTTGCCGGCCATCAGCGCCGGGACCGCGTCGGAAACGCCGGTGGCGAACGGGAAGTTCCACGGCGCGATGATGCCGACGACCCCCTTGGGCAGCCGGACCTCGGTCGACGTCGTCAGCAGCGGCACCGGTCCGCCGCGCTTGGTCGGCGCCAGCAGTTTCGCGGCCCGCTTCAGGTAGTGGCTCATCACCATCGGCGGGTCGCACGTCTCCTCGATCGCCATCCGGCGGTTCTTGCCGCTCTCCACCTGGATGAGGTCGGCGATCGTCCGGGCGTGCTCGACGAACAGCGCGTGCGCCCGCTTGAACACGGCCAGCCGCTGCTTGAGCGGCGTGGCCACCCACTTCCGCTGCGCCTCGCGCGCGGCGGCGAACGCCCGGTCGATGTCGCCGGCCGTCGACTGCGGCAGCTCGACCAGCACGTCGCCGGTGTAGACCTCGGTGAGCTTCCAGGTCTCGCCGGACGAGCCGGGCACCCGGGCCACGAGCTGCTGCAGGAACGCGTCGGTGACCGACGCGGGGCGGGTGAGCCCGAGCGGCGTGAGCGTCATGACCGGCTCCCGAGGACGAGCTGGGCGCCCATTTCGCCGATCATGATGCAGGGCGCGTTGGTGTTGCCGCCGGTGATCGACGGCATGATCGAGGCGTCGCAGACCCGCAGGCCCTCGACCCCGCGCACGCGCAGGTCCGGGCCGACGACGGCGAGCTCGTCGACCCCCATCCGGCAAGTGCCGACCCCGTGGTAGACCGACGTCGCCCGGTTGAGGATCGCGTCGCGCAAAGCCTGGCCTTTCAGGTCCTCGCCCGGGTGGATCTCTTCCTTCACCGCGCCCTTGAACGCCTTCGACGCGAAGATCTCGCGCACCATCTCCGAACCCTCGCCGAGCAGCTCGAGGTCGGCCGGGTCGGACAGGTACCGGAAGTCGATGAGCGGCGCCGCGGCGGGATCGCCCGACGCGAGCCGCAGCGTGCCGCGGCTCTTCGGGTAGATCAGGGTGGTCAGCACGGTGAGCGCGGGGCGCTTGTCGACGTCGTGCCGGATCGGCGCGTCCTGGTTGGGCGAGACGTAGGCCCACGGCAGCAGGTGCAGCTGCAGGTCGGGGACGGCCCCGGCCTGCGAGGTCCGCAGGAACGCGACCGCCTCGAAGACCGAGTTCGCCAGGAACGTGGTGCCGGGCCGGAGCAGCTCGCGGGCCAGCCCGCGGGCGAAGTACGGCGCCGTGCCCTTGTTCTTGCTGGTGGACACGTGGAACGTCAGGGCGTGGAACATGTGGTCGTGCATGTTGTCGCCGACGGGCAGGTCGGCGACGACGTCGATGCCGTGTTCCCCGAGGTGCTCGGCGTGGCCGACGCCGGACAGCATGAGCAGCTGCGCGGAGCCGATGACGCCGGCGGAGAGGATGACCTCCTTGCCGGCGCGGACGGTGCGCCTTCGGCCGCGGTCGAGGACTTCGACGCCGACGGCGCGGCCGTTCTCGATGAGCACCTTCTCGGCCAGGACCCGGTCCTGGAGCTGCAGCGCCGGGGACGCGAGGTGGTGGAGGTAGCCGCGCGAGGCGCTGTAGCGCAGGCCGTCGGCGGCGTTCTGCTGCATCCGGCTGACGCCCTCTTGGGACTCGGCGTTGTAGTCGTCGAGGATCTTGCAGCCGAGCGCGTCGGCGGTGGCGTCGACGAACTGCAGCGAGCCCTCCTGGGGGTTCTTCGCGCGGGTGACCCGGATCGGGCCGCCGGCGCCGCGGAAGGCGTTCTCGCCGTCCTCGAAGTCCTCCATGCGCTTGTAGGCGGCGTTGACGCTGTCGGCGTCCCAGCCGGTGTTGCCCTCGGCGGCCCAGGAGTCGAAGTTGGCGCGGTTGCCGCGGACGTAGACCATGCCGTTGATGGAGCTGGAGCCGCCGACGACCCGCCCGCGCGGCACGGGCATCCGCCGATCGAGAACGTGTTTCTGCGGCACGCCGTAGAAGCCCCAGTCGAGCGGCTTCTTCAGCTGCGGGACGGCGTGCATCGGCCCGACGAGCCCGGGTTTCTTGACGAGCAGCTGCTCGTCGCTCTTCCCGGCTTCGAGGACGATCACGCTGGCCCCGGCCTGGGCCAGCCGCCCGGCGATCGCCGCCCCGGAGCTGCCCGACCCGACGACGACGTAGTCGGCCTCGTCGCTGCGCGCCGCCCTTTTCGCCATACTCGCTCCTCGGTACGACCGGCCACTAGAACTGCAACGTGTTCTAGTTCAAGCCAACCGTATAGCGCCGACCCCGGCGAGCGCAACGGCCCGGGCCGTCAGCCCCAGGTCAGGATGCGGTAGTGCAGGCCGGTCGAGGACTCCAGCCACTCCCCCACGGAGTCCGCCGGGCGGCCGACCTCGGGTGCGTGGGTGTCCCCTTCGAAGGCTTCCTGCAGCTCGGTGACGACGATCCGGTCCGCGAACGGCAGCGCCGCCCGGTACACCGCCGCGCCGCCGATCACCCACACGTCCCCCGGCACCGCGGCCAGCGCCGAAGGCAGGTCGGCGAACGTCTCGACGCCCTCCTGCGGCGCCGATGACAGCACCAGGTTCCGCCGGCCCGGAAGCGGCCGGAACCGCGGCGGCAGCGACTCCCACGTCCGCCGGCCCATCAGCACCGCCGACCCCGAGGTCACCGCGCGGAAGTGCTTGAGGTCCTCCGGCAGGTGCCACGGCAGCACACCGTCGCGCCCGATGACGCCGTTCGCCGCCTGCGCCCAGACCAGGCCGATCACACCGCCACCGGCGCCTTGATGCCCGGATGCGGGTCGTAGCCTTCGAGCGAGAAGTGCTCGTAGGTGTAGTCGAAGAGGGTGTCGGCCGGCTTCAGCCCCAGCTCCGGGAACGGCCGCGCGTCGCGGGCCAGCTGCGTGCGGACCTGCTCGACGTGGTTGTCGTAGATGTGGCAGTCCCCGCCGGTCCAGACGAAATCGCCGACGCCGAGCCCGACCTGCGCCGCGATCATGTGCGTGAGCAGCGCGTAGCTGGCGATGTTGAACGGCACGCCGAGGAACAGGTCCGCGCTGCGCTGGTACAGCTGGCAGGACAGCTCGCCGTCGGCGACGTAGAACTGGAAGAACGCGTGGCACGGCGGCAGCGCCATGCGCGGGATGTCGGCGACGTTCCACGCCGACACGATGATCCGCCGGGAGTCCGGGTTCTCACGCAGCGTGCGCAGGACCTCGGCGATCTGGTCGACGTGTCCGCCGTCCGGGGTCGGCCACGAGCGCCACTGCACGCCGTACACGGGACCCAGGTCGCCGTCGGCCGCCGCCCACTCGTCCCAGATCGTGACGCCGTGCTCCTGCAGCCACGAGACGTTCGCGTCGCCGCGCAGGAACCACAGCAGCTCGTAGGCGATCGAACGGAAGTGGACTTTCTTCGTGGTGATCAGGGGAAAACCCTCGGACAGGCGGTACCGCAGCTGGTGCCCGAAGATCGACCTCGTGCCGGTGCCGGTACGGTCGCCCTTGCGGGCGCCCGTGTCGAGGACGTGGTGGAGGAGGTCTTCGTACTGCGTGTCCGGCATGCCCGGGACTCTAACCCGTGCCGCTGACTCAGCGTGAACCCCGGCTGGGCCACACGGATGGACGCCAAAACTTGACCCATTCCAGAAAAGATCCTAGGGTCGGTGGTGATGTCAGACTTCGAAGCGCAGTTGCGGGCGGTCTCGCTGCGGGTCACGCGGCCCCGGCTGGCCGTGCTGGCCGCGCTGCGGGACCATCCCCACGTCGACACCGAAACGGTGATCGACCTGGTGCGCGCCGAGCAACCGACGGTGTCGCACCAGACGATCTACGACGTGCTGCGGGCCCTCACCGACACCGGGCTCGTCCGGCGCATCCAGCCGGCCGGTGCGAACGCCCGCTACGAAGCCCGGGTGGGTGACAACCACCACCACGTCGTGTGCCGTTCGTGCGGGGCGATAGCCGACGTCGACTGCGCCGTCGGCCACACCCCCTGTCTCACCGCTTCGGACGACCACGGTTTCGTGATCGACCAGGCGGAGGTCGTCTACTGGGGCACCTGCCCCGACTGCGCGGCCGACCGTCCCCGAAAAGATTCGCCGCTCCCGGAAGGAAGTAAATGAGCTCCACCCAGGACAACCCGTCCAGCGCGCAGGGCGTGGACAAGAAGGCGGCGGCCGGTTGCCCGGTCGCGCACGACTCGGTGACCTCGCACGGCAGCGAGAGCGAAAACCCGGCCATCGACTCGCCGGAGCCGAAGACGGGCGGACGTCCGCGCACGAACAAGGACTGGTGGCCCAACCAGCTCGACCTGTCGGTGCTGCACGCGCACTCTCCCAAGGGCAACCCGCTGGGCGAAAAGTTCAGCTACGCCAAGGAATTCGCGAAGCTCGACGTCGACGCGCTCAAGCGCGACATCACCGAGGTGCTCACCACCTCGCAGGACTGGTGGCCCGCCGACTTCGGCCACTACGGCGGCCTGATGATCCGGATGAGCTGGCACGCCGCGGGCACCTACCGCATCCACGACGGCCGCGGCGGCGCCGGGGACGGCAACCAGCGCTTCGCCCCGCTCAACAGCTGGCCCGACAACGCCAACCTCGACAAGGCGCGCCGCCTGCTGTGGCCGGTCAAGCAGAAGTACGGCCAGAAGATCTCCTGGGCCGACCTGCTCGTGCTCGCCGGCAACGTCGCCCTGGAGTCGATGGGCTTCAAGACCTTCGGCTTCGGGTTCGGCCGCGTCGACGTCTGGGAGCCCGAGGAGATCATCTGGGGCCCGGAGGACGACTGGCTGGGCGACGAGCGCTACGTCAGCGACTCGGAGATGGCGCCCGAGGTCGGCGCGACCGAGATGGGCCTCATCTACGTCAACCCCGAAGGTCCCCGCGGCAGCGCGGACTTCGAGGCCGCGGCGCACTTCATCCGCGAGACCTTCGGCCGGATGGCGATGAACGACGAGGAGACCGTCGCCCTCATCGCCGGCGGCCACACCTTCGGCAAGACCCACGGCGCCGGCATCGCCGACGACCACGTGGGCCCGGAGCCGGAGGGCGCGAACCTCGAGACGCAGGGCCTCGGCTGGCTGAGCACCCACGGCAGCGGCAAGGGCGCGGACACGATCACCAGTGGCCTCGAGGTGACGTGGACCGACAAGCCGACCGAGTGGAGCAACCGCTTCTTCGAGATCCTCTTCGGCTACGAGTGGGAGCTCACCACGAGCCCCGGCGGCGCCAAGCAGTACGTCGCCAAGGACGCCCCGGAGATCATCCCGGACCCGTTCGACCCGGACAAGAAGCACAAGCCGACGATGCTCACGACGGACCTGTCGCTGCGCTTCGACCCGGTCTACGGCCCGATCTCGCGCCGGTTCCTGGAGAACCCGGACGAGTTCGCGCTGGCCTTCGCCAAGGCCTGGTACAAGCTGCTGCACCGCGACATGGGCCCGGTCAGCCGCTTCCTCGGCCCGTGGGTCGCCGAGCCGCAGCTGTGGCAGGACCCGGTGCCGGCCGTCGAGGGCGACCTCGTCGGTGACGCCGACATCGCCGCCCTCAAGGCGAAGGTTCTCGACTCGGGGCTCAGCGTCGCGGAACTGGTTTCCACGGCGTGGGCGTCGGCCGCCAGCTTCCGCTCCACCGACAAGCGCGGTGGCGCGAACGGCGCCCGGATCCGGCTCGAGCCGCAGCGCAACTGGGAGGTCAACCAGCCCGAGCAGCTCGGCAAGGTCCTGGAGGTCCTCGAGGGCGTCCAGCGCGAGTTCAACGAGGCCGGCGGCGCGAAGATCTCGCTGGCCGACCTGATCGTGCTGGCCGGCTCGGCCGCCGTCGAGAAGGCGGCGCGCGACGCCGGCGTCGAGACGACCGTGCCGTTCCACCCGGGCCGCACCGACGCCTCGCAGGAGCAGACCGACGTCGACTCTTTCAAGGTGATGGAGCCGCGCGCCGACGGGTTCCGCAACTACCTGCGTTCCGGCGAGAAGCTGCAGCCGGAGACGCTGCTCCTCGAGCGTGCCTACATGCTCGGCCTCTCCGCGCCGGAGATGACGGTTCTCGTCGGCGGCCTGCGCTCGCTCGGCACCAACCACGGCGGTGCCGCGCACGGCGTCCTCACCGACAAGCCGGGCGTGCTCACCAACGATTTCTTCGCCAACCTGCTCGCGCCGGGCACCAAGTGGAAGGCGTCGGAGTCGGCGGAGAACGTCTACGAGATCCGCGACGTCACGACCGACGAGGTCAAGTGGACCGCCACCGCGGTCGACCTCGTCTTCGGGTCGAACTCGCAGCTGCGGGCGCTGGCCGAGGTCTACGCCAGCGACGACGCCCGCGAAAAGTTCGTCGCGGACTTCGTCGCCGCGTGGACGAAGGTCATGGAGCTCGACCGCTTCGACCTCGCCTGAGTCACCACCGCAGACGGGCCCGGCCGATTTCCGGCCGGGCCCGTTTCGCGTGTCCGGCGATCTTGACAAGGGGTGAAGGCCGACCTACCGTGAGTTCCACGCCGCCGGGTTGTCCAGACCATTTACCGTGAAAGGACACCCGATGACGCGTGTTCGTGCTTTGCTCGTCCTCTTGGCGGTCCCGGCCCTGGCCGCGGCGACCGCGTTCCCCGCACTGGCGGCGAACCCGGCCGTGGCTCCGGGCGGCAACTTCGACCTCTCCGTCTGGCAGCTGCAGGAACCGGTCGGCTCACCGGGCAGCCCGACGACCATCTCGTCGTCCCGGCTGCAGGGGGCCAACGGCTTCCAGGACAGCTACTTCTACACCGACACCCGCGACGGCGCGATGACCTTCTGGGCGCCGGAGAAGGGCGTCACCACGCCGAATTCGAACTACGCGCGGTCGGAGCTGCGCGAGATGAACCGCGACGGCTCCGCCGCGAACTGGTCGCTGAGCGGGTCGCACAAGCTGAGCGCGACCCTGCGCGTGGTCTCGGTGACGTCGAACGTGTGCGTCGGCCAGGTGCACCTCGGCACCGGCGGCTCGTCGACGAAACCGCTGCTGGAGCTGTACTACCGGGCCGGCGGCGACATCGTGCTGGGCACCGAGAACTCCCCCGACGGCGGGCAGACGGCGCACACCGTCGGGCACGTCTCGGTCGGCAAGACGTGGACGTACACGATCGGCATCTCCGGCGGGAACACCATCGACCTCACGGTCAACGGCAGCACCACGCACTACGGCATCCCGTCGTCGTTCAAGGCGTACAAGCAGTACTTCAAGGCGGGCTCGTACAACCAGTCCTCTTCGAGCAGCACGACGAAGGGCGCGCGGGTCGCGTTCTACGGCCTGAACGTCTCCCACGGCTGACGAGCGGCCCGGCCGCCACCGGGCCGCCGTTCCTCAGCGCCAGCCCAGCTCCGGGGCCACGTGGGTGAGGATGCTCTCCAGCACGTGCGCGTTGTAGTCGACGCCGAGCTGGTTCGGGATGGTGAGCAGCAGGGTGTCCGCGGCCTGGATCGCCTCGTCCTCCTTGAGCTGCCGCACGAGCTCGTCGGGTTCCCCGGCGTAGGAGCGGCCGAAGATCGCGCGCGTGTTCTCGTCGATCATGCCGACCTGGTCGCGCGAGTGGCGGTCGCGGCCGAAGTAGGCGCGGTCCTGCTCGTTGGTCAGGGCGAAGATGCTGCGGCTCACCGACACCCGCGGCTCCCGCTCGTGGCCGGCTTCGGTCCACGCCTCGCGATAGGCCTCGATCTGCTTGCGCTGCTGGACGTGCAGCGGCTCGCCCGTCTCGTCGTCCTTGAGCGTCGAGCTCTGCAGGTTCATGCCCAGCTTCGCCGCCCAGACGCTCGTCGCGTTCGAACCGGAGCCCCACCAGATGCGGTCGCGCAGGCCCTCGGAGTGCGGCTCGAGGCGCAGCAGGCCCGGCGGGTTGGCGAACATCGGCCGCGGGTTCGGCTGCGCGAAGCCGTCGCCTTCGAGGAGCTTGAGGAACACCTCGGTGTGCTGACGGGCCATGTCGGCGTCCGTCTCGCCCTCGCCGGGGGCGTACCCGAAGTACCGCCAGCCGTCGATCACCTGCTCGGGGGATCCCCGGCTGATGCCGAGCTGGAGCCGGCCGCCCGAGATCAGGTCGGCCGCGCCCGCGTCCTCGATCATGTACAGCGGGTTCTCGTAGCGCATGTCGATCACGCCGGTGCCGATTTCGATCTTCGACGTACGGGCGCCGATCGCCGAAAGCAGCGGGAACGGGCCGGCCGCCTGGCGCGCGAAGTGGTGCACGCGGAAGTAGGCGCCGTCCACGCCGAGCTCCTCGGCGGCGACCGCCAGGTCGATCGACTGGTGCAGGAAGTCGGCGGCCGACCTCGTCCCGGAGTGCGCGCCCGGCGACCAGTGGCCGAACGACAGGAAGCCAATCTTCTTCACGTCCCCTCCAGCGTCCGGCGGCCGGGAATGATTCCCGGGTGTGAGCTGGTCGTTCGCTCGTTCCGGTGAATCACTGCCCGGGCCCGGCCGGGCCGGGTACTCCGCCGGAAACGAGGAGGAGACGCATGCCCGACAACGACCTCACGGGGTTCCTGATCATCGGACTGGTGTTCGTGGTGGCGGACGGCCAGGTCCTCTACCGCGGCGGCCGGCGGTACCTGAGCGGGCCGGACGGCGCGGAGGGCACCGGGTCGATGGCCTGGATGGTGGTGACCGTCTTCCACCTCGTCTCGTTCGGCGTGCTCGCGCTGCTCTCGGTCGTCGGCCCGCAGTGGTCGGGCTCGACGGCCGCGCTCGTCGGGCGGCTCGGCGTCTTCCTGCTGCTGATGGCCGTGGCCCACGTGCTGACGCTGGCCGTGCTCTCCCGCCGCCGGCAGGACCGGCTCGTCGAAGAGCACTTCCAGGACCGGGAGAACGAGCCGCGGATGACCGAGACCTACGTCCGGCCGGCCACCGAGGTGATCGTCGAGCCGGCGTCGACCGACCCGGCGTGGCGGCCCGCCGTCACCCCGGTCCCCGGCCAGGAGGGCCCGCACCCGCGGGTGGCGCCCGATCTCGGCAACCACGGCCCGTACCGCACCTGACCTGCGCCGCCGCGTTCACCGGATCGAGGGAATCCGGGCGGCGAGCCGCGACTTTTCGCTGCCGTGCCCCCACCGGGCGTGATTGGATTTCGCCCGGCCGGTGCGCGAGGAAGGAAAACTGCGGTGCGAACGTCCCGAGCAGGGCTGGCGGTGGCCGTCTCGGTCCTGGTGGCGGCCACGGCGCCCGCCGCCGCGACCACGCCCGACCCGCTCGCGCCCTACCGGGGCCAGCAGGTCGCCTGGGGTGCCTGTCCCTTCAAGCAGGGCGGACACGCCCGGGCCGCGCAGTGCGCGCGGATCACCGTGCCGCGGGACTGGGCGGCGCCGTCCGCGGGCACCGACCTGAAGGTGTCGATCAGCCGCGCGGCGGCCACCGGGACCCGCCAAGGCGCGATCCTGGTGAACCCGGGCGGGCCCGGCGGCCAGGGCACCTCGCTGGCGGGCGCGCTGGCCGGCCTGGAGCCGGGGCTGAACGAGCACTACGACGTCATCGGCATGGACCCCCGCGGGACCGGCCAGGAAGGCGGCGAAGACAAGGGGTACGTCTGCCGCGTGCCGCTCGGGCGGCTGCCGCAGGACGACGACGACCTCGACGCCCGCGACCGCTCGGCGCAGAGCATCAGCGTGCACCAGCGGACCCCGCGCGTCCTGGCCGAGGCGTGCCAGAGCGACGCGCTCGCGCCGTTCGTCACCACCTGGCAGACCACGCACGACATGGACCTGATCCGCTCGCTGCTGGGCGACGAGAAGCTGAACTACCTCGGTTTCTCCTACGGCACCTGGCTCGGCGCGAAGTACGCGTCGCTGTTCCCCGAGCACACCGGCCGGATGGTCCTCGACTCCAGCGTCAACTTCGAAGGCCGCCTCCAGGCCGCGTTCGAAGCGTTCCCGAAGATCGACCAGCGCCAGTTCGACCGCGTCTACGCGCCGTGGCTGGCGCGGCGGTTCCCGGACCAGCTCGGCAAGACCGCCACGGAGGTCCGGGCCAAGTGGGAGCAGCTGCGGAAGTTCTTCAAGACCAAGGGCGTGCCGCCCGACGTCTTCGACTCGGTCTTCGTCGGCAACGGCAGCACCCGGCAGTGGATGACCGGCGCCCTGATCCTCACCAAGGGCGCGGCGGCGCTCGACGGCAAGACCACGCCGTCGCCGGCGCCCGCCGCGCTGCGGAACGACCTCGACCGGGCGTCCCGGGCCGTCTTCGGCCGCCCGGCGGACCGGCTGACGGCCGAAGACGTCGCGGAGGACCCGCCGGAGCCCGACTACGCCGACGTCCCGGGAACGCGGCTGGCGGTGGCGTGCGGCGACCAGCCGACGCGGACGGCGAGCTGGTACAAGCTGCTCAGCGACCTGCAGGGGCCGGCCTACCCGCTGTTCGGCTGGGCGTACGGCCTCAGCGAAGCGTGCGGCTTCTGGTCCGACCCGCCCCAGCACCCCCTGCCGACGCTGTCGTCACGCGCGGCGAAGAACATCCTGGTGGTCCAGGGCGAATTCGACCCGCAGACCGGCTACGAACAGGCGGAGGCGGCGGCGCGCGCGGCCGGGATCCCGATGATCTCGGTGGCGGATTCCCCGTTCCACGGCCAGTACGCCGTCAGCGGCAATTCCTGTGTGGACAAGCTGGTGAACGCCTACTTCCTCGGCAGCCCCCGCCCGCCGGCCACCATCTGCCCCGGCGTCCCCCTGCCCGGCGAGCACCAGGTGTTCCCGGTCCCGGGCCCGGCGGGCCAGCCGGCCACAGCACCGGCTCCTGCGGCGCGTGATTCGCTGTCGGGGGTCCGGGAGCGGCTGCAGGACGGGATCAGCTCGGTCAACCGGGAGCCGTGATGCGGTTCGCGCCGGCCGCAAGGGGCTGGTGCGCAGCAATGAAAACACCTCGCTGCCGGACGTGGGCTCCTCGTACGGCCGGTCGGCGCCGGCCCTGCGGAAGGTGCAGCGCACCGCGCACCACTTCGTCACGATCCGGCTCTCCAGCCGCCGGTGGGCACCTCGCCCGGTGTAGTCCGCTACGCCGATGAACGCGCCGGGTTCCCGCACTACGTCGCCGGCGTCGCGGCCTACAAGGCCGGGGAAAGCGGGCCGGAAGCCCAGGCGCGGCCGTTCTACCGCCGGCGCGCCCTGCACCACGATCCCGAGCACATCGAGGCGCGGCGGGTGATGACGCTCGCCGAGCAGAGTCTGGCCATCACCCGCAACAGCCTCGCCGGCAGCGCGATGATCATCGCGGTGGCCGGTGGCCTGCTGATCACGTTGTGGCTGGGCTTCTTCCTCCCCTTCCTGGTCCGGCTGAAACTGCCCGGCGGCGTCGAAGCCGACCTGTCCACCAGCCTGAACCAGGTGGCGTCCGGACCGACCGGCGAGGTGAGCATCGGTCCGGGACGCCTGGTCGGCACCACCTCCGACAGCTCGCCGGCGTGGTCGCCGCTCGGTACCGGGCCGCGCGGCGAACTGCCGCGGCTCGGCTGACCGGCCGCCCTTGACGGACCCCCACGCCGGATGTTCTCATGGCTGGGAGCGCTCCCAGCCTGGTGAAACATTCGAAACTCAGACCATAGGGAGTTCGATGAAGCGCTCCATCGCTGCGCTGGCGGCCGCCGGCGCGACGGTTCTCGGCTCGACTTGCCTGCTGCTGATGCCGACGGCTTCGGCCGCGGCGCAGGGCTGCCGGGTCGACTACACGATCATCAACCAGTGGCAGGGCGGGTTCCAGGCCGGGGTGAAGGTCACCAACCTGGGCGACGCGATCACCGGCTGGTCGCTGCAGTTCACCTTCCCCGACAGCGGCCAGAAGGTGGCCCAGGGCTGGAACGCCACCTGGTCGCAGTCCGGCGCGACCGCGACGGCCGCCAACGCCGACTGGAACCGCACGCTGGCCACCGGCAGCGCCACCGACCTCGGCTTCACCGGCACCACGACCGGCGCGAACCCGGTGCCGGCGGCGTTCACGCTCAACGGCGTCACCTGCACCGGGTCCACCGGCCCGGTGACGACGACGCCGAGCACGCCCACCACGACCCCCACCACGCCGTCCCCCGGGAGCACGCCGCTGGCGGCGAACGGGCAGCTGCACGTCTGCGGCGTCCACCTGTGCAACGAGGCGAACCGGGCGATCCAGCTACGCGGCATGAGCACCCACGGCCTGCAGTGGTTCGACAGCTGCTACAACGACCGGTCGCTGGACGCGCTGGCCGGCGACTGGCACGCCGATCTGCTCCGCATCGCCATGTACGTGCAGGAAAAGGGGTACGAGACCAATCCGGCCTGGTTCACCGACCGGGTCAACACGCTGGTCGGCGAGGCCGAGGAACGCGGCATGTACGCGGTGGTCGACTTCCACACCCTCACGCCCGGCGACCCCAACTACAACCTCGACCGCGCCAAGACGTTCTTCGCCGCGGTGGCCGCGCGCAACGCGGCCCGCAAGAACGTGATCTACGAAATCGCCAACGAACCCAACGGCGTCAGCTGGGCCGGCATCAAGAGCTACGCCGAGCAGGTCATCCCGGTGATCCGCGCCGCCGACCCGGACGCCGTGGTGATCGTCGGCACCCGCGGCTGGTCGTCCCTCGGCGTCTCCGACGGGTCGAACGAGACCGAGATCGTCACCAACCCGGTCAACGCCACGAACATCATGTACACGTTCCACTTCTACGCCGCCAGCCACAAGGACAACTACCGCGCCGCGGTGAGCCGGGCGGCCGCGAAGCTGCCGTTGTTCGTCACGGAGTTCGGCACGGTGACCGCCACCGGCGGCGGCACGCTCGACCAGGCGAGCACCACCACCTGGCTCGACCTGCTCGACCAGCTCAAGATCAGCTACGCGAACTGGACGTACTCCGACGCGGACGAAAGCAGCGCCGCGTTGCGCCCCGGCACCTGCGCGGGCACCGATTACGGCACCGGCACGCTGACCGCGTCCGGCGCACTGGTCCGGAGCCGCATCAGCACTCCGGACAGCTTCTGAAAGCACGGGCGGGGGTGCCGGTCGCGGCACCCCCGCCCGCTTCTCAACTCCTCGGTTGACAACGACCGCGCCGGGCTCTAGCGTCGTGCTCAACCGAGGAGTTGAGAAGACAGGTGGACGAAGGCACCGAACGGCTCAACCGGGTGTTCGCGGCCCTGGCCGATCCGACCCGGCGCGACCTGGTGGCCCGGCTGGCCGGTGCGGACGCGACCGTCGGCGAGCTGGCGGAGCCCTACGACATGAGCCTCCAGGCGGTCTCCAAGCACGTGAAGGTGCTCGAAGAGGCCGGCCTGGTGACGCGCAGCAAGGACGCGCAGCGCCGGCCGGTGCACCTGGACGCCGAGGTGTTCGACCTGATGACCAAGTGGATCGACCGGTACCGGCGGCAGGCCGAGGAACGCTACCGGCGCCTCGATTCCCTGCTGGGCCGGATGGCCGGCGACCCGGCCCGAGCCCGCGAGGACGCATCATGACCATGACGAAGCGCGAAACCGAGATCCAGGCCGACGGGCGGGTCCCGACGATCCGGATCGTGCGGGAGTTCGACGCCCCGCCCGAGCTCGTGTTCCGCGCCCACGTCGACCCGGAGCTCTACGCGCAGTGGATCGGGCCGCACTCGGTCACCACGCGGATCACCCGGTGGGACGCGCGGGTCGGCGGCGCGTGGGCGTTCGCCAACGACCGCAACGGCGAAGAGATCGCCGCCTTCCACGGCAGTTTCCACGACGTGCGGCCGAACGAGCGGATCGTGTGGACGTTCACCTACGACGGCGAGCCCGACGGCGTCGCCCTGGAAACGCTGACCCTCGAAGAACTCCCGGGCGGCCGCACCCGGCTGCGGGTGCTGAGTGTGGTGCAGGACTTCGAAACCCGCGACGGCATGCTGGCGAGCGGGATGAACACCGGCCTCACCGAGGGCTACGCCAAGCTCGACGAACTGCTCGCCAAGGAGGCGTGAGAATGACATCCACCGGACCCGCTCAGCGGCACGCGCAGGACGCGGCCCGCTTCACCGAGCTGACGGAGTCGGCCTCGGCCGGCGACTGGACCCGGCCCAGCCCGGTCGCGGAGTGGACGGCGCTCGACGTCGTGAAGCACCTCGTCGAATGGTCGCGGGCCTTCCTCGGCGGCGCCGGGATCGAGCTGCCCGCGCTGGCCGTCGACGCCGACCCGGCGGCCGCCTGGAAGCAGCACGTCGCCGACATCCAGGCCATCGTCGAAGACCCCGCCGGGCGGGTGCTGAGCAACCCGCACACCGGCGACCGGCCGGTGGACGAGGCGCTCGACCAGTTCTACACCAACGACATCTGGCTCCACAGCTGGGATCTCGCCAAAGCCCTCGGCCGCGAGCCCGACCTCGGTGAAGAACGCTGCGCCGCCACGCTGGCCGGGATGCGGCCGATGGAGGAGGTGCTGCGCGGCAGCGCGCAGTTCGGCCCGGCGGTGCCGGTCGCCGAGGACGCCTCGGCGCAGGACCGGCTGATGGGCTTCCTCGGCCGCGACCCGGCCTGGCGGCCCTGAGCGGACCTCGGCTCGCGCCCGGGCCGCGGCGGTGGCCCGGGCGCGTGGGCGCACCCGGCGATTGACAAACCGCCCGGCCCCGGAGGACTCTGGGAGCGCTTCCAGAAGTCGCCACCGGGGTCGCTTCCGCCTGCCCCGGCACGAAAGGCGGAAGGAGAGTCCATGGGGTCCGCCTCCCGCCGGGGTGCCGCGCGGCCGGCCGTGCTCGCCGCGGTCGCCCTGCTGGTGCTGGGTGTTTCCGTGCTGTGGCCGTGGCCGTCGGGCGCCGCGCCGGCGACGCCGGTCACCGGCAACGCCACCCACTTCGACGCGCTCGGCGCGCCCTACGGCGGCTGCGGCCTGCCCCAGGAAATGCTCGACTCGCCCGATTTCGTGGCCCTCAACGTCTACCGGACCCCGGGCGACTACAGCTTCTACCCGCGGCCGATCCCGCCGGCGCAGGCCGCCAAAATCGGGCTGTGGGACAACGGCCGCAACTGCGGGCGATTCGTGCAGGTCACCATCGGCGGCTACTGCACCGGCGTCAACGACGGCGCGCCGGGACAACCGTTCTGCCGCAACGGCTCCTGGGTGACCGACGGCTACGCCGGCGCCCAGCTGACCATGGTCGTCGCGGACAGCTGCGGCGACGCGAACGCCTGGTGCCGCGACGATCCCGGCCACCTCGACCTCTCGACCGCGTCGCTGAACCGGTTCGTCAAGAACGGCGCCTCGGTCGGGGACATGAACCCGGCGCACTGGAACAACCGGCAGGTCTCGTGGTCCTACGTGCCGGCCCCGGGCTACACCGGCGACCTGAACCTCGGCTTCCTCCAAGGCGCGCAACGGTATTGGACGGCCATCGCCGTGTCGCACCTGCCCAACGGCGTCCACGGCGTGGAATTCCTCGGCGCGGACGGCACCTGGCAGCAGGCGCAGCCGGACAGCGATCTGGGGCAGGCCTTCGTCATCGGCCCGACCGCCACGGCGGGCACCGCCTACGCGATCCGGGTCCGCGACTCGAGCGACGCGCTGGTCAACGACGGCCGCGTCTACCGCTTCACGCTGCCGGACCAGTGCCTGTCCGGGTGCTCACCCGCCTACACCGCCATCAGCTACACGACCGGCAGCGGCACGCCGACGACCACACCCACCGGTCCGACCACCACCCCCACGACGCCGACGACCACGCCGACCAGCCCGGCCGGGGTGTCGTGCACGGCGACCGCCGCGGTCACGTCCACCTGGAACGGTGGCCACCAGCTGCAGTTCACCGTGCGCAACAGCGGATCGACGCCGGTTTCCGGCTGGACCACGTCGTTCTCGTTCGCGGACACCCAGCAGGTGACCAACTCCTGGAACGCCGCGCTGACCCAGACCGGCCGGCAGGTGCAGGCGGCCGGCCAGTCCTACAACGGGTCACTGGGCGCCGGGGCGACGACGACCTGGGGCGCCGTCGTGTCCGGGACCGCGCAGCCGTTGTCCGGGCTGGCCTGCGCCGCCCGCTGACCGTCAGGGGATCGTCGCCCAGAACCCGGTCAGCGCCGCGGCGGCGCGGGCCGGGTCGTGGGTCATCCACCAGTGGCCCAGTCCGTCGAGGACGGCGACCCGCGCGCCCGCGCGGGCGGCCGACCGGCGGCGCTGGGCTTCGGTGCCGACGACGTGGTCGGCGGTGGCCAGGATGGCCAGTCCCGGCCGGGTCGCCGCGCGTTCCAGCGCCACGCCCAGGCCGGGAGCGCCCGCCGCGGCGGCGGCCCGGTACAGGCTGAGCACCGCGCGGCCCATCGCCGCGTCCTGCCCCGCCGCGACGCGGGCCGCGACGGCGGCACCCATCCCCCGCTCCACCAGCACCGCCGCGCGGTCCCCGGCCGGCCCGCCGAACCGCGCCGCGACGTCGGCCTCGCCGGCACGCGGCGTCTGCCAGCGACGGGCGAGTTCGTGCCACTCGTACCCGGGGTCGTGGACGCCGAGTGCGTCGCTGACCCAGCTGCGGACCAGCTCCGGGTGGCTCAGCACGACGTTCACGACGTGCCCGCCGCCGACGTCGTGGCCGACCAGGTCCACCGGCTCGCCGAACGCCGCCAGTTCCGCGACGAGCCAGTCGCGGTAGCCGGCGGGGGTCGCGTCGAATCCGGCGGGCAGCGGCGCGCCGAAGCCGGGCGGCGAAAGGCAGACCACGTCGGTGCGTCCGAGCTCGGCGAGCAGCGGGTCCCACACCGCCGCCGTTTCGGGGTTCCCGTGGACGAACACCGCGGGCATCAAAGACCCGCCGGTGTGGTCGGCTGCAGCACGGATTCCACCAGCGCTTCGGTACGCAGGTGGGCGATCGCCCGGTATTCGGGGTCGCGGACCATGGCCGCGAACGCCGTCCGGTCCGGGTAGCGGACGAGCGCCACCATGTCCCACGCCTGCCCGTCCTCGGCGACGAGCGCCGGCCCGCCGTGGCCGAGGTACTCGACCGTCAGGCCGTAGCGGGCGTTCACCCCGCGGTTCAGGGCTTCGGCGTAGCGCCGGTAACTTTCGCGGCCGCCGTCCGGGCGGAACCGCAGCAGGTTGAGCATCACGACCGGGCCGCCCGGGTCGTCGGCGAGCAGCGTGTCGAGGGCGCGTTCTTCGATTTCGATCATCAGGACCTCTCTCTTCCGCCTTCAGCTTAAACATACTTGTTGGTCGACACGCAAGTTACTTTGCTAGACTCCCGGCATGCCGAGCGCACGCCGCACCCAGCAGGAACGCCGCGACCAGGCCGAGGCCGCGTTGCTGACCGCCGCCGCCGAGCTCGTCGTCGAGCAGGGCGTGCGCTCGCTGACCCTGGCCCGCGTCGGGGAACGCGCCGGGTACAGCCGCGGGATCGTCACCCACCACTTCGGCGGGAAGCAGGCCCTGGTCGAACGGCTCGCGCGGGCCACGCAGGCCGGGTTCGTCCCGGGGCTCGAGGACGTGCCGCCGGGGCTCGACCGCCTGCTGCGGCTGATCGGCGGCTACCTCGGCGAGCTCGGCCGGATCGGGGTGTTCACCCAGGCGTTCCTGGTGCTGTGGGCGGAAGCCGCCACCCAGCCGGAGCTGGCGCCGATCTTCCGCGAGCGCGACGCGGCCTTCCGCGCCGACCTGCGCGAAGACGTCGAGGCCGGGATCGCCGACGGCACGGTCGACCCGGACGTCCGCGCGGACGAGGTCGCGACCGCCGTCGTCGGGCAGCTGCGCGGGATCGCGCTGCAACGCCTGCTCGATCCGGCGAGCGTCGACCCCGAGGCGCTGCGGCGGAGCGTCACCGGCTACTGGCGCCGGGCCCTCCGGAGCTGACGCCCGGCCGCGCGGACACCGGCAGCCGGACGACGAACCGGGTGTCCCCCGGCACGGACACCGCCTCGATCGAGCCGTTGTGCCGGACGGTGACGATCTCGTGGCACAGGTGCAGGCCGAGGCCGGTGCCGTGGCCGATGTCCTTGGTGGTGAAGAAGGGCTGGAAGAGCCGCGGCAGCAGGTCCGGCGGGATGCCGGGCCCGCTGTCGCGGACTTCGACGACGGCGCAGGGGCCTTCCCGGCGGGTGGTCAGCCGCAGTTCGCCCCGGCCGCCCATGGCCTCCGCGGCGTTGCGGAGGAGGTGGGTCCAGACCTGGTTGAGCTCGCCGAGGTCCGCGGTCACCCGCGGCAGCGGCGCGAAGTCGCGGACGACGTCGAGGCCCGTGAGGGTGGGAGCCAGGACCTGAAGGGTGGCTTCGACACCCTCGACGACGTCGACCTCGCGGTCCGGGGCGCGGCCGAGGTCGGAATAGGCGGCCGCGGAGGCGACCAGCGCGCTGATCGCCCGCCCCGCAGCCTGCGCGTCGGCGGCGAGGGCCCGCGCCGAGAGCCGCCCGGCGAGCAGGCGCACGGCGAGGTCGAGCACCGCGGGGCGGACGGCCGCGGCCAGGGTGTCGAGGCCGGCGGTGGTGACCCCGGCGAGGGCGGGCGAAAGGTCGGCGGAGCCGGGGACGCCGGCCGCGTCGAGCCAGTCGGCGACGGCATCGATGGCTTCCGCGACGGCGAGGGGATCCGGCTCGGCGAGCGGCGGCGGTTCGGCGGCCGTGGCGCCCCGGCCGGTTGCCGGCGAGGCCGACGGCCCCTGGCGCGCAGCCGCCGGGCTCACCACCCCGTCGAGCCCTGGCCGCTCGCCGACCGTGGCGCCCCGGCCGGTTGCCGCCGACGGCTCCGGCTGCACCGACGCGGGATTCGCCGGCCGATCCCGCCCCGGCCGCTCGCCGGCCGGGGGGTCCGGATCCCCTTCCGCCGCACTCACCAGCCGGTCGATCGCCGCCCTTTCCTCCGGTAGTGCCGTCGTGCCCCAGGCCGTTGCCGCCTCGATCGTCTCCGTGGCCGTCCGGTCGAACTCCGCGGCCGCTCTGACCACCGCCGCGACCGGGTTGTTCAGCTCGTGCGCCAGGCCCGCCGCCAGGGTTCCCAGGCCCTCCACCATCGTGCGGCGGCCCGCCTGGGCCTCGTACGAGCGGATGCGCCAGACCAGCACCGGCAGCAGCACCCGGCAGATCTCCGGGCAGCGGACCAGCATCCGCAGGAACGTGTCCCGGTCGTAGGTGAGCAGCTCCACCGGGCCGACCGCCGTCGCCGCCGCCACGTAACCGCCGCCCGCCAGCAGGGGCAGCTCGCCCGTGTACTGGTGGGCGGCCGGCGGTTTGTCGGCCGCGTGCGGTGCCGCCGCCGGGTCGGCGAAGTGGCGGCCGACGATCTGCTCGCGGCCGTCGATCCGCTTGCTCAGCAGCAGTTCTCCGGACAGCAACACGTAGAAGTGCTCCGCGTGCTGGCCGTCGTCGAACAGCCTTTCGCCGTCGCGCAGGACCTGGTGCGTGCCGGCCGCCGCGAGCCAGTCCAGGCGGCCGGCGTCGAGCCCCGCGAACAGCTCGATGCCGCGCAACCGGGCTCCCGTCACGGGATTCACGCGTACGGCCGGAGCCACGCGTCGCCGGCCGCGGTCCGGGCGGCCTCCGGAACGCCTCGGTAGGCGTTCTCCTGGAGGATCCGGTAGGCGTGCGCCACCGAAGCCAGCGTCACGTGGTGGTGCCAGCCGCGGAAGGACCGGCCCTCGAAGTCGGCCAGGCCCGATTCGTCGTGCAGGCGGGTCAGGTCCTCGGCGACGCCGCGGTGCCGGCGCACCAGGTGCACCAGGTCGGGCATCCGGGCCTGGGTGATGTTGGTCAGGTGGATCAGGTCCGGCTGCGCCCGCCCGGACACCCGCTCGGCCAGCAGCTGCCGGGTGCCGCGGTGCAGCCGCGCCGGGGCCGGGCCGCGGCCGGTGAGCGCCAGCGGGGCCAGCACGAACTGCGAAATGCTCGCCTGCCCGTGCGCGGTTTCGCGCCAGTTCATCGTCATCCGGCCGAGCCGGCGGGCCTGGCGCACCAGCTCGCCCGCGGTCCGGGGCTGCGGCGCGCCGAGTGCCGCCGCCGGCACCGCGCCCGCCACCGGGGTGTCCTCGGAAACCTGCACGACGTAGTGCAGGCCCCGGCGTTCCAGCCCGCGCAGCAACGCCTCGACGTGCCGCTCGTGCCGGGCGTCGACGAGCACCGGCAGCGCGGGCAGGTCCCAGCCGTCGAGCATCTCGTCCAGCATCTCCATGACGTGCGCCCAGCGCGGCCGGTGCCGCTCGCCCGAGGGCACCCGTGAACGCGTCCGGCGCGCGCTGTCCTCGTCCCACTCCCTCGGTAGCTGCAGCCGCCAGTCGACCGGCACGCTGCCTTCGTCGCAGGCGAGGAACACCGAGAGGCCCAGCTGGCAGTTGAGCACCCGCTGGCAGCTCGGGGCGAACTGCTTGGCCACGCCGACCGAGCTGGCGCCGTTCTTCGGGAACACCGCTTCAGAAATCACCAGCGCCCGCGGCCGCAGCGTGCCCGCGACCGCGCGCGCCAGTGCGCCGCGGACCGGGGCCCAGTGCCACGGGCTCTGGTTGACGAACTGCTGCAGCGACTGGTCGGCGCGCCAGCCGACGACGTGGTCGGAGATCCGGCGGATCGTCTTGCGGCCCGGTAGGGAGTACAGCCCGCGGACGTACACCTCGCCCCAGCGGCGCTGGTCGGACCGGGCGAAGGAGGCGAACAGCTCTTGGCAGAAGGCGGACAGGTCCACCGGATCGGCGGGTGCGACCGGGACGAAGCTCTCGATGCGGGCAGTGGTCATGGTTCCCCCAGACGGTTTGCTTCTGGTGCCGTGGATCAGGCCGCGGCGCGGCCGACCCGGCCCACGGCGAGCTCGTCCTCGCCGTGGGCGTAGTGCAACCGGACACGCATCGCCGCGGCCTGCGGCGCGTACCGCGTGCGCCAGTCCTGGAAGTGCGCCCACGCCTCGCCGTAGCCGCGCTGCTCGGGCAGACCGGCGAGCACGGCCACGCGGACGCTGTGTTCGAACCCGCGTTCCTCCCTCCCCTGGAGGCTCACCGCGGGCCGCGGCAGGTCGATCCCGAGCTGCCGCGCCAGGGCCGGCAGGCAGCTCGAACCGGCGTCGAGCACCGAACGCGCGCTGTGCGGGGCCCACGCGGGCGCGACGGCGTGGGTCAGTGCGGCGGCGTCGAGCACCAGCACCGCCGCGTCCAGCCAGCACAGCTCGCCGGCGGGCCGGAAGCAGGTCAGCGCCGGGTACCCGGTGTGGGTCGCCCGGATGTCGGCCAGCCAGGCGGTCCACTGCCGGAACAGGTCGTCGAGGTGTTCCCGCGAGCCGAACCGCAGGTGCTCGGCGAGCAGGAACTCCGCTTCGGACGGCTTGGTGCTGTGCGTGGACAGCGCGGCGACCATCCGTTCGCGACGGCTGTAGGCGGCGATGATCCGCGAAAGGTGCAGCCCGAACACGAGCAGCACCTGCAGCACGGCGAGCCAGCCCGCGACGGCCAGCACGGCCGCCCCGGAGTCGTCGCGCAGCACCATGAACCGGGCGATCCCGCCCGGCGTCGGCGGAATCCCGGCCAGTGCCGGGGAAAGCAGCGCGGCCCCGGCGAAGGTGGCCACGACCCAGCCACCGCCGACGAGCATCAACGCGAGCGGGGCGCACAGGTCCAGCACGCGCTCGCGGCCACCGGGCGGCAGCCACCGGGCGAGGGCGGCTCCCCCGCCGCCGACGCCCCGGACGGCCACCCGCATCAGCCGGCCGGACCGCTGGCGCGGGGTGAACACCGTGCGCAGCACGCTCAGCCACGTCAGCACGAGCAGGGCGACCCCGGCGAGCAGGAGGACCGCCGGGATCACCGGAGCACCACCGTCCCGTGTCGCCGTGGATCTCCGCCGTGCCGCACGCGTCCGCTCATCCCACCGGCCTCCAGTCCGTTCTGTTCTTCGAGCTTGCTCCGGTGAGCGCTCACCAAACAGAACCGGCTTGTAGTGGTACTGGGAATGCCTGCACTCGGTTGAGTGACGGAACTGGTCACACTCCGTCAGCTCGATCTTGACCGGTTCCGCTGTCCGGGCGAGCGTGAACACTCATCCACCAGCGGAAAGGGGAATCCGATGGACTGGCACTTCGTCGGCCGCGCCGAGCACCTCGAACGGATCCGGTCCCGCCTCGCCGAACGCGAGCCGGACCCGCTCGTGGTCGTCGGGGAGCCGGGCATCGGCCGTACCAGCGTGGTGCGCAAGGCGCTGGCGGGCCTCGATCCCGGGCGGGACGCGCTGCTGGAGGTCCGCCCGGGCGGGCACGAGCCGTTCTCGTCGCTGCGGCACCTGCTGCCGGCGGGCGCGGCCCCGCCGGCGGGCCGCGACGCGGTCCGGGAGGTCGCGGACGCGGTGCGGGCGCTGGCCGCGGGCCGCCGCCCGGTGCTGCTGGCCGACGACGCGCACCTGGCCGACCACGCGACGATGCTGGTGCTGCAGCACCTCAACCGGCACGCGGGGGCGTTCCTGCTGCTCACCCACCCGGTCCCGGCGCCCCGCCCGGGCGGCGGCGACCCGGTGGACTGCCTGCGCTACGAACGCGGGATCAAGACGGTCCGGCTGCCCCCGCTGTCGCTCGACGAGGTGGGCGCGGTCCTGGCGAAGCTGATGGACGGCCCGGTCCGCTCGGCGACGACGGAGGCGTTGCACGCGGCCACGGCGGGCAACCCGGGCCTGCTGCACGACATCGTGGTCCGGCAGGAGCTGCGCACGCGCATGATCCACGAGGGCGGACGCTGGCGCCTCACGGACGCACCCCCGGCCGAGGGCCCGGCGTTGACGTGCCGCGGCGTCGCCCACCTGCTGGCGGCGGTGGCGCGCGCTTGGGAATCCCTGGCCTTGGACCAGGTGGAGGACCTGTGCCGCCTGGCGGCGTGGAGCGGAGCGGGCGCGGAGGTGGCGCTGGTGAAGGCGGCGGTGCACTTGCTGCGGGGCCGCGCGGCGGAGGCCTTCGAGGCGTTGGACCAGCCGGCCCGTGGCGGCGGGGCGAGCCACCACGCTCGGCCGACCGGCGGCCGGCTTGCGGGCGGTCGGCCGGGAAGCGATCACCGCGGCGAGGCGGGCTCCGGCGCAGCCCTCGGCCACGCCGAGCCCGGCGGCGGACGACCGGAAACCGATCACCGCGGCAGCGCAGGAATCGGCGGAGAGGCGCGGCCGGAAACCGATTACCCCGGCGGCGCAACACCCGGCCACCAGCAGGATTCCGCCAGCGCGCCCCTCGGCCACGTCGACCCCGGCGGGGCACGGCCGGAAACCGATCACCGCCGCGGCGCAGGCACCGGCGGCGGGGCACGGCCGGAAACCGATTACCGCAGCGGCAAAGAAACCGGCGCGACCCCAGACCACACCGAACCCCCCAGCACCGGTTCCGACCGTGCCCTCGAGCGCGCCGACCTCGGCGGTACCGGCCGCCGTCCTGCTCTCGACCATGCCGAACCCGGCGGTGCGCGGCCGGGGCGCAGCCCCGCCACCTCCGCTCCCGGCGAGCCGCCGCAAAACCCCGCCACCGGTCCCCGGCCCGGCCACGCCGCGGCCGGCAACTCCTTGCGCCACCATCCCGATGATCCGCATCCCGTCCTGCTCCGCGCGATGTGCCTGGCCTTCGGGCGTCAGGACCCCGGGGAAGCCGATGCCCTGCTCGCCGCCGCGGCCGCCGCTTCCCCGCACCGCGAACGGCTGCGCGCCTACCGGGGCTGGCTGCTCGCCGTGGCCGGGCGGCGCTCGGAGGCCGCCGATGTCCTCTCCGGTCTCACGCACCACCGGGACCGGCATGCCGCCCTCTTCGCCCATGCCGCCGAGGCCATCGGGCACCTCGATCTCGGCCGGGGGGCCGCCGCCATCTCGCACCTGCGGCGGGCGCTCGTGCTCGCCGAAGCCGATCGGGCCGTTCTCCCGTGGATGGCGCCCTATCTGCGGGCCTACCTCATCGATGCCCTGCTGCTCGCCGGGCGGATCACCGAGGCGACCTCGCTGGCCGGCGAGTTCCACGCCGCCGCGCCGGACTGCGGGTGGAAGGTCGCCGTCGCGATGGCCGCGTTGACCGGCGCCGCACGAACCGCTGCCGCGGACGTGTCCTCCAGCACGAAACGCTGATCGAAGAAAGGACCACCCGGCCGCTTTCCGGACCGGACGCCCGCCTGGCGAATAGTCCTGTTAGGTCGTTTCGCCGGAAATCGGCGGAAAGTTCACACCAGCGGACCGCCGTGGCCGCCCGGATGCGACGGGCGCGGCCCGTATGCTGTCCGAATGGCCCATTGCCTGGGGGATTTTCGTCCGTTCGTTCCGCGCGCCCGAGGTCGGCATGCCCACGGCAGGCGATAGCCGCCGGGAACTGGCCAAGTTCCTGCGCAGCCGGCGCGAGCGCATCACGCCGGACGAAGTCGGGCTGCCCGCCGGGCCACGACGGCGGACCGTCGGGCTGCGGCGCGAGGAGGTCGCCGTCCTCGCCGGACTCAGTCCCACCTGGTACACCTACCTCGAACAGGGCCGCGGGATCCAGCCGTCGCGCGAAGTCCTCGACAGCCTGGCCCGGGTGCTGCGGCTGACCGAGGACGAACGCCGGTACGTGCACAGCCTCGCGCACGGCTCGGTCATCCAGGCCGCTCCACTGACGACGGACGTCACCGCCGCCGACCTCATCCGCCAGATCGTGGCCCAGTTCGACGACAGCCCGTACCCGGTCTACGCCGCCGACCAGTACTGCGCGCTGATCGCGTGGAACCAGGCGGCCTGCGAGTGGTACGACGACTGGGCCGTCCTGCCGCCGCCGGAACGCAACATCCTGCACTGGCTGCTCTCCTCGCCGCTGGCGCGCGAACGGCTGGTGGACTGGGAGGTCGTCACGCGGGACTCGGTCGCCCGCTGGCGCGCCGAGTGCGCCCGCCACCCCGACGACCCGCACATCCGCGCGCGCATCGCCGAGTTCACCCGGCTGAGCCCGGCTTTCGCCCAGTGGTGGGAAAGTCACGAAGTCCTGGAGCACCGGTCGGCCGTGCGGCTGTTCCGCCACGGGCACCTCGGCGTGCAGGCCATGCGCATCGTCCCCCTGCAGTCACCGGAGTTCATTCCCTCCGGCGTCGTCCTGCACCTGCCTGCCGCGACGGAATAGCGGCCACGGCGTTTCGGCATTCCGTTATTTGGTCGTTGACCACCGGTCGGTCGGCGCGACAGGCTGTGCGCAGTGCGCCGATCCTGCTCAGTGTCGACGGACCGCCATTGGCGGTTACGGCCACGAGCAGCAGATCCGCCGACTGGGGAACGACAAACACAAAAGGTCATGCCCGCCATTCCGGGATCGCAACTGGTGTCCCGCGGCAGCACGAGGGGAAGTTATGATCTTGCGGACGAGCAGGAACCGTGCCCGGCAAACTCCCGCCGAGCAGGGTGTCGCCATTGTCGGAGCCGCCTGCCGGTTGCCCGGCGCCGGAACTCCGGAGCAGTTCTGGGAGGTGCTGCGGACCGCGCAGGACACCGTCACCGAGGTTCCGGACGACCGTTTCGACGTCGACCGGTGGTTCTCACCCGAAATGGGAAAGCCGCACACCATCCGCAGCCGCAGCGGCGGCTTCCTGGAGCGGATCGACCAATTCGACGCACGTTTCTTCGGCATTCTGCCCAACGAAGCGGAGCAAATGGACCCGCAGCAGCGGATGCTGCTGGAAGTCACCTGGCAGGCCCTGGAAGACGCCGGGCGGACCGCGCCGGAACTGGCCGGCTCCAATACCGGCGTCTACGTGAACATGTGCAATTCCGGATACTGGGACGTGTTGCGCGCGGCCGGTCGCCACGACCTGCACGCGGCGATGGGCGGCGAGGCCGGCGGAATGGCCGCGGGCCGGATCGCCTACCACCTCGACGTGCGCGGCCCGGTGATGGCGCTGGAGTCCACCTGCGCCACCGCCCTGCTGGCGGTGCACGTGGCCGGCCGCGCGCTGCGCTCCGGCGAAATCGATCTCGCCATCGTCGGCGGCGCGAACCTGCTGCTCTCGCCCGACCTGTACTTCGCGCTCAGCGAGGCGGAAATGCTCTCCCCCACCGGGCGCTGCCGGTTCGGCGACCGGGACGCCGACGGCTACGTGCGCAGCGAAGGCGCCGTGGTGCTGGTGCTCAAGCGGCAGGAGGACGCGGACGCCGACGGCGACCGGACCTACGCGACGGTCATCGGAACCGCGGTGCGCGGCGACGGCCGCAGTGGCGGCACGCTCACCACGCCGGGCATCGAAGGCCAGGAAGCCATGCTGCGGGCGGCGTACGAAGACGCCGGTGTCTCACCGGCCGATGTGGACTTCGTCGAGGCGCACGGGCCCGGCACCCCCGCGGGCGACCCGGTGGAGCTGGCCGCGCTGGCCACGGTGCTCGGCGAGCAGCGCGACCCGGCCCGGCCGTGCCTGGTCGGCTCGGCCAAGTCCAACGTCGGTCACCTCGAGGGCGCGGGCGGGGTGGTCGGGCTGCTGAAGGCGGCCCTGGCGCTCTACCACCGCGAGCTGCCGCAGACGCTGCACGTCCGCACGCCGCTGCCGGTCTTCGAAGAGCCGGGCAGCCCGCTGCGGCTGGCGCGGGAACGGACACCGCTGACGCCGATCGGCCGCCCGGCCCTCGCCGGAGTAAGCGCCTTCGGCCTCTCGGGTGGTTACGCGCACGCCGTGCTGGCGGAGGCACCGGCGGTGCCCGCGCCGCGCCGGGCCCGGGACGACGAAAGCGCGCCGGCGTACCTGCTTCCGTTGTCCGCCAAGGATCCGACCGCGCTGCGGACGCTCGCCGCGGCGACCGCCGAGCTGCTCAGCGCCCCCGACGGGCCGTCCGCAGCGGACGTCTGCCACACCGCCGGCAGCCGGCGCACCCACCACGAACGCCGGGTGGCGGTGGTGGGCCGGAACCGGGCCGAGCTGGCCGACGAGCTGATCGCGGTGGCCGGCGGGCACGGCGCCCCGCCGGCGCCGGTGCACGCGCCCCGCGTCGTGTTCGTCTTCCCGGGGCAGGGTTCGCAGTGGCCCGGGATGGGCCGCGAGCTGCTGCGCACCGACCGGGTGTTCGCCGCGCGGCTGACCGAGTGCGACCGGGCGGTGCGTGCCGAGGCCGGGTTCTCCGTGCTGGCGGCCCTGGAGTCGGGTCACCCACTGTCCACTATGGACGAAGTGCAGCCGGTGCTGTGGGCGGTGCAGGTGGCGCTGGCCGCGTCCTGGCGCAGCCGGGGCGTCGAACCGGAGCTGCTGATCGGGCACAGCATGGGCGAGGTGGCCGCCGCGGTCACCGCCGGCGCGCTGACCGTCGCCGAAGGTGCCGCGGTGATCTGCCGGCGCAGCGGGCTGCTGGCCCGCCGCCGGACGCCGGGTGCGATGTGGGCGGTGCAGCTGGGCGAGGACCGGGCGGTCCGCGCCATCGGTGCGCACGCCGACCGGGTCTGCGTCGGGGTGGTCAACAGCCCGCACGCGACGGTGCTGTCCGGCGATCCCGGCGCGCTCGCCGAGGTCGTCGCGCCGCTGCGCGCGACCGGCGTCCACTGCCGGCAGGTGCAGGTCGACTACGCGTCGCACGCGCCGCAGGTGGCCGGGCTCTGCCCGGACATCGAACGGTCGCTCGCCGGGCTGCGCCCGCGCGAAGGCCGGGTGCCGCTGTACTCGACCGTGCGCAACCGCGTGGTCGGCGGCGCCGAGCTGGACGGCCGCTACTGGGCGGACAACCTGCGGCTGCCGGTCCGGTTCGCCGACGCGGTCGGCACGGTGCTCGCCGACCCGCGGCCGGTGCTGTTCGTCGAAATCAGCCCGCACCCGATCCTGCACGCGGCGATCGAGGACGGCATCGAGGCCGCGGGCGCGGCGGCCGCCACGGTCACCGGCTCCCTCGAGCGCGACCGGCCCGAAGTGGCGACGATGCTGCAGGCGCTGGCGACCGCGTACGCGGCGGGCTGCGACCCGGACTGGGCGCGGCTCACCGAAGGCGGCGCGTTCGTCCCGCTGCCGGGTTACCCCTGGCAGGGCGAGCGGTACTGGGTCGACGACGGCGCCGGGGCGTGGACGTCCCCGGTGATCGCGCTGCCCCACCGGCACGTTGCCGCGGAGCGGTTCGACGAGCCGCGAGACCGCCCCCGCCGCGGCCCGAGCACGCCGGAGGAGTGCGCGGAGGACCTGCTCCGCCGGACGACGGCCCTGCTCGGCATCGACACCGGCGAGGTCCAGCTCGACGTGCCGCTGACGCAGCTGGGGTTGAACTCGCTGTTCGCGGTGAAGCTGGCCTACCGGCTGCGATCGGAGCTGGACATCGCGATCAGCGTGCGCGAGCTCCTGCAGGCGGCCTCGATCGCGGAGCTGGCCGAGCTGATCCACCACCGCATGCCGGAGCCGGTCGACGCAGACCAGGCATCCTGACCGGCCCGTGGCGGCCGCCTCCCCTACGGGTGGCCGCCACGGGCCCACTGCGGTGGGCCCACTGCGGTGGGCTCACTGCGGGGCTGCCGGGATCCGGGTGCCCCGGCGGAGATCATCCACCCCGAGCGGGCCGCCCCTCTGAACCGCCGCCGCTCCGGGTGGGAGCCGCCGGCGGTCACCGGGGCCGGCCGTCCAGCGTGGAGTGCCACCACCGGCGGAAGCCCTCCTCGTCCATCGTCGTCCACTCCGGGGTCCGGCCCACCTGGGCCGCGCCGAGCCGGCGGCCGAGGGCTACCAGCTCCGCTCCCTTCGCCGTGCGGGCCGTGTCGTACGCCGGCAGGACCGTGTCCCAGCGGGGGTGCTCGTGGCAGGCCGACTCCAGGGCCAGTGCGTCCTGGATCGCCTTCGTCACGCCGCCGCCCGCGTGGGGGCGGGCCAAAGCTCCCGCGTCACCCGCCAGCAGCAGGCGGCCCTTGGCGTAGCGGGGCACAGCCAGGTCGTAGATCGGCTGCAGGGCCAGCTCGGCGCGGGTCGTCGCGCGGACCACGCGGGCCCACGCCGGCGGGAAGTGGGTCTCGACGACCTGGTCCAGTGCGGCCGCGAGGCCGTCGCCGACCGTGCCCGGGGGCAGGGACAGCAGCCCGGCCGGTCGCGGCAACGGCAGGTACACCGCCCAGTTCACCCGGGTCTGCGCGCCCGGCAGGCCGGGGATGAGGTAGCAGACCGCGTGGCCGCCCGGGAACATCACCGACACCCCGGCCCCGCGCAACGCCGGCGGCAGGCTCCCGAGGCGCGACACCGGGTAATTGCCGCGCCAGAGCGCGTAGCCCGCGTACCCGGGACGACCGCCGCCGGCGACGCGCCGGACCAGGGAGGCGTACCCGTCCGCGCCGACCACCACGTCGAACCGGCCGGTCGCGCCGTCCGCGGTGACGTCGACGCCGGCGACCGTGTCACGCACGCCGGTCACCGTCGCCGTGTGCCAGGCGACGGCGTCCGGGACGCGCTCGCGCAGGCCGCGCCAGGCGAGGCCCCAGTTCGTCAGCCGCAGGTCCAGGGGCTGGCGCCAGGCGAGGCGCCCGGTCTCGGCCGCCGCCGGGTCCGGCACGACCCACCAGCGCGACCGGCACGTCAGGGCCGGCATGGCCGCGGCGAAGTAGCCGGCGTCGACGAACTCCTGCCAGGCGGGCCCGGCCAGCCCGATGCCGAACCCGCGGTCGGCCAGCACGCCGCGGCTGCGTTCGAACACGGTGACCGCGCAGCCCGCGCGGGCCAGCGCGATCGCCGCGGCGCACCCGGCGACGCTGCCGCCCACGACGGCGACCCTGCTGCCGCGCACCTTCCCGCCGGGGAACGGCGTCACGGGCGGCTCCGCCGGTGCAGGGCGAGCATGGTGATGTCGTCGGACTGCTCGGCGCCGGAGACGAACCGGGACAGGTCGTCCTCCATTTCGAGCAGCAGCTTCTCGGCCGCCGTCCCCGCCCGCCCGGCCACCGCGGTCATCCGGTCCATGCCGAAGAGGGCACCCGCCCGGTCGCGGGCCTCGACCACCCCGTCCGTGTAGAGGAACAGCGTGTCGCCGCGCTGCAGGCTCGTGTGGCCGAGCGTGTACGCGCTGCCCGGCATCATGCCGACGGCGGGCCCGGTCGGGGTGAGCAGCTCGTGCCCGCCGTCCGCGCGCACCAGCACCGGCGGGTTGTGGCCGCCGTTGATGTACAGCAGCGCCCCGGAATCCGGGTCGAGCACGCCGAAGAACACGGTCGCGAAGTACCCCTGCCGGAGGTGGTTGCGGGCCATGTACCGGTTGGTGCCGAGCACGGCCTGGATCAGCGGGCCGGCGCCGAGGGACAGCAGCGGCGGCAGCGCCGGGCCGCCGGCGACGACGTCGGGGACGGCGTCCACCGGGCTCAGCGTGCCGGTGTGCTCGGCGGTGTGCCGCAGCAGCGTCCGGATCAGCGCCATGAACAGCGCGGCGCCGATGCCCTTGTCGCAGACGTCGGCGACGACGAACCCCAGCCGGCGGCCGTTGACCAGCTCGAAGCCGTCGTAGAAGTCACCCGCCACCTGCCGCGCCGGGCGGAACCGCGACGCGAACTCCCAGCCCGGCGCCGACGGCAGCTCCTGCGGCAGGAACCCGGACTGGATCTCCCGGGCGATGCTCAGGTCGCGTTCGTACTCGCGCACGCTCGCCGCGGCCGCCATCTCCTCCACCGTCATGGTCAGCTGCCAGCGCTCCCAGCAGGAGGTCATCCGGCTCCGCAGCAGCCCCGGCAGGTAGGGCGGGACGACGAAGTCGAACCCGCCGCGCGCGCACGCCTCCAGCGACCCGAAGTCCTCCCCTTCCGGGAACACCAGCAGCGTGGCCGAGGCGCCGGTCACCGCGACCTGCTGCGCGATCAGCGCGACCCGCTGCAGGCCGAGCGAGGCCGACACCAGCAGCACGTCGGCGTCGAGCCGGCCGCCGGGCCGGTCGGCGAACCCGGCCGCGCTGACCTTGGTCAGGCCGATGTCCTGCGCGCGCAGGACCCGCTCGAGCTCGGGAGCGGGGTCTTCGCTGTCAGCGACGAGAAGCGCGGTCGTACCGCTCATCGTTTCCTCCGTCGGTCGGGACGCCCCGGTGCCCGCGGCGTTCCCGGTGCAGCACCAGGACGTTGCGGTTGCGGCCGCGCACGTGCTCGTAGCCGAACTCGTCGACGACGGTCAGGGCCAGGTGCAGGCCGAGGCCGCCCGCCGCACGCAGCGGCGGCTCGGCCGACAGCCGGGGGTCGGGGTGGTGGCCGCGCGGGTCGAACGGCGGCGCGTCGTCCTCGATGCTCAGCCACACCCGCCCGTGGGCCGCGTAGCCGCCGAGGTCGATCACCCCCGGCTCGCCGCGGTAGCCGTGGCAGGCGATGTTCGTGGTGATCTCGTCCGCGGCCAGGCGCAGCCGGTACGCCTGGGGCGCGGCCAGCCCGCCCTGCGCGGCGAGTTCGGCGACGAGCCCGGCCAGCACGCCGTTGACGTCGTCACCGCTGTTGACCAGCAGCCTGCGCGCGGCCATCAGGGTTCCGCCCGGCTCTGCATCACGATCGCCCGGTCGAACCCGGTCAGCCGGATCGTCTCGGCCACCTCCGGCCGGGCGCCGACCAGCACGATGTCGCCGCTGCGGCCCAGTTTCTGGTGCGCGAAGACCAGGCAGCGCAACCCGGCCGAGGACAGGTAGGTCAGCTCGCCCGCCAGCAGGACGATCCGGCGGACGCGCTGTTCGACGGCGCTGGTGACCAGCTCGTCGAGCACGGCCGCCGAGCGCGAGTCGAGTTCGCCGGACAGCCACACCGTGGCGGTCCCGTCGTCGACGTCGAGCTTGGCCTGGAAGTCCGTGGGAACACTCATCGGTGGTTCACTCCTCGTGCGATCGCGCCGCGGCCGGGCCCGGCCGGGCGAGCAGCACCGCGGCGGACCGCGGGGCCAGCCGGACCGAGTCCTGCCGGGGCAGGGGTGGTTCGGTGCCGGGCGCGTGGCTGTCCGCGCCCGGCCCGGCGCCGGTGTCGGCGAACCGGTGCCAGGTCAGCTCGGGCGGCAGCCCGGGCAGCTGCAGCTCGTGCGGCTCCCAGTGCGCGTTGGCCGCCACGTAGACGCAGTCGTCGGCGCCGCTCGCGTCGCGGGCGCACAGCATCGCGGCGAACACGCGGCTGTGCGGCGACCAGTCCGGCGTCCACGCGCGCACGCCGTGCCAGCTGACGTCCGGGAACAGGCCCTGGCTGCGCCCGGTCGGCTGGCGCCGCCGCCGCAGGCACGGGTGCGCCCGGCGGAAGGCGATCAGGTGCCGGGTGAACCGGACGAGCCCGGCGTTGCGCTCGACCAGCGTCCAGTCGAACCAGGACAGCTCGTCGTCGTGGCAGTAGGCGTTGTTGTTGCCGTGCTGGGTCCGCCCGGCCTCGTCGCCGGCCAGCAGCATCGGGATGCCGTGGCTGGTGAGCAGGATCAGCAGCGCGTTGCGGACCTGCCGGTCGCGCAGCCGGGCGACCGGGCCGCCGTCCACCGGGCCCTCGTGCCCGCAGTTCCACGAGATGTTGTGGTTCTCGCCGTCGCGGCTGTCCTCGCCGTTGGCCTCGTTGTGCTTGTCGTTGTAGGACACCAGGTCCCGCAGGGTGAAGCCGTCGTGCGCGGTGACGAAGTTGACCGAGGCCACCGCGCCGCGGCGGGCGTAGAGGTCCGGCGAGCCGACGAACCGGGTGGCCAGCTCGGCCACGCTGCCGACGTCCCCCTTGAGGAAGTGCCGCAGCGCGTCGCGGTAGCCGGCGTTCCACTCCGCCCAGCGGCAGTAGTCCGGGAAGCTGCCCACCTGGAACAGCCCGCCCGCGTCCCACACCTCGGCGACCAGCTTGCAGTCGCGCAGCACCGGGTCGTGCGCGAGGGCCTCCAGCAGCGGCGGATTGGCCAGCGGGACGCCGTCGGTGGCGCGGCCGAGGATGGCGGCGAGGTCGAACCGGAAGCCGTCGACGTGGAACTCCGACGCCCAGTAGCGCAGGCAGTCCAGCACGAACCCGCGCACCACCGGGTGGTTGCAGTTGAGCGTGTTGCCGGTGCCGCTGAAGTTGAAATAGTGCCCGTCGGGGGTGAGCATGTAGTAGGTGCGGTTGTCCAGCCCGCGCAGCGACAGCGTCGGGCCCCGTTCGTCACCTTCGGCGGTGTGGTTGAACACCACGTCGAGCATCACCTCGATGCCCGCCCGGTGCAGTTCCTTGACCGTGTGCTTGAACTCGTCGACCTGCATGCCGTGCCGCCCGGTGGCGGCGTAGCCGGCCTTGGGCGCGAAGAAGCCGACCGTGCTGTAGCCCCAGTAGTTCGCCAGCGGCTCGCCCGTGCTCGGGTCGGTGCGGACGTTGTCGCGCTCGTCGAACTCGAACACCGGCATCAGCTCGACGCAGGTGACGCCGAGTTCGACCAGGTACGGGATCTTGGCCACCAGCCCGGCGAACGTGCCCGGTGCGCCGACACCGGAGCTGGGGTGCGCGGTGAACCCGCGCACGTGCGTCTCGTAGACGACCAGGTCTTCGGGCGGGATCCGAAGCGGCCGGTCGCCTTCCCAGTCGAAGTCGGCGGGCGCGATCCGGGAGCGCCACGGCCGGTCCGGCCCGCACCGCCAGCGCTCGCGCCCCGACAGCAGGGTCGCGTACGGGTCGACGAGCAGCGCCCGGCCGTCGAACCGGTCGCCTTCGGCCGGCGCGAACGGGCCGTCCGCGCGGTAGGCGTAGGCGATGGCCTCCGGGTCGACGCCGAACACCGTCATCGCGTACACCCCGCCGATCCGGAAGGACTCGTCGAAGCGCAGTTCCGCGAGCGGCTCGTCCTCCCCCACGGGGAAGAGCACCAGGGTCATCGCGGTGGCGTTGTTCGAGTACACCGAAAAGTTGACCCCGCCGGGCACCGGTGTCGCCCCGAAGGGCAGCGGCTGCCCGGCGCGGACCTCGAACCCGCCGATGCGGTGGGTCGGGTACGCGTCGATCCGCGCCGGCAACGACGTCCAGCTCATCACACCTCCTGCGTCCGGTTCGCTTCTCACGGCTCGAGTGCGGCGAGCCCTTCGGCGAGCGTGTCGGTCACGGTGAAGAAGCCGAGGAACCCGGTCGCCGCCATCACCTCGCGGACGTCCGGCGGGGCGCAGGCGAGCGCCAGCCGGGCGCCGTTGGCCTGCGCCTGCCGGTAGACCAGCAGCAGCACCCGCAACCCGGCGCTGGACATGTACGACGTCCGGCCGAGGTCGATGAGCACCAGCCCGCGCGGCGGCACCAGGTCGCCGAGCTGCTCGTGCACCCGGGGGGCGGTGCTGCTGTCGAGTTCCCCGTCCAGCGCGATCACGGTGACCGCGCCCTGCATGTACTTCGCGACTTCCATAGCGGTTCTCCGGTCTCCATCGGGCGATCAGCGGTCCACCGGCGAGAGGTGGGCGCACACGGTCAGTTCGCCGGCGCTGTCGGGCAGGCGCACCAGCAGCCGGTCGGGGTCGTAGGCGGCGTACGGGCGGCCGTCGACCTCGACCCAGTCCAGCCGGACCCGCCCCGGCGGCAGCGCGTCCGGCGCCACCCGCAGCACCCGGCCGGCGAACCCGTCGGGGCGCGGGCGGAACCACAGCGACAGCGGCTCCCCGCCGATCAGCAGCCGCTGGTACACGGTGGCGAGGTAGCACAGCTCGGAGGCGTGGTACATGCTCATCGAGTGGCTGCCCTTGAGCCGCTCGGTGCCGAGCAGGTAGGGGACGCCGGAGGCGAGCACGTTGAAGTAGACGCCGCCCTCGTCGTGGTCGAGGAAGAAAGCGTTGTAGAACGCCGATGCCTGCCGTGCCTGGTCGAGGAAGGCGGGGTCGCCGCCGTTGCCCGCGAGCACCAGGTAGGCGAGGATCGCCTGCTCCTGCTGCCACCACGCCTTGCGGTCGTGCCAGACGAACCGGTGCCGGCCGTGCCCGGGGGCCGGCGTCCGCTCGACGACGTCGTACCAGCCGCCGCGGCGGAGGTCGGCGCCGTACTCGGGCAGGGCCTTGCCGATCCGGGCGGCCAGTTCCCGGTAGGCCGCCTTGGGGCGGATCGCGTTCATCCGCATCAGGTTCCAGGCGATCTTGAGGTTGTGCCCGACCACCGCGCGGTCCTGCTGCCAGCCGTGGCCGGAGTCGGGGGTCCAGTCGGCGTGGAAGCGTTCGCGCACGAACGGGCTGCCCTCGTCCGGGAAGTGCTCGACGATCAGGTCGAACGTCTCCTCCAGCATGTCCGCGTGCCGCTCGTCGCCGGTCGCGAGGAACAGGTTGATTAGGTACGCCGGCGCGTGGTCGCCGATCGAGTTCCAGTTCTTGCGCGCGCGGTTCGGCCCGAGCGACGCCTCGTGCGGGCTGAGCCGGAGCGGGTCGATGTGCGAGAAGTACCCGCCGTGCTCCGGGTCCCGGAAGAACCGCCGGAACAGCCGCAGGGTCGCTTCGGCGTCCTCGGCGATCCGCGGGTCGCCGGTGATCCGGTAGGTCTGCGTCGGGCCGGCGAGGGCGTAGATCTGCTCGTACGCCGGGATGGCGTGGTAGTCGTCGCCGAACTCGGAGGTGAACAGCTTCTCGTGGTAGCCGCCGCGCACGTCGATCCCGTGGTACCAGTAGACGACGTCCTCGTCGCGGTCGACGAACCGCATGTGCTCGCGCAGGTACTCGGTGCCGCTCTCGGCAACTCGCAGGTAGTCCTCTTCGCCGGTGAGCAGGAAGGCCGACGCCATCCCGTAGACCAGCCGCGAGATCGTGTCGGTCTCCTGCACGTGGTGGTCGCTCTTGTCCCCGCCCAGGCGCAGGACCGTGCGGTAGTCGGCGAAGTCCGCGTGCCCGGCCGAGCCGAACTGGGCCCGGCGGTAGAACCGGGCCAGCTCGGCGAGCTGCCGGACCCACCACCCGCGCTGTTCGAACGCGTACCCGGTGGCGCTCCGGCCGCAGAACACGATGTCCTTGGCCTCGAAGACGTGCCCGCCGCGATCCGGGTAGAACACGCCGTAGGCGAACAGCGGCCGGCCCGGCTCCAGGAGCTCGTCGAGCTCGCCGGTGGCGTCGGCGCCGGGCTCGCCGAGGTTGCGCAGGAACCGGGCCGACGTCGTCGGGGTCAGCTCGGCGCGGACCGGCCGGCCGTCGTGCGTGCGCAGGTCGGCCACCCGGGTGCGGCGGTCGTAGCCGGTGACGCGCGCGGCCACCAGGTCGGAGTAGGGGAAGTCGGGACTGGTCATGGTCGGCGCTCCCGCGGCCTGAGATCCGATGTGGACAGTTCCTCGGTCAGCCCGCGCGGCGCCACCGGCGGGGCCGCCGCGCCGAGCGCGCCGCGACCAGGTCGATGATCGCGCGGGCGAACAGGTGGCAGTGGTCGGCGCTGCGCGCGGTGACCAGGTCGCCGTCGACGACGACGTCCTGGTCGGTGTAGACCGCGCCCATGTTGCGCACGTCGCCGAGCAGGTTCACGTGCGCGGTCACCCGGCGGCCGCGGACGTGCTCGGGGATCGGCGACACGAGCCACATGCCGTGGCAGATCACGCCCTTGAGCACCCCCGGCATGCCGAACGCGCGGCGCAGCAGGTCCACGGCCGGCGCGAGCCGGCCCGCGTCCTCGGTGTAGCGCAGCCGGTCGGAGACCATCCCGGAGGGCACGATCAGCGCGTCGAACCCGGCGAGGGTGTCGTCGTCGACCCGCTCGAGGTCGTCGTCGACGGTCACCGGGAGGCCGAACTCGTGCCCGGTGAAGGTCAGCGAGTCCTGGCCCCAGAGCCGGGTGAGCCAGCGGACGGTGGCGCCCTCCTCGGCGAACCGGCGTTCGTAGTAGTGCAGTTCCGGCTCGACGTAGTCGGCTTCGAGCAGGATCGCGATCGTCCGCCCGGTCAGCACGCCGCCTTCGCGCGGCACCAGCTCCTTCATCGCGCTCCCCCGCTCACGCCGTCACCAGGTCGATCAGGAACGGCCCGGTGGCGGCCAGCATCCGTGCCACCGCTTCGTCCACCTCGGACGCCTTGGCCACCTGGACGCCGTCGACGCCCATCGCCGCGGCGAGCTCGACGAAGCCGATCTCGGGGTCGCCGAGGGCGAACCCGCCGGGGTACTCGTGCGGCTCGATGCCGCGTTCGGCCCGGTACTGGTCGAGGTTGTGGTCCAGCAGCCGGTACCGGCCGTTGTTGCAGACGACGAACCGGGCGGCGATGCCGTAGCGCGCGGCCGTCCACAGCGCCTGCGGGGTGTACATGCTGCCGCCGTCGCCGGTGAACCCGACGACCTCGGCCTCCGGCCGGGCCAGTTTCGCGCCGATCGCGCCGGTGATGCCGACGCCGAGGGAACCGCCCCGGGTGAGGAAGTAGTTCCCCGGGGTGCGCGGCGGGAGGTGCTTGACCAGCCCGGGTGACGCGGTCAGCGCTTCGTCGAACACCACCAGGTCCGGGCCGGCCTGCGCGGCCAGCGCGGCGGCGAACCGTTCGACCAGCGGGCTGTCGTCGCCGACCTCCGGCGCGCTCCAGGTGTCGCGGGCCAGCTCGGTCCAGCCGGTGTCGGGCAGCTCGTCGGCGAGCAGGTCGCCGAGGGCGGCCAGGGTCGGCTTCGGGTCGGCCACCAGCGGCACGTCCACCGGGAAGTTCTTCGCCACCTCGTAGTCGTTCAGGTCGACGTGGACGATCTTCGCGTCCGGCGCGAACGGGCTGCGCAGCTCCGGGAACACCTCGGGGAAGACGTAGGTGCCGGCGATGAGCACCGCATCGGCCCCGCCGACGACGCTCGCGCTGTGCGTACCGAACATGTGCCCGAGCTGCCCGCGGTAGAGCGGGTGCGTGGTGTCCATGTTGACCTCGGAGTCGTTCACCCCCCACACCGGCGCGTTGAGCAGCTCGGCCACCCGGGTCAGCTCGGCCTGGGCACCGGACACCGAGACGCCGTCGCCGAGCAGGACGATCGGCTGCTGCGCCGACGCCAGCAGCGCGGCCGCACGGTCGAGCTCGCCCGGCACCGGCAGCACCGCGCGGGTCGGGACGACCGTGCGGACCGCCGGCTCGGTGGTCAGCTCGTCGAGCACGTCCATCGGCAGCGAGACGAACACCGGGCCGCGCGGCGGGGTCATGGCGATCTTCACCGCCCGCCGCAGCACCCGCAGCAGCGAGCCGGGGTGCAGCACCCGCGTCGCGTACTTCGTCACCGGGCGCGCCATGGCGACCAGGTCGGCCGCCATCTGCGCGTCCAGCGCGTCGTAGCGGACGCCGGCCTCGCCCGCGATCACGACCAGCGGCGAATGGCCCCGCATGGCCTGGTACAGCATGCCGATCCCGTTGCCGAGGCCGACGCCCGTGTGCAGCTGGACGAGCGCCGGCCGGCCGCCGGCCCGGGCGTACCCGTCGGCGATCCCGACGACCGCCGCCTCCTGCAGGCCCAGCACGTAGCCGATGCCGGGGAAGTTCCCGAGCTCGTCGAGGAAGCCCTGTTCCACCGTGCCCGGGTTGCCGAACATCCGGGTGATGCCGTCGGCGGCGAACTGCTCGAGCATCGCCACCCGGCCCGCGCGTGCGGTCATCGTGCTCTCCTTTGTTCTTGACTGACTACCAGCCGAAGCGGCGCAGGCCCTGTTCCAGCACCTCGACCAGCTTCTGGCCGGCGAGGAAGGAGTCCGGGGTGGACCGGGCGGTGATGAACGGGTAGTCGACGATCACCGAGGTCTCCTTGCCGACGTTGCCGTGGTAGCGCCCGTCCGGGGCGGTGGCGTCGCGCAGGATGTATTCGAGCGGGTACGGCGGCGGCCCCATGTTGAAGTCGACGCCGACGAACCCGGTGCCGTCCTTGTAGTCGTATTCCTTGCAGTGGCCGGTGACGTGCTTGCCGCGGATGATGCTGGTCCGGTCCTCCCAGTCGCGGGCGAAGGCCAGCGGCGCGACGCCGTAGCACTCGCCGACCACCGGCTTGTCCGCCCGGACGAAGGCGAGGATCAGCTCGTGCAGCCGCCCGTTGTTGGCCAGGTCGACGATCGGGCCGCTGCCGCCGACGATCACCAGCGCGTCGTAGCGGGCGACCTCGGTGTCCAGAGTGGACAGATCGCGGTAGTACGCCTCGATCAGCCGCAGGAACCCGGGCTCGCTGTGGTACGGCCGCTCCGGAATCAGCTCGGCCAGGCTCAGCGGGTCGTCCAGCCGGGCGGACTCGTCGAGCTCGCGCGCGGCGACGGCGACCTCCGGCGTGGTGACCGACCGGCCGAGCGGCGGGTCGACGTAGCCGGGGTCGAGGCTCGGCGGCAGCGCCTGCGGCCGCTTCCCGTTGGGGGTGGCGAACACGCTCTCGTAGCCGGCCGCATCGGTGGCGGTCACCGGGCCGAGCAGCTCCTCACCCCAGTAGCCGTACTCGGAGAGCACGTACAGGATCTTCTTGGACATCGGCACTCCCGTGCTGGTGCTGTGGAATTCCCGGGATCCGGGCTGCTTCCCAGTGAAGCAACCGGATCCGCCGCGGAGCCAGGGAAAAGCCTTACGGCACCGTCACTTCGACAAGTCGGGCCGGCGCCCGGACGTCGATTCGGGGGTACCTCGGCGGACTTCGTGACGTCGGGATCGCACCCGCGCGCGTGCGGTGCGGACACTGCGATCATGGTGACCGCCAAGCAGTCCGCGCCCGCCCTGCTGGTCGTCGACGACGACCCGACCGTGCTCAGTGCGCTGCGGCGCGACCTCGGCCGCTACCGCGACCGGTACCGCGTCCTGGCCACCGGCACGCCCCGGGCGGCGCTGGGCATCCTCGACACGCTGCGCGAGCGGGGCAGCGAAGCGGCGTTACTGCTGGTGGACCAGCGGATGCCGGAGATGACCGGCACCGAGTTCCTCGGGCACGCCCGGGAGCGGTTCCCCGCGGCGAAGAAGGTGCTCCTGACCGCGTACGCGGACACCTCCGTCGCGATCACCGCGATCAACGAAGTGCGCCTGGACCACTACCTCGTCAAGCCGTGGGAGCCGCCGGAAGAGCGGCTCTACCCGGTGCTGGACGACCTGCTCGCGTCGTGGGAGGCGGCTTATTGCCCGCCCTACGGCGGCATCCGCTTGGTGGGCCACCCGTTCGCGCCGGCCACGCACCGGTTGCGCGACTTCCTGACCCGCCACCAGCAGCCGTTCCGCTTCGTCGACGTCACGACGGCTCGCGGCGACGACGTCGAAGGGGCGGCGTGGCCGCTCGTGCACCTGCCGGACGGGACCCGGCTGTCCCAGCCGACGCACCGCGAGCTGGCCGAGGTGCTCGGGCTCGCGCCGGCCGTGGACCGCCCGCACTACGACACGGTGATCGTCGGCGGCGGCCCGACCGGGCTGGCGGCGGCCGTCTACGGTTCGTCGGAGGGGCTGAGCACGCTGCTGGTGGACGCCTACGTGCCGGGCGGGCAGGCGGGCACGTCGAGCCGGATCGAGAACTACCTGGGCTTTCCGGCCGGCGTGTCGGGCGCGGAGCTGACCCGGCGCGCGGTGGCGCAGGCCCGCCGGTTCGGCACGGACATCCTGGCGCCGGTTTCGGCGGTCGCGTTGCGCGCGGCGGGCCGCGCCCGGGTGCTGTGCCTTTCCGACGGCCGCGAAGTCACGGCGGGCGCGGTGCTGCTGGCGACGGGCCTGGCGTACCAGCGTCTGGAGGCGGCGGGCGCCGAGCGGTTCGAAGGCGCCGGGATCTATTACGGAGCAACGACTTCGGAGACGACGACGTGCGCGCAGGGGCACGCGTGGATCGTCGGCGGGGCGAACTCGGCGGGTCAGGCGGCGCTGCACTTCGCCGAGCACGCGTCACGGGTGACGCTGCTGGTGCGCGGGTCGTCCCTGGAGGCTTCGATGTCGCGTTACCTGGTCGACGAGATCCGCCGCCACCCGGCGATCGACGTCCGCCTGGACACCACGGTGGTGGCCGCGGACGGCGACGACCGCCTCCGCCGCCTGACCCTGTGCGACCGCCGGACCGGCCGGGTATCCACAGAGGACGCGGAGTACCTGTTCACGTTCATCGGCGCCCGGCCCCGCACGGAGTGGCTGGCGGACGCGGTCTCCCGCGACGGCCACGGGTTCCTCCTGACGGGCCCGGACCTGCCATCGGACGACAACTGGGACCTGCCGCGGCGCCCGTTCCTGCTGGAGACGAACATGCCGGGGGTGTTCGCGGCCGGGGACGCACGGGCGGGGTCGGTGAAGCGGATCGCGTCGGGGGTGGGTGAGGGGGCTATGGCCGCTTCGCTCATCCACCGCTACCGCGCCGAATCCTGACCACGGCCGCCGGCTGTTTCGCTGGGGAAAGCGTGGCCGGGCCCGGGGTCGCGCGGGGTCGGTCAAGTCGACCGCTCCCGGGCCGGCACAAGCCTGGGGTGTTCCCCGCCCGAGACACGCAGGCCGGCTCGCCTCCGCCGACCACTTCCGAGGTCGGCCGAGGCCGGCGTGTTCCCCGCCGGAGACACGCAGGCCGGCTCGGCTCCGCCGACCGCTCCCGAGGTCGGCCGAGGCCGGCGTGTTCGCCGCCGGAGACACGCAGGGCAGCTCGCCCCGGCCGACCGCTCCCGAGGTCGGCTGGAGCCGGCATGTTCGCCGCTGCCCCGGCGGGCTCCGTCGAGCCAGCCGCTCACCGAGGCCGGCGAAGGCGCATGGCCGCTTCGCTCATCCACCGAATCCTGACCACGAAGAAGGCCACCCGGGCGACCCGGGTGGCCTTTCCGCGCTTCCGGTGAGGTCAGGACGTCACCGTCAGCAGGTACTGCAGCAGCGTCACCAGCTCGCCGCGCTCGGCGTCGGACAGGACGTCGAACACCGGGGCCAGGAGCTGGTTCGTCACGTCGATCGCGCTCTGCCAGCGCTTGCCGACCTGGCGGACCCTCGAGGCCTCCAGCTGGCCGGGCCAGCCGAACAGGTCCCAGATCACCGACGGCGAGTGGTAGCGCAGCGCGTCCTGCGGGGCCAGGTCGCCGGCCAGGACCGCGACCATGTGGCGGGCTCCGCGCAGCTCGCGCAGGACGTTCAGCTGGTGCAGGGCGTGCGCCTTCGGCTCGGCCGGGACCTCCAGGGCCCGCCAGCCCGCGAACACCGGGGCCAGCTCGGGGCCCGCCGCGGCGACCACCGGGTCCAGGAGCTCGGCCAGGCGGGCCGCGTCGAACTCGTCCGGGATGTGCTCCTGCGCCCAGCCGGCCGCGCACGCCGCGAATTCGATCGACGCCTCCTGGCGCGGCAGGACGTCGCGGCTGCGTTCCCACACCACCCGCAGCGACTCGGCGTTGACGAAGGTGAACCCCGCCGCGACCACGTCGGAGTCGACGTCGCCCAGTACCCCGCCGCGGCCGACGAAGTAGAAGTCCGACTCGACGAACCCCAGTTCCGCGCCGCGGGCCAGGGTCTTGCTGCCGAGCATGAAGCCGGACGGGATCCGGCGGATCGGGTCCTCGGTCGCCGCGGCGACGTCGAGTGAATGCATGGCTGTCTCCTTCTCGGAGGCGGGCTGGGGGGACGGGGGCCGGGCGCGGGAACCCCCGCGACGGCACGACCCTGAGCCAGCATGCGCCCCGGCCGGCGCGGTCAACCAGAACCGGCTCATGCTGGTACTGCCAATACCACGACTGGTTCAGGCTCTCCACGCGCGCGATCGGTGCCCCAGGCTGGTCCCATGGCTACTGACGCATCCCGGCCGGACCCGCCCACGCGCTTCGGCGCCCGGCGCTGGCTCCTCCTCATCATGCTCTGCGCATCGCAGTTCATGGTCGCGCTCGACTTTTCGATCGTCAGCGTGGCCCTGCCCGCCATCGGGCGTGACCTCGGCTTCACCTCCACCGCGGACCTGCAGTGGGTGATGACGGCCTTCATCCTGTTCATCGCCGGGTTCCTGCTGCTGTTCGGGCGGGCGTCCGACCTGTTCGGCCGCCGCCGGCTGTTCCTCATCGGCGTCGCGCTGTTCACGGTGTTCTCGCTCGCCGGCGGCCTCGCCGAAACGCCGTGGCTGCTCATCCTGGCCCGCGCCGGCCAGGGCATCGGCGCGGCGATGGTCGGCCCGTCGGCGATGTCGCTGCTGACGACGTCCTTCCGCGAGGGCCCGGAACGCCAGAAGGCGCTCAGCGTCAACGGCGCGGTCCTGATGCTCGGCTTCATCGTCGGCGTGATCAGCGGTGGCATCATCACCGGCGCCCTCAGCTGGCGCTGGACCATGCTGCTGCTGGCGATCATCGGCGCCGTCGTGTTCGTCGCCGCGATCGCGCTGCTGGAGGAGAGCAAGGACGCGAACGCCGCCCGGCTCGACGTGCCCGGCGCGGTGCTCGCGACGGCCGGCATCCTGGCGCTCGTCTACGGCATCTCGACCGGCGACAGCGCCGGCTGGGGCAGCCCGGCGACGATCGGCACGCTCGCCGCCGGGGTGGTGTTCCTCGGCCTGTTCCTCTACGCCGAGGCGAAACACCCGGCCCCGCTGGCGCCGCTGGACGTCCTGCGGCGGCGGTCGGTGAAGTGGGGCGGCCTGGCCGGGTTCATCACGTTCGGCATGTGCGGCGGCGCGACCGTGCTCGAGACGCTCTACATGCAGGACGTGCTGGGCTACAGCCCGATGCGCACCGGCCTGTCGCTGATCCCCCTCGGCGGCTCCGCGGTGATCGGCGGGCTCATCGGGAACAGGACGATCGGCGCGCTCGGCGTGCCGCGCGCGCTCGTCTGCGGGCTGCTGCTGCAGGCGGTGTCGACCGGCCTGATGGTGCTGCTGCCCCAGAGCGGCAACTTCACGCTGCTGGTGCTGACCAACATCGGCCTCGGCTTCGGCCACGTGACGGCGGTCATCGCGTTCAACATCACGGTGACGTCCGGGCTGCCGGACGACAAGCAGGGCCTGGCCGGCGGCCTGGCGCAGACGGCGCAGCAGCTGGGCAGCGCGGTGTGGCTGCCGGTGCTCGCGGCGGTGGTCACGGCCCGCACGGCGAGCCTGCAGGTCACCGGCGACACGGTGGCGGCCACGACGAGCGGCCTGCACGCGGGCCTGCTGACCGCGGCCCTGATCGCGCTGTTCGGCGCGGCGGTGGCCACGATCTTCCTGCGCGGCCGCCGGACCGCGACCGCAACGGTCCCGGTCCCTGCGGGCGTCAACGACTGAGCCGATCACCCCCCGAGCAGGCGCCCGCCGGTCTTCCCAGGGACCGGCGGGCGCCTCCTTCTTTGCCTGGGGAGGTGGGAAAGCAGCAGTCAGCCGGCCCCCGCCGCCCGGAGCACGCCCTCCCGGCACACGCCGACCACCCGCCGGGTCGCTTCGATCTCGGCCAGCGGGTTGCCTGCCACCAGGACCAGGTCCGCCCTCTTCCCCACCACGATCTCCCCGCGGTCCGCGAGCCCGAACCGCCGGGCCGGGGCCGAGGTCGCCGCCACCAGGGCCGCCCGTGGTGTCAGCCCCGCGTCGACCAGCAGCTCCAGTTCCCGGTGCAGGCTCAGCCCGTGCGCGGTGCCGGGCGCGCCGGCGTCCGTCCCGGCCAGCACACACACTCCCGCCCTGGCCAGCGGCGCCACGATCTCCGCGGCGTACTCGGCCGCATACCCGTCGGCCGCCGACGGGGCCATCGGGGCCGCCAGATTCGCCAGTGCCGCCGCGTCCAGCGCCCGCGCCGCTTCCGGCCCGCAAGTGCCCGGCCGCCCGCAGAAGGACTCCAGCACCGTCAGCGTCGGCACCACGAAGACGTCCCGTGCCGCCAGTTCCGCGACGAACTCGCGACCGGGCGGCCGGTCGAACGGCAGGTGCGCCAGCCCGTCGGCCCCGGCGCGCACCGCCTCCAGCGCCGATCGCACGTCCGTCGCGTGCACCACCGCGAGCAGCCCGCGTTCGTGCGCCGCCGCGACCAGCGCCGCCACGGCGTCCGCGGTCAGCGACGGCCGGTGCCCCTCGCCCGGCACCGAGGACGCGAACACCTTCAGGTAGTCCGATCCCTCGGCCACGCGCGCCGCGACGAACGCCGGCGCGTCCGACGGCGAGGCCAGCGCCGGGAACGGCCCGAACAGTCCGTGGTGGACGAGCTGGGCCGGGTGGCCGCCGGGTGCGGTGGCGCCGATGCCCGCCGACCGGACGTCCGAGACCGCCCCGCCGCGAGCGGCCTGCGCCCGGACCGCCCGCAGCACCGCCGGGTCGGCGAACATGTCGAGCTGCGTGGTGACGCCGAACGCGAAGCCGTGCCGCAGCCCGGGAAGCGTGATGTGCACGTGCGCGTCGATCAGGCCGGGCAGCAGCGTCCGGCCCGCGCCCGGGACGACGTCCGCGCCGGACGCCGGCAGGTCGTCGCCGAGCGCGGCGATCCGGCCGGCGTCGACGAGCACGCTCGTCCGGGGGCGCACGTCGTGGCCGTCGAACAGCCGGATGTCGCGGAACAGCACGGGCGGCACGGGAACCTCCTCGCGGCACGGGAAGGCCGCCGTCCGGCGGGACGGCGGCCTCGAAGGATCCGGGGTCTAGCGCGGCTCGGGGCCGATGATCCAGTGCTCCCGGACGACCATCTCGTGCACGTACCGCGGCTCCACAAGGGACAGCAGCTCTTCGTGGGCCCGCTGGTACGCCGGCGACTCCAGCGCGGCGGCGAGAGCGTCGGTGTCGTCGAACCACAGCTGCTGCGCCGCGTCCAGCAGCGCCTCGCCGACGCCGTAGTAGCCGTCGCGGGTGGTGCCCTGCAGGTACCGGCGCAGGCCGGGGACCTCGGCGGCGAGGTCGGCGTACTTGCCCCGCAGCCGCTCGCGGAATTCGGCCAGCGGCAGCCCTTCGCGGCGCTTGACCAGCTGGATCAGCTTGACACCGCCCGCGTCGGCCGGGCCCGGGACGACCTCGTGCGCGTCGGTGTCGAGGACGACCGAGCGCCAGAACGCGGCCCACCGCGGCTCGTCGAGCCGGGCGCCGTTCAGGAACTCGTCGGTCTGCAGCGAGGCCAGCTGCTCCTCGTCGTTGGCCAGCCAGATCTCCGCGACCCCGCTCCACATCGGATCCTCGGGCTCCGGCCCGAACGGGATCCGCGTGTCGATCAGGTACTTCCGGATCTGCGGGATCTTGGCGGCGTACCGGACCGCGTGCTCTTCGACCCAGTAGCGCTGGAACTCCTGCTCGCTCATGCCCGGCTTGGGATGGGCGAAGATCAGTTGGTGGATCATGCGGTGCTCCCTTGTCGGTGCGCGTGGTGACCGGATCCCATGGCACCGCGGGCCGCGCGCGGGCGGCAAGGGCGCCGCGGGCACTCCCCCAAGTCGGCCCGCGACCGCACGAAGTAGCCGCCGGATCCGTGCGGCCACTCCGGTTCCGCCGTGAGAATCCCTGGCATGGCTGGACGTGGAGTGCTCGTCACCGGCGGCTCGAGTGGCCTGGGCGAAGCGATGGTGCGCAGGTTCGCGCTCGGCGGCGACCGGGTCTGGTTCACCTACCGGTCCCATCCGGACGCGGCCGCGCGGCTGGTCGCCGAAGTGGCGGCGTTCGGCGGCAAGGCCGAGGCGTTCGAGCTGGACCAGGGCGACGCGGGCAGCCACCGGCGGCTGCTCGAGCGCGTCCACGGCCCGGTGGACGTCCTGGTCAACAACGCCGCGGTCGGCACCAAGACCGTCGAAAACCTCGTCGACGGCCCGGTCGAGCAGCGCGACGAGGCGTTCCTGCGGGTCAACAGCGTCGGTCCACTGTGGATGATCCGGGCGCTGCTGCCGGCCATGCTGGACCGCGGCTACGGCAAGATCGTCAACGTCTGCAGCGTCGGCGGCGGGATCGCCACCTTCCCCGCGTTCGACATCGCCGACGGGATGAGCAAGGCGGCGCTGGCCTACCTGACCCGGCACCTCGCCGCGCAGCTCGTGCACGACCCGGTGCACGTCTTCGCGATCTGCCCCGGCGCGACGCACACGCCGATGCTGCGCGCGAGCCTGCTCGACGCGCTGAGCGAGCCGCACCTGGCCGAGCTGACCCGCCGGCTGCCCGGCGGCCGGCTGCTCGATCCGGCCGAGCTCGCCGAGCTGACCTGGTGGCTGTGCGAGGAACCGGCGGCGCTGCTGCACGGCGCGGTGCTGGACGCCTCGCGCGGCCTCGGCGTGCACCCCGGCCTGGTCACCGGCCCGGAAGCGGGTTGCTGATGGTGGCCAAGCGCGCGGCCGCGCTGGCCGGGCGCGTTCCGGCGATCGCCGCGGCCCACCTGCGCGCCGAAGCGGACCCCTACCACCCGGTGACCAACCCCGGCGGCTTCCTCAACCTGGGCACCGCGGAGAACCGGCTCGTCTGGGACCTGCTGGCCGGCCGCGTCACGGCGCCGCGGCGGCTGACCCCGGCCGACGTCCGGTACGGCCCGCTGCACGGCACGCGCAAGCTGCGCGAAGCGACCGCCGCGCAGCTCTCCCGCCTCCTGCTCACCGCGGTGGACGCCGACGAGCTGGTGGTCGTCAGCGGGGCCAGCGCCGCCCTCGACATCGCCGCGAGCGTGCTGTGCGACCCCGGTGACGCCGTCGTCGTGCCCGCGCCCTACTACGGCGCGCTCGAGGTGCTGCTCACGGCCCGGTCCGGGGCCCGGCTGCTGCCGGCGCCGATGCGGGCGGCGGACGGCTTCCGGCTCGATCCGGCCGTCGTGGCGGAGACCGTGACGGCCGCGCGCCGCCGCGGTGAGACCGTGCGGGCGCTGGTGCTGACGTCCCCGGACAACCCGACCGGCCGGGTGCACCCGGCCGGCGTGCTGCGCGAGCTGCTCGCCGTCGCCGCGCGGCTGGACCTCGACGTCGTCGCCGACGAGATCTACGCCGGGTCGGTGTTCGGTGCCACGCCGTTCACCAGCGTGCTCGACGGCGGCCCGCGCGTGCACGTCGTCTGGGGGTTCGCCAAGGACTTCGGGTTGCCGGGGCTCAAGGTCGGTGCGCTGTGCAGCAGCGATCCCGAGGTGCTCGCCGCGGCCCGCGCCTTGGCCTATTTCGCGCCGGTGTCGAGCGACACGCAGGCGCTGCTGGCCGGGCTGCTCACCGACGGCGACTGGGTGCGCGGCTACCTCGACGGCTCCCGCGCCCGGCTGGCCGCGGCCTACGCGGGCGTCACGGCCGCGCTGGCCGAGGCGGGTGTCCCGTACGTGCCGGCGGGCGCGGGGTTCTCGGTGTGGCTGGACCTCCGCGCCTGGCTGGCGGAACCGGGCACCCCGGGCGAGCACGAGCTGTGGCGGCGGATCCTGGACGCGGCGCGGGTGAACATCCTGCCCGGGTCGGCGTTCGGCGCCCCGGAACCGGGCTGGTTCCGGCTCTGCTTCGCCACCGACGCGGCACTGGTGCGCGAAGCCGTCCGACGCCTCGGCGCGCTCCCGCGGGTTCCGCGATGAGCCGCGGCCCGCTCGACGGCTGGTACGAAGCCGCCGGGGTGCGTACCGGCGTCCGGCGGATGCTGCACGACGAGTCCGACGCCGGCAAGGTGTTCTTCCCGGAGCGGCTGGTGCCGTACCTGGCGCACGAAGCCGTGGCGGGCCTTCCGGCGTCGCGGCGGCGCGAGCTGGCCGTCCGGCACCTGTACCAGTTCCTGCTGTCCACGACGCACCTGGAGACCCGGGTGGTCAACCGCGGCGCCGAGCTGATCGCCGACGACCGCTGCGGTGTCCCGCTGGCCACGCGGACCCGGCTGGACGCGTTCAAGGTGTACTGCGACGAGGGTTACCACTCGCTCTACAGCCTCGACCTGGCCGACCAGGTGGCGGCCACGACCGGGATCGCCATCCCCCGCTGGGACTACGGCGGGTTCGTCGCGCAGCTCGGTGCCGTGGCGGCGGAGTCGTTGCGGGCGTACCCGGCGCTCGCGCCGCTGCTGCAGACCGTGGTGTTCGAAACGCTCGTCACCAGCATCCTCAACGAGGTTCCGGCCGACGCCGGGGTCGTCACCACGGTCCGCGACCTGGTCCGCGACCACGCGAAGGACGAAGGCCGCCACCACCGGTTCTTCACGGCGTTCTTCCACGAGCTGTGGCACGGCCTGGACGGCGGCACCCGGGCGGCGGTCGCGGTCGCGCTGCCGGAGCTGATGAAGAGCTGCCTGGTCTGGGACGTCGCGCCGGTGCGCTCGTCGCTGCGGCTGGCCGGGCTGGACGCGGCGACGGCGGCCGCGGTCGCCGACGACTGCTACCGCGGCGACGACGAACGGTTCCGCACGATCTGCCGCGCTTCGCTGCGGATGTGCGCGTCGGCGGGGGTGTTCGAGGTGCCGGGAGCGGTGGACGCCTTCGTGGCGCACGGGCTGCTCACCGGGGAGGAGTTCTGATGCCGGGCTACGGGGACTACCTGGAGCTGCCCGCCCTGCTCGCGCTCCAGCGGCCGCTGGCGGGCCCGCGGGCGCGGGACGAGCTGCTGTTCGTGGTGGTGCACCAGGCGTTCGAGCTGTGGTTCAAGCAGCTGCTGTTCGAGCTCGAGGACGCGCGGGACCTGATGCTGACCGGCGAGGTGCACCTGCCGCGCCGCCGGCTGGAGCGGGCGGTGGCGGTGCAGCGGATGCTGCTGGGCCAGTTCGACGTCCTGGACACGATGGCCCCGCAGGACTTCCAGCTGTTCCGCGGCGTGCTGGGCACGGGCAACGGCGGGCAGTCGGCCCAGTTCCGCGAGATCGCCCTGCTGTCGGGCGCCGCCCGGGAGGAGGGCACGCCCGACCGCCCGTGGTATTCGGCGGCGGAGCAGGCCCGCCTCCGGCGGCGGGCGGCCGAGCCGACGCTCTGGGACGGTTACCTGGCCGTGCTGGAGAAGGCGGGCTTCGCGGTGGCGACGGAGGACGAACGGTTCGAGGCCTACACCCGGATCGCGGAGGCTCAGGAGTCGCTGTGGGAGCTGGCCGAAGCGCTCGTCGCGCACGACCAGGCGTGGGCCGCGTGGCAGGGGCGGCACCTGCTGACGGTGCAGCGGCAGATCGGCCGCCGGCGGGGTACCGGCGGGACGACGGGGGCAGCCCACCTCAGCGGGCGGCGGGACGTGCGGTTCTACCCGGAGCTGTGGGAGCTGCGCGCACGGCTCTGACGCTCCCGGCGCCCGCTCACCTCATCCGGCTGCGCCGGAAATCCTCGCGCGGCGGCGGCGGCCGGCGGGGATCGCCGACGCCGGGCGCCCCCCACCCGGCACTTTCACGTGAAAGTGCCGGGGTCGGACGTGAGCTGCGCGGCCACGGCGGCGCCCAGTGGCGTTGCCGGGTCGGTGAGGTCGTACGGCAGGTCGAAGTGGTTGCGGCCGGCGGCGACGAGGTCGGTGACGTCGGCGCCGGCCGCGGTCAGGGTGGCCGCCATTGCGGCGTGCTGCCGGATGAACTCGGCCGGCTCGTGTTCGCCGCGGGCCAGGATCACCGGCGGCAGCTCGGGCGGCAGCTTGCCGAGCGGGCTGTTCTCCCGCGCTTCGGCGACCGTCAGCCCGAGGGCGTCGTCGACGGACGAGCCGATCAGCGGTTCCAGCTCGTACAGGCCGCTCAGCAGCGTCACGCCGGCGACCGGGGCACCGCCGGGCAGCAGCGCCATGGCGGCCAGGTGCGCGCCGGCCGAGCTGCCCGCGAGGTGAATGCGGGCCGGGTCGACGCCGAGCGCCGGGGCGACGTGCGTCAGCAGGCGGACCGCGCGTCGCACCATCGCGGCCATCTCGCCGATCCGGTACGCCGGCGCCAGCCCGTAGCCGAGGGCGGCGAAGGCGACTCCCCGGTCGAGGAAGCCGGCGGCGGTGAAGGCGGCCTGGTGCCGGCCCGATTCCTGCCAGAAGCCACCGTGGACGAAGACCACGAGCGGCGCTCGCGTGGCGCCCGGAACGGGGAAGAAGTCGAGGAGCTCGGGCTCGGCGGTGCCGTAGCGCAGGGTCCGGTGGCCCCGGGCCCGGGCGGCGGCGGTCCGTGCGGAGTACTCGCCGAGGTAGCGATCGAGGTCGGGGACCAGGCGGCCGGGGAGCAGCTCGTGGGGCGAGCACGCCGTCATGCCGGCACCGCCTCGATCACCGAAGCCCGCTCGCCGGGCGTCACCGCGCGCACCTCGAACCCGCCGGCCGCCAGCAGGCGCCGCCAGCCGGGTTCCGTTCGCTCGCGGCCGCCCAGCAGGACCAGCATGTGCAGGTCCAGCAGGTGGGCCGGGTGCGGGCCGCCGTCCTCCGGGACCACCTGCTCCAGCACCAGCAACCGCGCGCCGGCCGGCATGGCCGCGTGGCAGGCGCGCAGGATCTGCACCGCCCGCCGGTCGTCCCAGTCGTGCAGGATCTGCGCCAGCAGGTACACGTCCCCGCCGGCCGGGACCGACACGAAGAAGTCGCCCTCGACGCGGCGGCACCGCGGCGGCAGCCCCGCTTCCGAGGTCACGCCGGGCCGGTCGAACACCGTCCCGCGCAGCCACGGATGCGCGGCCAGCAGGAGGCCGAGCAGCATCCCGTTCCCGCCGCCGACGTCGACGACGTGCCCGACGCCGTCCCACGACCGCGCCAGCAGTGGCTGCGCCCGCATCCCGGCCAGGCCCGCCTGCGCGCGGTCGAACTCCGCCTGCCGCGCCGGCCGGTCCGCGAGCCAGGCGAACAGCGGCGCGCCGAACACCGGCTCGAACGCCGGCCCGCCGGTGCGCAGGCTCAGCGACGCCTCTTCCCAGACCCGGTACGCCTCGCCGGTCATCAGCCGGGACAGGTGCCGCAGCGAGCCGGGGACGTCCGACCGCAGCAGCTCGCCGGCCGGGGTCAGCGCGTACTCCCCCGCCGCCACGGTGAACAGGCCTTCCCCGGCCAGCGCCCGGAGGAACCGCGTCAGCGCGTCGACGTCGGCGCCGAGGTCCGCGGCCAGCTCCGCCGCGGTGGCCGGCCCGGCGGCGAGCCGGTCGACGACGCCGAGTTCGGTGACGGCGTGGATCGCCTGGGCCACGACCGCGCCCATGATCTTGCGGCGGACGCCGGCGTACGCGGTTACCTCCGGTGCCCTGGCCGCCGGCGGCCAGGGCACCGGCTCCCCGCTCACGCCGGCACCTCCACCGGCCGCGCGGCCAGCGCCGGGAACAACGGCACCCCGGCCGCCCGGCGCAGGTACTCCGCGCCCGTCGTCCCGCCCGTGCCCGGGACCGTGCCGATGATCTTCAGCGTGATCCCCCAGTGCGTCCGCTTCATCGCGCACCACGCCTCGTCCAGCCGGCCCAGCTCCGCGCACACGCGGGCCGTCGCCACGCCGCCGAGCCGGTCGCCCGCGCGGAGCACCGCCTCCTGCAGGGTGCCCGCGCACAGGGCCTCGACCCGGCGGAAGCCACGGGACTGGATCGCGCTGCGGCCGTCCGTGTGCGCGCGGATCACCGCGAACGCCGCCGGCGGCATCGTCGTCACCACCCGGTAGAGCGGGGGCGACAGCGCCAGCAGGCGGGCCGCGTCGGCGACCAGGACCCGTGCGCGCTCGACCGCCAGGCGCACCAACGCGTCCCGGGCCGCCTCCAGCGCGTCGCCGATGCGCCGGTACAGCGTCTCGAACAGCTGCAGGCAGCGGATGAACATCAGTTCGTCGTGCAGCGGGGTCATCGGCAGCAGCGACAGCTCGGTGACCACCCGCACCCGCGGCGCGATCGTCTCACCGGTCTCGGCGATCCACGCCCCGGCGAGGTCGGCGAGTTCCTCGTCGGCGGACGGCGGCGGGACCGCGTCGTCCCGCAGCCGCGCCAGCACGCCGAGGCAGGCCCGGGCACGCTGCCGCGGCACCCGGCCCGGACGGCGGCCGAGCGCGCGGACCTCCAGTTCGAGCAGGTCGGCGGCGAGCGCGGCCAGCAGGTCCGCCGCCGCCCGGTGGGCCGGGAGGTCGGCGCCCGCCGGGCTGTCCAGCAGCGGTGCCGCCAGGTAGCCGTCGTAGCCGCCGCCCGTTTGGTCGGCCGTGCTCGGCAGCCACTCCGGCAACGGCCACGCCAGGCGCGCGCGGCCGTCGCCGGGCAGTCTGCTGTGGACGGTCCGCAGCAGGGTGACGAGCTCGTCACCCGCGTACGCCCGGCCCACCGCCCGGTACCGGCGCAGGACCGGGGCGAACGGGAAGCGGGCCACCTCGGCCGGCCCGGCCGGGCCCCGGCAGGCGGCCAGCCACGCGTGCACCGCCGTGACGGCCGCGTGCCGGTCACCGCCGCGGGCCGCGGCCTCGCTCACGCCGCCGACCCCGGCCCCGCCGGGCCACGGGCCGCCGCTGTCGTTCGCTGCCACCACCGTGCTCGCCGCCTTCACTCAGACCTGGTAGCGCTTCTTGACGTCCTCGGCGAACCCGAGGTAGTCCCGCAACGGCCAGACCGCTTCGAACTCCAGGTACTCCCGCATCGGCAACCGCCCGAGCGCGGTCCGGTCGAGCTCTTCGGCGTCCGGCGAGTCGATGATCGCGATCACCCGCTTCTGCGCGGCGACCTTCCAGATCCCGACGCAGAACCCGGAGTCGACGGTCTCCTGGGCGTGCTCGGCCTCGTCGGCTTCGACGTCCCACAGCTCGTCGAGGGTGATCCGGCCTTCGTGGTTCCATCTCATCTGGACGTAGAACAACATCGGCGTGCTTCCTTCCGTGCCGGGAAAGGGGTCAGAGAGACCGGATGCGGGCCGTCAGCGGGTGCTCCGGGCCGAACACCTCGGCCGCGATGTCGAGCGCGGTCTTGCCGTCGTGCCCTTCGACGTCCACCCGGGCGCCGGCGTCGAGCAGGATCGACGCGCAGTCGTCGTAGCCGTGCCAGAGCGCGTCGTGCAGCGCGGTGTAGCCGTTGGTCGCGCCCTGGTAGTCCAGGTCGGCCGCCGGAGCCGAAGCCAGCGCCGAGGTGATCACCGCGTGTCCGTTGTAGACGGCCTTGTGCAGCGGGCTCGCCCCGAAGGTCGGCTCGGTCGCGTTGACGTCGGCGCCGCCGCGCAGCAGCAGCCCGGCGATCTCGGCGTGCCCGTCGCGGGCGGCGACCAGCAGCGGGGTGTGCTGGTCGTTGAAGCCGTTGAGGACCGGGTAGCGCGCGTCCACATCGGCGCCGGAGGCGATCAGCGACCGCACCCGCTCGACGTCGTTCGCGGTCACCGCGGCCATCAGCTGCTGCGCCGCGACGGCGTCTTCGTCGGACTTCGCGCGGTCCTTCAGCGCCTGCTCGGCTTCGAGCAGCTTCTCCTTGCCGAGCTTGTTGACGTTCAGCTCGTACTCGAAGTGCTCCTTCATCGAGAAGCCGTAGTGCGTCGAGAGGTTGACGCCCGCGCCGAGCTCCAGCAGGTACCGGGCGATGTGCGGCCACTTGTACCAGAGGGCGTCCATCAGCGGGGTGTGGCCGGTGGTCGCGGCCACCGCGTCGACGAAGGCGCCCGCGTCCACGAGCACCCGCACGGTCGCCAGGTCGCCGCGCTGGACGGCCTTGTGCAGCGCGGTCGCGCCGCCGCGGCTGTCGGTGGTGAACACGTCGGCGCCGCCGTCGACCAGCTCGCGCACCACGCCGGCGTTCCCGAGGCCGGCGGCCACCAGGAAGGTGGTCAGCCCGGTGGCCGGGTCGCGGCGGTTCGGGTCGGCGCCGTCGCGGACGAGCCGGCCGGCCTCCTCGCGGTCGCCGGCGCGGACCGCGGTCAGCAGCCGGTCGTCGATGTCGGAGCGGAACAGCGCGATTTCCGGGCTGGCGTCGAAGAACGCGCGCCAGTGCGTCACCAGGCCGTCGTCGCCGACGGTCAGCACCATCGCGAACTCGAAGTCCACCTCCATCCCGGTCCGGTGGTGCTTGAGCTTCTGGTAGTTGACGACGAACGCGCGGTCGTCCTCGACGACCATTTGCCGCTGCTCGAATTCGGTGACGTCGGCGTAGAGCGTGCGCAGCCGGAACGCCTCCAGCACCTCGTCCTTGCCGCGCCACACGCGCAGGTTGGGCACGATCGTGTTGAAGTCGTTGCCGGGCAGGTCGAAGACGATCGCCGGGGAGAGGGCGGCGAGCACGCCCTCGACGTTGCCCGACGCGACGTCGGAGAACAATTGCGTGACCACCGCGCGGGTGCTTGTGCTGTCCGCCATGAGAGATCCTTCGGCCGTTGTGTCTACTGTGGTGTGCCGGGCCTTTCCGGTTCCCAGCACACCGCGGCCCGCCACCCCCGGCAAGGCGCCGCCGCGCACTATCCGAAGTCCCCGGCGAAGCCCGCGCCGGCCGCGCTACTCCGTGCATTCGCCCTTGCCCGGCAACGGGTCCGCACTCGACGCTGGACGAGCCGCCGTCCACCGCGGTGGCCGGGTGAGCGCAGGAGGGTTTCGCCATGTCCCTGTCCCCAGAACTACCCCGCTCCACCGACGTGCTCGTCGTCGGCGCCGGGCCGGTGGGCCTGACGATGGGCTGCGCGCTGCGCACGCTCGGGATCGACCACGTCGTCATCGACCGCGCGCCCGGCCCCGCCGCGCATTCGCGGGCGTCGGCGGTGCACGTGCGCACGCTGGAGTCACTGGCCGCGATCGGGGTCGCCGACGAGCTGGTGGCCCGGTCCATCCCGGGCCGCACGTTCACCGTCCGCGACGCGGAAAAGGTGCTGCTGTCCATCCCGTTCGCGGAGCTGGACACGCCCTACCCGTACGCGCTGAGCATCCCGCAGATGACCACCGAGGAGGTGCTCGCCGACCGCTACGCCGCGCTCGGCGGCACCGTGCACCGCACGACGTCGCTGCTCGACCTGCGGGACAACTTCCCGGGCCAGACGGCGTCCATTGTGGACTCCGACGGGACGGTGCGGGCGATCGACGCCCGGTACGTGATCGGCGCCGACGGCATCCACAGCACCGTCCGCGACCGGATCGGCGTCGCCTTCCCCGGTGGCGCACGGCCGCAGACGTTCATGCTGGCCGAGGTCACCATGGACTGGCACGGCCCGGAGGACGAGGTCGTCACGTTCTACTTCTCCCCGCGCGGGCTCGGCGCGGTCGCGAAGATCCCCGGCGACCTCTACCGCGTGGTGGCGCTGGTCGGCGACGACGCCGGCGTGCCCACCCGCGAGGACGTCCAGGAGGTCATCGACACGCGCGGCCCCGGTGCCGCCGGCGGGCGCGTGCGCGAGGTGAAGATGGCCTCGAACTGGCGGGTGCACGAGCGGCTGGCCGACAGTTTCCGGCAGGGCCCGGTGTTCCTCGTCGGCGACGCCGGGCACGTGCACAGCCCGGTCGGCGGCCAGGGCCTCAACACCGGCGTCCAGGACGCGCTGAACCTCGCCTGGAAGCTGGGCGCGGTCCTCGACGGCACGGCCGCCCCGGCGCTGCTGGACACCTACGACGCCGAGCGGCGCCCGGTCGCGGCCGGGGTGCTCGGCTTCACCGGGACGCTCACCGAGATCTCCACGCAGACGAACCCGGCGAGCATCGGGCTGCGCAACGAGGTGCTCGACTCGGTGGCGGCGCTGCCGGCGTTCCGCTCGTGGCTGGCCACCCGGCTGGCCGGCCTGCACATCGGGTACCCCGGCGAAGAGGGCCCGCACGCGCCCGGCCCCGGCCGGCGGGTGGCTCCCCGGCGCGGGATGGCGCCCGGCATCGGCTGGACGCTGGTCATCCCGCCCGCCGCCGACGCCGTCGCGGTCAAGGAGGCCGCCGAAGCGAGCGTCACGCCGATCACCGTGCTCCCGGCCGACGACGCCACGCACGCCACGCTCGTCCGCCCCGACGGCTACGTCGCGCTGACCGCCGACGCCGCGGCCGCCGCGACCCTGCCCGCCGGGCTCGCCGCCTGGCTGCGGCGGTCCTGACCCCGGTGCCCGGCCCCGGGTTCCCGGTTCGCACCACCCCCAACCGAGGAGGTAGTCCCATGTCGGCACCCTGGTCCCGCCCGCCCGGCTCGGCCACGCTGATGCACGTCGCGATCCTCTGCAAGGACGTCGACGAATCCCTGCGCTTCTACCGCGACGGGCTCGGCTTCGCGAAGACGTACGAGTGGTCGAAGACGACCAGCGACACCGGTCAGGTGCTCTACTGCGACCGGGGCGTCTACGTCGAACTGGACGGCCACACCTACATCGAGCTGTTCCCCGGCGGCCGCGACGACGTCACGTCGATCTCGGGCCCGCTGCAGCACATCGCCCTGATCGTGGCCGACGTCGACGAGGCGTACACGAAGTGCCTGTCCGCCGGCGGCGCGGCCTTCCCGATCGAGGACTGGGACGGCGCGCCGACCCAGGTGTTCATCAACGGCGAGCCGGAGATGGAGGTCCGGGTGGCGTTCGTCCGCGGCCCGGGCGGCGAGCTGATCGAGCTGTACCAGCAGCTCAGCCCGGTGGTGGCGGTCGACCGCACCGCCGCGGCCGCCGGCGCTTCGGCGTAGCGGCACGACGGAAGCGGGCGGTCCCGTCGGGGGCCGCCCGCTTCCGTGTGGCCGGGCTTTCGCTGCCGCCGGCCCGGAGATGCCCCCAATGTGGCGGTCCCCTCGGGGGGCGCCCGCTTCCGTGTCAGCGGTCAGAACCGCAGGGCGCGGATGATCGAGCACGGGTCGGTGTAGGACTTCCAGCGCACGATCTGCCCGCCGCGGATCGTCAGGCGCTCGACGTACTCGATCTCGAACGCCACTCCCGTGCCGCGGGCCACGCCCTTCTCGTGGACGATGCCGACCGCCTGGTCGCCGTCCACCACCAGGCCGCGCAGTTCCTTGTGCCTGACCTCGCAGACCGCGGTGAACGCCTCGAAGCTGGCCAGGACCGCGGCCGGGCCGTGGTAGGTGCCGATCCACGGCATGCAGTCGTGGTGACCCGGCACGCCGACGAAGTTGACCCACTCGACGTCGGCGCCGAGCAGGTCCGCGGCCTGGGCCACGTCGCCGCCGCACACGCGGTCGAACCACGCCAGCGCGGTGGCCCGGGTGCCGGCCGTGTCCTCCCCCGCCGCCGGGGCCGGGCCGCCGGTCTGCCAGTCCGGGGTGAACGTGACCGCGGTGATCCGCCAGCCGCCGCCGGTGCCGGCGTCGGTGCGGGCCAGGGCCATCCGGTAGTGGCCGCCGAGCACCCACGGCGGGCCGCCGCCCGCCGGCACGTGCGTGGCCTGGACCTGGCTGCGGCAGACCGCGGTGTCGCCGTCCAGGGTGACCAGGTGGTTGCCGAGCAGGTGCTGGGTGGTGGCGAACCCGGCGAACTCCGCCGTCCAGCCCGCCACCGCGTCCGCGGCCGGCACGGTCGCCGGGTCGCCGCCGTGCAGCGCGCGGTAGTCCAGGCGGACCCGGTCGGCCAGCAGGCCGGTCATCGCCGTCCAGTCGCGGCGGTCGGCGTACCAGCCGAACCTGTCGCACGCCTCGATCACGTCCAGCCGGTCGTTCGCGGTCATTGCGTGCTCCTGTCGGCCAGGTGCGCCGCGGCCAGGTCGAGCGCCGCGGCGACGGTGGTTTCGTCGTCGTAGAAGTCGAACTGGGTGCCGGTCAGCCAGTGCACCGCGGCCGGGCCGCCGAGCCGGGCGAGGAACTTCCGGACGCCGCCGGGCAGGGCCGCGTCCTCGCTGTGCACGAGGACGACCGGCGCGGTGACGCCGCTCGCCGCCGAAACGGGGTCGAACCGCAGCCACGGCGCCCAGGAGAGCTCGGCGAACCGGTTGGGCCACTGCGGGACGGCGCCGCGCGCCGGGTCGAGGTAATACCGGAACGGACCGGGCATCGCGGCCGCCGGGTCGGTGGTGCTGACCGCCGGGACGTACCGGACGGCGCCGGTCCGCGCGAACTCGGCGGCGGCCGCCTCGCCACGCCGGATCCGTTCGGCGACCCCGGCCGCGCCGCCGTAGACCTCGCCGACCAGGTCGGCGTCGTGCAGCCAGGGGGCGACCAGCGCGAGCGAGCCGAACAGCGCCGGCTCCGCGGTCGCCGCGACGGCCAGGTACCCCGCCCCGGCGCAGACGCCCACGCCGCCGACGCGCCCACTGTCCACAAGGGAGCAGCGGCGCAGGAACCCCGCGGCGGCGATCAGGTCGGCCACCTTCCGGTCCGGCAGCTCGGCGTCGCGCGGGGCACCGGCGGAGGCGCCGTGGCCGCGGAAGTCGAAGGCCAGCGCGGCGATCCCGCGCCGGGCGAGGCCGCGGGCGTACCGGCCGGCCATCTGCTCCTTGACGGTGGTCCACGACCCGGCGACGACCACCGCGGGTGGCGGCGGGCCGCTGCCGGGCGGGAGGTGGAGGTCACCGACGAGGGTTTCGCCACCGCACCGGAACTCGACCTGCCGTACTGCCATGTCGTCCTCCCCTTCGTTCGCCCCGCGCGGCGCACGCCTCACGACGCCTCGTCCAGCACCACGCACCCCAGCTCGGTCAGGGCGGCGGCGACCACCGTGCCGGGCGTGCCCGGCCGCACCGGAGCCAGCAGCCCGGCCCGGGCCAGTTCGTGCACCGCGTACTGGTCGCAGCAGGCCACGCCGTCCACGAACAGGTCCGGCGCGCAGCCACAGCGCAGGGTGGCCCGGCCGTCGGCCACCGCGCGCAGGATTGCCCGGTCGCGGTGGCTCAGCGCCGTCACCGGAGGCCCCCGCCGGCCTCGGCCGCGGCCAGTCCGGCCCGCGGGTCCGCCCCGGCGATCTCCGCGTAACCGGAGCAGAACGCGGCGCGCACCGCCCCGTTGCCGTCGAGGCCGGTGCGGTCGATCGACCTCAGGAGGCTCGCGACGTCCCGCAGCGGCGACTGCACGGCCGCCTCGGCGTCGAAACCCACCAGCAGCCAGCGGGTCGGTGTGCGCAGGACGTTCCCGAGGTGCAGATCCCCGTGGATGCGCTGGGCGTGCCCGCCGGACGGCAGTGGTGTCGTCCCGAGCCGGTCGGCGAGGGCCCGGTGCACGGACGCGACCGCCCGGCCGAGGACACCCGCCTCGGCGGCGAGGGCCGGCCAGGCCAGGTGCCGGCCGTCCACGGCGTCCGTCGCGGAGGACTGCAGCATGGCGAGCACGACCGGGGCACCGTCCAGCTCCCCCTCGATCGAGCCGAGCAGCGGTGCGATGTGCGGGCTGCCCGCCGCGTCGAGTGCGCGGTGCAGCTCCAGCTCGGGGTGGCCGAGCCGGCGGAACAGCTTGAGCAGGTAACGCTCGCCCAGCACCACCGAGGTGGCCGCCCGCCCGGGACCGATCACCCGTCCGGTCAGCCCGCGCCGCGGCACCAGCGCCAGGCCGGCGCGCTGCCGTGGCACGAACCGGACGCGGTCGCGAACGGCGCCCGTGCCGATCAGCGCCGTCAGCTCCGCGGTGAGCAGGTCGTCGGCCGTGGCGTCGTACACGGCCAGCTCGCCGGTGCCGGTGATCGGGACGACCCCGGGCAGCGGCGTGCGCGGCGCGCGCAGGCCCAGCGGCAGCCCGTAGCGCACGACTTCGCCGCCGGTGCGCACTTCGGCCACGGCGAGCAGGCCGGCGGGGCCGCCCCAGGCCAGCTGGTCGGTGAACCGGCTGAGCACGCGCAGCCGGACCCGCTCGACCCGGCGGCCGCGGAAGCCGAACCAGGGCTGTTCGGGCAGCCAGGTGCGCAGGGCGAGCTCGGTGTCGCCGAGCAGGGCGCCGAGGCGGTCGTCGAGGGCGGCGGTCATCAGCGTCCCCTTTCGTCGTGCAGCGAGAACCAGAAGAACCCGTGCCGGGGCAGCACCAGCGGGTACGGCTCCGCGCCGATCAGCGGGAAGCGCACCGAACCGGTCAGCTCGACCGGGCGCCGCCCGGCGAACTCGGTCAGCTCCAGCGCGGCCGGCTGCGGGTGCCGGGACAGGTTGTTGACGCACAGCAGGACGTCGTCCTCGCCGTCGTCGCCGACGTGGCGGCGCAGGAACGCCAGCACCGCCGGGTTGCCGGCGTGCAGGTCGCTGTACTCGCCGAGGCCGAAGGCCGGGTGCGCGCGCCGCACCTCGAGCATCCGGCGGGTCCAGTGCAGCAGGGACGCCTCCCCGGCCAGCTGGGACTCGACGTTGACCGCCTGGTAGCCGTACACCGGGTCGGCGATCACCGGCAGGTACACGCGGTTGGGATCGCACCCGGAGAAGCCGGCGCTGCGGTCCGGGCTCCACTGCATCGGCGTGCGGACGCCGTCGCGGTCGCCGAGCCAGATGTTGTCGCCCATCCCGATTTCGTCGCCGTAGTAGAGCACCGGCGAACCGGGCAGCGACAGCAGCAGCGCGGTGAACAGCTCCTGCCGGTCGCGGTCGTTGTCCAGCAGCGGGGCCAGCCGGCGGCAGATGCCGATGTTGGCCTTCATCCGCGGGTCCTTGGCGTACTCCGCGTACATGTAGTCGCGTTCCTCGTCGGTGACCATCTCCAGGGTCAGCTCGTCGTGGTTGCGCAGGAAGATGCCCCACTGGCAGCCGGACGGGATCTTCGGCGTGTGCGCGAGCATTTCCGAGATCGGGAACCGCGACTCGCGCCGGACGGCCATGAAGATCCGCGGCATCAGCGGGAAGTGGAACGCCATGTGGCACTCGTCGCCGCCGGCGGCCGGGTCGCCGAAGTAGTCGACGACGTCGGCCGGCCACTGGTTGGCCTCGGCCAGCAGCACCCGCCCGGGGAACTCCTCGTCGACCACCCGCCGGACGCGCTTGAGGAACTGGTGGGTCTCGGGCAGGTTCTCGCAGTTCGTGCCCTCGCGCTCGAAGAGGTAGGGCACCGCGTCCATCCGGAAGCCGTCGATGCCGAGGTCGAGCCAGAACCGGACGACGTCGAGCATGGCGTCGGCCACCGCGGGGTTGTCGTAGTTGAGGTCGGGCTGGTGGGAGAAGAACCGGTGCCAGTAGAACTGGCCGCGCACCGGGTCGAACGTCCAGTTGGACGTCTCGGTGTCGACGAAGATGATTCGCGCGTCGCGGTAGCGGGAGTCGTCGTCGCTCCACACGTAGTAGTCGCCGTACGGGCCGTCCGGGTCGCGGCGGGATTCCTGGAACCACGGGTGCGCGTCGGAAGTGTGGTTCATCACGAGGTCGGTGATGATCCGCAGGCCGCGCCGGTGTGCCTCGTCGAGCAGCTCGACGAAGTCCTCGACGGTCCCGCCTTCCGGCTGCACGCCGCGGAAGTCGCTGATGTCGTAGCCGCCGTCGCGCATCGGCGAGCTGTAGAACGGCGGCAGCCAGAGGCAGTCGACGCCGAGCCACTGCAGGTAGTCGAGCTTGCCGAGCAGCCCGCGCAGGTCGCCGACGCCGTCGTCGTCGGAGTCGGCGAACGCGCGCACGAGCACCTCGTAGAACACCGCGCGCTTGAACCAGCCGGGCTCGGTGCGCACCGGCGGGATCATGCCGGGCCGACCGAACCGATGTGCGCGACCGACCGGTGCGGATCGAGCTTCACGTAGGCGTCACGCCCCCACTCGAAGAGCTCGCCGCTCACTTCGTCGTGCACGGTGTAGCGGTGCTCCGGGCTCAGCCCGAGCGCGGCGAAGTCCCAGTGCACGGTGCCCTCCTGGGTGTGGCAGTGGTCGAGGGTGAGCACGCAGAGCACGGTGTCCCCGCCCGCCGGGTCGGTCTTGGAGTAGGCGATGAGGTGGTCGTTGTCGACGTGGTGGAAGAGCAGGGTGCGCAGCTGCTGCAGCGCCGGGTGCGCGCGGCGGATTTCGTTGAGCCGGGCCAGCCACGGCTGCAGCGAGCGGCCCTCGGCGAGCGCGGTGGCGTAGTCCCGCGGCCGCAGTTCGTACTTCTCCGAGTCGCGGTACTCCTCCGCCCCGATCGCTTCGTGCTCGTAGAGCTCGAAGCCGGAGTAGACGCCCCAGGTCGGCGACAGCGTCGCGGCCAGCGCGGCCCGCGCGGCGAACGCCGCCGGGTTCCCGGTCTGCAGCTGGGCAGGCAGGATGTCGGGCGTGGTGACGAACAGGTTGGGCCGGGCCTCGTCGGCGTGCCCGACCAGCTCGCGGCCGAACTCCGTCAGCTCGGCTTTGCCGGTGCGCCAGGTGAAGTAGGTGTAGGACTGGCTGAAGCCCAGGCGCGCGAGCCCGTACAGCCGGGCCGGCCGGGTGAACGCCTCGGCGAGGAACAGCACGTCCGGGTGCGTCTCCTGGACGTCCCGGATCAGCCGGTGCCAGAACGCGGGCGGCTTGGTGTGCGGGTTGTCGACGCGGAAGATCCGCACGCCGTGGCGCACCCACAGCTCGACGATCCGGCGCACCTCGGTGTAGAGGCCCTCCGGGTCCTGGTCGAAGTTCAGCGGCAGGATGTCCTCGTAGCGCTTGGGCGGGTTCTCCGCGCAGGCGATCGTGCCGTCGGGCAGGGTGCTGAACCACTGGGGGTGCGCGTGCACCCACGGGTGGTCCGGCGCGCACTGCAGGGCCAGGTCGAGGGCGACTTCAAGGCCGAGTTCCCGCGCCCGGGCGACGAACGCGTCGAAGTCGGTGAAGGTGCCGAGCTTGGGCTCGATCGCGTCGTGCCCGCCCTCGGCCGAGCCGATCGCCCACGGCGAGCCGACGTCGCCGTCCGCGCTGACCACGGAGTTGTTGCGGCCCTTGCGGTGCACCGTGCCGATCGGGTGCACCGGCGGCAGGTAGACGACGTCGAAGCCCATCGAGGCGATCCGGTCCAGCTGCGCGGTCGCGGTGGCGAAGGTGCCGTGCACCGGCCGGCCGGTGCTGTCCGTCCCGCCGGTCGAGCGGGGGAAGAACTCGTACCAGGCGCCGTAGCCGGCGCGCACGCGGTCGACGCGCAGCTGCCCGACCCGGCCGCGGGTGCAGTGTTCGCGCACGGGGTGTTCCCGCATCACGGGCAGCACGTACTCCGACAGCGCGGCCGAAAGCCGTTCGCGCACCAGCAGGTCGCGGCTGCGCAAGGCGTTGGCCGCGTCGAGCAGCGCCTCCCGTTCGGCGCGCCGGTCGGGCCGGTAGGCGACGCGCTCGAGCAGCCGCGCCCCGACCTCGAAGTCGTTGGCCAGCTCGGGTGCCCCGAGCCCGGCGGCGACCTTGGCCCGCACGGACCGTTCCCACGCGGCCCACGGTTCGCTCCAGGCGTCGATCCGGAAGGTCCAGACCCCCGGTTCGTCGGGGACGACGATCGCCGCGAAGCTGTCCCCGCCGTCGCCGTCGGGCCGCAGCCGCGTCCGCCGCGTGGAGCCGTCGGGCCACCGCAGCACGACCGCCGCGGCAACGGCCTCGGTCCCTTCCGCCCACACGGTGGCCGACACCCGCACGGCCTCGCCGACCACCGCCTTGGCGGGGTGTTCCGCCGTCCCCACCGTGGGGCAGACGTCCTCGATCACGATGCGCCCGACCACAGCGCTCACCTCCCGCGCCGATACCGCTTCCTGCCTTCAGCGTGACAAGAGCGGTGCCGCCCAAGGGAAAACCCGGGTCGACTTTGGAAACTCGACGCAGTCGGTGGGTGGATCAGGGTGCGCGCAGGGCGTACCTACGCTCCGCATAGGCCAGATCGTCCCGCCAGAGCCGTGCGGCGGCCCGGCGCATGAGCGGACGCAAAACCGGCGCAAACCGTGCAGCGTGGCCGAAACCCGGCCGGTCCGACGCGGCGATCGTCGCTTCGATCACCGCCGTCCGCGGGCGGCCGTCGGGGCCCGGGCCGAGCGGGGTGGCGTGCGTTTCCACCACGCTGCCGAGGCCCTCACCGTCCACAATGGTCATCAGGACGGTCCGCGGGCCGGGGCAGGTGAACTCGGCGACGACCGGGACCCCGATCTTGCCCGCCAGGCGGAACGTCACCTCGACGACGAACCGGTCGTCCTCTTCCGCGACGTCGACCCCCTGCGGCGCGGAGAGCACGCGCAGCCGGGCGAAGGAGTACGGGTGGAACCACGCGCCGTGCCACGGGTCGAGCCGGTTGGCCACCACGTCTTCGGGCTCGCAGACGCCCGCGAGCGTGGCGACCGCGTCCACGGTCGTCCCGCGCGGACGGACCGGGACCACCGGCCGTTCGGTGGGCGGCTCGCCGCCGGCCCGGTCGAGCCGGACCCAGGCGAGCACGCCGTCGTCGTAGGCGGGCAGGGGTGTCCACCCGGGACGGTCGGCACCGACGCGCAGGCCGTGCCAGCGGCAGACGAGCTCGCCGCAGTGCACCCGCGCCTGCTCCAGCGGCGCGCCGAGGTGCGGGCACGCACCGGGACCGACGAGCAGCCGGCCGTCCGGCCCGCGCCACGCAACGAGTTCGCGCCCGGCGACCCGCACCCCGAACGGCCGGTCGGCGCGCACCTCCCGGGCGGCGGCGAAGACGAACCAGTTGCCGGCGGGCCGGGTACCCGCCCGTTTCACGGCGGCTTCGATGAGGGCGGGGCTGCAGTCCCGGTAGGTGGGTTCCTGCCGGGCCCAGGCCGGTTCCCGGAACGGCCGCACCGGCCACCGCGCCGGCCAGCGCTCGATCACCTGCCGCTTGAAGTCCACCTGACACGCTCCCACCCGATCGAGCCGGCCGAGCGGACCGGCACGCGAGCCATCCTCAGGCATGTGAAGCGATTGCGCAACGCTTGCGACGGGCGGCTCCGGGGGGGCGCCGGCACGGTGACGCCTGGGGAACCGCCTGCGGCTTGGGAGGGGTCGCGGCGGCCCGGCGAGCTCGGCAGCTCGGCGCGGTTCGGCAAAGGTCGGGGCTCAAGCAGCTCTGCGGCTCAGCGGGCTCAGCGGGC
>NZ_PPHG01000088.1 GCF_002904295.1 Amycolatopsis sp. CA-128772
CCCCGCCGCGCGGGCGACGCCGACCGCCGCCGAGCTGACACCGGCCCCCAGCGCACCGCCCACGCCGGATCGCTGCGGGTTCCGGCCGAGCCCGCTCGCGCCGCCACCCCGCCTCGCCGCGGCGACACCGGGCCGCAGCCCCTTCCCGCCGACACCGCCGCCCGGCCCCGGCGCAAGCCCCTGGCCGAAACCGGCCACGGGCACGGCCAGGCCGCCCGGCCCCGGCCCAAGCCCTTGGCCGAAACCGGCCACGGGCACGGCCATGGACACGGCCACGGCCCCGCCGCCCCCGCGTCCCGTCGTGTGCGGCTGCTCTTGATCTGGCTGCTCGCCCCGCTCGCCCTCGCCACCGTCGTCGGCATGATCGTGCTTTACCCCTGGGGCAAGGCCTCCCCGACCAGCGTCGTCCCCCAGGGCACGCCCGTGCACGCCGACATCCGCGCCACCGCCACCGGGCCGTGCCTCGCGCAGGGGCAGGTGCAGGTCGGCGACCAGTCCGACCCGAACGCGAAACCCTGCCTGACCGTCGAGCTCACCATGACCGACGGCCCCGCCACCGGGAAACCCCTGCGGCTGACCGTGCCCATCGAGCCCAGCACCCCGCGGTTCGCCGCCGGGGACGCCGTCGTGCTCGCCTACAACGGCGGGGACGCCGGCGATTCCGCCAGCTTCCAGCTCGTCGACTTCCAGCGCGGGACCCCGCTGCTCGTGCTGGCGGCGCTCTTCGCCGTCGCCGTGCTCGTGCTGGGCCGCTGGCAGGGCATCGCCGCGCTCGTCGCGCTCGGGCTGTCCTTCGTCGTCATCGCGCTGTTCATCCTCCCGGCCATCCTCGCCGGCGAGAACCCCCTGGTCGTGGCCATCGCCGGGGCCGGCGCGATCATGTTCATCGCGCTGTACCTGACCCACGGCCTCTCCGCGCGGACCTCCGCGGCCGTGCTCGGCACGCTCGTCAGCCTCGCCCTCATCGGCGTCCTGTCCGCGATCTTCTCCGCCGCCGCCTCGCTGACCGGCCTCGACGACAGCACCTCGACCCTGATCGGTTCGCTGGGCCACGGCATCGACGCGCGCGGGCTGCTGCTCGCCGGCGTCGTGATCGGGGCGCTCGGCGTGCTCGACGACGTCACCGTCACCCAGACCAGCGCGGTCTGGGAACTCCGGCGCGCCAACCCGGACCTGACCTGGCGCGAGCTGTACCACTCGGGCCTGCGGATCGGCCGGGACCACGTCGGCTCGGCGGTCAACACGCTCGTGATGGCCTACGCCGGGGCCGCGCTGCCGGTCCTGCTGTACTCGTCGATCTCCGGCGTCGGGCTCGGCGCGCTGCTCGGCAGCGAGGACATCGCGCAGGAGATCATCCGCACGCTCGCCGGCAGCGTCGGCATCGTCGCGGCCGTCCCGGTGACCACCGTCCTGGCCGCCCTGATCGCCTCACGCGAGCCCGCCGGGCACCTCAGTCCAGCGTTGCCACGAACCGGCTGACGGCTTCCATCGCGAAGCGCTGCACGTACTTGCCCGACGGCGCCACCGACGCCAGCCGGTGAAGCGGGCGCTCGGCCACGCCCGCGCCGCGCGCCTCCGCCTTCAGCTCGGCCACCAGGAGCTCGCCGAAGACGAGGCCGTTCGCCTCGGTGTTGTTCATCAGCGCGTTCGCGAGCTTCCGCAGCTGCAGGATGCCCAGCTCGCGCCCGCCCGTCCCGGAGAACACCGCGAGGTCGACCTTCGCGACCTTCCCCCGCTGCCCCGCGTTGACCAGCAGGCTCACCGTGCGGCTGCCCCGGACGTCGCCGACGACGAGGTCGAGGCGGGTGGCCGTGACCAGGTCGACCCGGCGCAGGCCCCACGTGCGCACCAGCAGCGTCGAGCCCTCCAGCCAGACGCGGCGGCGGATGCTGACCGCCATCACGTACAGCAGCGGCAGCGCGATCACCAGCGCGACGACCAGGCCGGTCACCGTGCCGCCGATCAGGCCGGCGATCCCGCCGAACGCCGCGGCGACGATCACCACGCCGATCAGGCCCGAGATCCCGCGGCGACGGCGGCCGCGCGGGTCCTCCTCGAACAGCGCAACGCGTTCGGTCACCGGCCCGCCCCCGTCCCGGCGAGGAACGGGTTGCCCGCGCGTTCCCGGCCGATCGTCGTCGCCGGGCCGTGGCCCGGCAGCACCACCGTGTCGTCCGGGAACCCGGCCAGCAGGCTCCGCAGCGCCTCCCCCACGTCCCCGCGGCCGACCGAGCCGGCGAACAGCGTGTCGCCGGTCAGCGCGAGCCTGCCGCCCTCGGGCGTCTCCAGCGCGATGACCACCGAGCCCGGGGTGTGGCCCGGCACGTGCCGCACGTCGACGTCCAGGCCCGCGAAGGTGCCGGACGTCAGCGGGACGCTGTCGCCGTCGTGGAGAGGCGCGTCGGCCGGGTGCAGGTGCAGCGGGACGCCGTGCTCGGCCGACAGCGCGGCGGCCGAAGCGACGTGGTCGGGGTGCCCGTGGGTGGCCAGCAGCGCCGCCGGGACCAGGCCGTGCTCGCCGAGCGCGGCGGCCAGCGGCGCGGCCACCTCCTGCCCCGGATCCACGACCACGCACGGCCCGCCGGCGGCCGCCGCCAGCAGGTAGCAGTTGGCCTGCAGCGGGCCGCTGCCGAACCCGACGACGAGCACCGAACGCCTCCCCGGACATCCGCGCCGGATGGCGCCGATCACGATCGGGTTGAGACTAGCGGGCCCTGTACATGGTCCTCACAGGCTGTGCCCATACACTGCCGCTACCTCAGACGTGTGACACGAGCGGAAACCTGGAGGGTACGGGGTGGCGACCAACCAGCAGCGCCGCGAAGCTGCGAAGCGCAAGCTCGAGCGGCAGCTCGAGCGCCGATTGGAGCAGCAGAAGCGACGCCGGATGATCGGGGCTGGTGTAGTCGGCGTGGCCGTCCTCGTCGTCGCCGGTGTCGTGGTGTGGATCGTGAGCGCCAACAGCGGCGACAGCACGGACACCGCGGCGTCGTCGTCTTCGGCCGCGCCGCCGCCGACCGACCTCCAGATCCCGACGCAGCGCACCGCGCTGCCGAAGCGGGCGACGGCGCTGCCGAATCCGACGACGTGCGACTTCAAGGCCGACACGACGGGCAAGGCACCGAAGAAGGTGAACCTGCCCGACGGCAAGAATGTTTCATCGACCGGCACGGTGAACGTGACGCTCAAGAGCACGGCGGGCGACATCCCGCTGACGCTCGACCGGGCGCTCGCCCCCTGCGCGGTGCAGAGCTTTGTCAGCCTCGCCGAGCAGAACTTCTACAACGACACCATGTGCCACCGGCTCGGCACCGAGGGCCTGCAGATGCTGCAGTGCGGTGACCCGTCGGCCACCGGTGACCCGACCCAGGACGGCCAGGGCGGCCCGGGCTACACGATGCCGGACGAGGCGTTCCCGGAGATCAAGTACGGCCGCGGCATCCTCGCCATGGCGAAGACGCAGGCCCCGAACTCCGGCGGCAGCCAGTTCTTCATGGTCTACGGCAACGCCGACGGCCTCCCGGCGGACTACTCGGTGTTCGGCAGCATCAGCGACGACGGCCTGAAGGTCCTCGACGCGGTGGCGAAGGCGGGCATCGCGAACCCGAACCCGCAGGACGGCACCGGAGCGCCGACCAAGCAGGTCAAGTTCACCGGAGTCACGGTCTCGTAGATTCGGCTCGAGCCACGAAGCCCGCCAGGTACGCCCTGGCGGGCTTCGTGCTGTCAGCCCGGCGGGCAGAGCCACCTTCGGCACGTCCGTGAGCCACCAGGCCCCCTGAGCGGGCTCCCGCACCGCCTTCGGCCCAGGCCGCGGCCAAGATCTGAACCCCGGCCGCGCCGGGCCCGTGTCAAGGGCAACACCGGAGACCCGCCGGGTCGCCGGGGGAAGGTGCCCACGATGGTCGAAAACCGGGTTCCCGCGGTTCGCCGCGTTCTCGGGCGGGCCGGCCAGGCCGGCTGCGCCGGTGCCCTCTTCGCCGTGCTCGCCGGCGGTCCCGCGTTCGCGCAGGCCGGTCCGCCGCCGCCGGTGAAGTACTACATCGTGCCGCACGCCGACAACCCCGACGACATCACGCTGTTCAAGATCGCCGAACGCGCGCTCGGCGACGGACAGCGCTTCCCGGAGATCTTCCGGCTGAACCAGGGCCGGTTGCGGCCGGACGGCACGCCGTTCACCGATCCCACGGCGATCGAACCCGGTCAGGTGCTCCAGCTGCCCGAGGACGCCGCGCAGGAACCGGGGGTGGAGTTCGGCCCGCTGCCGCCGGCCGCCGTCCCCGCGGCGAACCCCGCGCCGGCCGGGGAACCGTCCGGGCTCGGCGTCGGGCTCGCTTCGGCCGTGAGCGGCACCGGGGGCCTGCTGACCGGCCTGCTCGCCGGGCTCTGGTGGCGGCGCCGGCCGCGGCCGGCGGCCCCGGCCGAACCGGCGGACGAGGACTTCGGCTCCGGCTCGGTGAGCGGCACCCTGCCGCTGCCGGTCGTGGTTCCCGAACCGCGTCCGGACGTCGTCCTGCGGCCCGAGCCCGTCACCACCGAGCTGGCGATCATCGTGCTCGACGCGGCCGAGAACCAGGTGATCGCCGCGGTCCGGCCGGGCTCGCGGTTACCCTTCCGGATCGGCCCGGAGCCGGACTTCGCGGACAGCTCCACCGTGCTCGTGATCGACGGCGAGCGCGACGCGCCCTGACCCCCGCGGCGTGCGTGCCGATCACGGCTTCCGGCCGGCTCGGCGGCTCTGCGCTGAACGGATCAACCGGCCCCGGAACACTGGCCATCGGGCCGCCGGGCCCGCGATAGTCGTCTCATGACCTGGGATCCGTTCGGCACCCTCCAGAAGGCGCTGTGGATCGGCGGCGCCCCCTGGACCGGGAAGTCCACCGTCGCCCGGCTGCTGGCCGAGCGGCACGGCCTGACGACCTACCACCACGACGACCGCGCGCGCCCCGGCAACCCGCTGCCGGACGACCTCCCGGCCGGCGACCAGCTGACCGCGATGATGGCCGAGTTCGGGCACCGCTTCCGCTGCGCGCTCGACGACCTGCGCGCCCTGACGTCGCCGCGGCCGATCGTCGCCGAAGGGCGGGGACTGCGGCCGGAGCTGGTCGCGCCGCTCGTGGACTCCCCCGGCCGCATGGTGGTGCTGGTGCCGACCGAGCTGTTCCGCCAGCACCAGCTCCGGCACCGGCCGGGCGGACCGGCGATCCCCGAGCAGCGGACCCGGCTGACGCGCGACCGGATGCTCGCCGCCCACGCCGTGCGCGCGGCGCGCGACCTGGGCATCCGCGTCATCGAGATCGACGGGCGGCTCGACCCCGCCGGGGTCACCGACGTCGTCGCCGGGCACTTCCACGCGTACCTGGAGAACTGAGGGGTCAGCGGAAGGTGAAGCGCGGCGGGCGGCGCTCGAGGAACGCGGCGACGCCCTCCGCGTAGTCCTCGCCGTGCAGGGCGTCCGAGCGGATCTCCTCGACCTCGGCGTCCGGGGCTTCCTGCCCGGCGACGATCTTTTCGATGATCCGGTTCATCCCGCGGATCGACGCCTGGGAGCGCGAGCACAGCGTCTCGGCGAAGGCCAGCGTCGAGGCTTCCAGGTCATCGGCCGGGAAAACGTCGTTGAGCAGGCCGATTTCGCGGGCCCGGCCGGCGGAGATCAGCTCGCCGGACAGCAGGAAGTACCGGGCGTGGGCGGGGCCGACGAGCGACACCAGCTGGCGCGTCGAGTCGAAGTCGTAGACGATGCCGAGCTTCGCCGGGGTGATGCCGAACCGGGAACCCTCGGCGGCGAACCGGAAGTCGCAGGCGACCGAGACCTGGCAGCCGCCGCCGATGCAGTTGCCCTGGACCATTGCGATCGACGGCTTGCGCATCGCGGTCAGCGCGGCGACCGCGCCGGCGACGGCCTTGTCGTAGCTCGCCGCGCCGTCCGCCGTGGTGCGCAGGTCCCCGAACTCGCTGATGTCGGCACCGGCGGAGAAGTGCTTCCCGGCGCCGGCGATCACCAGCACCTTGAGCGCCGGATCGGCCTCCACCTCGGCCACGACGTCCGGGATCGCCGACCACATGCCGTAGGTGATGGCGTTCATCTTTTCCGGCCGGGTCAGCGTCAGGCGGGCGGCTTCGCCGTCGCGCGTCAGGTGGAATCCGTCGGTCATGAACCGCACCCTAGCCGCTCGCCCTCAGCGAAACCGGGGGTGTGTGACGCGGTCGTGCCGCTAGCTTGGGGCCATGGCGACGATCGAGATGGACGGGACGGCGTTCGGCTACGACGAAGAAGGTGAGGGGCCCGCGGTCGTGCTGCTGCACGCCGCCATCGGCGACCGGCGGATGTGGGACGCGCAGTTCACCGAGCTCGCCGGCGGCCACCGGGTGATCCGCTACGACCGCCGCGGGTTCGGCGAAACCGGCGGCGAAACCGGCGAACACGCCCACTACGAGGACCTGCTGGCCCTGCTCGACGCCCGAGGGATCGAGCAGGCCGCGCTGGTCGGGGCGTCGATGGGCGGGGCGTGCGCGCTGGACGCCGCCCTGGCCGCGCCGGAGCGGATCACCCGGCTGGTGCTGCTCGGTTCCGGGCTCACCGGGCACGCGTGGCCGGACCACATGCAGGCGGACATCGCGGCGGTGACGGCGGAAATCCTGCCCGCCGGCCGCCTCGACCGCTACCGCGCCCGCGAGGGTGACGTCGATCCGGCGGACGTGCGGGCCATGGCGGAGGCCAACATCCGGTACCTCGTCGCCGGCTCCGGGCGCGACGTCTCGGTGCTGCCGGCGGAAATGCTCGCGCTGGTGCGGGAGATGTGCGAACAGGTGTACCGGCACGACTGGACGGCTCCACAGTGGACGGAACGGATCCCGGACACCCGGCACCGGCTCGCCGAGATCACCACGCCCGCCCTGGTGGTGATCGGGACGGCGGACGCGCGCGGGCTGGTGGAGCTGTCCACGCACCTGGCGGAATCGTTGCCGCACGCGGAACTCGTCGAGCTCGCCGACACCGGCCACCTGCCGTCGATGGAACGGCCGGCCGAGGTGAACGCCCTGCTGCGGAAGTTCCTCTAGCCGAAGATCTTCTGCACCTGGTCGGAGATCTTGGCGACCAGTTCCGAGAACTGAGCCACCCCGCCCAGCAGGCCCTTGACCTTCTCCCAGCGGCTGCGCACCACCGCCGGCTCCGCGGCGTCACCCGCGCGCAGGTCGGCCGCCAGGTCGGTCAGCGTGTCCGCCAGCACCTCCTGCTTGGCCAGGTCCTGGCCGCGCACCTCGGCGGCCAGCCGGTCGACCAGCGCCAGCAGCGAAGCCACGTCGCCGCCGGCTTCGATGCCGGTCTGGGTGATGTCGCCGGCGTTGTCGCCGCCGATGCTGACCTTGTTCGTGATCCGGTGTCCCATCAGGTCTCCGTCCTGGCCGGGCGGCCGGGCGCCGCGGGCGGGCGCGGGTGCCGGCCCTGCTGCCCGGTCTGGGTGATCGGGGCGCGGTTGTCGCCCCGGATGGTGACGTCGTTGTTGATCACGACCGCCGCCTGCTCCTCGAACTTCGCCGTCGAGAACCCCGCGTCGCCGAGGCGCTTGCCGACGGCGGGCAGGAGCCGGCTTTCGATGATCTTCTCGTACCGCACGATGTCGACGAGCTGGAAGTAGTCGGCGAACCGGTTCACCGACGCGAGTTCCCGCAGGGTGCTCGCGGCGCCGTAGCGGTCCGGGTCGAGGACGCCCGGCTCGCGCTTGGGCTGCCGGATCCACGACCCGAGGTGGGCGATCCGGCCCGGCAGGCTCGCCGGCATTTCCAGCCACGCCTGCAGTCCCTGGCCGAGCGGGCGCAGCGAGTCCGGCCGCATCTTGTCCACCACGCGGTACTCCGCCCGGATCGGCGGGAGCACGAACGGCGTCCACTCGACGTACAACGTCGTGTCGTCCACGGCGACGTGCAGGAACGTGGTGAGGACCAGGTCGCGGTCCCAGGTTTCCACCTGGAAGCAGAGGTAGTAGCGCGCCCACTCCTTCGGCTCGGTCCGCAGCCGGGCGACCTCGGCCGCGGTGAGCCGGGTGAGCGGCGGCAGCTCGATGTCCGGCAGGTACGCCTCGGCTTCCGGCTCTCCCAGGTGGTCGATGAGCTCGGTGGCCGGGGTGAACACGCCCTCGGTCACGGTCAGCCCGCCCAGCCGGTGGGCGGGCGACAGCGCGGTCGCGTGCCGCAGGTTCTCGACCGCCACGCGGATCCCGTCGTACAGCGCTTCGGTGGTGAGCTCCGGCCGGCCTTCGCCGTCTTCCAGCCGCTCCAGCGGAATGGCCATCGACCACGCGTCACGCCGGAACCCGGCGCCCACGAACGGGTTGTAGCCGCGGTAGACCACCAAGGGGGCGCCCGGCGCGTCGGCGGGCCCGTCGTCTTCGCGGTAGCGGACGAGCTGGTCGCGGAAGTCTTCGGTCAGCAGCCCGGTGAGCCGGCCGCCGCCGTCCGTCGGTTCGGCGAGGCGCTTGAAGCGGGTCGTCAGCAGGTTCCACAGGGTCCAGCGCTCGATCGTCACGAGCACGAGCACGGCCACCGCGAGCAGGATGCCGATGACCGTCCGGGCGGTGTCCCCGTCCGATGACTCGTCTTCGTAGCCGTAGTCGTCGTAGTAGCGGGACGACCGGGTGCCGAACAGCTCGTCCGCGTTCGCCAGCAGCACCACGGCGATCATCACGGCGACGCCGAGCGCGACCAGCGTCCTGGTGTTGAAGGGTTTCTCCGGCGAAGCGGCGGCGTTCCTCCCCGCCCGCGCGATGACGAGCAGCACCGACAGCACGATCCAGCCGTACAGCAACGGGTTGTCCCACATCAGCCCGATGACGACGGCCATCAGCACGACGAGCGCACCGTCGTAGGTCTTCCGCCGCGCCCGTGCCCGCACGGCCTCGGTGAGCACGCGGCCCGCGTCGAGGCCCGGCGACGGCGGGACCGGCCGGGTCGGCTCGACGAGGAATTCGGTGATCGCCCGCTTGCCGTACCCGGGATCGAGGTAGGACGCGGCGCACAGGTAACGGGTCGTGTCGTCGGCCATGCCGGCCCCCTCCGTCGGGTCGGGGACCCCGGCCACCGGGCAGCGCGCTCCCCCGCAAGCTGCGGACGGTATCATGCAGGACTCGGGAAGCGGGACGGCAATTGCCGCAATTCCGGCACGCGGACGGTCAGGACAGCAGCGTCGCGGTCAGCTCGCCCCGGCTGCGCACCCCCACCTTGCCGAACACCGACGTCAGGTGGTCCTGGACCGTGTGCGCCGAGCTGGCCGACCGGCCCGCGATGTCCACAGTGGACCTTCCGGCCGGCACCTCGCGGCAGACGTCGCGCTCCCGGGCGGTGAGGCCGTAGGCGGCGAGCAGCACGCCCAGCAGCTCGATGCTTGACGCGCGGCCGACCGTCACGACCGTCTCGCCGTCGTCCTCCCCGGCCACCAACCGGCCGGCGTGCCACACGATCCACCCGCCGCGGGCGTCGCGGACGCGGGCGCGGAAGCTGCCCGTCGCCGCCGCGCGGGCCCCGGTCACCACCGCGCGCAGCAGCACCGCGAACCGACCCGGCGCGATCTCGTCCAGTTCGGACCGCCACGCCGCGGTGGCCGTCCGCTCCCGGCCGTCCGGGCCGGCCACCACGACCGCCGGCTCGGCCCGCTCCCCCGCGCCGCGGATGCGCGCGGCCACCCGCGTCGCGGCCGCCAGCGCCGGCGCGGCGGACGTCAGGAACTCCCCCTCGCGGTCGCCGAACTCGCCCCGGCGCACCAGGCCGGCGGCGCCCCACGACGTGCCGTCGACCCGGAACACCACGCGCAGCTCGTGGCCGAGCCCCAGCGGCCGCCAGACGTCGGCGAACCGGCCGCTGCGTTCGACGACCCGGCGGGGCAGGTCCGACAGCCGCGCCACGGGCACCGGCCGCCGGGCCAGCTCGGCGAAGGTGTGCGGCTGGGCGCCGTCGTATTCGCAGGTCGCCAGCAGCGGCTCGTACGCGCCGGGGACGCGGGCCCGGCCACTGGTCATCGAGCTGATCACCGCGGTGTCCGGGTCCAGCGAAGCCCAACACGTGAGGTCGGCGGGCACCACGCGCTCGACCAGCTCGATGGCGGCGGCGTGCAGCTCGGCGACGCCGAGGCCCGCCGCCGCCAGCGCGGCGACGTCCCGGCGCACCGCCTCGGCCCGGCCCTCCCACATGGACGCAGTATGCGCCGCCCGCTGCGGCGCCGGTATCCCGCTTTTCCGGGATGTCGCCGCGGCGCCGGGGTTCCTACCGTCGTCGTCCAGACCCACTTCACCGCCCCGGGCGAAGGCCCGGAACTCGACACCTCCGACGCCCGGATCACCGTCAAGGCCGGCGCGGAGGACACCGGCGGCGCCTACGAGCTCTTCGAGACGGCATCGAGCTCGTGCCGTGAACGCCGTCGCGCAGGTCCTCGCCGTGGTGGCGGTGCTGGTGCACGTGCTCGCGTTCACCTGGGAGGTACTTCTGTTCGAGCGGCCCGGCGTGCACGAGGGCATCTTCCGCATCCCGGCGGCCGACCTGCCGGCCACCCGGCTGTGGTCGTCCAACGTCGGCTTCGACAACCTGTTCCTCGCGGCCGGCCCGGCCACGGGGCTCGCCCTGCTGCACACCGGCCACGCCGACGCGGGCCGCGCGCTGGTGCTCTACTGCTGCGGATTCATGCTGCTGGCGGGGATCGCGCTCGGCGTGTCGGACGCGCTCGCCCTCAGCCGTCCCCGCGGCGCCGGCCGCACCGGCGCGCTGGCCCAGGCCCGCCCGGCACTGGGCGCGCTGCTCGCCGCGCTGTGCTAGCCGTCGAGGCGACCGACGACCTGCTCGCTCCAGCCCCGGATGACCTCGGCCTGCTCCGGCGTCAGCCGGTCGAGGACGTGCCGCCGAACGTTGGCGCCGTGGGCCCGGGTTGCGCTCTCCGCCAGGCGGCGGCCTTCGGCCGTCAGCTCGATTCCCGTGCGCCGGCCGCCCGCGCCGTCCTCGGTCCGGGCGACCAGGCCGCGCTTCTCCATGCGGGTCAGCAGGTGGGAGACGCGGCTCTTCTCCCAGCCGAGCGCGTCGGCCAGCTCGCCGACGCGCATCGGGCGGCGCAACGCCACCAGCACGCTGAACTCGGCCTTCGAGATGCCGCAGTCGCGCTGGAGGCCACGGTCGAGCTCGCGGAGGAGCAGGCGCTGCGCGCGCATCCAGGTGTCCCAGAACGCCCAGTCCTCGGGGCTCATGTCCGCCATGACCCTCAGTCTAGGCTAGAGTTGACGTATCAACTCTTGGGGAAAGGACAACCATGGACACGCTCGTACGCGGCGGCACGGTGGTCAGCATGGATTCGGCGGCCGGGACGCTCCCCCGCGGTGACGTGCTCATCCGGGACGGCCGGATCGCCGCGGTCGCGCCGGGCATCGACGCGGCCGGGGCCGAGGTCGTCGACGCCTCGGGCATGCTCGTCCTGCCCGGTTTCGTCGACACCCATCGGCACACCTGGCAGACCGCGTTTCGCGGCCTCGGCGCGCGCTGGACGTTCGGCCAGTACCGCGTCGCCGTGCACGGCACGCTCAAGCCGCACTACCGCCCGGAGGACGTCTACCTGGGCAATCTGTCCGGCCGCCTCGAAGCCCTGAACTCGGGCGTCACGACGATGCTCGACTGGTTCCACTGCGCCCGGAGCCCGGAGCACGCCGACGCCGCGATCCAGGCCCTGCGGGACGCGCCCGGCCACTCGATCTTCTGTTACGGCGCCGACGGGCCCGGCATCGCGCCGGAGATCCGGCGGGTGCGAGCTCTGCTGCCCGGCGACGAAATGGCGCTGGGCCTGCGCGGACCGGTCATCTCCACGATGGACGAAACCGCGGCGGATGTTGCGCTGGCGCGGGAACTCGGGCTGCCGGTGAGCATGCACGTCCACGGGACCGGCGGCTGGCCGCACGGCGACCGCCCGCTCGCGGGGATGCACGAGCGCGGGCTGCTCGACGACCGCACGACCGTCGTGCACGGCAACGGCCTCTCCGACGACCAGCTCGCCATGCTGGCCGACGCGGGCGGCTCGGTGTCGATCAGCCCGGACGTCGAGCTGAAGATGGGCTTCGAGCCGCCGATCACCGGGCGGGCGCTGGCCGCCGGGATCCGGCCGTCGCTGTCGGTCGACGACTGCCCGTCGGCCGGTGGCGACCTGTTCGGCGCCATGCGCACGGCGATCGCCGTCGAGCGCGCGGTCACGGCGCGGGACGTCCTCGGGTTCGCCACGATCGACGGCGCCCGGGCCTGCGGGCGCGGCGACCGGACCGGCAGCCTGACCGTGGGCAAGGACGCCGACCTCGTCCTGCTCGACGCCGAGGACCCGGCGGTCTTCCCGGTGGGCGATCCGGCCGGCACCCTCGTCAGCGCCGGGCACCCCGGCCTGGTCGACAGCGTCTTCGTCGCCGGGAGGGCGGTCAAGCGCCACGGCCGGCTGCTCGGCGTGGACCTGCCGTCGCTGCGCGCCCGGCTGCTCGCCTCCCGCGACCGGATCGCCGCGGCCGCGGGTATCGCCGTCGACGGGTCGTGGCAACCTCAGGAAGCCGACGTCACGCGGTAGACGTCGTAGACGCCTTCCACGCCGCGGACCACCTTGAGGACGTGGCCGAGGTGCTTCGGGTCGCCCATCTCGAACGAGAAGCGGCTGACCGCGACCCTGTCCCGGGACGTCGTCACCGAGGCCGACAGGATGTTGACCTTCTCGTCGGCCAGCACCTTGGTCACGTCCGAAAGCAGCCGGTGCCGGTCGAGCGCCTCGACCTGGATGGCCACCAGGAACACCGAGGACGCCGAAGGCGCCCACTCGACCTCGACCAGCCGGTCGGGCTGGGACTGCAGGTCGCCGGCGTTCGTGCAGTCCGTGCGGTGCACCGAAACGCCACCGCCGCGGGTGACGAACCCGAGGATCTCGTCGCCCGGCACCGGGGTGCAGCAGCGGGCGAGCTTCGCCCAGACGTCGCTGGCGCCCTTGACCACCACGCCGACGTCGTTGGAGCCGCGGCGGCGGGTCACCGTGGACGGCGTCGCGCGCTCGGCGAGCTCCTCCTCCGCCGCGTCGACCCCGCCGATCAGCGCGACCAGCCGCTGGACGACGTGCTTCGCGCTGGTGTGGCCCTCGCCGACCGCCGCGTACAGCGACGAGATGTCGGCGTGCCGCAGCTCGGTGGCGACCGCGCCCATCGACTCCGCGGAGACGAGCCGCTGGATCGGCAGGCCGACCTTGCGGATCTCCTTGGTGATGGCTTCCTTGCCGCCTTCGATCGCCTCGTCGCGGCGTTCCTTGGCGAACCACTGCCGGATCTTCGCGCGGGCCTTCGGCGAGCCGGCGAACTGCAGCCAGTCGCGCGACGGGCCGGCGTTCTCCGCCTTCGACGTGAAGATTTCGACGACTTCGCCGTTCTCCAGCTTGCGCTCGAGCGCGACCAGGCGGCCGTTGACGCGCGCGCCGATGCAGCGGTGGCCGACCTCGGTGTGCACGGCGTAGGCGAAGTCCACCGGCGTCGACTCGACCGGCAACGTGATCACGTCGCCCTTCGGCGTGAACACGAAGATCTCGCGCGAGGCCAGCTCGTAGCGCAGGGACTCGAGGAAGTCGCCCGGGTCCGCCGCCTCGCGCTGCCAGTCGAGGAGCTGGCGCATCCACGCCATCTCGTCGACGTCCATCGCGTTGCCGTTGTGCGTGCCCTTGGTTTCCTTGTACCGCCAGTGCGCGGCGATGCCGTACTCGGCGGTGCGGTGCATCTCGTAGGTGCGGATCTGCACTTCGAGGGGCTTGCCGTCCGGGCCGATCACCGTCGTGTGCAGCGACTGGTAGACGCCGAACCGCGGCTGGGCGATGTAGTCCTTGAACCGGCCGGGCACCGGCTGCCACAGCGCGTGCACGACACCCATCGCCGCGTAGCAGTCGCGGACGTCCTCGACCAGGATCCGGACGCCGACCAGGTCGTGGATGTCGTCCAGGTCGCGGCCGCGGACGATCATCTTCTGGTGGATCGAGTAGTAGTGCTTCGGCCGGCCCTCGACCTTCGCGGTGATCCGCGAGGAGACGAGGTTGCTGGTCAGATCGGTGATGACCGAGCGCAGGTAGATGTCGCGCGAGGGCGCGCGGTCGGCGACCAGGCGGACGATCTCGTCGTACTTCTTGGGCTGCAGGATGGCGAACGCCAGGTCCTCCAGCTCCCACTTGACCGTGGCCATGCCGAGCCGGTGGGCCAGCGGCGCGAGGACTTCGAGAGTCTCGCGGGCCTTGCGGGCCTGCTTCTCCGGCGGCAGGAAACGCATGGTGCGCATGTTGTGCAGCCGGTCGGCGAGCTTGATGACCAGCACCCGGGGATCCTTGGCCATCGCGATGACCATCTTGCGGATGGTCTCGGCCTCGGCGGAGGAGCCGAGCTGCACCTTGTCCAGCTTCGTGACGCCGTCGACCAGCTCGGCGACCTTGTCGCCGAAGTCGGCCTTCAGGCTCTCGACGGCGTAGCCGGTGTCCTCGACCGTGTCGTGCAGCAGCGCCGCGACGAGCGTGGTCGTGTCCATGCCCAGCTCGGCGAGGATGGTGGCGACGGCCAGCGGGTGGGTGATGTACGGGTCGCCGGACTTGCGCCGCTGGTTGCGGTGCAGCTCCTCGGCGACGTCGTAGGCGCGCTGGAGCAGGCCGAGGTCGCCGTTGGGGTGGAGCTCGCGGTGGATGACGGCCAGGGGTTCGAGGACCTGCTTGACCGGGGCGGCGCGCTGGGCGGTGATCCGCCGGGCGAGGCGGGCCCGGACGCGGCGGGTCGCGGACGGGTTCGGCGCCGCGCCGTTCGGCTTCGGCGACGCGGGCTGTGCCGCCGCCTGCCCGTTCTGCTGGGCACCCTGCTTCGCGGGCACCGCGGCGTCGAGCTCCTGGCTCACCCGCACCTCCTGCTGCTCGTGCGGCCTTCGGACCACCAGAGTAGCCGTTGCGCCTCGCAGCCTTGTCGGGTGCGCCCGTTCAGGGGGATGTGGCCGCCGCCACCAGCCGTTCTCCGCTCAGCAGACCTGCAGGGCGTGGACCTTGCGGTCGCCGAGGATCCGGCGGCCGCCGAGGGCGGCCAGTTCCAGGACCACCGACACGCTGTCGACCACCGCGCCCGCGTCCTCCAGGAGCTTGCCCGTGGCCGCCACCGTGCCGCCCGTGGCCAGGACGTCGTCGAGGACCGCGATGCGGTGGCCCGGCCGGACCACGCCGGCCGGGAGCTCCACCGTCGCGGTGCCGTACTCCAGGGCGTAGTCGACGCGGCCCGCCACGGCCGGCAGCTTGCCGGGCTTGCGGATCAGGACCACGCCCAGGCCGCGGGCGTACCCGACGGCCGCGGCGAGGAGGAACCCGCGGGCCTCCACGCCGGCGAGCAGCTCGACTTTCGCGTCGAGCGTGCCCGCCAGCGCGTCGGTCACCGCTTTGAACGCACCCGCGTCCGCGAAGAGCGGGCTCAGGTCGCGGAACAGCACGCCGGGCTCGGGGAAGTCCGGCACCTCGGCGATCAGGCCGAGGGCGTCGTCGAGCTGCACGTCAGCGCTTCCGCTTCCCGGCCGGGCGCTGCTTCTGGATCCGGGCGGGGACGCTGGACGCGGCCGCGTACGCCTTCTCCTTGCGCAGTTCCTTCGCCAGGGCGTCGTCGTCCGAGGCGTCGAAGTCCTCGCCCGCCGCCGCCTTGCGCTCCTGGCCGGCGCGACGCTGGCGGACGCGCTCGGCCTGCTGCGCGTACTTCGGGTCGCGCATCTTGAAGTCGACCAGCAGCGGCGTCGCCAGTGCGACCGACGACAGGACGCCGACGAGGGTACCGGTGAGCTGCACCAGCGCGAGGTCCTGCAGCGTGCCCGAGCCGAGCAGCACGTACCCGACGATCAGCAGGCCGAGGATCGGCAGCAGCGCGATGAACGCCGTGTTGAACGACCGCATCAGGGTCTGGTTCAGCGCGAGGTTCGCGGCCTCGCCGTACGTGCGGCGGGTCAGGCCGAGCAGGCCGCGGGTGTTCTCGCGGACCTTGTCGAACACCACCACCGTGTCGTACAGCGAGAACCCGAGGATGGTCAGCAGGCCGATGACGGTCGCCGGGGTGACCTCGAAGCCGACCAGCGAGTACACGCCCGCGGTGACGAAGATGTCGTGCAGCAGCGAGATCAGGGCCGCCAGCGCCATCCGCCCGTCGAAGTAGATCGCCAGGAAGATAACGACCGCGACGAGGAACACGCCGAGCGCGATCAGCGCCTTCTGCGAGATCTCCCCGCCCCACGACGCGCTCACCGCGCTGTCGGAGATGGCCTGGACGCTGGGCTGGCCGTTGGTGCCCTTCGGGCCCAGGTCGGCGACCAGGCCCTGCTTCAGCTTGGCGACGTCGGCCGCGTTCAGCGTGTCGGTGCGGATCTGGATGGTCGCCGCGTTGCCGGTGCCGACCTTCTGCGCCTCCGCGGCCGGGCGGCCCAGCGCCTTCTGGAACGACTCCTTGGCCTGCTCCTCGGTGATCACGCCGTGGATGCCGTCGGCCGGCATCTGGAGCTGCGTGCCGCCTTCGAACTCGATGCCGAGGTTGAAGCCGCGGAAGATCATCGAGGCGAGGCAGACGAGCACCAGCCCCGTGAAGAAGATGTACCAGCGCTTGCGCTTGCCGACGACGTCGAACGCGCCGGTGCCGACGTACAGCCGGTGGAAGACGCTTTCCTTCTTGCCGGGCTTCGCCGCGACCTTGGCGTCGCCGTCGGCGTCCGTGCCCAGTCCTTCGACCCCCACGTCAGGCCTCCTTCACGTTCGCGCGGCCGACCGTGGTCGACTTCTTACGCTGCGAACCCACTTGCTGCACGGCGCCGAGACCCAGGTGCCTCGGATTGGACAGGAACGCGTTCTTCGACGTGGACACCATGGCCACCAGCGGGTGCGTCACGAGGTACACGACGACCAGGTCGAGCACGGTGGACATGCCCAGGGTGAACGCGAAGCCCTGGACGTCGCCGACCGCGATGACGTACAGGATCGCCGCGGCCAGGAAGCTCACCGCGTCGGACGCCAGGATGGTGCGCCGGGCGCGGACCCAGCCGCGCGGCACCGCGGACCGGAACGACCGGCCCTCCCGGATCTCGTCCTTGAGCCGTTCGAAGTAGATGACGAACGAGTCGGCCGTGATGCCGATGGCGATGATCAGGCCGGCGATGCCCGCGAGGTCCAGCGTGTAGCCGATCCAGCGGCCGAGCAGCACCAGCACCGCGAACACCAGCGCGCCGGACAGGGCCAGCGACAGGATGGTGAGCACGCCGAGCAGGCGGTAGTAGAACAGGCAGTAGATGAACACCACCAGCAGGCCGATGCCGCCGGCGATCAGGCCGGCCTGCAGCGAGGCCAGGCCGAGGGTCGCCGACACCGTGGTCGCGTCCGAAGAGGCGAACGACAGCGGCAGCGAGCCGTACTTGAGGATGTCCGAGAGGTCCTTCGCCTCGGACTGGGTGAACTTGCCGGTGATCTGGGTGTTGCCGTCGAGGATGGCCACCTGGATGTTCGGCGCGGACACGACCTGCGTGTCGAGCACGAACGCGGCCTGCTGGCCGGTGTTCTTCGACGTGAAGTCCGCCCAGGTCTTGGTGCCCTCGCTCTTGAAGCTGAGGTTCACCACCCACTGGCCGCGCTGCTGGTCGTAGCCCGAGGTCGAGTCGGCGATCTCGGTGCCCGGCAGGAACTCCGGCTCCAGCAGGTACTTGTAGGTGTTGTGGTCACCGCAGGCGACCAGCGGCAGCTTCGGGTCGTCGTTGCCTTCGAGGGCGTCCTTGGCGTTCGGCGCGCAGGTCAGCGACGCCATCGCCTTGGCGACGAGCTCCTGGTTCGGCTGGCCGTCGGCCCCGATGAGCTGCGGGTTCTGGCGGACCGCCTTGGCGGCCTGGATCTGCTGCGCGGTCTGCGCGTCGACCGAACCGTCCGCGGGGGCCGGCGCCGGGGTGGCGGCGGGCGGCGGCGTGGCGCTGCTGCTCGGCGCGGCCGGCGTGCTGCTCTGCTGCTGCGCGGGCGCGGCACCCGGGGCGCCACCGCCACCGGACTTGGTCGAGCTCGGGGCGCCGGAGGAAGCCACGGGAGCGCCCGAGGACGGCGGCGTCGAGGCCGGCGCGCCCGAGGTCGGGGTGCCGGTGGCCGGCGGCGGGGTGGTCGTCTGCGGCGGCACCACCGGCTGGGTGGCGTTCGCGACGACCTTCCGGAAGCCGAGCTTCGCGGTCTTGCCCAGGTTCTTCGCCTGGTCGCCCTGCTCACCCGGGACCGTGATGACGACGTTGTTGCCGTCGAGGAGGACCTCGGTGCCGCTGACGCCGATCCCGTTGACGCGCCGCTCGATGATCTGGCGCGCCTGGTTCAGGGACTCGCGGGTCGGCTGGCCGCCGTCGGGAGTGCGGGCGGTGAGCGTGACCCGGGTGCCGCCCTGCAGGTCGATGCCCAGCTTCGGGGTCGGCTTGTGGTTGCCGGTGAGGAACACCAGCGCGTACAAGACGATCACGATCAGGGCGAACAGGGCGAGATAGCGTCCCGGGCGGAGATGCCCGGCGGAAGCTGCCACGGTGCTTCGGTCTCCTCGGACGGGGTGGACCCCAACGTTGCGGTGCCCGCCCGGAGGGTTACCGGGAGGGACTGTGTGCGATTCACTCCCGGGCACGGGTATGACGGCGGACACGCACGCAGCACCGAGACAGTACTCGGTGCTGCGTGAGCCCGGCGTGCGAGGCCGTACCGACTTTCGTCGGGAATCCCGCCCGGCCCAGGAGTGCCGCGGACGGCTACTTCTTGCCGTGCTCCAGCGGCGGCGCCACCTGGGCGGTGGTCTGCGGCTCGTCGGCCTTGACGCCGGCGCCCGACTCGATGATCGACGGCTCCTCGACGGGGGCCACCGCCTCGTCGGCGGCGTCCTCCTCGGTCTCGACGACCGGCTCGACCTTCTCGCGGACCGCGAGCCGCAGCCAGGTGGTGACGACGCCGGGCGCGATCTCGATGTCGATCGTGGTGTCACCGGACGTGTCCGCGACGGTGCCGTAGAGACCGGAAGTGGTCATCACGCGGTCACCGGGCGCCAGGCTGCTCTGCAGATCCTGCTGCGCGGCCTGCTGCTTCTTCTGCTTGCGCGTGCTCATCACCAGCGGCACGGCGAGGACGAGCACGAGCAGCAGGGGCAGCAATAGCTGTTGCATGATTCTCCGTTCGACGGACACCGGGCCCAGCCGAAATGTCCGGTTTTTGGGTATGTGCTCCGGTCAAGTGTGCCAGGTACCAGCGCGGACGCCAGCACCCACCCGCCGGTTCCGGCCGCCCGCTCCTGTTTGAACTCAGTCCTGCTCGAACGGCGACGGCCCGCCCTGGTCCGGGCGCCCCGGGAGGTCCGCGGGCGGCACCATGCCGAGGTGTTCCCACGCGGTCGCGGTCGCGACGCGGCCGCGCGGGGTGCGGGCGAGCATACCGGCGCGCACCAGGTAGGGCTCGCAGACCTCTTCCACGGTGGTCGCCTCCTCCCCCACGGCCACCGCCAGCGTCGAAATGCCGACCGGCCCGCCGCCGAACGACCTGGTCAGCGCGGTGAGCACGGCCCGGTCGAGGCGGTCGAGGCCGAGCTCGTCGACGTCGTAGACGGCCAGCGCGGCCCGGGCGACCTCGAGGGTCACCTTGCCGTCGGCGCGCACCTCGGCGTAGTCGCGGACGCGCCGCAGCAGCCGGTTCGCAATCCGGGGGGTGCCCCGCGAGCGGCCGGCGATCTCCGCGCAGCCGTCGCGGTCGATCGGGATGTCGAGGATGGTCGCCGCGCGGCGGACGACCAGCTCCAGCTCGGCGTCGGTGTAGAACTCCATCTGGCCGGTGAAGCCGAACCGGTCGCGCAGCGGGCCGGTCAGCGAACCGGACCGGGTGGTCGCGCCGACCAGCGTGAACGGCGCGATCTCCAGGGGGATGCTGGTCGCGCCCGGGCCCTTGCCGACCACGACGTCGACCCGGAAGTCCTCCATCGCCAGGTAGAGCATCTCCTCGGCGGGGCGGGCGATCCGGTGGATCTCGTCGATGAAGAGGACGTCGCCGGGGGCGAGGTTGGACAGCATCGCGGCGAGGTCGCCGGCGCGTTCCAGGGCGGGACCCGAGGTGATCCGGATGGCCGCGCCCAGCTCGGCGGCGACGATCATCGCCATCGACGTCTTGCCCAGGCCGGGTGGCCCGGACAGCAGGACGTGGTCCGGCGGCACGCCGCGCCGGCGCGCGCTTTCCAGCACCAGCTCCAGCTGCTCCCGCACGCGCGGCTGGCCGACGAACTCGTCGAGCTTGCGCGGCCGCAGGGTGCCCTCGACGTTCTCCTCGCCGGTCTGGGCCCACGCCGAGAGGGCTTCGTCATCCTCCACGGCTTCATACTCCATGCCCGCGCCTACCGCTTCCGGCCGAGGGTGGCCAGCGCGGCCCGCAGGACGCCGGGCGTCGTGTGGCCGTCACCGTCGGCGAGCACCTTGTCGACCGCCTGCTCGGCCTGCTTGGCCGGAAAGCCGAGCCCGGCCAGCGCCTCGACGACCTCGGCGCGCAGGGCGCCGGGCGCGGTCACGGCCGGCGCGTCGCCGGTGCCGCCGAGCGCGGTGACCTTGTCGCGCAGTTCGAGGGTGAGCCGTTCGGCGCCCTTGCGGCCGATGCCGGGCACCGAGGTGAGCACGGTGATGTTGCCTTCCACCAGCGCGCCCCGCAGCTTGTCCGGGTCCAGCACGGCGAGGGTGGCCAGCGCGAGCCGCGGCCCGATCCCGGACACCGTCTGCAGCAGGCCGAACAGCTCGCGCGCGTCGGCGTCGGCGAAGCCGAACAGGGTCAGCGAGTCCTCGCGCACGATCAGCGCGGTGTGCAGGCGGGCCTCTTCGCCGCGGCGCAGCGTGGCGAGGGTCGCCGGGGTGGCCTGCACGGCGAAGCCGACCCCGCCGACCTCGACCACCACGTGGTCGAGGCCGACGATGAGGACTTCTCCGCGTACCGACGAGATCATCGTGCTGCTCCTGGGTTCTTGGCTTGTTTCGCGGCCGCGGCGAGGCGGGCCTTGTGCGTGCGGGCCATCTCGGCCGCCCGGGCTTCGGCCTCGGCCAGCCGGGCCCGCATCGGCTCCCGCCAGAGGTGGCAGATGGCCAGGGCGAGGGCGTCCGCGGCGTCGGCCGGGTGGGGCGCGACCTCGAGGTTGAGCAGGCGCATCACCATGGCGGTGACCTGGGCCTTGTCCGCCCGGCCGGACCCGCTGACGGCGGCCTTGACCTCGCTCGGGGTGTGGAACACGACGGGCAGCCCGCGGCGGGCGGCGGCGAGCGCGACCACGCCGCCGGCCTGCGCGGTGCCCATCGCGGTCCGGACGTTGTGCTGGGCGAAGACGCGCTCGACCGCCACGGCCTGCGGCCGGTACCGGTCCATCCACCGCTCGACCTCGTCGGAGATGCCGAGCAGGCGGTGCGCCAGATCGGCGTCCGGCGGCGTCCGCACCACGTCGACGGCGACGCAGCGGACGGCCCGGCCCCTGCCGCCGTCGACCACCCCGAGGCCGCACCTGGTCAGACCGGGGTCGACCCCGAGCACCCGCACCCGTTCTTCCTTCCCGCCGCGAACACCAGTTCGAGGTTGCAGGCTACTGGGCAGGTCTGCGGCAGGATGGGTGACATGCCGGAGCCGTCGGATTTCGTCACCCACCTGGACCTTCGGCCGCTGCCCGTGGAAGGGGGGCGGTGGGCGCAGAGCTGGCGGTCGGAGGCCGGCTCGGCGATCTACTACCTGCTCGTCGCGCCCGAGTCCTCCGCGCCGCACCGGCTGGACCGCGTCGAGGTCTACGCCCACCACGCCGGCGCGCCGGCGGAGATGCTGCTGCTGCACCCGGACGGCTCGGTCGAGCGGCCGGTGCTCGGGACCGACGTCGCCGCCGGGGAACGGCCGCAGGTCGTGGTGCCCGCGGGGACGTGGCAGGCCACCGTCACGCGCGGGGCGTGGAGCCTGCTGGGGACGGTCGTCGTGCCGCCCTACACCGACGAGTGCGTGGAGTTCGCGGCCGCGGCGGACCTGGCGCTGCGGTACCCGGAAGCGGCCGCCGACCTGCGGAAGTTCTAGGGGCCGTCGACGCCGGGGGTCCAGCTTTCGGGGCGGCCGCTTTCGGTCAGCACCGGCTGCCACCGCGCGAAGCCCTCGGGCGCGTCCGGGTGCCACGGGAACTTGCCCTCGGGCGTGGCCACGATCAGCTGCAGGGCCGGGAAGTCGCCGTCCGGGTAGATGAGGAACGCCGTGCCGAAGTACTCGGGGTAGTGCCCCTTGGCGACCCGCTCCAGGACCACCGGGACGCCCTCGAAGAAGTCGTCGTAGCGGCGGCCGACCTCGAAGATTTCGCCGTTGGCGGCCCGGTCGACGTAGGCGTCGAGCAGGACGGGCCCCATCTGCACGGGCAGCCCGACCACGACGGCCTCGGGCACGTTGTGCAGCGCCCAGGCGCAGGCGGTGAAGCAGTAGCCGGCGCCCTCGTCGTCACCGGCGACGTCGATGACGGCGTTGCCGCGGTCCTTCGCCTGCCCCTCGATCCATTCGATGAGGCGCAGTTCTTCCGCGGACAGCTCGGCGGTGATGTCGGCGGCAGCGGCGGGGGTCGTCGAGGTCACGGCGCACATTCTGCCTGACGAGCCCGCCGCAGCCCAGGGCCCGGGCCGGAAAGTTTCCGGCCCGGGCCCGAAAGCGCTGCGGCATAAGGGTAGAGTCAGCCGACTTCGGCGAGCACCTCGTCGGAAACGTGGAATGCCACGCCGTGCGTAGACGTTCTGGACGTCGTCAGCCGACTTCGGCGAGCACCTCGTCGGAGACATCGAAGTTCGCGTAGACGTTCTGGACGTCGTCGCAGTCCTCGAGGGCGTCGATCAGCTTGAAAACCTTCTTCGCGCCGTCGACGTCCAGGGGGACGTTGACCGTCGGGAGGAAGGTGAGCTCCGCCGACTCGTACTCGAACCCGGCCTCCTGGAGCGCCTTGCGCACCGGCACCAGGTCGCCGCCCTCGCAGACGATTTCGAAGCTCTCGTCGAGGTCGTTGACCTCTTCGGCGCCGGCGTCGAGCACCGCCATGAGGACGTCGTCCTCGGTGGCGTCGCCCTTCGGCATGATCACCACGCCCTTGCGGTTGAACATGTAGGCGACCGACCCCGGGTCGGCGAGGGAGCCGTTGTTGCGCGTGAGCGCGGTGCGGACCTCCATCGCGGCGCGGTTCTTGTTGTCGGTGAGGCACTCGATCAGCACCGCCACGCCGTTGGGGCCGTACCCCTCGTACGTGATGTCCTGCCAGTCGGCGCCCCCGGCCTCTTCACCGGCACCGCGCTTGCGGGCGCGCTCGATGTTGTCCTGCGGGACCGAGTTCTTCTTCGCCTTCTGGATGGCGTCGTAGAGCGTGGGGTTGCCGTCCGGGTCGCCACCACCGGTGCCCGTGCGGGCGGCCACCTCGATGTTCTTGATCAACCGCGCGAAGAGCTTGCCGCGCTTCGCGTCGAGGTTGGCCTTCTTGTGCTTCGTGGTGGCCCACTTGGAGTGGCCGCTCATCTCTCCTCCATCTGTTCCGTACCCCGGCCGGGCACCGCGTCTCAGGCAGCCTTTCGCACGAGGTCGACGAACAGCCGGTGCACCCGCACGTCGGGCGTCAGTTCCGGGTGGAACGCGGTCGCCAGCACCGCCCCCTGCCGGACCGCGACGATCCTAGCGGTGTCGTCCGCCACGCCGGCCACGCCGCTGACGGTGGCGAGCACCTCGACGCCGTCACCGGCCTTCTCGACCCAGGGCGCCCGGATGAACACGGCGTGCACTTCGTCGTCGATCCCGGCGAAGTCGAGGTCCGCCTCGAAGGAGTCGACCTGCCTGCCGAAGGCGTTCCGCCGCACGACGACGTCGAGCCCGCCGAGCTGCTGCTGGTCGGGCCGCCCGTCGAGGGTCTGCCGCGCCAGCAGGATCATCCCGGCGCAGGAGCCGAAGGCGGGCAGCCCGTCGGCGATCCGCGCTTTGAGGGGTTCCAGCAGTTCGAAGCTCTCCAGCAGCCGCGACATGGTGGTCGACTCGCCGCCGGGCAGCACCAGACCGTCCACTTCGGACAGCTCGGCCGCCCGCCGGACGGGCTTGGCCCGCGCGCCCGCGTCGGCCAGCATGGCGACGTGCTCCCGCACGGCACCCTGCATGGCGAGCACACCGATCACCGGCTCCGACGACACCCGACCTCCCGAAAGACCTTCCCACCAGCCTAGACGCACCACCTCGCCGCCTTACCGGCAGGTCAGCCCCCCTCACCCGTGACCAGAGAGGCATCACCCGTGACCGGAGGGGCATCGGGCCGATGCCCCCTCAATCACGCGTCATGCCTCTTTCCGCACGCGGCCCGGTCAGGGGACGCCGGCCAGGCGGAGCAAGGCCGCTGTCGCCGCGGCCGCGATCACCACCAGCGCGAACGGGGCCTTCCGCCACGCCAGCACCCCCGCCACCAGCACCCCCGCCGGGCGGGCGAAGCCCGCGAAGCCGTGGCCCTCCGTCAACGCGCTCACCGCGACCAGCGCCGCCAGCAGCACCACCGCCGCCAACGCCATCAGCCGCTCGGCCTTCGGCGACAGCTTCACCTGGCTGCGCAGCACCGGGCCCGCCAACCGGAACGCGAACGTCCCCAGGGCCAGCACCACCGTGCCGATCAGCAGCTCACCGGTGTCCATCAGCGTGCCTCCTGCAGCTCGGGTTCCTTGGCCGCGACGCCGGCCACCACGCCGGCCAGCGCGAGCAGCACCGGCAGCCCGGCCGGCAGGAACGGCGCCGCCGCCAGGGCCACCACCACCCCGATCAGCACCGGCAGCCGCGCCGCCTTGTCGCGCAGCGACGGCAGCACCAGCGCCAGAAGCACCGCCGGGAACGCCGCGTCGAGGCCGAAGGCGTCGGTGTCGCCGATCACCGTCCCGGCGAACGCGCCCGCCACGACCCCGATGTTCCAGCAGGCGAACAAGCCGATCCCGCACGCCCAATACGCCGCGCGGCGGCGGTGGGCGTCCCGCTCGGCCAGCGCGAACGCCACCGATTCGTCGATCATCAGGTGGCTGCCGGCGAGCCGCGCCGCCCAGCGGCCGCCCAGCACGTCGCCGACCGCGAAGCCGAACGGCAGGTGCCGCGCGTTGGCCAGCAGGCCGGCCAGCACCGCCGCGAACGGGTTGCCGCCCGCCGCCACGATCCCGATGAACATGAACTGCGACGCGCCGGCGAACACCAGCAGCGACATCAGCATCGGCAGCCACAGGGGGAAACCCGAACTCACCGCGATGGCCCCGTACGACACCCCCACGAGACAATCGGCGAGACAGACCAGGCCGACGTCACGGGCGAGGCCCCGATCGAGTGTTCGCCATATCGAACGCATGTGTTCTATAGTGAACACAGCACCGCGTGTTCGTCAAGGCGAACGAACAGACCGATGGAGCGAACAGTCATGAGCCAGGAAGCCACCGGCGCGCCACTGGAGATCATCGCGGCGTCCCTGCGCCGCGAACGCACGCGCGCCGGCCTGTCCCTGACCGAGGTCGCGCGCCGCGCCGGCCTGGCCAAGTCGACGCTGTCCCAGCTCGAATCCGGCACCGGCAACCCGAGCGTCGAGACGCTGTGGGCGCTCGGCGTCGCCCTCGACGTGCCGTTTTCCCGGCTGGTCGAGCCGGACCGGCCCAAGGTCCGCGTGATCCGGGCCGGGAAGGGCCCGACGGTGTTCGCCGAGCACGCCGACTACGCGTGCACGCTGCTGTCGGCCTGTCCCCCGTCCGCGCGGCGGGACATGTACCTCATCCGGGCAGAACCCGGGACGCCGCGGCGGTCCGACCCGCACATGACCGGCGTGATGGAGCACATCGTGCTGTGCGCGGGACGCGCCCGGGTGGGCGTCCTGGAGGCACCGGAGGAGCTGAACCCCGGCGACTACATCTCCTACCCGGGCGACGTCCCGCACATCTTCGAAGCCCTCGAGCCGGGCACTTACGGCGTCGAGATCTCCGAATACATCTGAGAGGTCACCAGCCGCGCTCGGCGAGGCGGTGCGGCTCCGGCAGCTCCTCGACGTTGATGCCGACCATCGCCTCGCCCAGGCCGCGGGACACCTTGGCCAGGACGTCCGGGTCGTCGTAGAAGGTCGTCGCCTTGACGATGGCCTCGGCGCGCTGGGCCGGGTTGCCGGACTTGAAGATGCCCGAGCCGACGAACACGCCCTCGGCGCCGAGCTGCATCATCATCGCCGCGTCGGCCGGGGTGGCGATGCCGCCCGCGGTGAACAGCACCACCGGCAGCTTGCCGGCCTGCGCCACCTCGCGAACCAGCTCGTACGGCGCCTGCAGCTCCTTCGCCGCGACGAACAGCTCGTCCTCCGGCAGGTTCTGCAGCCGGCGGATCTCCTGGCGGATCTTGCGCATGTGGGTGGTGGCGTTGGAGACGTCGCCGGTGCCGGCCTCGCCCTTGGAGCGGATCATCGCCGCGCCCTCGGTGATCCGGCGCAGGGCCTCGCCGAGGTTGGTCGCGCCGCAGACGAAGGGGACGGTGAACGCCCACTTGTCGATGTGGTTGGCGTAGTCGGCCGGGGTGAGGACCTCGGACTCGTCGACGTAGTCCACGCCGAGGGACTGCAGGACCTGCGCCTCGACGAAGTGCCCGATGCGCGCCTTCGCCATCACCGGGATCGAGACGGTCTCGATGATGCCGTCGATCAGGTCGGGGTCGCTCATCCGGGCGACGCCGCCCTGGGCGCGGATGTCGGCGGGCACGCGCTCCAGCGCCATCACCGCGACCGCGCCGGCGTCTTCGGCGATCTTGGCCTGCTCGGCGGTGACCACGTCCATGATGACGCCGCCCTTGAGCATCTCGGCCATGCCGCGCTTCACCTTGGCGGTGCCGGTGACGGACTGGACGGTGCCGCTGGTGGGGGCGGTCTGCTGCTCGGACACGACGAGGCCTTTCGACATGAAACCGGGGGGTACGCCTCCGAGGGTAGGTCCGTGGTGGACCCTTCAGGCAGGCCAGTACGCGGGTATCTCAGCAGTCCACTTCGCCGGTGCCCGCGACCAGGGCTTCCGCCAGCGCCGTGCGCGCGTAGAGCACGTGACGTCCGGCACGGTGGCCGCTGACCAGGCCCGCAGCCTTGAGGACGCCGAGGTGCTGCGACACCGCGCCGGCGGTCAGCCGGGTCCGGCGGGCCAGCTCGGCGGTCGACGCCGGCGCGGCCAGTTCGGTCAGCAGCATCGCGCGGCCGCGGCCGACCACGGCGGCCAGCGCGTCCGGCGCGGTCGCGGTGCCGGTCTCCCACAGCGTGGCGATCCCGCGCGGCGGGTAGCGCAGCACCGGCTGCCAGCGCGCGTCGGTCTTGGAGAACACCCGCGGCCAGACGAACGCCGAGGGCACCAGCACCAGGCCGCGCCCGTCGAGCGGCACCGCGGCGTGCAGGTGCCGGTGCGCCACCGTGAGCGTGCCGCCCTGCCAGCGGACCAGCGGGGTGAGGTCGTTGAACAGTTCGGCGGCCCCGCCTTGGGCCAGCAGCCGCGACCGGTGCAGCACGTCGGCCTCGAGCAGCGCGCGGATCCGGGGCCAGTCGGGCGCCAGCACGAGTTCCCAGTACTGCTCCATCAGCGCAGCGAGCCGATCGAGGCCCGCCTCCGGGTCGCGGTGGAAGCGGCCCAGCGCGGGCGTGCGCGGCCCGGCCATCGCGTCCAGCTCGCGCCGGACCAGCCGGGCCGGCACGTCCCGCAGGTCGGCGAGCTCGTCGGCCAGTTCCGGCAGCGGCGTCGACGGCGTCGCGGCCAGGAACCCGGGCAGGTGCCGGAGCGGGACGAGGTCCCGGAGCAGCTCGATGTCCAGGCCGGCGCCGTCGAGCGCCGCCGTGGCGCGCTTGACCCACGGCAGGTGCAGGGCGTGCCGGCCCGGCGAGTTCAGGACGCGCACGCTCGCCACGATTTCCCAGGCCGGGGAGAACGCGAACCGGGTGTGCGCCAGGTCCTCGGTGGAGAATGCCAGGTCGAGCACGCGCGCTGCCTCTCTCTGCCGACGTCCGGCGGAGTCTATGTCGCTCCGATGTGGACAGTCGAGCGGGGCGCGGAAAGCCCTTGCGGGAAGGCGAAAACTCCTCGCGGGTCATACTTCCGGGCGACAGCGCGCAACCGCGGCAGGTTCACCCCGTAGTACGCCTGCGCCCAGTCCGGCATCTCCGGGTCGAGGTAGTTGACGTACCCGGTGGTGCCGAACTCCGGCCCCAGCCCGTCGCGCGCGGCGGCCACCGCGCGCCGGGCCGCGGCCTCGCCGCCGCGTTCGGGTTCCGCCCCGCGCAGGAACTGGAAGCTCGCCAGCGCCTTCCGGTGCGGGAACGCCGTTTCGCGGGCGCCGACGCGGGCGATGGCGCCCCCGCCCGCGTCGATGATCGTGTCGACGCCGGGCGGCCCGAGCAGCACCTCGACCACCGCGGCGGGGTCGGGAGCCCGCCGCATGAGCATCCGCGACGTCCCGACGTAGGCCGCCCGGTTCAGGGCCAGGCCGGGCCGGGACTCGCGGTCGTCGAACGACCGCATCGCGCTCAGGTGGTCCCGGACCTGCCGCCGCCGTTCGAGCGGCGGCGTGCCGACCCGGCGGATCAGGTCGTCGAGCAGCGCGTCCAGCTGCGCCTGCGGCCCGAGGAACGTGCCGCCGAGGTTCGCGTGGTCGGCGCCGAGGTTCATCCCGGACCACAGCTCGTCCGGCATCGCCGGCTGCCAGTCCTGCCAGGCGGCGAACAACGCGGCCTGCGTGCCCGGCGGGAACTTGAGGTCGAAGGTGGCGACGTCGGTGAGCGGCACGGTCCGGAAGGTGAAGCCGGTGACGATCCCGAAGTTCCCGCCGCCCCCGCCGCGCAGCGCCCAGAACAGGTCCGGTTCCGCCGAGCGCGACACCGTGCACGCGCGGCCGTCGGCCGTGACGATCCGCGCCGCCTCCAGGTGGTCGCAGGTCAGCCCGTACGCGCGGTCGAGGACGCCGACCCCGCCGCCGAGGGCCAGCCCGGCGATGCCGACCGTGTCGCAGCTGCCCGCCGGCAGCACCCGCCCGGCCGCCGCGAGCGTCGTCGCGATCGGGCCCAGCCGGGCGCCGGCCCCGATCACCGCGCGGCCGTCCGCGCGCACCTCGACGCCCGAGAACCGGCTGAGGTCCACCACGATCCCGCCGTCCACAGTGGAATAGCCGGGGTAGCTGTGCCCGCCGCTGCGGGCGGCGACCGGCAGCCGGTGCCGCGCGGCGAAGCCGACCGCGGCCTGGACGTCCTCGACGCGGGCCGCGCCGACGACCGCCGCCGGCATCCGGGCGTCGTACATCGTGAAGTAGCCCTGCTTGGCCTCCGGGTAGCCCGGGTCGCCGGGCCGGAACAGCGGCCCGGCCAGCTGCCGGCGCAGCTGCGCCCAGTCGTCCGGCGGCGGCCACACCCCCAGGCCCGCCACCGGTACCGCCCCGGAAATCCGCAGGAAAGTCCGCCTGTCCATGCCACTCCCTCCCCCGCCCCCGGGGCATTCGGCTGGTCCCGGGAGCCCTGCCTTGCCGTGACCAGGGTAGCGGGTGTGTGATCGAGGACACATCCCGTACGCCAGCCGTTCGCCGAGGAGTCGTCATGGCAGACAAACAAGCCAAGAACGCCGACACCGGGGCCGCCGTCGCTGTGGACGACCCCGCCAAGGTCCGCAACGTCGTGCTCGTCGGCCCGGCCGGGTCCGGGAAGACCACCCTCGCCGAAGCCCTGCTCGCCGCCTCCGGCACGGTGCCGCGCGCGGGCTCGGTGGTCGACGGCACGACGGTGTGCGACCACGACCCGGCGGCGGTCCGCCAGCAGCGTTCGGTCGGCCTCTCGGTCGCGCCGGTGCTGCACCAGGGCCACAAGATCAACCTGATCGACACGCCCGGGTACGCGGACTTCGTCGGGGAGCTGCGGGCCGGGCTGCGGGCGGCCGACGCGGCGCTGTTCGTCGTCTCCGCCGCCGAAGGCGTCGACGCGGCCACGGTCGCGGTGTGGGAGGAGTGCGCCGCGGTCGGGATGCCGCGCGCGGTCGTCGTCTCCCGGCTCGACCACCACCGGGCCGACGCGATGTCCGAGATCGCCGCCTGCCAGGCCGCGTTCGGCGCCGGCGTGCTGCCGCTGTACCTCCCGGCGGGCGACGGCCTGGTCGGGCTGATCACCCAGCGGTACTTCGACTATTCCGGCGGCCACCCGCCGAAGACCGGCGAACCCGACCCGGCCGACCTGGAACGGATGGCCGAGGCCCGCAACGAGCTGATCGAAGGGATCATCGCCGAGAGCGAGGACGAGTCCCTGATGGACCGCTACCTCGCGGGCGAGGAGATCGCCGAGGCCACCCTGATCGCCGACCTCGAAACCGCTGTCGCGCGCGGTTCCTTCCACCCCGTCATCCCGGTGTGCTCGACCAGCGGGGTCGGCCTGGCCGAGGTGCTCGACGGCATCGTCCGCGCGTTCCCCTCCCCGCTGGAGCACCGGCCGCCCGAGGTCACCACGCCGGACGGCGGCGAGCACGCCGCGATCACCGCCGACCCCGCGGGCCCCCTCGCCGCGGAGGTCGTCCGGACCGCGGTGGACTCCTACGTCGGCCGGGTGTCCCTCGTCCGGGTGTTCTCCGGAACGCTGCGCCCGGAGCGGCCGGTGCACGTGTCCGGGCACGGCCTCGCCGAGCGCGGCCACGAGGACCACGACGCCGACGAGCGCGTCGCGCACCTGTATTCGCCGCTCGGCTCGTCCTTGCGGGAGGTGCCCTACTGCGTCGCGGGTGACCTGTGCGCGCTGACGAAGGTCGGCTCGGCGGAGACCGGCGACACCGTCTCCTCCCCCGACGACCCGCTGCTGATGGAGCCGTGGGCGATGCCGGAGCCGCTGCTGCCGGTGGCGGTGGTCGCGAAGACCCGCAGCGACGAGGACACGCTGGCCCGCAACCTGTCGCGGCTGGTCGCCGGTGACCCGACGCTGCGGCTGGACCGCAACGCCGAGACCGGCCAGCTGGTGCTGTGGTGCATGGGCGAGGCCCACGCCGACGTCGTGCTCTCGCGGCTGCGCGCGGGCGGCGCCGACGTCGACACCGAACCGGTGAAGATCAGCCTGCGCTCGACGTTCGCCAAACCGGCCAAGGGCCACGGGCGGCACGTGAAGCAGTCCGGCGGGCACGGCCAGTTCGCGGTCTGCGACATCGAGGTCGAGCCGCTGCCGCGCGGCGGCGGGTTCCAGTTCGTGGACAAGGTCGTCGGCGGGTCGGTGCCGCACCAGTTCATCCCCAGCGTGGAGAAGGGTGTGCGGGCCCAGCTGCAGCGCGGGCTGGCCGACGGCCACCCGGTGGTCGACGTCAAGGTGACGCTGGTGGACGGCAAGGCGCACAGCGTGGATTCGTCGGACGCGGCGTTCCAGACGGCGGGCGCGCTGGCCCTGCGCGAGGCCGCGGCGAACGGGCACATCACGATGCTGGAGCCCCTGGAGGAGGTGGCGATTTGGCTGCCGGACGAGCACCTCGGCACGGTGCTGGGCGACCTGTCCTCCCGGCGCGGCCGGGTGCTGGGCACGGAGGCCGGCGACGGCGGCCGGACGGTGATCCGCGCGGAGGTCCCGGCCACGGAACTGATCCGCTACCTGATCGACCTGCGCTCGATGACGTCCGGAACGGCGACGTTCACCCGCCGCCACGCCCGCTTCGAGCCCATGCCGGAAGGAATGGCGGTCCACTAGCCGTAACTCGCGTGATCAGAACCGGAACTCGCGTGATCGAGCCCGGAACTCGCGTGATTCGAGGCGGTACGGGCGCAATCACGCGAGTTCCGGCTTCAATCACGCGAGTTCCGGCTTTAATCACGCGAGTTACGGGAACCGGCCCGGTCAGGACGTGAAGTCGAAGCCGCCGGGGCGGTCGTTGCGGTCGGCCAGGAGGCCCGCCAGCGTCGCCAGCGCGATTTCCGGCGGGGTGCGGGAGCCGATGTTGAGCCCGACCGGGCGGTGCACCCGGGCGATGTCGGACCCGGGCACGCCCAGCCCCTGCAGTGCGGCCACGTGCGGACCCGGGTGACGCGGGTTGCCGAGCACACCCACCCACCGCGGCTGCCCCGCGAGCGCGGCCTTGAGCACCGCGCCCAGCTCGGGCCGGTGGTGGTCGGTGACGACCACGTCCGCCGACGCGTCGAGCGGCGGCAACGTCGTCTCCGCCTCGAACCCCTCCGGGACGTCGGTCGCGCGCGCCGCGTCGGGCTCGAACAGCGCCACGCGGTAGCCGAGGTCCTTCGCGAACTTCAGCAGGTACCGCGAAACCGGCGACGCGAACACCGCCACCAGGGTCCGCAGTCCCGGGTCGGCCGGGGCCGTGCCGTGGGCGACGTCGCAGGTCTCACTCATGCCGCCCAGTGTGTCAGCCGCCGACCTGCTCGCCCACCGTCACGCGGAACTGCCAGACGTCGGTCCTGCCCTTGACGAGCACCAGGTACCCGTCGCTGACCCGCAGCACGACCCGCTTCTGCGGCGACGACGGCCGCGGCGGCCGGTGCCGCTTGGCCAGCAGGTGCGCCTCGCCGAACGCGGTGTCGCGGTCCGGGTAGCCCGCCGCGTCGGCGACTCCCCAGCCGCGGCCGTCCCCCGCGCCGCCCTGCTCTTCGATGACCACCCACCACATCGCACCCATGCCGGTCCGACGCGCCCGGGTCGCCGGCGGTTTCAGATCTCTTCGAGCACGCTCAGCCGGAAGTGGAACGTCGACGTCCGGCCCTCGACGATCACCACGTACCCGCCCGGGCCCCGCAGCACCGTCCGCGACTTCGGCGACCACGGGTAGGCCGGCTGGTACTCACGCGCCAGCCGCAGCGCTTCGGCCTCGGCGGTCTCCTGGTCGGCGTAGGAAAACCGCTCGGACAGCGACCAGTTCCGCTCCGAGGTGCGCTGCTCCTCCACGAGCACCCACCAGGTCATTCCGGTTCCGCCACCGTCTCGCCGAGCGTCACGCGGAAGTGGAACGTCGTCGTGCGGCCGGTCGCGATCACCAGGTAGCCGTCGCCGACCCGCAGCACCTTCCGCTCCTTGACCGCCGGCGGGTGCACCGGCTGGTGCGAGAACGCGAGCCGCCGCGCCACCTCGTCGGCGTGGGCGCGGTCGGCCCCCGCCGGTTTCGTCTTCGTGACGTTCCAGGCGCGCGCGTCACCGCCACCGCGCTGCTCCTCGACGACCACCCACCACATGTCAGACCTCCGGCTCGGCGAACTCGAAGTACTCCGGCAGCGGCGCGGTCCCCGCGAGGCGGAAGTACCGCACCTTCCGCCGCCGCCGCAGCCGCAGCGTGTCGCGGACGGCGTCGTTGTGGACGCGGCGGGCGATCACCACCCGGTGCTCGGCGTCGGTCAGCTCCTCGGCCAGCTCGGCCGGCAGGCCCGCCCGGTCGACGCGGCCCAGCTGCAGCGTCAGCTCGTTTTCCGCGCCCTCGCGGTCGGCCCGCGGCGCGGCTTCGGCGCGCTCGGCCGACGTCCGCAGCGTGGTGTCACCCGAGACGGCCGCGACCGCCCGCGCGACCACCGACCGCCGGGCCAGCGCGGCGTCCAGGGCGGCCCAGCCGGCGTCCGTGCGGATGTGCAGGCGGTCGAGCCGGTTGGCCGTCGCCACCAGGAAGAGCCCGCCCAGCAGCACCACCAGGGCGAGCACCGGGAACAGCCAGCCGAGCACGCTCACCGGGCGAGCTCCCGCTCCGGCGCCGCGACCCGCCGGGGATCGGCCGCGACGGCCGTCTCGTAGACGCGCAGCACCTGCGTGGCCACCACCGACCAGTCGTACATCGTGACGCGCTCCCCCGCCGCCGCGGCCAGCGACGCCCGGCGCGCCGGGTCGCCGAGCAGCTCGCGCAGGCCATCCGCGAGCGCGGCCGGGTCGCCGGTGTCGACGAGCAAGCCGGCGCGGCCGTCGTCGAGCACCCGCCGGAACGAGTCGAGCCCGCTGGCCAGCACCGGGGTGCCGGCCGCCATCGCCTCGGTGAGGATCATCCCGAAGCTCTCGCCGCCGGTGTTGGGCGCGCAGTAGACGTCGACGCTGCGCAGCGCTTGGGCCTTCACGTGGTCGTCGGCCTGGCCCAGCAGCTCCAGGTGCGGGGCCAGCTCCGGCCCGGCGTCGCGGCGCAGCTGGTCTTCGTCGCCGCGGCCGACCACGACCAGCCGCAGGTCCTCGAACTCCGGCAGGATCCGCCGCAGCGCTTCCAGCAGCACACCCATGCCCTTGCGCGGCTCCCCGAACCGGCCGACGAACCCGACGGTGCCCCCGGCCCGCGGGTAGCCCGGCAACGGCGTCGCCGCGGAAAAGAAGCCGACGTCGACGCCGTTGGGGATCTCGACCGCGTCGCCGCCCGCGTGCTCCACCTGGACGCGGCGGGCCAGCGCGGACACCGCGATCCGCGCCGTGATCTTCTCCAGCAGCGGCCGCAGCACCGGCTGGAACGCCGACAGCGTGCGCGAACGCGTGGTAGCCGTGTGGAACGTCGCCACGATCGGACCGTCCGCGATCAGCAGCGCCAGCAGCGCCAGGCTGGGCGCGGCCGGCTCGTGCAGGTGCAGGACGTCGAAGTCGCCTTCACGGATCCAGCGGCGCACGCGCGCGTAGGACACCGGGCCGAACTGCAGCCGCGCGACCGAGCCGTTGTACGGGATCCCGAGCGCCTTGCCGGCCGGGTGCACGAACTCCGGCAGCTCCGCGTCCTCGTCCGCGGGCGCCAGCACCGACACCTGGTGGCCTCGCGCGAGCAGCGCCTTCGTCAGGTCGATGACGTGCCCTTGGACGCCGCCGGGCACGTCGAAGGAGTAGGGGCACACGATGCCGACCCGCATCGGCCGCGCGGCCACCGCTCAGCTCGCTTCTTCGAGGCTGACCCGCTCGGCGGCCTCGAGGTCGGCCGGCCAGAACTTCTGCACCATGTGCCAGTCGGCCGGGTGCGCGGCGATGTCGCCGGCGAAGATGTCCGCCAGGGCCTGGGTGGCGGCCGGGACCTCGGCCCGCGCGGTGACGCGGATGCGCGGGTGCAGCCGGATCTGCCAGCCGTCCTCGGTGAACCAGCAGCCGGCCGGGATCAGCGCGGCGCCGGTCGTCGCGGCCAGCCGCGCCGGGCCGCCGGGCAGCCGGGCCGGCTCGCCGAAGAACTTCACCGGGATGCCGCTGGTGGTCAGGTCGCGGTCGCCGACCAGGCAGACGGCCTTGTTCTCGCGCAGCCGCTTGAGCAGCACGCGCATCGCCGAGCTGTCACCCGTGAGGGGGACGATTTCGAAGCCGAGCGACTCCCGGTACTCGACGAACCGGCGGTAGAGCGACTCCGGCTTCAGCCGCTCGGCCACCGTCGTGAACCCGCCGAGGTAGCCGGCCAGCCACACGCCGGCGACGTCCCAGTTGCCGCTGTGCGGCAGCGCCATCACCGCGCCGTTGCCCTCGGCCAGCGCCGCGTCGAGGTTCTCCACGCCGGTGATCGACGCCGCGACCTTGGCGCTGACCTCCTTGTGGTCCATCGACGGCAGCCGGAACGTCTCGTGCCAGTAGCGGGCGTACGAGCGCATCGCGCGCCGGGTCAGCTCGTCGAGCTCGACCGGGTCGGCCTGCGGCACCACGCGGGCGAGGTTCGCGCGCAGCTGCCGCACGCCCCCGCCGTCGCGGCGGACGGCGAGGTCCGCGCCGAGCGAGAAGACCGTGCCGCCGAACCCGGCGGGCAGCCAGCCGGCGAGCTTCCACCCGGCCGCGTAGCCGAAGGCGCTCAACCGCTCTGACAGCTTGCTCATGCGCACGCCTCGCTGACGCTCCGCGCGGCCTGAGCCGAAAGCGCAGTGGTGGATGATGCGTTCGCAGGCTCTCTCATGCGGGCTGCTCCCCCGCGGCGGCCTCGCGGGCCGCCTTCGCCACCGCGGCCGTGCGCTGCAGCAGCGTGATCACCGACAGGACGGCGAGCAGCCAGAGCGTCACGTCCACGGTGTACGGGATGCCGAAACCGTGCAGGCCGGTGCCGACCAGCGCGATGATCAGCCGCTCGGCGCGTTCGACGAGCCCGCCGTCGACCGGCAGGCCGGAGGCGTCGGCGCGGGCCTTGACGTAGGAGATGACCTGGGCGAGGACCAGGCACAGCAGGGCCGCGGCGGCGGCCGGGCGGTTGTCGTCGACGACGAAGCACCACCAGGCGATGGCGGCGAACAGGGCGCCGTCGACCAGCCTGTCGCAGGTGGCGTCGAGGACCGCGCCGAACGGGGTGCCGTAGCCGCGGGCCCGGGCCATGGCGCCGTCGAGCAGGTCGAGCATGGCGAAGCCCCACACCGTGAAGGTGCCCCACAGCAGGTGGTCGGTCGGGAAGAAGGCCAGCGCGCAGACGACCGCGCCGGCGGTGCCGAGCACGGTCATGGCGTTCGGGGTCAGCCCGGCGCGGACCAGCGCCTGGCCGATCGGATCGGTGACGCGGGAGACGGAGGCACGCGCGAAGATATTGAGCATCGGTTCGTCGAGGCACCTGGCTACGAGGGTCGGGTGGGCGAATGCAGCCTATCCACCCGCCTCGGTGATCCCGACGCGCCGTCCCGGGTCAGCCCGATTTGGTGAGCTCGCCCTCGTGTTCCCGCGCGTCTTCGGCGGCCTTGGCGGCCGCGCACTTCGGCGAGAGCTGACGCCGGATCGCGGCGCTGATCTCCCCGAGCGCCGTCACCTGCTCGGGTGTCAGCGGGTCGAACAGGCTCTCGCGGACGGCTTCGACGTGCCCGGGCGCGGCCGCCTCGAGCGCGGCGAAGCCGGCCTCAGTCAGCACGGCCCACGCGCCGCGCTTGTCGGTCGGGCACGCCTCGCGGCGCACCCAGCCGTTCGCCTCCAGCCGGGCGACGGCGTGCGAAAGGCGGCTGCGGGACGCCTGCCGCGCGTCGGCGAGTTCGCTCATCCGCAGGCGGCGGCCGGGCGCTTCCGAGAGGGCGACGAGGACTTCGTAATAGGTGTGCGGCATGCCCGAGTCGTGCTGCAGCTGGCCTTCGAGGTGCGCGCTGAGCATGCGGGTGGCCGAATTGAACTCACGCCAGACGCGCTGTTCGTCGTCGCTGAGCCATCGGGTTCCGGACATAACCCCATCATACTCTCGGTTGAACACTCAATCAGGAGTTTTTGCCGGTCAGGGCGCCGGTGATGCGGACGCGCGTCACCAGGCGCCGGCCAGCAGGTCCCGCGTTTCCCCCAGCAGCTGCGGGAGCACCTTCGTCTGGCCGATGACCGGCATGAAGTTCGCGTCCCCGCCCCACCGCGGCACCAGGTGCTGGTGCAGGTGCGCGGCGATGCCCGCGCCCGCGATGTGGCCCTGGTTCAGGCCGATGTTGAACCCGTGCGCGCCGGACACCGCGCGGATCACCTTCATCGCGTGCTGCGTGAATTCGGCGACCTCGCGCGTCTCCTCGACCGTCAGGTCGGTGTAGTCCGCGACGTGCCGGTACGGCACCACCATCAGGTGCCCCGGGTTGTACGGGTACAGGTTCAGCACCGCGAAGACCAGGTCGCCGCGGGCGACGATCAGGCCGGTTTTGTCGTCCAGCGAAGGGATCCGGCAGAACGGGCAGCCGGTGTCGCCGTCGTCGTCCGGCCTGTCCTGGCCCTTGATGTAGGCCATCCGGTGCGGGGTCCAGAGGCGCTGGAACGCGTCCTGGACCCCGACGCCCTGCTGCTCGACGAGCTCGGGACCCTCACTCACCGAACGACCGTCTCCAGCGCGTCGGCCGACGGCGACGCGTTTTCGCGGCGCCCGACCCACTCCGCGATCGCCTCGACCGCCTTTTCCACCGGCACGCCGTTGATCTGGCCGCCGTCGCGGAAGCGGAACGACACCGCGCCCGCCTCGACGTCCTTCGCGCCGGCCAGCAGCATGAACGGCACCTTCTGCGTGGTGTGCGTGCGGATCTTCTTCTGCATCCGGTCGTCGCTCGCGTCGACTTCGGCGCGGATCCCCTTGGCGCGCAACGCCTTCTCGATGCCCTGCAGGTGCTCGACCTGGTCGGCGGTGATCGGGATGCCGACCACCTGCACCGGCGCGAGCCACGCCGGGAACGCACCCGCGTAGTGCTCGGTCAGCACGCCGAAGAAGCGCTCGATCGAGCCGAACAGCGCGCGGTGGATCATGATCGGCCGCTGGCGCGAGCCGTCCGGCGCGGTGTACTCGAGCTCGAACCGCTTGTTCTGGTTGAAGTCCAGCTGGATGGTCGACATCTGCCAGGTGCGGCCGATGGCGTCCTTCGCCTGCACGGAGATCTTCGGGCCGTAGAAGGCCGCACCGCCCGGGTCCGGGACCAGCTCGAGGCCGGAGTCGACGGCGGCCTGCCGCAGCGTTTCGGTGGCCTCCTCCCACTCCCAGTCCTCGCCGATGAACTTGTCGGAGTCACCGCGGGTGGACAGCTCGAGGTAGAAGTCGGAGAGGCCGTAGTCGGCCAGCAGGTCGAGGACGAACTTGAGCAGCGACCGCAGCTCGCCCGGCATCTGCTCCTTGGTGCAGTAGATGTGCGAGTCGTCCATCGTCAGGCCGCGCACCCGGGTGAGGCCGTGCACCACGCCGGACTTCTCGTAGCGGTAGACCGTCCCGAACTCGAACAGCCGCAGCGGCAGTTCGCGGTAGGACCGCCCGCGCGAGCGGAAGATCAGGTTGTGCATCGGGCAGTTCATCGCCTTGAGGTAGTAGTTCTCCTCTTCGAACTGCACCGGCGGGAACATCGTGTCCGCGTAGTACGGCAGGTGGCCGGAGGTGTGGAACAGCTCGCCCTTGCTGATGTGCGGGGTGTTCACGAACTCGTAGCCGGCCTCCTCGTGGCGGCGGCGCGAGTAGTTCTCCAGCTCGCGGCGGATGATGCCGCCCTTCGGGTGGAACACCGGCAGGCCGGAGCCGATCTCCTCGGGGAAGGAGAACAGGTCGAGCTCGGCGCCGAGCTTGCGGTGGTCGCGGCGCTCGGCCTCGGCGATGCGCTCGAGGTAGGCGTCCTGCGCCTCGGCCGACTCCCACGCCGTGCCGTAGATCCGCTGCAGCTGCGGGTTCTTCTCGCTGCCCCGCCAGTACGCGGCGGCGACGCGGGTCAGCTTGAACGCCGGGATGAACTTCGTCGTCGGCACGTGCGGGCCGCGGCAGAGGTCACTCCAGACACGTTCCTTGGTGCGCGGGTCGAGATTGTCGTAGATGGTGAGTTCGCCCTCGCCGACTTCCATCACCTCGGAGGTGTCCACTTCGGACTTGAGGTCGACCAGTTCGAGCTTGAACGGCTCGTCCGCCAGTTCCTTCTTGGCCTTGTCGACGGAGTCGAAAACGCGCCGCGAGAACTGCTGGGCGCCCTTCACGATCTGCTTCATGCGCTTTTCGAGCGCCTGCAGGTCTTCCGGGGTGAACGGCTTTTCGACGGCGAAGTCGTAGTAGAAACCGTCCTTCACCGGCGGGCCGATGCCCAGCTTGGCGTCCGGGAACTGCTGCTGCACGGCCTGGGCGAGCACGTGCGCCGCCGAATGGCGGATGACGCTGCGGCCGTCGTCGGTGTTCGCGGCGACCGGCTCGACCTCGGCGTCGGCTTCCGGCGCCCAGGCGAGGTCGCGCAGCTTCCCGCCGGCGTCCCGGACGACGACGATCGTGTCCGCGCCCTTGGTCGGCAGGCCGGCTTCGCGGACCGCCGCGCCCGCCGTAGTGCCCGCCGGTACCACCACACGGGAGGCGGCCACGGGGGAAACGGGGGGCGACTGGGACACGATCGGCTCCTCAAGCTGGAGTGACAAAGATGACGCCGTCGATGCTAGTCGTCGGCGTCTTCGGGCCTCACGCGCGTGGCGCGAACGCCGGACCGGCCGCTTCCCCGCGGGGAAGCGGCCGGTCCGGTCGGGCTCAGAGGGTCTCGACGACCTGGTCGAAGTCCAGCCGCGGCAGGCGGTCGAACCAGGGGTTCTCGCCCGGCTTGCCGACGTTGACGACGACCAGCGAGCGCCACTTGCGGTCCGCGAAGAACTCGTCGTCGACGCCCTGGGCGTCGAAGCCGGTCATCGGGCCGGCGGCCAGGCCGGCGGCGCGGACGCCGATGATGAAGTAGCCCACCTGCAGCAGCGAGTTCAGCTTCGAGAACTCGACGCGGCCCTGCTCGTCGGCGAAGTTGTCCTTCACGTGGGGGGCGTGCGGGAAGACCTGCGGGATGTTCTCGTGGAAGTCGACGTCCGCGGCCAGCACGACGGTCAGCGGCGCGGCTTCGGTCTTGTCGCGGTTGCCCGGCGACATGTGCGGGAGCAGGCGGGCCTTCGCCTCGGCGGTCCGGAGCACCAGCGCGCGCAGCGGCTGGGTGTTCATCGACGTCGGGGCCCACTTGACGAGGTCGTAGATCGCGCGGACCTGCTCCTCGGTCACCGGCTCGGAGCTGAAACTGTTGGCCGTGCGGGCGTCGCGGAACAGCAGGTTCTGGACGTCCGCGGGGAGGGCGAGGGCCTCGTTCTGCTCGGCAAAGGTGGTCATGGGGCTGGGCTTCCTTCCGTTGGGTCGGTACCCCGTGCAACCAAGTTGAGCGTTGAACTATTTCGCGTTCGACCAGTTGCCTGGATCACAGGCGGAAGACACCCGGACGCGAGCCGTTCACCCGGCCGGCGACGGCAATCCCGGGAGTACCTGCGCCCCCGGATGCGAACACGGCCGCCGGCTCCCCACGGCGGGGAGCCGGCGGCCGTGGCGCGCGGCGCGGCGTGGACGGGTCAGTAGGCGCCCTGGCCGCCCATCACCGCGCGGAAGGTCTTCCAGAGGATCACCAGGTCCAGGGCGAGGGACCAGTCCTCGACGTAGCGCAGGTCGAGCCGGATGCTCTCCGCCCACGTGAGGTCGCTGCGGCCGCTCACCTGCCAGAGACCGGTCAGCCCCGGCTTGACCAGCAGCCGGCGGCGGGCGTCCGGCGCGTACTGCGCGGTCTCCTCCGGCAGCGGCGGCCGCGGGCCGACGAGCGACATCTTCCCGGACACGACGTTGAACAACTGGGGCAGCTCGTCGAGCGAATAGCGGCGCAACAAACCACCCACCCGGGTGATACGCGGGTCGCGCTTCATCTTGAACAGCGGCCCCGCGCCCTCGTTTTCCTGCTCGAGGGTTTTCCGGATTTCGTCGGCATCGGTGACCATCGTCCGGAACTTGAGCATGGTGAACGTCGCGCCGTCGCGGCCCACGCGGCGCTGGCGGTAGATGACCGGGCCGCGGTCGTTCAGCTTGATCGCGACGGCGATCACCAGCAGCAGCGGCGACATCAGGGTGAGCAGCAGCGCCGAGCCGCAGCGGTCGACGATCTCCTTTACCACCCGGCGGCCGCCGGTGAACATCGGCGCGGTGACCCGCAGGAGCGGCATGCCGAGCACGCCGGTGACGTTGAGGCGGGGCCCGGCGACCTCCATCAGCACGGGCGCCACGACCATCTCCGCGCCGGTGCCCTCCATGTCCCAGGCCAGCCGCTGCAGCCGCTTCGGCGTCCAGTACTGGTCGGCGGTGATCGCCACGACCCGGTAGCCGCCGCGCCGTACGTGCCGGGACAGCTCCTCCAGCCGGCCGACGACCGGGACGCCGTCGATCTCGCCGCTTTCGCGCTCGGCGCCGTGGCCGCTGAAGGTGCAGGCCGCCTCGACGCGCCAGCCGACGTGCACCTCGGAGCGGGTGCGGGCGATCAGGTCGGCGACGGTTTCCGGGCTGCCGGCGGCCATCACCGGCAGCAGGCACAGCCCCTTGGCCCGCTTGCGGTGCAGCACCTGGCGCAGCAGGTACCGCTGCGGGAAGGCGACCAGCGCGATGGCCGGGACGACGACGAACACCCAGATCTGGACCTCGAGCGCGCCGAACAGCAGGCCGCCCAGCGCGACGAGGACGGCGGCGGTGATGAAGCCGCGGCCGAGGGTGCGGTACTCCTCCGCGCCTTCGCCGAGCACGCGCGGACTCCAGGCCCGGCTCACCGGCAGGGAGACGAAGATCGCGAGCATGGTGCCGAAGGCGTGCATGTCGTGTGGGGCAACGCGGTCGATGACGAACGCGCTGATCGCGATCACCAGCAGCGTGATGAACACGTCGCTGCCGATGACCCAGGCTCTGTACCGCGCTTCCCAGGCCGCGGGCCACGCCTTGGCGGCGGGGCCGCCGGCGTCGTCACCGTCCCGCTTGGCGGGACGCGGGATGGCCTGGAGGTCGATGTGCGGCGGTGGCTGGCTCACCGTGTACGAAGGCCGCACCGACTCTTCCATCTGACCTCCCGGGAACATGATCCAGTTGACCCGCGGGCACGCAGCGTCACCGAAAACGATTTCGGAGAGTCACTACAGTTCTGTAGTCGCGCAGAGCCCGCGGAGGCTTCACACGGCAAGTTATCGGCGACTCTCTCGGCAGCGTTACAAGGATTTCCAGCCACATGGTGCGAGAGTTCCCCGCCAGAAAATGGCCGGGACATAACAAGATGATGACGATGGGTAATAGCGCGTATCCCCGTGAAAATCACGTTCCGTAGCCAATAGAGCGATGCCCGCACTCGGGTGGACCAAGCAGCGCCGAACGGCCGAACGGGCCGGTCGGCTCTACTGTGGACACTGACGGCGCCCGCTGGTCCACAGTGGACCAGCGGCCCGGCGGCCGCCGGCGCGCGGACCGTCAGTGACATTCATCGCCACCGCGTCACGCGCGACCGTTGTGTCACACGTCGGGCCGCGCGGGTCCGGCGCGGGAACGCGGGCGGCTCGGGCGCTGCGGCGTGCCGAGGATCACATCGTCCTCCCACGGGGTCACGTTCGACAGAAAGCCGTCGCGGCGACACGGTCCGGAGGCAGTTCCGGCGGGCCTCGGCGGCGGGGGCGCTGACTGCGCTCGTGAGCAGATACGGCCGGGCCGAACGGATCGTTCACTCCGGTTGGCCCGGCGACGGCGGCCGGCGCGGAAATGCGGCCCGGCCTGGGCGCGGCTGCGGCGGCGCGCATGAAGAAAGCCCCGTCCGCATCTCGGCAGACAGGGCTCTCTGAGTTCTCGCGTGGGCGATACTGGGATCGAACCAGTGACCTCTTCGGTGTGAACGAAGCGCTCTCCCGCTGAGCTAATCGCCCGCTCGCGGTGGTGTGGTGAACTCTACCGTACGACTTTCAGGCGCCTGCAAACGGGTGGTCCTCGGCGACCACACTCCGCTTACCGGCGGGTACGGAACGCACAACCCCGAGCTAGCCGGGGTTGCGCGGACGGGGGGCCGCCTGACGCCACGTTCGACATCCGTGCGACGGTGCTATCGCCCGGCGGCTAAACCGCGCAGTATGGAGGTCGTGGGCCCCACGGGGCGCGCCGGTCAGCTGCGCGCCGTGGGTGGTCACGGGTGGAGACGGGGGCCGAAGAGCCCGTACGGGTGATCTGCGGCGCACCCGCGACGGAACAGGCCTCCCGATGCGTCCCAGTGGTGATGCCCTCGGCCGGGCCGGGCCGGGAAGGGAGACGAAGGGTAGGACGATGCGCAACGATCACGTGACGCTCCGCTCGACGGCGGTCTTCGACCTGCTGGCGCCGCGGACTCCCGCGGTTCCGGTGAAGGTGGAGCTGCGCTACGACACACGCGACCCGTACGCGGTCGTCGCAGCCTTCCGCACCGGCCGCGCCGGCTGGGTCGAGTGGGTGTACGCACGTGACCTCCTCGCGGACGGCCTCCTGGCCGACGCGGGCGACGGCGACGTCCGCATCCGCCCCTCGGTCGAGGACCCCGAAGCGGTCCTGATCGAGCTGAACTCCCCGTCCGGCCACGCGATGTTCGAGGCGTCGGCCCAGGAGCTGGCGGACTTCCTGGACCGCACGTACGACGTGGTCCTCCCGGGCAACGAGCACCTCTGGGTCGACGTCGACGACGCCCTCACCCACCTCATCCCCCACGATCTGGCCTGATGACGGGGTTGCAACAGCGGAGTGACACCCCGGTGTCGGACGCGGTTTCGGGATCCGATATGGTTTTCCCACACCACGGCGACGGGTTCCCGGAGCTGCGGAGTGCGGATGTAGCGCAGCTGGTAGCGCATCACCTTGCCAAGGTGAGGGTCGCGGGTTCGAATCCCGTCATCCGCTCGATAGGCTCTCGGGCCTAGTCACGGTGGAGTGGCCGAGAGGCGAGGCAACGGCCTGCAAAGCCGTGTACACGGGTTCGAATCCCGTCTCCACCTCGCGCGATTAGCTCAGCGGGAGAGCGCTTCCCTGACACGGAAGAGGTCACTGGTTCAATCCCAGTATCGCGCACTCGATCGCGGGAGAGCCCTGTTTGCGGAACACGCAAACAGGGCTCTCTTTGTCGTGTCCTGTGGGGGCCGAGCCTCACACCCCCGCCGGGGCGCACGCACCCGGACCCCCAGGGTGGTCACCTTCCGGGGCATGCTCGGCAGCCGGCCTCGAGGTGCGATGGTCCTCAGTCCCCGTGTCCGCAAAGCCTGGGAGCCTTACCAACTCTGCCCTCGCCCCGCCCGCTGCGCGACCTCCGGAATCCGATCCTTCGTCAGCCACCTGCTGTGGCTGTGGCCCTCTTGGAAGGCGGACGTCGGCAGAATCGGCGGACGCCGCTCCTGCCCACGCCCCGGGGTCGTCGAGCTCGTTGCCGTCCCAGGCCGGCCACCAGAAGCGGATCCGGAAGTTGAACCGCCGCCACGGATGTCCCTCCGGCGTACACAGCACGAACGGCTCCTGATGGCTGTCCATCAGCTCCGCGTAGAGCACCGCGATGCCGGGCGGCAGCACCACGAACCTCGTGCCCGCAGGCGTCTCGGTCCGTCCCTTCTTCGGGCGTGAGTTCCCACGCCGCGTCGGGGGTTGCTGACGGCCGTCCGCATGATGATCATCACCCTTCCAGCCTCCTTTGTAGACCTTCCCACCGACCTCCTTCAGCGGCGTCCGGATCTCGATGCCACGGCGCTCGGAGTCGTACTCGTGCCGCTGCTGCCCGACAAGTTCACCCCATCGGGCGCCGGTATAGGAATCCATACCCGAACGTCGTTACACGGGTTCGCCGGGATCATCCGGGCGCGCACGGCGGCGTTGAGGATGGTGGAGAACAGCGCGAAGTACGAGGCCACCGACGACTCGGCATAGTCCTCGTGCAGCTCCGACAGCCACCGCTCGATCTCGACATAGCCGTTGAAGATCGCGATCAGCGGCCACGCCTTCCACTGCGGCAGCAGCTGCGTGTCGAGGAACGACCGGTACTTCGCGACCGTGTTCAGCTCCAGCCGCGGAGCCACGCCCGCCAGCCACTCCTCGGCAAAGTCATCGAACCGGGTCTCCCCATCCCGCGGGCCCAGCCAGAGGTTTCGCCGGATCAGGGCCTCCTGCTCCAGCCCCACTCCTCGGCAGCCTTCTTGGTGGGGAAACCGGACCTACTCCCCCACGTCCCGTCGGGACGCTTGTACCGGGCACGCCACTCACCCGTGCCGGGCTCTTCCTGGCCGTGGGCCATCCTTGACTCCTCTTCTTCTCTACGATCTCGGCGACATCGGCGCGGGTGAACCGGTAGTGCTTGCCGAACCGGTGATGCGGCAACACGCCGACAGCGGCCTGGTCCTTCAACGTCCTCGGCGACAGCTGCAACAACTCCCCCACCTCCTCCGCGGTCAACAACGCATCCGGATCCGGCAGCGGCTCCGTCAGTGTCGCCCGCACCGCCACGGCGAGCTCACGGATGGCCACGGCGACAGCACAGCTGTCGCCTTCGCCGTGGTCGCATTCGATCTCCATCGCGCACTCCATTCTTCTTGTCGAGCAATCGAGCCAGCTCGAAATAATCTCGAAGAGCCTCGAGCATGAGCAAACCCAACGACGGCCCCACGATTCCACGACGCTGCTATTCATAGAACCGATATCCGAACCATCGTTGAACGTGGGCTCGAGAAAACGGAAATGATGCCCCATCAGCACCGAAACACCTCTGGATTTTCACGACCCCTCCGAAGCAGCGATGATGCGCCAAGTGCGGCACACCGACGCTCCCAACTCTGGCGATCGGCTCCGCCGGAGACATGCAGTGGCCAGCAGACCAGCTCCGAGGGCGACAGCCGTCCGGTACGTCCCGGCCACCGCCACTGGAGAGGATCCCAGGCGGGTCGCGGTCGATGCCCAGTCCGCCAGGGGCAGTATCGGTTGTCGCCCACGTCGGCCGGGGATCGAAGACGAGGGTGCTGATCAGGTAGTCGTCGCGGGGCAGGGTCAGGTGCGCGGTGTCGCAACCACTGGACCACCCCGAACCTGCGCTCACCCGAGGCCGGCGACCGCTGGACCTGGCTACTGCTCACCGCCTACACCCAGCTCCGCCTCCCCCGCGACGTCACAGCGGATTTCCGTCGTCCCTAAGAAACCCGGCCAGCCCAGCGGCTCACCCCGGCCAGGGTCCGCCGAGGGTTTCGGAACCTGCGTCCACAACTCGCCTGTCCGACCCGTGTCCCGACACCCTCCCGGCCCGGCCCGCAGCGCGCCACGACGTCCACACCAAGTCGAGTAACCCACGACCCCGTCGAACAGGTTGAAACTCAAGTTAGGGATCAGGTGCTGTTCTGCAAGCCGGACGGCGAACCGCCGGATGTGCTGCTGCCGGGAAAGCCGTGGAAGACGAGGTTGACGTCGTCGGCTTTCGAGGTCGACAGCGACATAATCGGCAGATGGGTCGACGCGAAGGTGTTACTCGGATTCCGCGATCTTGCTCGGAGCCGGTGGGAGGGGATCGGCCGTCGTCCGCACGTCATCGACGAGTCGGCACAATCGTGACGCCCTGCTTGCCACCAATAAGACCACCGCGCAGCCTACAACTGCTTGGTGGTGCGGTACTTCTGCGCCAGCGAAACGGTGTGGACGCACTCGAAGTACCTGCTCGTCGAGGGCAGGTGCTCCCTGGGCCGGAGTGACGAGACCGTTCTGCAGCCGGAAGACCCGACCGTTTTCGTCCAGTACCTGACCGGCTTCCGCATCGCCGCGACACAACACGGCTCACCAGCCGCGAACGGCGCCGCGATCGCCTGTTGACGGTGCAGCGGTCATCTCACCACCAGGGTGGTGCTGCCCCGGCCGGCCAGCCTGCCGTCCAGCGCACCGGTGTAGTCGACCCGTCCCTGGTTGTCGGTCGTGAAAGCGTAGGTCGGGCCGTTGTTCAGTGTGGTGCGGTGCACCCCGGGCAGGAGGTGGTAAGGCTGGCGGGCACCGGTGCTCCGCCAGCCACCCGCGCCCTGCACGTACAGGAGGTCCCGCCCGCTCGCGGCCGCGTCGATGCCGGTCTCGGCCCCCACCGCAGTCAATGTGCCGCTGCCGCGCCCGTCGAGCACGGGTTCGAGGGGATCGCCGTAGCTGACCATGCCGTTCCTGTCGATGACGAAAGGGGTCTGCACGGAGTCCTGGGTCAGCAGGGTGTGTGCGCCGGGAACGAGCCGGTATCCGCGTCGTTCCCCGGCGTTCTGCCATCCGCCGTCGGTGCCGATCAGGATGAACCCCGCGTAGTCGGTCGGCTTGAGGTCCACGATGATCGGCGCGCCACGCACGGTCAACGCGTCGGTACCCGCCCCGGCCAGGTATGGCGCGATGGAGCCGGTATAGGCGACGTGGCCGGCGTCGTCGACGGTGAACACGAACATGGGACCGCTCTGCACCGCGATCTGGTGGGGGCCGGGCAGCACCTGGAACGTCTGCGGCGTCCTGGTGCTGAGCCAGGACGTTCCGGTGCCGACCACGATGAGTCCTGCGTAGCTGGTGTCGTTCGCGGTAACGCTCACCGACCGGCCGTGCGCGGTCAGGACCGACTTCCCCCGGCCGGTCAGGTAACCGTTCATCGCGGACGGGTACTCGACGGTGTGCGCCGCCGTGACGGTGAACGAGACCATGGGGCCGGCCCAGAAGACGAGCTGGTGCCCGCCCGGAGCCAGGTCGAAGCCCTGGGGACGGCGCCCATCGCGCCAACCCGGCTGGTTGTCCACCGCGAACTCGCGGTACGACGTGCCCGAGACGTCGACCGCGATGTCACCGGGCCGCGGTGGTTCGTCGATGACCGTGGGCGGGATGACCGGCGGATCCGGCTGGGGCGGCGGGGCCGGCGAGTGGGTAGGTGGCGGCGTCGACGGGGCCACCACATGCGTCCCGGACGCCGCCGGCGTGGTCGGCGGGCCGGACGAGGCGGGGGTCGTGGACGCACCGGGCAGGGGCGTCGAGGTTCGCGGCGGCAGTGCGGCTGTCGTCTCAGCCGAGTGGATGCGATCGGCACGCCTGTCCTCATCGCCGCGGCCGGCGTCCAAGCCGATGGCGGCGAACAGCAGGGCCGCCGCAGTGACCGCGCCCGCCACCCGGGCGACCGCCGACGGGTGCTGCTGGACGTATTGCACGAGCGGCTGCACCGCCGGTCGCACCACGACCCGAGCGGCGGCCAGCCGCACCCGCTCGGCGACGCCGGCGCCAAGCCGGCCCAGGGCGGGCCCGGCGGTCACTGCCGCGGCGCCGGCGAACGGTGTGCCGGGGGAGTCGCCGAGACCGAGGACCTCGTCCCCGACGACCAGGCGTGTGCGGTCACGGCTCGGGGCCTGGTCGGTGCGCCAGACGACGGCCAGCACCGCCATCCCGGGCAGGGGCACGCGGATGACGGCCTCCCGCCAGCGCCGGCAGTACCGCTGGGCGGCCGCAGGCACATCCCGGTCGTCGTCCAGTGCCGCGCTGAGGGCTAGGGCTTCCCGGAACCGGCTCCGCGCGGTGTCAGGCTGCTCCCCCTCGATGGCCGCGTACAGTTCGGCCGCCTCAAACACCGCGTCCCGCACCTGCTCCGCACCGTCCGCTGTGGACTGCCCTGAGGCGAGCAGGTGCCGGGCCGAGTCGAGCAGTGCGTCGGCCAGCCACACCCGGTGCAGCGCGGACGGCCGGGCGGCCAGCAGCGCCCGGAACTCCGCGACGGCCTGTGCGGTCGCCACGCGGGCGTCGGCAAACCGGCCGGCCGCGGCCCGCAGGTAACCGAGGTCGGCGAGCGCCGCCGCGAGGTCGGCACCCGGGTCGACGCGTTCCCGCTGCAGCGCGACGACGCGCTCGGCGGTCGCGAGGTCGACGTCGCCGGACTCGGTGCGGTGCAGCACGAGGTTGACCAGCGCGGCGGCGAGGGCGGCGCGGTGAGCCTGTGGGGCGGTCCCGGCCAGGTCCTCGTACAGTGCCACGGCCCGGCGCAGCTCCGCCAACCCCTCGGCGCGGCGGCCGGTCCCCGACAGGCGCAGACCGAGGTTCATGCGTGCCGCCGCGAGAGCGGGGGTGAAGGCGGCGGGCGTGTCGCCTGCGAGCCCGGTGTAGACGTTGACCGCCTCCGCGGCCAGCTCGGCGGCCCGGTCGGGTTCTGCCGGTGCCAGCGAACGGGACAGCACGGTGACCGCGGCGGCGAGCCCCGGCAGGTACGCATCGGGCCGGTCCTCGGCCAGCTCGCGGAGGAGTCGCACCGCCTCCGTCGCGGGTGGGACCGCACGTCCGGGGAACCCGGCCGCGTCGAGCACCTGTGCCAGGCCGACGAGTGCGGCCGCCCGGCGGGGCCGCAGGTCCTGGTCGGCGGCGACCAGCAGATCAGCGGCCTCGGTGGCAGCGGTAACGGCCTCGTCGAACCGGCTGAGGTCGCTCAGGCGCGACGCGAGGTTGTGCAGGGCGTACCCGCGAACTACCGGTGGCTCGGTGCGGCGCAGGTCAGCGGCCTCCTCGGCGGCCGCCAGTGCCTCGATGAGCCGGTCGTGCTCGGCGAGGCGGTGGCACAGGGCGGTGAGCGCGGACGCCCTGTGCGGCGGATCCTCGACGCGCTCGACGGCGCGCTGAGCCGCGTCCAATGCGGTGTCGAGGTGGCCTGCCTCGGCGAGGCGGGCGCTCAACGTGGCCAGGTGCCACGGGTCCGTCGAGGCGAGCCGCTGGGAGACCGCCACCGCGATGGCGAGCCGGGACGTGCCGGTACCCGCGGTCGTGAGCTCCGCGTCCATGGCCGCCACGGTCTCGACGGGGATCTCGGCGATCCGCGCGACGACGAGTTCGCCGAACCCGACGGGGTTCAGGCGGGCGAGCGCCGGCACGTATGCCGCGTACGTTCTCGCGAGCTCCACGACCGACTCGGACAGCCGCTCGACCCCGACCGGGTAGTGGCGGTCGGCGCCCGGCGTGGTCAGCGCTCGGGTCATCACGTGCGTGACGTGGTCGGCGACCGCCGGGTCGGCAGTGGCGCAGACCGCGTGGACGTACTCCAGCCAGTCGGTGCGGGTCGGCATGGACTGCGCGGTCGCCAGCAGGTGCGTGTCGGCCAACCGGTCGGGCGCGGGCGGGCGCCACAACGACGTCCCGTCGCCCGGGTAGGCCGCGGCGAGCGCCTTTGCCGCGACACGCACGCCGTGCTCACCGAGACCACGCAACTCCGATATGCCAGCCAGGACTTCGGCACCCGCGGTGACACCGGGGACCTCCCGCAGGATCACGGTGGACAGCGCCAGATCACGCCACCCACCGTCAGCGAGCCCGGCACGCCGCGCGGCGGCGTGGAAGGCGGCGCGCTCGTGGCGCAGCACCCCGCTCAGCGGATCGGTGTCGCTGATGTCCGGGTCCAGGAGGCGCAACAACGCCGACGCGTAGAGGTCGAGGGTGGTCGCGAACCGCTCCGGCGGGTTGGTGGTGTCGGCCGTCCGCCCGAGCCGGGCGGCGAACACGGTCACCGCGTCGGACCACAGCCTCGTGGTGTCGGGGAGGGTGCCGAGGTGCAGCACCTCGGGGACGGCCCAGCGGCGGGGGCCACTGTCGACGAGTTCGCGCCACCAGTGGGGCGTGGTCCGCGCCAGCACGAGCACGCGGACCCGAGGATCCACCGCCGCGAGCAGTTCGCGGACGAGACGTTCCTGGGCCTCGGCGTAGTCGACGACGAGCAGCGCGCCGGCCAGCCGGAACCGGCCCAGTGCCCGCGCCGCGCCAGCGGTTCGGGCGCCTCCCGGCGTGACGAACCCGGCCAGCCACCGCTTCCCGCGCCGCAGGCCCCGCAGTGCTGCGCAGACCTGGGTGGCCAGATGCGTCTTGCCCTGGCCGCCGGCGCCGGTCACCAGACGGGCCGTCGGCGCGCCGGGGTCGCGGCACCACGCGAGGAGCTCGGCCACCTCTTCGCGGGGGACCGTCGGCAACACTCCCGCACGCACGTCCAGCCAGGCGCTGGGGCGGTCCGGCGGGGGCGGGTCCGGCGGACCGAACAGGATCCCCGCGGCGGCACCGACCGACCTCGGCAGCCGCTCCCGACCGGTGTCCAGGATGCCCACGACCCCACCGTTGAGGTCGACCGGGCCGTGGAACACGGCGGTGACGTGCTGCTCGACCCGGCCGAACAGCGAGGAGCGACGTGCGGTCGTCACGAATTCCGGATCCCGATCACACCGCCGTGCACGTCCACCGGGCCGGTGAACGTGGCGGTGACCACCTGGCCGCCCGGTCGCACCACCGGTGCCGGTTCTGCGCCGGTCGGGGCGGTGGCACCCAGATCGACCCCCGGTGCCCGTACCCACGCCTGGGTGTGGAACTCCTTGTTCCGCACGGTGATCATGCGGAACTCCGCGGGCGAGCAGGCGTGTCCGGCCTCGACGACTCCCTGGTAGAGGTGGTCGGACAGCACCTGCACCAGCGGGGCGCTGTCCGCCGCCTCGAGCACGTCGCGGACGGCCTGCGCGTCGAGTATCCGCGCCACTCCCACGACCGTCGCACCGGCGAACCCGTTGTCGTCCACCCGCGCCAACCCGTGGTCGACCGCCATCCGCAGCCGCAGTCGGTCGAGACCGAAACGGCCGGCGTTGCGGCTGAAGAGGAGCCGCGCCAATGCCAAGGTGAAGTCCTGGATCACCACCGTCTCCGGCTCACCCGCTGGGATCAGCGCCAGCTCACCGTCGCCGCTGCCCTGCCTGTGCCACCGCGTCCGGTCCAGCCCCACGGCAGCCGCAGCCTCGTCGAGGAGCGCGATGAGCTCGCGCTGGAGGCGAACCTGGCCACCGTCGTCCCTGCGGCTGTAGGCCTGGGCATCGACGGAGAGACACAGGTAGCGGGTGAACTGCGTGGTCACGCCCTCCACTTTTCCCCATTTCCACCCGGCAGACCCGGTACCAGTACGGAATCGCGCAGACCGTCCAGGTCGCGCACGACGATGTTCCGATATCCCAGGCGCACGACGTTCGCCCGGCTGAGTGCGCGCAGCGTCTTCTCCGCCGTGTTGAGGCGGACACCCGCCAGCGTCGCGATGTCCTCCTGCGTGAGCGGGGCGCCGAGCTCGTGACCGTTTGGCCCGGCCCGGCCGTGTGCCTCGGCCAGGGCGACCAGGACCCGGCGGACCCGGGCCGCGGCGTCCAGCGCGGCGATGTCGATCCGGCGCGCGTTGGCCCAGCGGAGGCGGTCACCGAGCATCCCGGCCACCTCGATCGCAGCCTCCGGGAAGGTGCGCAGGTAGGCGCGGAAGTTCGTGCCCGGGACGACCCGTGCGACCACCGTGCCGCACGTGACCACCCCGGCGGACCGTGGCGCGTGCAGCAGTACCGACATCTCACCGACGAGGTCCCCGGCGCCCCGGACGGCGAGGAGCGGTTCACGGTCTCCCTCGACGGCAGTCACTTTCACCGCGCCCGCGAGCAGGACGTAGACAGTGTCGCCGTCCTCGCCTTGGTGCAGGATCCGCCGGCCGGCGGGCACGGTGACCTCGGTCCCCAGCGCGAGCAGTGCCGCGCGGGCCGGGCCGGAAAGCCGGGCCAGGACCGAGTTCGGGGACCACTGCGCGCCATCCATCACCCAAGATGATGGCCTTGTCCACAGCCGCCGTGACCCGCCGGCCGGCAATTCACTCCATCGGAGGAATGGCCGTCAGTACCAGATTCTGAGCCAATACCGCCAATATCCGGAGTTGTCGCCGATGTTGTCGTCGTTGATCTGCAGGCCCAGTCGAACCGGGACGTTCGGCGCGTAGGCGCAGGCGGTCAGCTCTCGGAGCGGGTGCGGGTTGTACGGGTTGGGGTCGTGGCCACTGGCGACCCAGCCGCCAGGGTCGTTGTTGAACCGGTAGAACGACCCGAACCTCGGCCAGCCGGGGAACGGAAACCCCTGCGGGGCGGGGTCGTTGTGACCGTCCACGCCGTAGCTCTCGCCCCACCAGTTGATCGCCACCCTGGTGGACTCGTCGATGACGACCCGGACGACGTCCCCGGGAAAGATCGCGTTGGGCGGGTTGTCCCCGGGCGGGTAATTGAGCCCGCTGGCATTGCCGAACTGGGTCATCTGGTAATCCACGTTCGGGCTCTGCCCCGCCAGACAGCGTTCCATCGGGGTCAGTGGCGCCGCCTGTGCGGCGGACGCGGTCACCGTGACCGCCCCCGCCGACGCAACCAGTGCGGCCGCGATACCGGCCACGCGCTTCCGTGTCCTACTCGTCATCGTTTCTCCCCGGGTTCCCGCCGAATTCACCGCGAATTCGACTGCGTCCACCTTCCCGTGCCGTCGCCGTCAGGAATCGGTACTGGTAACGGATCCGGGGAATTTCTTTCGCCGGCAGGGTACGGCGGTTGTGCCGCGCGGGAGACGGTGGTCGGCTGGCGGTCTCGCCGCCGGACCCGGAGAGGAGCCTTCGATGTCGAAGCGCCCGGCAAGCGGAAGATGCGCAAGAAGCGCGGCGCGAACGACGGCAAAGCGACCCAACGGCAACTGAGCCCCACCGCACGTTGCCAGCGTGTGCTGCCCGGCGGCGCGGTCACCCACCGCCGGCGCCCAGCCACCGCACGGGGGATCACGTTCTTCCACCTCGAGGCGAGGCCGGCATGGCCAACGTCTTCGTCTCGCCCGGTCTGTTCTCGGCCAGCTCAAGATCCGTTTGCTCGCCGACAACACCGCTCTGCCAGTGGGCCGCCGCTACTTGCTCAACGGTCTGCACATCCCGCCCCGCGCTCCTGTCACCGCGGTGGAGCTGTCCGAGCCGGGCAACTTCTCCCCGCTCAGCTCGCGACCCGGACATGCGGTACCCGCGCAACGAGCGGATCGGTGAGCCGATCACGACCGGCCCGTGCCCCTTCTGCAACAGTGCCATGTGCTGCGGTCCGGAGAGATCCCCCGCGCCCGGTAGCAGTCGGATCTGGTCGAGGTTCGATTTGGCGTGGCGGAACCGGAGACCACGAGCGCAAGCCGCAGCTCCGGCTGATCTGAACGTGTGATGTGACGTCATTTGTCCGCGATCTGTAACGGCAGTTATGGGGTGTCACCTGCGGTTCGCACAGGCGATGCAGATCCGCGTGGCCGGCAGGGCGAGCAGCCGGTCCTCCGCGATCGGACCGCCACAGCGTTCGCAGACTTCGTAGACACCGCCTTCCACCCGTTCGGTGGCCTTCCCGAGCGCCGCGAGGTCGTCCTGCGCCTGCCGCAGCAGAGCCTGGACCTGTGCCCGCTCGAAGGCAATGGTCGCGCCTTCGGGATCGTGTTCGTCGTCGCCGCTGTCGAACTGCGACGCGGCCACGATATCGTCGCATTGCCGCGCCAAGGCCGTGACCAGCCGCTCGGCCTCGGCTCGAGCCCCCTCGATCAACTCCGTCGCGACGCGCTTCTCCACGCTTCCGACGATACGCCGGAATATCAGATTCACCTTATGTCGCGAACGTAGCATAAGGTGAATCCGGCATTCCGTTCTGGGAGGAGGCCGGCGCGGTGCGCAACCGCGACGACGGCCCGCTGCGCATCCTCGGCGCCTACGTCCCCTCCCGCGACGCCACCGAAGCGGAAACGACCCGCAAACGCGCGTGGATCGACGCCTTCCACCAAGCTTACGAGGCCACCGCCGACGACGCCGCCGTTCTTCCTCTGGGTGACCTCAACGTCCTGGAGCCTGGGCACCGTGCCTCTTCATCCGGGGCAGTTCGCGCCTTCCGAGACCGCCTTCTACACCAGCCTGACCCACCGGCACGGCCTCACTGACCTCTTCCGCGCACTGCACCCGACCACCGTCGAGCACAGCTGGGCTCGACGCGCCGAACTCGGCTACTGCTACGACCACGCGCACGCTTCTGCTCCGCTCGTGCCTCGGCTCGCCGGCTGCTCGTACGTTCACGGCCCTCGTTCCGGGAACCCTGCGCTGATCGACCATTCGGGACTCGCCGTCGAGTTGACCCTGACCGCGAAGGCACCACTGATCACGTCCGAGCCGGCCGCGGACCGCGAGGCAACGCTGTTCTGACCGACGGTGCCCGTGCCCGGCCGCCACATCAGCCGCCAAGTCCGAGGACCCACCGGATGACCGTCGCCAGCAAACCGGCCCTACGGGTCGGCGCCCGCATCCTGCTCCTCAACCCCGTCGACGAGGTCCTCCTCATCCACGCCCGCGACCCAGAAGACCCCGGCCACCACTGGTGGAACTGCCCAGGCGGCGGGCAAGAGCCCGGCGAAAAGCTCGTGGACACCGCGCGCCGCGAGATCGCCGAAGCGACCGGGCTCGTCGTGGACGAGATCGGCCGCAAGCTCTGGACCCGCGAAAGCACCTTCACCTACCGCGGCCGCGAGCACCACCGCCTCGACCACGTCTACCTCGCCCGCACCGACGACACCGCACCGCGCACCGCCACCCGGCACACCACCAACGAGCGCGCAGGGCTCATCGAGCGCCGCTGGTGGTGTGGAAGCGACCTTGCCGATTGCCGGGACAAGCTGCTGCCCGCTCAGCTGCCTGACCTCTTACGAGCCCTCCTCGACGACCGCTTCCCTCGTTCACTGGCACTCACCGCGTGCGATTCACCGCGCCGACGTGGACACATCGCTGGCCGGGTCGACGCATGGCGATTCGCGCGCGAAACGACTGAGCCACCGGGCCGTCCGGCAGCGGAGCCGTCCACCGGTAGGACGGGGCATGAGCTACCGCAGCCGCCACCAGTGTCCGGCCGAAGCCGAGGCGCCGACAGCCGGCGGCGACGCGGACGTAGTCCAGGGTGGCCGTCCGGCAGCTCGCGGTAACGGCGCCGACTTCGGTGCTGTCGAGGTGGAGTTCGACCCGGCCGGCCGGCCTTCCCGCGGCCGGCGGACGGGCGACCAAGACGAGGCCGACGCCCGGCGCCCTGCCGGGCGCGTGCTGGAACGTGACATCGAGGTGCGCCCACTCGGCGAGGCGCCGGGCCGCGAGCTCGCAGCCTTCCTGCGCGCGGCAGACCTCGCAGAGCTTGCCGTGCAGCCGGTAGCGGTGGCTGTACGGCTTGAGCTTGTCGTAGAGGTCCAGGTCGAGCCGGTGACCACGCAAGCAGACGACGAGATTTCCGGTCGCGGGCCGGCTAGAAATCAGCCCGCCGAACTCGCCGCGCGCCCCGGACCGAACGGCGCCGCTCGCCTGACCGATGATCGTCTTTCCCGCGACGGTCCCGACTCGCGGGTCGACCGGAAGCGTGTTGCGGACGCGCAGTTCCTCCGCGAGGCCGTGGAACTGGCGGCCTTGGAGACCTGCCACCGGCGCTGTCGTCGACCCAACCTGGGGCCTCAGCAGCGCCCCGGCATCGACCTCGAAGGGTTCTTCGCCGGTGGCGTGCGAGGTAATGCGCAAGGGCGGTCTTCGAAGACGTGGAACAGCTCCGGCACCGGTCGCCGGAGCTGTTCCACGCCGGCCCGACGTCGGTCCCCCACCCGGCGCAACGTGGTCGTCTGGGAATGACGCGGCCCGGCCGCACTCGGGCATGCTGCCCGCCTTGCCCGGGCTCCCGCAGCGAGTGAATCGAATCGCACTCGGCCATCCGCCGGCTGACGACCGGCTCGGCCGCCCCCTGCTGCCGCTGGCGGCTACCGGCCTGCTCGGCGGCGTCGACGTCGCCGTCGACGTCGCCGTCGGAGTGTTGGCCTACTTGGTCGTCGAGCACGAGACCGGGCAGCCGCTACTGGCTTCCGCCGCGTTCACGATCGGGTTCATCGCGCTGCTGCTCGCGCGCAGCGAGCTGTTCACCGAGAAATTCCTCGTCCCGGTCACCGCGCTGGCGTCCGGCAGCACTCGACTCGATCATCATGTTCGCCGGCTTGCTGAGCGGCTCGGCGCACTACACCCGGGGCGATTGGGGCGTGGCTTTGGCGTGGTCGTCCCTGGGCGACATCCTGGGCGGCATTGGCCTGGTCACCTCGACCCGGCTCCTCCGGGGTGTCCCACCAAGTCGAAGAGGCGCACGACGACGCCCGCGAAGGAGGCGTGCCGATTGTCGTCGAGCACTTCTCCAGCCGTTGTCGCGGCTTTCAGGCCGGCCTCGGCGATACCGGCGGCGCCACGCTGAGCTTCGCGGTCCTCTCCTGCACGACCCGGCTGTGCCGACCCTGGTCCCGCACCCCGGTCATCCGTCCACCTCCATGGCGTTCGGGTCGGCGGCCCAGCCCGGTTCGCGGCCGGCGCGCTGCTGGCCGGCCAGCTGCTGCATGCGTTCCCGCTGGGCCTCGATCCGTTCCCGTACCGCCTGGTCCGACATGTCGACGTCCTTGACGTCGTCGTTCCAGTACTTCTGCTTGTCCGCGTCGGTCGGCTGGTCGAGGCGGTGGCCCATCTCCTTGTCGTGGAGGAACATCGGCATGTCCTCTTTGGACACGTTGGCGCCGTCCCGGACGACGTCGCGTGCCGTGTGCATTTCGATGACGTCGTCGTGCGAGACCGGTGGGGTGTGGGTGGTGCCGCCCGGCACACCGACGCCTCCGGTGCCGTCGCTGTACTCGACCGGCTTGCCCTCCATCTTGTCCACCATGTGGTGGTAGGAGTCGTCGGCGACCTTGCCCTGGGTCGTCCCCGCGGTCGGCCGGAAGCTGTCCCGCTCGGGAGCGGGCTCCATCTTGTGGGTCTGTTTCGGCTCGTCCGGTGTCTCGATGTCGTTCTTGTAGTGCGGGTTGGGCTCCCAGGCGTGGACCTTCTTGGGCTCGTCCGGGGTCATGTCCTTGCTGACGAAGTCGGGGTTGTCCACCATCGTGGGCTTCGTGTGCTGGTGGGCATACGTGAGCTGGTTGAGCTGGACGCCGTCGCTCGGCCGGCCCTCCCGCAACGTGTTGCCGAGGGATTCGCGGTAGGAGTCCGCGTTGAACCCCGAGCCGTCCTTGTCGCCGCGCACGCCGGTGCCGATGTTGTCGCGGTGCGCCTGCGCCGACTCCTGATAAGCGGGAGCGTCGTCTTCCATGCGCCTGGCGTCCTTGATGTTGGCGGCCTCGTCCGCGGTTTTCGGCCCGCGATCGCCGGCCTTGACGCCGTCACGGATCTGGGTGTCGTGGGCGTTCGCCCGCTGGAACTCGTCGCCGCCGATGGCCTTGTACCCGATCGGGTGCTCGGACTCGTGCGTCTTGCCGCTGACGAGCTTGTTCGGGTCCTTCCAGGTCGAGTCGTTCTTGATCTCGTTCTGGTACTTCTCCCAGGTGCGCGCCTGCTCGTGTTTCGTCGTGCCGTACGAGCCGTCGGACTTCGCGGGGTTGCCGTCCGGCTTGGTCTTCACCTTCGGGGCCTTCTTGCTCGGCCCCGCGCCGCCGGTACCGACCAACTGCTGTTTCGCCTTGCTCACCTTGGACTTCGAGGCCCCGGAGGCGGCCGCCTGCTGCTTCTTCTTCGCCGCGCAGGGGGTGACCTGCGGAGCGAGGCCGAGCGGGTCGGCCAGCGCGGTCGGGTTGTGGACGTAGGCCTGCGAGTCCGGGCCGGGGTCGAGGCCCAGCGGGTCGTGGGACAGGTAGCGGCCGACCTCGGGGTCGTAGTAGCGGTTGAGGTTGTAGTGCAGCCCGGTTTCGGCGTCGTGGTACTGGCCGGGGAACCGCAACGGCGTGGTGGTGCGGCCCGGTCCGTCGAGGACCTTGCCCCAGAGCGTGGCCCGGCGGTGCCACGCGACCTCACCGGATTCCTCCAGCAGCTCGCTCGGCGTGCCGGCGAGGTCGGTGACGATCGTGTGGAACCGCTCGCCCGGCGCGCCGAGGACGCGTTCGGTCTGGGCGAGGGCGCGGCCGGTGCCCGGTTCCCATTCCCACACGGTGGCGATCCGGGGCTGACCGGGTCCGGTGCGCACCTGTTCGGCGAGCGCGTCCCCGTCCCAGGCGAACTGGACCTGCTCGGCCACCCGGCCGTCCGGCGTGACGCGCTGCTTGGCGACCCGCCGGCCCAGTGCGTCGTAGCGGTAGCGCCAGTGCTCGCCCCGGGGCGTGAGCACCGAGGTCAGGCGGCTCTCGGCGTTCCACCGGAACTGCCACTGCCCGCCCGCCGGCCCGGCACCGCGCAGGGTCGTGCGGCCTTCGGGGTCGTGGCCGTAGCGAACTGCGCCCGCGGCGGTGAGCAGGGTGCCGCGGTACTCGCGTGGCCCGGCGGTCGGCGCGCCCGGCGTCTGCGCCTGGGCGACGACGCCGGTCCGGTGGTAGACGTAGTTCTCCTGCCAGCCGCGGCCCACGACGGCCTGGACGCGGCCCGAGCGGTCCACCTCGAGGGTGCGAGGCCCGGTGATCGCGTCGGCCACCGAAGCCAGGTAGCCGTCGGCGAGGTAACCGTACTCGCGGTGCTGGGTCGTGCGCCGGCCCGCGACGACCGTCTGGGCCACCAGCCGGTCGCCCGGAGCCCAGCTCTGGCGCAGTTCCGCGGCACCGAAGCGGCGGACCCGCTCGTGGCCGGCGAGGTCGTGTTCGAAGCGCAGCGAGCGGTTCCCGACGTGCAGCGCGGCGAGCGTGCCGGCCGGGCCGTACTCGAAACGCGACACCGCGCCCGACGGCGTGTGGCGCGCACGGCGCCGGCCGAGCTCGTCGTACTCCGAGCGCACCACGCGCCCGTCCACCGTCTCGGCGACCACGCGGCCCAGGGCGTCGTAGGCGAAGGTGACTTCGGCGTCGGCGTTGCGCGCGGAGACCATGCGGCCGGCCTCGTCGTAGGCGAAGGTCGCGACGTCTTCGCCGGTGACGCGGCGGATCACCTGGCCCATCACGTCGCGCTCCAGCGTCGTGGTCTCCCCCGCGCCGTTCGTCCGGCCGATCAGCTGCCCGGCGGCGTCGTAGCGGTAGTGGAGGGTGCGGCCGTTGAAGTCGGTCTCGCCGACGAGGTTCCCGGCGGGGTCGTAGCGGTAGCGCCAGACCAGGCCTTGCTCGTTGGTCACCGACACCAGACGCAGCTCGGTGTCGTAGGCGTAGGCGAGCCGCGCGCCGTCCGGGCCGGTTTCGGCCACCGGCAGGTCGAACTGCGCGTATTCGGTGCGGGTGGTGTTGCCGCGCGCGTCGGTGCTCTCGTCGGTGTTCCCGACGGCGGAGTCCTGCCACCGCCACGTCGCGCCGTCCGGCTCGATCCGTTCGGCGAGCCGGTCGCCCGCCGCCCACGCGAACCGGGTGACGCTGCCCAGCTCGTCGGTCACCGACGTGGTGCGGCCGAGCAGGTCGTAGGTGTAGCGGGTGACGGCGCCGTCCTCGTCCTCGACGGTCAGCGCCCGGCCCGCCGCGTCGGAGGTGATCCGGGTGGTGCCGCCGAGCGCGTCGGTGACCACGGCGACGTTGCCGCGCTCGTCGTGGGCGTAGGAGGTCCGGGCACCGAGCGGGTCGACGACCCCGGTGACCTTGCCGCGCTCGTCGTACTCGTAGCGCCACGTGGCGCCGTCGGGGCCGGTCGCGGCGACCGGGCGGCCCTGCTCGTTGTACTCGGTCAGCGACCGCGTGCCGTCCGGCGCGGTGATCGCGACGACCCGGCCGGCCCGGTCCCGCTCGTAGCGGACCTGGCGGCCCAGCGGGTCGGTCCGGGTGAGCAGCCTGCCGTGCTCGTCGTAGGCGAGGCTGGTGGTGTGGCCCAGCGCGTCGGTTTCGGCGATCACGGTGAGCCGGTCGTCGAGGTGGAAGCGGCGCACCGCGCCGAGCGAGTCGGTGACGCTCGTGACGAGGTTCTCGCGGTCGTAGCCGATCGTGCAGTCGAGGTAGCCGTCGGTCCCGTGGGCTCGCACGACCCGGCCCGCGGCGTCGAAGCCGTAGCCGTACCAGCGGCCGTTGACGTCGTCCCAGCGCACGATCCGGCCGTCGGCGTCGTAGCTGAAGCGGGTGGGGGTGCCGGCGGCGTCGACGACCTCGGCCAGCCGGCCGTGCGCGTCGTAGGCGTAGCTCGCGACGACCGTGCCGTCGGCGGCCCGCAGCGCGGTGATCCGGCCGCCCGCGCTGTCGAACAGCACCCGGTCGCCGGAGGAGTGGACCAGCTCCGCCGGCACCCCGTTCGCACCGGGCACCACGTCGATGCGGTTGCCGTCGCCGTCGAAGATCGTCCGCAGCGGGAACACGCCGCCGGCGGACTCCTCGAAGAACAGCGTGTGCTGCTGCTGCGGATCCTCGACCAGGTAGCCGCCCTCGACCCGCTGCAGCGGCCGGGCCGGGCCCGCCACCGGCAGCACCGGGGAGCTCACCGGCACGGGGTAGCTCTGGAGGCTTCCGTCGGCGAGCGCGACGTGCACGCCGTCGTCCTCGACCTCGAGCCGCTGGTCCACGGTGGAGCCCCACGACGGGCCGAACCAGCGGCCCGCGCGGTAGGACGAGATGTGCGTGCGCGACACCGCCAGCGGCAACGCGCCGGGGATCTCCAGGTCCGTCTGCGTCAGCAGCATCCAGCCGGTCGCCACGTCGATCGGGTCGCCGCACACCGACCGGTCCGGCGGTGGGGTGCCGTTCTCGTGCGGGTTCGCGTTGCTGTCCTTGATGCTCTTGCTGCCGCCGGAGCTTCCGGAACCGCCGGAGCCCGAGGTGGTCGTCTTGTCGTCCCCCGGCCCCTTCGGGGTCTGCGCCGGAGGCGGTTCGGGGTCGGCCTTGGGCGGCGCCTCGTCGGTCTTCGGTGGCGGATTGCCGCCACTGCCCTTGGCGCCGCCGTCGCCGGCGCCGGAGGCGTGGGTGGTGTCGTCGCCGCCCTTGGCCGCCGGCGGCGGTGTGTGGTCCTTGGGGGTGCCCCCGCCGTCGCCGCCGGGGGTCTTCACCGGTGGCGCCTTCGGGGTCCCGTTGATGTCGCCCACCTTGGGCGGCGGGGCGGTCTTGCCGACCTTGATGTTCTTGAGCGCCTTGCCCGCGTCCTCGAAGAGCGTTCCCGCCCTCTTCAGCAGCGGCACCAGGGCCTTGAGCGCCTTGACGAGCTTGGTGACCAGATCGGTGATCTTCGAGGCGGTCTTCGCGACGGCGGTGACGACCTGGGGGACGACCCAGGTGAGGCCGATGCCGAGGGTGAAGACGACCTGCAGCGCCCAGCTGATCAGGTGGCCGACGAGTTCGGAGATGATGTCGCGCACCAGCGTGCGGACGGCGGCCACGACCTCGCCGGCGGTCTTGACGCCGCTCGAGGCACCTTCGCAGCCCCTCTGCGCCGCTTGCAGGGTCGTGGCCACGTCCTGTCCGCGCTGCCGGTAGGCGTCCGAGGCCGGTCCGGACCACGACTGCAGATCGGCTTTGATGGCGTCGGTCAGGTCCGCGGAGACGCTGCCGAGTTCCTTGGCGACGTTGGCCCAGGTCCCGGACTGGGCCTGGATCTCGTCGGCGTTGCCGGTGAGCGCGTTGAGCGCGTCCTTGAGCGGGCCGACGTGCTCCAGCAACCAGCTGACCCCGGCGGCGAGGATCGCACCGAACGGGTCCATGGCCATCGACAGGGCGTCGAGCGCCGTGCCGACCGCGCCCATCGCCACCGAGGCCCAGTCGCCGCTTTCGATGGCGGACGAGAGGTCGTTGGCCGATTCCAGGAGCGAGATGCCGGAGTAGGCCTTCGTCGAGTCCTGGGTCTGCGCGATCAACGGGTTGCTCACCCCCGCACGCTAGCAGCGGACGATCACCCCGATCCCGGCCGCCGCGGGCTTGCTTCCGCCCCTTCCCGCCCGGTCGCCACCACCTTGCCGGGATTGAAGATCCCGCGCGGGTCCAGCGCGTCCTTGACCGCCCGGCCGAGCGCCAGCACGGCCGGCCCGGCCTCGGCGGCCAGCCCGTCCCGTTTGAGCAGACCGACTCCGTGCTCGCCGGTCACCGTGCCGCCCAGCTCCAGCGCCGCCGCGATGATGTCGTCGAACGCCTTCTGCGCCCGCTTCCTCGCGCCGTCGTCGCCGGGTCGGGTGATCAGCAGCGGGTGGAGGTTGCCGTCGCCGGCGTGCGCGATGTTGGCGATCAGCGTGTCGTGCCGGGCGGCGATGCGCTCGATCCGGGCGAGCATGTCAGGGACCGCGCCCTTGGGCACGCAGACGTCTTCGGTGAGCACCGGTCCGAGCCGTTCGAGCGCGGGGTAGGCCAGGCGGCGCGCGTCGAACAACGCTTCGGCCTCCTGCTGGTCGGTGGAGCGGGCCGCGAACGTGGCCCCCGCCTTCCGGAAACATTCGAGCACCGCGTCGGCTTCGCGTTCGCCCGCCGGACCGGCGCTGTCGGTGCGGCCCAGCAGCACCACGTCGGCCTCGGTCGACAGGCCCAGGTGTTTCCACGCGTCGACGGCGGCCAGGCAGTGCCGGTCGATCAGTTCCAGTGCGGAGGGCTCCAGCCCGGCGTCGGCCACCGCGGCCACCGCGTGCCCGGCGTCGACGACCGAGGAGAAGTAGCCCGCGACGGTGTGCTCGCGTTGCCGGGCCGGGCGCAGCCGCACCGTGACCTCGGTGATGACGCCGAGGGTGCCTTCCGAGCCGACCAGCAGCCCGGCCAGGTCGTAGCCCGCGACGCCTTTGGCGGTGCGACGGCCGACCCGGACCAGCTCGCCGGTTCCGGTCACGAACTGCAGACCCAGGACGTAGTCGCGGGTGACGCCGTACTTCACGCAGCACAACCCGCCCGCGTTGGTGGCGACGTTGCCGCCGATGGTCGACCACGGCGCGCTCGCGGGGTCCGGCGGGTACCACAGGCCGTGTTCGGCGCAGGCCGCGCGCAGGTGGTCGTTGACCACGCCGGGCTCGACCACGGCCAGCCGCTCGCGGGGGTCGATTTCCTTGATCGTGGTCATCGCCTCGGTCGAGACGACCACGCTGTGCTCGATCGCGTTCGCGCCGCCGGACAGCCCGGTGCCCGCGCCGCGTGGCACGACCGGGGCGCCGTGCCGCAGGCAGACCTGAACAACATGCCGCACCTCCTCGGCCGTACGTGGCCGCACCACCGCCGCCGGCGAGCCGTAGGGCGCCCACTCGGCCTCGTCGTGGAGGTAGCCGGACACCACGCCGGGGTCGGTGATCACCCGGCCGGCGGGCAAGCCACGGTCCAGGTCATCGATGAGCCCGCGCTGCCACGCGTCGTCGTGCATGGCGGCGACGGTATCGGTGCTTCCACGCTCCGCTCAATGTACAGACCGGCTACCGTTGACGATGATCGATGGATGGAGCGTCCACCGGTGCGGGAGTCATGGCTGGATCTGCTGCTGCGTGACGCCACCCCGGACGAGCTCCAGCGGCACGGCAGCGAGCCGGCGCGGTCGCGGGACACCGCGGCGGCCGACCGGGAGACCGCGCAGGCGCTGCGGCTGACGATGGTGCTGCGGCAGCAGGCGCAGCGGGCGGCCGAGCTGGCCGCGCTCAACGACATCGCGATCCGGCTGGCCACTCTCCGCGCGCCCGACGAGCTGCTGCCGGAGATCGTCGACCAGGCTCGCCGGCTGCTCGACGCGGACTTGGCCTACCTCGGTCTCATCGAGGACGGGCAGCTGCGGCTGAAGGTGGCCGGCGGCGCGCTCACGCCCGAGCTGATCGGGGTGGTGATCCCGTTGTCGGTGGGGCCGGCCGGTGAGGTGATCGCGCACGCGGCGCCCCGGTGGACGGCCGACTACCAGGCGGAGCGGCGATTCCGCCACGACGACACCGCCGATGCGGCCGCGCGCGGAGAACCTGCGCGGGCTGCTCGGTATTACGTTGCGCCTGCGCGGTCGCGCGTGCTGGGCGCCCTGTTCGTGGGCAAACGCCGGGAACGGGACTTCACCGAGCACGAGGTGACGCTGGCCTCGGCACTGGCCGCGCACGAGGCGATCGCCATCGAGAACGCCACCGCCCTCAGCAGCCTCAACGCCGCGAACGAGGCGCTCGCGCGCCGCACCGGCGAACTGGAGCAGACGCTGCGCTGGGACCAGCGGCTCACGCACGTGGTGCTCACCGGTGGCGGGGTCGAGGAACTGCTGGCCGAGATCGACGCGATGGCCCGCGGACAGATCCGCTTCGTGGCGGAGCCGCCGGCTGACGAGACCGGGCAGACCGCAACCGTGGCGCAACCTGTCGTGGCGGGCGAGCGACGCTTCGGCGCGCTGGTGCTGGACGCCGAGCCGGCCCGCGAGGATCGGCTGCTTCTGGAGCGTGCGGCCCCTGCACTGGCCCTCGCGCTGGTGGCCGAGCAGGCCGTGGCCGAAGCGTCGCAGCGCACTCGCGCGGCGCTGCTGGTCGACCTGCTCGCCACGACCTCGGAACGACCGGCCGTGCGGCAGGCCGGCCTGGACCCGTCGGCGCGGTACTCGGTGCTCGTGGTGGCCTCCACCCGGGCTCGGCTCCCCTCGTTGCCCGGCATGCGTACGGCCGAGCACGGTGGCCGGCTGCTCGTCGTGACCACGGCCGATCCCGACGCAATCCGCCGGGACTGGCCGCGCGACGCACCGACCGCGGGTATTGCCGGCCCCGCGCGCGGGCCGGCGGAGCTGCGGCGGTGCTTCCACGAGGCCAGGCAGACGCTGCGTGCCTCGGAAGCCCTGGGGCGCACAGGAGAAGCCGCGACCGCCGGGCAACTCGGGCTGTACCGGATCCTGCTCGACCATGCCGGTCGCCGCGACCTGGTGGAGGCCTTCGAGCACGTGCTGGGCCCGGTGCTCGCCGAGGAACGACGCCGTGGCGTGCCGCTGGTGGAGACCTTGCGCGTGTTCCTCGAACACGGCCGTCGCGCGCGCCCGGCCGCCACCGCGCTGGCCATCCACGTCAACACGCTCTACCAGCGACTGACCGCAGTCGACAGCCTGCTCGGCGAGGATTGGCGTTCCCCGCAGCGAGCCCTGGAGCTGCAGATGCTTCTGCACCTCGCGGCGGCAAGCGGTCCGCTGGACGGCCCGGAAGTCCGGCTTCACGGTTCGGTCAGCGAAGCCGGACGGCCAGCCAGTGGGCCACCGTGGTGAGCAGTTCGTCGTCCACCGGGTCGCGCAGCAGCCGGCGTAGGCGAAGACCGAGCCCGGGCCGCCGATGCGGCGGAGGATGTGAGTCAGGCCGGGAGTCCGGTGCGTTCCGGCTTTGCCCGGCACCAGGTCGGCGATCACGTCCAGGTCGCCCGGGCAGACCTGGACGTCCGCGGTGCCGGTGACGGCCAGGACCGGCACCCCGATCCGGGTCAGGTCCGGGCGGGGTCGTAGGCCAGTTGTCCGCGCACCGTGTCCCGCCCCTCCGTCCCCTGCTGCCGGTCCTGCGCCGCACCGCCACCCGGCAGCTGGCCCGGCCGGCCGCCACCACCACCGACTCCGTCCGCATCGGCGGCCTGCGGATCAACGCCCGGTGGTGGCCGTCCATCGGACAGACAGGGCCCGGCCCATCGGTCGCAGCACGGCAGTGGCGACGGACAGGACGGGGACCCGCAGCCGCAGCAACCGCGACTTCGGCTCGGTGGGGCTGGTCATGGCGGTTCCTCTCGCCGCACGTTCCGAAGTGCGCCGAGATCACGAACGTGGCGCGGGATGCCGCGTCACTCCGTGACGGACACTCGCAGTAGCTCTCGAAAGGGACAAGCGTCACCGACCGGCCGGATGCTTCCGCCACCGCAGTCCGAGACGAATGCCGGTCGGCAGCGCTACCGGGATGGATCCGAGGTGGGCGCCGGAGAATCGGTCCGGGTCGCCCGATCACGCAGGAGTGCGGCGGCCTGCACAGACCAGTCGTGGTGTTCCTGCTCGAACCGACGGCCGCGCAGGCACGTCAGGTAGGGCCCGATCGGAGACCCGTGTCGCAGGTAGGTCTCCTCGTCGAAATCCCCGCGGTACCGCCGCAGGATCTTGTCGAGGATTTCCACCTTGGCCGCGGCCGCCGCGGCTCGCTGCTCCAGTTGCGCGATCACCGGTGCCGCGTCGACGTGGTCGACGGCCTGGACCTTGACCAGCAGGTCGTCGCGGATGAACGACGGCTTGCTCACGGCGGCGGCGAAGTGCGCCAGTTCGGCGAGTCCGGCGTCGGTGACCACGAACAGCCGCTTGGTGGGACGGGTTTGCTGAACCACCTCCCGGCCGCTGATCAACCCGTCCTTTTCGAGCTTGGACAGCTCCAGGTAGAGCTGTTGCGGCCGGGCGTACCAGAAGTTGGCGACGCCCACGTCGAACGCCTTGGCCAGCTGGTAGCCGCTGTACTCGCCGGACAGCAGCGCCGCGAGCACCGCATGCCGCAGACTCACCGGCGCATCTCCTCGTCGTCGACCATGAGCAAGCTCAGTATAGCCCTGGTTATGATTAGTCAACATTATGACTAGGAGGACGCGTGACAGTCAGCGGCAGATACCTGCGCTACGTCGCCTTGGGTGACAGCCAGACCGAAGGCGTCGGTGACGGTGACGACGCCGTGGGCCTCCGGGGCTGGGCCGACCGGCTCGCCGAACGCCTCACCGTCGACAACCCCGATCTCCAGTACGCCAACCTCGCCGTCCGCGGCCGCCGCGCGGGCGAAGTCCGGTCCGGGCAACTGGGGCCGGCTCTGGCGCTGCGGCCCGACCTGGCCACCGTCGTCGCCGGAGTCAACGACCTGCTCCGGCCCCGGGTCAACACCGCCACGGTGGCCGACGACCTGGAGGCGATGTTCGCTGCGCTCACCGGCGCCGGAGCCCGCGTGGCGACCCTGACCTTTCCCGACCTCACCAGGATCATCCCCCTCGCCCGGCCGGTTCGCTCCCGCATCCTCGACATCAACGACCGGATCCGTGCCGCAGCCGCCCGGCACGGAGTCGCCGTCGCGGAGATCGCCCGGCACCCCTCGGTCGCCGACCGCCGGTTCTGGAGCGAGGACCGGTTGCACTGCAGCCCCCTGGGGCATCAACTGATCGCCGACGCGGTCGCGCACGCCCTGCAGGTGCCGGGCAGCAACGATTCCTGGAACGAACCGGCACCACCGTTGCCCATCCCACCGTCACCGCACGGGCGCGCCACCGCTGAACTGCGGTGGGCAGCCACCTTTCTCGGCCCGTGGCTCGGCAGGCGCCTGCGCGGCCAGTCTTCCGGGGACCAGCGCACGGCCAAACACCCCCAACTCCACCGCATAGCCGAGTGTCGTCGACAGCTCGGAAGGGATCAGACGTCAGGTTGACCCTGCCCCAAGGGCACGGTCGACACTCGCGGCCATGAACACTACGCACGAAGTTGCCCAGGAACGGGACGGTCGCCGGCCGGGCTGGCCCGAACTGGGTGTCGCGGTACTCACAGCGGCTGTCCTGTACCTGGCCGGCTCGGTGATCGCCCTGCGGCTTCCCGCCGATTCCCCGGTGTCTCCGGGCCAGGCGAACTTCCTCGTCTCAGGGCTCGCGCCGCTGGGCGCGTTCGCCGCCGCCGTGCTCGTCCGGATCCGCGACGTCGGCTCCTTCGGAATGCGGCGCGTGCACCCCGGATGGCTGCTGATGGGCGTTGCGGCCGGTCTCGCGTTCTTCGGCCTGAGCTGGCCGATCTCGGCGTTGTTCGACCCGTTCTTCCCCGGCTCGGAGAGCGTTCAGCAGAGCTACCGCGACGCGGCGGGGGCCGGAGTGCTGTCCCTCGTGGTGACGATCGTGCTCGGCGGGGTGCTCACGCCGCTCGGTGAAGAGGCCTTGTTCCGCGGGGTGATCGCGAACTTCCTCTTCCGCTGGGGTTCCTGGGTCGGCGTGCTCGTCAGCGCGACGGTGTTCGCTCTCGCCCACGGCCTCAACGCCGTCATGCCGCTCGCGTTCGCCGTCGGGCTCGGCGCCGGGCTGCTCCTGCGCTTCTCCGGCTCCCTCTGGCCGGGCGTGGTGGTACACACCGTCTACAACAGCGCGGGCATCCTCTACCACGGCATCACCGGCGGCTGAACGGGCTCAGCTCTGCGCCTCGACCAGGGCATGGGCGCGGACGAGGGTCTTGAGCTGGGCGGCGTTGAACCGCTCGGCGACAGCGGATCCCAGCGCGGCTTCGGCGCGCTCCCGGCCGCGCGTTCCCGCCGAGCCGGGGGCGGCCATCCACGGGAACCGGGCGTGGCTCCGCCGGATCGACGCCGCCAGCCGGCTCGCCAGGTTCTCGATCGCCTCGTCGTCAGCGTCTGCGCAGAGGCGGTCGAAGTCCTCGTCGACGTCGTTTTCGGTCGGTTCCGCGATGAGCCGGCGGAGGTCGTCGAGCGCGTCCTCCCGCAACGTTCCCGAGAACACGGCCAGCAGCGCGCGGTCCTGCTCCGACATCCCGCGCGCGACCGGCCCGAACGGCGCCGGGACATCGAGGGGAGCGCGGTGCTCACGGAGGGTCGCCAGCTCCTCTCGGATCCCTTGCAGGCGCTCGATCTCGGCCGCAAGCTCGGCGTCGAGCACGTCGATCGTGTCCTCGGAGCCTTCGCCGCCGCAGCCCATCGCCTTGATCCGGGCGAGGGAGAGGCCGAGCTCGGTCAGCCGCTTGATCTGCAACAGCCGCGCGAGGTGCGTCGTCCGGTACCGCTTGTACCCGTTGGGCGCGCGTTCGGGAAGTTCGAGCAGTTCCATCCGGTGGTAGTGCCGGACGGTCTTGACGGTGGTACCGGCGAGGTCGGCGAGCTGCCGCGTGCTCCACACCGTGCCTCGTTTCCTTTCCGTCGCATCGACCAGTCCGGCGCTCCCGACGTTCGAGATTTCTTCCGGCCGATGCGACACGATACCGGCCCTCTCCTGCCGGTACGCAAACACGCGGAGACCGCGCAGAGCCAACCACGGGCGCCGGGAACCGTTCGACCGACGACGGCCCCGTCGCCGTACGCCACATCGCCGACGAGCACGTGCGGACCTTCCGGATGCTGCTCGCGCAGCGCCGAGGCGACGCGCTGGCGTCCGGCCACGTCCACCGGGCCCCCGGGGTGCTCACCGAGCAGAAACTCCAGCTCGGCGGCAGCACCGAGGACCGGATCCGCCGCGAGGTCTGCCACGAACTGCGCGAGCGGATCCTCACCGAGCCAACGGCCGACCGCGCGAGCTCGGAGCTCTGGCTGCGCTGATCGGGCGAAGGTATTTCGGTCGTTCCGGCGCCATCGACACAACCCACCACCCGCAAATCCTTCGTGTTCCGCTCGAGCAATCCGACCAGAAGCCAGCCGGCGGGGGCCGGCCGGCGGGGGCTGGCCGGCGTCACGGCCCTGGAGTGATCCGGCGGTGACGACGGCCAGCGGAACGCCGCCGCTTTGGCGTCCCCCCGCGGCGGACCTCCCGGAATCCGCCGCCGGTCGAAGGCACCCACCTCTCGTTCAGGGCGTGCCGGTGGAGGTGGCGCGGCCGCCGCAGCCTCACCCATCGGTGAGGCTGCGGCGGCCGCATTTCCCGGGCCTTCCCCGGAGGAAAGGTGTGTTGCCCGGAAGCTGGAGTTACTTGTTGGTGCCCGGCGTCAGCACCTTGTCGATCACGAAGACGGTGGCGTTCTTCGTGGGGATGTTGCCGCACAGGATCTTCGCGCCGTTGATCGTCATGTTCTCGCCGGAACCCTCGATCTTCACCGGGCCGCCGGCGGTGTTGAGCGTGTCGACCGAACCCGCGCTCGCGAGACCCTTGGCGTCGTAACGCTTGCCGACCACGTGGTACTGCAGGATCGGCGCCAGCTCGGCGGGCTTGCCGGCCAGCTCGGCGAACTTGGCGTCACCCAGCGCGGCGAACGCCGGGTCGGCCGGCGCGAACACCGTGATGGCCTCCTGGCTGTTGAGCGTGTCGACCAGGTTGGTGGCCTTGACCGCCGCCACCAGCTTGGTCAGCA
>NZ_PPHG01000089.1 GCF_002904295.1 Amycolatopsis sp. CA-128772
CCCGCACCTTCCCCACCGCCCACTCATCCCGCCGACCACGCCACCGCCACCACCTCACCCCTGCCTGCCCCCTACCCCGCACACAGCACGTCTTGCAGATGTTCTGAACCAGGTGGATGCCGCCGGATTTCCGGCGTAGTCTGGTGTGGACATGATGGGCTTGCGGAAGCTGAGCCCTGGTGGTCATGAGTACCTCACGAACACGGTGGCGTGCGCCGATCGCAGCCGTGAGCTCGCACCCGGCGAGCTGTTAAGTGACTACTACCTCTCCCGTGGTTACCCGGCAGGCCAATGGTTCGGCGCCGGAGCAGAGCACTTAGGACTCTCCGGCGCAGTCACCCCTGCCCAAATGGACGCCCTCTTCGGCGAAGGCCGCCATCCGAACGCCGACGCCATCGAAGCCGAGATGATCGCCGACGGCGCCACCTCCGCAGAAGCGCTGAAAGCGACTCGGCTGGGCCGGCGGTTCCCGCAGTACTCCGCACTGGATCACCTGCGCTCCCAAGTGGCCCAGGCGTACAAGGACCACAACGTCTCCCTCGGCCGACCTGTGGGCGCACCGATTGCGGCCGACACGCGCGCGGCGATCCGCCACGGCGTGCACATTCAGGCCCACCGCACAGCCCACGACGGCAAGGGCCCGGCCAGCGACGAAGAGCTGAACGGATGGCTGGCCGAGCAGAAACGGAACCTCAAGTCCGCAGTCTCCGGGTTCGAGGCCGTGTTCACTTACGACAAGGGCCTCTCCATCGCGTGGGCGATGGCGTCACCAGAAGGACGAGAGCGCATTGTCGGGATGGCCCGCCAGGCAGCCCTCGACACCGTGACCTACATGGAACGCAACATCGCCTTCACCCGCCGCGGAAACATGGGCGAGGCACAGATCGATGTCAACGGGATCACTGCGGCGTTGTTTGAGCACTGGGATTCCCGCGCGGCCGATCCACACCTGCATTTTCACGTGTTGATTTCGTCGAAGGTGCAGGGCAGCGAGGACGGTGAGTGGACCGCGCTCGACGGGCGCACCATGTTCGCCGCGGCGGTCACCGCGTCGGAGTACTTCGATAACCGCCTACGCGACCTGTTCCGCGAGCAAGGCGCCGCATGGGTGCAGCGCGGCGCCGAGGGTGTGGACATGAAGCGCCCGGTGTGGCAGCTGGAAGGCATCCCGGTCGAGCTGGTCAAGCTGTTCTCCCAACGTCACCGCCAGTTCGAAGCCGCCCGGGCCAAGCGGATCGTGGAGTTCACGGCCAAGTACGGAAAGGAGCCGACGCCGAAGGACATCTTCGCCATCGACCGGGCCGCCCAGTACGACAACCGGCCCGGCAAACAGCCACCCAAGACGCTTCCGGAACATCTGCAGGTGTGGCGCGAACTCGCGCTGAGCATCGTGCCCGCGAACCTTTTGGACACGCTCGCCGACCGTGTGTTCCTCAGCGGACGCGCGGAGCCGGATGCCTTCGACATCGCCAAGCTCGCCCAGGCGACGCGGGATGTGGTGTCGGACAACTACAGCCACTTCTCGTGGTGGAACCTCGCCGCCGAAGCCCACCGCCAGACCGCGCACCTGACGGTGCCGGTCGACAAGCGCGAACAGCTCGTCGACGACGTCGTCGACACCATCCTCGCCCAGCCCGACACCCTCGCCCTCGTCGGCCCGGCCGCGGTCGACGAGCCCGCATCGCTGCGCCGCCGGGACGGCGAGTCGGTGTTCGTGGAGCACCGCTCCACCCGCTACACCACCACCGCGACCCTCGCCGCCGAAGGTGACTTGGTCGCGTGGGCCCGTCGTGGCGGCGGGCACCGGCTACGGATCGACACCGTGGAAAAGGCCCTAGCCGATCAATGCCTGAACACAGGACAGGCGGAGATGGTGCGCCAGTTCGCGCGTTCCGGCCGTCGCCTGCAGCTCGCGTTGGCCCCGGCCGGGGCGGGGAAGACCTCGGCGATGAAGGTCTTGGCGACCGCGTGGCGGCGCACCGGGCACCGCGTCTACGCCTTCGGCCCCTCCGCCCGCGCGGCCCAGGAGCTCGGCGTGTCGATCGGGGCGAAGCCGCACACGTTGCATCAGCTGACCACCGCGCTGCGGTTCGGGTTCGCCCACCGCGCGTTCCCGATGGAAGCTGGTGACCTGGTGATCGTCGATGAGGCGGCGATGGCCGGCACCCACACGCTGTATAAAGTCGTGAAGTACGCGCTGATCAACGGCGCCGATGTGCGGCTGATCGGAGACGACGCGCAGCTGGCTGCGGTCGAAGCCGGCGGGGCGATCAGGCTGATCGCCCACGACGTCGGCGCCGTGCGGTTTCGGGAGATCGTGCGGTTTCGCGGCGACGACCGCAAGGAACAGGCCGCGGCGTCGCTGAAGATCCGGGCCGGCAATGCGAAGGGGCTCGAGTACTACTTCGAGAACGGACGGGTATCTGACGGGTCGCTGGAGACGATGCGTGACGCCGCCCGCTCGCACTGGCAAGCTGACCTCGACGCTGGCGTGCAGTCGCTGCTGATCGTGCCGACCAACGAAGACACCGTCGCGCTTAACATCGACGCACGCGAACGACGCCTCGCCCGCGGTGCGGTCGATCGTGGCCGAGAGGTGGAGTTGCACGACGCGACCACTGCCGGGGTCGGGGACTGGGTCGTCACCCGTCACAACCAACGGCTGCTGTCGCTGTTCGGGGGACGCGACTTCGTCAAGAACGGCGACGTTTGGACCGTCACCGCAGTCCACGCCAACGGTAAGATCACCGTGCAGCACCGGGTGCACAAAGCCGCGATCACCCTGCCAGCCGGGTACGTTCAGGCGCACGTGGAGCTCGGTTACGCGGCCACGGTCAACCGGGTGCAGGGTATGACCAGCACCGGCAACGCCCACCTGCTGGTGCCGCCGACGATGACCCGCGAGCAGTTCTATCCGGGCATCACACGCGCCATGCTTCGCAATTTTGCCTACGTCGTCACCCATCATCACGTCATTGACCAGCACCGGGATACCCCCGAGCCGGTGTCTCCGGAGTCGGTGCTCACCGGCGTGCTGAACCACTCCGGCGCCGAGGTCTCCGCCACGCAGACGTTGCGGGAAAAGCAGGACGAGGCGGTGTCGATGGGCACGCTTGTACTCCGCTACAACTACACCGCCACCTACCGTGACAAGGACCGCTACCGCGCCATTCTCGCCCACTACGCTCCCTCCACACTGGATCTCGACAGTGAGCCAGCGCTGATCCAGACGCTGCGCAACGCCCACGACCTCGGCTGGCAACCCGACCCGCTCGTCGCCGCCGTCATGCGCTGGCGCCAGTCCCTCGACGACGCCGACAATCCCGGCGCCGCACTGCAAGCCCGGATCCGAAGGCACCTCGAACGCCGTCAGCCACCCTCACCAACAGCACCTCCGCTACCCGCGGATGTCACTCGCTGGCGCGGCATCGTCGACGCGATCGCCGCGCACGTGGCCGTCGAAGACCCGGAATGGGACCCGATCTGGCATCGCGCCGCCGGTGCGCTGGCGGTCGGGTTCGACGTCGACGCCGCGCTGACCGTCGTCGCCCACCAGCTCGCTGCACGTCCGGTGGTGCCGGACACGATGCCGGATGACCGCTACGCCGACGCCGCGCTCGCCGCCGACCTACAGTGCCGGGGCGAGCGCGGCGAAGCCCACGAGCGCGCCGTTCCGTGGCTGGCCCGACCCGACTTCGCGCACGTCCGCCATCACCCCGGGCACGCCCAGTACCTGCACGAGATGAAACAAGCCATCGCCAACCGCGTCGAGCACCTGCGCGCCACCGTCATCCGCGACCAGCCCACATGGGTATCGGGGCTCGGGCCGCGACCGGACAACGCCATCACCGCCGAAGACTGGGACGACCTCGTCGGCCTCGTCGCCGCCTACCGCGAAACCTTCCGCATCGACGGCGACGCCCCGCTCGGCGGCAAGCCTGACAGCCACGGGGCGAAGGCAGACGCCTGGCGCAGCCTGACCAAGCGCTGGGAGGCGTTCGGGCAGGCGCCGGCATCAGCCTCATCCGAATCTCCATCACCAATCACGACGACCCGCGCCGCTGAGCTGGACGACGTGTTCGCCGAGTTCGAGCGCCACGACGAACGGGTCGTTCTCGAGCCGTTGAACGTGCTGGTTCGCCGCTACGAGCTGCTGGCCCGTGACGGAGATGAAGACCGCTACCTCGACGTCCTCGCCCGCTACGTCCCCGACGCGGTCAACGCCGGCGCCGAGCCCGCGGCTCTGGCGGCGTTGGCTCGCGCCCAGGACCGCGGCTGGCAGGCCGACCGACTCGTCCGTGACCTGGTCGATGACCGGGGTTTCAGCTGGGCCGAGGACCCGGCTGCGGTGCTCGCCAAGCGGGTCAACGAGCACCTCCGGACTCACGATGCGCCCGCCCGGATCGCCTCGGCGACCGACGAGCAAATCGAGCGCTGGCAGCAGATCGTCGCCGCGCATCTGCCGGATGCCGCGGTGACCGAAGAGCGGTGGGGCATCGTGTGGCGCCATGCCGCCGGCGGCGCGATCCGGGGACTCGATTCCGACGCCGCGCTCGCCGACGCCGCCCGCCAGGTCGCCGCGACAACGACCGGTGCCGAGCACACTGACCCTCGACGGACCGGCGTGGCGCTCGTCAGCGCGCTTGTGCGTCAGCACGACGCCGGCGCCGGGCACCACTCCGCTCTGCCGTGGCAAGCTCAACCCGATCTGGCGCACACGGCGAACTATCACGGTTCGCTAGAGCGGCTGGCGACCATGAACGCGGAGATCACCGCGCGAACCGACCAGCTGCGGGACCAGGCCGTGCGGGAACAACCCGCGTGGCTCGCACGCTTAGGTGCCCGCCCTGACGATGCTGCGTTGGCGCGGCAGTGGGATCAGGTCGTCGGGCTCGCTGCGGCGTATCGTGAAACGTACGGCATCACGACCGCGGATGCTGCCTCTCCGCTCGGCAACCAAACCGCCGGCAACGACCTTCGGGCCGATGCCTGGCGGGACATCACCCGGCAATGGAGGCACCTGATGACCACACCCGATCGCGAAGACGCCGCATCGGACGTGATGCTCACCCGCGAGTCACGGCGCGACGCCGCCGACGCCTACGTCACGAAGTTCTACGCCGAACTCGCCGCCGAAAAGGAAGCGGAAGAGGAAAGCGAGGCGGACGCCGCCACGGCCGCGCGCCGCACCGAACTGGAAGACGAACTGGTCGACGGACACGACCACGGCTACGGCGAAAGCTCTCACCGCGGACTGAGTTACTGAGCCACCGACAGCCGACGTCCGGCGAGGGCAGCCGCGGATCGAGCACGTGGCCGTCTTCGCCGGACGTCGTTCCCCCTGGAATTCTCCTTTGATCTCGTTCAGCGTGGTCGACTGGCTGGCAGTTACTTCCTCGCGGCCGCGACCTTCTTGCGCGGCGCCCGCTTCCGAGCCGTGGGGGCCGGTTCGTCGACTACGATGGGCTGGCCGTCGTTCGCCTCGAATGCCTCGATGATCTCGGCGGAGAGACGGCCCCGCTCGGATACGGTGTAGCCGTTGGCGTTGGCCCACTCCCGGATCTGGCGTGACCGTTCGCGATCCGCAGCCGCGCCGGGCTTCTTCCCCTGAGCCGACTCACCTGCCGCCAACCGCACCTTGCGGCCGCCGATCCGTCGCCCGGCCGTGATGTAGCGGGCGAGTTCATCGCGTAGGGCGGCCGCGTTGGCGTCGGACAGGTCGATCTCGTAGCTCACCCCATCCACGCCAAACGGAACGGTCTGGGTGGCGACGCCGCCGTCGATGTCGTCGACCATCTCTACGAGAACTTTCTGCGCCATAACGGCAAACCTCCAGTTACTCCGGCTGCGAATACGGTATGCCGGACGGTGTCACTATAACTTACTACCATCCAGCTACGCTGCAATCGCGGCATTGTTTCCGGAAGCTTCGATCGTCGTGAGGATCTTCCGCCGCCAGCGGAGCGCGAACTTAACACAGTTGTTGCAACGACGGTGGCCGTGGCATTCCGGTAGCGGCGGCTGCCATCGTGCAGCGAAGGACCAGGCCAGAGTTCTCTCTCGGGAGAGAGCTGTTGTGTTGACCTCGGCCAAATGAGTTGCTGGGACGACCAGTGGTGGGGGCATGATGTCAGTGCTCCGATGCAGGTCGAGGATGGGCGGGATCGTGTTTGTCGTGAACTTGGCCGAACGGCCGGATCTGTTAGAGCCAGCGCTTGCGCTGGGTGATATCGGGGCGGAGTTCATGCAGCATGACCAGATCGCTGTGCTGACAAGGGCTCGCCGTCTCGCCGTCCGCTGGCCCGAGTACTTCCTGGTCGTTCTCGACGGCGACGTTCCTGTCGCCCGAGCGGTGAGCGTGCCGCTCGTCTTTCCCGACACCGAGCGGCCAGAGCTCCCGGATCACGGTTGGGACGGGATCATCATCTGGGCGATCGAGGACGCACTGGATCAACGACCCCCAACGTGTGTGGCGGCGCTCGACGTGCAGGTCACCAGTGACCGGCGAGGCGAAGGGATCGCTGCGGAGGCGTTGACGTTCTTGCGACAGTCGGTTCGCGAACGTGGTCTGAGCCGGCTTGTCATCCCGGTTCGTCCGACGACGAAGGATCACCTTCTGTCGTTGCCCATGGAGCAGTTTCTTGAGAGGCGGCGCCCCGACGGGTCATCGGCTGACCCGTGGATTCGTGCTCATGAACGTCTGGGCGGGCAATTCGTCAAGGTGGCGCCGTTTTCCATGACCATCGTCGGCTCTCTCGCCCAGTGGCAGTCGTGGACAGGCAGCTCGGTGCATGAAGGGGCGAACCTGGTCGACGGTGCTCTGGTGCCGGTGCTGGCGTCGACGGAGTTGAATGTCGGTGTGTATGTGGAACCGAACGTCTGGATGGAGCACGCAGTTGGCCAGCCGGAAGCAGCTGATGGTGGGTCATGAGTCCGATCTCCTCAACGGCGTGATAGTTGTGCGCGGAGAGGTCGCCTGCTCCCTCAACGCCTTGTTCTCCAGGGAAAGTTCGTTGATGACCGAACAGCGGCACGTCGAGCAACGTCAGCCAGTGCGGCCGATGTGTTCCCAGCAGGAACCGGAAATTCATGGCAGGCGGCGGATGACGGCGGTCGCGATCGTCCCGGCGAGCACGCCGTACGCCTTACCCAGCAGATGGCCTGGCGTCAGCGTGAGGGAGGCGAACGCAATCGCCGGGAACAGCAGCGAGTCGACGACGACGCCGACAATTCCGCTGCAGAACACCGCAACGACGAGCCCGCGCCGCCGCACGACGAGCGAATACGCGGCCGCGTCGAGGAGTTCGCTGACGGCGAAGGACACCGCGGACGCGGTCGCGATGGCCGGTCCGGCGGCCAGGTACGAGAGTGCTGTGCCCGCGACGACCGCCAGCACGGACGTCCGTAGCCCGGCGAGGCGTTGCACCCAGTCCCGGACCACGAGTACCGGGCCGGCGACGTACACCGCAGCCGCGGCGTCCAATCCGAATCTCACGCCGACAGCGCCGACGTGCTCAGCGAGCCAGTTCGCGCCGACGACGCACGCGATGTACAGCGCAACCACCGACACACGTGCGAGCCGAGCGCTCGATCCGCACGTGCGCCACCGGCCGGCGACGGCAATCATGGCCGGCTAGGCACGGTCGACGAGTCGTCGACGCCGGCCGCTGCCCGTGCCTTCCGTTCGCGATGTTCCAGGGTAAAGCGATCGGCGCGAGCGGGCGCGCCGGCGGTCTTGTGGCCGTCGGAGCGGCAGCGTTGATGGACCCATTCGGTGGCCATGCGTTCGGCGAATCCGGGGCGCCAGTTGTCGTGCCAGTACTGCGCATCGCGGGCGGTGGCTTTCTTGCCCAGGTGGGCTTCGCGCCAGGTGTAGGTGAGTGTGGCCAGTTCGGCGACCAGGCCGGGATGGTCCAGCCAGCAGTCGGGGATGGCGACCGCGCGGGTGCCGGGATTGCCGACGTAGGTCTCGTTGTAGTACTGCACGAAGTGCGCAATCGTGAACAGTGGCGTTTCCCCGCGATGCTCCTTATCCTCGGCCGCAGCCGGCGGCAGGAACATCAGCCACCGCGCCAACCGCGGATCACTCTTCGGCTCATCGGTCAGCTCCGCGAGCGTCTCCGCTACCTGCTCGATCTGCCCGCCCAGCGCTTTGGCCACTGCTTCTAGCCCGGTGACCGCCTCGTCGAGCTCATCCAGCGACCGTGGCTCCGGCCGGTCCGGATCGTCGGGGCGTTCGGCGATGTCGTCGTCGCTCATCGCAGATCGCCCGCACCAGGCAGCGCGAGCGGGTAACCCTCTGACGTGATCGCGGCGGTCCCGGAGCGAATCGCGGCGACGTCGGCCTGCAGCTGCGGCCAGTCCGGTCGTTGCTCGACGCCGACGGTGCGGCCGAGGATGGGGCGGAGGTTGCCATGCAGGATCAGAACCCGGCCGCGGTCGAGGGTGCGGATGTCGCCGGCGCGCAGCGTCGGGACGGTCTCCTCGCCGCTGGCGCCGCGTCCGACGCTGAACAGTCCGTCGCTGTGGTGCTGGTGGGTCCGGCGGCGGTGCTGCCCGGACAGCGTGGACAGCCACTCCAGCGTCTTGTCGTCCTTCAACCCCGGGAACGCGGTCAGGGTGAGGGTGTTGTCGATCAGCTGCAGCCGGCCCGGTTCGCCGTAGAGCTCGTCCAGCTGGGAGCGCGACTGCGCAGACCAGTGGATCAGCACGCCACGGCCGGCGGAGTCGGCGATGATCGCCGGCAGCCGCGGCACCGGCGTCCCCGCGAACAGCTCATCCAAGATCGCCGTGGTCGGTGGTTCCAGCCGTCGGCGTTCGCGGCGCAGCGCGGTGTCCTGGGCGGTGGTGAGGATCTGCTCCACCAGCGCCGTGAGCACCGGCCGAGCCTGCGGTGCTTGGTGTTCTCCGGCGATGATGAACAGGCTGCCGTGGCGGCGCAGGAACTCGTCGATGTTCAGTTCGTCGGCCGGGCTGGGGGTGGCGAAGTAGCGGATGGCGGGGTTCATGAACGGCTCGATCGCGCGGCGGACCGACATCCAGACTGCGTCGGAGGTCTCGGCGACCATCCCGATCTCCGACTCCAAATTCTGCGCCAGCTGCGGATACTGCTGCTCCAGCAACTCCACCGGCTCTCGGTCGGCGGGTTTGGCGATCGACCACCGCACCAGGTGATCGACCGTGCGGTGGTGCATGGCGGCGGCGAGCAGGTACGCCTGCATGACGATCCTGGCCCGGCCGCGGAACACCGCGTCGTTGCCGCCGACGTTCTCCAGCCCGAGCGACGACGCTTCGATCAGCGTCTCCGCCCGTCGCAGTGCGACGGCGGGGTCGGCGCAGCCGGTGACCGGGGACCAGCGGGCGTGTGCCGGCCAGGACAAGGTGCCGGTGGCGTCGATCACCAGCACGGGCCCGCCATCTGGGCGGCGGGTGCGGGCCAGCAGGCACCACTCGGCGAGGTCGTTCTTCGTCGTCGACGCCACCAGCGCCCCCGGAGCGGCGAGCACCTTGTGCACCAAGTCCGTGCGAGACTTGCCCGAGCGGGTCGGCGCGATCGTCCCGGTCGGGGTCTCCAGCGAGGTCACCAGCTGCTGGCGCCGCGGACCTTGGTGCAGCGGGACCGCGATCTGCTCGAGCGGCGCGGTCCGGCGTTGCTCGTCGGTGAGGTCACCGCGAGTCCACGCCGCGGTCGCGCGCGCAGCGGCGACCGACAGGATCTTGGCCATCTCGCGGCGGGTGGCGTGTCCGGCGTCGGTCGGCGCGACCCGCCGCCAGACCGGGATCGCCGTGCCGACGGTCAGGCCGGCGGCGAGCATGGTGATCGTGGTGAACCATATGTAGAACGCCAGCTGGTGATCGCTGACCGCGCCCGACCACGGGACCGGCAGCGCCGGCCCGGGATCAGCGGCGTGGAAGGCGACCGTCAGGGCGAAGCCCGCCCATGCGGTGATCGACGGCCACGCCCAGGTGCCGGTGAAGAACCCGGTGACCACGACGGCGGCGGTGACGACGATCGCGCCGAGTGCGCAGAGGACCGCCAGGGCGGCGACCGCGAGGCCCATCAGGGCGACGTCGCGGTCGAGGTTGAGGGTGTCGGTGCGTGTGCGCGGCATTGGCCGCTCCTCCCGGACAGCGGGAGAGCAGCACCACAAGATTCATCGAAGTGGGCTCCCTCCCGGTGGCGGGGAGGGCGAACTCGGGTCGGCGATCCGGCGGATCGCGACAATCTTTGAAGTCCAAGCCGACAGCGGTTCGAGGATGACGCCGGTGTCGGTGTCGTAGGCGTCGACGATCAGTCCGTGCCCGGCGTACATCCCGACGTGCCGCGGTATCTGCGCGGTGCCGAGGGAGCCGGGAATGAACAGCAGATCCCCAGGCTGCACCTGCTGGATAGAGGAGACCGCGTGGCCGGCGTGGACCTGGCTGACCGTCCCGGCCGGGATCCCGATGCCGGCGGCGGCCCAGGAAGCGAGCATCAGCCCGGAGCAGTCGTAGGCGCTCGGGCCCTTCGCGCCCCACACGTAGGGCTTGCCGAGTTGGCCCAGGGCGAAGCCGACCGCGGCGCGCTGGCGGACATCGGCCGGCAGCGTGAACCCAGGTGGCAGCTTCGTCGGGTCGACCTTGCCGGGGTCGCGAGGGACGTCCGATCCGCCCTGGTCCGGGCAGAGCGTCTTCGTCTGCACAGCCTCCGTCCCGCCGCCAGGCGCCAGAGGCGGGGTCGCATTGTCCGGGCCGGTCCAGAACCGATCCACGATCGCCGCCGCAGCCGGTTCGCGCGAGGCGTAGCGGTCTGGGAAGCCGCTGCGCTGCACCGCCTGCTCGGCCCGGCCCGGTGCCATGGTGTCCCAGCCGGGCAACGCGATCATGGCGTCTAGGAACTTTTCGGTGGCGTAGACGGGGTTGAGGATCTGCTCGCGGGTGCCCCAGCCTTGGCTCGGGCGTTGCTGGAACACTCCGACCGAGTCGCCGTCGCCGTGGTCGAGGTTGCGCAGCCCGGACTCGACCATCCCGGTGGCGATCGCGAGGACCGCCGCCCGCCGAGGCAGCCGGCGTTGCTGCACGATGTCGACGATGGTGCGGGCGATGTCCATCTCGTCGGCGCCCAGCTGCTGCCGGTCAACGACGACCGAGCCGCCGCCCGGGCCGCCCTGTTCGCACCCAGACAGTTGCACGACCGTCGCCACCGTTGCGGGCACGACGATCAGGACCACAGCAATTATCGGCACCATCACCAGCCCGACCATCGTACCGACCGCGACGGCAACGATCCCGTCGGGCCTCACGACGACCTCGCCACGGAAGCGCTGGGCGCCGGCGGATTCGGTTTCCGGACCAACTGGGAATTGGTGTCGAAAATCTGCCGCTCAACCCGGCTCAGCACCGTCTGCACCTTGAGGCCCGTCCGGTTTTCGATCTTCCACAGCGCGCGGCCTTGCCGGTCGTTGGCCCACCCCGTGGTGGCTTCGTGCTCCCTGTCCGACAGGGCGAGAACGTCAGCCAGCTCGCTCGCCACGCGCGTCGACTGTCCCAGCAGGACACGAATCGAGCACAGCGCGAGCAGATCGCGGGCGATGGCGACTTCCTGGGAACCGGTGGCGCCGACGGAGAGGAAGTCACCCGGCTTGTGACTGACCAGAATCTGGATCTTGCGTTCCGCGCGCGAGAGCCGTAGTTCGCTGTCGACAGCCTGGACCGCGCGCAAGCCCAAGCGGAGTTGGCGCCAGATCTCGTCCCGGACGACGATCCGCAGCTCCCCGTCGTTCTGCAGATCCGTCGCCAGCGACGACCACGAGCCCAAGCACGTCAGCGCGACAGCGACGGCCTGGTCGCCGCGGGTCCGCAGCCGCGAGAGGTCCAGGCTCTGGATGGGGGCGTTCCAGTCGACGGTGAAGTTCGTGGCCGCGTCGAACAGGCCGGCCAGCGGGCCGGAGATCAGGTTGGCCAACGCGTCGGTGATTGAGCGGAGATGGTCGAGGAACTGGCGGCGGCCGGCGAAGCGCAGGCCCTCCCACAGCGGCTCCTCCGGGTCCGACAGCGCCTGGTGGACGCCGGGGATGGTGATCGGCGTGAGCTGGGTGTAGCCGTCGCTGACGCCGAGCAGCTGCCGCAGCACCGCCGACAGCGCAGCCTCATCAGTGACCGTGGGCCGGTAACCCTGGGCCTCGGCGAGCGCGACCAACAGCTGCACCCACCGGCCCAAGACTCCATCGAGCTCGTCGCGCTGCCGCTCGATCGGCCACGCGTCCCAGCGGGCGGCCAAGGGGCCGAGGTCGAGGGCGTTGAGGCGGGCGCTGCTCCCCCGGCCGAGCATGATCGGCGTGATCCCGAGCGCGTGCAGCAGCGGGGTGTATTCGCCTTTGACGTCGCCGGAGATCAGGGTGCGGACACCGGTGAGCATCATCCGCAGCAGGAACGCCACCACCGTCGAGGACTTGCCGCGGCCGGGCTCGCCGAACAGGACCATGTTCGGGTTGGTGCAGATCGAGCGCAGGACGAACTCGACCGGGTGCAGGTAGAACGCGCCGCCGGAGTGGACGTCGTAGCCCATCCGCGCCCCGACCGCCGGCAGCGGGCTCGCCGCCAGCAGCGGGTACAACCCGCCGATCTCGTGCGTGCCGGCCTGGTAGACCTGCAGCGGCGCCGCCACCGGCGACCAGCCGTGCCCGGGCCGGGCGAACCCGCGCCGCGGCGCGGCCCGCTGGTTCACGCGGGTGCTACGGCCGTCCCGATGTCGGCGTCCCGTCGGTCGTGTGCTGAGCGCAGGCCCGAAACTTGCGAGCAGTTCCGCCGCGGTCCGCTCGTCGGTGCGGCGGCTCATGACGCGCCGCCCCGCAGCTGTGGCAGCCCGACACCGACGGGCAGGACGGCGGCGACGAACCCGGCGTCCTGAGCCAGTTCCATCCGCAGCAGCTGGAAGCGGCCCGCGATGTCGTTCTCCAGCTTCGCGGCGTGGTCCTCGACATTCCACGTGTCCGGGATCGTGACGGCCGCGGCGACGGCGAAGCGGACGATCCCGTGCCCGGCCGCGACCGCGTGCTCCTGCGCCCGCGCCCCGCCCGCCTCGCGGGCTTCGGCCGCGCCGGAGTTGAACCCCTTCGACGACTTCCAGTCCCGCACGACTCCAGTGCGGAACCGCAGCCGACGCACGGCCTTGCGAGACCGGTGCTGAGAGAGGGTTTCGTAGTGAATGGCCAGGCTGCGGCGCTCGCCGGCGGTCTTGACCGCCAGCAGCCCGCCCAGTGACCCGAACACCGTCCCGGCCTCAGGCATCAACACCGAGTAGGACACCGTCGCGAAGCCGTCGTGGTAATACGCCCGCGGCGACGGTGCCGGGGCGTGCACCGGACCTGCGGTTGCCCAGCGGACACCGGCGTCCCCGGCCTGGTGGCGGCGCGCGGCGAGACCGGCGGCGCTGGCCGGGTTAAATCCAGTGCGGATCGCCACCGCCAGTTCCGGGCCAGACAGCCATTTGACGCCGGTCGCGCCGAGAGACTTGAGCTTGTCCTCGAGCCCGTCCAGCACGCGGTACAGCACCGCGGCCCGGCCGGCGACTCCGCCCCCGGCCGCGGCAGCCGGGCGCCGCAACGCGTCTTCGGTGCCGGAGAGGGTGACGAACACTTCGTGCCGGACCGACACCGCCCCGACCAGCCGATCCAGCTCCTCACTCGCCTGCCGCGCGAGTGCCGGGGCATCCGGGACGTCATGCTCGGCCCGCCAGGCTTGGTGGTCGGCGCCGTCGTCGGGCACAGTGCGCACCAGCAGGCTCATCCGGTCGATGACCTCGCGGTGCCCGATCGACAGCAGCAGGTTCCCGAGCCGGTTGGCCAGGCGTTCGCACTGGGCATCCGAGAGCATTCCGACCCCGGCATGGGTCAGCCGCGCGGTGGCGCCCCACCGGCCATCGCCGGTGTCGTGGATCAGGCACACCCGCCCCAGATCCCTCAACGGCGGCCCGTCGGGAAACCGCAGCCGGGCCAGCACCCCGGGCAGATCCGGCTCGTCCAGATCCGTGGCTTGCCCGGCGACCGCGCGCGACTGCCACCGCGACCAGCCCAGCGCGATGCCGGCGCGGTAAAGCAGCAGATGGCCCAGCCACCGCAGCGCCGGGCGACCGCGGACCGGCACGACTACAAGCGCCGCGGCCGTACCGCAGAGCCCGCCCAGCGCCAGCGCCTGCCCGAAGTGCCCGGCCGCCAGCGCGAGGATCACCGGCACGGCGAGTCCGACGCAGACGAACGCCTGCACGGGTGTCAGTCCGATGATCCAGCCCGCGCGTTCCTTGCGGGACAGTCCCCTGTAGATTCGAGTCGAGGCGGTCACAGCAGCACCGCGGCTTCCTCGGCGTCACCGGCCGCCGCACCACCGCCACCGTCATCCGGTGGCGGACCACCCGGAGGCTTTGGCGCCGGCGGTGTCGGTGGGGTCGGCGGTGTCGGCGGCCCGCTCTCGCCCGGCGGATCGAGTGGCTGCCCGTCGTCATCGCCGTCGTCCATGGGCCCGGGAACGCTTGCGCCCCCGACCCCGTCGCCTCCTGAGTCCGCCACTTCGGTCGCCGAACCGGTTTTCGGTCCTTCCGCGCCAGTACTGGATAAGCCCGTGTCGCGTGCATCGCCACCGGATCCGCCGGCTGTGCCTGGTCTACCGGGAGCGTCTGTTCCGCGGGACACGTCTGCGTCATCGGATGACTCGACGGTCGAATCATCCTCGGCGGCGGCCTGGTCGAAGCGATCGACGTTGGCCTGCTCCTGGCCGTCACCGCCGTTCTCCCCGTCGTCGCCGTTGTTGTCGCCGAACTCCTTGCCCACTTTGTTCCAGAACGCCCGGGCCATGCGCCCAGCGATGCTGTTGGCGCCGTAGGACTCCGAACCCGCGTCCGATAGCTTGTCCCGGAACACCCCCTGCGGGTCGACGTCGGAGTCGACGAACGCGAACAGCTTGAACAGCACCAGCGGCACACACAGCGCGACGAACAACACCCCGATCCCGGCCAGCAGCCCGGACAGGCCCTGCGCGCCACCGACCATTGCTACCGCCAGCACCAGCACGAACGCCAGAGCCGGTTTCATCACGATGGCGACCAGGCCCCAGCGGGCAACTTTCCAGTACCACCGCGTGGTCGCGTCCGCCACCAGCCCAGCCGCGGCAATCGGAACCGTGGCGACCACCAGGTAGATCGCCGCCTCGCGGAATACCGCCTCGAACGCGAAGCCCAGCCCGGCCGGGATGACGCCGAAGGCGCCGGCGAGACCGAGCACGACGTTCTTCACCTCGTCGGAGAGGGCGTCGGTGAAGCCGGTCATGTTTAGTGCGTCGCGGAAGTTCCCCACCCGAAGCCCGATGGACAGGATCGCTTCGGTCAGCCCGTCGGCCGCGGCGAGGAACGCCGCGACCACCCCGACGGTCACCGCGAGGGTGATGCCGTACTGGATCGGGCCGGTGATCAGGCGCATGAAGCCGCGGCCGCCGTGCAGGACGGTGATGATGATCTGCCAGAAGAACATCCCCAGCGCGATGACCCCGGACATCCACAGCGTCATCGGCCACAGGATCGACACCGGTCCATCCGTGGTGGACACCGTGAAGAGGGAGAACTGGTCGACCAGCTGGAACGCGGTGCGCAAAATGAACAAAGCAGCGGCCCAGGTCGCAGCCATGAGCGGCTCGAGAACCCCGGCCGCGGTCGCTTTGACCCCCGCGCCGGCCAGCCTGCCCAGCGCCTTCAGCAACTCGAGCTCCGCGGGCGTCATCGGACGCCGTCCCGGGTCAGGGGCCGGTAGCCCGCCGCGACCGATTCGGCGCTGCCCGGCCACGCCGACGCTGCGTAGGCGGCGCGGGCGCCGGGAGCAATCCGCCACGCGGTACCGGTCCAGCGCAGGGCCTGGCAGTCGCCGATACCCATGCGTGTGCTCTGGCCCTGGTAGTCGAAGCTCAGCTGCCCGAGCGTGCAGACGACGGCGAACCGGCCCGCGTCGGTGGTGCCTTTAATCAGGCCCTGGGACACCTCGTAGGTCACCGTCAGGCCGGGCTTGAGCTCGCCTGGGCGGATGCCGGCTTCATCGCGGAAGGACGACAGCAGCGCGAGCGGACCGCTGCCTTGTGGAGATGGAGCGCGCGCAAGCGCGAACTCGTCGTAGGCCCGCAGGTAGGTGGAGGGGTCGCCGCCGCGCAGAGCGGTTTCGTTGAAGTCGGTCAGCCAGCCGAGCGCGCCTTCCGCAGTGGCCGGGAACCCGTCGGAGATCACGCGGTTCGCGATCGGGGCCGGTCGTGGGACGGTGATCGGTGGCCCGGCCGTGGCGGTGGTCAGTTCGTGAGGAAGGGCCGCTTCGGGCGGCAGGGTCATCATGGGACGGATGGCCAGCGCGGTCACCTCGTCGACTGGCGCCGTGGGTGCCGGCGAGGACGCGCCGCCGGGCGGAGCCGCGGCCGGCGGGGACGATGGTGGTGCCGTGGCCTGCCGGGCTACCAGCACCACGGCGACCGTGGCGACGAGCAGAACGACGATGATGATCAGCCGGGGCGTTCGCCTACGATGGCGCGGCGATGCGGTGGAGGTGAACATGGCTCAGCCGCCCGCGAAGCTGTTGATCAGCGACCAGCCGATGCCGTAGAGGATCGCGCCGGCGACGGCGCAGAGCATCATGACGACGCCGACTTTCCCGGCCCGGTGGTGATCGACCCAGCGGCCGCCGACCCAGACGATCAGCCCGACGAAGAACCCGAGGATCAGTGCAACTCCCGCGCCCCACTTGACGTTGTTGAGCAGCCCCAGGATCTTGTCGCCGCCGATCTCGGGCTGCACGGGTGTCGGGTTCGGGATCTGGCCGAGCCAGTCGATGACAATGTGCGCGGACATCGCGCCCTCCAAGTCGCACCGCCCGACGTCGCGTCGAGCGGGTCAAGGGGGAGGGCGTTGAAGTTCTTCTCGCCTGATCGGGGGGATCGGCTCAGCTGGAGTCGTCGTGGTTGGCCGCGCGTCTCGTGCGTCGGCGGGCGCTGCCGGCCCGCGAGAGCAAGGGCAGCCGACGGGTCCGCTGGGGTAGCACGCGCCAGGACCGGAGCAGGTGTTCGGCGGGTGAGCGCAGTGATGGCGGCGTCACGTATTCGGTGACGCCCTGCACCGCGAGGTCGCGGTTGTGCGGGAAGAACACGGCCTCGGGTAGCAGGACGTTGGTGCGACGGCCCGCGGTACCGGCTACGCCTTCGGGCCACCGGCGGGCGCCCACGACCAGCAATCGCGTGGGCGGGGTGACCGCGCCTGCACGGACCCATGGCTCGAGGCGGGCCAGGACTTGTTCGGCGTGCGCGAGTCCGGGCACTGTGGGCCGCACCACCAGCGCGGGAATCGGTGATGGGCTGCCAGTGCGCAGCCACTGCCCCGGTCCGAGAGCAGGGTCGGTTGCCAGGCGCCACGGGTCGTGGCCGATGTCGACCACGGTCGCGTCCACACTCCAACTGCCGCCGGGATGCCAGTACGGCGGCGGCGGAAACAACACCGGCTCCCCGGTGGCCTCCGCGACGTCGAGGCGCGCCAGGATCGCCCGCGCCCGCCGGGAGAACCGGACGCCGGCCGCAGGACCGGGCCCGTTCCGTCGTGGCCCGTCGGCCCGCGCAGCGCGCCCCAGTCCGGAGCGGACCGGATCGCCCGCGTCGACAAGCAGAACGGAACGCCCCGCCAGCTGGAGCGCATCGGCTATCGCGACAGCAGTGCTCGTGGCCCCGGCCCCGGGCGATGCAGCCATGATTGGCACAATCCGGCCGAATGGCGACCAGTCGAGCAGCTCGACCGCCGCCTCCGCGGGTGTGGCTTTCTGCTTCTCGGTCGCCGGTGAGTCCACACGGGAGTCAGTGTCCTCGGGTAGGTTCTCGGCTGGGGTCATGACGAGCCTCCCTTCAGCGATGTCGGTGCGCCGGTGAAGGGTGCGGCGGTCACAGCGGGACCGTGCTCCAACCCCCTGTACGGGGTGGCGTGGGTTGCTTTCTCTCAGTGAACCGAAGATACTGTCAACATGTGTGGCTCTTTGCATTCGATGGTAGACGGAACCTTCGATGTGTCAAACACGATCCATCACGGCGAAGTCTGAACCGGACGGTCACGAAACTGGGCGGGGTGCGGTGTGGGGCGACGGTATGAGGACGAACCGGTCTTCGACAGCTGGGGATCGACCTCGCCCGAACTCCTGGACTCGCCGATCCCGCACCGCCCCTACGCTGCCCAGCAGCAGCTCACCCTCGACCTGCTCGACCTGGACACCTTCGCCGAGCGGTTGACGTATCTGTTTGAGCACGAATCCACCTACTACGTGCTTGACGGTGAGCCCGTTGTCGATCCCGACGAAATTGCCCATCTAGCCGCCGGTGAGAAGCCCGGGTTTCGAAGTTTTGTCGCGCGGGTCCCCCTGGTGGCACGATGGGTTCAGGCACGTAGTGGAGTGCCTGTTACCAGACAGGCCTTGCAGAACTTCAAGGGCGGGATCCGTGAAAATACCCGTCCGTCGATTACCCGAGGCTTGGCCGCGTTCTGGCGAATCCATCGAGACCTGCTCGACCCCCACGTCGCGGCCGCGGAGTTCGAAGTGCCCTACGACGAGACTGACCGCCGAGCGCACGAGCTGATGATCGAGATCGGCGGGGTCGGCGTCAACGCCCGGACGATCGCCAGCCGTCTGGACGGAGCTCACGAAGCGGACAAGCAGCTGTTGCTGAAGGTGCTGGAACGGATCGCCCGGAGCCGCCGTGACCCCGGCCAGGAGCGACCCGGCTGACAGTCCGACGCCCCGCGTCTCCGCCATCACGTCCGGTTGCCGGCGGCACGCTGTCGCGGTCCCATCTTCGTTGCCAGCCGTTGGACCCGGCGCTCGCTCAGCGCGTCACCGACAGCGGCCAACCAGACCCGTCGCGTGCCGTCGTCGACGCGCAGACGCTCGGTTTCCGGCCACCACACCTCCGCGTCCTCAGCATTGTCGGTGCCGCCATCGCAGATGGGCTCGTGCGACGGGTGCGACAAGTGCGCGACGAGGGCGGCGATCGCAATCTCGATCTCGACGGCGGTGGCCATCGGTTCGATATCCAAACCGTAGACAAGTTTGAGGTCCTGCAGCTCGTGCCGGATCGCGCAGCACGTCGCAGCGTCGATCAACTGGTCCACGATGAGCAACGCGTCCTCGATTTCGACCAGTTGCTGGAGCTGGGTCAACGGGGGCCGGCGGCGGCTGGTGAGGAGAATCCGCGTGCGTCGCCACAGGCGTTCGACCGCGGCGTCCTGGCGTTGCGTGCGGCGCCGGTCGCGTCGCTCGAACATCGTGCGGGTCGCTGCGGCGAACGCCGAGCCCAGGATGAACAGCAGCAGGCCGGCGGCATCGGTGAACACTCCGAAGTGACTGCCCCGGGGCACATGGTGCGGGTCGGCCAGCAGCCGGAGTGCGCCGCCGAAGCGCCAGCACAGCCCGACCAGCGACACCGCGATACCCAGCTGGGCCAGGGCGACGCCGCCTCGGACCCCGGCTACCTCGCCCGCGGCCACCACGGTCAGGCCGAGCAGCAGCAGGGCGAGCCAGGCGACCATATAGCCCAGGTAGGTCGCGCTGTAGAGCTGGGAAGGCAGTGTCGCGTTGCGGGGTGAGGCGAAGAAGGAGGTGTGCGCGCCGGCCAGCACGTAGAGAGTGACCATCGCCGCGGCGCAGGCCACGAAGATCGTGACCACGCCGGGCAGGGGAAGGCGCAGCTGTCCAAGGGTGTGCAGGAACGCGGCGACGAAGACCATCGCCAGCATCCCGAGCACGTGGTGGACGACGATCGCCACGTTGCGTAGCCCGGTCAGGGCATCGGCCCAGTCCAAGGTCATTGGGTCGCCGGCCGCCATGGACAGGGCCATGCACGCGATGCCAGCCGTCAACAGGTGGCGGCTGAGGGTGTAGCCGACACCGCGGTTGACCAACACCTTCCGGGCTGACTCCGCCACACCCGCAGCGGCGGCGCCGTACCAGAGGACGGTGACCGCGTCAGCCATCGGCGCACAGGTGGCGACGGGCTCCGAAAGCGGCACGCAGGGCCGTGCGGCCCGGAGGGAGCTGGCGGTCGCGGTGGCGCGCGGTCCCGGCCCGTACGTGCGCCTGCAGCAGGTCGGCGAACTGTTCGGCTTCGAGCTCGTGCTGGTTGCCGGTGCTCGTGCGGCGGCGGCAGACGTAGTCGCCCGGGTGGTCCAGCAGCCAATGCCCGATCTCGTGGGAGACGATGTGAAACACGTGCGTCGGGACGGCGGCGGCCGCGACCCCGAGCAGACACTCTGTCCGCATGCGCATCATCAGGCCGCTGGTCCCGCTGCGCCCGGTCGCCATTCGCCCCAGGACGACGGTCATTCCCCGTTGCTTCCCGAGTGCCTTGAGGAAGGCGCGTAGCTCGAACGGGTACCGAATCGGCAGCGTGGCGATGATGCTTTCGCAGCGCCGGCAGAATTCCACGTCATCGTTTGTTGCGTGATTCAACTTTCTCCCCTGGATGTTGTCGATCCTGCCGGCCCCCACCGGCCCTGGTCTGCCCGTGCCACGATGGATCTTCTTCGGAGCAGTTCACAGCGTTGCCGCCATCCTGACGGACGCGACAGACCTCAGACGCACGAATACGCTCGCCGGATCCCGCAGTCTTCGATTGCGGGGGTCATGCGGGGGCGTTTGCGGTCGTTGCGGGGTCCCTGCGGGTCCGCATATTCCCCCCGGGAGGCCGCATTCTTGCCTGGTGCAGGGTTGATTCCCGAGGCTGCGGCCGACTAGTCAGGACGTCATGGTGCTGAATTCGGGGGACGCGCCGACGCGCGAGACTGACACTGATCTGATGACGTTGGCATGGGGGTTCAATCATCTTGATCCGGCGGTCGCCCAGACGGCGTACGAGACGCTGGGGGCGATCCGGCGGGGGTGTCCGGTCGCGCGCAGCGGTGAGCTGGACGGGTTCGTGCTGGTCACCGGCTATGACGAAATCCGCGAGGCCGCGCAGGCGCCGGAACGGTTTAGTGCCTACGTCGACGGGCTGGGTGCGTCGGCGGTGGTCACCGAGTTGCGGGAGGCGGTGGCACCGATGTTCGAGACCGACGCGGAGCACCATCACCAGTGGCGGCGCGCGCTGGCGACCTTCTTCACCCCGGCGGCCGCGGCGGCTCAGCAGCAGTACGTGCGGGCGATCTGCCGGGAGACGCTGCAGGAACTGATCCCTCGGGGCGCGGGAGACCTGGTCGCCGGCTATACCCAGCAGGTGCCGCCGCTGGTGATCGGGCGGGTCCTCGGGCTAGGCGAGCTGGAGCGTGCGTGGCTTTCGGAGCATGTCCGTGCGCTCTACGGCGCCCAGACGTTGACCGACACCCAGCAGATCGGCCGGGTGTACGCGGACTTCCTGCTCGAGCAGATCCGCGACCGCCGCGCCCATCCCGGCTCCGACCTGCTCTCGTGCATGGTCACCACCGACGTCGACGGGCGTACCACCGGCGAGGACGAGCTGGTCAAGATGACCATGCTGATGGTCGCGGCCGGGCACCTGACCACCGCCGACGCCTGCGCCACCGCGACTTTGCAGCTCCTGGAACATCCTGCGCTGCGCGAGCTCGTGGCGGCCGACTCCGGGTTGCTGGAGGCGTTCGTCGAGGAGCTGGTCCGGCACGAACCAGCCGTCGCGGCCACCGGCCGCACGGCCACCACCGACACCTACCTCGGCAGGATGCCGCTCTCACCTGGGGACCGGCTGTTGCTGGCCTGGGGCAGCGCCAACCGCGATGAGCGCCACTTCGCCGACGGCGACGTTTTCCGGCTCCATCGCGAGCGCACCCCGACACCGCACCTGGGCTGGGGGGCCGGCGAGCACCGCTGCCTCGGCCGGCACATGGCCCGGGTCGAGGTGCGGGTCATGCTGGAGGAGCTGCTGCGTGCGGTCCCGGATGTCCGGCTGCAGCCGCACGCGAACGTGCGGCGCACGTTCGGGGTCATCCGCGGTGTGGCGGCGCTTCCGGTGCAGTGGAGCCATCGCTAGCCGCCATGTACGCCTGATACCACTCGGCGAGCTCGGTGCGGCCGCCCCGCAGGTTGAGGTGTCGGTAGATCTTCGTCAGGTCGCCTTCGACCGTCCGCGCCGACACGTGCAGGGCAGCGCCGATCTCGATATTCGACTTCTCGTCGCCGACCATGCGCGTGATTTGCCACTGTCGCGGGGTCAGAGGCGGCGAGGTGGGGTCGGTGTCGCCGAGGGCGAAGGCCACGATGCGGTCGTCGCGCCATCGAGCGCCGGCAGCTCGTGCCGCCTCGAATGCCTCCTCGCCGATGCCTGCCTTCTCTGCGGTGCCGTGGATGATCGCGTCGTTCGCGATGTCGCGATGGTGGCGCCATCCGGGCAGGCCGTTGAACCGGACGCCGTGGCGGGCCTGCAGGCTGTCCGAGCCGCCATACAAGTGGGCAGCGCCGAGGAGATCGCCTGCCAGCACGCGTTTGCGGGCTTCCTCTTCCACACCCCAGGCGGGGCCCCACAGGTCGCCGAGTCTCACCTGCGCGCGCAGCGCGTTGCGGGCGCTGGCCTGCGGCTGTGAGCCTTCGGGCAGACCGCGGGTCCATTCCGCCCAGGTGATCGCCCATTCCGCGCCGCTGGCGTGGGCGGCATCAAGGCACCACCCCGACATGCGGTCGGCCTCCTCGACCGGACCGAGCAAGCCGGCGGTGAACGCGTGAAACAGCCCCGCCATGTATTCCGAGCCGTGGGCGCCGGCCGCACGGAATCCCTCGCGGGCCGCTTCCAGCTTTGCGTAGCCGCTGCGCGACCCGAGGGCCAGCGCGTCGTAGCTGCCGTCGATGAACTGCACCGCCGGGGCGTTCTCGATGCCCATCTGGCGGGCGAGGTCCAGGCACTCGTCGCGGTGGGCCTTGCCGCGTTCGCGCGTGCCGAGTGCGATCCAGATCCAGCCGACCATCGCCAGCGCTGAGACTCGCATCGGCGCGGGCTCGGCGAGACCCGCTTGCAGGAGCTTCTCGACCTGTCGGCAGACAGGGATTTCCGTGGCGAAGAAGAACGGTGCGCGGGTGCGCAGCAGGTCGAACATGATCGTCAGCCCGCGTTCCACCTGCCCGCGCTCGGCGCACCAGTTCACCACCGCCGTGATGTTGCCGGCCTCGGCGTTGACCCCGGTCAGCCAGCACATCTCGTCCGGACCGAACCAGCCTTCAGCCGCGTCCCGCACCAGTTGTGCGACCCACGCGCAAAGGCGTTCTTCGATCGCGTCCTGGTCACCGAAGCGTCGCAGGCGCCGGCGGCCGTACTCGCGCAGGTAGTTGTGCTGCCGGTAGCGGCCGTCCGCCGATGCGCCTTCGATGATCGAGTGCCGGACCAAGTAATCCAGGGTCGTCAGAATCACGGCACGGTCGACGACGGTGTCCGCGCAGACCCGCTCGGCCGCCTCGAGTGTGAAGCCGCCGGTGAACACCGTCAACCTCGCCCACACTCGCTGCTGGACCTCAGTGCACAGCTTCCAGGATTCGCCGATCGCCGCGTCGAGGGCCAGGTGATGAGCTTGGACTCCGCGGGTGCCCGGGGCGTATTTCAAGGCGGATCCGCCTTCCAGGCGTTCGAACACCACGCGGGGCGATCGTCCGGTGCTCAGCTGGGCCGCGACGAGTTCCAGGATGAGCGGGATCCCGTCGGACCAGCGGACCAGGCCAACGATGGCCGACCAGTCGTCGTCGGCGGTCAGCGGACGTCCGGCCAGGGCAGCGCGGTCCTGCAGCAGCTTCACCGCGTCGCACTCTTCTGCTTCGACGCGGCCGGCGTTCTTGTCGGGGACATGGAGAGGGTTGAGGTGCACAATGCGTGCACCGTGAATCTCCAGCCAGGCGCGGCTGGTCGCGATGATCTGTAATTGCGGCGCCCGGTTGATCAACAGGTCGACGAGTTCCTGGATGGGCTCGAGCAGGTGTTCGCAGTTGTCCAGTACGAGCAGGACACTGTGGTCGCGCAGGAACTCGATCAGCACGTCCAGCGGCCGGGCGTCGGGCTGATGGTTTGCGACGCGTAGATCTGCGAGCAGCAAGTTGCAGATTCGCTCTACTGTCGTTTCGTTCCCGGGTTCATCGCTTATTTCCGCGAGTCGGACGAAGGCAGCCGCGTCGTAGGCGTCGCAACGGTGTCCAAAGGCTTCTCCGGCCGCCCGCGTCTTTCCCACCCCGCCGCTGCCAGTCACCACCACCAGAGGGTTGCCTTGGTCGACATAGCCCTCGATCTCAGTCACTTTCTGCGATTGACCGATGAGTGTCGTCGGGTAGGCCACACCCGGTATACCGGCCCTCGGCAGCGGTCTACGCGCCATGGCGCCGGCGCGTAGCACTATTCACGCCCGTGGTGCATCCTGCCGCGGCGTGCGTCGTCGACATTGCCCCTCCTCGTACCGTCCCTGCTCGTCACGGGCATCGATCGATGCTCGTACCAGCCGCTCGCCGACTAGAAACGCAGCATCTGAGGCGTGCCGCGCTCCGCGTCTTGTTTCGTACCACGGGTAGCACCGCGACCCTCAAGCATTAACCACGGGAACACTCAATCGAGTTAATCGCCAACAACCGAGCTACAGCACCTCAGCTACAGTGAGTAGCGAACGGCCCTTCGGTCGGTCGATCGAGAAGAGCCACACCGCGAAGATCACGAGAAGCGTCTAATTGCATACTTTCTGCAACATCAGGCAGGAGGGGCGCTCAGATAGACACAGGCAGTCCGCCAGGAGCAGACACACATGTTGACTTTTGCCGGGATCTGGTTATTGTTCGTTTCAGCAAGGCTGACCGTGTTCACGCCGGGGGAGGCGTGGTGCAGGCACGGTCGGCTGCCACGTTAGGACTGACACGTGCTCGCTTCGTCATTATTCCACGTTACGGCCCGCGGACCGCCGTTGTCGTGTCGATCCGACGACGACCCCCGATGTAAATTCTCTGCGGTCGCACCGCGGCCGTCACCATGACCAGACCCGCAGGGCCGGTCCACCTCATCTGAAGTCTCCGCTCAGCCTCTTCGCGTTTTCCTGGCTGCGGCACGAGGCACGCCCTTCAGCCCGCCCGTCACTCGACGGGCATCCGCGCTGGACGGCTTTCCCTTTTCATACAAGGAGAAACCTCGATGCACAGCCGTCTTTGGCATGCCCTGGTCGCGACCGCGGCCCTACTCGTGGCCACCGCGGCCACCGCCGTGGCGACGCCGAACACCGCCGTCGGCGACACCGGCGACCGCGCGCCGATCGCCGGAAGCACCCCGACCTGGGCCACCCCGCACACGGAAGTCGCCCGCAGCAACGGACACACCGTTCGGCACATCCAAGTCGCACTGGCGCTGCGCGACCAGCGTGACGCAGAACGCCTCGCCACGCAGTTGGCGACACCGGGCAGCGCCGAGCACGGACAGTTCCTGTCGTCGAAGGCGTTCCTCGACCGATTCGCCCCCACGCAGGACACCGTCGATCAGGTGTCGCAGTGGCTGGGCACCCAGGGCCTGCGCGTGACAGGAATCAGCGCCAACCGGCACTTCGTCGACGCCGAAGCTCCGACCTCAGCGCTGGAGTCGGCGTTCGGTACGAGGATCGCCGCATTCCATACCCGGGTCGACGGAGTCAACCGGACGCTCACGGCACCGGCAGCGCCCGTCACTGTGCCGACCTCGCTGCGTGCGTCGATCACTGCGGTGCTCGGGCTCGACGACAGCGCCGCTCTGCTCAAGCCGCAGCACACCCGCACCACGACCGCAGCCGCGGCGGCGGAGCAGCACTGCGCGCGGTGGTGGAACGAACAGAACAACACCGACGTCCCGCAGAAGTACCCGGCCGGGTTCCAATCCAACTCGCTGTGCGGCTACACGGGCACCCAGGTTCGCGCCATGTACAAGCTCGGCAACGGAAACACCGGCGCCGGTACGACGATCGGTGTCGTCGGCGCCTACAACTCAGACACCATCGTGGCCGACACCAACCAGGCCGCCGCCCAGCTCGGCGTCCCGCCACTCGCGTCCGGCCAGTACAGCGCGGTCCTGCCGCAGGGCGGGTTCACCGACGCCACCGCGTGCGGCGCCGACGGCTGGAACGCCGAACAGACCCTGGACGTCCAGGCCTCGCACGCGATCGCTCCGGCCGCGAAGATCCGCTACTACGCTGGGAAAACGTGCAGGGGCACCGGGCTCTACGACGCGTTCAACCAGGCCGTCACCGACAACGCCGTCGACGTGATCAGCAACAGCTACGGCAACGCTGACGGCGAATCCAGCCTTCCGCAGGCCGCACGGGACCAATTCAACAGCATGGCGCTGCAAGCCGCGATCCAGGGCCAGACCATCACCGTCTCCACCGGCGACGCCGGCAACAACTCCGGCCCCGTCGGCCACCCGACCGCCAGCTTCCCCTCCTCCAGCCCCTGGGTCGTGGCCGTCGGCGGGACCAGCGTCGGGCTGGACCAGAACAACCAGCCGAAGGTGCTGACCGGGTGGGAGAACAGCGGCAACACCCAGTCCGGCAGCAGCTGGGCTCCGCAGAAGGATGCGGACGGGCCGTTCGCCTCCGGTGCCGGCGGCGGCACCTCCGCCCTCTACGACGCACCGGACTGGCAGGTCGGCGTCGTCTCCGACAGCGGCGGGAAGCGGGCGGTGCCGGACATCGCGGCGCTGGCCGACTCCTACACCGGGATGCTGGTCGGGCAGACCATCAAGGGCCAGTTCGGCATCGGTTCCTACGGCGGGACCTCGCTGGCGTCGCCGCTGATCGCCGGGCTCGTCGTCGACGCCCAGCAGGCCCGCTCCGGTAACGCCCGCGCCGGGCTGCTCACCCCGGCCCTCTACAGCCTCAAGGGGTCGAGTGCGATCGCCGATGTCGTCCCGCAGAAGGCGGGGGTGTGGACGCCGATGATGCACGCCTTCGGCGGCGTCGCCGCCCCCGGCGGGCAGGGCAGCTACCTGATCGACTTCGACGCCCGCCCGCAGAACCTGCAAAGCGGCCCCGGCTGGGACAACGTCACCGGCCTCGGCACGCCCGCCGACGGCTTCATCTCCGCGCTTTCCCAGTGACCACACCCTCTTCTCGCGGTGGCCCGCTCGAGTGCGGGCGGGCCACCGCGGCCTTCAACGACCTATGGGAAGGACTGTTCATGTCCGAGACGCCACAGCCGACGCCGAAACGGTGGCGGGTGCTCGCGTTCTGGCTGGCCGGGATCGCGATGGTCGCCACCACCGGCGTCCTGCTCGCACCGTCCCGGCCCGAGCCCGACGGCGCTCGCACCGCCGAGCCGGTCGAGCTGGGAGTCGAACTGCACGCCCCGGCCGTGGCCGCCCGGGCGATTCCGAATCTCGCGGGGCTGCCGGAGGCCAGCACCTTCGGCATCGTCGCGAACGCTCCGCAGGATGCGACGGCTGACGAGGTGCCGGACGGGCAGCTGGTGCACCCGACCACCCCGGTACCGGTGTACGACCAACCCGGCGGCGCGGCCATCGCCGTCCTGCCGACCACGCAGCTGGGATCCGACACGTGGATTCCGGTGATCGCCGAGGAACCGGGCTGGGTGCAGGCGCTCCTGCCGTCCCGGCCCAACGGCTCCACCGGCTGGCTGTCCACCCAGGACAACTCGCTCAGGATCCGGTCGACGACCGACCGCATCGTCATCGACCGGACAGCGTTCCGGCTCACGCTCTACCGCGACCACCAGCAGATCGGCACCTGGAGCGTCGGAGTCGGCACCGCGGCCGCACCGACCCCGGCGGGGCGGACCTTCGTCCTCGCCTCGATGACCGACGCGCACCAGAATTTCAGCCCGGTCATCTTCCCGCTCGGGATCCACTCCACGACCTTCTCCACCTACGGCGGCGGGCCCGGCACCACCGGCATCCACGGCTGGCCCACCACCGATGTGTTCGGTCGCCCCTCCAGCGACGGATGCATCCGCGTCCCCGCCGACGCACTCGCCACGCTCACCAATCCCCTCGACCCCGTGCCCATCGGCACCCCCGTCCTCATCCGCTAACCCAACCGCACCGACTCTTCTGGAGAGACCAGCCATGAACACCACTCGTAGCGCCCTCGCGGCAGCCGGAGCCGGCGCGCTCCTCATCGGCTCCCTCACCACCCTCGCCTCCAGCTGCACCCCCGCGACCGCGGCACCGCCCGCCCTCGCGGCCACTGCTGCGACGTCGACAGCGACGGGGATCTCCGTCTCCGGCGGCGAGCACCTCTCGGCCAGTCCGAGTGTGTCCAGCAGCGGCGCGATCAAAACCGCCGGCGGCTCGGTGTCCACGCCGAGTGGCGCGGTCGTGGCCAGCGGCATCAGCCTGCAGGCCGGCGCCGGATTCGCCGAAGCCCGCGTCGCGTCGGTGCGAGTCGGCGGCACCACGGTCGGTCCGTTCAGTGCGACCTGCCGCAACGGCTCGATCACCACCAGCGCTCCCAAGGACGGCAGCGGCAACATGAAGGTCTCACCCGGCGGCCACGGCACCGCCGGGATCATCACCGTCACTACCAGCACCGCACCCATCCGCACGAACGAGTCCGACGCACCGAACAAGCCGACCGCGGGCACGGCGATCACGGTGACGGTGGCGACAGCTAGCTGCGGCGCAGGAACCCCTCCCCCGCCGCCGAACAACCCGCCCACCGGCACCCGCCCCGCACCGACGCACAAGCCCGGCGCCCCCGCGACGTCTCGGCCGGGTATGCCGGCCCAGCGGCACCAGCAGGACGACAACCCGGGTGACCGGACCGCGCCCCGGCCGCAGCCGAAGCCCGCCCACGTCGCCGTCACCGGCTGACTGCAACCAGGCCGCGCGGGCCCGCACCCCTCAACCCTCCATCGCGGGCCCGCGCACCCCCTCCCGTTCCCACGTCCTCACCGGGCGGCCTCCCCACGCCCGCACAACTCAACCGATCCGACTCGCCACCAGGGGAAATGCCATGTCCACGCTCGTGTTCAGCCACCCCAGCAACGATCAGCTCGACGCCGCGTCCTCCGAGGACGTCCGGGCCGTACACTTCGTCGGCTCCCTACCCGCCACTCTGACCGGCGACCACCACCAGATGATGCGGTGGTTCCTCGACCACACCCCCGACACGACGTTGACCGGACTGCCGTGCGACCAGGACCCGCGATGGATCATCGACTGGCTCGACGGCCTCGCCGCCATCGACGCGCTCGAACCCGTCCGCACCGGCCACTCCGCCGACTACAACGACATGCCGACCTACCGCCTCAAACACGGCCGCTGGCTCGAATCCGACGACCTGTCCCTCGGGCGCGCCACACACACCGACGCCGTCATGGCCGCCCGCGCCCAGTTGCACGACGACCGCGACTTCCCGCCGCACCAGGTATCGATCCCGAATCCGTACGACCTGGCGCTGTTCACCTTCGGCAGCCCGGGCGCCGCGGTCACGCACCTGCCGGTGTTCCGCCAAGCCGTGCTCGACGACGTCCACACCATCCACCGCCAGCACGGCAACCACGTCGTCTTCCAGCTCGAGACCCCCGCGGTCCTCGCTACGCTGGACCGCACCCCGCGGCCACTGTGGCCGGCGGCGGTGCGCGCGCTGGCCAAGCAAGTCGCCCGCGTCTTCGCCGACGGCCCCCGCGATGCTACCTGGCGGATCCACCTCTGCTACGGCGACCTCGGCCACCAACCCCTGTTTCCTCTCACCGACCTCGTGCCTGCCGTGCAGTTCCTCAATGCCCTGCACGAGCAGTTGAATCGGCTGCGGATCCCGATGCCCGCCGTGCACATCCCAATGTGCACCGGAACCGACGCACCACCGACCGACCCGCGGTTCTACCGGGCGCTGCGACACCTGCGCCGCGACATCGACGTCATCGCCGGACTCGTCGACGAAACCCACCCCACAGAGTCCCGAACCGCCCTCGCGCTAGCCGAGACCGAGCTCGACCGGCCGGTGCTCGCGGTCGCCGCCGCGTGCGGACACGGCCGCCGGCTGGTTCCCGACGCCGTCGCCAACGCCGCGCTCGCCTGCGAACTTGCCCACCGCACCGCCGTCTGCTGACGCCAGCTGGAAAGGACAGTGGAGATGGACCCCACGATCACATCGGCTCCGTGCGAGTCCGGACATTTGGCCGGGGAAGGCGAGACTCTGACCCCGATCCTGCGCACCGGCGTCGTGCCCACCCGCGCGCTCTCCGGCGGCCGGATGCACCTACCCGGCGCCATCAGCCTCGCTCCGCAACGGCATGACACCACCGAGACGGCGATCGCGATCATCAGCGGTCACGTCGCCGTCCTCTCCGGCAACACCATGCAGCCCTTCCACCCGAAGGCCGGCGACATGATCTACATCCCCGCGACCCTGCCCTACGCCGTGGTCAACCTCAGCCACAACGCCTCTGTCCTCGCGCTGATCTTTCGCACCGACCCCGGGTTCGACACCGACGTGCACCGCATGCCCGAACTCGACCGCGCAGCACGCGACCAGATCCCTGCCCTGCGCCGCACGCACCGAACGGCGCTGCTCAACCGACGCAGGGGCCAGACTCGGTAGGACTGACCCGACGTCGCCGTCCGTCGTGCACACCGACCGCGCCGCCCACCACCCCTCCCCTGGCGCACCGCCCTCCACTCGCCTCGCTGGGAGACCCCGCATGCGTTCCTGGATCATCGACACCGCCCGCGACCTACTCGACAAGCCGCTGCCGGGCGGCCCGCTCACGCTCGAGGAAATCGCTGCCTGTAGCGGAATCAAGAGCCATCACCTTCGGGCCTACTTCAACTCCGTCGAAACCATCACCGCGGACATGTCCAACACCGCGAACCCGGCCCACGCAGGGCGGTGCTGAGGATGCGCTGGACAGATCTGCATGTGAGCGGCGTCGGCGCCGCCCTCGGCAACCTCGTGCCCGTCGATGAGCTCGACGGTTTCCGCGACCTGCGCGGTAGCAGTCAACGCGCGGTCTCCATCGCCCACGGCTCCACCGGCATGGAACTCGCTGTCCGCGCCGGCCACAACGCCCTCGCCAGCACGGCCATGACCACCACTGGCCCACTGCCCGTTCCCGACCTGCACTTCCACGCCGCGATCTGGCGCGGCAGCCGCGGCATCGACTTCTGGTCCCGCGCCGCCTACGTGCGCACCCGACTCGGCCTGCCCGCAGGCCACGGCATCGCCACCGAGCTCAACGCCATGAGCAACAGCCTCGTCGGCGGCATCGACATCTCCGCCCGCGTCCTCGCCGGCAGCCCCGACCTCGACACCGTCCTGCTCACCGGCGGCGAAACTTTCGGACCACCCGCCTTCGACCACCTCACCGCCGACCACGGCATCGCCTACGGCGATGGCGGCTCCGCCCTCATCCTCGGCCGCCATCCCGGCCTCGCCCAGGTGCTCGCCACCAGCTCCTACACCGACCCGACGCTCGAGCAGCTCCACCGAGGCGGTGCACCTTTCCTTCCACCGGGAACCGTGGAAGTCGGTGCTGAGCAGGTTCGCCAGCGCAAGGCGCAGTACCTTGCGGCCGCCGGTGCCGGTTCCGTGCTTCGTCGCACCACCGAGGGCGTGAGAACGGTAGTGGCCGGTCTTCTCCGTGAGTCTGGTCTCGACACTGCCGATCTGGCCTGGGTTCTTCTCCCTCACTACGGGGCTCATCAGTTGCAGACGCAGTGTCTTCGCCCATTGGGCATCCCCGACTCGCTGACGTTGAAACACGTTGGCGATCAGTGGGGTCACATCGGACCCAACGACCAATTCATCGGCCTGAGCCACCTTCTCTGCCGAAAGGCCGTTCACGTCGGCGACTACGTGTTGCTGGTCGGCATTGGCATCGGCATGACCTGGACGGCCGTCGTACTGCGCATCGAGGCCGTGCCGCCGGAGATGGAAGGGCTCGCTCCGCCGTTGCTGCTCCCGTGGCGGCACTCGTCCCAGCCGGTTCGCCGTGCCGGCGCGACTGCGGCGGGGTGAGCGGTCATGCACCAGCGAGATCGGCTTGTGGGCGAGATGCCGTGGGTCATTCCCGACGTCATGGCAGTCGCCGGCAGGCCAACACCGAAACCTCTGCCACTGGCCGCGCTGATTCCCTCGACGTTGCGCTCGCAGCTCACCTATGCGGTAGCCCGGATCGATCGCTCCGGGCGGATGCACGATCAGGTGATCACCGGGGTCGCCGGTTGGCGATCCGGTGACACGCTGAGTATGGCTTTGACCGACAGCTACGCGGTTTTCCATCCCGATCCACGTGGGCTGATCACGGTCACCAGATCGAAGGCGGTGTCGATTCCTGCTGTTGCCCGGCACCAACTCATGATCGAGGTCGGAGACAGGGTTCTCCTTGCCGCGCATTCCGGACACGGCTTGATCATCGCGTATCCGTTGGCCACCCTGGACCGTGCGCTGGCGGACTTCCACTCGCGGCAGTCCGCAACGCCATGACCGCCGACAAGGTGGGCGGTGTGCAGGCGGTGAGCAGGCTCGGCGTCGAGCACGAAGACGTGACTGCGGCCAGGATTCTGCTCGAACGTCTGGGAGTTTCCCCGGAAGACCTGATCCTCGACGCATCGGCTGCGGGGACGGCGCCTGTGCCGACCTTCAGGGAGTACGTGCCGATCGTCGCGGCCGCGACCTCCGCGGCCTCCGCGGCGACGTGGTCGGTGTATTGGCGTGTCTTGGCGGAGAAGTGGGGGGACACGCCGATCGACACGCCGTCGGCGTCGGAGCTTTTGATGTTGGCCAATGAGGTGCAGGCGCAGGCTCTCAGGCGTCGGGGGTCGCGGGACGGCCAGTCGGCGAAAGCGTGCTTCGTCGATGCGACGAGACATCTGTACCTTCTCGCGCAGGCGGATCAGTACATCTCGGCGTCGCGGAACCCGGCCGCCCAGCTGCGGAAGCCGCGGCGGGCGAAGAGTGTCCGGCGTGCTCTGACCAGCCGGCAGCTGATCGATATCAACATGACCGCAGCCTCGACCGGTACCGATCCCGCGTTGGACACCTTGCTCCTGCGGTTGCATACGGAAACAGCGTGCAGGCGGGGCGGGGCGCTGGCGCTGCGTCCGTGCGACGTCAACGACGAGTTGTGCACGATCCGGCTTCGGGAGAAGGGCGGCACGACGCGGGAGCAACCGGTTTCTCCGACGCTGACGGCCGGTCTGCTGGCGCATGCTCACGCGCGACCTGGGGCGGGGCCCCGGGCGGGGCTGCTGCGCCACCGCGATGGAAGCCCGATCTCCGCGTCGCGGTATGCCTCGCTGTGGTCGCGGCTGCATCATCACCTTCCGTGGATCGGGTCGATGGGGATCACCGCGCATTGGATCCGCTACACGACCTTGACCTGGGTCGAGCGGAACTACGGTTACGCCATAGCGGCGTCGTTCGCCGGTCACGCGACGTTGGGCTACCAGACGAGCACCACGATGACCTATGTGGCGGCGACCGTCGACGAGTTGGCGGTTGTGGTGGCCGCGCTCACTGGCGAGCCGCACCCCCTGGCTGCCTGAGCCCGCGTGCCCGCGCCTCGTTGCCGCCGAAGGCACCACGGCCCGACCACACCGAACCCAGACCCGAACCGGTTCGTTGACAGCACCCCTTGAGACCTGATCGCGCGTGGCCAGGCATGTCGTGTCGTGGCCCGCGCGCCCGGCGGCCATGATGAGTACGACGGGTTCGTGACCCGCGCGGCGACCGGACTCGATCTTCAGGGGGTGTGCCTTCCCTCGGAATGGTCGTGTGACCCTGGCCGGCTGCCACCTGCCTCACGATGACGGGTACGACGTCGACGGCCGCGATCCCGGGTGGGCGGTGACGGTGAGGCAACGTCGCTGATCAGCGCGAGCGCGAGCTGCATAGCCTCGCCGTACTCGAACAGACGTTTGAATCAGATCGTGGGGTGGCGACGCGCCGATCCGAGCCGCGCACCGCAGCCGCGGGGCGATACGGTGTGGGTATGACATCCCCATTTTGGGGATGTATCCCCAGATACGCCGACAAAGCAGCCGCTTACAATGGTGGCGACCGGGCCGGCCGTTGTGGCCCCCTTCCGGCCAGGGCGATCTGGGAGGATCACCGGATGACGATGTCGCTGTCGGCGGAACTGTGGCCGGATGTGCAGCCCGAGACCGCCCGGCGGCTCATGCTCGCCGGGGTGGAGGCCTTCGCCAAGCGGGGTTACCACGCCACCACCACGCGGGACATCGCCGGGGCCGCCGGGATGTCGCCCGCCGCGCTCTACGTGCACTTTCCGTCCAAGGCCGCGCTGCTGTTCGCCATCAGCCGCTACGGGCACGAACAGACCCTCGCGCTGGTCGAGAACGTCGTCGCCAAGGAGGCCGATCCCGTCGAGCGGATCCGGCTCATCGTCGAGGACTTCGTGGCCTGGCACGCCCGGCGACACACCGTCGCGCGGGTCGTCCAGTACGAGCTGCAGGCCCTGCCCGAGCAGGAGTTCGAGGTGGTCGCCGAGCTGCGGCGGCGGATCGAACGGATCGTGCGCGAGGTCATCGCCGAGGGCGCCGCCGGTGGCGTGTTCACCGTCTCCGACCCGCACGTCGCCGCCCGCGCCGTGCTCTCCCTCGGGGTCGACGTCGCCCGCTGGTACACCGAGCGGGCGCGGCAGACGCCGACCGCGCTGGGCAAGGAATACGGCGAGCTCGTGCTGCGCATGCTCGGCGTGACGCCCGTCACAAACTGAGCGGTCGTTCAACTCTGCCGGAACAATAGCGGCCAGATGCTGTCCGCTTTTTCTGCCACAGTGGACCTCGTGCTGACCGTCCTCGACACGCGGGCCCTCAACCGCGCCACCCTCGCCCGGCAGCTGCTGCTGGAGCGGGCGACCCTGCCGGTGCACGACGCCGTCGCGCACGTCGGCGGCCTGCAGGCGCAGGAGCCGCAGGAACCGTTCACCGGCCTGTGGTCGCGGCTGCGGGCCTTCACCCCGGCTTCGCTGGACGCCCTGCTCACCGGCCGGCGCGTGGTGCGGACCCACCTCATGCGCCGGACCGTGCACCTGCTCACCGGCGACGACGTGCTCGCGTGGCGGACCCGGTTCGACGCGATGCTGCGCCAGCGGGTCCTCGGCACCTACCGGCGCGAGCTCGACGGCGTCGACCTCGGCGAGCTCGCCGCGGCGGGGCGGGCGGTGCTGGCCGACGGCGAACCGCGCTCGATGGGCGAGCTGGCCCGGGCCGTCGCCGATCGCTGGCCGGAGGCGGGGCCGCGGCCGCTCGGGGAGATGCTCGTCGCCGCGCTGATCCCGGTGGTCCAGCTGCCGCCGCGGGGGCTGTGGCGCACGAAAGGCGGCGTGCGCAACCTGCCGCTGCGGGCTTGGCTGGGCCGTGACGGCGACCCGCTCGACCCGGACGACGGCGCCGGGCGCGACCTGGTGCGCCGCTACCTGGCGGCCTTCGGCCCGGCGGCGACGGCGGACCTGCGCGCGTGGTCAGGCCTGGCCGGGCTGCCGGCGGCGGTGAAGGCGGTGCGCGGCGAGCTGGTGGCCTTCCGCGACGCGCGCGGCCGCGAGCTGCTCGACCTGCCGGACGCTCCCCGCCCCGACCCGGACACGCCGGCCCCGGTCCGGTTCCTGCCGGCGTTCGACAACGCGATCCTCGGCTACGACGACCGCACCCGCATCATCGACGACGCCCACCGCGGGCTGTCGGTGGCCGGCGAGCGGGTGGTGCTGGTGGACGGCCGGGTCACGGCGACCTGGACCACCGACGGCGCCGACGTGCTGGTGCGGCCGCTGCGCCCCTTGACCGCGCGCGAACGCGGCGAGGTGGCGGAGGAGGGAAGCGCGCTGGCGGCGTTCCTGACCGACGGCGAGAGCAACCGGGCGCGGGTCGAACCGAGCTAGGCCCGGCCTCACCCCACCGCCCCAATGTGGCGTTGGATGCATCCCACGCACCCAATGTGGCGTTCGGTGCATCCCACGCACCCAATGTGGCGTTCGGTGCATCCCACGCACCCAACGCGGCGCTCGGTGCATCCCACGCACCCAACGCCACATTGGGGCCGCTTCAGACTCACCCCACCGCCCGCGCGAACCGCTCCGCCACCTCCCGCAGCCGCTCCACCAGCCCCGCCGGCGCCTCCTCCACCACGAAGTCGAAGCCCCACTGCGCCAGGTAGTACGGCACCGTGTCCAGGGTGTTCGCCCCGGTCCGCACCCGGCAGCTGTGCTCGTCCACCGCCTCCACCACCCCCGACGTCGGCGGGATCCGGCGGGCCAGCACTTCGGCCGGCGCCGCCACGCGCAGTACGAACTGGTGCGGATACGGCGCCGTCGAGATCTGCTGGGACACGTACGCCGCCAGGTCCGCGGCCGGCGGCTCGCGCGGGGTGAACCGGAAGCCCGCCACCGGCACCTCCGCGATGCGGTCCACCCGGAACGTCCGCCACGCCGCGCGGTCGAGGTCGAACGCCACCAGGTACCAGCGCCGGCCCGTGTGGACCAGCCGCAGGGGCTCCACCGAACGGTCCGTCGAGGCCCCCGTGCGGTCGCCGTAGCCGAAGCGCAGGCGCTCGTGGTCGCGGCAGGCCGCCGCGATCGCCGTCAGCACCGACGCGTCCACCGTCGGCCCGGCGCCCGGCAGCGAGACCGTCGCCGCGTGCAGCGCGCCGACCCGGGGGCGCAGCCGTGCCGGCAGCACCTGCTCCAGCTTCGCCAGCGCGCGCACCGACGTCTCCTCGATGCCGCTGACCGTGCCGCTCGCCGCCGTGCGCAGGCCGACCGCGACCGCCACCGCTTCGTCGTCGTCCAGCAGCAGCGGGGGCAGCGCCGCGCCCGCGCCCAGGCGGTAGCCGCCCGCCACGCCCGGGGTCGCGTGCACCGGGTAGCCGAGGGACCGCAGCCGCTCGACGTCGCGGCGGATCGTGCGGACGTCGACCTCGAGCCGGGACGCGAGGTCCGCGCCCGGCCAGTCCCGCCGGGCCTGCAGCAGGGAAAGCAGCCGGAGCAGGCGTTCCGATGTGCCGTACATGGCCCGCAGTGTGCCAGACATCGCGGACAGATCCGGTCCGCGATCCGCCGGATAGTGCAGTCGGAGGGTCGAACACTTGCCAGGTGCCGTCCCGGCCGGAAAGAGTGACGCATGCCGATCGATCCGCACGCCCTGCTCGCCGTCGCCCGCGAGGAAGCCGAGCTGGGCAAAGCGGAAGGCGGTGTGCCGATCGGGGCCGCGCTGTTCGACTCCGCGGGCACCCTGCTCGGCCGCGGCCACAACCGGCGCGTGCAGGACGGGGACCCGTCGATGCACGCCGAGACCGCGGCCTTCCGCAACGCCGGCCGCCGCCCGCACTACCGCGACACGATCATGGTCACCACGCTCTCGCCGTGCTGGTACTGCTCCGGGCTCGTCCGTCAGTTCGGTATCGGACGCGTGGTCATCGGCGAGGCGCGGACGTTCCACGGCGGGCACGACTGGCTCGCCGGGCTGGGTGTCGGGATCACCCTGCTCGACGACCCCGGCTGCACCGCGCTGATGACGGAGTTCATCGCCACGCGCCCGGACCTGTGGTTCGAGGACATCGGGATCGAAAAGTCCGATTAGGACAGTGCTGGACCGACAGCGCTGGACGAGGGAGCCGGTATGCCGTCATCCGTTCCGCTCGTGGACCTCTCGCCGTGGTTCGCGGGCACGTCCGAAGGCCGGGCCGACGTCGCCGCCCGGATCGACCAGGCCCTGCAGGAGTCCGGCTTCCTGCTGGTCACCGGGCACGGCGTGCCGGCCGGCCTGCGCACGCGCACCCGCGAGCTGGCCCGGACCTTCTTCGCACTGCCCGAGGACGTCAAGCAGCGCTACGCCGTGACCGTCGGCGGCCGCGGGTGGCTGCCGCCCGGCGTCGAAGCCAACGGCTACGCGGAGGGCACCGAGACCCCGCCGGACCTCAAGGAGTCCTACTCCGCGGGCGCGGACCACAAGCTCGGCGTGGCCGAAATCGACGGGTTCTGGTTCCAGCCCAACGTCTGGCCGCACGAGGTGCCCGGCCTCGGGGAGACGGCCACCGAGTACATGCGGCGGATGCGGGCGCTGTCGGACCACCTGCTGGAGGTCTTCGCCGCGGCGCTCGGCCTCGCCGAAAGCCACTTCACCCGGCACACCGCGCACCCGACGTACACGTTCAACATCAACCGGTATCCGCCGATGACCCACGTCGGCGCCCCGGAGCCGGACCAGTTCCGGATCGGCCCGCACACCGACTTCGGCACGGTCACCGTGCTCGACCGCCAGGCCGGCGTCGGCGGGCTGCAGGTCTGCACGGCCGGCGGCGAGTGGGTGGACGCGCCGTTCCACCCGGACGCGTTCACGGTGAACATCGGCGACCTGATGGCCCGCTGGACCGGCGATCGCTGGCGCTCGACCCGCCACCGCGTCCTGCCGCCGTCGGCGGCGGCCCCGGACGAGGACCTGGTGTCGCTGATCTTCTTCTACGAGACCGACCACGACGCCCGCATCACGTCGCTGGCGCCGCCGCTGGGCACCCGCACCTACCCCGAGGTGATCGCGTCGGAGTACCTGCGGGAGAAGCTCGACGCCATCACGATGAGCTGACGTCCGGCTCGGCGCAGACGGTCCGGTTGCGGCCCGCCGCCTTCGCCCGCAGCAACGCCGTTTCCGCGGTCAGCAGCGCGTCCGCGAGGACGCCGCCGGCCGCGCAGTCCGCGACGCCGATCGAAACCGTCACCCCGACGAACTGCGGGCCGTCCCCCGTCGCCTTCAGGGCCACCAGCGTCGAGGCGACCCGCAGCCGGATCCGCTCGGCGATCGCCATCGCGTCGAACCGGCCGGTGCCGGGCAGCAGCACCGCGAACTCCTCGCCGCCGGAGCGGCCGACGAGGTCCGCCGACCGGACCTCGTCACGCAGGGTGCCGGCGACCGCGCGTAGGACGGCGTCGCCGATGCGGGCGCCGTAGCGGTCGTTGAGCAGGCGGAAGTGGTCGAGGTCGAGCAGCAGCACGGCCAGGCCGGGGCCGTGCCCGCCGAGCCGGTCCAGCCGGGCCTCGGCGGCGCCGCGCCAGGACGCGGCGGTCAGCACGCCGGTGCCGGGATCGAGGGTGACGTGGTCGCGGCGGCCGCCGCCCAGCCCGCCGCGGTGCAGCACGACGGTGGCGCCGGCCAGCAGCGGCACGAGCAGCGGCGCGGCGCCGGCGGCCCAGGCCAGCGGCAGGCCGGACACCGTCATCGCGGCGTCGAAGGCGTGCCCCTGGACGGCGTCGCGCGGGCGGCGGGGCCCGTCGGCGCCGGTCACGAGCGCCGCGTTCACCGCGAGGAACACCACGCCGGCGACGGTGAGCAGGCCGACGGTCCGGGCGTCGAGGACCTCGCCGAGCGGCCGGACGCCGGTCGCGGTGAGGAAAGCACCGGCGGCGAGCCCGGCCAGCGCCGTCGCCGCGGCGCCGAACACCTGCCGGTACCCGGGTCTTCTGCGGACCCGGAACCACTGGTGCAGTGCCGCCAGCACGACCAGCGCGACGGCGAGCCCGGGCCGGAGCACGAGCACCCCGGCGAAGATCCACGGCGTGTCGATGCCGGGGCCGAGCAGGGTGTCCTCGCGGTGGCGCTCCACCGGCCGCGCGAGCTCGGCCGAGACCAGCATCCCGCCCAGGAGCAGCGCGAACGGCACCAGCATCGAAGCCTGCGGCGGGAAGCGGAGGGCGGCGAGCACGACGGCGGCGACGGCGAGCGCGTCGACCCCGACGAGGTAGCAGACCTGGCCGCGGCGCGGCAGCCGCCACACTGCCCACCGACGCAGGGCCCAGCGCTGCGGAACGAGGGCGGGCAGGAACCGGCCCGGGCGGCGTTCCCCGCCGGCGGCGACCGTGGAATCCCCCACCATTTCGGCAAAGTAGCCGGAATGCGGGCCGGTGTCGATCCGCCTTCAGGGGAATTTAACACCGTGGGTGCACCTCGGCGACGTGGGTCATTTTCCGACCGACGGAGGGTTGACACACAACATTGGTCTAGTCCACTGTGTGGTGGCACACAGCACTCCTCCCGGGATGATCCCGCCGCCTCAAACCGGAGGTGCTCCACCTGCGCGTTCGGAGGACCCCCATGCTGCTTCGTTCATCGTCGACCCGCCCACCGACTTCGGCCGGATCGACGAAACCAGTGCGCCGTCTCCTTACCCTCGCCGCCGCGGCTACGGCCGCGCTGGCGACGACGGTCGGGCTCGCCCCGCAGGCCATGGCCGCGGTCGACCCGGTGCTCGCCGCCCCGTACCTGTACCAGTGGGGCGGCCAGACCAGCCCGACCGCGGCCATGTCCGCGACCGGCGTGAAAGCGTTTACGCTCGCCTTCGTCCTGTCGGACGGCACCTGCAACCCGAAGTGGGACGGCAGCCGGTCGCTGACCGGCTCCGACAAGACGATGATCCAGAACATCCGCAACGCGGGCGGGGACGTGATCCCCTCCTTCGGCGGGTGGTCCGGCACGAAGCTGGGCTCGAAGTGCACGTCGGCCTCGGCGCTGGCCGGCGCGTACCAGAAGGTGATCGACGCCTACGGCCTCAAGGCGATCGACCTCGACATCGAGAACACCGACGAGTTCCAGAACAACACGGTCCAGGACCGCATCCTCAACGCGGTCAAGCTGACCAAGCAGAAGAACCCGAACCTGCGCGTGGTGATCACGATCGGCACCACCACGACCGGCCCCGACTCGTGGGGCAAGCGCCTGATCAACCAGGCCAAGGCGATCGGCGCACCCGTGGACGTCTGGTCGGTCATGCCGTTCGACTTCTCCAGCGGCGGTGACATGGCGGCGCTGACGAAGTCCGCGGTCGACGGGCTGAAGAACCAGCTCAAGACCACGTTCGGCTGGAGCGACGACACCGCCTACCGGCACAGCGGCCTCTCCTCGATGAACGGCAAGACCGACAACGCGGGCGAGACCGTCACGGTCGCGAACTTCAACTCCATCCGCGGCTACGCGGCGAGCCACCACCTGGCGCGTCTCACGTTCTGGGCCACCAACCGCGACTGCAGCGGCGGCGGCGAATGCAGCGGCATCACGCAGGACAAGTACGCGTTCACCAAGATCGTCGCCGGCTACACCGGCTGACACGAGCCCGTAGTGGGGCAGTCGGAGGCCCTCTCACCGGCATCGGGGTCGGTGAGAGGGCCTTCGCGGGTCAGCGCCGCGGGCCGCCGGAGTAGGGCCCGCAGTAGTACGGGTAGCACGGGTTCCACCCGGGGTTCCAGGTCGGCGGCGGGCTGCTCTTCGTCGTGGACGGCGGAGGCGGCAGTTCGACGGTGACGGTCGGCGTGGGTGTCGGCGTCCGGCGCGCGTGCATGACGACCGGCGACGGCGTGGTCGTCTCGGTCGGCACGGCCGGCGCGGTCGGCGACACCGGCGCGGCGGTGGCCGGCTGCAGCTGCGGGAACTGCGTGGACCCGGGCACGGAGTCGGGCCGCGTCGCGAGCACGAGCACCAGCCCCCCGAGCACGACGATCACGGCCGACGCGAGCACCATCCGCGCGGCCCGGCCGGTGCCGGTCCCGTCGTCCCGCCGCGCGGCCAGCTCGGCCGCCCGCGAGCCCGGCTTGCGCGGCCGCGCCCCGGTCTGCCGCAGCAGTTCGTCGACCGTGACCCGGTCCCGCCGCCTACGCGCACTGCGCGTCATGCACGACCTCCACCCGATACCCCCGCCGCCACGCTCGCCCGCGGCCGCCTGATCCCGGGTGATGGTAGAAACCCTTGCGGTAAAAGTAAACGCGCTGATCGCCGCGGTCTCGTTACCGTTTCGAGACAACCGGATCGCGTTCCCGGCCGTAGCCGTCAACGAGGGTGATTCGCGGCCGGGGGCGGTGGGTCGGCGGGGCAGGTTCGGCCGCACCGCTCAACGAGCCACCAACCGAGCCCAGTGCGGCCGGGCGCGGGGCGGCCTGCCAACTTCAGCGCCGCTCCCCCACCGCTCACCGAGCCGAAACCCGCCGCCGCAAGCCCGCCACCCGCCGCGTCACCGGGGTGAACTCCGGCAGCCTCACCAACGCCAGCAGGCCGAACGGCACCGCCATCCCGAGCAGTCCCTGCACCGGCAGCTTCACCCACGCCCCCGGGATCACCCCGAGCGACGCCGGCACCGCGTACCCCGCCAGCACCGCCGCCACCACGCCGAGCCCGCTCACCGACAGGGTGATCAGCCCGACCCGCAGGGACCGCTTGCTGCGCAGGTGGCCGAGGCGGACCCACAGCCAGACCTGGCCGAGGACCGCGCCGACCACGAATCCGGCGCCGTTGACCAGCATCACGCCGTAGACGATGTGCTCGCCGTCGAGCAGTCCGCGGCAGAGCAGCAGCAGCGGGATCTTCACCGCCGTCATCACCAGCATGATCAGGGTCGGCGTGCGGGCGTCCTTCATCGCGTAGAACACCCGCAGCTGCAGCATGACCAGCGCGAACGGCAGCAGCCCGACGGCCGAGACGGCCAGGGTCTGGCCGAGCCGTTCGGCGTCCTCGAGGGTGCCGCGGCCCCACGTGAAGATCGCGATGCCGATCGGGGTGCCGACCACGGCCAGCACCGCCGAGATGGGCACGAACAGGACCGTCGACATGCGGGACGCGAGCGAGAGGTCGCCGACGAGGGACCCCGTGTCGCCGTCCGCGGCGGCGCGGCTCATCCGCGGCAGCAGCGCCGTCAGCAGCGAGACGCCGAGGATGCCGTACGGCAGCTGGAAGAGCAGCGACGCGTAGCTGTAGGCCGTGACACCGCCGGTGGAGCCGCCGGTCAGCACGCGGGTGGTGACGACGAACCCGACGTGGCTGACCACGACGTAGCCGAGGATCCACGCGGCGAGCGCGCCGAACTCCTTGATCCGCGGGTCGAAACCCCAGCGCCAGCGGAACCGGAACCCGGTGCGCAGCAACGCGGGGATCAGCACGAGCGCCTGCGCGACGATGCCGAGCGTGGTGCCGAGGCCGAGCACGAGCAGCTTCGGGTCGCTCATCCGGACCGGGTCGAGGGTCAGCTCCCCCGGCACGAAGGCGAACACGACGAGCGTGCCGGTGACGACGACGTTGTTCAGCACCGGCGCCCAGGCCGGCGGGCCGAAGACGTTCTGCGCGTTGAGGATGGCCGAGAGCAGCGCGAACAGCCCGTAGAACAGGATTTGCGGCAGCAGCAGGTAGGCCAGCGCGGTGGTCAGCCCGGGGTTCGCGGTCGGCGACGACTTGTCGACGTAGAGCGCGGTGAACAGCGGCGCGATGGCCACCGCGACGGCCGTGCCGACGACGAGCAGCACCAGCGCCATCGTGATCAGCCGCTGCGTGTAGGCGCGGCCGCCGTCGGGGTCGTCGTGGGAGCGGACCAGCAGCGGCACCACGACACTGGCCAGGACGCCGCCGAAGAGCAGTTCGAAGACGATGTTGGGCAGCGTGTTCGCGACGGTGAAGGAGTCGTTGACGATCCCCGTCCCGACGACCGCGGCGAGCAGCAGCTTCGCGACGAACCCGGTGACCCGGCTGACGGCGGAGGCGACGGCCATCCGGCCGCTGGAGCGGGCCAGCGACGAACCGGCCCCTTCCCCGCGCCCGGCGCTGACCGGCGACGCGGGCGGCCGCGCGACGATCTGGCCGGCGAACTCGTCGTAGGGCCGCCGCGAAACGTCGAGGTCACGGGTCGGCCAGTGCGGGCCCCGCAGCTCGCTCGGGAGGTAGACCGTCGCCTCGTCGTCCACCGGTGGTGGGTGCTCCGCCATGGGGACAAGACTGCCAGGTCAGGGGCACGCACGGGAGACCGAACACCTGGTCGACCCCGCGACCGTGCGTGACGCTCAGGCGGCGGCGGTGACTTCCAGCGCGGCCCGCCCGGCCTCGGTCAGCTCGGCGGCCACCCGCCCGGTGCCGCCTTCGACGGCGGGCCGCAGGTAGCCGCCGCGGGCGAGGGCGTGCGCGGTGATCTGGTCGCAACAGGCGAATCCGTCGACGAAGAGGTCGGGCTCGCAGCTGCACGACATCTGCGCGCGTCCGGCGGCCACCGCCTTCAGCATCGCCATCGCGCGGTGGGTGAGCTCGACTCCTGAACCGGACACCGGACTGCCTTTCCGTTTTCGCCACTACAACGGGTTATTCGCCCGTTGGGCCGATTGTGTTACTTACGGCACTATGACGTCCGGAGTGCGGGTGAGGTTCCGGCCGGGGCCGGGACCGGCGCTCAGCGGCGGTCTTCGAGCTTCAGGTCCCCGCGCATCACCGCCCGGATGTGGTCGCTCGCGAGCACGTCGTGCGGGTAGCCGAGGTCGAGGGCGCCGATCCGGTCGAGGCGGGCCAGCTGGTCATCGGTGAACTCGACCTCCAGCGCGCCCAGGTTGTCCGCGAGCTGGTCCGGCGTGCGGGCTCCGATGATCGGGGCGGTCACGCCCGGGTTCTGCAGGGTCCAGGCCAGGCCGACCTGCGCGGGTGTCCGGCCCAGCTCCGCGGCGACCGCCTTCACCACGTCGGCGATGGCGAGGTTCCGTTCGGTGACCACGCCCAGCCCGGTGTTGAAGCTCTTGCGGGTGCCGGCGTCGGCCGCGGTCAGGCCGGCGCGGCCGTACTTGCCGGTGAGCAGCCCGCCCGCCAGCGGCGAGTACGGCGTCACGCCCAGCCCCATGGCCCGCGCCATCGGGATCAGGTCGCGTTCCGCGGCGCGGTTGGCCAGGTTGTACTCGACCTGCAGCCCGACCAGCGGCGACCAGCCGCGCAGGTCGGCGATCGCCTGCATGCGCGAGATTTCCCACGCGGGGGCGTTGGACATGGCCACGTACAGGACCTTGCCCCGGCGGACCAGGTCGTCCAGCCCGCGCAGGATCTCCTCGACCGGGGTGGTGAAGTCCCACACGTGCAGGTAGAGCAGGTCGAGGTAGTCGGTGTCCAGCCGCCGCAGGCTGCTTTCGACCGAGGCGAACAGGCTCTTGCGGTGCGCGCCCGTGGCGTTCGGGTCGCCGGGGCGGCGCAGGGTCGTGTACTTCGTGGCCAGCACCAGGCTTTCGCGGTGGCCGCGGGTGAACTCGCCGAGCTGGCGTTCGGCGCTGCCGTCGGTGTAGGTGTTCGCGGTGTCGATGAAGTTCCCGCCGCGTTCGACGTAGGTGTCGAACAGCTTGCGCGCTTCGGCCTCCTCCGCGCCCCAGCCCCACTCGGTGCCGAAGGTCGCCGTGCCCAGCGCCAGCGGGGAAACCCGCAGCCCGGAGCGGCCCAGCAGGCGGTAGGTGTCGAGGGTGAGCGGCATGTGTCCTCCCGTTGTCGTGTGTCGGGAGCGAGTCTGCGGCCGCCGCGGCCGGGGGGTAAGGGAAGCGGTTTCCTGGGAACACGAGTCCCACCCCGCGGGTTGCAGCGATCATGACGACCCCCACCGCGGAGCTGGCCGCGTTCCTGCGGACCCGGCGGGAACGCCTGGACCCGCGCGACTTCGGCCTCCCGCCGCGCCGCCGCACGCCGGGCCTGCGCCGCGAAGACGTCGCCGAACTGGCCGGCATCAGCGTCGACTACGTCGTCCGGCTGGAGCAGGCGCGCGGGCTGCGGCCGTCGGCGGACGTGGTGGAGGCCCTGGCCGGGGCGCTGCGCCTGGCCCCCGACGAACGCGCCTACCTGTTCGACCTGACCCGCCGGCGCCCCCGCGACACCGGCCGGCTCGTCACCACGGCGGCGGCGCCGCTGACCCGGCTGGTCGACGACCTGGCCCTGCCCGCGATGGTGCTGAACCACCGCTACGACATCCTCGCCTGGAACACCGGGATGGCCCGGCTGCTGGTGGACCCGGCGACGCTGCCGCCGGCGCGGCGCAACTCGATGTGGCTGTGCCTGATGCACCCGCCGGTGCGCGACCGCTACCTCGACCGCGAACGCGTGGTCCGCGACGGGGTCGCCCACCTGCGCGCCGCCTGGGCCGCCCACCCGGACGACCGCGCCCTGACCGGCCTCATCGCCGAATTCACCGCCGGCAATGCGGATTTCGCCCGCTGCTGGGCGGCCGGGGACGTGAAGGTCACCGGCCGCGGCCACAAAGCCATGCGGCACCCCGAGGCCGGGGAGCTGACCGTGCAGTTCGAGACCCTGCGGCCCCTGCAGGACCCGGACCAGCTGCTGGTGCTCCACCGCGCCGCGGACGAGCAGAGCCGGACGGCCCTCGCCCGGCTCTAGCCCAGCCGCAGCTCCAGCGTCCGCGCCCACTCCCGCACGATCTGCTTCCGCCGCCGGGCGTCGTCGGTCAGCAGGTTCGCCAGGCCGAGCCCGCGGGCCAGGTCGAGGGTGGCCTGGACCAGCTCGCGCACCCCCGGGCGGGACTCGTCGACGCCGAGGAGCTCCACCGTCACCCGGTGCGCCTCGCGGCCGACCCGGGCCTCCAGGGGGACCAGGACGTCCCGGAGGGCGTCGTCGGTCGCCGCCACCGACCACAGCTGCAACGCCGCGCGGAACAGCGGGCCCGTGTACAGGTTGAGCACCATCTCCACGACGCGCTCGATGCGGGACGCGCCGCTCGGGAGGTCGGCGGCCTGGGCGCGCAGCTCGTCGATCTGTGCCTCGCCGAGCAGGTCGACCGCCGCCACCACGAGGTCTTCGCGCGCCGGGAAGTGGTGCTGCGCCGCGCCGCGGGAGACGCCCGCGCGCTCGGCGATGCCGGCCACCGTCACGCCGTGCCAGCCGCGCTCGCCGAAACTGTCGAGCGCGGCTTCGACCAGCCGCCGCCGCGTCGTGCGGCTGCGTTCCTGCTGGGGTTCGCGGATGCCGGTCAAGACTCTCCTAATAGGACTTCGGGAGACCGAGGCTGTGCTGGCCGACGAAGTTGAGCACCATTTCGCGGCTGACCGGGGCGATCCGGCCGAGCCGCACCGCCGTCACCAGCGTGCCGAGGCCGTATTCGGTGGCCAGCCCGTTGCCGCCGTGGGTCTGCACGGCCTGGTCGGTCGCGCGGATGGCCACCTCGGCGGCGGCGTACTTGGCCATGTTGGCCGACTCCCCCGCGCCGAAGTCGTCGCCGGAGTCGTACAGCGACGCGGCCTTCTGCGTCATCAGCTTCGCCAGTTCGAGCTCGATCTTGATCTCCGACAGCGGGTGCGCGAGGCCCTGGTGCGCGCCGATCGGCGTGCCCCAGACCTGCCGCTGGTTGGCGTAGCCGACGGCCTTGGCGAGGGCGTACCGCGCGATGCCGAGGGAGAACGACGCCCCCATGATGCGTTCCGGGTTGAGGCCCGCGAACAGCTGGGCGATGGCCGCGTCCTCCTCGCCGACCAGCGCTTCGGCCGGCAGCTTGACGTCGTCGAGGAACAGCGAGAACTGGTTCTCCGGCGCGACGATGTCCATCGGGATCTTCGTGTACTCGAAGCCCTCGGTGCCGGTCGGCAGGATGAACAGCGCGGGCTTGAGCCGCCCGGTCTTCGAGTCCTCCATGCGGCCGACGACGAGCACCGCGTCGGCCTCGTCGACGCCGGAGATGTAGACCTTGCGTCCACTGAGGACCCAGCCGTCGCCGTCGCGCTTCGCGGTGGTGGTGATCTTGTGCGAGTTCGACCCGGCGTCCGGTTCGGTGATCGCGAAGACCATCCGCTTGGTGCCGTCGGCGATGCCGGGCAGCCGCTGCTTCTTCTGCTCTTCGGTGCCGAACCGGGAGATCACCGTGCCGCAGATGGCCGGCGAGACGACCATGAGCAGCAACGGCGAGCCGGCGGCAGCGAGTTCTTCGAGGACCGCGGCGAGGTCGGCGATGCCCGCGCCCCCGCCGCCGTACTCCTCGGGGATGTTGACGCCGAGGTAGCCCAGGCGCCCGGCCTCGTCCCACAGCTCGTGGGTCTTCTCGCCGGCGCGGGCCTTGCGCGCGTAGTACTCGTGGCCGTACTTGGCGCCGAGTTCGGCGACGGCCTTGCGGAGCGCGATCCGCTCCTCCGGCTCGATGAAGTTCATGGCGTTCATGCTTCTTCTCCCACCACCGCGAGGATCGTGCCCACTTCGACCTGTTGTCCGACCGTCACCGGCAGTTCCGCGACCACGCCGTCGGCGGGGGCGGCGATCCGGTGTTCCATCTTCATCGCTTCGAGCCACAGCAGCGGATCTCCGGCCTTGACCGGGTCACCGGCCTGGACGGCGAGCCGCACGACGGTGCCCGGCATCGGCGCGACCAGCGATCCCGCCGCGAGCGCGGCGTCCGGGTCGGCGAACCGCGGTTCGGCCGTCAGCGCCACCGACCCGAGCGCGGAATCCACATAGGACACGCCGTCGTGGCGGGCGACGTCGAAGGTGCGCCGCACCCCGTTGACGTCCAGCACGACCCGGCCGGGCTCGGCGTCGACCAGTTCCGCGTCGAAACCTTGTGCGCGAAGGCCGTCCCGCGTGAGCGAATAGACGACCTCGTACTCGCGGTCGCCGATGGTGAAGATCTTGCGCTGCCCGGCCGAGCGGACGTTGCGCCAGCCGCTGGGCAGCCGGCTCTGCGTGGTGGCTCGCGCCCGGTTGCCGGCCGCGTCCGCCAGCGCCGCGGCCAGCGCGGAGAGCCGCTCGGTGTCGGGCGTGGCGAGCGGTGCGGCGAGGGTGTCGAGGCCGTGGCGGTCGAAGAACGCCGTGTCGGTCTCCCCGGCCAGGAAAGCGTCGTGCCGCAGGATGTTCACCAGCAGGTCGCGGTTGGTGACGACGCCGTGGATCTTCGTGGCGGCGAGGGCCTTCGCGAGCCGCCGGGCGGCTTCGGCACGGGTGGGGGCCCAGGTGATCACCTTGGCGAGCATCGGGTCGTAGTGGACACCCACGACGGACCCGGTCTCGAATCCGGAGTCGAGCCGCAGTCCCGGCCCGTGGGTGAAGGAACGGTCCACATCGGGCACTTCGAACGTGTGGAGGGTGCCGCTCTGCGGCTGCCAGCCCGCGGCCGGGTCCTCGGCGTAGAGCCGGACCTCGATGGCGTGGCCCACGGCCGGCGGCGGGCCGGCCGGGAGGCGCTCGCCCTCGGCGATCCGCAGCTGCAGGGCGACCAGGTCGAGGCCCGTGACGTTCTCGGTGACCGGGTGCTCGACCTGCAGCCGGGTGTTCATCTCGAGGAAGTAGAACCGGCCGTCGGGCCCGGCGAGGAACTCGACCGTGCCCGCGCCGACGTAGCCGATCGCCTGGGCGGCCTTGCGCGCGGCGTCGAACAGCTCCTCGCGCATGGCCGCGTCGACGAACGGCGACGGCGCCTCCTCGACGACCTTCTGGTGCCGGCGCTGGATCGAGCACTCGCGCTCCCCCACCGCCCACACCGTGCCGTGCCGGTCCGCGAGCACCTGGACCTCGATGTGCCGCCCGGTCTCCAGGTAGCGCTCGCAGAAGACGGTCGGGTCGCCGAACGCGGACCCCGCCTCGGCGCTCGCGCCCTCCACCGCTTCGGCCAGCTCGCCGAGCGAGCGGACCACGCGCATGCCGCGGCCACCACCGCCCGCGGACGCCTTGACCAGCAACGGCAGGTCGTCTTCGGTGACCGAGTCCGGGTCCAGTTCGGACAGCACGGGGACGCCGGCCGCGGCCATCAGCCGCTTGGACTCCACTTTGGAGCCCATGGTCTCGATGGCCTCCGGCGGCGGCCCGACCCAGGTGAGCCCGGCGTCGAGCACGGCCCGCGCGAAGGCGGCGTTTTCGGACAGGAAGCCGTACCCGGGGTGGACGGCGTCGGCGCCGGTGCCGGCCGCGGCCTTGACCAGCAGCTCGGCCCGCAGGTACGTCTCCGAAGGCGCGTTGCCGGGCAGCCGGACCGCCGCGTCGGCTTCGAGGGTGTGCGGCGCGGCGGCATCGGCGTCGGAGAACACCGCCACCGTGCCGATGCCGGCGTCACGGCAGGTGCGGAAGACGCGGCGGGCGATCTCGCCGCGGTTGGCGACCAGCAGGTTCTGGATCATCGCTCGCTCACATCCGGAAGACGCCGAAGCCCTCGGCGCCCTTCACTGGTCCATTGTGGATCGCGGACAGGCTCAGACCGAGCACGGTACGGGTGTCGCGCGGGTCGATGATGCCGTCGTCGTAGAGCATGCCGGAGAGGAACATCGGCATCGACTCGGCCTCGATCTGGCCCTCGACCATGGCCCGCATGGCCTTGTCGTGCTCCTCGTTGTACTCCTGGCCGCGGCTTTCGGCGGCCGCGCGGGCCACGATGGACAGCACACCGGCCAGCTGGGCCGGGCCCATCACCGCGGACTTCGCGCTCGGCCAGGCGAACAGGAACCGGGGATCGTAGGCGCGGCCGCACATCCCGTAGTGCCCGGCACCGTAGGACGCGCCCATGAGAACGGACAGGTGCGGGACCTTCGAGTTCGACACGGCGTTGATCATCATCGCGCCGTGCTTGATGATGCCGCTCTGCTCGTACTCCTTGCCGACCATGTAGCCGGTCGTGTTGTGCAGGAACACCAGCGGGGTCTGGATCTGGTTGGCCAGCTGGATGAACTGCGCGGCCTTCTGCGACTCCTCGCCGAACAGCACGCCCTGGGCGTTGGCCAGCACGCCGACCGGGTAGCCGTGGATGCTCGCCCAGCCGGTCACCAGCGACGAGCCGTAGAGCGGCTTGAACTCGTCGAAGTCGGAGCCGTCGACGACGCGGGCGATCACCTCGCGGGGGTCGAACGGCACCTTGAGGTCGGTCGGCACGATGCCGAGCAGGTCCTCGGTGTCGTGGAGCGGTTCGGCGTAGTCCGGCTTCGGCGTCGGTCCCTGCTTGGTCCAGTTCAGCCGCTTGACGATGTTCCGGCCGAGGCGGATGGCGTCCTGCTCGTCGGCGGCCAGGTAGTCGGCCAGGCCCGACGTCCGGGCGTGCATCTCGGCGCCGCCGAGCGACTCGTCGTCGGACTCCTCGCCGGTGGCCATCTTGACCAGCGGCGGCCCGCCGAGGAACACCTTCGCGCGTTCCTTGACCATCACGACGTAGTCCGACATGCCGGGCAGGTACGCGCCGCCCGCGGTGGAGTTGCCGAAGACCAGCGCGATCGTCGGGCAGCCCGCGGCCGAGGCCCGCGTGATGTCGCGGAAGATCCGGCCGCCCGGGATGAAGATCTCCTTCTGCGTCGGCAGGTCGGCACCGCCGGACTCGACGAGGTTGATCGACGGCAGCCGGTTCTGCGCGGCGATGTCCGCGGCCCGGAAGCTCTTCTTGGTGGTCCACGGGTTGCTCGCGCCGCCCTTGACCGTCGGGTCGCTGGCCGAAATCAGGCATTCGACGCCTTCGACGACGCCGATGCCGGTCACCAGGCTCGCGCCGACGCGGTAGTCGGTGCCCCAGGCCGCCAGCGGCGACAGCTCCAAGAACGGCGAGTCCTCGTCGAGCAGCAGCTCGATGCGTTCCCGGGCGAGAAGCTTGCCGCGCTTGCGGTGGCGCTCGACGTACTTCTCGCCGCCGCCGGCGACGGCCTTGGCGTGCTCGGCGTCGATCTCGGCGAGCTTCTCCAGCATCGCCTCGCGGTTGGCGCCGAATTCGGCGGCCCGCCTGTCCACAGTGGACCTCAGAGTAGTCACGAGGTGTATCCCAATCGCTTCGCGGCCAGGCCGGTGAGGATCTCGGTGGTGCCGCCGCCGATGCCGAGGATCCGGACGTCGCGGTAGTGCCGCTCCACTTCGGACTCGCGCATGTAGCCGAGCCCGCCGTGCAGCTGGACGGCCTCGTTGACCACCCATTCGGCGGCCTCGACGGCGGTGTTCTTGGCGAAACAGGCTTCGGCGATGACCTCCTCGCCCGAAACGTGCCGGATCGCGGCCTGCCGGGTGTAGGTGCGGGCCACGTCGACGCGCCGCGCCATCTCGGTCAGCTTGTGCTGCACGACCTGCCGGGAGATGAGCGGCCGGCCGAACGTCTCGCGCAGCCGGCACCAGTCCAGCGTCAGGTCGAGCGCCCGCTGGGCGTGCGCGTACGCCTGCACGGCCAGCGAAAGCCGTTCGGTGACGAACTGGGTGGCCACCTGCGCGAACCCGCTGTTCTCGGCGCCGATCAGGTTCTCCGCCGGCACCCGGACGTCCACGTAGGACAGCTCGGCGGTGTCGGAGCAGAGCCAGCCCATCTTTTCGAGCTTGCGCGAGACGGTGAACCCGGGCGTCCCGCGCTCCACGACGATCAGCGAGAGCCCGTGGGCGCCGTCGCCGCCGGTGCGCACGACCGTCGTCACGAAGTCCGCGCGGCAGCCGGAGGTGATGAACGTCTTGGCGCCGTTGATGACGTACTCGTCGCCCTCCCGGACGGCGGTGGTGCGGATCCCGGCCACGTCCGAGCCGCCGTCGGGCTCGGTCACGGCGAGCGAGCCGATCTTGACCCCTTCGAGGGTGGGCCGCACCCAGCGTTCGACCTGGACGGGATCGTTCGCCTCGGCGATGTGCGGAACGGCGATGCCGCAGGTGAACAGCGATGCGAACAATCCGCCGGAGCCGCCCGCGTAGTGCATCTCTTCGGCGACGACCAGCGCGTCGAGGTAGTTGCCGTCTCCCCCGCCGATCTCCTCGGGGAAGGCGACGCCCAGCAAGCCGAGGTCCCCGGCCGTGCGGTGCAGGTCGCGTGGCAGTTCGCCGGCGCGCTCCCAGTCGTCGAGGTGCGGCAGGACCTCCTGCTCGACGAACCTGCGGACGGTCTTGCGCAGCTCGGCCCGTTCGGGCGTGCGGAAGGGATCGGTCACCGGAGCACCTCGGGTACGTCGATTTCCCGGGAGCGCAGCCACTCGCCGAGCGCCTTGGCCTGCGGGTCGAACCGCGCCTGGGAGGCGACACCCTCGCCGAGGATGCCTTCGACGACGAAGTTCATCGCCCACAGGTTGGGCAGCAGGTACCGCGTCACCGGCAGGTCGGCGGTCTCCGGCAGCAGCAGCTTGAACTCGGCGACGGTCAGCCGGTGCACCAGCCACCGCCAGGCTTCTTCGGACCGGCCCCAGACGCCGACGTTGGCGTTGCCGCCCTTGTCGCCGCTGCGCGCCCCGGCGACCGTCCCGAGGGGCACCCGCCGCACCGGTCCGTGGTCCAGTGGTTCGGGCCGCGCGGGCTCGTCCACATCGGACAGGCCCCGGGTGGACAGCGAAGGCGCTATGTCGACTCGCATTCCGTCCGGCAGCACCGCGACGTGGGGAACCTGGGAAACGTCCACATAGGCCGCGGTGTAGACGCCGTACGGCGAGGCGTCCGACGGCGGCGCGGTCACGTGGAAGCCGGGGTAGCTGGCCAGCGCGAGTTCGACGGCGGCACCGGTGAACGCCCGTCCGGCCACCTTCGGGTCGGCGTCCTTGACGGCGACGTGCAACAGGGCGCTCGCGGTCTGTTCGGTGCCGGCGTCGGCGTGGTCGGTGCGCGCGAGGGTCCACCGGACGTCGGCGGGCGGCCGGTCCTTCAAGGACGCTTCGAGCTGTTCCCGCACCAGCGCGGCTTTCGCCTCGATGTCCAGTCCGGTGAGGACGAACGTCGTCTCGTTGCGGAAGCCGCCGAGGGTGTTCAGGGCGACCTTCAGCGTCGGCGGCGGCGCTTCCCCGCGCACGCCGGAGATCCGGACGCGGTCCGGCCCGTCTTCGGTCAGCGAGAGCGTGTCGAACCGGGTCGTGACGTCCGGTCCGGCGTACCGCGCGCCGGTGATTTCGTACAGCAGCTGGGCGGTGACCGTACCGGTGTTCACCACCCCGCCGGTGCCCGGGTGCTTGGTGATGACGCTGGAGCCGTCGGCCTCGATCTCGGCGATCGGGAACCCGGGGACGCCCAGGGTGTGCTCGGTGAAGAAGGCGTAGTTGCCGCCGGTGGCCTGGGCGCCGCACTCGATGACGTGCCCGGCGGCGACCGCGCCGGCGAGGGCGTCGAAGTCGTCGCGGGCCCAGCCGTAGTGCGCGGCGGCCGGGCCGACGATCACCGAGGCGTCGGTGACGCGGCCGGTGACGACGACGTCGGCGCCCGCGTTCAGGCACTCGACGATGCCCCAGGCGCCGAGGTAGGCGTTGGCGGTCAACGGTTTCCCGAGGTCCAGCTCGTCGGCGCGGGCGACGAGGTCGTCGCCTTCGACGTGGGCGACCTTGACGTCGAGGCCCAGTTTCGCGGCGAGTTCGCGGAGGGCGTCGGCGAGCCCGGCGGGGTTCAGCCCACCCGCGTTGGCGACGATCTTGACGCCGTTTTCCCGCGCCAGCCCGAGGTTTTCCTCCATCTGACGCAGGAACGTCTTGGCGTAGCCGCGGCTCGCATCCTTCATCCGGTCGCGGCCGAGGATGAGCATGGTCAGCTCGGCCAGGTAGTCGCCGGTCAGGACGTCGAGGGGGCCGCCGGTGAGCATCTCGCGCACCGCGGAGAACCGGTCGCCGTAGAAGCCGGAAGCGTTGCCGATGCGGTAGGTCATGCGAACTGCCCCGGCTTGCGGCCGCCGCCGGGCGGGCCGGCGAAGGCCTGGGCGATGCCGAGCCACTCCTCGACGTCGGCGCCGTGGGCGACCAGGCCGGTGTCGGCCGGGTGCCGCCGCTGGGTGACGACGAGGCAGAAGTCCAGGGCGGTGCCGGTCAGCTTCTGCTCGGCGTCCTCGGGCCCGAACGCCCAGGTGGAGCCGTCGGGCGCGGTGAGTTCGACGCGGAACTCCTCGGCCGGCGGGGCGAGCGAGTGCACCTTGTAGGCGAAGTCGCGGGTCCGGGTGCCGAAGCGGGCGATGTGCCAGATGCGCGCGGTCGGTTCGCGGGTGAGCCCGAGCGCGTCGAAGACGTCCTGCCCGTGCGCCCAGGTTTCCATCATCCGCGCGGTGGCCATCGACGCGGCGCTCATCGGCGGCCCGTACCAGGGCAGTTTCTGCCCGTCCGGCACCGCGGCGAGCGCCTCGGCCAGCGCCGCACGCCCGGCCCGCCAGTCTTCGAGGATCTCCTCGGGCGGCCGCTGAGCCCCGGCGGCGGCCCCGTCGTCGACGTAGGTCTCCCCGGCTTTGAGCAGCTCTTCGACCTCGGCCTGCCACTCTTCCGGGTGCGCGGCCGCGATCAGCGCCTTGCGATCGGTCCAGGCCAGGTGCGCGATCTGGTGCGCGATCGTCCACCCCTCGGCCGGTGTCGTGCGCGCCCAGCCGGCCGCGGGCAGCGCCGCCACCACGTCGTCGATCGTCCGTGTCTCCGCGTCGAGATCCCCGAGGATCACGCCGAGATCCGCCATCGCCCGCCTCCTTGCGTCCGGCAGCCAGGGTGGCACCGGCGGGCAGAAAAATCAAGCACGCCTGATTGTTTTGAGGGTACTAGCTGTAGTGCCCCGTGAAGTTGCTGACGCGGGTGATGGGTGGCTTCCCACCGAGTGAGGTGTGAGCGCGGTGGTGGTTGTAGCGGTGCAGGAACCCGGGCAAAGTTTCTTCACATCGACGTGCAGGAGTTCGCCGGGGCGGGCGCGTTCGTAGCGGCGGATGGGTTGTCCGGCGGGGCGGTCCAGCCAGGCCAGTTTCGGCATGTGGTGGCGGGTCAGGATTCGGTGCACGGTGGATCCTCAGCTCGGCAGCGACATGAGCGACTGGCGTGCAGCAGTGACACGGTCGATCAGCAACCTGCGGCCGTGCAAGGTCAACAGGGCATTACGGCGGGAAACGAAGCGCCGCTCAACCGTCAACAACGTCCATGGTCACTACAACTAGCTCCGCCACAGGTAGAACCGGCGGAGGACATCGATCGCCCGGCCGCGATCGGCGCGCGAAACCCGCCGATCGCGGCTCAGGTCGTCGATCAGGTCGGTGACGACCAATCGGTCCAGGTCGATGTTGCCGACGGGATCCGACCGGAAGTCGTCCGAGCTGGACACGCGAACGTCCAAGGTGCCCGACAGCCGCGCGTACTCGCCGAGCAGCAGATGGGCGAGCAGCTCGGCCGCGTCGACGCGCGCCACTCCCGCCACACTCCGGTCACCGACGAAGCCGAGAAGAGCGCGAACCGCGGCCGCCTTGTCGATCGGTCCCTGCAGGCCCGCGGCGAACACGCGGGCGCAGTCGCCCAGAGTGCGATCATCGACGAGGGACTTGACCGCGTCGGCGCCACGACGGCCGCCGACTTCGAGCATGATTTCGAGGACCCGCAGCCTCCCGTTGTCGTCGAGCGTCGTGTCCCGGACCAGCGACTCGAGCAGCTCGATCGGGTCGTACTCAGCCATCGCCGCCAGCATCTCGACCGCGCCGATCCGAACGTTGTGGTCATTGTGGCGTTGCCTCGCGATGCGTTCGAGCTCCTTCAACGCACCTTTGTCTCCGCGTTCCGCGAGCGCGCCGGCCGCCCGGATCCCCACGTGGGGATCGACCGAAAGATCCGACGCCAGCTTCGACAACGCGTCTTCCGCCTTGGAGCCACCGTGCTTCACCAGCGCACGGACCGCTTCCTCGCGCACGTAGACCGGAACGTCGGCGGCACGCGCCAATCCGTCGAGCAGTTCGATCCCGCGAAGCTCCCCCGCGCCGGCCAGAACACCCGCGGATCGGACCCGCGAGTACCCGCTCATCCGGGCGTCCAGTGCGAGTTCGGCGAACAGATCCGACGCCAGCGTGGCTTCGTGGCCGCGGAGGACCATGACCGACGCGACCCGTTCACGCCCGGCCAGCGTGGCGTCGCGGGCAAGATCGACGAGCAGGCGGGACACGTGGGCCGGATCCAGCGATTCCACCCGGGCGGCGAGCGTGGCGCGCATCCGCGAGCCGATCGACTTGTCCCTGGCCAGCTCGTCCAGCAACTCGACGGCGGTGGCGACGTCGACCCCGACGTCGATGACGGCCTCGGCCGCCCTGGCCCGGACTGCGGGATGGAGGTCTTCGTCGCGAGCGATCGAGCGCAGCCGGTCGAGCGCGTCGTCCGCGCCGATCGAGGCCAGGAGCCGGAGGGCCAGGAAGGCGTTCTCGAACCGCTCCTGATCACCCCGGACCACGCCTCGGGCACGGTGTGAAGGCGCGGAGCTCACCGGACCACCCAGGCTCCAGACCAGGTCCACCAGCTTTCCGGCCATGGCCAGGACGACGTTGCGGGGGACATCGGTGCCGAGCCGGAGCAGCACGGCGATGAACCCGCACCCGGCCAAGCCGCCACGGTCGACCAGCCGGAGCAGGTAGCCGGCGACGGCATCTTGCACGTCGCCGCACTGGTCGATGACGAACCCGGTGAACGAGGTGTCCACTTCCGGTGGTGGCAGTACCCGTCGGCCGAGGACCCGTTCGACGAGAGGAACGCGCCCCTTCCTCCCGAACAGTACCGCGAGCGACTCCAGGGACGCCGACGCCGAGCGCGTCGCGTGTGCGGCGGCGAGGAACTCACCGACGGTCTGGTGGAAGAACGACAGGTCACCGCCCCGCAGGAGCACCAGGCCGCTGCGTTGCAACAGGCTTTGCAGGTACTCGCGCCAGGCGGAGGCCGGGACCCGTTTGGGACACACGGCGCCGGGCAGCCCGGCGACGATGTCCAGGATGGACACCGTGCTGCCACCCTGCATGTCGGCCGCAGACCGCGAGATCAGTTCGGGCAGGCGCTCGAGGGTTCGCCACCCCTCGGCGAGAGCCTCGTCCCCGTAGCGCGCCAAGCTGGCCCGCACCTGGGCCTGGATGCCCGACGTGTCCGCGCTCTGCATCCGCCGTGCCAGCTGTTCGACGTACTTGCGGTAGATCTCCCCGCGGCTGGCCGGCAGCGGCGCGTCCGGATTCGCGCCGTGCAGCTGGCAGAGCAGCGCCGCCATCAACGGCGTCCGGGCCAGACCGAAGACCCTGGTCCGCCGCACCGCGGTCGCGAACCTCCCGGCCACCCGGCCCGGGTTCTCGAGCCCGAGTACGCGGAACCAGTCGGCGGACACGCGTTTGAGGTCCGACCAGGTGAAAGGTTCCAGCTCGTACACCGGGGCCTGCGCCCCGAGGACGTTGAGCTCCCAGTCGGGAAGGGGCCGGGTGGCGATGACGAACCGGTACTGGCGCCCGCGGCTGCCGTCGGAAATCTGGTCCAGCGCAGCCAGCAGGTTCCGGCGGCCGGCCGGGTCGGTGATTTCGTCGAGCCCGTCGACCATGACGAGCCACGGCACATCTTCGTAGGGGCACCTCTTGAACAGGTCGTCCGGCAGCTTCTCGAGCAGGCCGAAACTGCTCAGCTCCGCGGTGGCTGCCTCCGCCAGTGCAGCGGCCAGGGGCTTGCCCGACAAGGCGGCCGCGGAGACCAGGATCGGCAGGGAGGTCTCGAGCTCACCCGCCCTCCTCGCCTCGACGGCCCGGATCAGGTGGGTGCGGAAGAGGCTGGTCTTGCCCCCTCCGGGGGCGCCGACGACCACACAGATGCGGTCGTTGTCCAGGATTTCCGCGGCGGACAAGCGACCCGGCGCACGCCGGCCCGGTGCCGACGTCCAAGGAGCAGCTTCGCCGACCAAGGCCGGGACCGGGCTCGCGGCGAGCGACCCGGGAACCGCCGATCGCGCACGTGCCTCTTCGACTCGGACGCGCTGATGCACGTAGACCTCGGTCAGCGGCGGCGTGTTCCCCGGCAGGACGCCCGGGTAGGGGTGCTCTTGAGCGGCCCGGACGGCCGCTGCGATGTAGTCGTCGATCAGCGAGTGAGCCGGGCTGCCCGCAGGCTCGGACTCCGGCCGGGTGCGGCCTTTGGCGGGCCGGCCGGGCTGGGCAGCCTCCAACAAGTCCGCCCAGTACCGCTCGGCGGGAGCGCTCATCCCGGCCTGCTCGCTCCACACCCGCACGAGCGCGAACACGGCGGCCAGGCTGTTCGCCGACGGCGTTTTGGTCTTCGAAAAATCGTCCGACAGCCAGTCGCTCAGCCGCTGACCACGAAATTCGGCGATCAGATACGGAGGTCTGCGCAGGATTTTTTCGATCTCGTCCTGCGAGAGCGGACGGAGCCCAGCCTTGCGACGCGCGGCGTCGGCTTTGCCCTTGAGGACGCGCAGCTCGTCGTACAACTGCCGGTCACTCCGTGTAGCGATGGCTCCCTCCCCGCCCCCATCCCTCGCCCGCAGCGGGTGAAATCGCCGCCCGAAGCAGCGAGCAGCGTAGCTCACAACCTGCCCGCTTCACCCGCTCGAGGCCCCAATTCGCCGGGAATCGACGAACGATCGACCTCCACCAGCGCCGGCCGAGGAGGCACCATGCAGACCCGGAAACACGTCCCAGGCGAGAACGAGATGCCCGGCGGGCAAATCGCGCCCTCAACAGACCGGGAATTGTCCCGGCACACCGAAGAGCCCGATTCCCGGTTGCTCGTTCAGGTCGTCAACCTTGCCTTCACCGGCGACCGGGAAGCTTTCCTCAGGATCGTTTCGCTGTTCGTCCTGCTGGTCGGCGCCGTGGTCGTGGTCGGCGCCGTGGTCCCGTGGGCTTCGGCGGCTGCGGCCGGCGGCGCCTCGGCCTGGGTGGCCCGCCGCGCCCGCCGCGGTTCCACCTAAGCCGGCGCTCCAGCCGCGCCACCCCCCGTCGGACCCACTATTGACATCTTGCCAGTAGCGGCCGGCTGCAATAGCTTCGTCGCATGGCCGACTACGCCGAGATCACCTACGCCGTCGCGGAGCGGGTCGCCATTGTCACGCTCAACCGCCCCGAGGCGCGCAACGGGTACACGGTCCGGATGGCCGACGAGCTCGGCGCCGCCCTCGATCGGGCCGATCGGGACGAGGACGTGCGCGTCGTCGTGCTGACCGGGGCCGGTGAGGACTTCTGCGTCGGGGCCGACCTCTCGCAAGGCGGCTTCGACTTCGACCCGGCGGACGGCCCGGACGCGGCCTGGCAGGAACCCGCCGGGCGGTGCTCGAAGCGGATCTTCACCATGAACAAGCCCGTCATCGCCGCCCTGCACGGGGCCGCCGTCGGTGGCGGGCTCACCATCACGCTCTCCTGCGACTACCGGCTCGCGTCGGCGGACTCGCGGTTCGGGTTCGTCTTCACCCGCCGCGGCATCTACCCCGAAGGCGCGTCCGCCTGGTTCCTCCCCCGGCTCGTCGGGATGGGCACCGCGCTCGACTGGATGATCAGCGGCCGCGTCTTCCCCGCCTCCGAGGCGCTCGGAAAAGGCCTGGTCCACCAGGTCTTCCCCACCGGAACCGTGCTCGAAGAGGCGATGAGGCTCGCGCGGGAGATCGTCGAGACGACCGCGCCGGTGTCGGTCGCCGTCACCCGGCAGCTGCTCTACCGGATGGCCGGCGCCGAGTCGCCGTTCCCCGTGCACGAACTCGACTCGAAGCTGATCGGCGGCCTCGGCGCCAACCCGGACGCCGTCGAAGGGGTCCTGTCGTTCCTGCAGAAGCGGCCGCCCTCGTTCGGCATGCGCGTCGAGAAGGACCTGCCCGACTACCTGCCCTGGCTGGAGAAATGACCCCGTACCCGCCGCAGCCCTGGAACCTCGTCGCCGACGCCCACGTCTCGATCTGGCGGGTCCCCGCGCGCGACGTGCACCCGGGCGCGCTGTCCGTCGCCGGGTACACCTCCGTCTTCACCGCCTGGATCGCCTACCGCGAGCCCGGGCAGCTCAGCTACCACGAGCTGCTCGCCGCCGTCCCCGTGCGGGGCCGGCGGACCACCTGCACCATCACCCAGATCTGGGTCGACTCCGAAGGGTCGCTCCGCGGCGGGCGCGAGTTGTGGGCCATCCCGAAGGACCTCGCCGCCCTGCAGTTCACCGACCGCACGTACACCGCGGCCACCGGCGACGACTGGATCGCCACCGCCGCCTTCACGCCGAGGCCGGGCTCGCCGCTCGCCCTCCCCGGCCGGTTCGACGTCCTCCAGGACCGCGACGGCACCCCGGTGCGGACGCCGGTCGGCGCGAAGATCCGGCCCGGCCTCGCCGCGGCCGACTGGACGGTCAACCCGCGCGGCCCGCTCGGCTACCTGGCCGGCCGGCGGCCCTTCCTGAGCCTCGCCCTGCCCGGCGCGGAGCTGCGGTTCGGCACCGCTGGGTGAGCACCTGATCCCGTCAGGGTGAACTCGTGACACGCCATCTAGGGTCCCGTGCGAGCACCAACCCCTACATGTAGTCTCTGGGAACCGGCAGCCCCCAGCGACGGGGAGACCGCTGCGGAGGGTCGCCGGGCAGCTTTGGAGAAACCGCAGCGCACGGCCTCGCGAGGCCGTGTGGCGATCGAACGCGCCCGAAAACTTGGAGACACGCATGTCAGTCGAAACCGGTCAGCGGCCCGCCGCGGCCGATACCCCCACCGCGATCCGGGTCATCCGGCGGGACGGCAGCGTGTCGCCGTTCGACGCCGGCAAGATCTCGGTTGCGCTGACCAAGGCGTTCCTCGCGGTCGAGGGCGGCGACGCCGCCGCGTCCTCCCGCGTGCACCACGTCGTCGCCGAGCTCACGCAGCAGGTCGAGACCACCCTGCTGCGCCACGCCGGCCCCGAAACCGCCCTGCACATCGAGCAGATCCAGGACATCGTCGAACTCGCGCTGATGCGCGGCGAGCACCACAAGGTCGCCCGCGCCTACGTCCTCTACCGCGACGAGCGCGCCAAGGCCCGCGAGGCCGCCAAGCCGGCCGCCACCGAGGTCGCGCTGAACGTCAAGGGCACCGACGGCGTCCTGCGCCCGCTCGACTGGGCCCGCGTTTCCCACGTCGTGATCGAGGCCGTCGCCGGCCTCGAAGACGTCACCGCCGAGCCGGTGCTGGCCGAGGCCAAGCGCAACCTCTACGACGGCATCAGCGCCGACGAGCTGGCCCTGGCCCAGGTCCTGGCCGCCCGCGTGCTCGTCGAGCAGGAGCCGAACTACTCCTACGTCTCCGCCCGGCTGCTGCTGGACAAGCTGCGCGGCGAGGCGCTGAGCTACCTCGCGAAGAAGCCGCGTCAGGCCAGCCAGGACGAGATGGCGGCCGAGTACCCCGCGTACTTCCGCGCCTACCTGCGCCGCGCGATCGAGCTGGAGCTGGTCGACGCCGAGCTGCAGCGCTTCGACCTGGACAAGATCACCGCCGCGATCCGCCCCGAGCGCGACCTCGACTTCGGCTTCCTCGGCCTGCAGACGCTCTACGACCGGTACTTCCAGCACCACGACGGCACCCGCTTCGAGCTGCCTCAGGCGTTCTTCATGCGCGTCGCCATGGGCCTGGCGATCCGCGAGGACGACAGGGAATCTCGTGCCATCGAGTTTTACGAGCTGCTGTCGAGCTTCCACTTCATGGCGTCCACGCCGACGCTGTTCAACTCCGGCACCACGCGCCCGCAGCTGTCGTCCTGCTTCCTGACCACGGTGGACGACGACCTGGACTCGATCTTCCAGGCGTACAAGAACAACGCGCTGCTGGCCAAGTACTCGGGCGGCCTCGGCAACGACTGGACCCCGGTCCGCGGTCTCGGCGCGCACATCAAAGGCACCAACGGCCAGTCCCAGGGTGTCGTGCCGTTCCTCAAGATCGCCAACGACACCGCCGTCGCGGTCAACCAGGGCGGCAAGCGCAAGGGCGCGGCCTGCGCGTACCTCGAGACATGGCACGTGGACATCGAGGAGTTCCTCGACCTGCGCAAGAACACCGGTGACGACCGCCGCCGCACCCACGACATGAACACCGCGAACTGGGTGCCGGACGAGTTCCTCCGCCGCGTCGAGGCCGACGCGCAGTGGACGCTGTTCTCGCCGAACGAGACGCCGGACCTGCACGACCTGTACGGCAACGAGTTCTCCGCCCGCTACCGCGAGTACGAGGCGATGGCCGAGCGCGGCGAGATCAAGGTGTTCCGCCGGATCCGCGCGGTCGACCTGTGGCGCCGCATGCTGACCATGCTGTTCGAGACCGGCCACCCGTGGATCACCTTCAAGGACCCGTGCAACCTGCGCTCGCCGCAGCAGCACGTCGGCGTCGTGCACTCGTCCAACCTGTGCACCGAGATCACGCTGAACACCACCGTCGACGAGGTCGCGGTCTGCAACCTCGGCTCGGTCAACCTGCTCAAGCACGTCACCCCGTCCGGTTTGGACACCGAGCGGCTCGAGAAGACCGTGCGCACGGCCGTCCGCATGTTGGACAACGTGATCGACATCAACTTCTACACGATCCCGGAGGCGCGCCGCTCCAACCTGCGCCACCGCCCGGTCGGCCTGGGCATCATGGGCTTCCAGGACGCGCTGTTCGAGATCGGCGTCCCGTTCGCCTCGGAAGAGGCCGTGAAGTTCGCCGACGTGTCCATGGAGCACCTCTCCTACTACGCGATCTCGGCGTCGACCGACCTCGCCGAGGAGCGCGGGCAGTACCAGTCGTTCGAGGGCTCGCTGTGGAGCAAGGGCATCCTGCCGATCGACTCGCTGCAGCTGCTCATCGACGCCCGCCAGGGTGACGGCCTCGACGTCGACACCTCGTCCACTTTGGACTGGGCGCCGCTGCGCGAGCGCGTCAAGACGGTCGGCATGCGCAACTCCAACGTGATGGCGATCGCGCCGACCGCGACGATCTCCAACATCTCCGGCGTCGGGCAGTCGATCGAGCCGCTGTTCCAGAACCTGTTCGTCAAGTCGAACATGTCCGGCGACTTCACCGTCGTCAACCCGCACCTGGTCAAGAGCCTCAAGGCCCGCGGCCTGTGGGACGAGGTCATGGTCAGCGACCTGAAGTACTTCGACGGCAGCCTCGGCCAGATCGACCGCGTCCCGGACGACCTGAAGGCGCTGTACGCGACGGCGTTCGAGATCGAGTCGAAGTGGATCGTCGACGCGGGTTCGGTGCGCCAGAAGTGGATCGACCAAGCGCAGTCGCTGAACCTCTACATCGCGGCACCGAGCGGCCGCAAGCTGGACCAGCTGTACCGCTACGCGTGGCACAAGGGCCTCAAGACCACGTACTACCTGCGCGCGCAGTCCGCGACGCACGTGGAGAAGAGCACCCTGCGCGGCACCGACGGCAAGCTGAACGCCGTCTCGGCCACGCCGGCTGTTGCGGCCCCGGCGGCCGCCCCGGCCCCGGCGCCCACGCCGACGCCTGCTCCCGCACCCGCGCCCAAGCCCGAGCCGGACGTCGACTTCGTCGCCACCGAGGGCGCCGCCTGCCGCATCGACGACCCCGACTGCGAAGCCTGCCAGTAAAGGAATCCCTGCCGAAATGACCAACGTGGAGACGACGGACGCGACCGGCCTCGGGGAGATCGAGGTCGGCGCCGCCCGGATCAACGTCGACGACAAGCGCATGATCAACGCGCGCGCCGACGTCAACCAGCTGCTGCCCATGAAGTACAAGTGGGCGTGGGAGAAGTACCTGGCCGGCTGCAACAACCACTGGATGCCGACCGAGGTCGCCATGCAGGCCGACATCGCGCTGTGGAAGTCGCCGGACGGCCTCACCGAGGACGAGCGGCAGATGCTCAAGCGCAACCTGGGCTTCTTCGCGACCGCGGAGTCCTTGGTGGCCAACAACATCGTGCTCGCGGTGTACCGGCAGATCACCAACCCCGAGTGCCGCCAGTACCTGCTGCGCCAGGCGTTCGAGGAGGCCGTGCACACGCACACCTTCCAGTACATCTGCGAGAGCCTCGGCCTGGTCGAGGGCGAGCTGTTCAACATGTACCGCGAGGTCCCGTCCATTTCGGACAAGGACGCGTGGGCGCTGAAGTACACGCAGAACCTGGAGAACCCGGACTTCGAGACCGGCACGCCGGAGGCCGACCAGGCGTTCCTGCGCGACCTGGTGGCGTTCTACGTGATCTTCGAGGGCATGTGGTTCTACACCGGCTTCGCGCAGATCTTGTCGCTGGGCCGCCGGAACAAGATGGTCGGCATCGCCGAGCAGTACCAGTACATCCTGCGCGACGAGTCGATCCACCTGAACTTCGGCATCGACTGCATCAACCAGATCAAGATCGAGAACCCGCACCTGTGGACCGAAGAGTTCCAGGCCGAGGTCCGCGGGATGCTGCAGGAGGCGTGCGAGCTGGAAGTCAAGTACGCGCGCGACACGATGCCGCGCGGCATGCTGGGCCTGTCGGCGCAGCTGTGCGAGCAGTACATGCACTTCATCACCGACCGCCGCGCGCAGCAGATCGGGCTGGCGCCGATCTTCGGGGAGACGGAGAACCCGTTCCCGTGGATGTCGGAGGCGATGGACCTGAAGAAGGAGAAGAACTTCTTCGAGACCCGCGTGATCGAGTACCAGTCGGGCGGCGCCCTCGACTGGGACTGAGTCCCGGCCGCACCCGGCCCCGCTCCGGTTCGCCGGAGCGGGGCCGTTTCACGTCGTGCGGATCGCCATCTCCGCATCCAGCGGGCTCACGTCCGGATCGACGGGCTCGCGCGGCGACCACCACCGGAAGCCGAGCCCTTCCTCGCTGAGCGTCAGCCGGGGCGCGGTGGCGAGCTCGGCCCGGTAGACGGCGAGGAGTTCCCGGCGCACCGGACGGGTCAGGGCGAACTCGGCCACCGCGGCGAAGGTCAGCGCCACGCCGTGAATGCCGGTTTCTTCGGCGAGTTCACGGGCCGCGGTCTCGCGGGCGGTTTCCCCGGGTTCGGCCATCCCGCCGGGCAGCTCCCACTGCCGGCGGCGCTTGTCGAACATCAGCAGGACGGCGCCGGCGTGCACGACCACGACCAGGGCGGCGGGCACCAGGCGCGGCAGCTCGCTCTCGGCGACCCGGCGCACGGCGAGGAGCACGTTGCCCGCCCGATCGCGAACCGGCAGCTCGGCCATCCCGCGTCAGTACGCGTAGCGGCGCACGGTTTCCGGGTGGATCACCAGCCGCACCTGGTCGATCTTCAGGATCGCCTCCAGGTCCGCCGCCCGGGCCGGGTCGCCGAGGTCCCAGTACCGCGCCGCCAGGCGGGCGGCGAGGTCGCGCGCGCCGTCCGGTTCGATCGAAACGCGGCCGGCCACCGAAACCCAGCGTTCCCGCTCCCCCACCGGGGCCGCGACCACGAGCGACGCCCGCGGGTCGCGGCGGGCGCGGCGCACCTTGAGCGCGTCCGGTTCGGTGAACAGCTGGATCGTGCCGTCGCCGGCCGCCTCGAACCAGACCGGGCGGGGCTCGGCGCCGGCCACCGTCAGGAAGCCGTGCAGGGGACGGCGGAGGAACTCGAGGTCGTCGGAAGTCAGTGCGGTCATGTCTCGATTCAACCGCTTGCCCGCGGACGATCCCATGGGTGAAGCGCCGGAATGCCTGTCCATTCGTCTAACGTCGGGGCCGTGGACGTGTTCGGTGACCTCGCGCGGGCCCGCGGCTCGCTCTTCGGCAGCTCGGCGCTCACGCCGCCCTTCTCCCTGCACTTCGTCGACGGCGCCCCGCTGACCCTGTGCACCGTGCTCTCCGGCGGCGGCTGGATCGTCCCCGGGCACGGCGAGCCCGAGCCGCTGCGGGCGTACGACACCGTCGTCGTGCGCGGGCCGGGGACCTTCACCTTTGTCGACGAGCTCGGCACCGCCGCCGAACCGGTGGCGTGCGGCGAGTTCTGCGCCGCTCCCGAGCTGGGCGGCACGCGGCACCGGCGCGGCTGGCGCGACGACGGCGACGGCCCGACCACCCTGATCGTCGGCGCCTACCCGGCCGGCGGCGAGGTGAGCCGGCCACTGCTGGACGCCCTGCCCGTCGTGCTGCGCGTTGTCGGCGGCGGCACCGGGGACGCCGTCCTGGACCACCTCGCCGAGGAGGTCGCCGCCGACACGCCCGGGCAGCAGGTGGTGCTCGACCGCCTGCTCGACTGGATGCTCGTCTGCACGCTGCGCGCGTGGTTCGACCGCCCGGGCGGCGAACCCCCGGCCTGGTGGACGGCCCAGCGCGACCCGGTGGCCGGGCCCGCGCTGCGCCTGCTGCACGACGAGCCCGCGGCACCGTGGACGGTCGCCGCACTGGCCGAGCGCGCCGGGGTGTCCCGCTCGACGCTGGCCAAGCGGTTCGCCGACCTGGTCGGCGAACCGCCGCTGACGTACTTGACCCGCCGCCGGATGGCCCTCGCGGCGGACTTGCTGACGGAACGGCCGGCTGTCACCGTCTCGGAGGTCGCCCGGCAGGTCGGGTACGCCGACGCCTTCGGGTTCAGCGCGGCCTTCAAGCGGGTCCGCGGCGTAACGCCGAGCGAGTACCGGCGGGCCGCCGTTTGATCGACCAAGTCGGATTCTGCTCGTATTGCGCCAAAACCCAAGACCGCGCCGGCTCGAATACCCGCGACCATGCGACCTCCCTGCCTGCGGCCGACAAGGCCCTCCCGGCGGGCGACGCCGTGGGGTCGCATCGTCAGTTGTACTGCGCCGCCCGTTAGGCAGCGTTCAAGGAACCCACCACAGCCCGGAAGCCCCTCCGGCTCGGCCGGCGCCGGCCGGGACCACCCGAAAAGACGGCCGCCCAGGTGTTGTCAGACCGTCAACAAGAGGGCATCGTGGAGGGGTAGCCGATCTCGACGGGGAGATGGTCGTTTTGCCGGGCACCGTGAGCCGAGCCGCCGAAGCACTGCGTGACCGCGTTCCCGCGCTGACCGCGCTCCCCCTGCCGCACAAAGTCGACGAGCGGTGGCTGCGGTCGCGCTGGCCCGTCAAGGAGCTCGCCACCCCGCCCGCCGGCAGCGGCCTCAAGCCGGTGCTCGGCGACGAAGGGCCGCCCGTGGTCGGGCACATGCTCGAGATGATGCGGTTCGGCCCCGCCTTCGGCCTGCGCCGCCACGAGCTCTACGGCCCGGTGTCGTGGACCGGCGGGTTCGGCCGGAAGATCGTCGCGCTGTCCGGGCCGGAAGCCACGCAGATCGCGCTCGTCAACAAGGACAAGGCGTTCTCGCAGGAGGGCTGGAAGTTCTTCATCGAGAAGTTCTTCGAGCGCGGCCTGATGCTGATGGACTTCGGTGAGCACCACCTGCACCGCCGGATCATGCAGGAAGCCTTCACGCGCCCGCGGCTGGCCGGCTACGTCGGCGAAATGGGGCCCGCGCTGCGCGAAGGCGTCGCGGGCTGGGGCGCGGCCGGGCGGCCGCGGCTGTACTGGGCGCTCAAGCAGCTGACCCTCGACGTCGCGACCCGCGTGTTCATGGGCATGCCCAGCGGCGGCGACGCGGCCCGGATCAACCGCGCGTTCGTCAGCTCCGTGCGGGCCGGCACCGCCTTCGTGCGCTTCCCGGTGCCCGGCGGGCGCTGGTCGGCCGGGCTGCACGGGCGGAAGGTCCTCGAGCGCTACTTCGGTGAAACCCTGCCCGCCAAACGACGTTCCGGCGGCGACGACCTGTTCGCCGCGCTCTGCCAGGCCACCACCGAGGACGGCGACCGGTTCTCCGACACCGACATCGTCAACCACATGATCTTCCTGATGATGGCCGCGCACGACACGACCACCATCACCAGCAGCGCCATGGCCTACTACCTGGCCAAGCACCCCGAGTGGCAGGAACGCGCCCGTGAAGAGTCCCTGGCTCTCGGCGACGGCCTCCTCGACATCGACGCCGTCGAACAGCTCGAAACCCTCGACCTGGTGATGAAAGAGGCGCTGCGGCTGGTCGCGCCGGTGCCGTCGCTGACCCGCCAGACCGTCAAGGACACCGAGGTGCTGGGCCACTACATCCCGGCGGGCACCCTGGTTGGCGTCTCGCCCACGGTCAACCACTTCACGCCGGAGTGCTGGACGAACCCCTTCGCCTTCGACCCGGAGCGGTTCGCCGAGCCGCGGCGCGAGGACAAGTCGCACCGGATGGCGTGGATGCCGTTCGGCGGCGGCGCGCACAAGTGCATCGGGCTGCACTTCGGCGGGCTCGAGGTGAAGTTGCTGATGCACGAACTGCTGCGGGCGTACCGCTGGTCGGTTCCAAAGAGTTACACCGCGCGCTGGGACTACGTCTCCCTCCCGGTGCCCGCGGACGGTCTCCCGGTCCACCTGGCGCCCCGCTGACCCGCGTACTGTCCACCAGCGCATACACCCGGTAACGAAAAGTTACCGGTTGTGGAGATTCGTTCACTCGTTCAGCCGGTAGACACCCCGTGACGCGCATGATGGCGTGGCATCGATCGTGGGCGAGAGCTGCCTGGTGTGGCTGCATGATCCCCGACACCGTGTCCGACCTGGCCATACCTGTGCGTGAAGAGGTGGAGTGTGCCTGAGCCCGGTGCCGCGCCAGTGCTGCTGGACGTGGCGCGCCGGTGGGCGGCGACGTTGGCCGACACCAAAGGAGTAACACTTCCCCCGGAGGAGCTGGAATCGCTGCTGCTGGAGGTCGCGAACGACGCGGTCGACCAGGCCGGCTCGCGCCACGACGGCGCGCTGCTGCGGTTCACCGCGCTGTACGCCGCGTCGCCGATGGGGATCGCGCTCGCCGACCCCGACGGCGCCATCGTGGAGGCGAACCTCGCCCTCGGCCAGCTGCTCGGCTGTTCCCCGGATCGCTTGCGCGGCAAGCACCTCGCCGAGCTGGGCTCGACCGACCACGACGTCTCGCGGCTCGAAGCGGGGCTGGCGCAGGTGGCCTCGGGGCGTGAGCGCTACCAGGAGCGGATGCTGCTCGACCACTCCGAGGACGGGCAGCTCTGGACCGACGTCACGCTCGCCCGGCTGCCCGGCGACCGGCCGGGCTCGGTCTACCCGGTGCTGATGGTGTCGGACGCGAACGAGCTGCACCTGCTGCAGGAGCGCCTGCTGCACCAGAACGTGCACGACCCGCTGACCGGGCTGCCCAACGCGTCGTCGTTCACGACCAAGCTGGAGGCCGCGCTCGGCGCCGGCGCCCGCGACGACATCGCGCTGGTGTACCTCGACGTCGACGGCTTCAAGGTGATCAACGACGGGCTCGGCGCCGGCGTCGGCGACCAGGTGCTGCGCGGGGTCGCGAACAAGCTGTCGGCGGTGTTCACCGGCCACCACGACGGGTTCGTGGCGCGGCTGTCCGGCGACGGCTTCGCGGCGCTGCTGCGCGGCGAGCTCGCGGCGACGGAGGTCGTCAACCTCGTCGAGCGTGCTCTGGAAGACCTCAACGAGCCGATCTACCTGGGCGGGCACGGCATCGGCGTCAGCGCGAGCGCGGGCATCGTGGTCCGCGCGGCCGTCGAGGGCGGCGCGGCGGAACTGCTGCGGGCGGCGGAGATCGCCTTGCACCGGGCCAAGGAGGCCGGCAAGGCGCAGTGGATGCTGTTCGACCCGGAGCTCGACGCCCGCGACCGCGGCCGCTACCAGCTGGGCGCGGTGATCGCGGGCGCGTTGGAGAACGGCGAGTTCTCGCTGGTCTACCAGCCGACGGTGAAGCTCGCCCGCCCGGACGAGCTGGCGGTGGTCAACGCGGGCCTGCGGTGGAACCACCCGGACAAGGGCGAGCTCGGCTCGGACGAGTTCTACCCGCTGGCCCAGACGACGGGCATGACGGTGCCGCTGGGCCGCTGGCTCCTGGCCGAGTCCCTGGCGGCCACGGCCCGCTGGCGGACCCGCCTGGGCGACGCGGCCCCGGACGTCTGCGTCCGCCTGCCGGCCCGCCTGGCGATCGACCCGGACCTGGTCCTGCTGGTGAAGGAGCAGCTGGACAAGCACGAGCTCCCGGCCCGCGCCCTGCGCCTGTGCACGGACCGCGACTCGATGCTCGACCCCCGCGGCGAGGTCCTGGACTCCCTGGCGGTCCTGGCGGACCTGGGCGCGCAGCTGGTGCTGACGATTTCGGGTTCGGCGGACCTGGAGCTGATCCCCCAGCACCGCCTTCCGGTCCGCCACGTGATCCTGTCCGGCCCGGTGGTCGACGCACTCGACACGGACGACCCGGCCGAGCCCGACCTGCGCCACCTGACCCAGCTGATCACCCGAGCCCGCGAGCTGAACCTGCGAGTCGGCGCGGAGGGGGTCCGCACGCACGACCAGGCGGCCCGGTTGCGCCAGCTGGGGGTCCTCGCGGCCCGCGGCCCGTTCGTGGCGGACTCGGCCACGGGCGACGAGGTCGACGAGCTGATCAACCGCCACCCGCGAACCTGAGCCCGAACCCCCCAATGTGGCGTTGGGTGCGTCTGACGCACCCAACGCCACATTGGGGGGCCGGCGGCGGGCCGACAGCGGGAAAGACCAAGCCGGTGCCACGGCGGCTCCGAACTCCGGACAGAATGGTCCTGCCGCCGACGAGAAGGGACGTCCATGGACGCCGGAGACCTCGCCCCCGACTTCACCCTGCCCGACGACCAGGGCGCCGAGCGCAAGCTCAGCGACTTCCTGACCACCGGACCAGTGGTCCTGTTCTTCTACCCGGCCGCGATGACCAGTGGCTGCACCGCCGAGAGCTGCCACTTCCGCGACCTCGCCGCCGAGTTCGCCGCGGTCGGGGCGCACCGGGTCGGCATCAGCCCGGACGGTGTCACCAAGCAGCGCCAGTTCTCCGACACCCACGGCTTCGACTACCCGCTGCTGTCCGATGTGGAGGGTGAGGTCGCGAAGCAGTTCGGCGTCTGGCGGAAACTCCTGCCGCTGCACGCCAAGCGCGCCACCTTCGTGATCGGCGAGGACCGGAAGATCCTCGCCCGGATCAAGAGCGAGCTCAACTTCACCGTCCACGCCGACCAGGCGCTCAAGGTGCTGCGGGAACGGAACAAGGTGTCCTGACCAGCCGCCACACCTGGTTGGTGCCCGTGCACGACGGCGCCAGCGGCTTCTCCGCCGGTTCCGTGCGCACCTTCGTGAACCCGAAGCGGGCCGGCACCGCTCCACTTCGGACGTTCCGCTCGTCGTGCTTGATCTCGACGTACCCCGCGCCGAGGCGGAACGCTTCCGCCGTCAGCAGCCGGACCGCCCGGGTGATCAGGCCACGGCCGACGAACCCCCGCGCGAGCCAGTAGCCGATCTCGACGCCGCCGTCGCGGGTCATCACGCCGATGCCGCCGGCCAGGTCCGGGCCGGCCCGGACCGCGTATTCGCAGGATTCGCCGCTCTCCCAGCGCTTTGCGGTCAGCGCGAGGAACTCCGCCGCTTCGGCGTCGGTGTAGCCGCCCGCGACCCAGATCAGGAACGGGCGCAGGTGGTCCAGCGACCCCCCGACCGCCGCGGTCAGGGCGGCCCGGTCGGCGGGCCGCCAGCGGGTCAGCGTCAGGTCACCGTCGCGGTGGGTCTCGGCCGGGATTTCCATGCACCTCATGGTGCCCCGGCCGGGACCTTGCGCGCGAACTAATTCACGATGACGCTGTCCGGCACTTCGCTGTCGTTCTTCAGCGCGTCGAACAGCTGCTTCGACTTGGCCTTGTCCCAGTTCTCCGCCGACCCGCTGGTCACCGGCACCGTCGTGGTCACCACGCCGCCCGAGGAGATCCCGCGCATCGCGATCGCCAGGCCGGCCAGGTTGTGCACGTGGTCGCCCGAATCCATGGTCAGCGCGTCCGGCGCCGAGGACAGCAGCGGGAAGAAGTCGAACGGGTTCAGCAGCGTGCCGGGGCTGGCGATCTGGCTGACCAGCGCGCCGATGAACTTGCGCTGGTTGGCGACGCGGTCGAGGTCCGAACGCGGGGTCGCCGCGCTGTGGCGCATCCGGACGAAGCCCAGCGCCGAGCGGCCGTCCAGCGACTGGCAGCCGGCCTTGATGTCGATCCCGGTCATGGTGTCGTTCATGTCCTTGTCGATGCACATGTCGACCCCGCCGATCGCGTCGACGATCTTGGCGAACCCGCCGAAGCCGATTTCCGCGTAGTGGTCGATGTGCAGCCCGGTCGCGCCTTCGACGGTCTGCGCGAGCAGCTTCGGGCCGCCGAGCGAGAACGCCGCGTTGATCTTGTTCTTGCCGTGCCCGGGGATCGACACCTGCGAGTCGCGCGGCAGCGAGAGCAGCGTCGGCTTGGTGGAGTTGTCCGGCAGGTGCGCGACCATGATCGTGTCGGTGCGCTGCCCGCCGCCCGCCGCGGCGACGTCGCCGGTGGCGAGCCGCTCTTCGTCCTCCGCGGTCAGGCCTTCGCGGCTGTCCGAGCCGACGATCAGCCAGTTGGTGCCGGACGCCGCGACCGGGCGGCCGGAGTAGTCGGCGAGCGCGTCGACGCGCTTGATCGAGAACTCGAGGTAGACCCAGATGCCGGCGAGGAACACGACGAAGACCAGCACCAGGGCACCGAGGACCTTGCCGATGCTCCACCGGCGGCGGCGCGGCGGCCGGGACGGCGGGTAGCCGTCGTCCACCGGGCGGCGGGGCGGGGCCTGCCGCGGCGGCGGGGGCGGGGCGTACTCCGGTTCGCGGGTGCCCATCGGGCGGGTGCGCTCGTCGTACGGGCTGCGGCCCCGTCCGGGCAGCGGCATCATCTGCGCGCGCTGGTGGTCCCGGGAGCGGCCGGCGGGCGGCCGGGGCGGCGGCATCCGGCGCCCGCCGTCGTCGCCACGGTACGTCATCACCATCACCCAATCCCGATCCGGACAAATCTGTCGCCGTCAGTACACCGCACGCCTTCTCCAGGAAGACGTGCGGCACCGGGGTCGGGTTGCCGACCAGCCGCTTCCCGGGGTTCCCAGGGGCGGAGCCCCTGGGCGGGGGTGCGGGGGTTCGACCCCCGCAGGACAGGGTTACCGGCCGGTCGCCTCGTAGCCGAACTGGTGGACCTTGAGGTACCCGGACCGGAACCCGGCCTCGGAATAGGCCAGGTAGAACTCCCACATCCGGCGGAAGACGTCGTCGAACCCGAACCCGGCGATGTCGGTCCAGCGGTGCAGGAACCGTTCGCGCCACCACCGTAGCGTGCGCGCATAGTCCTGGCCGAACTCGCGCATCCCGGCCAGCTTGAGCCGGGTGTTCGCCTTGACGCCCTCCTCGATCGAGCGCACCGACGGGATGATGCCGCCCGGGAAGATGTACTTGTGCACCCAGGTGTAGGCGCGCGACGCGGCCAGCATCCGGTCGTGGTCCATGGTGATGGCCTGCAGGCCGAACCGCCCGCCGGGGCGCAGCCGTTCGCCGATCGTCGCGTAGAACGCCGGCCAGTAGGACGCGCCGACGGCCTCGATCATCTCGACGCTGACCACGGCGTCGTACCGGCCGCTCGACTCCCGGTAGTCGCACAGCTTCACGTCGACGCGGCCGGAGAACCCGGCGGCCGCGATCCGCTCGGTGGCCAGCGCGCGCTGCTCCTCCGAGATGGTCAACGACGTCACGTGGGCGCCGCGGGCGGCGGCGCGGATGGCGAGTTCACCCCATCCGGTACCGATTTCGAGGACCTCGCTGCCCGCGCGGACGCCGGCGTAGTCGAGGACGCTGTCGATCTTGCGGTGCTGGGCCGCCGTCAGGTCGTCGGCGGGGCCGAACAACGCCGAGGAGTACATCATCGACTCGTCGAGGAAGGCGCCGAAGAGGTCGTTCGACAGGTCGTAGTGCCGGTGGATGTTGGCCCGCGCGCCTTCGAGGGTGTTCTCCTCGGACGGCGGCTGGGTGCGCTCGGCGATCCGCCGGAACTTCTGCAGCGCCGGCGGGACGAGGGTGGCCATCCGCTCGGCGAACGGCGTCAGCACCTCGGCCAGCTCGGACGCGGTCCAGTCGCCGGCCATGTAGGACTCGCCGAAGCCGATCTTGGCGTCGACGCCGAGGCGGTGGAAGAACGCTTCGGGCCGCAGGACCCGCATTTCGGGTGCTTCCGGGCCGCCGGCGCCGAGCACGGTGCCGTCCGGGAACGTGACCCGCACGTCGAGCGGGCGGACCGCGCGGCGGAACAGCGCGGCGGCGATCCGCGCGCGCAGCGCGGAGTGGGGTGGGGTGGCGAGCCCCGGCCAGCGGGACTCGTCCGGGACGTCCTGGGCCGACGCCCGGTCAGCGCTCAAAATGGTCACGGGTTCTCCCTCCGGCCGGCTGCGCCGGATCGATCCTAGTTCGCCGCACCCCGCGGCGCGTTTCGCCGAATGCCCTGTTCGGGGCGTTTTCATACCGAAATTCGCAGCCGCTCGGGCCCGGTCGCGGCCCACGCCTCACGCAGCGCGCCGCCGTCGTTCCCGGCGAGCAGGTCCCGGGTGAACGCCACCGTCAGCCGGGTCCACACCCCGGCCCGGCGCAGCATCGCGTGCCCCTCGTTCGCGATTTCGAACCGGGCGACGCGGGCGGCGACCAGCGCGGCGCGTTCGGCGAAGGCGTGCGACTCCGCCGGGCTCGTCATCCGGTCACGGGTGCCGTGCACGATGAGGACGGACCGCCCGGCGACGGCGTCGACCGGCTCCCCCCGCGGCGTCCACGGCGCCAGCGCGCAGACCCCGCGCACGGCCGGGTCGTCGGCCACGCGCAGGGCCACCCGTGCCCCCATCGAGTGACCCACCAGGACGACCGGCAGGCCGGGGTGCTCGGCGCGGATGCGGTCGAGGGCCCAGCGGGCGTCGCCGACCGGGTCCTCCGCGGGGGCGTTCCAGCCGTAGCGGCGGTTGCGCAGCAGCCGCACCTCGACGCCGTTCTTCCGCCCGGCCCGGTGCAGGGCGCGGGCCATCGGGACCATCCGCAGGTGGGCGAGCTTCCAGGGCGGCACCGCGCCCGTGCCGCGTTCCGCACCGCCGTGCAGCACGAGCACGACCGCTTCGGTCCGCCCGCGCGCCGGCCACCGCGACACCGCCGGTTCCGCCTCGCTCACCCAAACCTCCCACTGTCCGGGACTTCCGCATCCCGACGTTCGGGTCAACCTTGATCGGTCACCCGGCTATTCCACCGCCTGCCACCATCTTCGCGGTAGATTCGGCGCCCGATCCCCGACGGAAGGGTGGGTGTGGTGAGCGCCACGGACATCGCGGGCAGTGTCGCCAAGCAACTGGCGGACGTCGAACAGGCCAACGCCGAGGCGGTGCACGCGGCGGCGGACCTCGTGCTGGGGGTGATCCGCGCCGACGCACTGGTCTATACCGCCGGCGCCGGGCACTCGCTGGCGGCGGTCGCCGAGACGTTCTACCGGGCCGGCGGCCTGGCCTGCGTCTACCCGCTGTACCACCCGGAGCTGCTCCCGCTGCACGGCGCGGTGTCGAGCACGCGGACCGAGCGGCGCACCGGTCTGGCCGCGGAGGTGCTGGCCGAGCGCGCGCCGGGGCCGGACGACGTGCTGGTGGTGTTTTCGACCTCCGGGGTCAACCCGTACCCGGTCGAGCTGTGCATCGAGGCGCGCGAGCGGGGCGCGGCGGTGATCGCGGTGACGTCGCGGGCGTGCGTGGCGGCGGCGCCGCGGCGGTCGTCGAGCACGCTGGTCGAGCAGGGCACGGTGGTGCTGGACTCGCTGGTCGTCCCCGGCGACGCAAGCTACCCGCCGGACGCGCCGCGCACCGCCCCGCTGTCCACTGTGGTCAACGCGTTCCTGTGGAACCTGGTGCTGGCCCAGGTGTACGACCGCGGAACGGCCGAGGGCCTCGAGGTCCCGCTGTGGCGGAGCTCCAATGTGGAGGGTGGCGACGAGGCGAACGCCGCGCTGCTGGCGAAGTACGGCGAAATCGTCCCCCGCCTGCGGTAGTTCGTCGGAAAGCACCCGCCGGGCACGTCTTGACGCGCGTGCCCGGCGGTTTTGACGTCGACATACCGACTGGTCGGTGTGGACCGGTCGCTCCCGGAGGAGGTCCGATGGACGGCGCCACGGCGACGGTGCACGGCGAGTGCGCACCCGGCTTCGAGCCGGTGCGCGAGGCGTTCGAGGAGAACTTCCGCTCCCGCGGCGAGCTGGGGGCCGCGTTCACCGCCATCCGCCACGGCGAAGTCGTGGCGGACCTGTGGGGCGGCTGGTCCGGTCCGGACCGCGCGCGGCCGTGGCAGCCGGACACCCTGGCCAACGTCTGGTCGACGACCAAGGGCATGACGGCGCTCTGCACGCACCGGCTCGCCGACGCGGGCGAGCTCGACGTCGACGCCCCGGTCGCGAAGTACTGGCCGGAGTTCGCCGCCGCGGGCAAGGACGGGATCCCGGTGCGCTGGCTGCTTTCGCACCGCTCCGGCGTGCCCGGGATCGGTCTGGACCGGCCGGTGCGGGTCGAGGAGCTCTACGACTGGGACCTGATGACGTCGTTGTTCGCGGCGCAGGAACCGCTGACCGAGCCCGGGTCCGCGGGTGGTTACCACGCGCTCGCGTACGGCTGGCTCGTCGGCGAGGTCGTCCGGCGGATCGCCGGGCAGGGCATCCGCGAGTTCTTCGCCGAGCAGGTCGCCGGGCCGCTGGGCGCGGACTTCTCGATCGGCCTCGCGCCGGACACCGACCTGGACCGCTGCGCGACCCTGGTGGACCCGGTCGTGCCGGAGGAGGTGGCGAACGCGCTGGCCGCGGCGTTCGCGGCGGCCGGCCCGGTCGCGCAGGCCGCGTTGATGAACCCGCGCGTCCAGGGCCACGACGCCAACGACCCGGCGTGGCGGCGTGCGGTGCTGCCGGCGTTGAACGGCCACGGCACGGCCCGCGCGATCGCCACGATCTACGCCGGCCTGACCGACGGCACGCTCCTGTCCCCGGCGGGGCTGGCCCGGGCGCGCGAGAGCCAGGGCAAGGAGATCGACGCGGTGCTCGGCCTGCCGAACGAGTGGGGCCTGGGCTTCTACCTCGGCAGCGACGCCCGCGGCTTCGGCCCCAACCCCGCGGCCTTCGGCCACGACGGCCTCGGCGGCTCCACCGGCGCCGCCGACCCGGAGAACGGCATCGCCTTCGGCTACACCCTCAACCAGCTGGGCCCCCTGATCCGCGACGACCCCCGCAAAATGGCCCTCGTCCAAGCCCTCCACGAGTCCCTCCCCAACACGTAATCCCCGTGATCAGAGCCGGAACCCACGTGATTGGGGCCGTAACTCGCGTGATTGGAGCCGTAACTAACGAGTTCCGGCTCCAATCACGCGAGATCCGGCTTGAATCACGCCAGTTCCGGCTCTGATCACGCGACGGCGGGTTCTTCGTCGGCGAACTGGGTTGCGTGGAGGGTTGCGTAGCGGCCGCCGGCGGCCAGGAGTTCGTCGTGGGTGCCGCGCTCGACGATCTCGCCGTGCTCCAGGACGAGGATGCGGTCGGCCGCGCGGACCGTCGACAGCCGGTGGGCGATGACCAGGGCCGTGCGGCCGGCCAGCGCGTGCGTCAGTGCCTCGGCGACCGCGGCCTCCGACTCGGAGTCCAGGTGCGCGGTGGCCTCGTCCAGGATGACGACCTTGGGCTGGGCCAGCAGCAGCCGCGCGATGGTCAGCCGCTGGCGCTCGCCGCCGGACAGGCGGTAGCCGCGCTCGCCGACCGTCGTGTCGAGGCCGTCCGGCAGGGACCGCGCCAGCTCGCCGAGCCGGGCCCGCTCCAGGGCCGCCCAGATCTCGTCGTCGGTGACCTCCGGGCGCGCGTACGCCAGGTTCGCGCGGATCGTGTCGTGGAACAGGTGCCCGTCCTGCGTCACGACGCCGACCGTCTCCCGCAGCGACGCGAAACTCAGGTCCCGGACGTCCACATCGGACAGCCGCACCGCGCCGGCGTCGACGTCGTACAGCCGCGGCAGCAGCGACGCGATCGTCGACTTCCCCGCGCCCGAAGACCCGACCAGCGCGACCATCTCCCCCGGCTCGGCGCGGAAGGAGATGCCGTGCAGCACCTCTTCGCCGCCGCGGTGGTCGAGCGTGGCGACGTCCTCCAGCGACGCCAGCGAGTACCGGTCCGCGGCCGGGTAGCCGAAGCGGACGTCCGCGAACTCGACCGAGACGCCCTCCGACGGCGGCAGCGCCCGCGCGGCCGGCTTCTCCTTGATCATCGGGTCCAGGTCGAGGACCTCGAAGACCCGCTCGAACGACACGAGGGCCGTCATCACGTCGACGCGGACGTTGGCCAGCGCGGTCAGCGGCGCGTAGAGGCGGGTCAGCAGCAGCGCCAGTGCGACGACCGTGCCCGGCGCGAGCTTGCCGGTCAGCGCGAGATACCCGCCGAGGCCGTAGACGAGCGCCTGGGCCAGCGCCGACACCAGGGTCAGGCTGGTCATGAACCAGCGGGTCAGCATCGCGGTCCGCACGCCGATGTCGCGAACGCGCCCGGCCCGCAGCGCGAAGTCGTCCGCCTCCTGCACCGGCCGGCCGAACAGCTTCACCAGCGTCGCGCCCGGCGCGGAGAACCGCTCGGTCATCTGCGTGGTCATCCCGGCGTTGAGGTCCGCGGCCTCCCGCTGCAGCCCGGCCATCCGCCGCCCGAGCCGCCGCGCCGGGATCACGAAGATCGGCAGCAGCACCAGCGCGATCAAGGTGACCTGCCAGGACAGCGTGAGCATCACGGCCAGCGACAGCGCCAGCTGGATGACGTTGGTGACCAGCCCGGACAGCGTCGCGGTGAACGTCCGCTGCGCGCCGATGACGTCGTTGTTGAGCCGCGAGACCAGCGCCCCGGTGCGGGTGCGCGTGAAGAACGCGATCGGCATGCGCTGCACGTGCTCGAACACCGCGCGCCGCAGGTCGAAGATGATGCCCTCGCCGATGCGCGCGGACTGCCACCGCTCGACCAGCCCGAACCCGGCGTCGGCGATCGCCAGCACGGCGATGACGACGGCGAGCCAGATGACCAGCGGCAGGTCGCGGCCGCCGACGATCGCGTCGACCACCTTGCCCGCCAGCACGGGGGTCGTCACGGCCAGCACGGCCGAGACGACGGTCAGCACGAGGAAGGCCAGCAGGCGCCGCCAGTGCGGCCGGGCGAAGCGGGCGACGCGCTTGAGCGTGCCGCGGCTCAGCGCCTTGGGTGTGTCGCCGGCGCGCATCGCCGAACTCCACAACCCCCACATGTTGTCCACGGGAACCCCCAGTCTCGGAAACCTCCAGCATAGCTGAGGTTTTCGGCGGATATGACCTGGACAACGTCACCATTGCCCGATTGCTTCCCCCGGCCGTTCACTCCACGCGAACCACCCGGTGCAGGGCGGTGCGCAGCCGTTCGGCGTCCTCGGCCGAGAGCGGTTCCAGCAGGAGCGCTTCCGCCTGCCGCGTCACCTCTTCGCCCGCCTCGCGGACCCGCTCGCCTTCGGGCGTCAGCGTCACCAGGCGCTTGCGCCGGTCCCCCGGCGCGACCTCGCGCCGGACCAGGCCCTTGACCTCCAGCTCGTCGACCAGCGCGACCATCGTCGTCCGGTCGACGCCGAGCCGGGCCGCGCCCTCCTGCTGCGACTGCGCCGGGCCCGCCCCGAAGAGCGCGAGCAGCGCGAGCTGCCGCCCGGTGACGCCGAGAGGTGCATACAAGGGCTCGGCCAGCTCCGCCAGCCGCAGCTGGGCGTGCTTGAGCAGGTAACCGAGCCGGCGGGTGACGGCGGGAGGCGCGCTGGACATGGGGGAACTCTACACCTACGCTGATCGTCAGCATCACTGACGATCAGGAGTCCCCCATGATTACCGTCGGCCTCAAGCCGCCGCAGCAGCACATCGGCATCGCCGACCTCCGCGAGATCTGGGCCATCGCCGACGACGCCGGGTTCGACGGCTGCTGGGTGTTCGACCACCTCGCCCCGATGGGTCCCCGCCGCACCGGCGACGTCTTCGACGGCTGGAGCCTGCTGGCCGCGATGGCCGAAGCGACCCGGCGGGTGCGGATCGGCTGCCTGGTCTCCGGCAACACCAACCGGCACCCGGGCACCTTCGCCAAGATCGCCGCGACCGTCGACCACCTCTCCGGCGGCCGGCTCGACGTCGGCCTCGGCGCGGGCGGCGACACGCTGACCGACGCGATGATGGGCACACCGACGCCGTCGCCGGTCGAACGCGTCGAACGGCTGGCCGAAACCTGCGAAATCCTCGAGCTGCTGTGGACCCGGCCGGAAACCACCCACCACGGCCGCCACTACACGCTGACCGGCGCGATCAGCGACCCGAAGCCGGTGCAACGGCCGAAACCGCCGCTATGGCTGGGCAGCAGCGGCGAAAAGCGCGGCCTGCGGGTGGTCGCCGAGCACGCCGACGTCTGGCTCAACGCGGCCTTGCCGGGAACGGAAATTGCCGAGCTGCAACGGCTTTCCCGCGTCCTCGACACGCACTGCGCGGCGGCCGGCCGCGACCCGGCGACGATCCGGCGGGCCGTGCAGTTCCGGCTGCCGTCCGATCCGGACAGTGCGCTGCGCCTCGCGCGCAGCCACGCCGAAGCCGGCTTCACCGAGCTCGTCCTGATGCCGACGGGTCACGACGACGTCGTCACCGCCTCCGAAGCTGCCGCCAAGCTGCTGCCCCGCCTGCGAGACGTCGGCTGAACCGGGCGAAGGCGCCTCGGTAGCCTGGCGACGTGGAAACGGAGGTGGGCCAGGCGCCCGCATGGCGGCGCGCGGCCCGGCTCTTCACGGCGCCGGCGCGCACCGGGGAGGCCGCGCCCCTGCGTGGGGACCTGGGGTTCTACCTGGCCTGCCTGGCTTTCGCGCTGCCCACGGCGCTGGTGTCCGAATTCTACGGCTACCGCGTCTGGGGCAACTTCGCGACGGTGGCCTACGGCTTCGGCGCGGCCCACAGCGGATACCTGCTGCTGGCCGCGCGCCGGGGACGCCGCCCGGCCGGCGTGCTCGGGTCACGCTGGTGCGGCATCGCCGTCGTCGCGCTGTTGGCGATGATCCTTCCGTTGGCGCTTCTGGTGATTCGCCGCCTCACCGGGGTGGACTGGCTGATCACGCCGGTTTCGTGGGCCGCGCAGCCCGAGGTCTGGGTGATCGAGCGGTCCGCGGATCTGCTGCTGCACCACGGAACCCCGTACGTCGACGTCACCGCGCTCGGCCGGCCGCCGGTGGTAAACGATTACACGCCCTACGGCCCGGTGATGGCGATCTTCGGCCTGCCGCGGGCGCTGTTCGGCGGCACGCCGCTGACCGACGCGCTCACCGACGCCCGCTGGATGTTCGCCCTGGCCGCCTGCGCGTGCGTGCTGGGCACGCTGAAGCTGCTGAACCGGCCACGGGTGCCGGTCGGCGCCGCGCAGCTCGCGCTGGCCTGCCCGCTCACCGCGCTCACCTGGGCCGTTGCCGGCCCGGACCTGGCGATCGTCGGCCTGCTGGTGCTCAGCTGCGCGCTGGCGGCCACCGGGCGCTTCGCCTGGTCCGGCCTGGTGCTGGCGCTGGTGATCAGCGCGAAGCTCATCGTGGCGCCCGCGGCCGCGGTGCTGGCGGTCCTCGTGCTGGTGCGCCGGGGGAACGGGCTCGACTGGGCGGCCCTGGGCCGGTTCGCGGCGGCGCTGGTGGCGACGACGGCCGCCGTGCACCTGCCGGTGTACCTGGTGGATCCGGCGGCGTTCGTGGAGCACGTCTTCCGGTTCCCGCTCGGAATGGGCGTCGTGCGCTCGCCCGCGGCCAGCCCGCTGCCGGGCCATCTGATCGCCGGGACCGGCCCGTTCGGTCAGGTGGCGGCGTTCGTGCTCGTCGGCGCCGCCGCCGTGGCCGTGCTGGTGTGGCTGGTGCGCCGGCCCCCCGCGAACGGCTCCGGCGCACTGCTGCGCACCGCCGTCGGACTCGGCGCGTTGATCCTGCTCACCCCGGCCACCCGTTACGGCTACCTGGTGTACCCGCTGGTCCTGCTCGGGGCCCACCTGACGTTCCGCGTGGCCGAAGTGCCCGCTGCGCCCCCCGCGCAGCGTTCCGCGACTACTTCTTCTTGACCCTGGTGGCCCCGCCGCGCCCCCGCAGCTGGACGCCGGACTCCGACAGCACCCGGTGCACGAAGCCGTAGGACCGCCCCGTCGACTCCGCGAGAGCCCGGATGCTCGAGCCCTTCTCGTATTTCTTCTTCAGGTCAGCGGCCAGCTTGTCGCGCGTGTTGCCGGTGATCCGCGCGCCTTTCTTGAGATCAGCCACGTCGATCGCCTTCCCGCCGAGAGTGTTCTGGGCCACATATCGGCCCCTGCCGGGGCAATGATCGAACACTGAGCGCCGGAATGCCAGACGACAGACGTGAAACAGCCGAAATTGCGATCACATTGGGCCATTCCAGTGCTCTGCGGTCAGTGATCTTGCACCCGAATGGACGCACGCCTCACGCGAGCTGGACAAGTTCGAGGTAGTCCGCCGACCAGTGGTCCTCGGTCCCGTCGGGCAGCAGGATGACCCGCTCGGGCTCCAGGGCCTCGACCGCGCCCGGGTCGTGGGTCACCAGCACGACGGCCCCGGCGAAACTGCGCAAGGCGTCCAGGACCTGCGCGCGGCTGGCGGGGTCCAGGTTGTTCGTGGGCTCGTCCAGCAGCAACACGTTGGCAGCGCTGGAGACCAGGCCCGCCAGCGCGAGCCGGGTCTTCTCGCCGCCGGAAAGCGTGCCTGCCGGCTGGTCGAGTTGTTCGCCGGTGAAGAGGAACGAGCCGAGCAGGTTCCGCAACTCCTGCGCGCCGGTGTCCGGCGCGAGATGTCGGATGTTTTCCCACACCGACGCGTCATGATCAAGAGTTTCGTGTTCCTGTGCGTAATAGCCCAGGCGCAATCCGTGACCCGGAACGACGGATCCGGTGTCCTGGGTTTCCATTCCGCCGAGCAGCCGCAGCAAAGTCGTCTTTCCGGCGCCGTTCAGCCCGAGTACGACAACCTTCGAACCGCGGTCGATGGCGAGATCGACGCCGGTGAAGATTTCCAGTGAGCCGTACGACTTCGAGAGACCTTCCGCGGTGAGCGGGGTGCGGCCGCAGGGGGCGGGCTCGGGGAACTTGATCCGGGCGACCTTGTCGGCGTGGCGGGTGTCTTCCAGCGACGACAGCATCTGCTCGGCGCGGCGCGCCATGTTCTTGGCCGCCACGGCCTTCGTCGCCTTCGCCCCGAGTTTCGCAGCCTGCTGCTGCAGCGCCGACGCCTTCTTCTCGGCGTTGGCGCGCTCGCGGCGGCGGCGCTTCTCGTCGGTGGCGCGCGCGTCGAGGTACCGCTGCCAGCCCATGTTGTACAGGTCGAGCTCGCCGCGGGTGGCGTCGAGGAACCAGACCTTGTTGACCACGTCGGCCAGCAGCTCGACGTCGTGGCTGATCACGACCAGGCCGCCGTCGTGCTGCTTGAGGAAGCCGCGCAGCCAGTTGATGGAGTCGGCGTCCAGGTGGTTGGTCGGCTCGTCGAGCAGCAGGATCGTCTCGGACTTGCCGCCGGCGCCGGCTTCGGCCGCAGCGAACAGGATCCGAGCCAGCTCGACCCGGCGGCGCTGACCACCGGAGAGCGTGCCCAGTGTCTGGGCGAGAACCCGGTCGGCCAGGCCCAGGTTGGAGCAGATCCGCGCGGCTTCGCTCTCCGCGGCGTACCCGCCGAGGGAGGCGAAGCGCTCTTCGAGCCGGGCGTAGCGGTTGATGGCCTTGTCGCGCGCGGCTTCGTCGACGAGCTCGGCCATCGAGGCCTGCGCCTTCTCCATGTCGCGCATCAGCTTGTCCAGACCGCGCGCGGAGAGCACGCGGTCCTTCGCGGTGACCGAAAGATCACCTTCGCGCGGATCCTGCGGCAGGTACCCGAGTTCGCCGGTGCGCCGGACTTCGCCGGCGTGCGGCTCGCCTTCGCCGGCGAGGACCTTCAGCGAGGTGGTCTTGCCCGCGCCGTTGCGGCCGACGAGGCCGATGCGGTCGCCGGGCTGGATGCGGAGGGTGACGCCGTTGAGCAGGATGCGCGAACCAGCGCGCAGCTCGAGGCCGGTGGCCGTGATCAAGGGGAACTCCCGTGGAATGGGGGCGTACGGAGGACAGCTTCAGGCGGCCGCTCGGGCCGCGGCGTCACTCCAGCTGGATATCCACGGAGCCCAGTGTACGGGCCGCGGTCCACCGGGTTTTCCGGACGTGTGCGGTCTCACCCGTCGCGCAGCGTGACCTGCACCGACAGCGCGCGGACGGCGGCCTCCTCCAGCACGGCCCGGCCGGGCTCGCCGACGTCGAGCACGCGGGGTTCCGCACGGGCGAACAGCGGCGCCAGCCGGCGGTCCTCGCGCAGCTCGTCGAGCGCCCGCCGGTCGCCGCCGAGCACCACGGCATCCATTTCGGACAGCCGCGGCACGAGCACCTCGAAGGCGTCCTTGGCGGCGTCCTGGAGCGCGTGGCGGGCCTGTCCCGCGCGACGCCTCGCGAAGCGCTGCTGCGACCAGCCACCGGCCGCCGAGCGGCCCTGGACGAGGTGCCGGTGGGTGCGCGAGACCTCGATCCGGCCGCCCCGCGCGATGCCGACGCTGTGGCCGCCCCGGCGCACCAGCACGAGCGCGATCGTCCGCGGAACCAGCGCGTGCGCGACCAGCCCGGCCACCGAGGGCTCCCCAAGCGGTCCGAACGGGACAGTGGCGGTCGCGGTGGTGCCGTCGGCCGCCGTCACGCGGACCTCGTGCGGGCCGGCTTCGGTGCCGGCGATGCCGTCGTGCCGCTCGGCGAACCGGGCGAAGAACCCGGCCAGCCGCTCGGGCGGCACCTCGACCGCGCGCCCGCCGCCCGCGACGTCCCGCGCCTTCGCCATGGCCAGAAGGTAGCGCCCCAATGTGGCGTTGGTTGCGTCCGACGCACCCAATGTGGCGTTCGGTGCGTTGGACGCACCGAACGCCACATTGGGGCGCTTGGGGCCTACAGCGGGTGCACCGGGCCGTTGTTCGTCACGCCCCGCACGTTCGACGGCGCGCCGGCCGCCGGGGGCTGCACGAACCCGTTGATGTGCAGGGCCACCGCGCGGATCGTGCCGGAGTCGCTCGCGGCGGCGTCGACCACCGAGAACGTCCACGTGCCGTCCGCCGCCGCACCGGCGAGGTTGCCGGTCAGCGCCTGCGCCGGCCGGTACGTGCCGGTGAACGGCGCGTTGGCCGAGGTCACCGTGCTGAACGCGGTCGCCGCGTTGTCGGCGAAGACCACCTGGCACAGGTTCTTGCCCGAACCGCCGTTGCGCTGGAACACCGTCGCCTTGGCGCCCGAAGGCGCGGTCAGCGTGCCGACGAGGTCACCGACGTAGGAGTGGCTCAGCCCCACCGTGGTCGACGCCGGATCGGTGCTGCAGGTGGTGCCGTCCACCGAGAACGTCACCTTGGACGCGCGGCCGACCCCGGTGACCGGGATGGTCACCGACGCCCCGACCGGGCTGTTGTCCGGGATCGCCACCGGCGCGCCGGTGTAGGCGAAGTCCTGCGCGACCGGCGACGGGGTGCCGACCGGCAGCGAGAACGTCGACGTCGTCGGCGAGTGCGAGCCGGCGAAGGTGACGCGGGCGTTCAGCACCACCGGCACGCCGAGCTGCTGGCTCGCCGGGACGGTGATGGTGAAGTCGTTGACGCCGGTCTGTCCCGGGCTGATGGTGCCGTAGGACTTGGCCCGCGGCGCCACCGTGACGCCCGGGGTCGGGCTGGTGAGCACGACGCTGGTGGACACCGCGGTGCCGTCACCGTCGTTGGTCACCGGCAGCGTCACCTTGGCGGTGTCGCCCGGGTCGAGCGCCGAGCCGCCGTCGGCCGGGGTGACCGTCGGCTGCTTGGCCACCGCGAGGGGCTGCGGGCTGGCGCCGGTGTAGGCCAGCACCTTGTCCGCGAGGATGACGCCGGCCCCGGTGAAGTTGTCGCGGCCCGGGGTTTCGATGTCGATCGCGGTGTTGATCAGCGCTTCGCGCACCTCCGCGGGCGGCAGGCCGGGGTTGCCGGACAGCACGAGCGCGGCGATGGCGGCCGCGTGCGGGGCGGCGGCCGAGGTGCCGAAGAACGGGTTGAACCCGGTCACGCTGGTCTGCACGCCGTCGGCCGCGGTGATCTCCGGCTTGTTCCGGACCTCGCCGCCGGTCGAGGAGACGTTGCCCGGGGTGATCGGCGTGCCGTTGGCTTCGTAGAACACGCGGCGCGGACCGTCGGAGGTGAACCGCTCGGCCTTGGTGGCGCCGCTGAACGAGCCCGGGTACGGGCCCGCCGGGTTGGCCGGGTCGCCCGGCTCGAGGGCCCGGCCGAACGCCTTGGCCGCCGGGGCGGCCGCGACGCTGAAGGCGTCCCGCGCGGCCGAGTGGCCGACCGTCACGCCCGGGGTGTTGAACGCCTTGAGGCCGTCCGCCGAGTCGGAGAACCGGCCGCGCAGCGCGGAAAGCGAAAGGTAGCGGTTCTGGCCGGAGAACTTGACGATGGCCAGGCGCAGCCCGGTGCCGCCGAACGTGGGCGTCTGCAGGATCTCGTACGGGTCCTGGGTGCCGTCCTGGACGTTCTGGCTGAAGCTGACCACGGCGCCCGCGGCGTTGAGCAGGTAGAGGTCGTAGTCGTTGGCGGACGCGCCGATCGGGTCCGACCAGTGCAGCGTCACCGGGACGCCGGCCGAGGACGCGTTGGAGATCGGCTCGTAGATCTGGTTGCCCGCCGCGCCGGCGAAGTTGTGCGCGGTGCCGGCGAACTTGCCGATCGCCTTGCCGGAGTCGGCGAAGTCGCCTTCCCAGTGCCCGGCGGTGCCGCTGGCGACGTTGCCTTCGTTGCCCGCGGACGAGAAGTACAGCGCGCCGTCGGCGGTGACGTCGTTCACGGCCTGGGCGATGATCCAGTCCTGGAACGGCGATTCCTTGAAGTAGATGACGTCGTCGACGATGACGTCGCAGTGCGACTCGAAGCGCAGCTTGCGGATGTTGTCCGCGAAGCTGGCGTCGGAGTTGAACGCCGAGGCGAAGCCGAGCGCGGCGCGGGGCGCGAGGTCGTGGATGATCTCGAGCATCGCGGTGCCCTCGTCGCCGTCGCCCTCCTGACCGGCGATGACGTCGACGTCCGGCGGCAGTTCGCCCTTGGCCTGCGAAGCGGCGAGGGAGTCGACGCCGTCCGACAGGGCGCACGCCTTGACGCCGACGCCGGTGACGCCGAACTGCTGGCGGGCGATGTCGGCGTTGTGCGCGCGGTCGCCTTCGCTGACCAGCGGTGCGGCCGCGACGGCGCTGCGCTGGGCCTTGGCGCTCAGGGCCTTCTGCAGCTCGCCGGCGATGCGATCGGCCTTCTGCTGCTTGGTTTCCGCCGGGGTACCGGCCTTGCCCGGCGTCGCCGCCGGGGTGGCCAGCTCGCGGGCGGTCATCGCCTGGTCGGCCTGCTCGACCCGCTTGACGTCGCCGCGCGCGGCGATCTCGCTGACCTTGGCCACCGGGACCTCGGCCCGGACGCTGGCGTACCGGTCGGACACCGCGCGGATGCCCGCCCCGGCCTTGGTGAGCCCGGCGATGAGGTCGGGCGAGACCTTGCTCGCCCGGATGTCGACGACGACGGTGCCGCCGGCGCCCACGCCGGACTGCAGCGCGTTCAGCTGCTTCCCCAGCCCCTTTTCGGCGACCAGCAGCTTGCTGTCTACTTTGGACTCGGTGGCGGTGCGGCCCGCCTTGACCGCCTGCAGCGCGGCGATCTGCTGTTGCGCGGTTTCGCTGAAACTGTCCGGTGTGGACGCGGTCGCGGCGCCCGCGGCGGGCGGCGAGACGAGGCCGAGGGCGGCGAGCAGCGCCGCGGCCCCGGCGGTCAGGACGGTGGTTCTCGATCTGTTGGAACGGGTACGACGCACGGGCGCCCTCCGATTCTCCAGGCGCGTGCCCCGACTCACGCTGACCGACGCCGGTGATCACCGGCTGGATCCAGCTAAGTACCGGGTGTTCTCCGTAAACATCAGCCGTTCGAGTGACAAAGGACGGATAATTTCCCGAATAGGCCGGATGACGTAGGCCGTTCAGCGCAGCGGTGAACCAGTCACCGGACACGCACCGGACAAATGATCGTCCCACCGGTGTCCGCAAGGGTGACCACGGAGTGGGAAGTCCACAAACCACTCACCGGCAGCGTGCAACCGGCGGGGCCGTGGGGGAGGTTCGTTACCGCCGGGGCCCGCCGCTCAGAGCACGAACGAATCCGACCACGGCTGGGCGGCCCGGCCCGACAGCGCGTCCAAAAGGGTCACCGCCTGCTTGTCGGTCAGCGAAGCCACGAAGTCGACCACCGCGCGGCCGCGAGCCAGCCCGCGCACCGCGTCGGCCCCCGTCACCGGTTCGCCCGTCGCGCCCACCAGCAGCTCCGGCGCCGAGCGCGCCAGCCCCGCGTACTCCGCGCGGGCCAGCTCGACCAGGTCGTGCAGGCGGCGCGGCAGGCGGGACACCTCGTCGCGGTCGAGCAGCCACGCGTCGAGCGCGTCGACCAGGCTCGTCACCACGCCGGCCTGGCCGCGCTGGTGCAGCGCCAGGTCCGGGCGCAGCAGCACGAACCGGCGGTGCACGAACTTGAGCACCTGGACCTCGTGCCACTGGGCGGGCCGCAGCGAGACGTGCCCGGTGCGCGTGGACGGCGAGGCCACCAGGAAGACGCCGTCGACCAGGCGGGCCGTCCAGTTCGCGGAGAACGCCGCCGTCGCCTGCTCGGCCTCGATCGAGCCGTCGAACTCGCCGGCCAGCAGGCCGTCGACCAGCTCCGCGCGCACCCGGGCGACCGCGGCCGCGAACGCGTCGTCGTCGACGATCCACGCGTCCTTGGCGTGCAGGCGGCGGCGGAGGCGTTCCAGCGACCGGCCCGGGCGGCGCAGGTCCGCGTGCAGCGTCTCGTCGTCCAGCGCGGCCAGCTCGGCCGCGTGCTCGAGCCACTCCCCCAGCTCGGCCGCGACCGGCGCGTGCTGCAGGACGCCGATGCGGTGGAAGTCCTGCAGGTCGTGGATGGCGTAAGCGATGTCGTCGGCGGTGTCCATCACGGACGCTTCGACGGTCTGCTGCCACCCTTCGACGCGCCCGGCGAAGGCCGCACGCGCCTGCTCGAAGTCGTCGAGTTCGGTGGCGTAGGCGGAGAACTTGGCCGCGCCGGTGCCCGGCAGGCCGCCCGGCTCGGCCGCCCCGCGCGGCGGCACGGCCAGCTCGGACGGGTGCGGTGCGGGGTGGTGCAGCCGCAGCCACGGGTACTTGAGCACGGCGGCGCGCACGGCGGCGGTCAGATCGAGGCCGATCGCCGACGGCCCGCGCACGTCGGTGGTGGTGATGATCCGGAACGTCTGCGCGTTGCCCTCGAAGCCGTCGGCGAGGCCGAAGCGGTGGCGGGCGATCCGGTCGAGCGTCTGCTCGCCGAGGTGCCCGAACGGCGGGTGCCCGAGGTCGTGGGCGAGCGCGGCGGCCTCGGCGACGTCGGGGTCGCAGCCGCCGAGCTTGTCGGCCAGGCCGGCGTCGGGCCCGGTGGTGACCCGCTCGGCGATGGCCCGGGCGACCTGCGCGACCTTGAGGCTGTGGGTGAGCCGGTTGTGCAGCAGCCCGGCCCCGCCGGCGCTGACGACCTGCGTCACCCCGCCGAGCCGCGCGAAGAACGGCGACGCGGCGATCCGGTCGCGGTCGATCCGGAACGGGCTGGTCGCCAGGTCGGTGAACCCGCCGACGTTCGCCACGGGATCGCGCCGCGCGGCCCGCGGGTCGGTGTGCTCGCTGCCCTGATCCATGCGCCGACCTTATCCGCAGGTTCACCTGAACGGCGGGCAGGCGCGTGGGTACCCCGCGGGCATGTCCCGACGGATGGTCACGACCCTGGCCGCGCTCGCCTTCGCCGCGGCCGCGTGCGGCGCCCCACCCGGCTCACCCGCCACGACGACTCCGACCACGACCGCGCCCTCGGCCTCCGCTCCGGCGGCGCCGATCAAGGTCCCGGATGTCTCCGGCATGAACCACCAGGACGCCCAGGACGCGATGCAGCGAGCCGGCCTCTACAACCTGCGCGAGGTCGACGGCACCGGCCAGGGCCGCGCGCTGGTGATCGACCGCAACTGGCGCCAGACGGGCCAGGACCCGGCGCCCGGCACCGAAGTCCCGCCCGACGCGGTGATCACCCTGACCGCGGTCAAGTACACCGACCGCTGATCCGCGCGGGGCATCACTCCGGCTGGCCCGTGTAGGCGGCCAGGCAGCGATCGGCCTGGGCGCGGGCCACCGCCTCCTCCTCGCCGCCGGCCACGTGTGCCGCGTACCACGCTTCGCCGGCCGCGGTCACGAACTCGACCCCTTCGGGTGATGCCATCCAGGCCATCGCCTCCTGCGGGTCGACGACGTACGCGGGGCCGGCGGCCAGGTGCCGGACCAGGGCCGTCAGGGCCATGTCCCAGCCGATGCCGACCGCGCCCGGGCCGAACTGCTCCCAGTGGTCGTCGACGTGCGCGACGTGCTCCAGCTCGAACCGCGTGCCGTCGCCTTCGGGCGTCAGGCGGACCTCGATCCAGCTCACGCCGCCGTGCATCTCCCACGTCGCGGCGAAGCTCTTGGGCGGGTCGCAGCGCTCGACCGTGCCGCCCGCGTTGCCCTCCAGCTGGTACTTCCCGCCCACGCGCAGCTCGCCGGACACCGGCAGGAACCAGCGCGGGATGCGCTCGGCGTTCGTCACCGCGTCCCACATGTCGTCGGCGTCGGTGTCGTAGACCTGGCTGATGGTCATGACGCGCGCCTCACCCGCCTCGAGCACGCGCTTGCCGACCGTCCGGCGGACGGCGCTGATCTGGTGGCTGACGTCGATCACGGTGGTTCTCCTTCGGTGCGGCGCCGGGCACGCTTGCCGCGGGCGATTTCGGTGGCCAGGGCGTCCAGCGGCGGCGTCCAGGACCGGCGGAACCGGTCCAGCCAGCCGTCGACGTCCCGCAGCGGGGCGTGCCCCACCGCGTACAGACGCCGCGTCCCGTCCTGGCGGACGATGGCGAACCCGTTCTCCCGCAACACCTTCAGGTGCTGGGAGACGGCCGGCTGCGAGATGCCGAACTCGGCCCGGATCACCTCGGTCACCGCGCCGGCGGCCCGTTCGCCGTCGGCCAGCAGCTCGAGGATCCGGCGGCGGACCGGGTCGCCGAGGACGTCGAACGCGTGCACCCGGCCAAGCTACAAGTAGCAACTTATATAAGTCAACACTGAAACAGGTACGCCGATGGGGGTAATCCCCGGTGAACATCAGTCGACATCGGTTCCCCTTCACCGCGCGAGCCGAGACGATCGGCCCGTGAAGTCGCCACGCGCGGTCCGCTTCGCCTTCCAGCCGCTGTACAGCCTCCACACCGGGGGCGTCGTGGCGCACGAAGCGCTGGCCAGGCCCGGCCACGGAACGGTCCCCGAGCTCCTCACGCAGGCGCGCCGCGAAGGCCGCCTCGCCGAGGCCGACCTCGGCCTCGCGGCCGCCGCCGTCCGGCAGGACGCCGAGAACCCGACCGCACTCCCCCTGCACCTGAACGTCTCGGCCCGCACCCTCGCGGCGCCGCCGTCGATGTACGACGACCTCCTCGAAGCGCTCGGCGACGCGGGCCGCCGCACCCGTGACGTCGTCCTGGAGATCGGCCCGCCGTTCGCGCCGCTGCCCGCCGGCCGCGCGCTCGCCGGGATGCGGGCGCTCACCGAGCTCGGCTTCCGGCTGGCGCTCGACGGCCTCGGCCGCGGCGACCTGCCGCTGGCCCTGCTCGTCGAGGCGCCGATCGACCTGGTGAAACTCGACCGCACGGTGCTGCGCGGCCTGCCGGACGAGCCGGCCGCGGTCGCCGTGGTCGAGGCGCTGCTGCACTACACGAACCGCACCGGCACCCGGCTCGTCGCGACCGGGGTGGAAACGGACGCACAGCTCGACGCCGTCCGCGGCCTCGGCGTCCGGATCGCGCAGGGGCACCTCCTCGCGCCGCCGACCGCGGCCGGGCCCGCGCCGGCCCTGCTGACGCGCGGCCGTCCCGCGGCCCCGGCGCCGGCGCCGTGCGTCGGCGACTTCCTCCGCCCGGCGACGACGCTGCCGGAGACGGCGACCTGCGACGAGGTCCGCGCGGTGCTCGCGGCGGCGGACGCGCCCTCGGGCGTGGTCGGCGTGGACGAGCTGAACCGGCCGCGCTGGTCGGTCGACCGGACGCGGTTCCTGGTGGCGGTCACCGGCCCGTACGGGCACGCGCTGCACGCGAAGCGCCCGGCGGCCCGGCTCGCGGACGCGCCGCACACGATCGAGGGCCGCGCGGGCGCGATGGAGTTCCTCGAGCTGGTCACCGACGCCGACTGGGGCCGCACCGGCGACGACGTGGTCGTGGTCGACGAGCTCGGCCGCTGCCTCGGCGTGGTGCTGGTGACCGAGGTGGTCCGCGGCGTGGCGGAGGCGAAGGTGGAAGCGGCGGCGGCGCTGAACCCGCTGACGCGGCTGCCGGGCAGCGACACGATCGCCCGCGACGTGGGCCGCCGCATCACGATCGGCGAGCCGTTCGTGGCGGCCTGGCTGGACATCGACAGCTTCAAGGAGGTCAACGACACGGCCGGCTTCGCGGCGGGCGACCACCTGATCCGCGAGCTGGGCGCGGCCCTGACGGACCTGGCCGGCGGCCTGCGCCGGATGCGCGTGAGCCACGTCGGCGGCGACGACTTCCTGGTGGTCTGCGACGTCGACGAAATCGCCACGGTGGCGGGCGCGCTGCTGGACCGCCACTGGACGGCGGAGGGCCTGCCGGTGACCGTGTCCCTGGCGACGCTGGTGTGCGCGAGCGGGGCGATCGGTTCGTACCAGGAGGTTTCGCGGTTGCTGGCGCCGTTGAAGAAGCGCGCGAAGGCGGTGCCGGGGTCGAGCTGGGTGCTGAGCCGCCCGGGTTCGGACCGGGTGGAAGTGCTGCGCGGCATCGGAACCCGCGGCCTGCAGGCGGCGGCCGGCTAGCGCTCACGCCCAGTCCAGCGTCAGCTGGGCCGGGATCGCCGCGGCCGCCCACTTCACGTACTCCTCGTGCGCCCAGCCGCACACCGTCGTCAGGTGGTCGTACGCCTCGTGGGACGTGATCAGCCCGATCGCGTCCGCCAGCCGGCCCGCCGAACCGCCTGCCGGGGCCAGGCCCGCCGCCGAGAGCCGGTCCGCGATCTCCGCGCGGCGGGCCACCGCCAGCTCGGCCCGGACTGCCGCCACCTTCGGGTCCGCCGCGGCCGCCGTGGTGAACGCGCGCCAGATCGGCAGCGACCGGTGCACGCCCGCGGCCACGCTCGCCACCACCGCCGGCAGGTCCGCCGGGCCGGCCGGGCCCGCCAGCGCGTCCAGGTTCACCGCGTCGGGGTCGCCCGCGAAGCCGTCCCGGAACGCGGCCAGCAGCAGCTGCGGCTTGCGGCCCGTCTGCGTCACCGTCTCCAGGCTCACCCCGGCCTCGGCGGCGATCTGCCGCATGCTCGTGCCCGCGTAGCCGCGCGCGGCGAACAACTCCCCCGCCGTCGCCACCACGTGGGCCCGCGTCCGGCGCGCGCGGGCTTCGCGCACCGGCGACGCGTAACGGCGTCGCGCGCCTTCGGGTACCGTCATCAATTGGATGGTACAACGTATCGCTCAAAGGGGAGCCATGACCCGTGTCCTCGTTTGCGTCCAGCCCGCCCGGGGTCACGTCGGCCCGACGAAACCGATCGTCGAAGCCCTGGTCGCCGCCGGGCACGAGGCCCTCGTCGTCACCGGCGCGCGCTACCGGGAGACGTTCGAGAAGCTGGGCGCCGCCGTCGAGCCGCTGCCGCCGGAGGCCGACTTCGACGAGACCGACCTCGACGGCTCGATCCCCGGCCGCGCCGGGAAGCGCGGCCTCGGGCTCGCCCGGTTCGAACTCGCGAACTTCGTCCGCGCGATGCCGCACCAGCTGAGCGTCATCGACCGGCAGCGAGCGGACGTCGTCCTGTGCGACCCGCTGATGATGGCCGGGCTCGCGCTGGTCCGCCGTGAGCACCGGCCACGCCTGCTCACGCTGGGGTTCCTGCCGTTCCTGCCGCCGGTGCCGACCGGCCCGCCCGGCCGGTTCCCAGGGCTGGTGCTCAAAGCGCTCGCGCCGCTGGTGACCGGACCGGCGCAGAGACTGGCACACGACCTGCTCGGCGGCGACCCCGGCATGCGGTTCACGGACTGGCCGCTGCACAGCGACGGCGTGCTGCAGATGACCTGCCCGGGCTTCGAATACCCGCGCCCGGGCGCGCCGCTGCACTTCATCGGGCCGACGACGGTCAGTGCGGCGAGCGAGCACCCGCTGCCGCCGTGGTGGGCCGACCTCGACGACGGACGGCCGGTGGTGCACGTGACCCAGGGGACGATCGCGAACGACGACCTCGGCCGGCTCGTCGAGCCCACCATCGACGCCCTGGCCGGCGAGGCCGTCCTGGTCGTCGTGACGACGTGCGGCGCGCCGCCGCGGCCCGGCCCGCTGCCGGCGAACGTGCGGGTGGCGGACTTCCTGCCCTACGACGAGCTGCTCCCCCGCTGCGCCGCCATGGTCAGCAACGGCGGGTACGGCGGCGTCAACGGCGCCCTCCGCTACGGCGTGCCGCTGGTCGTGGTCGGGGCCAGCGAGGACAAGCGCGAAGTCGCGGCCCGGGTCGCCTGGTCCGGGGCCGGGATCGGCCGCGCCCGCACTTCGGCCTCACCGCGCACGCTGCGGCGAGCCGTCCGCGCCGTCCTCGACGACCCGCGCTACCGCACCCGCGCGCGGGAACTGGCCGCAGAAATGACCGCCGGCCCGACGATGGCCGAGGTGGTCGAGCTCATCACCCAGCCCTGCCGCGGCTCGTCGTGAGGGCCAAGGCGAGTTCTGACTCGCCTCAAGCGCTCACGAGCCGTGCGCGGCGAGATAGCTCGCGAACCGTTCGTCGACTTCCTCGGGCGTCAGGCCGAAGTCCGCCAGACTGTATCGGTGCACCGGTTTCCGGTCGCCCGTCCGGCTCGCCTCGTGCACCGCCGTCATGGCCGCCCGCGCCTCGGGCGTGAACTCCAGTCCGAAGTGGTCGTACACAGTGGACACCGTGCCGATCGGGTCCGCCACGAAGTCCTCGTACCGCACGTCGCAGAACTGCGCGGCGTTGTGGCGCTCGCGGGCCCAGCCGAACTCGTCCGCTCCCCGCGCCCACAGGTCGAGCTGCCCGTGGCCGATCACTTCGCCGCGGAACTTCGAAGACCAGCCGTCCGCGGCCTTCTCCGCCAGGCTGCACATCGACGCCATGATCGTGCGCGGCGCCCGGTGGGTCTGGATGACCAGCGCGTCCGGGTAGTTCGCCATCAGCGCGTCCAGCGCGAAGAGGTGGCTGGGGTTCTTGAGCACCCAGCGCCGGCCCGCGTCCGGCAGGCCGATCAGCTGCAGGTTGCGCTTGTGCCGGGCGTAGGCGTCCGTCCAGTCCTGTTTGGCCAGCCAGCGCGAGTACCGCGGCAGGTGCGCGAGGCACTCGAACGACACCGAACGCATCGACTGGCGCAGCAGCTGCCAGCACTCCTCCACCTGGTCGGCGGACATGTGGTGCACGCCCATGAACTCCGGGTGCTCGACGTGGTGGCGTTCGTAGCCGGCCTGGATGCCCCGGAAGACCGGGTTGTCCGCCCACGAGTCCCGCGGCGGCCGCGGCTGCGGGACCTCGGCGAGCCACACTTCCAGGCCCTGGTGTGCGGGGTCCTCGGCGAGCAGCCGGTGCAGCGCCGTGGTGCCCGTGCGCGGCAGGCCGGTGACGAAGATCGGCCGCTCCACCCGGACATCCGCGTACGCCGGGTTCTGCTTCCACGACGCCTCGCTCAGCAGCCGCGCCACCAGAGCGCCGCGCAGCATCGCCCGGTGCACCTTGTTGCCGTACGGCGTCAGTTCCTCGTCCGCCTCGTACGACTCCAGCAGCACACGCAGGCCTTCGGCGTATTCGTCCGCACCGAAGTCGCCGAGGCCGGTGAGCTTCGACGCCGAGGCGTGCAGGTCGTCGAAGGTGCCGACGTCTTCCCGGCCGGGGCGCATGGATCCTCCTAGTGGTGGTACTCGCCGCCGTTGACGTCGAGGCACTGCCCGGTGATCGCGCGGGCCATCGGCGAGGCGAGGAACACCACGGCGTCGGCGATCTCGTCGGGTTCCGGCAGCTTGCGCAGGTCTGTTGTGGACGCCGTTTCCGCGTACACCTCTTCGGGCGTGATGCCGCGTTCCTTGGCCAGGTAGGCGAAGTACCACTGGAGGTTCGGTCCCCAGATGTACCCGGGCGCCACGGTGTTGACGCGGACGCCGTCCGGCCCCAGCTCGCTGGCCAGGCTCTGGGACAGCGAAAGCAGCGCCGACTTCGCCATCTTGTAGGCGCCGAACGTCTTCCGCGAATGCCGCAGCACGGCCGAATTGATCATCACCAGCGAGCCCTTGCTCTCCTTGAGCGAAGGCAGGAACAGCCGGGTCAGCCGCAGCACCGAGATCGCCGCCGTCTCGAACCCCGCGCGGACCGCGTCGAAGTCCACAGTGGCCAAATCGGTCAGCGGCGGGACGGCGAAGGCGTTGTGCACCACCGCGTCCACCCGGCCGAACGCCTTGACCGCCTCGGTCACCAGGTTCGCCGCGGAATCCGCGTCGTCGATGTCGGTCCGGACCGCGACCGCCCGGCGCCCGAGGTCGGTGACCTCCTTCGCGACTTCGGTGAGCCGCGACTCGGTGCGGGCGGCCAGCACGACGTCGGCGCCGGCCAGCGCGCTGCGCACGGCGATCGACCGGCCGAGCCCAGGGCCGATCCCGGAGACGACGACCACCTTGTCCTGCAGCAGGTTGTCCACGCTCACCCCAGCATCCGGGCGGCGACGGCGTCCTGCCGGGCCGCGATCCGCGCCGCCCACTGCTCCGGCGTCACCCGCGCGTCGGCGTGGTGGGGCAGCCGGTCGGGCAGTTCGTCGGTCTTGACCACCTCGACGACCGGGCCGTCGGCCGGGCCGAGGTCGCGCGCCAGCCGCTGCCAGCGGATCTGCACGTACCCGCGGTCGTGCCCGGTGAGTTCCAGCCAGTTCGCCAGGCCGGGGTCGCGCTCGCTGATCACGAACCGGATCTTGCCGTCCGGATCGACGTGCGCCTGGTCGGCGGTGAGGCTCGTCTGGTGGTTGATGTAGTCGAGCGAGACGTACCAGAGGCTGCCGAGCTGAATGCCCTGGTACGGCGCGTCCGCGCAGCGCGGCACGGTGACGATCATCGCCTCTTCGGGGCCGAGCTCGTAGTGCCCGGCCGAGGAGAACTGCGTGGTGAGCCCGCCCGGTGTCGAGCGCGGCTCGGTCATCGTGTTCACCGGCAGGTTGTCGTAGAACCACTTCGGGAAGGCCAGGAACGTCTTCAGCCGGCTCAGCAGGATCTTGCCGGTGACGCCGTAGCGCTTGGCCAGCGCGGACCGGTCCGGCACCGGCGGCGCCTGGCCCGCGGTGTCGACGCACCGGATGCGGATCTCGCCGCGCCGCTCGGTCGCCCAGTCGCTGTGGACCTCGCGGACCACGAGCATCGACGAGCCCTTGCCGAGGACGAAGAAGTTCGGCCCCGGGTTCTCGCGGGCCGGGCCGAACCGCAGCTCGAACCGGCCGTCGGCCCCGATTTCGAGGGCGCGGTCGTCGAACGCGGCCAGGCTGTCGGGCACCTCGACCGGCGAATAGTCGCCGTTGAGGACCTGGAAGCTCAGGTCGGCGGTGGTGCCGCGGACGCCGGTGACCAGGTATTCGCGGTCGTCGCGGATGTTCGCGTTGAAGTACAGCGTGTCCGGGTTGTCCAGGCCCATCTTCGTGTACGGCCCGGTGGAGGCGGTGAAGTACGGGAAGTCGCGCTGGTAGGCCCAGGTTATCTGCAGGGACGCCCGGATGCTGCCGGCGAGGTAGTCGTAGCCCTCGAGCAGGCCCTGCTCGGTCTGCGCCGGCGGGGCCGCGGCGATCAGCTTTTCGGCCTCGACGATGGCGTCGGCGAACGGCCGGGTCAACGAGAACTCGTTCTCGATCATGCCGGGACGGCCCAGCGGTTGGCGATCAGCCGGAAGCCCGGGACGCTGTCGAAGGACAGCATCGACTCGTAGGTCCGGACGTACCCGATGTGGGACATCCGCCAGGCGCCGTCGTCGTCGCGGCGGTAGGTGTCCTCGTAGAACGCGGCGCCTTCGATGATCACCTTGTGCTCGGGCACGATGACCTTGTCGGTGAACGACCACCGCCCGGTCGCGGTGTCGCCGTCGACCTCGATCTCGGGCTGACCGGCGTGGTGCACCGTGATGATGCCGTTGCCGAGGCTCTGGGTGAGGAAGCCGACGATGGCGTCGCGGCCTTCGAACTGCTTCCCGTCACCGCCCACCGCGTGCGTCCCGTAGTCGGCCGTGGCGTCGACGGTGAACGTGCCGGCCACCTCGTCCCACAGTTTCAGGTCCACCCCGCGCAGGTACCGGTACTTCAGCCGCTTGATCTCTTCGAGTACGACCAGGTCCATCCCCACAGCGTCCCGCACCGCTTGACCAATGACAAGAACATGTTCTACTTTTTTCCGGTGTCCGTGACCTCGTACGAGCTCTCGCACCTGGCCGCGCTCGAGGCGGAGGCCGTGCACGTCTTCCGCGAAGTCGCGGCGACCTTCGAGCGCCCGGTCCTGCTCTTCTCCGGCGGCAAGGACTCGGTGGTGATGCTGCACGCCGCCGCCAAGGCGTTCTGGCCGGCGCCGCTGCCGTTCCCGGTGCTGCACGTCGACACCGGCCACAACTTCGACGAGGTGCTGCGGTTCCGCGACGAGACCGTCGCCGCCCTGGGCCTGCGCCTGCTCGTCGCGAGCGTCCAGGACGACCTCGACGCCGGTCGCGTCGTCGAGGAGACCGGGCCGGGAGCCGGCCGCAACCGGCTGCAGACGGTGACGCTGCTGCGGGCGATCCGCGAGGGCGGCTTCGACGCCGTGTTCGGCGGCGCCCGCCGGGACGAGGAGAAGGCCCGCGCGAAGGAGCGGGTCTTCAGCTTCCGCGACGAGCACGGCCAGTGGGACCCGCGGGCGCAGCGCCCCGAGCTGTGGAACCTCTACAACGGCCGGCACCGCCGCGGCGAGCACATCCGCGTCTTCCCGCTGTCGAACTGGACCGAGCTGGACATCTGGCAGTACATCCGGGACGAGCGGATCGCGCTGCCGCCGCTGTACTACGCCCACCAACGCCCGGTGGTCCAGCGCGACGGCATGCTGCTGGCGGCCACCCGGTTCCTGTCCCTTGTGGACGGCGAACAGCCGTACGAGGCGACCGTGCGCTTCCGGACCGTCGGCGACGCCACCTGCACCGGTTGCGTCGAGTCCTCGGCGGCGACACCGTCCGAAGTGGTCGCCGAGGTGGCCGCCACCCGCGTAACCGAGCGCGGGGCGACGCGCGCCGACGACCGGATTTCCGAAGCAGGCATGGAAGACCGCAAGCGAGAGGGCTACTTCTGATGCAGCTGCTGAGGATCGCCACGGCGGGAAGCGTGGACGACGGGAAGTCCACGCTGATCGGCCGGCTGCTGTTCGACTCGAAGGCGATCTTCACCGACCAGCTCGCCGCCGTCGAACGCGCCAGCCGCGACCGCGGCGAGGACTACCCGGACCTCGCGCTGCTCACCGACGGCCTGCGCGCCGAGCGCGAACAGGGCATCACGATCGACGTCGCCCACCGCTACTTCGCCACGCCGCGGCGCAAGTTCATCATCGCCGACACCCCGGGTCACCTGCAGTACACGCGGAACATGGTGACCGGCGCCTCCACCGCCGACCTGGCGCTGATCCTCGTCGACGCGCGCAAGGGCGTCCTCGAACAGTCGCGGCGGCACGCGTTCCTCGCCTCGCTGCTCGGGATCGGGCACCTCGTGGTGTGCGTGAACAAGATGGACCTCGTCGGCTGGTCCCCGGAGCGGTTCGACGAGATCCGCGAGGACTTCCGCCGGTTCGCGATGAAACTCGACGTCGCCGACCTGACCTTCGTGCCGGTTTCCGCGCTGCACGGCGACAACGTCGTCCACCGCAGCGCGAGCATGCCGTGGTACGAGGGCACTTCGCTGCTGCACCAGCTTGAAGAGGTGCACGTCGCTTCCGACCGCAACCTGATCGACGCCCGGTTCCCGGTGCAGTACGTCATCCGCCGGTCCGATTTCCGCGGCTACGCGGGCACCATCGCGGGCGGGGTGTTCAAGCCGGGCGACGAGGTCGTCGCGCTGCCGTCCGGTTTCACCTCGAAGGTGCGCGCGGTGTGGGGCCCGGGCGGGCAGCCCCTGGACGAGGCGTTCACGGGGCAGGCGGTGGCCGTCGAGCTGGCCGACGACCTCGACCTCGGCCGCGGGGCCATGCTGTGCCGCCCCGGCAACCGGGCCGGATCGGCCCGCGAGGTCGATGCCCTGGTCTGCTGGTTCTCCGAGCGCGCCGCCCTGACGCCGGGCGCGACCTACGCGGTCCGGCACACGACCACCGAGACGCGCGGCACGGTGGAGCGGCTGGAATACCGCCTCGACGTGACCACCCTGCACCGTGACGAGACCGCGGAAGCGCTGGCCTTGAACGACATCGGCCGCATCCGCCTGCGGACGCGCAGCCCGCTGCTGTTCGACCCGTACCGCCGCAACCGCGCGACCGGCGGGTTCCTGCTGGTCGACGAGCACACCGGCGACACGGTCGCGGCGGGCATGATCACCGGCGCCCCGGCGTCCCCGGTGGTCTGGCACACGGCGGCGGTCCGCCGCGAGGACCGCCCGACCCGCGGCGCGACGGTGTGGCTCACCGGGCTGTCGGCGTCGGGCAAGTCGTCGGTGGCGGTCGAACTGGAACGCCGGCTGGTCGCGGCGGGCCGCCCGGCGTACCTGCTGGACGGCGACAACCTGCGGCACGGCCTCAACGCCGGGCTGGGGTTCAGCCCCGGGGACCGCGCGGAGAACGTCCGGCGGGTGGCGGAGGTGGCGCGCCTGTTCGCGGACGCGGGCGTGGTCGCGATCGCGTCCCTGATCAGCCCGTATTCGGAAGATCGGGCCCGGGCGCGGGCGGTGCACGAGGGCCTGCCGTTCGTGGAGGTCTTCGTCGACACGCCCCTGGAGGTCTGCGAAGCCCGCGACCCGAAGGGCATGTACGCGAAGGCACGCGCGGGCGAGATCACCGGCTTCACGGGCATCGACGCGCCCTACGAGCGTCCGTCGGCCCCCGATCTGGTGCTGCGCCCGGGCGACGGCGACCCGGCGGCGATGGCGGCGGCGATCCAGGCCCGGCTCGACGACCTCGGCTGAAATTCGCTTGCCCGCGCCTTCTAGGGTGGGCGGCATGACGTCGGTCAGGCAGGTCCAGGTCACCTTCGACTGCGCGGATCCCGAGCGCGTCGCCCGGTTCTGGAGCGAGGTGCTGGGGTATGAGCTCCAGGGCACCGCCTGCACCGACCCCGTCGGGGTGGGCCCGCGGCTGTACTTCCAGCGCGTGCCCGAAGGCAAGGTCGTCAAGAACCGCGTGCACCTCGACGTCCGGGTCGGCACGGGGCTCGCCGGCGAAGAGCGGCTGGCCGCGCTCGAGGCCGAGGGCGCACGGCTGGTGGCGCTCGGCGCGGTCCGCGGGCAGCTCCTGCTCGCCGACGACGAAAACGAGTCGTGCCTGAACATGCGGGACGTCGAGGGCAACGAGTTCTGCCTGGACTGAGTGCGTCTCAGTCGACCGGGACGTAGGCGCCGTCCTTGCGGGCGGCGGCGAGGTCCGCGTGCGAGGACGCGCCGGTCATGAAACGCCCTCGCACGACGCGGACGTAGGCACCGTCCAGCGGGAAGACGAGCACGACCTTCGGTCCGCCGGTTCCGCGCAGCACGGCCCCCGCCCGCAGGTGGCCGAGGAATTCGATGATGTCGCGTTCGATTCCGGCGGCAGATTCGCGCTGGTCGTCCCGCGAGATGTCGTACAGGTCGGTGTCGATGTCGTAGGTGACGCGCCGGCCGCTCGACGGGTCCCGCGCCTCGAATTCAAGGCCGAGCCAGCGCCCCGGCTCGACGATCACGGTGGCCTCCCACGTCGACCCGGTCAGCCGCCACTTCACGCAGGCGCCGGCCTCCTCGGCGAGCACCACCGTCCACGGGGTGCTCGCCTGCAGCTCACGCAGGAAGCCGAGGAGGCGCGCACCGGACACGGCTATCCGGCTTCCAGCACGAAGAACAGGAAACTCGGGAAGGTGTCGAGGAGTTCGAAATCCCCGGGGAACAGTTCCCGCGCCGCCGGCACCGGGTGCGGTTCGCTGATCGCCGCGATGCGGAAGCCGGCCGCGGTGAACGCGTCCGTCATCGCGTGCAGCGGCTTGTTCCAGAACGTCATGCGCGCCTTGCGGCCGTGCAGCTCGAACTCGTCGGTCCAGGTGTACGGCTCGAAGTAGTCCGGCCGGGGCCCTTCGTGACGGTGCGTGACGTTGACCATCATCGGGTGGTTCACCGACGCGATGAGCCGGCCGCCGGGCTTCAGCACGCGCCGCAGCTCGGCCAGCGTCGGGGCCCAGTCGCGCAGGTAGTGCAGCACCAGGGACGCCATGACGTCGTCGAACTCCGCGTCCCCGAAGGGCAGCGGCTCGGCCAGGTCGGCGACCCGCAGGTCAACGTCCTCGCCGACCAGGCGCCGGGCCTGCGCCAGCATGCCCGCGCTCTGGTCGATCCCGGTCACGACGGCGCCCTGGTCCCGCAGCGCCGCGGACAACGGGCCCGAGCCGCAGCCGACGTCGAGGATCCGCCGCCCGGCCACGTCCCCGGCCAGCGCCAGGGCCGCGGGCCGCTCGTAGTAGGCGTTCATCAGGCTGTCTGCGTTCTCGGCCGTGTACGCCTCGGCGAATTCGTCGTATGCCGCAGTCATGGCGCCCATCATGCCCGAATCATCCCGAGGGCGTCACGAACCCGGAATCGTAGGCCCGGACCACCGCCTGGGTCCGGTCGCGCGCGCCGAGCTTCGCCAGCACGTTGCCCACGTGGGTCTTCACCGTCTGGACGCCCAGGTACAGCTCGCCGGCGATTTCCACATTGGACAGCCCGCCGGCCATCAGCCGCAGCACCTCGCGTTCGCGCTCGGTCAGCCCGGCGCCGGCCAGGCCGTCACCCGCCGGCGCGTGCCGGGCGGCCAGCCGGCGCAGTGCCGCCGGGAACAGCAGCGACTCCCCCGCCACCACCGTCCGGATCGCCGCGACGATCTCCTCCGGCCGGGCGCGCTTGAGCAGGAACCCGCTGGCGCCCGCGAGGAGCGCGTCGTAGACGTAGTCGTCGTTCTCGAAGGTGGTCACCACGATCACCTTCGGCGGCGTGTCCACAGTGGACATCAGGAGCGTGGTGGCCCGGATCCCGTCCACCGCGGGCATCCGCACGTCCATCAGCACGACGTCGGGGCGTAGCCGGGCGACCAGCCCGGGCACCTCCGCGCCGTCGGTGGCTTCCCCGACCACCGAAAGGCCGTCCTCGCTGTCGACGATCGCCCGCAGCCCGGCCCGGATCAGCGGCTCGTCGTCGACCAGCAGCACGCGCACGCTCATCGCCCGCTCCCCCACGGCACCCGCACCACGACCTCCCACCGCTCGTCCACCGGCCCGGCCGACAGCTCGCCGCCGAGCACCGCCACCCGCTCGGACATCCCGCGCAGGCCACGGCCGCCGCCCGCCCGGCCGGGGCCGCTCGCCAGCGGGTTCGCGACCCGCGCGCGCAGCTCGTGCGCCGCGACCCCGACGACCACCGCCACCGGGACCCCACCGGCGTGGCGCACCGCGTTGGTCAGGCATTCCTGCAGGATCCGGTACACCTCGCGGGACACTACCGGCGGCACGGCGGCCAGGTCGCCGCCGATCTCGGCGGCCACCTCGGTGCCGGCCAGCCGGGTCGTTTCGAGCAGCGCCGGCAACGCGGTCAGCAGCGGCTGCGGCGCCCGGCCCGCCGCCTCCTCCCGCAGCAGCCCCAGCACGTGGTCGAGGTCGCCGAGCGCGGTGCGCGCCGACTCCTCGATGGCGGCCAGCGCCCGCTCGGTGAAATCCGGGTCGGTGCGCAGCGTCCGCCGGGCGGCACCTGCCTGGATGGTGACGACGCTCAGCGCGTGCCCGACCGAATCGTGCAACTCGCGGGCCAGCCGGTTGCGCTCGGCGAGCTGTTCGGTCCGCCGTTCGAGCCGGGCGATCCGGTCGGCGGCGGTCGTCCCGAGCAGCACGGCCGCGGCCCGGCGCAGCAGCCCGCCGGCCACCCCGACGGCGTAGACCAGCAGCACCAGGCCGAGCAGGAAGACCAGCGGCAGCCACACCGACGCCCAGCCGGCCGGCACCAGGACCTGGTCGCCGGCGTCGGTCCGGAACAGGTGCCCGGTGAAGACGGCGCTGACGGACAGCCCGATCGCGACCGGCGCGGCGAGGCTGCAGAAGCTGACGACGAACCCGGCCCCGACGTGCAGCACGAACATCGCGGCGGCCCGCAGCCGGCCCTGGCGCGTGTGCGGTTTCGCGGGCGCGTCCGGCACCGGGTCGTCCAGCAGCTCACGGACGGCGGTCGACTCCAGCACGTGAACCGCGGGCAGGAACGCCGTCCCGGCGAGAACGGCCAGGGTGAGCAGGCCGCCGACCACGGTGGCCCGCCCCAGCGTGGTGACGAAGGGCAGCAGCGACGGCACGGCAACGGCGGCGAACAGGATGTAGGGCACGCTGATGGCGCCACCGAGCACGAGGTAGACCCAGCGGCGGTAGGTCGCCTTGCTCGTCAGGGGCCGGAAGATCCGCACGGGCCGATCTTCGCAGCCGGAACCCCGGGTGCGCCTCCCTCCCGCGGTGGACCCGCGTCACCCGTCGCCGCCGGGCGGCGTCACCACGGTGCGGCGGAAGTGGGCGAAGATGACCGACGTCCGGACGTCGACGATCTCGCGGCGCTGCGTCAGCCGGTCGAGGACGAACCCGCTCAGCTGGTCGTTGTCGGCGACGGCGATGTGGAGGAGGAAGTCGTCGCTGCCGGACATGACGAAGACGGACAGCACCTCGGGCAGGCCCTCGACGAAGGCGCGGAAGGATTCGATGACGGCCCGGTCGGGTGGCCGCAGCCGCACGGCGACCATGGCCTGCACGGGCCGCCCGACCTTCTTCAGGTCGACGTCGACGGTGTGCCCGCGCACGATCCCCCGCCGGGTCAGCTCCCGCACCCGTTCGAGGCAGGTCGACTGCGCGATGTGCAGCCGGCGCGCGAGTTCCTTGTTGGTCTGCTTGGCGTCCTCCTGGAGCAGGGTCAGCAGGGCCGTGTCAAGTTCGTCCATCTCGCCTCTGCACTCGTGCTGTGGCTCGTGATATTCGCCATTTTCGGCAGTTCGCCGAATCTAGCACGGAGTTTCCCGGCTCCCGATCGTTCGCTGTTTACCGTGGCACCATGATCACCGATTCTCCGCGAACCCGCCTGGCCGTACCCGCCGTGCTGGGCGCCGCGCTGATCTGGAGCAGTTCGTTCGCGGTCACCAAGGTGGTCCTGTCGGAGGTCCCGCCGATGACCCTGGGTGCCCTGCGGTTCCTCGTGGCGGCGGCGATCCTCGGCGTGGCGGTGCACACGGGCCCGCACCGGCGGCGCCTGCCGTCGCCCCGGCAGCGCCTGTTCATCGGCGGGGCGGGCCTGCTCGGTATCACGGCGTACTTCGCGCTGGAGAACGTCGGCGTGGACCTGGCCACGGCGTCGGACGCAACGCTCATCGTCGCGTCCTACCCGCTCCTGACCCTGGTCCTGTCCGGGCGCACGGCGTTCTCGCCGGTCCGGCTGACGGGCATGCTGCTGGCGATCGCGGGCGTCTGGCTGGTGGTCGGGGGCAGGGGCGGCGGCACGCATTCCCTGTGGGGCGACGCGTTTCTGATCGCGGGCGGCGTGGTCTGGGCGGCGTACAACGTCATCGCCCGCCGGGACACCTCGGGCGCGTCGCCGATCGTGGTGACGTACTACCAGACTCTGGCGGGGGCAGCCGGGTTCGTGGTGCTGTCGGTGTCCGAAGTGGACCGGTGGAGCGTGCCCGGTGGGGGCACTGTGCTGCGGATCGGGTTCCTGGCGGGGCTGTGTTCGGTCGCCGCGTTCCTGCTGTACAACCACGGGCTTCGCGGGTTGGAGCCGAGTGTGGCGGTCAACCTGCTGAACATCGTCCCGGTGGCGGGCCTGGTGTGGGCGGTCGTCCTGGCCGGCGAGACGCTCTCGGTGCCGCAGATCCTCGGCGGCGCGGTCGTCATCGCCGGGGTCACCCTGGGCCTGCACCGGAAAAAGACCCGGGGCGGCCTTCGCGCGGAAGGCCACCCCGAGCCGGGTCAGTAAGCGACCGCGCGGTTCCCGGCCGCGGCCACCAAACCGTTCACCCACAACGACTGCACCTTCGCCGCCTCCGCCGCCGACGGCTTCGCGTTCTTGCACGCCGTCCCCGGGCCGTGGCCCGACATCAGTTCCGTGCACGGGCCGCTGTAGTGGTCCGGGAGGCCGAGGTTGTGGCCGAGCTCGTGGGCCGCGATGCGGGTCGGGTCGAAGCCCTCCGCCACCTGGCTCGTGTCCAGGTAGATCTGGCCGCGGCCGTGGCCGTTCGTGTTCGTGTACGAGCCGCCGCTGTGGATCTCGTGGAACACGATCGTGGCGCTCGTGTTCCGCTTGACCAGCTTCACGTCGGTGACCGCGGCGTTCCAGTTGGCCGCGCCCTGGTCGATCTGGGCGAGGTAGTCCGGCGCGCCCGAAGAGCTGTAGTACAGCGTCGTGACAGCCGCCGCCGAAGCGGCCGGGGCGGTGGCCAGCCCCAGGCCCAGCGGGGCCGCGACCGCCGTGGCCAGGGCCACGACCCGGCCGATCACGCGTCCGTTCATCGTGTCTCCTTCGTCCGGTTCAGGAAGCACTTCACCGTGGTTCGCGCGATCAGGTTAGAAGGCCACCACCGGCGCGGCCACGGCCGAAAGTCGCTCCCTCCCGGGAGGGAGGCCGGTCCCGCCGCCGCGTGAGCCCCCGGCCCCGGCCGCCGTGGTCTGCTCGGTGCCGACGGAAGGGAACCGATGGACATCCTGCTGGGCCTGCTCACCCTCCCCCTGTACGTGCTTCTGCTGTGGCCGCTGGTGGCCGCGTCCCGGCGCGTGCTCGGCGTCCGGATCGGCGCCGTCCGCGCGCTGTGCGCCGCCGCGTTCGGCTGGCTCGTCGCCGGTGGCATCGGGCAGGCGTTCCCCGTTCCCCTGCTGCACAACGGCGGCGCGGCCCTCGGCCTGCTGATCCCGTTGGCGGGCAGCGCTTTCCTCGCGACGCTGATCTTCCTCTTCGTCGCCGAGCTCGCCCTGCCCCACGGCGTCGGGCTCGGCCGGTTGCCCGGCCGGCTCTCCCGCACCCGCCGGTACGCGCAGATCAGCCGGATCGCGCTCAAGCACGGCCTCGGCCGCTACCTGACCGGCCGGCGCGAGCCCGGCCTGGCCCCGGGCCGGCACGCCAAGCTCGCGCGGTCCCTGCGCCAGGCTTTGGAGGAGGGCGGCGTGACGTTCGTGAAGCTCGGCCAGCTGCTCTCCACCCGCGCGGACCTGCTGCCACCGGTGTTCGTCGACGAACTCGGCCGGCTCCAGGATCGGGTCGCGCCCGCCCGCGCCGACGCCGTGTGGGCCGTACTGGCCGACGAACTCGGCGGCACCCCCGACGAAGTCTTCGCCGAATTCGACTCCGAACCCCTGGCCGCCGCGTCGGTCGCGCAGGTCTACCGCGCCCGGCTGCGCAGCGGCGAAGAGGTCGTCGTGAAGGTTCAGCGGCCGGGCGTGCGCGAGCAGGCGGAACGCGACATCGCCATCCTCCGGCGCGTGGCCGCGGCGCTGGAGGACCGCACGGACTGGGCCCGGTCGCTCGGCGTCGCCGAGCTGGCCGACGGGTTCGCCACGGCCCTTGCCGAGGAGCTCGACTTCACCATCGAAGCCCGCAACATCACCGCCGTCGCCGCCGCGAGCTCCCCGGACGTCGTGCTCCCGAAGGTCCACAAAGGACTCTCGACCGACCGCGTGCTCGTCATGTCCCGCCTGGACGGCAAACCGCTCGCCACGGCCAAGGACACCCTGCCGGCCCCGGAACGCAAGCGGCTGGCGCGCTCGCTCCTGCGCTGCCTGCTCGACCAGGTGATGATCGGCGGCGTCTTCCACGCCGACCCGCACCCGGGCAACCTCATGCTGCTGGCCGACGGCCGGCTGGGCCTGCTCGACTTCGGGTCGGTCGGCCGGCTCGACACCGGGCTGCGCGGCGGCCTGCAGAACCTGGTGCTGGCCCTGGACCGCGGCGACCCGGCGGCCCTGCGCGACGGGCTCCTCGAAATCGTCGACCGCACCGGCGAAATCGACGAACAGCGCCTCGAACGCGCGCTCGGCGCCCTCGTCGCCCGGCACTTCGGCCCCGGCCGCACCCCGGACCTCGACCTGTTCACCGGCCTGTTCCGGGTGGTCACGGACTTCCGCCTGAGCGTGCCGCCGCCGGTGGCCGCGGTGTTCCGCGCCCTGGCCACGGTGGAGGGCACGCTCGCCGCGCTGGATCCCGGTTTCGACGTAGTCGCCGAGTCGCGGGCGTTCGCCGTCGAGCAGGTCGGCGCCGGGCTGAGGCCGGGCCCGCTGGGCCGCACGGCGCTCGGCGAGCTGACGGCACTGCTGCCGGTGCTGCGCCGCATCCCCCGCCGCATCGACCGGATCGGCGCGGCCCTCGAGGAAGGCCGGCTGTCGGTGAACGTCCGCCTGTTCTCCGACGAGCGTGACCGCGAGGTCGTCACCGGCCTGGTCCACGAGGTCCTGCTGGCCTGCACCGGCGCGGCGACCGGGCTGATGGCGGTCCTGCTGCTGACCGGCTCGGGCGGCCCCCGGATCGCACCGGACCTGACGCTGCACCAGGCGTTCGGCTACAACCTGCTGGTGATCAGCGCCCTGGTGGGACTGCGGCTGCTCTTCGTCGTCTTCCGGCGTTCCGGACGAGGGTCACGACCAGCCCGGTGACGCCGGCGAAGAACAGGGCGGCGCCGCCGAGCAGCCACCAGCGCAGCGCTGTCCCATCGCCCGCCGGACTGCGCTGTTACCCGGTTCGCGGCGCGTACATGATCACCGCGACCCCGGCCAGGCACAGCAGCGCGCCGAGCACGTCGTAGCGGTCCGGGCGGTAGCCGTCCGCCACCATCCCCCAGGCCAGCGAGCCGGCCACGAAGACCCCGCCGTACGCGGCGAGGATGCGGCCGAAGTGGGCGTCGGGCTGGAGGGTCGCGACGAAACCGTACACGCCAAGGGCCACGATCCCGCCGCCGATCCACAGCAGGCCGCGGTGCTCCCGGACGCCCTGCCAGATCAGCCAGGCGCCGCCGATTTCGCAGACGGCCGCGGCCAGGAACAGGAGGATCGACCGCAGGACCACGCCGGGATACTAGCTTCCGTGCCGTTCACCCTGTGTCACCCGGCCGCCGTGTTGCCCCTGGCGAGAGGGCCGCTGGTCCCGTCGGCGCTCGTCGCGGGATCGGTCGCGCCGGACGTCTTCTGGTTCGTCCCGCGCCTGCCCGGTGTCGGCCTGACGAAGACGCACGAGTTCGCGTCGGTGCTCTGGCTCGACCCGCTCCTGGCGCTCGTGCTGCTCGCCGTCTTCCAGGTGCTGCTGAAGCGGCCGCTGCTGGCGCTGGCCCCCCGACCGCTCGCCGAGCGGCTCCCCCGCCCCTTCAGCTGGAAGAACCCCGGCTGGATCGCCCTCTCGCTGGTGCTCGGCGCCGCCACGCACGTCGGCTGGGACGCCTTCACGCACCGGGATTCGGGGTTGCCGTTCCTGAGCGTCCCGCTCGTCACCGGCGTCGACGTCGGCCGGCTGATCCAGCTGGTCAGCACGATCGCCGGCGCCGCGGTGCTGGCCTGGTGGCTGCGGACCTGGTACCGCCACGCGCCGACCGCGCCGGCCCCGCAGCCGCTCCGGCACCGCAAGCCCGTCGTCGCGCTGCTCACTGCCGGCACCTCGGCCGGCGTGCTCGGCGCCCTGCTGCCGTTCTTCGCCCACCACGATCCGATGACCCGCGCGGGCGTCGCCGGCAATGCGACCTATCTGCTCGCCACCGGCGCCTGCAGCGGTTTCGCCGCCGCCCTCATCCTGTACGCGCTGGCCTGGCACGCGCGGTATAGGCCGTTATTCAGACCAGTCACGCCATTCAGCATCAGATCAAGCATTACCGCAGTTCAGAAACCCGGGAACGGATCTTGAAACGACCGGCGGAGACCAACGCGAGGGACGATGTTCCCACGTCGGCTTGATCCACTCCGGTCTGTCGGGCCAACGTCCGCCCTCGGGACGCCGCGCGTGCCCACACGAGAAGGCAGCCCCGGCACGATGGCAGCGACGGTCACCCCGAAGAAGAAGGCACCCACACGCCCCCGGCTCGCGAAGGCCGGACAGCTCCCCTCGAAGTGCTGGCGCGCCTACGTCTGGGACTCGCACCGCCAGCGGAAGCTGTGGGCGACCAACCCCGAGGACGGCACGGAGACGTTCGAGGAGCGGTGGATGGCGGAGGCGGCTCAGATCGCCCTCTACCGCCGGATGGAAGCCCGGGCTACTCGACAGCCAGCCTGACGTACATGCGACAGGTCGTCGCCTACGCCTCGGTCGCCGGCGCGGACCTGGACGCGATGTTGCGGGGCTGGTTCGAGGAGCATGGCGGCCAGGCGGCCCGGAGAATGATCACGAACGTGAGGATCCGCGAAGGTTCAGCCTTGCCGATCGGGTAGCGTTGTTCATGCTTGTCCACGCGAGGCGGCCGAGTTCCAGCAGGACCGCTTCGTCAGGCTCATAGAGCATCATGGCCAGGAGTCGCGGTGATGTCGATGGGTGTTACCCGGAGGGTGCTGGCCCAGGATGCGTCGGGGCCCGACCACCAGACCGTAGAACGCCAGTACGCGCGGAGCCCCTGTCCCGCTCAGCTCGCCGTGTGGGCGAGACGAGACGCGACGGAGTGCCCCCAGGTGCCAGGCAACTCCTCGACCGCGTGGGAATCTCGTGGGAAGAGAGGCCGACTCCGAGCGATTTGACCCGACAACGCGCGACTCGGCGCGATGTGCTTGACACGGCAACCGACCAGGCGGGAGCCTTGCCCGGCTAAAACACCAGGTCAGCACGCAGGTGGCTCCGATAAAGGTCGTTATACGCCGAAAAGGCCGCTCCGGAGAGCGGCCTTCCAGCGGACGACCTCAGACCGTGAACCCGAGGGCGCGCAGCTGTTCGCGGCCGTCCTCGGTGATCTTCTCCGGGCCCCACGGGGGCATCCAGACCCAGTTGATCCGGAAGTCCTTGACCAGGCCCCCGGACGTCAGCGCGGCGTTCGTCTGGTCCTCGATCACGTCCGTCAGCGGGCAGGCCGCCGACGTCAGCGTCATGTCCAGGGTGGCCGTGTTGTCCGGCTCGACGCGGATGTCGTAGACCAGGCCCAGGTCGACGACGTTGATCCCCAGTTCCGGGTCGACGACGTCGCGCATGGCTTCCTCGACGTCCTCGATCTTGGCGAGGTCGAGGTCCTGCTTCGCGGTGGTCTCGGCGTCGAGGTCGGCGGCGGTGCGCCCCTCACGAGTGGCGGTTTCTTCAGTCATGCCTTTTCAGCTCCACTGCTCGTCCGGGCGACGGCGTCCTTGAAAGCCATCCAGCCGAGGAGGGCGCACTTCACGCGGGCCGGGTACTTGGCGACGCCCGCGAAGGCGACCCCGTCCTCCAGCACGTCCTCGTCCGGCTCGACCTTTCCCTTGCCCTGCATCAGTTCCACGAAGGCGTCCATGGTGGTGAACGCCTCCTCGACCGTGTGGCCGACGACCAAGTCCGTCATGACCGACGTCGACGCCTGGCTGATCGAGCAGCCCTGGCCGTCGTAGGAGACGTCGGCGACCTTCCCGTCGTCGAGCTTGACCCGCAGCGTCACCTCATCGCCGCAGGTCGGGTTGACCTGGAACGACTCGGCGTCGAACTCCTCGCGCAGGCCGCGGCCGTGCGGGTTCTTGTAGTGGTCCAGGATGATCTCCTGGTACATGCTCTCCAGGTTCACTGCGCCACCCCGAAGAACTTCTGCGCCTCGCGGACCCCGGCCACCAGGGCGTCCACTTCGGACAGATCGTTGTACAGGTAGAACGACGCGCGCACGGTCGCCTGGGCGTTGCACGCGCGGTGCAGCGGCCACGCGCAGTGGTGGCCGACGCGGACGGCGATGCCGAGGCTGTCGAGCACCTGGCCGGCGTCGTGCGGGTGCACGCCGTCGATCACGAACGACACCGTCGCGCCGCGGTCCTTCAGGTCCGTGGGCCCGACGATCCGGACACCCGGGATCGCGCCGATGCCCTCGAGGGCCGCCGCGGCGAGCTCCTTCTCGTGCGCCGCGACGCGGTCCATGCCGATGGCCGAGAGGTAGTCCACGGCCGCGCCGAGGCCGATGGCCTGCGACGTCATCGGCACGCCGGCCTCGAACCGCTGCGGCGGCGGCGCGAAGGTCGAACCCTCCATGCGGACCATCTCGATCATCGACCCGCCGGTCAGGAACGGCGGCATGGCCGACAGCAGCTCGGTGCGGCCGTAGAGGACGCCGATGCCGGACGGGCCGAGCATCTTGTGCCCGGAGAAGGCCGCGAAGTCGACGTCCAGCTCGTGGAAGTTCACCGGGAAGTGCGGCACCGACTGGCAGGCGTCCAGCACGGTGAACGCGCCGACCGCCTTGGCCTTTTCGACCAGCAGCGAGACCGGGTTGACCGTGCCGAGCACGTTCGACTGGTGCGCGAACGCGACCACCTTGGTGCGCTCGGTGATCAGCTCGTCCACATCGGACAGGTCGAGGCGGCCATCGGGCGTCACCTTGAACCACTTCAGCGTCGCCCCGGTGCGCTGGCACAGCTGCTGCCACGGCACGAGGTTGGCGTGGTGCTCCATCTCGGTGACGACGATCTCGTCACCCGGGCCGACCACGAACCGCGCGGCTTCCGGGCCGGCGGTGGCGGCGTTGCCGAACGAGTAGGCGACCAGGTTGATGCCCTCGGTGGCGTTCTTGGTGAACACCAGTTCCTCGGGGTCGGTGCCGACGAACTCGGCGATCTTCGCCCGCGCGGACTCGTAGGCGTCGGTCGCTTCTTCCGACAGCTGGTGCGCGCCGCGGTGCACGGCGGCGTTCGACGTGAAGACGTAGTCGCGTTCCGCGTCGAAGACCGCTTGCGGGCGTTGCGAGGTCGCCCCGGAGTCCAGGTACACCAAGGGTTTCCCGTCGCGGACGGTGCGCGACAGGATGGGGAAGTCGGCCTTCAGGGCCGCCACGTCCAGTGGCAAACCCGCCGAAGCGCGCTTCTCAGCTGAGGCGGCATCAGCACTGCTGGCCGAGGTGGTGGTCATCGGGCCGACCCCTCTCTTCTCGGTGTGATGAACGTCAGACCGCGGCGGGCTCGGTCTTGCCGGTGTACTTGACGTACCCGTGCTCCTCGAGCTCGTCGGCCAGCTCCTTGCCGCCCGACTCGACGATCTTGCCGCCGGCGAAGACGTGCACGAAGTCCGGCGTGATGTGCCGCAGGATCCGGGTGTAGTGCGTGATCAGCATGACGCCGACCTCGCTCGAAGCCTTGTACTCGTTGACCCCCTGCGAAACGATCCGCAGCGCGTCGACGTCGAGGCCGGAGTCGGTCTCGTCGAGGATGGCGAACTTCGGCTTGAGCAGCGCCAGCTGCAGGATCTCGTGACGCTTCTTCTCGCCGCCGGAGAAGCCTTCGTTGACCGAGCGCTCGGCGAACTCCTGCGAGATCTCGAGCTTGCCCATCTCCTCCTTGACCTCCTTGACCCAGTGGCGCAGCTTGGGGGCCTCGCCACGGACCGCGGTGGCCGCGGTGCGGAGGAAGTTGGACATCGACACGCCCGGCACCTCGACCGGGTACTGCATGGCCAGGAACAGGCCGGCCCGCGCGCGCTCGTCGACGCTCATCTCGAGCACGTTCTCGCCGTCCAGCAGCACCTCGCCGGAGGTCACCTCGTACTTGGGGTGGCCGGCGATGGCGTAGGACAGGGTGGACTTGCCGGAGCCGTTGGGGCCCATGATCGCGTGCGTCTCACCCGACTTGATGGTCAGGTTGACGCCCTTGAGGATCTCCTTGGCGCCTTCCTCGGTGGTCACCGAGGCGTGCAGGTCCTTGATTTCCAGCGTTGCCATTCTTCGTTTTCCTCAGTCAGAGTGGGCGGTCAGGCGCCAACGGCTTCGAGTTCGGCTTCGATCGCCGCTTCGAGGCGCTCGCGCACCTCGGGGACGTCGATCTTGACCAGGATCTCGTGGAAGAACCCGCGCACGACCAGGCGCCGCGCGGCTTCTTCGGCGATCCCGCGCGACTGCAGGTAGAACAACTGCTCGTCGTCGAACCTTCCCGTCGCGCTCGCGTGGCCGGCGCCCTCGATCTCGCCGGTCTCGATCTCGAGGTTCGGCACCGAGTCCGCGCGCGCGCCCGGCGTGAGCACCAGGTTGCGGTTGAGCTCGTAGGTGTCGGTGGCCTCGGCGGCCGCGCGGATCAGGACGTCGCCGATCCACACCGTGTGCGCGCCCTCGCCCTGCAGCGCGCCCTTGTACATCACGCGCGAGCGGCAGTTCGGGACCGCGTGGTCGACGAACAGCCGGTGCTCCTGGTGCTGGCCGGCGTCGGCGAAGTAGACGCCGAGCATCTCGACGTCACCGCCCTTGTCCGCGAACGTCGCCGTCGGCGAGATGCGGACCAGGTCGCCGCCCAGGGTGATCACGGTGTGCCGCAGCGCGGCGTCGCGGCCCAGCTTCAGGTGCTGCTCGGAGACGTGCACGGCGTCGTCGGCCCAGTCCTGGACGCTGACCACGGTGACCTTGGCGCCGTCGCCGATGACGAACTCGACGTTGTCGGCGTAGGTGCCGGAGCCGGCGTGGTCGAGCACGATCACGGCTTCGGCGAACGCCTCGGCGCGGACCTGCAGGTGCCCGTAGGCGACCTGGCCCTCGCCGGGGCCCTGGATCCGCAGCACCGACGGCTTCGACGCCTTCGTCTCCTTGGGCACCGTCACGACGGTGGCCGTGGTGAACGCCGAGTACGCCTGCGCGGCGATCCGGTCGCTCGGGACACCGGCTTCACCGAGGCGCGCGTCGTCGCGGCCGACGGTCTCGATCTTCAGCTCGGGCGCGGCTTCGGCTTCGAGCGTGATCTCGCCGGTGGCGACCGCGCTGCCGTCGTGGAGGCCGCGAAGGCGCTTCATCGGCGTGAAGCGCCAGTTCTCCTCACGGCCGCCCGGGACCTCGAAGGCCTCGACGTCGTAGGAGGTGAAGCGCTCCGCGCGGGAGGCCGCCGGAATGACGGCCCCCTCGCGAAGAGCTTCCGAAACGTTGTTCTCGGTAACCGACATGACTAGCCGACGGACCCTTCCATCTGGAGCTCGATCAGGCGGTTCAGCTCGAGCGCGTACTCCATCGGCAGCTCACGGGCGATCGGCTCGACGAAGCCGCGCACGATCATCGCCATCGCCTCGGCCTCGTCGAGGCCGCGCGACATCAGGTAGAACAGCTGGTCCTCGCTGACCTTGGACACCGTGGCCTCGTGGCCCATCGACACCTCGTCGTTGCGGATGTCCACGTACGGGTACGTGTCCGAGCGCGAGATGGTGTCGACGAGCAGCGCGTCGCAGACCACGCTGGAGCGCGAGTGGTGCGCCCGCTTCGCGACCTTGACCAGGCCGCGGTAGGACGTCCGGCCGCCGCCGCGCGCCACCGACTTCGACACGATGGTCGAGGACGTGTACGGCGCGAGGTGCTCCATCTTGGCGCCCGCGTCCTGGTGCTGGCCCTCGCCCGCGAACGCGACCGACAGGACCTCGCCCTTGGCGTGCTCGCCCATGAGGAACACCGACGGGTACTTCATCGTCACCTTGGAACCGATGTTGCCGTCGATCCATTCCATGGTCGCGCCCTCTTCGCACTTGGCGCGCTTGGTGACCAGGTTGTAGACGTTGTTCGACCAGTTCTGGATGGTCGTGTAACGGCAGCGGGCGCCCTTCTTGACGATGATCTCCACGACCGCCGAGTGCAGCGAGTCGGACTGGTAGATCGGCGCCGTGCAACCCTCGACGTAGTGCACGTACGCACCTTCGTCGACGATGATCAGGGTGCGCTCGAACTGGCCCATGTTCTCGGTGTTGATCCGGAAGTAGGCCTGCAGCGGGATCTCCACGTGCACGCCCTTCGGCACGTAGATGAACGAGCCGCCGGACCACACCGCCGTGTTCAGCGCGGAGAACTTGTTGTCCCCGGCCGGGATGACCGAGCCGAAGTACTCCTGGAACAGCTCCGGGTGCTCCTTGAGCGCCGAGTCGGTGTCCAGGAACAGGACGCCCTGCTCCTCCAGGTCCTCGCGGATCTGGTGGTAGACGACCTCGGACTCGTACTGCGCGGCGACGCCGGCCACGAGGCGCTGCTTCTCCGCCTCGGGGATGCCCAGCTTGTCGTAGGTGTTCTTGATGTCCTCGGGCAGTTCCTCCCAGGAGGTGGCCTGCTTCTCCGTGGACCGCACGAAGTACTTGATGTTCTCGAAGTCGATCCCGGAGAGGTCGGCCCCCCAGTTGGGCATGGGCTTCTTCTCGAAGAGCTTGAGCGCCTTCAGTCGCGCTTCGCGCATCCACTCCGGTTCGGACTTCTTCCCGGAGATGTCGGTGACGACATCCTCGTTCAGCCCGCGACGGGCGCTGGCGCCCGCTTCGTCGGAGTCGGCCCAGCCGAACGCGTACTTGCCAAGGGACTCGATGGTCTCTTCCTGGCTCAGTGGCGCGGTGGTGGGAGTGCGCTGCTCGGCAGCGGCAGTCATGCGGGTTTCCCTCCATTCGGGATCCGTGCTGTGTGCCCCTCGGGGGACACCGTTCTCGCCGGCTCGGGATGGGCCGGCTGACCCGCCGTGACGGGTACGTGGGTGGTGCACGCGGAGTCCCCGCGTGCGATGGTCGCCAGCCGCTGGACGTGGGTGCCCAGCAGCTTCGCGAACGCCTCGGTCTCGGCCTCGCAGAGCTGCGGGAACTCCGCGGCCACGTGGGCGACCGGACAGTGGTGCTGGCAGAGCTGGGCGCCCACGTTCTGCCCCGGTGCCGGGGCACCGACCTGGCGGGTCGACGCAGCGTAGCCTTCCCTGCTCAACGCGGTCGCGAGGGCCTCCGCGCGCGCCGCGGGATCACCCGGTCCGGTGATCGCCGGGCGGTGCGGGCCGACGAGCTTCTCGATGCGCCGCTCGGCGAAGGCGCGGACGGCGTCTTCGCCGGCGTGCTCGGCCAGGAAGCGGATCGCGGAGACGGCCAGGTCGTCGTAGGCGTGCCCGAAGCGGGCGCGGCCGGGCTCGGTGAGCAGGAACAGCTTCGCCGGCCGACCCCGGCCTCGGGGTCCTCGGCGCGGTGCGTCCCGCGTCTCGGCTTCGCCATCCGCGAGAAGCGCGTCGAGGTGCCGGCGGACCGCGGTGGGGCTGATCCCGAGCTGCTCGGCGACCACGACGGCGGTCATGGGACCCTGTTCCAGCAGCAGCCGGGCGACCTCGTGGCGGGTCTTGCCCTCGGCGCTGACCTGCGACGGAACGTGCGGGAGCGCGGCACGCGGCATGTCGCCGCCCACCTGTTCACCCGCCTCCGTCTTTTTCACAACACAAGTGTGTCTTATTTCCGGATGACCCGCAAAGGCGGGGCCTCCGGCAGTGATCCGACTCACTCCGGGGCGGACCGATACCCTGCACCCGTGGCAGTGGGTGAACACAACCGGCAAGTGGCACGGCTCGTGAGCGGGCGTGCCCACGCGGTGACGCTTTCCCCGGTGCGGCCCCGCGAACCGCTCCCCCTCGAGGCCGGTGAGCAGCGCGGGCTGAACGTCGTCCGGCGCTTCGGCACGGTCGGGTCGCTGTTCCTCGCGCTCGGTTCGCTCGGCGCCGGCGCCGCCCCGGTGATCAACCCGGTGCAGGAGATCCCGGTGCTGCGGCTGTTCACCCGGATCCCGACGGTGTCGCTGGCCATCGCCATCTCCGGGATGGGCATCCTGGTGCTGAGCTGGCTGATGCTCGGCCGGTTCGCCCAGCCCAGCCGCACGCGCCTGGCGTCGCAGGGCCAGCTCGCGCGCACGATCGCGCTGTGGGTGCTGCCGCTGCTGGTCATCCCGCCGCTGTTCTCCCGCGACGTCTACAGCTACCTCGCGCAGAGCGAGATCGTGCACCGCGGGATGGACCCGTACGTGCTCGGCCCGGCGCAGGCCCTCGGTGTGGCCGACCCCTACACCTCGGGGGTCTCCAACATGTGGCGCGAGACGCCGGCCCCGTACGGGCCGCTGGTGCTGCGCCTCGGCGGCTGGCTGGCGCCGCTGGCCGGCAACAGCATCGCCGTCGGCGTGCTGCTGCAGCGGCTGCTCGCGATGGCCGGCGTGGTCCTCATCGTGTGGGCGCTGCCCCGGCTGGCGCGGCGGTTCGGCGTCCAGCCGGCGACCGCGCTGTGGCTCGGCGCGCTGAACCCGCTGCTGATCTTCCACTTCGTCGCCGGCGCTCACAACGACGCGCTCGCCATCGGCCTGATGCTCGCCGGGCTGGAGGTGGGCATCCGGCGGCTGCCGATCCGGGTGAAGGGCGACACCCCACCGCCGCTCGCCCGCGGGGAACTGCTCTACATCGGGCTCGGCGTCGCGCTCATCACCCTCGGGGTCGCGGTGAAGCTGCCCGCGGTGTTCGCCCTGCCGTTCTTCGCCGTGATGGTGGCGCGGCGCTGGCACGGCCGGCTCAAGGACCTGTTCGTGGCCGGGGTGCCGATGGCGCTGTGGTTCGGCGTGGTGCTGGTGGCCGTCTGCTTCGGCACCGGCCTCGGCTTCGGCTGGTTCGGGGCGACGTTCGCCGCGCCCGGGCTGGTGCACAGCTGGATCTCGCCGAGCAACGAGCTGGCCAACCTGGCGGGTGTGCTCGGCATCTCCCTGAACCTCGGCAACCACACCAGCGCCCTGGTGCCCATCTTCGGCATGCTCGGCTACGCGGTCGCGATCGCGATCACCGTCAAGTTCCTGTGGGACAGCTTCAAGTGGCGCTACCGGCCGATCATCGGCCTCGGCGTCTCCCTCGGCGCGGTGATGATCCTGCAGATCAACCTGCAGCCGTGGTACCTGCTGTGGGCGGTGATCCCGCTGGCCGCGGCGGCCGGGACGTCCCGCTTCCGGGTCGCCGCGACGGTGATCAGCGCGGCCCTGCCGTTCCTGCTCCCGCCCACCGGCAGCACCTTCGACGGCCGCCCGTACGTGCTGCCGTTCGCCTACGTCGCGGCGATCGTCGTCTGCGGCGGCGGGATGCTGATCGTGCGGCGCCTCGCGCCCGTGTTGCTGTCCCGGCCGTCCCCGCCGGGGCCCGCGCACGCCGACGCCGTATCGTGACGCGATGTGAGTGTCCCTGCCGTCGAGATCAGCGGGCTGGTCAAAAGCTACGGCTCCACCCGCGCTGTCGACGGTCTCGACCTGCGGATGGAGCGCGGCAGCCTGCTCGCCCTGCTCGGCCCGAACGGCGCCGGCAAAACCACCACCGTCGAGCTCTGCGAAGGCTTCCTGAAGCCTGACGCCGGCACGGTCCGCGTGCTCGGCTTCGACCCGGTGCGCGAGTCGGCCGCGCTGCGCCCCCGCGTCGGGATCATGCCCCAGGGCGGCGGCGCCTACCCCGGCGTCCGCGCCGACGAGATGCTCAGCCTGGTGGCCTCCTGCGCGGCCACCCCGCTGGACCCGGCGTGGCTGCTGGACGTCCTCGGGCTGGCGCCGGTGCGCCGGACGCCGTTCAAGCGCCTCTCCGGCGGCCAGCAGCAACGGCTTTCGCTGGCGTGCGCCCTGGTCGGCCGTCCGGAGCTGGTGTTCCTCGACGAGCCGACGGCGGGCATGGACCCGCAGGCCCGCCGGCTGGTGTGGGACCTGCTTTCGGCGTTGCGCCGCGACGGCGTTTCGGTGCTGCTGACCACGCACCTGATGGAAGAGGCCGAGGCGCTGGCCGACACGGTCGTGATCGTGGACCACGGCAAGGTCGTCGTCTCGGGCGCGCCGCAGTCGCTGACGGTGGACGAGACCGGCAACGCGGGGCTGCGCTTCAAGGCCCGCACCCGGCTCGACACGGCGTTGCTGGCCGCCGCCCTCCCGGAGGGCTACGCGGTCCGCGAGTCGGCGCCGGGGACGTACGTGGTGGCCGGCTCGGTCGACCCGCAGGTGGTGTCGACGGTCACGGCGTGGTGCGCCCAGCAGGGCGTGCTGCCGGAGGAACTGCAGGTCGGCAAGCGGACCCTCGAAGAGGTCTTCCTCGAGCTGACCGGACGGGAGCTGCGGGCATGACTTTCGGTCCCGGGACGTTCACCCCGGCGCCCGGCCGGGGGTCGCTGGGCCGGATGCTGCGCACCCACGCCCGCGTCGAGGCGAGCCTGACCCTGCGCCACGGCGAGCAGGTGCTGCTGACCCTGCTGATCCCCCTGGCGTTGCTGATCGGGCTGTCCCTGCTGGACATCCTGCCCGCGTCGTCGCTGGGCCCGACGTCCAAAGTGGACTGGATCACCCCCCGCATCCTGGCGCTGGCGGTGATGTCCTCGGCGTTCACCGGCCAGGCGATCGCCCTGGGCTTCGACCGCCGCTACGGCGTGCTGAAGCGCCTCTCGGCCACGGCCCTGCCACGGTGGCTGCTGGTGGCGGGCCGCCTCGCGGCGGCCCTGGTGGTGGTGGTCCTCCAGTCGGCGATCATCGGCGTGGTGGCGGCGTTCCTCGGCTGGTCACCTTCCCCGGCCGGCCTCTTTTCGGCGGTGGTGCTGCTGGTGCTCGGAACGCTGGCGTTCGGCGCGCTGGGCGTCCTGCTGGGCGGAGCGCTCCGGGCCGAGGCGGTCCTGGCGTTGGCGAACATCGTGTGGTTCATCCTGCTGCTGGCGGGCGGCATCCTGCTGGCACCGTCCTCCCTGCCGCGGGGGTTGGCACACGTCGTCGAGCTGCTCCCGTCGGGCGCACTGGCCGAAGGCATGCGAGCGGCTCTCGTGGACGGCTCGTTCGCGCCGGGGCCGATGGTGGTGCTCGCGGCGTGGGCGGTGGTCGCGGGCGCGGTGGCCTCCCGGACGACCAAGCTCACCTGAGCGCGGGCACCGACACCATCGCGCGGTAGTACCCCTCGGGGTGCGGCTCGCCCACGTCCCGCCCCTCGGCCCGCACCCACGCGTGCGCCGCGAACGGCGGGCTGACCCGCACCCCCGCGCACCACTCCGGCCACTGCCCGGCCAGCCGGGCCACCAGCACCGTCGCCACCGACCGGCGCAGGCAGCCCTGCGGGCCCGCGGCCTTCAGGCTGACGCTCGTCACCAGCGTGCGGCAGCGCAACGCGGTCGCGTGGTCCGCCGGCCGCGCGCCCCGGCGCACCACCTGGAGCACCGCGCGCAGGCGCGCCGGGGGCAACGCCGCCAGGCGGCCGGCCACCAGGGTCAGTACCCCCGCCACCAGGCGGTGCGGCCAGGGGAACCGCGCCGGCGTCCGGGCGATCGTCTGGGGTGAAGTCATTTCCGTCCCTCCCGCGGCGTCACCAGCAGGCCGCGCTCGGCCAGCGTGCCGATCAACCGGCCCACGTCGTCCCGCGCGGTCTCCACCGGCACCGCGAACCGTTCCGCGACCCGCTCGGCGGCCAGGTCGGCGTCGCCGTCCAGCAGGGTTTCGAGCACGAAGAACCCCGTCGCGTTGAGGCTGAAGTACCGGCCACGGCGTTCGTCGAGCAGCACGGCCCCGTACTCGGTGCCGGTCACCAGCACCGCCTTCGCCAGCCGGTAGGTCATTCCGCCTGCCTTTCGCAGCTGCGCAGCCAGGTCTCGGCCGCGATCGTCGGTTCCAGCCGGTACGCCGGCCGCCGGATTTCGAGGGGCCCGCGCGTCTGTTCGCGCCAGGCCGCGACGTCGAGGAAGCCGAGCCCGGCGAGGCGGCTGTCCTCCCCCACCCCGCGGAGCTGGTCGCGGTGGCGGGCGGCGCCGGTCACCACGGTCGCGGCCGTGGTGGACTTGCCCGTCCGCTCGAGCGCCACGTCGGGCACGATGCCGCGCATGGCCGCCGTCAGGACTCGCTTGTACCGGGCGGGGTCGAACCGCACCTCGCGCCGGACGGACAGCGCCGCACGGACGACGCGGTCGTCGAAGAACGGCGCGGACACCTCTTCGCCCGCCGTTTCGGCGAGGGCCTGGTAGGCCGAGGCGACCGCCGATCCGTTGAGCACGGTGGCCAGCGACGCGTGGACACCGCGGTCTTCCGCCAGCGGCTCGGCCGTTTCGGCGGCCCGCAGCAGCTCTTCGGCCGCGAGCTTCGTGACCTCCGGCGTCGCCCAGGCCGGGACGGTGGGCACCGTGCCCCAGCCGAGGTCGTGGCCGAGGCGCGGCCGGTCCCGCTCGCCGATCCGCGTCGCCGTCCGGCCGAGCCACTGCCGGTAGGACTCGCGGCCGAGCGCGCCGCGCAGCACATCGCGGTAGGACCAGCGGTTCTTCACGACGGTGTGGCGCAGGTACCGGGCGCCGGTCACCGGCGACGTCCGCAGCAGCGTGGCGATCGTCTGGATCGGCGCGGAGCACGTCTCGTCGCCGCCGAACCCGGTCAGGTGCACCACGGGCCGGTGCCGGCCGCCCCGCCGCACGATGTCGAGGAACCGCCGGGCGTTGTGCCACAGCGGAAACGGCTCGTCGAACGCCGGTGCGGGATCGAGGATCCCCGCGTACACCAGGGGAACCTCGGCCGCGGGAAGCACCTCGTGGCGGATCCTCCCCCGGGCTTCGAGCCGGTTGACGGTCTCGGTCGCGTACTCGACGTCGAGGTCCATGGCGTCGGGCTGCGCGGCGGTCATGGCGACCACGTCGGCCCCCGCCCGCACGGCGAGCGAGCACAGCGCACTCGAATCCAGCCCGCTCAGATGGGACACCACGGTCCGGCCCGCGCCGGCCCGGACGGCCACCGCCCGGTCCAGTTCGGCCCGCAGTTCCTCCGCGACGGCTTCCAGCGGGCGGTCCGGCTCGGGCGGGGTCCACCAGCGGCCTTCGACGCACCCGGCGGCCGTCACCTCCGCGTACTCCCCGGGACCGACGGCCCGGACCCCGGCCCAGACCGGTTCCCAGGAAAGGGGCCAGGGCGCTCCGGGGAACACCAGGCGGGAAGCAATGGCGCCCGGCCGGAACCCGGTGCCGGCCAGCTTCGCGAGCACGGCCGCGGAATCGCCGAGCACCTCGACGCCGCCGATGCGGCAGCGGTGGACGCGCCGCAGGCCGGACGCGGTGCCCTGCACCCGGAGGCGACGGTGGTCCGCGGCGATCACGTGGCTGCTGCCGGGCAGCTCGGCCAGCGCGGCGACCGCGCGCGGCAGGTCCGCCGGAAGGGCGCGCAGGGTGTGCTCGGTGGCCGCGTGCTCCCCGACCAGGGCCGTCACGAGCCCCGGCTGCCTGCCGACGACGAGGTGTCCCGGGCGGAACCGGCCGGCCAGCCAGGGATGGCCCGACGGGTGGTCGTGCACTTCGATTCCCCTGTCCGTCCGCCGCAGCGCGTCGGCGATCGCCCGGCTTCCGCCGGCGTCGGGCAGGACGACGAACCAGCTCCGGTCCATCCGGCTGCTCCCGTTCCCCTTCTCGCTCGCCACACCGGTCATCGGACCCCGGCCGGGGCGCAGCGGACCTGCGCCCCGGCGGGAATCCGGATCAGTGCCACTGAGCGCCGATCCACTCGAAGTCGTCGCCCTGCACGCCGGCGGTGTGCTCGGCGAAGTCGCCGAGTTCGGTCAGGACGCTCGTACTCTTCCATCGGTTTCCCCTCTCGGAAATGATTCACGGTCGATCACCAAGCTAGTGATCAATTAACCGGTGGTCACTCCGGCGATGAGGTGATCGGCGCAAACCTGAGCACCGGGAAAGCGTTGGAGGGCAAGGGGTTCAGCCAGCCGCGGACTCGCGGCCGAGCCGGCTCAGCGCCTCGCCCCGCTGCCGGATCGCGGCGAGCACGTCGGGGCGCCGGCCGGGCTCGACCGCGGCCAGCAGGTCCGCGAACTCGGCACCGCCGGGCGGCTCCTGGTCGAGCAGGAGGATGAGCATGCGCCCGGCGGCGCTTCGGGCCCACGCCCGGCGCAGCCCCGCGGGAAGCGGCGCCCGCTCGCCGCCGTCGCGCCGCCGGCGGGCCAGCGGATCCTCCCCGCGGAGCCACCGGCTGCGCACGTCGTGGGCGGTGCCCACGGAAACGCCGGCCTCGCGGGCGACCTCGCGGACCGAGGCGTCCGGGTGCTCCGTCAGCACGCGCAACGCCCGCGTCCGCCCCGCGGCCTGGTCGGTCGGGTAGCGGCGGCCGTCCCGGCCGATCCGGGTGTTCGGCTGCGGCACGTCCGCACCCGAACGCCGGCGCGCGGCCGCGACGGTCTTGTCCGAAAGCCCGCTGGCCGCGGCGATCGCGCGGTCGGACCAGGCCGGATGCAGTTCGACGAGCCGGGCCGCGGCGGCCGCCCGGTCGATCGGCGAGAGCGTCCGGCCGCTGTTCGCGTTGAGCCGGACGGCGAGCAGGAACTCGTCACCGGGGGCGCAATCGGCCAGGAGCACGTCGACGTGGGTGAGCCCGGCAGCCTTCGCGGCCAGCAGCCGGTGCGACCCGTCGATGACCCGCAGCCCGTCCCGGCTGACGATCACCGGCGGCAGCCGCCCGGCGAGCTCGGCCAGCTCGCGGACGTGCTCGGCGTCCACCCCGCCGACCCGCGGCGAAACCGCGGGCCGCAGGGCGTCCACCGGCAGGCGCGTCGCCGGTTCGGCCGTCGCCAGCCGGGCGCAAAGGTGTTCGAAGTCCCGCAGTCCGCGCCCGCCGGCCGGAACCGGGCGAGACACGGGGGTCAACCGCCGGTCCGGCGTCCCGGTGGTGCCGACGGCGCGAAGACGGTTCGATGCGCGACTTGATGCACGACGATCACTTAAGGTCCCTCCCCGGTCCTTGATCGTCACTATACACAGATGTGGTAGTCACGGTGGGCGACGAAGCGGCCGAGCCGGTGACCTAGGTCCCTTGCGCTCGCCGCGCCGTTCTGAACCCCGGGACCTGCCGAAAGCGCGTTTTCCGCGCGCTCTACCATCGGATGCGTGCCGTTCACCAGCCTCGTCGCCCGTCTGCCGTACCCCTCCGCCGCCGTGCAGCGGGCCGTCGGGATCGCCGCGGTCCTCGCGCAGGCGCTGATCGGGGTCACCGGCTCCATCGTGCGCGTCACCGGGTCCGGGCTGGGCTGCCCGACCTGGCCGCAGTGCGTCGCGGGCAGCCTGGTCCCGGTGGACCACCCCGGCATCCACGCGCTCAACCAGTGGATCGAGTTCGGCAACCGGCTGCTGACCGTGGTCGTCATCCTGGTCGCCGCGGTCGCCGTCATCACGGCGTGGCGCGTGCAGATCGACCACCCGGAACGCCGCCGGCTGGTCAAGCTGGCCTGGACGATGCCCGGCGGCGTCGTGCTGCAGGCCGTCGTCGGCGGCCTGACCGTGCTCGCGAAGCTGGAGTGGTGGACGGTCGCGATCCACTTCCTGGCGACGACCCCGCTGGTCTGGCTGGCCGTCCTGCTGCTGCGCGCGTTCCGCGAAGGCGACGAGCCCGCGCGCCTGCTGGTCCCGGCCGCGGGCCGCGCGGTCCTGGTCCTGCTCGCCGCGGTGATGTGGCTGGTGCTCGCGGCGGGCACCACGGTGACCGGCGCCGGCCCGCACAGCGGCGACCTCAACACTCACCGCCTCGACGTCCCGGTCGAGGCGCTTGCCCAGGTCCACGGCGGCCTGCTGGTGCTGTACCTGCTCCTGCTCGCGGTGTTCGGCCTCCAGCTGCTGCGCGTCGGCGCGCCGAAGAGCCTGTGGCAGCGCTACACGGCGGTCTGGGTGGTCGCGGTGGCGCAGGGCGCGCTGGGGTCGCTGCAGTACGCGCTGGGCGTGCCGGAGGCGATGGTGTCGTTCCACGTCCTGGGCGCGATGGCGGTGATCATCGCGACGGCGACGCTGTGGACGGGCAGCCGCGACCGCGGTCCGGTGACGTCCCTGACGGCGGCACCGCGGGAGCTCACCGCCGCCTGACGGCAACGCCGCCTTAACTCCGTGGCGGCGTGCAAGTCCCCGCCGTGTATTACTGTTCCCGCCATGACGTCGCGCACCCCGCCCAAGCCGCTGGTCTCCCACCGCCGCGGCACCGGCGAGATGATCGTGCTGAAGACCTTCCTCCTGGTGCCGTTCGCGGCGCTCCTGGTCGCGGTCCCGCTGGTCTGGGGCTGGGGGATGACCTGGGTCGACCTGATCCTCGCGGCGGCGTTCTATGTCTTCGCGACCCTCGGGGTGACGGTGGGCTACCACCGCTACTTCACCCACGGCGCGTTCAAGGCGTCGCGTCCGCTGCGGGTGGTGCTGGCCATCGCGGGCAGCATGGCGGTCCAGGGATCGGTGATCTTCTGGGTGGCCAGCCACCGCCGCCACCACGCGTTCGCCGACCGCGAGGGCGATCCGCACTCCCCCTGGCTATTCGGAACCTCGCCCTCGGCGTTGCTGCGCGGCTTCTGGCACGCGCACATGGGCTGGATGTTCGGCCGCGAGGTGACCAACGCGGACCGCTTCGCCCCGGACCTGGTGGCGGACGCGGACCTGCGCTGGGTGAACCGCTACTTCTGGCTGTGGATCACGTTGAGCTTGGCCCTCCCGGCGTTCCTGGGCGGCCTGCTGACGTGGTCCCTGTGGGGAGCGGTGACGGCGTTCTTCTGGGCCGGCTTGGTCCGCATCGCGTTCCTGCACCACGTGTCGTGGTCGGTGAATTCGGTCTGCCACCTGATCGGCGAGAGGCCGTTCGCGAGCCGCGACCGGGCAGCGAACTTCTGGCCGCTGGCCCTGCTGTCGATGGGCGAGTCGTGGCACAACTCCCACCACGCGGACCCGACGTGCGCACGGCACGGGGTGCTGCGCGGTCAGGTGGACATTTCGGCGCGGGTGATCCGGACGTTCGAGCAGCTGGGCTGGGCGACGGACGTGCGATGGCCGCGGGCGGACCGGCTGGCCGCGAAGCGGGCCTGATCCTCACGCAACGTCACCTCACCAAGCCGCCTTCCTCCATAGTGGACAGACACGCCCGGTAGATTTCCCTTCCGGTAAGCCGAAGAGGGGAAATCGACCAGTGCTCGACAACGGTGGCGAAAGCAACGGCGGAGGGAACACCGGCAACTAGCCGAGCCGGCGCGGAGGAAGCGAGCCACACCCCGGTGTGGCTCCGCCTCGGTCACTCCTGCGGCCACCGGAAGACGATCCCGTACCCCTCTCGCGGATGACAGGGACCCGCGAAGGTGTGCTGCACGAAACCGTCTTCGAACAGGTGCGGGTCGCCCGCCGCCGGCCGTCGCAGGCGTTCGTGCTCGGTCTGTTCCGCGTACCACCAGCACGCCTCCGGAAGGCATCCGGCGTCGAAATTGACCTGAATGGTCAGCCCGGCGACCGGTTCCCCCTTCCCGTCGCGTGCTCCCGCGGCGATCCCGTGGTGGTCGACATCGACGTTGATCCATTCTCGCTCCTGGTCGAGGCGATCGTCGGTAGCCTCCGAAACGGAGCTGTACGACTCCCCCTGGCCCAGCTTCTTGCGAAAGCGCAGCCGTGCCATGACCGGGTCACCCGGGTGTTCCCCGGCGACGGCGACGAGCCGGCCGTTCCAGATCGCTTTCACCGGGATGTCGGCGAGATCGCCCGTCCAGCCGGTCAAGGCGTGGACGTCATAGCCTTCGACACCGTCCCGGCAGGCGACGAGGGTCCGTTCGGTCAGCCGGTGCAACGCCGTTCTACGGCACATGACCACCCGCACGAGCATGCGTTCGGCGAACACCGGCTGCGCACCGCGGGACGGGGGCCGGCGGGCGGGAACGCCCTCCCCCGCTCCGCCCCCGGCCGCCGCTCTTCCCATCTCGACAAGCCTTGTGCATGGGTGTCGTCGTACTGGGTGACGGAGCACCGAACACGCCGCGGAGCGCCATCAACTGCTTGAAGCGGTCGTCGAGGGTTCCCTTCCACGCCGCGACCGGGCCGGGCGCCGGAGGCAGCCGAAAGGCGGCCTTCAAGCTGTTGCGGCGACGGGAATCCGGCCTCACCGCAATCGGGGCTCTACCTGATCACGGCTTCCGTCGCCGTCACCGCGATCCGCGCCCTCGCCCGCCGCGCGGTGGGCCCTCCCGTGACTACGCCAGCTGCTGCCGCACCGCCGACGCGAACCGCACCGTCGCGGCCGGGTCCGTCTGGCGGAAGCCCAGCGATGGCTCCGTCAGTTCCAGCTCCAGCAGCAACGGCTTCCCGTCCGCACCCCGCACCAGGTCGACCCGCGCGTACAGCAGCTCCGCCCGCAGGATCCCCAGCAGACCCGACGCCGCGTCCAGGACGTCCTCCGCCAGCGCCACCGCATCCGCGGGCGGCGTGGCCGGCGCCAGCTTCTCCGAAAGGTACAACCCCGAAGAGTCCATCCCGGACCCCAGCATCGCACCCTTCGAAAACGCGTGCGAGTAGATCCCGCCCAGGTAAACCAAAGCCAGCTCGCCCGAAGTGTCCACGCTGGACTGATAGGGCTGGATCACGGCCGTCTGGCCCTCGGCGTGCAACGCAGCCACGTGCGACGAAGCATCCGCTCCGGCAGCGAACCGCGCCGCGCCGCGAGAACCCGCGCCCACCGACGGCTTCACCACGAAGTCCGACGACGGGAACGACGCCGGCGAACCGGGCGGGACCAGCGAGGTGGGCACCACCGCCACACCCGTGTCGAGCAGCTCCACCAGGTACGACTTGTCCGTGTTCCACCGGACCACCGCCGCCGAGTTGAACAGCGATGGCACCGACTCGCACCACGCGAGGAACTCGGTACGCCGGGCCGCGTAGTCCCAGGTCGCGCGCAGGATCACCGCGTCCGCCGACGCGAAGTCGACCGGCGAATCCCACGGTGCCCACGAGACCTCGAACCCCAGCGAGGACAACGCCGGCACCACGGCGTCGTCGTCGCCGTCACCGGAGGGGAGCTCCGCGCAGCTGACCAGGATCGCCGTGGGGCTCACTGGCCCGCCATCTTGCGGCGGTGCTCCGGGCCGATCTTCGTCGCCTTCACCGTTTCCGCGTCCCAGGTGGCCGGCGACACGTCCTCGACCGCTTCCACGAGGGCCTCGCCCGTCGCCACCGAGGGCACCACCACGTCGCCGAGGGCGCCGTCGGCACCCACCAAAACCACGCGGGCGCCCGCCCGGCCGATGTTCTCCACCACCGCACGGGCCGGCTTGCCGTGCGCCTTCACGAACTTGCGTGCCGCGGCCAGCTGCGCACCCGACGGCGGGACGACGGTCTCTTCGGTTTCAGCCACGTCCCGAACCATAACCAACCCGGCGCCGGAACGCGGAACAGCGTGGCGTCGGCCATAGTTGCACCCGGGAGACCCCGACCCGAGGAGGACGCATGCCCACCGCAGTGCAGGTGACGAAGACCGGCGGCCCGGAAGTGCTCGAACCGGCCGAAGTGGACGTCCGCGCCCCGCAGGACGGCGAACTGCTGGTCGACGTCGCCGCGGCCGGGGTCAACTACATCGACACCTACCAGCGCCAGGGCATCTACCCGATGGAGCTCCCCTTCGTCCTGGGCCTGGAGGGCGCCGGCACGGTGGTCGAAGCGGCCGGCGGCACCGGCTTCGCGCCCGGCGACCGCGTCGCCTGGCAGGGTTCGATCGGCAGCTACGCGGCCCGCAAGCTCGTCCCCGCGTCGGTGGCGGTCAAGGTGCCCGAGGGCGTCTCGCTCGAGACCGCCGCCGCGACCATGCTGCAGGGCATCACCGCGCACTACCTGGTCGCCTCGACCTTCGAGGTCAAGCCCGGCCACGACGTGCTCGTGCACGCCGCCGCGGGTGGCGTCGGGCTGCTGCTGGTCCAGCTGGCCAAGGCGCGCGGCGCCCGCGTCATCGGCACGGTGTCGACCGAAGAGAAGGAGAAGCTCGCCCGCGAGGCCGGCGCCGACCACGTCATCCGCTACGACCGCGAGGACTTCGCGAAGCTCACCCGCGAGCTGACGGACGGCGAGGGCGTCGACGTCGTCTACGACGGCGTCGGCAAGGACACCGTCGACGGCAGCCTGGCCAGCCTCAAGGTCCGCGGCCTGCTCGCCCTGTTCGGCGCCTCCAGCGGCCCGGTCCCGCCACTCGACCCCCAACGCCTCAACTCCGGCGGCTCGCTTTACCTGACCCGCCCGACGTCCGTGCACTACACGCGCACGCGCGAGGAGATCGACTGGCGGTCGAAGGAGCTGTTCGACGCCATCCTGGCGGGCGAGCTGACCATCCGCATCGGCGGCAGGTACCCGCTGGCCGACGCGCGTCGGGCCCACGAAGACCTGCAGGGCCGCCGCACCACGGGCAAGCTGCTGCTCATCCCCTGAACGGCGTGAAGGCCACCTCGGGCGAGGTGGCCTTCACGAAGTCAGGCAGCGGGGACCGAGACGGCGTCGGTGACGAAGACGAGGGTCTCGTTCGGCTTGATGCCGCGGCCGCCCTCGCCGTATGCGAGGTCCGGGGGGATGATCAGCAGGCGGCGGCCGCCCTGCTTGATGCCCGCCAGGCCCTGGTCCCAGCCGGGGATGACCTCGCCCGCGCCCAGGTTCAGGTCGAACGTCTGGCCGCGGTCGAAGGAGCTGTCCAGCTTCTTCTTGTCCGACCACGTCACGAGCAGGTAGTTCATCTTCAGCTGCTGGCCGGCTTTCGCGGCGGCGCCGGTGCCCTCGGACAGGTCCTTGGTGATCAGCTTCTTCGGCGGGTCGCAGTCGTCCGGGATGGTGATCGTGGGCACCTCGCCGAACTTGCCCGTCGTCTTGATGTCGTCCGCCGTGCACTCGCGGCCCTTGCTCTGGGTCGCCTGCGCGGCGCTCGACGAGGGGACGGCCGGGCCCGCCGGCGCGGCCGTTTCGGTCTTGGCCTGCTGACCGCACGCGGCCAGCGACAGAGCCGCCGCGGCGGCGACCACGATCTTCCCGATTTTCTGCATGCCGGGCACCCTAGCCAAGCACGGAGAGTGCCCGGACGTCATCACCCGTGGTGACCACGCCGAGCCGCCGCGTGGCCCGCGTCAACGCCACGTACAGGTCGTTGAGCCCGCGAGGCGACCCCGCCACGACCTCGTCCGGCGCGATCAGCACCACCGAATCGAACTCCAGGCCCTTCGCGCGGTCGACGGTCATCACGCTGAGCCGCTCGTCGTACGAGCCGAGGAGCGCCGAAACCGCATCGAGGCGGCCGGCCGGCACCAGCACCGCGACCGTGCCGCCGTCCACTTCGGACAGCTCTCGCGTCACCAGGCCGGGCAGCTCCGCGTCCAGGGAAGCCGGGCGCACCGACCACGGCGGGACGCCGGTCTCGCGCACCGAAGACGGCGCCGAAAGCGCGGGATCGACCTCGGCCAGCACCCGCGCCGCGACGGCCATGATCTCGGCCGGCGTGCGGTAGTTCACGGTCAGCTCCTGCAGCCGCCACCGGTCCTCGACGTACGGCGAAAGCGCCTCACCCCACGACCGCGCGCCGCCCGCCGCGCCGGTCTGGGCGACGTCGCCGACCAGGGTCATCGAGCGGTTCGGCGAGCGCCGCATGAGCAGCCGCCAGTCCATCGCCGAAAGCTCCTGGGCCTCGTCGACGATCACGTGCCCGAACGTCCAGGTCCGGTCCTGCGCCGCGCGCTGGGCGGCGGTCAGCTCGCTGCGCGCCTGCTGGCGCTCGGCGAACAGCTCGGCGTCGAGGACGTCGGAGACGCGCAGCAGCTCCTCGTCGATGATCTCCTCGTCCTGTTCGAGGATGTCGAGCACGCCCTCGGCGTACGCGCGGTCCTCGCGCTCACGGCGTTTGCGCTCGACGCGGGCCTCGGTGTCGTCGACGCCGATCAGCTCGGCCAGCTCGTCGAGCAGCGGCACGTCCGCGGGCGTCCAGCGCGCGTCGCGCGGGCTCGCCAGCAGGGCGCGGTCCTCCGCGGAGAGCAGCTTGCCGGCGGCCCGCGCGAGGCGTTCGCGGTCGGCGAACAGGTCGTCCAGCACGCCTTCCGGCGTCAGCACGGGCCACAGTTCGTCCAGCGCCGCGGCGACGTGGTCGTCGGCGGCCAGCTCGGCGCGGATGTCCTGCCGGTCCTGGCCGTCGAGGAGGTCGTCGCCCAGCTTGCGGGCGGCCTGGCGGGTCAGCGCGTCGAGGACGTCGGAGACGAACAGGCGCCGCGCCGGGTTGTGCGGGCGCCGTGAACGGCGGGCGCGGGTCCGGGCGTCGGTGCACGTCTTGCGGTCGAGGCGCAGCACGTCGTGCTCGTACTCGATCTCCAGCACCGGCTCGGGCACGCGCTGGCGGTCGCGGACGGCGTTGGCGAGCACGTCGGCCAGCACGAGCCGGCCCTTGACCTCGGTGGTCTCGCGCGGCTCGACGCCGTCGGCGTCCAGGCCCGGGTAGAGCTGCCCGATGGTGGCGAGCAGCACGCCGGTCTCGCCCAGCGACGGCAGCACCTGGCCGATGTAGCGCAGGAACGTGCTGTTCGGGCCGACGACGAGCACGCCGCGGGTGGTCAGCTGCTGGCGGTGCGTGTAGAGCAGGTAGGCCGCGCGGTGCAGGGCGACGGCGGTCTTGCCGGTGCCCGGGCCACCCTGGACGACCATGACGCCGCCGAGCGGGGCGCGGATGATCCGGTCCTGCTCGGCCTGGATGGTGGCGACGATGTCGCTCATCTCGCCGGTGCGGCGCTGCTCCAGCGCGGCCAGCAGCGCGGCTTCGCCGGCCAGCCCCAGGTCCTGACCCTGGTCGGCGGCGGTGAGGTCGAGGACCTCGTCGTCGAAGCCGGTGACCTTGCGGGTCAGCGACCGCAGGTGCCGCCGCCGTCGCACCCCTTCGGGTGACGCGGCGGTGGCGAGGTAGAAGGGCCGCGCGACGGGCGCCCGCCAGTCGACCAGCAGCGGCTTGTAGTCGTCGTCCTCGTCGAACAGCCCGAGCCGCCCGACGTAGGTGGTCTCCTCGGCGCTCTCGGGGACGAAGTCCAGCCGCCCGAAGGCCAGGCCCTGCTCGACGGAGCCGAGCTGGGCGAGCCGGTCGGTGTACAGGGTGGTGGCGACATCGCGCTCGGTGCGGGCCTGCGGGGTGCCGCCGGTCTGCCGCAGCGTCTCGTCGAGGCGGCGCTGGGCTTCGAGGCGCTCGGCGTCGAGCTTCGCGTAAAGGGTGGTGACGTACGCCTGCTCGCGGGCGAGCTCGGCGGAAAAGTCGTCCGAAGACAAGGATCCTGCTTTCGCCTCAAGGAAAAGAGCCAACGAAGTGTAACGGCGGTCCCCGCGGGATCATTCCGCCCCGAGGGCGCAGTACGGGGAGACCTCGCCGGCCCGGACGGCGGCGGGCAGCACCTTCTCCCCCGGCGCGCACGACACGTCCGCCGACGGCAGCTGTGCACCACCGGTGATTCGCCCGTCCGGGGCGCGGAACACCACGGCGGCGCCGCGGCTGGTCAGCGCCCGGCAGTTCCCGGAGCGGTACCGAACACCACCGGGGACGACATCGGCGGTGACGGGAATGAAGCCGCCCAGGGCTTCCGGCGCGATCCAGATCACCGGACCGACCTCGGGGCGGTCGAGCACGACGCCGATCCGCTGGCCCGGGGTGAGCACCGGCACCTCGACGGTCCGGGAGCCGGAGGTCACCGGGATCCGGTAGGCGGCCAGGGTGCTGGTGTTCTCCAGGACCGCGGCGCCGGGTCCCTGCTCGGCGACGCGGACGGCACCGCCGTCGGGGGCCGGGCCGGGCCGCGCGGTGATCTTGGCCGGGATGGCGCAGCCGGTCCCGAGCAGCCGGTTCTGGTCGAGGTCGAGCCGGCCGTGGCCGAGGAGGACCAGCAGTCCCAGGACGACGACCGTGACGGCACCGACGCCGATCTTCCTGATCATCGGGGACATCAGGGGATTCCGGTGCTGGAGCTCGCGACGCGGTAGAGGTCGCCCGCGCGCCCGTAGTACGTCCCCGCCACCACGTGGACCATGGTCCGCGAGCCGGGCTGCCAGTAGGTGCGGATTTCGTCCGGGTCCGGCCGGTACGGCACTTCCGCCAGCGAAACGCCCCGCTCGGTGAGCACCGCAGCGACCTCGTCGAAGGTGACCGTGCCGGTGAAGGGGCCGTAGTGCTCGCGGATCGCCCGGTTGACGAGCTCGGGGTCGCGGAGCCGGAGCCGGTGCGCCTGGACCGAAAAGTGCGTTCCGGCCCAGGGCGAGCGGGGACCGGGCCGCTGCCAGAAGAACTCGACCAGCCCGTGGTCGCGGCCGAGCGAGTGACGGGAGGGGTTGTCGCCGTAGTCGTCGCCGAGCAGTTCGGCGACCTGCTCGGGCGACCACGTGTGGTCGGCGCCGAGCACGGTGCCGGTCTCGACGACGTCCGCGAAGAACGCCGCCGGGCTCAGAACGGCAGGCCGAGGGTCGGCAGCCCGATCGCCGAGTCGACGGCCAGGGCCACGAACACGATCATGAGGTACGTGTTCGACCGGTGGAACAGGGACATCGGCTTGGTCTCTTCGCCCCGCCGCACCGCGGCCTGCAGGCTGTGCGCGTAGAAGAGGAACCAGCCGCCCGCGAGGATCGCGAACGTGCCGTACAGCCACGACGTCACCGGGAGCAGCAGCAGCGTCCAGGCCACCATCACCCACGAGTAGATGACGATCTGGCGGGCCACGTGCTGGGCCGTCGCGACCACCGGCAGCATCGGGACGCCCGCGCGCTCGTAGTCGTCGCGGTACTTCATGCCCAGCGCCCAGGTGTGCGGCGGAGTCCAGAAGAAGATCACGCCGAACATCACGAACGCCGGCCACTGCACCGTGCCGGTGACGGCCGCCCAGCCGATCACGACCGGCATGCAGCCCGCCGCGCCGCCCCAGACCACGTTCTGTGACGTGCGCCGCTTGAGGCCCAGCGTGTAGACGAAGATGTAGAAGAGGATCGTCGCGATGGCCAGGATCGCCGAGAGCAGGTTCACCGTGAGGTACAGCACGACGGCCGAGGCGACCCCCATCACCAAGCCGAAGATCAGCGCGCCGCGGCGGGGCACCGAGTCCTTGACCAGCGGGCGGCGCTTCGTGCGGTTCATCACCTTGTCGATGTCCGCGTCGATCACGCAGTTGAGCGCGTTCGCGCTGCCCGCGGCCATCGTCCCGCCGACCAGCGTGGCCAGCACCAGCCACGGCGACGGGATCTGACGGCCGGCGAGGAACATCGCCGGGATGGTGGTCACCAGGAGGAGCTCGATCACCCGGGGCTTGGCCAGCGCGGCGTAGGCGCCGACGACCCGGCGGAGGCTTCGCCGCTCACCGTGCGGTCGTTCACCGGTCGGGTGCACGGCGCTGGTGTCCTCACTGCGTCCGTGCGCAGCGTTCACCGGCGACATTTCACTCCCTGCGTCAGGTTCGGGCGGGACCAGTCCGGGTAGCCGAAGAACCAGCCCTACTGAACCCTCGAACGATGTTAGACGTGGTGAATCCCGTGGGTGATCGCGGGTCCTCGACCGGCCCAAGCACTAGGCTGGCCGCGACGGGCCGCGATTGCCCCTGCGCATGGCCGCGAGCAGGAATATCGTCCCTTCGGGATCGATTGAGATAAGTAGCCGCGCGTACGGGTAACCGGAACGAGGAAGACCAGCCGCAACCATCATCACCGGGAGTTGGAGTTCAGTGTCCGAAACCGCCACTACCAGCGAGAACAACCCACTCCTCCGGCGCAACACGCCCGCCGACTGGACCGACACCGACACCCGCGCCGTGGACACCGTCCGGGTGCTCGCCGCGGACGCGGTCGAGAACTGTGGCAGCGGCCACCCCGGCACCGCGATGAGCCTGGCGCCGCTGGCCTACACGCTGTTCCAGCGCACGATGCGCCACGACCCGAACGACCAGCACTGGCCGGCCCGTGACCGGTTCATCCTGTCGGCCGGCCACTCCAGCCTGACCCTCTACATCCAGCTGTTCCTCGCCGGCTACGGCCTCGAGCTCGAGGACCTCAAGCAGCTGCGCAAGTGGGGCTCCAAGACCCCGGGCCACCCCGAGTACCGCCACACCGACGGTGTCGAGACCACGACCGGCCCGCTCGGGCAGGGCCTGGCGAACGGCGTGGGCATGGCGATGGCCGCCCGCCGCGAGCGCGGCCTGCTCGACCCGGACGCGGCGCCCGGCGAGAGCATCTTCGACCACCACATCTACGTGATCGCCTCCGACGGCGACATCGAAGAGGGCGTCACCTCCGAGGCCTCGTCCATCGCGGGCCGCCAGGAGCTGGGCAACCTGATCGTCTTCTACGACGACAACAAGATCTCGATCGAGGACGACACCAACATCGCGCTGTCCGAGGACACCGTCGCGCGCTACGAGGCCTACGGGTGGCACACCCAGGTCGTCGAGGGCGGCGAGGACGTCGTCGCGATCGAGGAGGCGATCAAGAACGCCAAGGCCGAGACGCAGCGGCCGTCGTTCATCGCGCTGCGGACCGTCATCGGCTACCCGGCCCCCAAGAAGATGGGCACCGGCAAGGCGCACGGCGCCGCGCTGGGCGGCGAAGAGGTCGCCGCGGTGAAGAAGATCCTGGGCTTCGACTCGGAGCAGTCCTTCCAGGTCGAGGACGACGTGCTCAAGCACACCCGCCAGGCGGCCGAGCGCGGCCGGCAGGCGCACGCGGAGTGGCAGGAGAAGTACGAAGCCTGGGGCAAGGCCAACCCGGAGCGCAAGAAGATCGGCGACCGGATGGCGACCCGCACGCTGCCCGAGGGCTTCGCCGACAACCTGCCGAAGTGGGAGCCGGACGCCAAGGGCATCGCGACCCGCAAGGCCTCCGGCGAGGTGCTCAACGCCCTCGCCGAGCCGCTGCCGGAGCTGTGGGGCGGTTCGGCCGACCTGGCCGAGAGCAACAACACGACGATGAAGGGCGCCGACTCGTTCGGCCCCGAGAAGGCCGCCACCGACATGTGGCAGGCCAACCCGTACGGCCGGACGCTGCACTTCGGCGTCCGCGAGCACGCCATGGGCTCGATCCTCAACGGGATCGCGCTGCACGGCGGCACCCGCCCGTACGGCGCGACGTTCCTGATCTTCTCCGACTACATGCGCCCGCCGGTCCGGCTGGCCGCGCTGATGAAGGCGCCGGTCACCTACGTGTGGACGCACGACTCGATCGGCCTCGGCGAGGACGGGCCGACGCACCAGCCGATCGAGCAGCTCTCCGCGCTGCGCGCGATCCCGGGCCTCAACGTCGTCCGCCCGGCGGACGCCAACGAGACCGCGTACGCGTGGAAGGCGGTCCTGGAGGACATCCACCACCCGTCCGGCCTGGCGCTGACCCGCCAGAACGTGCCGGTGCTGGAGGGCACCAGCGCCGAAGGCGTCGCCAAGGGCGGGTACGTCCTGGCTGACGTGGATGACGCTGCCGGCACCCCGGACGTCATCCTCATCGCCACCGGTTCCGAGGTCCAGCTGGCGATCGAGGCCAAGAAGACCCTGGACGCCGACGGCGTCAAGGCGCGTGTCGTGTCCATGCCGTGCGTCGAGTGGTTCGACGCGCAGGACGCGGCCTACCGCGAATCCGTCATCCCGGCCGGTGTGAAGGCCCGCGTGTCCGTCGAGGCGGGCATCGCCCAGTCGTGGCACCGCTTCACCGGTGACGCCGGGGTGAACGTTTCGATCGAGCACTTCGGCGCCTCCGCCGATGCCGCCACACTGTTCCGTGAGTTCGGGTTCACCGCGGAAGCAGTCGTCGAGGCCGCCCGCCGCTCGATCCAGAACACCAAGAATTCCTGAAGGGGATGACAGTAATGAGCAACGACAAGCTCGCCGCGTTGTCCGAGGCCGGTGTCTCGATCTGGCTGGACGACCTTTCGCGTGAACGCCTGAACACCGGCAACCTCGCCGACCTGATCCGCGACAAGCACGTCGTGGGCGTGACGACCAACCCGACGATCTTCGCCAACGCGATGTCGAAGGGCGACGCCTACGACGAGCGCACCCGGGAGCTCGCGGCCCAGGGTGCCGACGTCGAGGCGACCATCCGGGACCTGACCACGACCGACGTGCGCAACGCCGCGGACCTGTTCCGCGACGTCTACACCGCCACGAACGGCGTCGACGGCCGCGTCTCGATCGAGGTCGACCCGCGCCTGGCCAAGGACACCGACAAGACGGTCGCCGAGGCCAAGGACCTGTGGAAGACGGTCGACCGGCCCAACGTGCTGATCAAGATCCCGGCCACCGAAGAGGGCCTGCCGGCGATCACGGCCACGCTGGCCGAGGGCATCAGCGTCAACGTCACGCTGATCTTCTCCGTCGAGCGCTACAAGAAGGTCATCGAGGCCTACTTCGCCGGCCTGGAGCAGGCAAAGGCCAACGGCCACGACCTGCGCGGCATCCACTCGGTGGCGTCGTTCTTCGTGTCCCGCGTGGACACCGAGATCGACAAGCGCCTGGAAGCGATCGGCACCGACGAAGCCCTGGCGCTGCGCGGCAAGGCCGCCGTCGCCAACGCCCGCCTCGCCTACGCGGCCTTCGAAGAGCTGTTCGCCACGGACCGCTGGAAGGCCCTGGCGGCCGACGGTGCCAACGCGCAGCGTCCGCTGTGGGCCTCGACCGGTGTGAAGAACCCGGACTACTCCCCCACGTTGTACGTCGACGACCTCGTGGTGAAGGACACCGTCAACACGATGCCGGAGAAGACCCTCGACGCCGTCGCCGAGCACGCCGACCTGCAGGGCGACCGGGTCAGCGGCCACGGCAAGGACGCGCAGAAGGTCTTCGACCAGCTCGAGGCCGTCGGCATCGACATCACCGACGTGTTCCTGGTGCTGGAGAACGAGGGCGTCGAGAAGTTCGAAAAGTCGTGGACCGAACTTCTGGACACCGTGAACGGGCAGCTCGAGAAGGCGAAGGGCTGACGCACGACATGACGACAGGCGAAAAGACCGGCGTCGAGATCGTGGACGCCGAACTGGCGGAGCGCGCCACGCCGCTGGCCGAGCGGCTGGTCGCCGACCAGGCCGCGTCGAAGCTGGCGGCGCAGGACGCGACGCTCTGGGGGCCGGACGCCGAATCCGAGGCGTCGATCCGGCTGTCGTGGACGACGCTGCACAAGTCGTCGCGGCCGCTGATCGGCGAGATCGAGGCGCTGCGGACCGAGCTGCGGTCCGAGGGCGTCGACCGGGTGGTCCTGGCCGGCATGGGCGGGTCGTCGCTGGCGCCGGAGGTGATCACCGCGACCGACGGCGTCGCGCTGACCGTGCTCGACACGACCGATCCCGGCCAGGTCGCCGACGCGCTGGCCGGCGACCTCGAGCGCACGGTGATCGTGGTGTCGTCGAAGTCGGGCGGCACCGTGGAGACCGACAGCCACCGGCGGATCTTCGCGAAGGCCTTCGCCGACGCGGGGATCGACGCGGCCCGGCGGATCGTGGTCGTCACCGACCCGGGCTCGCCGTTCCAGGAACTGTCTGAAAAGGAGGGTTACCGCAAGACCTTCCTGGCCGACCCGCACGTCGGCGGCCGCTACTCGGCGCTGACCGCGTTCGGGCTCGTCCCGGCCGGTCTCGCCGGCGCGGACGTCGCCCGGCTGCTCGACCAGGCCGCTTCGGCGGCCGAAGAGCTCGCCACGGACTCGGTGGACAACCCGGCGGTCAAGCTGGCCGCCGCGTGGGCCGCCGCGCACGAGGCGGGGGCCGAGAAGGTCGTCCTGGCCGACACCGGCTCGGGCATCAAGGGCTTCCCGGACTGGGCCGAGCAGCTGATCGCCGAGTCCACCGGCAAGCAGGGCACCGGCCTGCTGCCGGTCGCGGTCGAGGGCCCGGAGGCGGCCGGCTTCGCCGACGCCGGCGCGGACGCGACCGCCACGGCGGTCGGCAGCCCGCAGGGCGCGGCGAAGGTGGCGGTCACCGGCTCGCTCGGCGCGCAGATGCTGCTCTGGGAGTTCGCCACGGCGCTGGCGGGCCGGTTGCTCGGGATCAACCCGTTCGACCAGCCCGACGTCGAAGCGGCGAAGAAGGCGGCGCGCGCGCTGCTGGACGACCCGGAGAAGCTGAAGGGCGGCGAGGAACCGTCCGCTGTGGACGGTCCGGTCGAGATCTTCGGCAGCGACGGCGTTTCCACCGAAGGCAGCCTGACCGACGTGCTCCGCGCGTTCTTCGCCTCGGCGCCGGACGCGGGCTACATCGCGGTGCAGGCCTACCTCGACCGGCTCGACGACGCGTCGACGGCGGTGCTGCGCGGCGAGATCGCCAAGCGCACCGGGAAGCAGACGACGTTCGGCTGGGGCCCGCGGTTCCTGCACTCCACCGGCCAGTATCACAAGGGCGGGCACCAGAACGGCGTCTTCCTGCAGCTGACCGGCGCCGTCGAGCACGACCTCGACGTGCCGGACCGGCCGTACACGCTGGGGCAGCTGCAGCACGCGCAGGCCCTCGGCGACGGGCAGGTGCTCGCCGAGCACGGCCGCCCGGTGCTGCGCCTGCACCTGACCGACCGGGCCGCGGGCCTCGCGGCCGTCGTCCGCGCGGTACAGGAGGTCGGCGCATGACCTGGAGCAATCCCCTTCGCGATCCGCGGGACAAGCGGCTCCCGCGGATCGCCGGGCCGTCCAGCCTGGTGATCTTCGGCGTCACCGGCGACCTGGCCCGCAAGAAGCTGATGCCCGCCATCTACGACCTGGCCAACCGCGGGCTGCTGCCCGCGGGCTTCTCGCTCGTCGGGTTCGCCCGGCGAGACTGGGAGCACCAGGACTTCGGCGAGCTCGTGCACGACTCGGTCAAGGAGCACGCCCGGACGCCGTTCAAGGAGTCGGTGTGGAACCGGCTCGCCGAAGGCATCCGGTTCGTCCAGGGCACCTTCGACGACGACGACGCCTTCGACCGGCTCTCGCAGACGGTCCGCGACCTCGACGCCGAACGCGGCACCGGCGGCAACACCGCGTTCTACCTGTCGATCCCGCCCGGCGCGTTCCCGGTGGTGACCAAGCAGCTGGCCCGGTCCGGGCTGGCGAACGCCGACGAGAACACCTGGCGGCGCGTCGTCATCGAGAAGCCCTTCGGCCACGACCTGAAGAGCGCCGAAGAGCTGAACGCGATCGTCAACGACGTCTTCCCCGAGGAGTCGGTGTTCCGCATCGACCACTACCTCGGCAAGGAGACGGTGCAGAACATCCTGGCGCTGCGCTTCGCGAACCAGCTGTTCGAGCCGATCTGGAACGCCAACTTCGTCGACCACGTGCAGATCACCATGGCCGAGGACATCGGCCTCGGCGGCCGCGCGGGGTACTACGACGGGATCGGCGCGGCGCGCGACGTCATCCAGAACCACCTGCTGCAGCTGCTGGCCTTCACCGCGATGGAGGAACCGCTGTCGTTCGACCCGCGGGCCCTGCGCGCGGAGAAGATCAAGGTGCTCTCGGGCACCAAGCCGCTCGGGCCGCTGGGCAAGACGACCGCGCGCGGCCAGTACGCGGGCGGCTGGCAGGGCGGCACGAAGGTGCCCGGCCTGCTGCAGGAAGAGGGCTTCGCGAAGGACTCGAAGACCGAGACCTACGCCGCGGTGACCCTGGAGGTGCAGAGCCGCCGCTGGGCCGGGGTGCCGTTCTACCTGCGCACCGGCAAGCGGCTCGGCCGCCGCGTCACCGAGATCGCCGTCGTGTTCAAGCGGGCGCCGCACCTGCCGTTCGATTCGACGTCGACCGAGGAGCTGGGGCAGAACGCCCTGGTCATCCGGGTCCAGCCGGACGAGGGCATCACGCTGCGGTTCGGTTCGAAGGTGCCGGGGACCACGATGGAGGTCCGCGACGTCACGATGGACTTCGGGTACGGGCACGCGTTCACCGAGTCCTCCCCCGAGGCCTATGAGCGGCTGATCCTGGACGTCCTGCTCGGCGAGCCGTCGCTGTTCCCGGTGAACGAAGAGGTCGAGCTGTCCTGGAAGATCCTGGACCCGATCCTCGAGCACTGGGCGAAGGAAGGCGCGCCGGAGCAGTACGCGCCCGGCACGTGGGGCCCGGCGTCCGCCGACGAAATGCTGGAGCGCACCGGCCGGAAATGGAGGCGCCCGTGATCATCGACCTGCCGTCCACCACGACTTCGGCACTCAACAAGAAGCTGGTGGAGATCCGCGAACAGGGCGGGCAAGTCGCGCTCGGGCGGGTCCTGACGCTGGTGATCGTGGCCGACGACGACGCCAAGCTCGAAGAGGCCATCGAGGCGGCCAACGGCGCGAGCCGCGAGCACCCGTCGCGGGTGATCGTGGTGGCCAAGGGCGCCCGCACGGCGGCTCCCCGCATCGACGGCCAGATCCGGGTCGGCGGCGACGCCGGCGCGAGCGAGGTCATCGTGCTGCGCCTGTACGGCCCGCTGGCCGCGCAGGGGCAGAGCGCGGTGGTGCCGCTGCTGCTGCCGGACGCCCCGATCGTCTGCTGGTGGCCCGGGCCCGGCCCGAAGGACCCGGACAAGGACCCGCTCGGCGAGCTGGCCCAGCGCCGGATCACCGACTCGGCCGCGGAGAAGAACCCGGTCAAGGCCCTGACCACGCGCGCGAAGGCGTACACCGAGGGCGACACCGACCTGGCCTGGACGCGCCTGACGCATTGGCGCGCCCAGCTCGTGTCGGCGCTGGACCTGCCGCCGTACGAGAAGGTCACCGGCGCGACGGTGACCGGCGAGGCCGACTCGCCGTCGACGGAGCTGCTGGCCGCCTGGCTGGCCGAGTACCTGAAGGTGCCGGTCAAGCGGGTCAAGAGCTCGGGCGCGGCGGGCATCATCTCGGTGACCCTCGACCGCCGCTCGGGCGCGGTGGAGCTGCACCGCCCGGACGGCCGCGTCGGCACGCTGACCCAGCCGGGCCAGCCGACCCGCAGGATCGCGTTGCAGCGCCGCAGCACGCAGGACTGCCTGGTGGAGGAGCTCCGCCGGCTCGACCCGGACGAGGTCTACGAGGCGGCCCTGCAGGGCCTGCACAAGATCACGTCGGGCACGAACGGCAAGACGGGCACCCCGGCCAAGGCGGACGTCACCTCGCCCGCCGCGGCGGCCGGTTCCGCGGCCACGGGTGCGGCGAAATGAGCAAGACGGAAGTCGTCGTCTACGCGAACCAGGACCTCCTGGCCGCCGCGGCGGCGGCTCGTCTGGTCACCCGCCTGGTGGACGTCCAGGCGGCCAAGGGCTCGGCCTCCCTGGTGCTGACCGGCGGCGGCACGGGCATCGCGGTGCTGTCGGAGCTGCGCGCGTCTTCGGCCCGCGACGCGATCGACTGGTCGCGCCTGGACATCTACTGGGGCGACGAGCGGTTCGTCCCGGCGGATTCGGACGAGCGGAACGAGAAGCAGGCCCGCGAGGCCCTGCTGGACCACGTCCCGCTGGACCCGAAGCGAGTCCACGCGATGGCACCGTCGGACGGCGAGTTCGGCTCGGACGTGGACGCGGCGGCCGCGGCCTACGCTTCGGTGCTGGCGTCGAACGCGGGCCCGGAGGACCACGGGGACGTGCCGTCGTTCGACATCATGCTGCTGGGTCTCGGGGGTGAGGGACACACGGCATCGGTGTTCCCGGAGTCCCCGGCGGTGTACGAGACGGAGCGTTCGGTGGTGGCGGTGCGCAACTGCCCCAAGCCCCCGCCGACCCGGGTGTCGTTGACCCTGCCGGCCATCCGCCGCGCCCGCGACGTGTGGCTGATGACGGCCGGCGAGGCCAAGGCGGACGCGGTGGCGCTGGCGCTGGCCGGTGCCGGGGAAGTCCAGCTGCCGGTGGCCGGGGCACGTGGGCATCGCCGGACGTTGTGGCTGCTGGACCGGGCTGCGGCGGGGAAGCTGACGAAGGTGTACCAGCCGCCTACGGCTTGAGTGGGTTGTTCGGGTGAGGGCCCTCTGCTTCGGCGGGGGGCCTTCATTCGTTTGCGCGTTCCCGCCAGTACTCGAGGTTCACTTCGGCGTGGGCAACTTGTGGGTTGTCGGCACGAAGCACTCGTCGCATGTCGCTCAGGAGAACGACGAATGCGGCAACGGCTACGGCGGCCCCCTCGGCTTTCCCCCGTGCGTCGGCGAAATTGTGCCGCATGACAAAGGTATCCCGGTGGTCCGGGCCCAGCAGCCGGAGGAAGTCGGCGGAAAGTTCCTCGAAGGCGGCGACAGCTCCCACCGGATTGCCGGCCCTTCCCCGGCTGCGAGCGAGATTGAGCCGGATCAGGAGGGTGTCGGCATGGTCGGGACCGAACACCCGGACCACATCGGCGAGAAGTCGTTCGAATTCTTCCACCGCGGCCGCCGGATCGCCCGCTTCCCCGAGCCAGAACGCGAGGTCGTCGCGGCAGGACAGGGTATCCGGATGGTCGGGGCCGAGTGCCTCCTGGACGATTCGGTACAACGAGCGGAAGCTTCGATGTTGGCCCGCAGTACTTGCTCGAGCGTGAGGTCTCGTTCGATCGCGGCCCACGCCTGGGCCAAGGCATCTGCGGTGATCCGGGAAAGAAGGGATGTTTCCGCGGCGGATAGCTGATCCTGAACCGCCCGTTGCACCAACGCGTGCACCCGGACCGAGCGCGCGTTCGGCGAGCGCTCGAAGGCGATCAAGCTCAGCCGGTGCAGGCAGGTCAGACCGTCACGGGCCTCGTCCGGTGTCACCTCACGGCCGACCCGATCGCTCAGCACCGCCGCCACCGTATCCGTCGTGAACACCGCGAGCGGGATGCCGTTCGGATCCAGCAGGGAAGCGATCTCCAGCAGCGGCCGGGCCAGCCCGGCCGGTTCGAGGCTGTCGGCCAGTTCGATGGACATGGACCACGTCGTCGCCACCGTCTGCTGGTGACTGCCCAAAGCCCGCTGACGATCGGTGAACCGCGCCAGGTACTCACGGCACGTCAGTTCCCGGTCGAGCGCGTACGCCGTCGCCTGGGCGAGAGCCAACGGTAGCCGGCCCAGCTCGGTGGCGAGGTCTTCCGCACCGTCGAGCGACTCCGGACGATCAGCGAACGATTCAGCGAGATACGCGCGCGCCTCCTCCGGTGCGAAGACGTCCACGTCGATGATCCGGCGATGCCGTCCCCGCAGTGCGGCGTCACGCCGACGGGTCGTGACCACCACTTGGCCGTTCTGCGGTGGCCAGAGGCCGTCGAGGTGCTGGGGGTCCTGGAGGTCGTCGAGGACCACCAGCCACGGGGCTTGGGTGGCACCCAGCCATTCGAGGAGCCGCCGGGCCCCGTCACCGGGGTCGTCGACGACGATGCCCGTGACCGCCTCCGCGACCTTCGCGTACGTCGAAACTATCGCCTCGCGCGAGGCTGCCGTCACCCACACGAGAAGGTCGACCCGGTGGTTCGCCCACAACGTCTCGGCGTGGTTGACCGCCAGTTGCGTCTTGCCGACGCCGCCGAGCCCGGACAGGACCGTGGTCGGCTGCGACGTCAGGACGACCGCGTCGCCTTCCGCCACCGCCTGTTCCACCAGCCTCGTCGCCGCGCGGCTCTGGAACGCAGCCGCGGCCGACGGTATCGGCCCGGCGAGGTAGGGCAGCTCGACCGGCTGCCGCGCCGCCAGGATGTACGTGTTGTTGACGTCTCGCCCGGCCTGCTGAACGCGGCCATGCCCGGACGCGGTCGCGTCCTGGCTCAGCGGGGCGGATTGATGTCGCGGCCCGCCTGCTGGATCGTCGCGTGGTCCGAGGCCGTTGCTTGCTGCCGGATGATCCGGTTTGCCGGAGGGGCGCCGGAAGGGCCGCAGCCAGACGCTCACCCCAGCGCTGATCACCGTCAGAATCGCCACTGCCGCCCATGCCCACCAAGCGTCCTTCACGTCGGTGGCGACGTTGATCGCCACGCCCAGGCCCGACGTGACCACCGCCGCGCCCAGTGCCCACGCCCACTGTCTCCCGCTCACCGTGACTGGGTACGCCCGACGCCGGCCCGGCGTTCCAGGTACCGGCCCGCCATCACCCGGACGGAGCAGGCGTCACTCCGTGCGCCAGCCGCGCTCCAGGCGGGCGAAGATCTCCTCCGCCGCTCGCCTCGGGTGCGGGTGGGCGACGATCAGCTCCCTCGACGCCAGCGTGAAGCGCGCCAAGGCCGCGCACGCCACGTCGTCCGGCGGGGCTCCCGACTCCTTCGCGATCGCCCGGGCCAGCGCCGTCTCGTGGCGCATCCACATGCGCCTTGCGTAGTCACGCAGGGCCGGCGTGCTCTCGATCAGGCGGATGAACTCCTCGCCCGGGCGGTCGTCGGAGACGTCCCGGAGGATGTGCTTGCGCAGGGCGTCCACGATCGTGTGCGCCGGGGGGCGGCCGTGGACCGCCTCGACCAGCGCCGCCTCGACGTCCTCGTCCTGGTCGAACACCAGGGCTTCCTTGCTCGGGAAGTGCTTGAACAACGTCGTCACCGAGACGTCGGCGACGTCCGCGACCTCCTTCACCCCCACCTGGTCGTAGCCGCGCTCCAGGAACAGCGCGAGCGCGGCGTCGGCCAGCGCCTGGCGGGTCTGCGCCTTCTTGCGCTCGCGGCGCCCGATCACTTCCGTCATGACCCCAGCCTACGCGATGGTGTACCCAATTCGAAAGTTTAGTCGTTGCACTTTTTAAGTCGCTATGGTTTTCTCGGGGCAGGCCGCCGGACGAGCCGGCGGCCCCGGACCCCAGGGGGAACCATGAACTCCATCGCGATCGTCGGCGCCGGCCTCGGCGGGCTCGCTTGTGCCCGCGTCCTGCAGCTCCACGGCATCGACGTCACCGTCTTCGAACAGGAACCGTCGGCCGACGCCCGCCCCCAGGGCGGCACCCTCGACATGCACGGCGACACCGGCCAGGTCGCCCTCCGCACCGCGGGTCTGTACGACCGGTTCCGCGAACTGGCCAGGCCGGAGGGCCAGCAGATGCGCGCCCTCGATCCCCGCACCGCCGAGGTCGTCATCGACGACGCCCCCGACGGCGACTTCCGCCCCGAAATCGACCGCGGCCAGCTCCGCGGCATCCTGCTGGACTCCCTCACTCCCGGCACGGTCCGCTGGGGCCGCCCGGTCGCCGACGTCACCGAGGACGGCCGGCTGACCTTCGCCGACGGCACGACGCACGGCTTCGGCCTCGTCATCGGCGCCGACGGCGCGTGGTCCCGCGTCCGGCGCGCGCTCACCGGCGTCGGGCCCCGGTACAGCGGGGTCACGTTCGTCGAGTTCGGTCTCGACGACGCCGATCGCCGCCACCCGGCGCTGGCCGCGCGCACCGGCCAGGGAACGATGATGACGAAGGTCGACGGCAAGGCGATCGTCGCGCAGCGCACCAGCAGCGGCCACATCCGCTGCTACGCGACGTTCTACGCGCCGGAAGACTGGGCGACCGGCCTCGACTTCGCCGACGCGGCGGCGGTCCGCACGCACCTGCTGGAGCGCTACGCCGGCTGGCACCCGGACGTGCTCGCTTACGTGCGGGACCACGACGGCGCGTTCGCGCACCGGCCGCTGTACGTCCTGCCGGTCCCCCACGCCTGGACGTCCACGCCCCGGCTCACGCTGCTCGGCGACGCGGCGCACCTGATGCCGCCGCTCGGGGTCGGCGCGAACCTCGCCATGCTGGACGGCACCGAGCTGGCGACCGCGCTGGCCACGGCGCCGAGCGTCGAGGACGCGGTGCGGGCGTACGAGACCGGGATGCTGCCGCGGTCGATCGAGACCGCGAACGCCTGCGCGTCCGGCCTGCACGACCTGCTGAGTGACGACCTCGGGTCGATGGCGGCCTGAGAGCTAGTGCGAGGCGACCACACGTGGGTAACATGATTCCCACGATGTGGTCGTCTTGGCGCACACTGGGGAACGAGGAACCCACGCTGAGTAGGACCGTTCGTCGATGACCCCCCGGACGGCCCAGCCGATTACGGAATCCGGACGCCGGAGCACCGACCGCGGGTGAAACTAACCGTCTCCGTACGCCACCTCGTTAGCATCCGCACATTTGTCTGCCGCTGCGCGTCCCGATCGGGCCCTGAGCGCCTCTCACCAACAAGTCCACAAGACGAATGGGGTCGCCAGCGATGAGTACAGAGGGACTCTCGATTCCAGGCATCTCGATCGCGAGCTCGGGGCCGTCGGCCGCCGAGCGGGTGCGAAAGCGAGGGCTGAGCGTGTTCGGCTCGGTGCCGCGCCCCGCTGTCGTCACGTTCGCCATCGAGGCGGCCGCGGTCATCCTGGCCGTGCTCGACGTGTGGCTGGTGATCCCCGAGAAGGCCCAGCCGTACTCGATCTGGCTGTCCGGCGCCGCCTGCCTCGCAGTGGTGTTCCGGCGCAAGTTCCCGTTCCTCGCCGTGCTGGTCGCGGTCCCCGGCTTCCTGGCCGGCTGGGCACAGCTCGCGTCGATGATCACACTCGGCATGCTCGCCACCCGCCGCCAGCTGCACTGGCAGGTCTGGGTCGGTGCCGCGCTGGTGTGGACGTGCCGGTTCGTGCAGTGGCCGCTGGAGGACTTCGCCCAGCTCAGCTGGCGTGAGCACATCCTCGACGGCATCTACGGCGTGCTGGTCGCCGGCATGCCGATCGCGATCGGCCTGCTCATCGGAGCGCGGACCGAAGTTTCGAACAAGCTCGCCGAGCTGGCCACGAGCCGCGACCGCGAGCGCCGCTTCCACGCCGACGCCGTCCGCGCGGAGGAGCGCGCCCGGCTGGCGCGCGAGATGCACGACGTCGTCTCGCACCAGATCACGCTGATCGCCATGCAGGCCGGCGCGCTGCAGGCCCAGACGACCGACGACCGCGCGCAGGAGACCGCGCAGGTCATCCGCATGCTGTCGAAGCGGACCCTGGAGGAGCTGCGGTCGCTGGTCAGCGTGCTGCGCGCGGGTTCCGACGACGACGGCCCGCGGCCCGGCATCAACGAGCTCGACCGGCTGATCCGCACGTCGGACGTCCCGGTGCACCTGACGGTGGAGCACCTCCCGGAGGCCCTGCCCAACCAGGTGTCGGCGGCGGCCTACCGGACGGTCCAGGAGTGCCTGACGAACGTCCACAAGCACGCCCCGGGCGCCACGGCGACGATCCGCATCCAGGGTGAGCACGGCGCGCTCAAGATCGAGGTCCGCAACGAGCGCGCAAACCGCCCGACGGAGGGCCTGCCCTCGGGCGGCCACGGCCTGACGGGCCTGGCGGAGCGAGCCCGCCTGCTGGGTGGAAGTTTCGAGACGGCCGGAACCGAGGACGGCGGCTTCCGCGTCCGGGCCCGGTACCCGCTGGACCGCTGACCTCCGGCCCCCGGTTTCCAGCCTAGCGCCGGGGGCCGACAGTTTTGGCTGTTAGGAAGCCGCGAACGGTGGCTCGAGGGCTGTTCCGGTCCGGAAACCGCCGTTCGCGGCGGCCGTCGCTCGGGATTGTCGGTGCCGGCCGGTAGCGTGGAAATCGGGGGCTGCTCAGCCCCGGAAGGCCGTGGTGCCTGATGGGCGCGCGAAAGGCCACCTCGAGGGGTTCGCTTTCCCTCGGGGTGGCTTTCTGCTGAACCCGGCTAGATGATTTCCCGGCGCTTGCGCAGGCGGTCGAGCGCCTCCGCCAGGATGGCCTCGCCGTCGGCGTCGCTGCGCCGCTCCTTCACGTAGGCCAGGTGTGTCTTGTACGGCTCCGTCCGGGGCGCCGCCGGGGGGTTCTTCTCGTCCTGACCGCCCGGGAGGCCGCAGCGCGGGCAGTCCCACTCGTCGGGGATCTCCGCGTCGAGCGCGAACGACGGGCGCGCCTCGTGCCCGTTGGCACACCAGTAGGAAATGCGGCGCCGCGGCGCCGACTCACCCCGTTCCGATTCGCCCGTAGGACCGGCACCCACCCGGGTGCCCCGAATCGCGTTACCGCCAACCATGAACCCTCACACCTAGGAATCGGCGGCGCGCCCCCCAATAGGCACGCCGAATCGCTGCGCTCCGCCCTCTCGACCCGGTCGCGGCCGACGACGGAACGCCGGACGCCTCACACCTTGAGCAGCAGACCCAGGCCCACGATGCTGATCAGCCAGACCGCGCCCAGCAGCAGGGTGATCCGGTCGAGGTTCTTCTCGGCCACGCTCGACCCGGCCAGGCTCGACTGCATCCCGCCGCCGAACAGCGACGACAGGCCACCGCCCCGGCCCCGGTGCAGCAGCACCGCGACCACCAGGAAGACGCTGGTGACGATCAACAGGATTTGCAGGAACAGCTTCATGTCATCCTCTGGGCTCTAGGAGAATGCAGGGGTACGGCATGGTCGTTTCCGACCACCACCGTACCCCTGGACTCGTCCACTGCTGTGTGACGGACCGGATACACAGGCTACCCGGTCGTGGCCTCGATCAGGGCAGCGGCCCACCAGCGGCGAGTGCGCAGAGTTTCGTGAACTCGTCGCCGTCGAGGCTCGCTCCGCCGACCAGGGCACCGTCGATGTTCTCGCAGCCCACCAGCTCGCTGATGTTGCCCGACTTCACCGATCCCCCGTAGAGCACCCGGACGGACGAAGCGACCTCGTCGCCGTACTTCTCCTGGAGGGTCGCCCGGATGGCCTTGCAGACCTCTTCGGCGTCCGCGGACGACGCGACCTTGCCGGTACCGATCGCCCAAACCGGCTCGTACGCGATCACCACGCCGGAGACCTGCTCGGCCTTGAGGCCCTTCAGGCCCTCGATCAGCTGCGTCGTGGTGTGGTGGATGTGCTCGCCGGCCTCGCGGACCTCGAGCTTCTCCCCGATGCAGAGGATCGGCGTGATGCCGTGCTTGAGCGCGGCCTTGACCTTCTTGTTGACCAGTTCGTCGGACTCGGCGTGGTATTCGCGCCGCTCCGAGTGCCCGACCGTGACGAACTTGCAGCCCAGCTTGGCCAGCATCAGACCCGAGATGTCGCCGGTGTACGCGCCCGAATCCTGCGGGGCGACGTCCTGCGCGCCGTAGGTCAGCGACAGCTTGTCGCCGTCGACCAGGGTCTGCACGCTGCGGATGTCGGTGAACGGCGGCAGCACCGCCACGTCGACCTTCGCGTAGTACTTCTCCGGCAGCGCGAAGGCGATCTTCTGCACCAGCGCGATCGCCTCGAGGTGGTTCTGGTTCATCTTCCAGTTGCCGGCGATGAACGGCTTGCGTGCCACTAGTTCTTCTCCTCCAGAGCGGTCACGCCCGGCAGTTCCTTGCCTTCGAGGTACTCCAGGGAGGCACCGCCGCCGGTCGAGATGTGCGAGAAGCCGTCCTCGGGCAGGCCCAGCTGCCGCACCGCGGCCGCCGAGTCGCCGCCGCCGACCACGGTGAACGCCTCGCTCTTCACCAGCGCCTCGGCGACGGCACGGGTGCCGCCGGAGAACGCCTCGAACTCGAAAACGCCCATCGGGCCGTTCCAGAACACGGTCCTGGCGTCGGCCAGCTTGCTCGCGAACAGCTCGCGCGAGCGCGGGCCGATGTCGAGGCCCTGGCGGTCGGCCGGAATCGCGGTCGTGTCGACGACCTCGTGCTCGGCGTCGGCCGAGAACTCCGTCGCGGCCAGCACGTCGACCGGCAGGACCAGTTCGACGCCGCGCTTCTCGGCCTCCGCGAGGAAGCCCTTCACCTGGTCGAGCTGGTCGGCCTGCAGCAGCGACTGGCCGACCTCGTGGCCCTGGGCCTTGAGGAACGTGTACGCCATGCCGCCGCCGACGAGCAGCCGGTCGACCTTGGTCAGCAGGTTCGCGATGACGCCGAGCTTGTCGGACACCTTCGCGCCGCCGAGCACGACCACGTAGGGCCGCTGCACGTCGTCGGTCAGCTTCTTCAGCACGTCCAGCTCGGCCAGCACCAGGCCGCCCGCGTACGCCGGCAGCACCGACGCGACCTCGTAGACCGAAGCCTGCTTGCGGTGGACCACGCCGAAGCCGTCGGAGACGAACGCGCCGCCCGGGACGAGCGCGCCCAGCTCGGCGGCCAGCTCGGAGCGGTCCACGGCGTCCTTGCTGGTCTCGCGCGCGTCGAAGCGCACGTTCTCCAGCAGGACCACGCCGCCGTCGGCGAGGCCGCCGGTCAGCGCCTTGGCGGACTCGCCGACCAGGTCACCGGCCAGCGCGACCTCGGCGCCGAGCAGCTCCGAAAGCCGCTTCGCGACCGGCGCGAGGGTGTACTTCGGGTCCGGCTCGCCCTTCGGGCGGCCGAGGTGCGCGGTGACGACGACCTTCGCGCCCGCGTCGGCGAGCTTCTTGATCGTCGGCAACGCCGCACGGACCCGGCCGTCGTCGGTGATGCGGTCCCCGTCGAGCGGGACGTTCAGGTCGGAACGCACGAGTACGTACCGGCCCTGAACGCCCTCGCCCAGCAGGTCGTCGAGGTTCTTGACGGTCATCGGGTTCAGGACAGCTTCGAACCGACGAGCTTGACCAGGTCGGCGAGGCGGTTGGAGTAGCCCCACTCGTTGTCGTACCAGCCGACGACCTTGACCTGGTTGCCGATGACCTTGGTCAGCGGCGCGTCGTAGATGCAGGACGCCGGGTCGGTGACGATGTCGGCCGAGACGATCGGGTCGTCCGAGTAGCGCAGGATGCCGGCGAGGGGGCCCTCGGCGGCGGCCTTGTAGGCGGCGTTGATCTCCTCGACCGTGGCGGCCTTGGTCAGGGTGACGGTGAGGTCGGTGGCCGAGCCGGTCGGGATCGGGACGCGCAGCGCGTAGCCGTCCAGCTTGCCCTGCAGCTCCGGCAGGACGAGGCCGATGGCCTTGGCGGCGCCGGTCGAGGTCGGGACGACGTTCAGGGCGGCGGCGCGGGCGCGGCGCAGGTCCTTGTGCGGGGCGTCCTGCAGGTTCTGGTCCTGCGTGTACGCGTGGACCGTGGTCATCAGGCCCTGCTCGATGCCGAAGGCGTCGTTCAGGACCTTGGCCAGCGGGCCGAGGCAGTTGGTGGTGCAGGACGCGTTCGAGATGATGACCTGCGAACCGTCGTACTTGTCGTCGTTGACGCCGAGGACGACGGTCAGGTCCTCGCCCTTGGCGGGCGCGGAGATGATGACCTTCTTGGCCCCGCCGGCGATGTGCGCCTTGGCGGCGTCGGCGTTGGTGAAGAAGCCGGTCGACTCGAGGACGACGTCGACGTTCAGCTCGCCCCACGGCAGGTTGGCCGGGTCGCGCTCGGCGAGGGCCTTGATGGTCTTGCCGTCGACGACGATGCCCTCGTCGCTGACGCTGACCTCACCCGGGAACCGGCCCAGGATGGAGTCGTACTTCAGCAGGTGGGCCATGGTGGCGACGTCGCCGAGGTCGTTGAAGGCGACGACCTCGATGTCGTGACCGCTGGCCTGCACGGCGCGGAAGAAGTTGCGGCCGATGCGGCCGAAGCCGTTGACACCTACGCGAACGGTCACTGCTGCCACTCCTCTGAGGATCGGCCGGCACTCCGGCCGTGACTTGCGGGCTCGCGGCCACCCTAGCGTGCGGGCATACGCGTCCCTGACTGCCCTGACGAGACTTCCACCACTTGGCGAACGGGTCAAGAATCGATTAAGAAGCGGAGCGGCTCCGGAGCGTTTTCCCGCGGTGGACCGAACGGGTGCCGGGGAGGCGTCCGGGACCGGTTCCGGCTGGGAGCACGGGGTGCGACCCCGAGCCGGCCCCGGGTGCCGGACGGCTCTTGAACGATTCCGCCACGAGCCCGCTCCGGACGGCTCCGAAGGCGCTCCGGACGGACGATCCGGGGCGGACGTGAGGTCGATGACTCGACCGATCCAGCGACCCGCCCCGACGGCGCACGGCTGCTCATCCGGCCAGCTCCCGTTCCAGCGGCGTGCGGAACCGCGGCACCGCGCGCACCTCGCCGAACCAGGCGGCGCACTTCGCCGACTCCGCCTCGACCGCCGCCTTGGTCTCCGAGCCGACCTCCTCCAGCAGCCGGTACGCGATCTCCCCCGACGGGCGCTGGGCCCAGCCGCCGACGATCCGCCCGGACGCCCAGATCGTCGGGCCGACGTTGCCGCTCCGGTCGAACAGGGCCGCCCGGTGGGGGCCGAGGAACCAGTCGCGGTCCTGCCAGCCCATCGGCGTCGGGTCCAGGGCCGGGAGGAACGCCACCCACGGCGGCGGCGACGGCACCGGTTCGAGGTCGTCGGCCAGCACCACCCCCGGCGAGCCGTCGAGGTCGACCTCCGCGGTTTCCAGCGCCGCCAGGGCCTTCTTCGTCTGGCCCGCCGTCCAGCCCGTCCACCACCGCAGGTCGCTGACCGGGGCCGGGCCGTACGCCCGCAGCCAGCGCCGGGCCAGCTCGACCCGGGCCGCCTCCGGCTCCCAGGCGCGCAGGCCGCCGCCGACCCATTCGTCCAGCGGCTGCCAGACGTACTGCGTGCTGGTCCAGCCGCCGCGGGGCCGGCCGCGCGCGATGCGGCCGCCCGCGGCCAGCAGGAACAGCACCCGGCTGGTGACGTTGCCGATCGCTTCGTACGGCTTGCCCGCGGCCATCAGCAGCTGCTGGCGCAGGCGGGGTTCGTCCTCGCTGAGCTGCTGCGCCGTCGCCGAACCGCGGGCCCGCAGGGCTGCCTCGACCGAGGCCTCGACGTCCTTCAGCCACGCGGCCGGCTCCGGCACGTTCTCCGGGTGCCCCTGCTGCGCCAGGTGCTGTTCCAGCAGTTTTCGCTGTTTCACGAGAATGTCCGCCGCGCAGGCCGCCTGGACGAGGGCCGCGGTGTCCAGGTCCGTCACGAACACCGTGCGGCGCATGCCGAGCAGGCGCAGCAGCGAACGCTCCTCGTAGAGGGCGCGCTCGACCGCGGGCACCGCCGGGCCGGCGAGCCGCGCGGACGCCGACAGGTGCACGGTCGCCGGGTCGGTGGCGTGCAGCGCGACGACCCCGGCGACGGCGTCGGTCACCGAGGCCGCGGGCGCGGCCAGGTGGTGGCGGACGGCGAGGCGGGCCCGGCGCTGGTCGGTGCTGATCTTCGGAGGCACTCGCTTTTCCTACCACCCGGCACCGACAAAACCGCCTGGTCATCCCGGGCGACCAGGCGATAGCCTCGCGAAATGGTCTCCGGTGCGCACTTCGCGGCCTTCGCCGCACTGACGTTCCTCATGGTCGTCGTCCCCGGGCCGAGCGTGCTGTTCACGATCAGCCGCGCGCTCACGGTCGGCCGGCGCGACGCGCTGCTCACCGTCGTGGGCAACTCGGCGGGCGTGTACACGCAGGTCGTCGCGGTGGCGTTCGGGCTCGGCGTGCTGGTGACGACGTCGGCGGCGGTGTTCACCGCGATCAAGGTCGCCGGCGCGATCTATCTGGTGTACCTGGGCATCCAGGCCGTGCGGCACCGGCGGAAGCTGACCGACGCGATGACCGCGCGGGTGCGGGCCACGCCGGGCCGCGTGCTGACCGTGCTGCGCGACGGCTTCGTCGTCGGCTTCGCGAACCCGAAGTCGATCGTGTTCCTGGCCGCGCTGCTGCCCCAGTTCGTCGACCCCGCGGCCGGGTCCGTGCCGGCGCAGATGCTGGTCCTCGGCCTCTGCCTGCCCGCCATCGCGCTGGCCACGGACAGCGCGTGGGCGCTGGTCGCGGGCACGGCCCGCGCGTGGTTCGCGCGCTCGCCGAAGCGCCTGGAGATGGTCGGCGGCACCGGCGGCCTGGTGATGATCGGCCTGGGCACCACCCTCGCGTTCACCGGCCGGGGTGACTGAGCACCAGGTCGAGCAGGCCCGGGAACGCGGCGTCGAATTCGGGGCGGCGCAAGCGGTTCAGCCGCCGCGGACCCTCGTCGCGCTGTTCGATCAGGCCCGCCGCGCGCAGCACGGCGAAGTGGTGGCTGCGGGTCGCCTTGGCCACCGGCAGGTCGAAGGTGCCGCACGCCTTCGTCCATTCGGGCACGGCCGCCAGCTCACGCAGGATGCTGCGGCGCACCGGATCGGCGACGGCGGCCAGGGCGTCCTGCAGCGAAACCTCGGCCGGGGGCGCGTGCGTGAGCCCGCGCGCCCGCGCAGTGTTCGATGACTGCCGTACACGCATCAGGTCGACCTCCGTCGAACACCCTAGGAGCACCCGAGCCGCGACACCTCGACGCCACGTTCGGCCTCGACGCCCGCAACCGTCTCGGCGAAGCCGCCGAGACGGTCCGCGAAGGGCCCTGGCCGCGCTCGAAACGTTCTACTACGCCTTCAACCAGCGCGATCTCGACGTGTTCCGCCGCGTCTGGACCACCGATCCCCTGGCCCAGCTCAACAAACCGCTCGGCGGCATCCTCCGCGGCGGCGAGGCGATCACCGAGCGTTACGACCGCGTCTTCCACGGCCCGGCCCGCGTCACCGTCACGTGGGGCGACATCGTCGAGTACTCCGGCAACGGCCACGCGGTCTTCGCCGGCCGCGAGACCGGCGAGTACCACGTGGCCGAGACCGTTCCGCTCAGCATCCGCACGACGCGGTGCTTCGCCTACGAGGCGGGTCGTTGGGTGCAGATCCACCACCACGGCAGCATCGACTACGCTGGCGAGCTCGCCGCCTACCAGCGGGCGATCCGCGGTGAGGTGTTGTGCCGCCGGTTGAGCTGTGCGGTCGATGACGATCGCAGATGTGCGGCAGGCCCGGTAGCCCACCCCTCGCCCGGGGTGCGGTCGAAGTGTTCGACCCTGCCGGTCGCTCCGGGACCAGCGGTTGACCCGGCAGCGCACCGGCACCGCGGGCAGGGCGAGGTCAGGCCAGGGCCTTCACCAGCTCCGGCCACCACTCCCGCGGCAGCCCGTCGAGCGGGACGACCACCTGGTCCGCGCCCGCGGCCCGGTACTCCCGCAAACGCGCGGCGACCGCGTCGAAATCGCCCCACACGGTGAGGGCGTCAACCAGGCGATCGGACCGGTCCGCGATGTCCGCGTCGGTGAAGCCCATCCGGCGGAAGTTGGCCGCGTAGCCCGGCATTCCGGCCAGGAAGCCCAGGGAGCCGGCGCGCACGACCTCGCGGACGCGTGCCACGTCGGTCTCCGCCACCACGCTGAGCAGCACCGCGAGCTGCCGGTCCGGGCCCAGGATCTCGCGCGCCGACGCGACGTAGTCCGTCGTCACCAGGTACGGGTACGCACCCGACGCCCGGTCCCGGGCCAGCTCCAGCATCCGCGGGCCCAGCGCCGACAGGATCCGCGCGGCCGGCGGTACGACGTCCTCGATCTCGTCGAGGTAGTCGCTCAGGGCCGCCAGCGGGCGCGGGCCGTGGGCCCCGCCCAGGCCGGCCACGAAGCGGCCGGGCGGCAGCTCCGCGTACGCCGACACGACCTCGGCCGGCGGCACGCGGTCCACCGACAGGATTCCGCTCGCCACCTGGATCCGCGAGGTCGCGCGGACGACCTCGCGGATCCGCGGCAGGTTGTTGCCCTGGCCGCCGGCCAGCCAGAGCGTGTCGTAGCCCAGCTCTTCGAGCTCCGCCGCCACGGCGGTGCCGGTGTCCAGTGCGGTGTGGGTGGCCCCCAGCGGCCCCAGGTTCGTCATGCGCGCGGTAACCCCGGCCGGCGCCGCCTTGTTCCCGTCAGGCCGGTTGTTCGTCCTCGGCGGAATCGGCGGCCCGGGTGAACATCCGGGTCGCCGACAGGCGGGCGACGCCGTCGGGCTCGCCCAGGTCCGCCAGGGAATTGCGGACCGTCGAGTCCACCGACAGGTACTTCCGGCCCGCGCGCAGGTCGGCGTCGTTGCGCAGCCGCACGATGAGCGGGAACTCCGACAGCGCGCCCGCGTCGAACAGGCCCGTCGTGTAGATCAGCTGCACACCGAGCGCCTCGGCCACCGCCCGCTGCAGCTCCAGGAGGTACCCGGCCGACGCGCGGCCGATCGGGTTGTCCAGGAACAGCACGCCCGAGTGCCGGTTGCGGGCCTTGCCGCGGTTGTTGGCGCGCAACGCGGCCAGGGTGCAGTACAGGATGATCGCCGCGGTCAGCTGCTGGCCGCCGGAGAACACGTCGCGGATCTCGGAGACGCGCTGGCGTTCGGTGCGCAGCACCGAGTCCGGTTTGAGCATGTCGACGCGGAAGCCCTTGGGCGCCGCGGCCCGGACGCCGCGCAGCACCAGGGAAAGGCCGTCGCGCTTGACGTCCCGGCCGTCCGCCGTCTTGCCGACGGCGGCCTCGTCGACGACCTCGCCGAGCTTCTCGGTCAGCGCGTTGTCCTCCAGCTCGGTGAAGCGGATGCGGAGGAACTCCTGCCCGGACCAGTCGCCGAGGCCGTCCGGCAGCCGGGAGACGCGCTGGGCCGAACGCAACGTGCGGAGCGCGCCGTCGACCATGCCCTGCAGGCGGGTGATGATGCCGCCGCGGTGCCGGTCGATCTGGGCGAGGTCGTCGGTCAGCGACCGCAGCCGCGGCCGCAGCGCCTCCGCCCACTCGGCGGCGTGCGCCGGGAGCTGGTCGCGCTTGACCGAAATGACCTGCTGCCGCACCGGCGTGCTCAGCTTCTCGAACCGCTTCTCCGTCGCGTACTGCGCAAGCTGGTCCGCGGCCGCGCGCACCCGCCGGTCGCCGGCATCGGCGGCGTCCTGGGCCTGGCCGAAGGTCGCGTTCAGCCGCGCGTGCTGGGCGCGCGCGGTGTCGACGTCGCCGTCGTAGGCGGCCGCGTCCGTGTCGGTCACCAGGTGGGCCATCGACTCGGCAAGGAGCGCGAAACCCGAGGCCGAGGTGCGCGCCGAGTCCAGGGTCGCTTCCGCGGCGGCCCGGCGTTCCTGCAGCTCTTCCCACTTCCGCGCGGCCGCCGACGCCTCCAGCCCGGCCGCGTCGATCAGCTCCAGGCCGTGCTCGATGTCCCGCGGCTTCTCGCCGTTGACGCCGTTCTGCAACGGCAGCGCGTCCAGCTCCGCGCGCCGCGTCGAGACGAGGCCGATCGCTTCGGTCCGCTCGTCCTCCAGGCCGTCGACGACGCGGCGGGCGCGGGCCAACGCGGCCGCGCGGGCCGACGCGTCGGAGCCGTCGGGCGTCTCCAGGAGCTCGGCCGCGCGGGCCCGCACGGCCTCGTCGAGGGACTCGACGGCCGAGCCCGCGGCGGCTTCGGCGGACTCGGCCTGCTCCAGCTCGCTCCGCAGGTCGCTGCCGACCTCGACCTTCCCGTACGACTCGGACGCCGACAGGTAGGTCCGGCGCAGGGCGTCCACCGGCTCGGCCGGTGCCGGGCCTTCCGCGGCGTCGGCCGCTCCGGGCACCTCGGCGAGCTCGGCGCGCGCGGTGGTCGCGGTCCGGCGGTGGCCGTCGGCGGTGCGCTGTTCCTCCCCCGCCTGCTCGCGCAGCCGCGCGGCCTTGCCCGCCGCGTCGGACGCCTGGAGGTCGGCCCGTTCGGCGATCTCGGTCGCGCGCTCGGCTTCTTCGGTCCACTCCGCGATCCGCGCGCTGCGGACACCCAGCTCGCCGAGCCGGCGGGCCTTCTCCTCGGCCTCGGCCGCGGCCGCCCGCAGCTCGGGGACGCGCTCGCGCAGGGACGCGGCTTTTTCGCTCAACCGCGCGAACTCCGCCCCGGCCTGGTCCAGCGCCGTGCGGGCGGTCTCGCGCGCGGTCCGCGCCGCCTGGGCCTGCTCGGCCAGGGTCGCGACGGCGCCGGGCGGGTAGTCCTCGCGCCACGTCGTGAGCTTCCACGTCAGGGCGCCGTCCGTCGACAGCTTGGCGGACAACGCTTCGAGGCGCCGCTGCCGCTCGGTGTGCCGCCGCGCGACGGCTTCCCGCTCGGCGTCGGCGGCTTCTTCGTCGTACATCGCCGGGTTCGGCGGCACGAGGAACTCCACCCCGGGGGCGGCACTTTCACGTGAAAGTGCCGCCTCGGTGGTGCCGACGGCGATGATGGAGCTGGGGAGGAGGCGACGCTTCGTCAGGACTTCGCGGGCACGGTCGGTGTGAGCGGCGTCGTTCAGGAGGACGCCGGACACCAGCTGCGGCAGAGTTTCCAGGACTTCGGCCCGCCGTACCGTGTCCAGTTTGGACAGATAACGCCAGCCGGACCACGCGGTGATCCCCGCCTCCTCCAGGGCGTCCAGCGCGGCCTGGACGTCCTCCGGCGGCGGCAGCAACCCGCCGGACCCCAATGCGGCCAGGGCCCGCTCGTCGGCGGACTCCTCCATCCGCAGCGCGGTCTGCTCTTTCTCGACGGCCGCGCTCGCCTCGCGCAGCCGTTCCAGCAGCACCGGAAGGTCGCTTTCCAGGGTGACGTCGTCGGCGCCGAGCAGCTCGACCAGGCGGCTTTCGGCGGCGAGGGCGTCGGTCCGGCGGTGCGCGCGATCCAGGTCCTCGGTGGCGCGTTCCAGGCGGTCCTGGGTGGTGCCGGCGAGCTGGTGGGCCTCGTTCACGGCCCGTTGCGCCGCTTGGAGGTCCGTGCCGGCGCGGTCGAGTTCCTGCTCGCGGCGGGTGAGCTCGGCGAGGGCCGACTCGGCGGCCGAACGCGCGGCCCGGGACGCCTCGGCGACGTCGGCGCCCGAGGGCAGCAGTCCGGCGCGAACCGCCGTCTGGACCTCTTCGCGCAGCTCGGTGATCCGGGCCGTGAGGCCCCGCGCTTCGGCGCGGCGGGCGGCCGCGAGGTTGGCGGCTTCGTCGCGTTCGGTCTGGGCCTTCTCGGCTTCGGCGCGCAACGCGCCCGCGTGCGCCTCGGCCTTGTCGGCCTGCCGCTGGGCGTCCTGCGCCAGCGCGTGCAACCCGCGTGCCAGCGCCGAAGCAGCGTCGTTGCGCGCCTTCAGCGCCGGACGCGCCTTCTCCTCGCGGCTGCCGACGAGCTCACGCAGGTCCTTCGCCTTGCGCGCCGCGTTCACCGAGTTGAGGACGGTCGCCGTCTCGCGCCACGCCTCCGCTTCGGTCTTCGCCGACGCCAGCTCGGCGTCAACGCGCTTGCGGGCCTCCTGGGCCTCGTCCAGGCGCAGCACCGCGACCAGACGGCGCAGCTCGGTGACGGCCGCGGCGAGCCGCCGGTGGTCGCCCTCGGCGAGCTTCTCCGCGGACTTGACCTCGCCGACGTGGTCTTCGAGCCCGGACAGGCGCGCGTTTTCCAGCTCGTTGCGCGCGACCACGCGCCCCGCCAGCGAAGCCATGTCGGCCTTCGCGGACTCCGCGATCTTCCGCGACTCCGCGGCGACGCCTTCTTCGGCGGCCAGGGGCCCGAGGAGGTCCAGGGCGCCCGCGACGAAGTCGCGTTCCGACAGGAGGTCGCCGCGCTGGGCCAAGTTGTGCGCGTAGGTCGCGACGACCTCGGCGAGGTCCTTGGGTTCGTCTTCGGAGATGACCGCGCGCAGCAGGAACTCGACGAACGCGTCGTCGGTGCCGAAGGCGAACGCGTCCGCCGCTTCGCCTTCGCCGGCGTTCATCGCGCGCTGGTAGCGGAACAGCTCGGTGTCGAGGCCCAGGTGGTCCAGGCGGCCGGTCCACTCGTGGTGGCGGCGGGTCCAGGACAGTTCCAGCTCGGGTTCGGCCAGCTGGGCCGCGGCGAGCTTGTCGTGGAAGCCGGACATGGTGAGCAGCCGGCCGTCCTGGGTCATCGGCAGGGAATCGAGCCCCAGCGCGGCGGTCGGGCGGAAGCAGTACCAGGAGTCGACGAGGTTCTCGGAGTCGGCGGAGACGACGTGGCCGCGCCATTCCGAGACCTTGCCGGTGATGATCCGGTGGCCGCTCCCGACGTGCAGCCACTCCAGGACCACGTGCGAGACGTCCTTGGCGGCGACGAACTTCTCCAGCACCTTGGTGCTGGTGGTGCCGACGACCTGGCGGCGGCCGGGCAGCATGACCGAGAAGATCAGCTTGATGAGGACGGACTTCCCGCCGCCGTTTTCGAGGAACAGCACGCTCGCGGGCGACGGGCGGCGCAGCTCGGCCGGGCCGGTCGCGTGGATGCCCGCGCTGAACAGGGCGTCCTGCTTCGGCGCGGTGATCTTCGCGCCGACGCCGCTGAAGTCGAGCACGACGTCCTGGTAGCGGGCACCCGCCGGGCCCACCGAATGCAGGCGGACCCGCGAAAGCTCGTACATCGAATCCCCTCTTAGAGCGTGTCCGAGGCGGCTGCGCGCAGCGTGCCCCCGGCGTTCGCGACCGCGACGACGTCGAGCGCGAGCAGGTCGTCGAAGGCGGCGTCCGCGGCGAGCTCGCGGACCTGGATCTGGTAGCGCGGCGTGGTCCGGTAGGTGCCGCCCTGCTCGTCGCTCACCGGGACCAGGAACCCCTGGTCGGCGAGGAAGCGCAGGGCGCGGCTGACCATGCCGCGGGTGGTGTCGGCGGCCAGCCGGCCGTCCTTGGTGGCGGCCGCGGCGGGACGGCGGGCGTACGCGCGCCACGCCTGTTCCAGCTCGGGCGCGTCGGCCAGCGGGTCGTTGTTGGCCTCGGCCGCCGCCGCGCGTTCGTCGAGCATGCGGGCGGCTTCGCGGACCATCGCGTCGACCTGCTCGACGCTGACGCGGCCGATGTAGGTGTCGTTGGCGAGGTCGTCGGGCCGCGGGTAGCCCAGGGCCGCGGTGGCGAGGTGGATCAGGCCGTGCAGCACCTTTTCGGTCTCGCGGCGCTCGCGGATCTTGGCCTGGCGGGCGTAGGAGTCCATCTTGATCTCGAAGACGGACTCGTCGGTGGCCGCCAGCACCGCGCCGGCCTGCTGGTTGACCTCCAGGACCATCAGCCCGAGCCCGGCCGCGACGGCGTGTGTGAGCGCTTTGAACGCGTTGTCCTCGCCGTAGCGGCGGACGAGGTCGCCGTAGACGACGTCACGCGCGGGCAGCTGCTTCGGCCGCATGCCGAAGGCGACGAGCCGGGCCGCGGCCTCGGCGTCCACGCTGCTGTGGGACAGCGCCATTACGCGACCTCCTCGTTTTCCTCTTCGCCGGCGCGCTCGACGGCGGCCGTGGACAGCAGCAGGTCGGCGCCGCCGAACTCCGGGTCGTCGAGCGGGGTGCCGTCGTCGACGGCGAGCAGGACCGACCGGTCGCCCTGGCGGCGGGCCGCGCCGATCCCGGGACTGTAGGCGTGGACCGCGCGCAGCGCGACCAGGGCGGCGAGCCCGGGCTGGCGGCTGCGGCGGGCCTCTTCGAGCAGCCCCGACAGCCGCCGCGGCACCTCGGGCAGGTCGAGGAGTTCGTCGGCGCGCCGCCAGACGTCGTCGCCGAAGCGATCTGTTGTTTCGGCGGGCATGAGTTCCGGTTCCGGGATCTCCCCCACAAGCTGGTCGCGTTCGGGCGCGGGCCGCAGGAGCAGCGAGACCAGGGACGACAGTGACGGCACCACGGGTGCGGTGATGCCGGCGGCGGCGTGGAAGAAGTGCTCGGCCGGGGCGACGGCGTCGGCCAGCGGCAGGCCGAGGGTGGGCACGAGGAGCTGGCCGAAGAGGTCGATCGTGGCGCGCTGCGGTGGGCCGGAGAACTGCTGGCGGTCCTGTTCGGCGCGGAACACCGCGCCCGCGTCGGCCAGCCTCGACTGCAGGCGTGTGTGCCGCCGGATGCAGTCGCCGACGATGTCGACGAGCTCGGCCGCGCGGCGCTTGCGGTCCAGGTCCTCGGTTTCGTCGCGGGCCGTGGTGATGTTCTTGAGGATGGCGTTCTCGGCGCGGAAGCGGGCCTCGATGTGGCTGAGGGCGCTGTCGAGGAGCTCCGGGACCTCGCGTTCCCAGTCGACCGAGCGGACGTCCCGGCGGGTCGCGTCGAGCTTCGCGCGCAGCGTCTCGCCGTACTGGACAGTCCGGTAGCGGGCCTGTTCGGCGGCGAGCTTGGCGTCGGCGAGCCGGCCGCGGTTGATCAGGTTCTCGAGCTTGACCTCGGCGGCGATCTGCGCGGACTCGACGTCGGTGTCGAGCGCGCCGACCAGGACGTTGATGGCCTCGTCGGTGGCGCGCAGGTAGACCTCGCCGTCGCGGGCGGCCAGCTCGACGAGCAGCTTGAAGTCGAACTGGCGCCGCTGGTAGCCGCCGGGGCCGATCGAGCCGTAGACGCGCCGGAAGCCGCGGTCGGTGGTGCCGACGTTGATCAGGTTGTCCAGGACCCACTTGGCCACCCGGACGTGCTCTTCGGGCATCCGCGACGGCGCCTGCTGGGCGATGAACGGCAGCAGCCGGTCGATGACCTCGTCGTGGCCGGCGCCGGTGTCGAAGTCCATCGCGATGGTGACCTGGTCGATCGTGTGCAGCGCGATCTCGGCCATCTGGTAGGTCGTGGCGTCGGCCCAGTCGAGCTTCGCCTTCCGCGCGTCGAGGTCGTGCAGCGGCGCGGTGCAGGCCAGCGCCTTGAGGCGGCGCGTCAGCCCCTCGTCGGCCAGGCCCGTCATCCCGGTGTCGTCGTCTCGCACAGCAGGCCAGGCTAGTCGGCCACCCTCTGCACACGCCCGGGTGACTCCATCCATGCCCCCACCACCACCCTCGAAGGTGGCGCTGACGCGCCGCAGTGTTTGCATTAACGTCCCTACCTATGCGTGAGATGAGTCGTGACGAGTGGTGGCAGTTCGCCTCCTCCGGGACGCGGACGGGCATGCTCGGCCTGGTCAGGGCCAACGGCGCCCCGATCGTCACCCCGATCTGGTTCCTGCTGAACGAGGGCCCGGACGGCGACGAGCTGATCTTCACCACCGGCACCGGGACGCTCAAGGGCAAGGCCATCGCTCGCGACGGCCGCATCTCCCTGGCCGTCGACGACCAGCGGCCGCCGTATTCGTACGTCCAGTTCACCGCCGAGGCCCGGCTGACCCACGACCTCGACGACATGCTCACGTGGGCGACCAAGCTGGGCGCGCGGTACATGGGCGCCGAGCGCGGCGAGGAGTACGGCAAGCGCAACGCCGTGCCGGAGGAATCGCTCGTCCGGGCGAAGATCACCAAGGTGATCGCGCGGGCCGACATCGCCGGCTGAGCCCGGTTCGCTGGTAATCTGGCCCCGGGGGTGGGGGTATGCCTTCAGGGGACAGACGCGACGCCGCCAGGGCGATCGTCAGCGCGGGTCAGCGGGAGCTGGTGGCCGAGCTGGAACGGCTCGACGGTGGCGCCCGGTTCGGCCGGTCCGGGCGCACGCGGCGGCTGGAGAACGGGGACGTCTTCGAGCGGGCGGTCGTCAGCGCGGCCTTCTCGGACGAGGTCTTCGCGGCCGGGCTCTCGGTCGTGCTCCACCCGCGCAACCCGTACGTCCCGGCGTTCCAGGCGCACTTCCGCTACCGGGAGACGGCGGAGGGGTGGGGGTTCGGCGGCAGCGTCGACCTCCTCCCGTGCTACGGCTTCGCCGCGGACGCGACGCACTTCCACCGCGTGCTCAAGAACCACTGCGACACGCTCGACCCGGCCTTCCACGCCCAGGCGAAACGCGCCTGCGACGACCGCTTCCGGCTCCCGCACCGCGACGAGGCCCGTGGCATCGGCGGCATCGCGTTCGACCACCTCCGCCTCCCCGGCCCGGACGGCTGGCGGCGTTCGGCGGCCTTCACCGCGGCGGGCATCGCCGCGATCGCCCCGGCGTACTTCCCGATCGTGCGCCGGCGCAAGGACATGGAGTACGGCGAACGCGAGCGGCAGTGGCAGCTGTACCGCCGCGGCCGGTACGTGGAGTTCACCCTCGTCCACGACGCGGCGACCGCGGTCCAGGCCGACGCCGACGCGATCCTGATGGCGTTGCCGCCGCTGGCGAGGTGGGAAGCGGAGTTCACGCCCGAGCCGGGCAGCGCGGAGGCGGAACTGGCATCGTTCCTGATCCCGCGCGACTGGGCGGCCGAAGCCCCGGTGACGGCCGGCTGACGGCCGAGCGCGCGGCGCCCCGGTGAGCGGGAAACCGTTGGCACGCCGGGTGAGCCGTCGGGTGGACTATTGACAGGGCCCGCTCCGAGGTGTGTGATCTGTCCCATAGATAGGAAACTTTCCTAACTATTGCCGCCGGTGGTCCGCCGACCCATTCCGCCCCGGTCACCCCCTGTCCCCCGACAACGCAGGAGGCTCCCAGTGGCACCCCGTCCACCGTGGCGCGCGGTACTGGCCGGTACCGCCGTCGCGGCGCTCGGCCTCACCGTCGTCAGCCCGGTAAGCGCTTTCGCCGCCGACACCGACTACGAGTCCGAAAACGCCACGATCGTCCAGGGCGCGGTCGAGTCGAACCACGCCGGCTACAGCGGCAGCGGCTTCGTCAACTTCGACAACGTCGCCGGCAGCTACGTCGAATACTCCGTGAACGCGGCCCAGGCGGGCACGCACACCCTGACCTTTCGCTACGCCAACGGAACCACCGACAACCGGCCGGTGAAGCTGACCGTCGACGGCGGTGACAAGGGCACCGTCGACTTCCCCGGCACCGGCGCGTGGACCACCTGGAAGACCGTCACCGCGACCGTCCAGCTCACCGCCGGCGTCAACAAGGTCCGCACCACCGCGACCACCGCCAACGGCGGCCCGAACGCCGACAAGCTCACCGACACCTTCACCGCGCCCACCGACGGCGAGCCGCCGTCGCCGCCGTCGAACCTCAAGGCGAGCGACATCCTCCCCACCGCGGCCACCTTCTCCTGGACCGCCGCGACGGACAACGTTGGCGTCGTGCGCTACGAGATCAACCGCGGCGGCAACATCCTCAAGACCGTCGACGGGAACACCACGAGCGCGACCGTCGACAACCTGACCCCGAACACGGCCTACGACATCTCCGTCGGCGCGTACGACGCCGCCGGCAACCCGTCGCAGCAGAGCAACGTGGTCACCTTCACCACGCCGCCGAGCAACGACACGACCCCGCCCACCGTGCCCGGCAACCTGCGCACCACCGGCGTCACCGCGAACAGCGTGTCCCTGGCCTGGAACGCCGCCACGGACAACAGCGGCACGATCGCGGGCTACGACGTCTTCCAGGGCACCGCGAAGGTGGCCACCACGACGTCGCTCGGCACCACGGTCACCGGCCTGAGCGCGAACACCTCCTACACCTTCACCGTCAAGGCCCGCGACCCCGACGGCAACAGCTCGGCGGCGAGCACCGCGGTCACCGCGAAAACCAGCGCCCCGGGCGGCGCCGGCGGCATCCCGGAGTACGACAAGGACATCGCGAAGGTCGACCTCGGCTGGTCGGTGGACTTCCTCCCCGGAGGCAACGCGCTGGTGACCGAGCGGGACCGGTTCGAGGTCCTGCTGGTGACGCCGTCCGGGCAGAAGACGACCCTGGGCAAGGTGCCGGGCGTGGTCACGACCAGCGGCGAAGGCGGCCTCCTCGGCCTGGCGATCTCGCCGAACTGGGCGGCCGACCACGCGATCTACCTCTACCACACGGCCTCCGGCGACAACCGGATCGTGAAGATGACCTACGACGGCACCACGCTGTCCTCGACGTCGACCCCGGTGCTGACCGGGATCGCGAAGAACCGCTACCACAACGGCGGCCGGATCAAGTTCGGCCCGGACGGCAAGCTGTACGCCACCGTCGGCGACGCCAAGAACAGCGACAACGCGCAGAACAAGAGCTCGCTCAACGGCAAGATCCTGCGGCTCAACCCCGACGGCTCGGCGCCGTCCGACAACCCGTTCCACGCCACCGGCGGCAACGCCCGGTACGTCTGGAGCTACGGCCACCGCAACCCGCAGGGCCTGGCCTGGGACTCGCGCGGCCAGCTGTGGGCGGCGGAGTTCGGCGAGAGCAGCCAGGACGAGCTCAACCTGATCCAGAAGGGCGGCAACTTCGGCTGGCCGAGCTGCGAAGGCACGCAGGGCAGCTGCAGCGGCTTCATCGCCCCGAAGAAGACCTGGCCCACGTCCCAGGCCGGGCCGAGCGGGCTGGAGATCGTCAACGACTGGATCTACATCGCCGGCGTGACCGGTCAGCAGATGTTCGCCACCCGGATCAACGCGGCGGGCACCGGCATCGGCACGGTGTCGACCCTGTTCTCCGGCCGCTGGGGCCGGCTGCGCTCGGTCACGAAGACCCCCGACGGCGGGCTCTGGCTGACCTCGACGAACAACGACAAGAACGGCGGCACGCCCTCGGTGCTGGACAACGTGATCGTCCGGCTGAAGTTCCCCGGCGGCAGCACGCCGGGCGGCTTCAAGCTGGCCAGCTCCGCCTTCGCCGACAACGCGACCATCCCGGACAAGTACACCTGCGCCGGGGACGGCACGGCGGGCCAGGACCCGTCGCCGCCGCTGGCGTGGGGCGCCGCCGACGGTGCGAAGGGCTACGCCGTCGTGTTCGCCGACGTCGCCAACAGCGGGAACAAGCTGCACTGGGCGATCTGGGACGTCCCGGCGTCGGCCCGCTCCCTGCCGGAGGGCCTCGGCGCCGGGTACACCGTCCCGGACCAGGGCGGCGCGAAGCAGAAGGCGATGGGCAGCGGGGCGAACGCGCAGAAGTTCTTCGGTCCCTGCCCGGGCGGCTCGAGCCATCCGTACACGTTCACGCTCTATGCCCTGAACACCGCGACCGTCCCCGGCCTGACGTCGTCCTCGACGATGGCCCAGGTCGAAACGGCGATCAAGGGCGCGGCGACGGCGAGCGTGGTGCTGCGCGGCAAGTCCAGCGCGGCCGCCTGAAAGCCGCGGCAGGGGTGACCGGAGCGGCGCCGGTCACCCCTGCCGCACCTCACCCGGGTTCGGCGATCCGCCGCAGGTGGGCGTCGACGTCGAAGCCGTGTTCCTCCAGCCGGCGGCGGGCCAGCAGGAGCTCGTCGGGGGTGAACAGCTCGGCGTACTCCTCGCGGAGCATGACCGCCTCGGAGCTGCGGCCGAGCTGGTTCTTCTCCCAGAGCACGGTGAACCCGCCCGCGGTGCCCGCCCCGCGCAGGAGCAGGCGGGCCGCCTCGACACCGCCGTGTTCGCGCACCATGCGTTCGAACTGCGCGGGCCGGTACCCGTAATCCTTCGCCAACACCCGGCATCCGTCGAGCAAATCCTCGGTAAACCGCGCGGCGAGCCGGGGATCGGCCGGGATGGATGCGGCTGGTTCGGGCATGGGACACCTCTCGACGAACGGCTTCCCTGATTAATCGCGAACGGGGCCGATTTCGCTACGCCGTTCGAGGATCCCATCGCCGGGACGCACTCTCCGTCGCCCTGAAGCGGACAAAAAGGGCGAACCGAAACTGTCGGTGGGCTCTGCCATGCTGGCCGGCATGCGCACCGTGCTCGCCGGCGACGTCCACGTCCACTATGGACAGATCTACGTCCACGACGAGCGCGGCGCGCCGTTCGAGGGCGACCTGGCCGCGTGCTTCACCGGGCAGCGCAACGGGCTGTGCGGCGCCGCCGTGCCCGGGCACCTGTTCCTCATCACCGGGTTGCACACCGGCGATGTCGGCTTCACCGTCGAGGTGCACGAAGCCGGGCCGCCGGACGCCGGCGGGGAGGACGTCGTCGAGGTCTCGTTCCACGCCGAAGGCCGCACGGTGCTGGTCACCTGGGGCGGCGAGGACTGGTGGGACCTCGAGCTGCCCCCGGGCGGCTACCGCGTCCGCTACAGCGGAACGGCGATGGACGCGGGCCGCGCGCGCGACACCCGGCTCGGCGGCGAGCCCCGCCAGGACAGCTACCTGCTGCAGTTCTGGCCCGGGCCGCCGTCCGCCGACGTCGTCGTGCGCGAAACGAGCGCGATCGCGGCGTACTGGCACGGGTTCGCGCGGGACCTGCCGCCACCGCCGACCGAGGCCGAACTCGCCGCCCGGCGAGAGGCGCGGCAGCGAGCCGAGGAGGAGGCCCGGGCGAAGGCGCGGCACGAGCAGCTGCTTCGGGAATGGGGTGGCGTGCTGCCGGACGCGGCGATCCTGGACCTGCCGCGGGGTTCCCTGCGGGAGTTCGCGAAGGCCGACCGGGAGCTGGTGGCCGCCGCGATCGCCGCCGGACCGGATGTCCGGCGCGCGCTCGCCCGGCGGGTGGCCCACCTCGCGTTCGAACGGGCGCAGCTCGACGGTGTCGGCTGGATCGCGGACGGCTTGCGCGCGCTGGACCGGGGACTTCCGCTCCCGCCGCCGTTCGACGACTGGACCGCGGCGTGGAACCGGCTCCTGTCGGACCCGGCGGTGCCGCACACGCTCGTGCGCACCCCGGACGGCCGGCACGACAACGCGTTGCAGCAGGCCATGGCGTTCCCGGCGCTTTTCGCCGCGGCGCACGAAGACGAGTCGGAGGCGCTGGGCCAGGCGTTGTCGGCGGCGGGACACACCTACGCCGGCGACCGGCCGGAGCTCCTGGCGCAGGTGCGCGCGGCGCTGGCGGAGCTCACCAGCCGAACAGGCCGCCCATGATCCGGGCGCAACGGGCCGTCATGGCTCCGGCGTCCTCGTCCGGGCGGTCGATCCACCAGCTGATCAACGAGTCGACGACGCCCGTCCAGACCTGCGCGACGGCCTCGATGTCGACCGGGTCGGCCAGGCCGCGGGACGTCAGCAGCTGCGTGGCCCCGAGCACCGCGAAGGCGTCGAGGCGACGGCGGTAGTCCGCGGCCGCGGCGGCGATGTCGCCGGTGGCCGGCACCGTCGGGTCGCGCAGGAGGCGCCACGCGTAGCGGTCGTGGTCGAACGTCGTGAAGATCGCGGCCAGGACCTTCAGCGGCATCTGCTCGGGCTCGCCCCCGGTGGCCATGGTCGTCGCGACCCCCTCGGTGAGCCGGTCGCCCGCGCGGTGCAGGCAGGCCAGGTAGAGCCCGTCCTTCGAGCCGAAGTACTGGTACAGCAGCGGCTTGGTGACCCCGACCCGGCGCGCGATCTCGACCATCGACGCACCCGTGTAGCCGGCCCGGCCGAACTCCTCGGTACCGGCCACGACGAGCTGCGCCTCGCGCTCTTCCCGGGGCATCCCCTTGGTCCCGACCGGCCTTGACTCCGTCACGGGCGAGAGCCTACCGTGCGTAAAGTGACCCTTGGGTAAGTTACTGCCCGGTCAGATGGAGGAGGCAACGTGGCCGAGTTTCTGGCGCACCTGCGCGACCCGGTGCTGTTCGCGGTGCCGGTGTTCCTGCTGTTCGTGACGATCGAGATCATCGCCGTGCACGTGCTCGGCCACGACGACAACGTGGTCGGCTACCGCGTCGCGGACACCCGCACGAGCATGCTGATGGGCACGGTCGCGGTCGGGATCAACGCGCTGTTCCGGCTGGTGATGCTGGTGATCTTCGCGGCGCTGTTCGAGCTGGCCCCGGTCCGCTTCGACCCGCGCGACTGGTGGACGTGGGTGCTGATGCTGCTCGGCCAGGAGCTGGTGTTCTACGCCTACCACCGCGCCAGCCACCGCGTGCGCCTGCTGTGGGCCGGCCACCAGGTGCACCACTCGAGCGAGCACTACAACTTTTCGACGGCCCTGCGCCAGAAGTGGACGCCGTACTTCCAGCTGCCGTTCTGGTCGGTGCTGGCCCTGTGCGGCATCCCGCCGTGGATGATCCTGACGGGCCTGTCGATCGACCTGGTGTACCAGTTCTTCGTGCACACGGAGAAGGTCGGCAAGCTCCCGCGCTGGTTCGAGTACGTCTTCAACACTCCCTCCCACCACCGCGTCCACCACGGCAGTGATGCGGAGTACCTCGACGCGAACTACGGCGGCATCCTGATCGTCTGGGACCGGATGTTCGGCAGTTTCGTCCCCGAAGGCCGCCGTCCGACGTACGGGCTGACGAAGAACATCGGCACGTACAACCTGCTGAAGGTGGGCTTCCACGAGTACGGCTCGATCCTGCGCGACCTGCGCGGGGCGCGGACCTGGCGGGAGCGCGCCGGGTACGTGGTCGGGCCGCCCGGGTGGCAGCCCCGCCGCGAGCTACGCGATGTCCCGCAGGGCGAGGCTGTCCAGGGGCGGGCGCTGCGGTGAGGTCAGGTCCGTCAGCACGATCTCCCGCTCGACACCCGGTGACGTGCCGCGGCGGAACTGCGCCAGCAGCGTGGCCGGTGGGGCCGCGGTCACCAGGCGGCCGTGGCGTTCCAGCCGGTCGAAGAGCGTCTGCATGATCTGGCCGGACATGCGGCCCAGCGCCTGGGTGCTCTGGTGGCGGTGCGCGCGGTGGCCCAGGTCGACCTGGGCGAGGGCGTCGAGGCCGCGCAGCTCCAGCAGGTCGATGAGGTGCCCGACCTCGACGCCGTAGTTCGCGACGAACGGGATGCTTTCCAGCACTTCGCGGCGGCCCGCGTACTCCCCGGCCAGTGGCTGGACGAACCCGGCCAGCTCCGGCCAGAACATGTTGAGCAGCGGGCGGGCGACGAGTTCGGTGACGCGGCCGCCGCCGTCCGCCTCGGTGCCGAGCGGGCGGTGGTAGAACCCCTTGACGTAGGCGACCGACGGATCGGTGAGCAGCGGCCCGAGCAGCCCGGTGACGTAGTCCGTGGTGAAGTCGTACAGGTCGCCGTCGACGAAGACGACGAGGTCGCCGCTCGTCGCCGCGACGCCCTTCCACAGCGCTTCGCCCTTGCCGGCCAGCCCGCCGAGTTCGGGGAAGACGGCGTCCTGCGCCACGACGGCCGCCCCCGCGGCGGCGGCCACTTCGGCGGTGGCGTCGGTGGACCGGCTGTCGACGACGAGGATCTCGTCGACGAGCACGCCCTGCAGCTCGTCGCGGATCGCCTTGACGATCGCGCCGACGGTGGCTTCCTCGTTGCGGGCCGGGATGACCACGGACACCGTGGTCCCGCGTTTGGCCGCGACGAGCTCCGCGGTGGTCCAGTCCCCGGCCTTGCTGCTGCGCCGGGTGAGCCAGGTGCCGATTTCCGGCGAAACCTGCAGCATGCGTTTCCCCTTCCCTCGTTCGCTTCCGAGGTTCGCGGTCCCGCGTTTCGGCGCCCGGTCCGCGGTGCTACCGGGGTGTTACGAGATGACGGTCCGCGTTAACGCGGCGAACGGAAACCGGCGCAGCGCTACGCTTCGGGCACCGAAGGGGGACATATGACGACTGCGGACGACGACAAGGACCGGCGGTTCCGCCTGGACGTTCTCGCCACCACCGTCCAGGCGGAGCTGATGGCGGCCGGACTGCCGGTCCTGTCCGGCAACGATCCGATCGGCTCGGTCGGGGCCGTCGTGCACGCCGACGTGCCGGAGCTTCGCGGCGTGACGGTCGACTGGCAGGAGCACGCCGTCTTCTGGGACGCCAGCCAAGAGGCGTGGGCCGAAGACCCGCTCCAGGAAGGCGCCGAATGCGCCGCGTTCGGCGCGCTGGCGGTCGCGATCGGCGAGGCGATGGCCGAGGCGATGCGCAAGATCCTCACCGCCGCCGGGCTCGAGGTCGCCGACAGCGGCGACGACTACGCGCCCCATCAGCTGCTGGTCACCCGGCGCCTGGCCCGCTCGCCGTGGCAAGCGCGCCGCGACGCCAAGTTCGAACGGCAGCAGGAGTCGATGCACGCGGCTTGGAAGGCGAAGCACGAGGCCGAATGCCCGAACCACGGCCCCGACCGCTGAGCCGTCAGGCGTCTTCCTCTTCCAGCATCTCCGGGGTGACCGCGGACTCGGTGTCCGGGATGTTCAGGTCCTTGGCCCGCTTGTCCGCCATCGCCAGCAGACGCCGGATGCGGCCGGCCACCGCGTCCTTCGTCATCTGGGGGTCCGACAGCTGGCCCAGCTCCTCCAGGGACGCCTGCCGGTTCGACAGCCGCAGCCGGCCCGCCGCCAGGAGGTGGTCCGGGGCCGTTTCGCCGAGGATCTCCAGCGCGCGCTCCACGCGGGCCGCCGCGGCCACCGCCGCGCGGGCCGAGCGGCGCAGGTTCGCGTCGTCGAAGTTGGCCAGGCGGTTCGCCGTCGCGCGGACCTCGCGGCGCATCCGGCGCTCTTCCCACTGCAGGACGCTCGCGTGCGCGCCCAGGCGGGTCAGCAGCGCGCCGATCGCGTCGCCGTCGCGGACCACCACCCGGTCCGCCCCGCGGACCTCGCGGGACTTCGCCTGGATGCCCATCCGGCGCGCCGCACCCACCAGCGCCAAGGCCGCTTCCGGGCCCGGGCACGTCACCTCGAGCGACGACGAGCGGCCCGGTTCCGTCAGCGAGCCGTGCGCGAGGAACGCGCCCCGCCACGCCGCTTCCGCGTCGGCCACTCCCCCGCTCACCACGGCCGCGGGCAGCCCGCGCACCGGGCGGCCGCGCTGGTCGATCAGCCCGGTCTGGCGGGCCAGGCCCTCACCGTCCTTCACCACGCGCACGACGTACCGGGTGCCCTTGCGCAGCCCGCCGCTGGCGGTGATCACGTGGACGTCCGAATGGTGGCCGTACAGCTCGTGGATCTCCTTGCGCAGCCGTCGCGCGACCGAGCCCGTGTCGAGCTCCGCCTCCACGACCACCCGGCCGGCCACGATGTGCAGCCCGCCGGCGAAGCGAAGCAGCGACGCGACCTCCGCCCGGCGCGGCCCGATCTTCGTGATCTCCAGCCGGCTCAGCTCGTCCTTCACCGCGGCGGTCATCGCCATTACTGCCCCTCCCTGCCTTTCGCTCCTCCCCCGTGCTCCCCGCCGAGACCGAGAGCCTCCCGCATGCACAACGCGAGCGCATCAGGATCATGCCGTCCCGGTACTCCGGGGTCCGCGACCGCCCCCAGGTGCGCCCGGCCGCCGAGCCGTTCCGCCGCGCGGCGGAGATTCGCCGGGTCGGGCACGGAATCGCGGTCCGCGATCACCGCGTCGACCCGGAGATCGGGCGCGTGCTCGAAGAGTACGTCGAGGTGGCGCTCCGGCGAGAATCCCGCGGTTTCCCCCGGCTGGGGGACAAGGTTGAGCACGAGCACCTTCGTCGCGGCCGTCCGCACCAGCGCGTCGCGCAGCCCCGGTACGAGCAGGTGCGGCAGCACGCTGGTGAACCACGAACCCGGCCCGAGGAAGACGACGTCGGCGTTCAGCACCGCTTCCACGGCTTCCTCGCACGCCAGCGGCGGGCGCCCGGCGCGGCCCGGCGAGCGCAGGCTGACGCGCCGCACCTGACCCGGGGTGGTGGCCACCGCAACCTGGCCGCGGATCGTGCGCAGCGCCGAAGGGTCCTCGCTGTCGAGGCCGCTGACCTGCCCCTCGATCTCCAGGGGTTCCGGCGACATCGGCAGCACGCGGCCCGAGACGCCCATCAGGCGGCACGCTTCGTCGAGCGCGGCGACCGGGTCGCCGAGCACCTCGAAGAGCCCGGCCAGCAGCAGGTTTCCCACCGCGTGGCCGGCCAAGGCGCCGTCGCCGCCGAAGCGGTGCTGGAAGACCTCGGCCCACAGCGTGCCGCCGTCCTCCGCGGCGAAGGCGGCGAACGCCTGCCGCAGGTCACCCGGGGGCAGCAGGCCGAGTTCGCGCCGCAGCCGGCCGGACGATCCGCCGTCGTCGGCCACGGTCACCACCGCGGTGACGTCGGGGGTCACCCGCCGCACCGCGGACAACGTGGCGTGCAGCCCGTGGCCGCCCCCGAGGGCGACCACGCGCACGTTATTCACGACCAAGGTCGCGGTGCACCACCTTCACGGCCATTCCGTCCTCTTTGGACAGACGCTGGGCGAGCTCCACGGACAGCGCCACGCTGCGGTGCTTGCCGCCGGTGCAGCCGACGGCCAGCGTCAGGTACCGCTTGCCCTCGCGCTTGTAGCCGGCGCCGATCAGCCGCAGCAGCTGGTGGTAGCGGTCGAGGAACTCCTCGGCCCCCTCCTGCGAGAGGACGTAGTTGCGGACCTCGCCGTCGAGGCCGGTGTGCTCGCGCAGCTCCGGGATCCAGAACGGGTTGGGCAGGAACCGGACGTCCATCACCAGGTCGGCGTCCATCGGCAGGCCGTACTTGTAGCCGAAGGACAGCACGGTGACCCGGGTCTGCGTGCCGGCCTCGGAGCCGAACGCGTCCTCGATCTTGGCCCGCAGGTCGTGCACCGAGAGCGACGACGTGTCGAGCACCAGGTCGGCCTCTTCGCGCAGCGGCTCCAGCAGCGTCCGCTCCGCGGTGATGCCGTCGGCGAGCCGGCCGTCGCCCTGCATCGGGTGCCCGCGGCGGACGGCCTCGAAGCGCCGCACCAGCACCGCGTCGGTGGCCTCCAGGAACAGCACGCGCGGCTTGTAGCCGCGGGCGTCGAGGTCCTTGATCACCGAGGCCAGGTCGTCGGTGAAGGCGCGCGAGCGCACGTCCATCACGACGGCCACCTTCGTGATCGCGCCGCGCGCCTGCGCGCCCAGCTCGACCATGGTGGCGATCAGCTCCGGGGGCAGGTTGTCGACGACGAACCAGCCCAGGTCCTCCAGGCACTTGGCCGCGGTGCTGCGGCCGGCGCCGGAGAGCCCGGACACGACCGCGACCTCCATGCCGGACCCGCGGATCTCTTCTTGCGCACTCACTGTCTTTCCTACTCCCCTGCTCCTGTGCCGTTGCTCGCGCCGGACTCCCCGGCCAGCGCGGCGACCACGGCCTCCGCGGTGCGCCTGCCGAAGCCGGGCACCGCCTCGATCTCCTCGATCCTGGCCTGCTTGAGCTTCTTCACCGAACCGAAGTGCTTGATCAGCGCGGTGCGGCGAGCCTGCCCCAGCCCGGGCACACTGTCCAATTCGGACGTCACCAGGCGCTTGGAGCGCTTCTCGCGGTGGTAGGCGATGGCGAAGCGGTGGGCCTCGTCACGCAGCCGCTGCAGCAGGTACAGCGCCTCCGACGTCCGGGGCAGGATCACCGGATCGGGGTCGGCGGGCAGCCAGACCTCCTCCAGCCGCTTGGCCAGCCCGACCACGGAGATGTCGATGATGCCGAGCTCGGCCAGCACGTCCGCGGCCGCGGTGGCCTGCGGCCCGGCGCCGTCGACGACCAGCAGGTTCGGCGGGTAGGCGAACTTCTTCGGCCGTCCGGTCTCCGGGTCGAGCCCCGGCTTCGACGAGTCCGGCTCCTCGGCGGTTTCCTTCAGGTAGCGGTAGAACCGGCGCCGGACGACCTCGGCGATCGAGGCGACGTCGCCCTCCGTGGCCGCCTCCCGCAGCGCGAAGCGCCGGTACTCGGACTTGCGCGCGAGGCCGTCCTCGAACACGACGAGCGACGCCACGACGTCGCTGCCCTGGATGTGGCTGATGTCGATGCACTCGATGCGCAGCGGTGCGGTGTCGAGGGCCAGGAACTCCTGCAGCTCGGTGAGGGCCGCCGAGCGGGCGGTGAGGTCGCCGGCGCGGCGCAGCTTGTGCTGGGTGAACGCCTCCCCGGCGTTGCGCTGCACGGTCTCGGCCAGCGCCTTCTTGTCGCCGCGCTGCGGCACCCGCAGCTGGACCCGCGAGCCGCGCAGGCCGGTGAGCCACTCCGCGACCGCCTCGGCGTCGGCGGGCAGCTCGGGCACCAGGACCTCGCGCGGGACGACCGGGCCGGAGTCGACCTCGTCGCGCGCGTCGAGGTCGGCTTCGTCGCCGTAGAACTGGGTGAGGAAGTGGTCGACCAGCGCCGGGACGTCCATCTCCTCGGCCTTGTCGATCACCCAGCCGCGCTGCCCGCGGACCCGGCCGCCGCGCACGTGGAAGACCTGGACGGCGGCCTCGAGCTCGTCGTGGGCGAACGCGACGACGTCGGCGTCCGTGCCGTCGCCGAGCACCACGGCCTGCTTCTCCATGGCCCGGCGCAGGGCGCCGAGGTCGTCGCGCAGCCGCGCGGCGCGCTCGAACTCGAGCTCCCCGGACGCGGCCGCCATCTCGGCTTCGAGCCGCTTGATCATGACGTCGGTCTTGCCGGCCAGGAAGTCGCAGAAATCCTCGACGATGTCGCGGTGCTCGTCGGCCGAGACGCGGCCCACGCAGGGCGCCGAGCACTTGTCGATGTAGCCGAGCAGGCAGGGCCGGCCGATCTGGCCGTGGCGGCGGAACACCCCGGCCGAGCAGGTGCGCGCCGGGAAGACGCGCAGCAGCAGGTCGAGCGTCTCGCGGATGGCCCACGCGTGCGCGTACGGGCCGAAGTACCGGACGCCCTTCTTGCGGGCGCCGCGGTAGACGTGCAGGCGCGGGAACTCCTCGTTCAGCGTCACCGCGAGCACCGGGTAGCTCTTGTCGTCGCGGTAGCGGACGTTGAACCGGGGGTCGAACTCCTTGATCCAGTTGTACTCCAGCTGGAGTGCTTCGACCTCGGTGGTGACGACGGTCCACTCGACGCTCGCCGCCGTGGTGACCATCTGGCGGGTGCGCGGGTGCAGGCCGGAGAGGTCGGCGAAGTAGGAGTTCAGCCTGCTGCGGAGGCTCTTCGCCTTGCCGACGTAGATGACCCGCTTGGTCGTGTCACGGAATTTGTACACGCCAGGGGCATCCGGGATGCTCCCCGGCGAGGGACGGTAGGTGGTCGGGTCAGCCACGTTGTCCAGACTATGGGGCGGCACCGACAGTTTTCGCACACCCCCGGGCTGCCCCACCGGAAGTAGGGTGTTCGCCCGGTTCCGACCTTCGTCGGTGTCCGCACCCGTGACCCGGTGGTTACTTTCCGACGGCGATCCGGTCCCCCACCGAAAGGATCACCGTCGTGAGCTTCCTCCGCTCCCTCGGCGCCGTCTCCGCGGCCGCCGTCGCCCTCACCCTCGCGGGCGGCGCGGTCGCCTCCGCGGGCGTCCAGCCGAACATCGTCGGCGGCACCACCGCGCCGGCGGTCTCCTGGGGCGCCCAGGTGTACGTCAACACGCCTGGCCGCGACTACCAGGGCTTCAACTGCTCCGGCACGGTCATCGCCGGCCGCTGGGTGCTGACCGCGGTGCACTGCCTCGACTCCGACGGCTCGGGCATGTACGTCCGCGTCGGCAGCAACACGCTGCTCTCGGGCACGAAGATCGCCGTCGACCACGAGTACGAGTCCCCGAACGGCGACATCGCGCTCCTGCACCTGGCCTCGGCGACGAGCACCTCGCCGATCTCGCTGGGCAGCACCGACCCGGCGACCGGCAGCACCAACCAGATCTACGGCTGGGGCCGCACCACCCCGACCGGGCCGCCGGCGACCTCGCTGAAGACGGCGAACGTCCAGGTGACCGGCCGCTCCACGGACGCCTACGGCGGCCGCGCGATCCAGAGCGTCGGCATCAACGGCTCGGCGTGGAAGGGCGACTCGGGCGGCCCGGAGATCTCCGGCGGGGTCCAGGTCGGCGTCGCGTCGACGGTCCAGAACCAGAGCGGGTCGACCACCCGGGGCACGAACAACTACGCGAGCGTGGCGGCGAGCCGGTCCTGGATCCGGACGACCGCGGGCGTGTGACTTCCCGGGGCGGCGCTTCGGCGCCGCCCCGGTTTTGTCGGTGGCCTGTGGGATGCTCGCGGGCATGCGGATCGCCACCTGGAACGTGAACTCGATCGTCCCCCGCCTGCCGCGCGTGCTGGGTTTCCTGGAGGAGACGGCGCCGGACGTGCTGTGCCTGCAGGAGCTGAAGACGACGACGGAGAAGTTCCCGCTGGCCGAGGTCGAGGCGCTGGGGTACGAGGTGGCGGCGTACGGGCTCGGGCGCTGGAACGGCGTCGGCATCGTGTCGAGGGTGGGCCTGTCGGACGTGGTGCGCGGCCTGCCGGACGAGCCTTCGTTCGAAGGTGCGGCGGAGGCGCGCGCGGTGGGCGCCACCTGCGGGGGTGTGCGGGTGTGGTCGGTGTACGTGCCCAACGGGCGCGAGCCGGACAACCCGCACTACGCGTACAAGCTGGAGTGGCTCTCGTCGCTGCACTCGCTGGTGGCGTCGGAGGTGTCGTCCGGGCCGTTCGCGGTACTGGGTGACTTCAACGTGGCCCCGACGGACGCGGACGTCTGGGACATCGCGCTGTTCGCGGAGTCGACACACGTGACCAAACCGGAGCGCGACGCCCTGGCCCGGCTGCGGGACCTGGGCTTGTCGGACGTCTTCCCGCGGCCGCTGAAGTACGACCACCCGTTCACGTACTGGGACTACCGGGCCGGGAACTTCCCGAACAACAAGGGCATGCGGATCGACCTGGTGTACGGGAACTCCGCGTTCACCGACGCGGTGACGGATTCCTATGTGGACCGGAACGCGCGGAAGGGGAAGGGCCCTTCGGACCACGCGCCGATCGTGGTGGACCTGGACCTCTGACCCGCCGAGCCGCAGCGCCAGGCGTCAGCCGCCGGTGGCCGCGCGGTGCAGTTTGCGCAGCGCGCGCACCGCTTCCACCGCGCGGTCCCGGTCCACGGACTGCACCGCCATCACCGCGTGGTACTCGTCGTCCGGCAGCTCCAGCCGGGCCCACGAAGCCCCGTCCGGAAAACTCACCGACAGCACATCGCTCCAGGCGAAGCGGCGGGTGACCAGGACGTTCCGGACCTCGATGCCCTCCGCGTCCGCCCGCACGCGCGCGATCGCGAACAGCATCACCCCGCACGCCAGCAGGATGCCGATGCCCACCATCGCCGCCTGGTCGGAACGTTGGAAGCGGACGCCCGTGTCGCCGGTGCGCAGCAGGACCGCCACCACGATGAACACCGCGAGCAGCGCCACCGCCAGCACGCTGCACATGATCATCGCCCGGCGCGGGCGGATCACCAGGGAAGTCGCCACGCTCACTGGAAACCCCGCTCGGTCCACGGCTGGCGCAGGCTCCGCAGCACGTGCGCGGAGTCCAGGGCGGCCACCGTCGCCTCGTAGCCCTTGTCCTCCTTCGAGCCCGGACGGCCCGAACGGTCGACGGCCTGCTCGTGCGTGTCGCACGTCAGGACGCCGTTGCCGACCGGGGTGCTCTCGTCCAGGGCCACCCGGGTCAGGCCCGCCGTCACCGCGTCGCACACGTACTCGAAGTGCGGGGTGCCGCCGCGGATGACCACGCCCAGCGCCACCACGGCGTCGTGGTTGCGGGCCAGCGCCTGCGCTACCACCGGGAGCTCGACCGCACCGGCCACGTGGACGACCGTCGGCTCCTCCTCCAGCTCCGCTTCCTTCGCCGCGGCCAGCGCCCGCTCCAGCAGGACGTCGGTGATGTCCGAGTTCCACTTCGTGGCGACGATGCCGAGCTTGAGGGACTTGCAGCCGGTCAGGTCCAGGGAAACGTCGGGACGGCCTTCGCCGCTCACTGTGGTCCTCCATCCGCGTGCTCGGTGCCCGCGCCGACCTGGTCGTAGTGCTCCAGCTGGGCCAGGTCGTGGCCCATCCGGTCGCGCTTGGTCCGCAGGTAGCGCAGGTTCTCCGGGTTCGGCGAGATCGGCAGCGGCACCCGCCCGGTGACGCGCAGGCCGTAGCCCTCGAGGCCGATCCGCTTGGCCGGGTTGTTCGACAGCAGCCGCATGGTGCGGACGCCGAGGTCGCAGAGGATCTGCGCGCCGGTGCCGTAGTCGCGGGCGTCGGCCGGGACGCCGAGCGCGAGGTTCGCGTCGACGGTGTCCGCGCCGTCGTCCTGCAGCTGGTAGGCCTGCAGCTTGTGCAGGAGGCCGATGCCGCGGCCCTCGTGGCCGCGGATGTAGAGCACGACGCCGCGGCCTTCGGTGGCCACCGCTTCCAGGGCCGCCTCCAGCTGCGGGCCGCAGTCGCAGCGCAGCGAGCCGAAGACGTCGCCGGTCAGGCACTCGGAGTGGACGCGCACCAGGATGTCCTGGCCGTCGCCGATCTCGCCGTAGACGAACGCGACGTGCTCGATGCCGTCCAGCAGCGAGTCGTAGCCGACCGCGCGGAACGTGCCCGCGGCCAGGGGGATCCGCGCCTCGGCGACCCGCTCGACCTGCTTCTCGGTGCGGCGGCGGTAGGCGATCAGGTCGGCGATGGTGATGATGGCCAGGTCGTGGTCGGCGGCGAAGACCTCGAGCTCGTCGCGGCGCGCCATGTCGCCTTCGTCCTTCTGCGACACGATCTCGCAGAGCACGCCCGCCGGCGCGAGGCCGGCCATCCGGGCCAGGTCGACCGACGCCTCGGTGTGCCCGGGGCGGCGCAGCACGCCGCCTTCCTTGGCCCGCAGGGGCACGACGTGCCCGGGACGGCGGAAGTCCTTCGCCGTGGACGCCGGGTCGGCCAGCAGCCGGATGGTGTGCGCGCGGTCGGCGGCCGAGATGCCGGTGCTGATGCCCTCGGCGGCGTCGACCGTGACGCTGTACGCGGTCCCGCGCGCGTCCTGGTTGGTGTGGTACATCGGCGGCAGGTCCAGCCGGTCCGCTTCGGACTCGGTCAGCGCCACGCAGACGTACCCCGAGGTGTAGCGGACCATGAAGGCCAGCAGCTCCGGCGTCGCCTTCTCGGCCGCGAAGATGAGGTCGCCCTCGTTCTCGCGGTCCTCGTCGTCGACCACGACGACCGCGCGGCCCGCCGCGATGTCCGCGATCGCCCGCTCGATGGCGTCGGCGTCGAACACCGCCCCGGTGCCGCACGGCGTCCAGCCCGCCTCGGGCGTGGGTGCACTCGTCTCACTCATGACCGCTCCTCCGTGCCGCCGTCCCGATTGTGCACCTGGTCGCGGATGTGCGCCTCGGCCAGCTTTTCCACGTACTTCGCGACCACGTCGACCTCGAGGTTGACCAGGTCACCGGGCTCGCGGCGGCCGAGGGTCGTCGCCTCCAGGGTGGTCGGGATCAGGGCCACCGAGAACCGGTCGGAGCCGATCGCCGCGACCGTCAGCGACACGCCGTCGACCGCGATGGAGCCCTTTTCGACCACGTACCGCGCCAGGTGGTCCGGCAGCGCGAACGTCGTGACGCCGTTGCCGTCGCGGCCGAGGAACACGCCGGTCCCGTCGACGTGGCCCTGCATGATGTGCCCGCCGAGCCGGCCGCCCGCCGGCGTCGCGCGCTCCAGGTTGACCCGGTCGCCGGCCGCGACCTTGGCCAGGCTCGAGCGCTGCAGCGTCTCGTCGACGACGTCGACGGTGAACTCACCGTCGGTCACCTCGACGACGGTGAGGCACACCCCGCTGACCGCGATCGAGTCGCCGTGCCCGGCGTCGCTGGTGACCAGCGGCCCGCGGACGCGCAGCCGGGCCGCGTTGGTCAGCTGCTCGACGGCGGTGACTTCGCCGATCTCCTCGACTATGCCGGTGAACACGTGCGCTGCCTCCTAGTGAGCCGGTCCTTCCATCCAACACCCGCCGCGGCCCGGTGGCTTCTCCGGTGCCGCCGCGAGCGTCAGCCGGCCCGGCCGCGGGCCGCCTGCTCGCGCAGCGCGGCGACCGCCTTGCCCGGGTCGGCCGCCCCGTAGACGGCGGATCCGGCGACGAAGCAGTCGACGCCCGCTTCGGCGGCCTGCTCGATGGTGTCGGCGTTGATGCCGCCGTCGATCTCGACGACCAGCGTCAGGTGCCCGGTGTCGACCAGGCGCCGCGCGGTGCGGACCTTCTCCAGGACGTCCGGGATGAACGACTGCCCGCCGAAGCCCGGCTCGACCGACATGACCAGCAGCGTGTCGTAGTGCGCGAGCGCGTCGAGCCACGGTTCGAGCGCGGTGCCCGGCTTGATCGACAGGCCGGCCTTCGCGCCCGCGGCGCGCAGGTTCTTCGCCAGCGCGATCGGGTCCTTCGCGGCCTCGGCGTGCACGGTGACGTTGTAGGCGCCGGCTTCGGCGTACCCGATCGCCCAGCGGTCCGGGTCGTCGATCATCAGGTGGCAGTCGATCGGCAGGTCGGTGCTGTCGATCAGGGCCTTGGCCACGGGCAGGCCGAGGGTCAGGTTCGGCACGAAGTGCGCGTCCATGACGTCGACGTGGACCCAGTCGGCGCGGTTCTGCCCGGCGCCGGCGACGGCGGCGATCTCCTCGCCGAGCCGGGCGAAGTCCGCCGCGAGGATGCTGGGTGCGATCAAAGGTCGGTCTGCCACGTTCCGAGTGTAGGAGGCCGCTGCTAACGCTCGCTAACCGGTTGTGACCAGGATCTGGCTCCGGAGAGGGAGGTCACGGATCCCGGTCGCGCCCTAACCTCGGCCCATGTCCGGATTCCTGGTGTCCCTGGCGCGGATCGGCAGCTACCGCAGCCTTCCGTACACGGCCGTGAGCCTCCTGCTGGCCGCGCCGATCTCCCCGTTCGCCTTCGCCGTCGCGGTCTCGTTCGACGCCGACTCCCGCGTCCGCGCGCTCATCGCGGCGGTCGCGCTCGCGGTGCTGATGGGGCTGCTGGGCCTGCTGGGGCCGGTGCGGCGGCTGGGCGTCGGGCTCGCGAACGGCCTGCTCGGCACCCGCCTGCCCGCCCCGGCCCGGCGTCCGGACGCGGTGTCGCGGCTGCGGTCGGGCCTGTGGTCCGCGCTGCACACGGCCGTGAGCGGGGCCCTCGCCACCGTTCTGGGCTTCCTCGCGATCTCGATGTTCGTGCCGCTGGCGTGGCTGACCGGCGGGCAGGACCGGATCAGCTTCTTCCGGAACGACGTCCCGCTCGGCCCGTGGACCATCCTGTTCGGCCTCGCGGCGGTGGTCGCGGCGCTGGTGCTCGCCGCGGCCGCCACCATCGGCTTCCGGGTCGGTGCCACGACGCTGCTGGGCCCGTCCGCGGCCGAGCTCACGGCGGCCGCCGAGCAGCGTTCGGCCGTGCTCGCCCAGCGCAACCGGCTGGCCCGGGAGCTGCACGACTCCATCGGGCACACGCTCACCACGTCGACCATCCAGGCGGCGGCCGCGGCCGAGCTGGTCGAGGCGGACCCGGCCCAGGTGCGGCGCGCACTCGGCACGATCGAAGAAGCGTCTCGAAGCGCCCTCGAGGACCTCGACCACGTCCTGGGCCTGCTGCGCGACGAACCGGCGGCCAAGGCGCCGACGCGCACGCTGGCCGAGGTGGACGTCCTCGCCGTGCGCGCCCGCGAAGCCGGGCTCGACGTCCGCCTGGCCGTCACCGGGCCGGTCGCGGCGCTGCCCGCCACGGTGTCGCGCGAGGGCTACCGGATCGTCCAGGAAGGGCTGACGAACGCGCTGCGCCACGCCGGCCCGGGCACGGTCGACGTCCGCGTCGAGGCCGGTCCGGAGCAGCTCGGCATCGCGGTCGTCAACCCGTTGCCCGGCGACGCGCCCCGGACCGGGCGGCGCGGGCTGGCCGGGCTCGCCGAGCGGGTCGGGGCGCTGCGCGGCGAGCTCGACGCCGGCCCCGACGGCGGGCAGTGGCGGCTGAGGGCGACCATCCCGCTGCGGGCGGGCGCGTGACGCCGTCGGTGCTGCTCGCCGACGACGAGCCGCTGGTCCGCACCGGGTTGCGGGCGCTGCTGGAGCAGCAGGGCCTGCCGGTGGTGGGCGAGGCGGCCGACGGCGGCGAGGTCCTCGACGCGGTGCGGCGGACGCGGCCGGACGTGGTGCTGATGGACGTGCGGATGCCCGGCGTGGACGGCATCGAAGCCACCCGGCAGGTGCTCGCGGCGCTCGCCGATCCGCCGAAGATCCTCGTCGTCACGACCTTCGACAACGACGACTACGTGCACGAAGCGCTGCTCGCCGGGGCCAGCGGGTTCCTGCTGAAGCGGGCGCGCAAGGAGGAGATCGCGCACGCCGTGCGGACGGTCGCCGCGGGCGAGTCGCTGCTGTTCCCGGAGGCGATCCGGCGGCTGGTGAGCGGCCGGACCGCGGGCGGGAAGCACGCGCGGGCGGCGAAGACCCTCACCCGGCGCGAAGCCGAGGTGCTGCGGCTCGTCGCCACCGGACTGTCCAACCAGGACACCGCGGCGGCGCTGGTGATCAGCCTGGAGACGGTGAAGACCCACGTGGGCAACGTCTTCGCCAAGCTCGGCGCCGGGAACCGCAGCCAGGCGGTCGTCATCGCGTACGAAGCCGGGGTCGTCAAGCCGGGGCACCTCGCCGGTCAATAACCGACGTGCTCCCGGTCACCGGCGGGAAGTCATGAGTTCGGCCAGCCGCCACCCGGCGGCCACCTCCAGTCCCTCCACGGCACACATGCGGGAGGACTAATAGCCCGTGTCCGAAATGCGGGCCGTACCCCCCGAAGTCCCCGAAGTTCGTGAATGAGGAGAAACATGGCTTCGCTGTTCGCCGGCCGCCGCCGGTGGCTGATCGCGGGCGCGCTCGGCGCCGCGCTGGTCGCCGCCGCCCCGGTCGCCCTGGCCACCAACGGCTCCGACACCGCCGACGCGCGCTCGTCGGCCGGCACCGGTGACCGCACCGCCGACGTCCGTGCCGCGATCCAGGGCGGCCACGTCCGCAACGTCATCCTGTTCCTCGGCGACGGCATGGGCCAGTCTGAGATCACCTCCGCCCGCAACTACGAGCGCGGCGCCGCGGGCCGGCTCGCCATGGACGAGCTGCCGCTGACCGGTGACTACACGACCTACGCGGTCGAGCAGAACAACCCGGGCAAGCCGAACTACGTGACCGACTCGGCCGCGTCCGGCACCGGCTGGGCCACCGGCACCAAGACCTACAACGGCGCCATCTCCGTCGACGCCTACGGCAACGACGTCCCGACCATCCTCGAGATCGCCAAGCGCAACGGCCTGCGCACCGGCGACGTCACCACCGCCGAGGTCCAGGACGCGACCCCGGCCGTGCTCGGCGCGCACGTCGTCAACCGCGACTGCAAGGGCCCGGTCGAGACGACCGCCAAGTGCGCGAAGAACGCTAAGGAAAACGGCGGCCTCGGCTCGATCGCCGAGCAGCTGGTGCAGACCCGCCCCGACGTCCTGCTGGGCGGCGGCGCGAAGTACTTCAACCAGCAGGTGACGGCGGGCAAGTTCAAGGGCAAGACCGTGCTGGACCAGGCCAAGGCGGCGGGCTACTCGGTCGTCAACACCGCGGCGGACCTGGCCGCGGCGAAGAAGGGCAAGCCGGTCCTCGGCCTGTTCGCCGACGGCAACATGCCGGTGAACTGGTCCGGCCCGGCGGCCGTGCACGGCGGCACCGCGCCGGCCCGCTGCACGCCGAACGCGAAGGTCCCGGCGACCCAGCCGAAGCTGGCCGACCAGACCCGCAAGGCGCTGGAGCTGCTCGACGACCGCCGTAGCGACAAGGGCTTCTTCCTGCAGGTCGAGGGCGCGAGCATCGACAAGCAGGACCACGCGGCCGACCCGTGCGGCCAGATCGGCGAGACGGTCGACTTCGACGCGGCGATCGCGGCGGGCACGGCGTTCGCCCGCAGCCACCCGGACACGCTGGTGCTGGTGACCGCGGACCACGGTCACAGCAGCCAGATCGTCGAGCCCACCGCCACCCCGGGCCTGACCGCGACCCTGATCACCAACGAGGGCGCGAACATGACGCTGGCGTACGGCACCGCGGAAGCGGGCGGCTCGCAGTCCCACACGGGGACGCAGGTGCGCATCGCCGGTCTCGGCCCGCAGGCGGCCAACATCGTCGGCCTGACCAACCAGACCGACCTGTTCGGCACCCTGAAGCGCGCCCTGAAGCTGCGCTGAGTGGTGGGGTGAACCCCCGGGTTTTCCCGGTGGTCTCCCCCATGCCCCCTGGTGTCCGGTGTCCCTAGCGTGGGAATCACCGAAACACCAGGGGGTTCTTTCATGCGGAAGTCATTGCGAGCCGTCACCGCCGGCACGCTCGCCGCGCTGCTCGCGGCCACCACCGCGGCACCGGCGCCGGCGGCGGCGGCGAGCCCGGTCCAGGCGAGCCTGGACGTGCTGACCGCCCAGGACGGCGTACCGGGGGCGGTGACGGTGGTCCAGGACGGCCGGCGGACCGAAGTCACCCGCAGCGGCGTCGGCGACGTCGCGACCGGGAAGCCGTTCCCGCGCAACGGTTCGTTCCGCGCGGGCAGCGTCACCAAGACGTTCGTGGCGACGGTCGTGCTGCAGCTGGTCGCGGAGGGCCGGGTGCGCCTGGACGCACCGGTTGCGCGCTACCTGCCGGGGCTCCTGCCCGACGCGCGGATCACCGTCCGCCAGGTGCTGCAGCACACGAGCGGAGTTCCCGAGTACCTCCAGGACTTCGACCTGAGCGACCCGGAAGCGCTGCGCCACCGCGGCGCCGAGCCGGCGGAGCTGGTGGCCATGGCCGTGCAGCACCCGGCGCTGTTCCCGCCGGGCACGGGCTGGTCGTACTCGAACACGAACTACATCGTGGCGGGGATGCTCGTGGAGCGGGTCACCGGACACGCGCCGGCGGCCGAGATCGCCCACCGGATCACCCGGCCGCTGGGCCTCCACGACACGTACCTCCCCAGGCGCGGCGACGAGAAGCTGCCGTCCCCCCACCCGGTCGGCTACTTCCCGATCGGCACCGAGCTGGTCGACTTCAGCGACTTCGACGCAACGATCGCGGGCGCGGCGGGCGGCCTCGTCTCCACCCCGGCCGACCTCGACCGGTTCTACGGTGCGTTGCTGGAGGGGCGGTTGTTGCGCCCGGCGGAGCTGGCGGAGATGCGCCGCACGGTGCCCGCGGACCTGGGCGTACCGGGCGCCCGGTACGGCCTTGGGCTGGGCGCGATCCCGCTGACGTGCGGAGTGGTGTGGGGCCACGAAGGCGGAATCATCGGCTTCACGAACTTCGCGGGAGCGGGCCCGAACGGGCGGCGGGCAACGGTGGTGCTGAACGAGAATCCGACCCCGGCGGACACGAGCGCCCACCTGCTCGCGGCGGTGGACGCGGCGGTCTGTTCGTAGGCCGGCGGTCCGGAATCGTCGGTGGTCACCGGTAGCGTGGAAAACGGGGGGCGCACCCGCGGGCCGGTGTCCGGCGTGATCGCGGTGGGCCGGGTTCGCGGCTCACCGTGGTCGCGGTACAGGGTCCGCTCACCGCGGTCGCGGTACAGGGTCCGCTCACCGCGGTCGCGGTACAGGGGCCGCTCACCGCGGTCGCGGCAGAAACTCCGCTCAGTGCGGTCGCGGCGGAAGCTCCGCTCGGTGCGGTCGCTGCGCTCAGCGGCCGCGGTCACGGCAGGTATTGCCGGGCCTGGACCGCGCTCGGAAACGGAACCCGTCCGAGTGAATGCTTCCGGCGGTGAAGCGGCCGGCTCCGATGCCTCCCGCTGCCGGCCCACCCCAGCGGCAAATCGTCGCGGTTGTCGCAGGTTGGCGACACTTGCGGCAACCGATTGCGGCGTTGACCAGGCCAAACGCCTTCACGATCGGGTGAAAACTGTCCGCAAGAGCTAACGAATTGCCGGGTGGCCGTCGTCGCGGTGGCGGGACCGTTCGGCGCTTCGGACAGCACGGTGATGGACGGATAGACGCGGAAGGACCACGGTCGAGACAGCAGAAAGCGGGTGCCGGTCGCGCCGGACTCGGGCCATCTGCTCGAGCCGCTCGACACGAAGGAACCGTGAAGCCCCACGTGAACGTCCGTCCCCACGCTCCGACACGCAGGACAGCCCCGGACACGGCCGTCAGCCGTCTGGCCCTCGCTCTTCCGGCGTGCGCTCCCAAGCAACTGGAGATCGCGTCGTTGCGGAGCGAGGTCGGCGACCCCGACTTGCCCGTCCTGACTCCCTACGTCGTCAGAGAGCACGACAAGCCGCTCATCGACCTGGTCGAGCGCGCGGCGGCCGGATCCGGTGGAATCGCGTCCCTGATCGGAGAGCCCGCGACGGGCCGGAAGCGGGCCGCCTGGGAGGCGACGCACCACCGTGTCGCCAGTGCGCACGAGCCGTTGCTGAGTTCCTGGTACGTCTGGCCCGCGACCAGCCCGAGCGATCCTGTCACCTTGCTCGCGGAGATCGCGAAAATGCCGCCCAAGACGGTGTACTGGCTGGTGGGAGCCGACCGCTACTTCGTCGACGCAGGCCCGGAGATCGGCAACGACGTCGCTCTCGCCCTTCGGACGCTGCTCGGGGATCCGACCCGGGGGCCGAACCTGATCATCTGCACCTTCACACCGCGGGTCTGGCAGGTGCTCACCACCGTGCCGTCGGTGTCCGGCACCGACCGGTACCAGCAGGTCCGGCTGCTGCTCGAGGACAGCCAGATCGTGGTGCCCGACAGCTTCACGGAAGCGGAAGTGCGGAAAGCGGCCGAGTCGGGAGACCCGCGCCTGGCCGAAGCCGGCACCCGGGCCGCGGATCGTCGTGTCATCCAGTACCTGGCGGCGGCGCCCTGGTTGAACGGGGCCTTCAAGGCGGCCACCCCGGCCGCACGCGCGATCCTGCGGTGCGGCGTCGCGGTTCGCCGGCTCGGCCATGGTCGCTGGCTCTCGCGCAGTTTGCTCGAGCGCGGTGCACTGGCCTTCTTCACCGAACCGGACCTGGAGAAGCTGAGCGGGAACTGGTTCGCCGCGGCCTTGGAGGAACTCACCCGGTCGGGCACCGGAGGCGCCAGCCTGCTGACCGGAAAGTCGGCACCGGGGAACGGCGGCGACGCCGGTGGTCAGTGGTTCCGGCTGGACGAGCACATCGATCGCCGCTTCGTGAAGGAAAACGAGGTGCCGCAAGCCGCCGAAGCGGAACTCTGGGCCGCGCTGGTGGAATCGGCGGCGCCGGACAGCCTCATGGTGCTGGCGGCCGAGTGCCGCCGACGCCGGCTTCTGCTGCAGTGCAACCGGTTCTACCGCCGGGCCGCCGACGAGAACGTTCCCGGTGCCACCGAAGCGTTGATCGACCTGTTTCGCGAGGCGAGACGGGTCGACGACATGGTCGAGGTGTACGCCGAACTGGCATCGGCGGGCAACAGCGAAGCACGCCTCGACGCAGCTGAGGTCCTGATCGCCGCGCAGCGCCGGGTCGAGGCCATGAAGTGGCTGGAGCCGGTGGCCGACACCACTGATCGCGCCCGGGTGCTGATGGCGATGGCACTCGCCGACGCCAAGAAGCCGGCGTCGGCCGTCAACAGTTATCAGGCGCTGGCGAAGCAAGGCGTGCTGAGCGCGGCAGGGGCCGCCGCGGACCTGATGACCGACCGGCAGTCCGATGGCGGTCTGTGGAACGGCTACTCGGAAGGCCGGTACGAATCCGCGATCGAGTGGCTGACCGGGCTGCTGGACAAGCCCGGGATCGACACCCACGGAAAGATCATCGAGCTGATGATCGTCCGGGACGAAGGCAAGATCGACGAGGTGACCCGCTGGCTCCAGGACCGTGGGCAGAACGGGGACCACCTGGCCTACCTTTACGGCGCACGCCTGCTCGCCGAGCACGATCGCGCCGAAGACGCTCTCTCGTGGTGTGACACCGCTGTCGAATACGGTGTCGACGGGGCGCGTGCCGCGATGGCGATGGTGTACGCGCGGGCCGGATTCCTCGACGCCGCGTTCCAGCACGCCAGGGCGGCCGCCGTCGAGGACCCGGCCATGCTCACCACCATCTCGGAGATGTTCGCTGACAAGGGGTTGCTCCAGCGGGCGTTGGAGGGCTTCCGGCGAGCCGCCGACCTGGGTGACACGGCGGCATGGGCTCGAGCGGCCGAAGCGGCTGCCGAAGTCGGCTGGGACGAGGTTGCGGGTGACTTCGTGCGGCGCGCCGAGCGCGCGGGAACGACGTCGGACGCTCTTCGGCAGCGCGTCGCCGGTGCGATGTGCCGCTCCGGGAAGGCCCGGGAGGCGATCGAGTGGTACCTCGAAGGTGCCGACCTCGCCGATCCCGGTGTGCTCGAACCGATCAGCGACTTCTTGCTCGTGGACGAGACCTTCCACACCGCGGCCGAGAAGTACGCCCGGCTGGCCCACGTCAGCCGGGGTGAAGCGTTGAACTGGGTCGCCGAAGGCCTGCTCAGGATCGGGTACCGGGAGCTGGAGGCGCAGCGGCGCCAGATCGCCAACACCGGTGCGAACCTGTGGCCCCGGTTCAACGACAAGATCGTGATCGCGGTCGAGTACTGGTTCCCCGCGGCGGCCGCGGCGGGTTATGAGCCGGCGTGGCTGCGGACCGTCGACGTCCTTCTCGACCTGGGGCGCTACGAGTCGGCCGCTCGCCGGCTCAAGGACGCACGGAAAAAGGCGAACATCCGCAGCGAGGTCCACGAGGTGATCATTCGCGCCTGGGAGCACCGGGACCATGCCGACCAGGTGGTCGCGGCCGTCGAGGCCCAGATCGAGCGTGGGGTCACGACAGCTGTGGCGCGCACCGCGGTCGCCCTCCTGTGCCACGAGAAGACCGGGCACGCCGAGCGGGTGCTCATCCGGGGGCGGGATGCCGACGACCTGCCGGCACGGGTCGCGCTCGCCGACTTCTGGTGTCGGCATGACAAGCCGACGAAAGCCCTCGACGAATACTTCGTCGCACTGGCGTCGGGTTGCGACGTCCTGCAGAAGATCGAGCAAGCCATGCACATGGCCCGCAACAAAGAGCTGCTCGACGATTTCCGGATGTACGGCGTGGACCCGAAGGGTGAGCTGGCGAAGCCCTGGACTGCTGCTCCTTCTCGGCTTCCCCGATAGCAACACGACAGCCCGATGCAGGATGAGGGCCGCCGCGGCCTCAGGGCAGCAGGTCGAGGGCCTCGGTCCACGGCCGCCGGACATCCAGGCGGTGCAGCGTCACCCCGGCGCCCTCGAGGGTGTCGAGGTGGCGCTGCCAGGCCGGGTGGTGCGCCCGGGTGTCCTGGATCTGGTACGCCACCACCACCGTGATCCCCGGCGCGCCCAGCACGTCGCCGAGGACCGTCAGCGCCTGGTTGTCCGCGATGCCCAGGGCCAGCTTCGCCACCGAGTTGGCCGAGGCCGGTGCGAACAGGAACACCGACGGGTCCGGGTGCGGCCGCGGCTCGCCCGGCAGCCGGGGCTCGCTGCGGACCGGGAGGTCGGTGGCCGCCGCCACCGCGTCGAGGGTGCCCGTGGACGTCAGCCAGCGGTGCGCCGTCGGGGTCAGGGTGATCGCCGGGCGCCAGCCGCGCTCGGCGGCGGGCCGGGCCAGCTCGGCGGCGAACCGGGCGTCCAGCCCGCCGCACGAGCAGGCGACCAGCCCGAGGTCCCTCACGGTTTGCGCAGCACGGCGCAGAACATCGCGTCCGTGCCGTGGCGGTGCGGCCACAGCTGGACGTACGGCCCGTCGCCGAGCTCCGGAACGCCCGGGAAGAACCCGCGCGCGTCCAGCACCTCGGCCTTCAGCCGCCGCGCCGTCTCCGCGAAGACGCCCTCCGTCTCGGCCAGGTGCGGCGAGCAGACGACGTAGGTGAGCGCGCCGCCCGGCCGCAGCAGGTCGTAGGCCGCGGTGATCAGCTCGCCCTGCAGCTTCGTCAGGTCCGCGACGTCGGACGGCTGACGGCGCCAGCGCGCCTCCGGCCGCCGCCGCAGCGCGCCGAGCCCGCTGCACGGCGCGTCGACGAGGATCCGGTCGTAGCCCGGCTCCAGGCCGCTCTCGCGCCCGTCACCGACGTGCACCTTCACCGGCAGGCCGCTCGTGGCCTTCTCGACGAGCTTCGCGCGGTGCGGCGCCTTCTCGACGGCGTCGACGGCCGCCCCGCTCGACGCCGCCAACGCACCGAGCAGCGCGGCCTTGCCGCCGGGGCCGGCGCACAGGTCGAGCCAGCGCTCGTCGGAGCCTTCGAGCGGCACCTTCGTCGCGGCGATCGCGCAGAGCTGGCTGCCCTCGTCCTGGACCGCGGCCAGCCGCTCGCGGACCGGCTCGGCGTCGGCCGGGTCTCCGGCGCCGGCGGGCAGGCGCACACCGTAGGGCGAGTAGGGCGCCGGGTCGCCGCCGGTGATCGCGGCGAGCTCGTCGGCGCTGATCTCGCCGGGACGGGCGACGAGGTGCACCTCGGGCCGCGCGTCGTCGGCTTCCAGGGCCGCCTTGAGCCCGGCACCCTTGTCGCCGAGCGCTTCGGCGAACGACCGGGCGATCCAGCGCGGGTGCGCGGTGCGCAGCGCGTAGGCGCCGATGGGGTCGGCCGCCTCGTCCGGCGCGAGTTCGTCGAGCCAGGCCGCTTCGTCCTTTTCGGACACCTTACGCATGATGGCGTTCGCGAAACCCGTGGCCCAGGAACCGGCTTCCGCCCGCACCAAGTCCACAGTGGACGTCACCGCGGCGTGCTCGGGGATGCGCGTGCGCAGCAGCTGGTAGACGCCCAGGCGCAGCGCGTCGAGCACCGCCGGATCCGTTTTGGCCAGCGGGCGCTCGGCGCAGGACTCGATGACCGCGTCGAGCAGGCCCTGCGCCCGCGACGTGCCGTACGTCAGTTCGGTGGCCAGGGCCGCGTCCCGGCCGGTGATCCGCCGCTCGCGCAGCAGGTCCGGCAGGACGAGGTTGGCGTAGGCGTCCTTCGTCCGGACGGCCGCGAGGACGTCGAACGCGGCCTGCCGGGCCGGGTCGACCTCCGGCGGGCGGCGCGGCCCCTCCTTGCGCGGTGCCGGACGGCCCCGCTGCGGCCGTGACGGACGTCGTTCCCTGTGGTCGTTCACCGGAGGCGCTCTCCCTGGTCGATCCTCGTACCGCGGGCCCAGTCGGTGGCCGCCATCCGTTTCTTGCCGGGTGCCTGGACGTCGCCGAGCCGCAGCGGCTTCGTCGCCGTCCCGACCAGCACCCGTTTGCGCTCGACGACGATCTCGCCCGGCGGCGGGCCGGGTTCGTCGAGCACCGTGACCGGGCCGAGCTTGAACCGCTCGCCCCGGAACTCCGCCCACGCCCCGGGTTCCGGGGTGACCGACCGGATGTGCCGGTCGACCGCCGAGGCCGGGTCGGCGAAGGACACCCGCGCGTCCTCGACGGTCACCTTGGGCGCGTAGCTGAGCCCTTCGGCGGGCTGCTCCCGCGCGACGAGGCTGCCGTCGGCGAGACCGTCCATGGTGGACAGCAGCAGCTTGGCCCCGGACTCCGCGAGCCGCCCGAGCAGCGCGCCGGCGGTGTCGGTGGCCCCGATCGCCTCGGTGACGACGCCGTAGACGGGGCCGGCGTCCAGTTCCTTGACGATCCGGAAGGTCGAGGCGCCGGTGATCTCGTCCCCGGCGCGGATCGCGGCCTGCACGGGCGCGGCGCCGCGCCACGCGGGCAGCAGCGAGAAGTGCAGGTTCACCCAGCCCAGCCGCGGGATGTCGAGCGCGGCCTGCGGCAGCAGCGCCCCGTAGGCGACGACCGGGCAGGCGTCCGGCGCGAGCTCGGTGAGCCGCGCGAGAAAGGCCGGGTCACCGGCGCGCGAAGGAGTGAGGACCTCGATGCCGTGCTCGTCGGCGAGGGCACCGACGGGCGACCGCACGACGCGGCGGCCACGCCCGGCCTGCGCATCGGGCCGCGTGACGACGGCGACGACCTCATGACGTCCGGAATCGAGCAGGGCGCGCAGGGCGGGGACCGCGGGGTCGGGAGTGCCGGCGAAGACGAGCTTCATCGGCCCACCCCCGGCGGAAGCAGGGTTTCAGGTGGCTGGAACATCGGAGCTGAGTCTAGAAGGCCCCCTTCGGCCGGGCGCGCCCAGTGCCCGCCTCCCCCGGACCGGGAAAGGCGGGCCCGACCGCAGGCCCTACCAGCGCGCCGGCCACACCACCTGCGCCGCGCCCTGGCCCCGCCGCACCAGTTCCGCCGCCGCCAGCCACCGTCCGTCCCGCAGCCGCTCCACGCCGGTCGCCGCGCCGATCTCCGCCGGCGCCGTCGAGAAGCCCTGGCCGCGGGCCCGCAGTTGCGGCGTCTCCGGCTGGTCCAGGAACGCCTGCTCCACCTGCGCCGCCGCCGAGTTGCGCTGCGACGCCCGCGGGGCCGCGATCGCGTCCTCCAGCGACAGCCCCCGGTCCAGCCGGCCCAGGACCACCTGCAGCACCGTCGTGATGATCGACGCCCCGCCCGGGGAGCCCGTGGCGAAGAACGGGCGGCCGTGGTCCAGGACGATCGTCGGGGCCATCGACGAACGCGGGCGCTTGCCGGGGCCCGGGAGGTTCGGGTCCGGGACCCCCGGCGTCACCGGGGTGAACGAGAAGTCCGTCAGCTCGTTGTTGAGCAGAAACCCGCGGCCCGGCACCACGATGCCGCTGCCGCCCTCCTGCTCGATCGTCAACGTGTACGCCACCACGTTGCCCCATTTGTCCGCCACCGTCAGGTGCGTCGTGTTCTCGCCCTCGTACGGGGTAGGCGCGGCCGCCGTGCCCGCCGCGCACGGGGCCGGGTGGCGGGGGTCGGCCGGGGCGACCGGGCTGGTGGCCGCCTTGTCCTTCGAGATCAGGCACGCGCGGCTGTCCGCAAACCGCCGGCTCAGCAGCTCGCGCGCCGGCACGTCGACGAAGGCCGGGTCGCCGATCCAGCGGTTGCGGTCGGCGAACGCGAAGCGGGTCGACTCCAGGAAGTACTGCAGGTAGTCGGCCTTGCTCGCGTGCTTCAGGTCGAAGTTCTCGAGGATGTTGAGCGCCTCGCCGACGGTCAAGCCGCCCGACGACGGCGCCGGCATGCCGTAGACGTCGAGCCCCTCGTAGCGCGCGTGGGTCGGGTCGCGCTCGATGGCGCGGTAGGCCGCGATGTCCGCCGTCGTGAGCCGGCCCGGCCGGACCTTCAGCGTCGAGGCCGGGTCGACCGGCGGCTGCTGCACCGTCTTGGCGATGTCCGCGCCGATCGGGCCGCGGTACAGCGCGTCGGCGCCGTGGCGTTCGAGCTGCGCGTACGTGGCGGCCAGGTCGGGGTTCCGGAACACGGTCCCGGGGGCCGGCGGCGCGCCGCCCGGCAGGTACAGCGACCGCGTCGACGGGAACGCGGCGAAGCGGGCCGCGTTGTTCGCGATCTGCGTCTGGAACGTCTGGTCGACGACGAAACCGGAGCGCGCGAGGTTCTCGGCCGGCTTCAGCGACTTGGCCAGGGACCGCGTCCCCCACTTGCGCAGGGCCTCGGCCCACGTCGCGGGCGTGCCGGGCACGCCGACGCTCAGCCCGCTGGTGACCGCGTCGGCGAAGGGCAGCGGCTGGCCGTTCTCGACGAAGAGGTTCTCGTCGGCGGTCTTCGGCGCCGTCTCGCGGCCGTCCAGGGTGTGCACGCGGTGGGTCTTGGCGTCGTAGTAGACGAAGAACCCGCCGCCACCGACCCCGGCGGAAAACGGGTCGGTGACGCCGAGCGCGGCGGCGACCGCGACGGCCGCGTCGACGGCGTTCCCGCCGTCGCGCAGCACCTGGGTGCCGATCGCGGTGGCGTCGGCGTCGATGCTGGCGACGGCACCGCCGAAACCGACGGCGACCGGCGACTTCGGGGTGGGTGTCGCGGCGACGGCGGGGGCGGCCACCCCGGCGGTGAGCGCGGCGGCGACGGCCAGGACGAGCGTGGTGCGGCTCCGGTGCGCGGGCATGCGGGCGAGTCTGCCCCTTGAACTGCCCCGCTTCAAGACGCCAAGGGGGCCGAAAAACCCCTATTGTCAACTTTTCACACACTTTAGGGGTCAGGGAAATTAAATCACATGGAGCAGTGACGTTCCGGCATGCCCTGTAACACAATCGTGCGGCGCGGCCTGCACACCGCGCATAGCGAGGGCAACCGGAAGGAACAACCGAAGATGACTGCACCCAGACGGACGTGGCGCCGCCTGCTCGCCGCCGCGCTCACGGTCTCGGCCTCCCTGCTGGTCGTGACGGCCGGCAGCGCCGGCGCCGCACCGGAGACCGACAACCACGAGATGGGCGCCTCGATCCGCGCCCACGACGGCGTGGCCCCGGCCGGGCTCGCGCCGGCGGCGGTGGCCGCGAGCGTCCCCGGCATCGACGTGAGCTCCTACCAGGGCAACGTCAACTGGGCGTCGTACTGGAGCGCGGGCAAGAAGTTCGCCTACGTCAAGGCGACCGAGGGCACCGGCTACCAGAACGCGTACTTCAGCCAGCAGTACACGGGGTCGTACAACGTCGGCATGATCCGCGGCGCGTACCACTACGGCCGCCCGGACACCTCGGGCGGCGCGGCACAGGCCGACTACTTCGTCGCCCACGGCGGCGGCTGGTCGAAGGACGGCAAGACCCTGCCGGGCACGCTCGACATCGAATGGGGCCCGAACAACGCCTGCTACGGCAAGACGCCGGCGCAGATGGTGGCGTGGATCAAGGCGTTCAGCGACGAGTACCACGCGAAGACGACCCGCTGGCCGGTGATCTACACGGCGACGAGCTGGTGGAGCCAGTGCACCGGCAACACGGGCGACTTCAGCTCGACGAACCCGCTGTGGGTGGCGCGCTACGCGTCGTCGGCGGGGACACTGCCGTACAACTGGGGCTTCTACACGTTCTGGCAGTACAGCTCCTCGCCGATCGACCAGGACACGTTCAGCGCGGACATCACGCGCCTGAAGGTGCTCGCGACCGGCTGACCCGACCAAAGCGGGTTCCGTGGGGGACGCGGTCGGCGCAAGACTCGACCGCGTCGCCCACGACGTGGAGGGAAACCCGTGCGCCTGACCGCCTTGCTCCCCCTGCTCGCCGCCGTTCCGCTGGCCGCCTTCCCTACCACCGCCGCGGCCGCGCCCGGCTGCTTCGACCCGGCCGCCGCGCTGACCGTCGAGGAACACCGCCTGACCGCGTCCCTGCCGGCGGGCGGTCCCGCCGTCGGCCCCGAACTCGTCCGGCTGGCCGGGCTCGACCCGCTCGTCGCCGAGGTGAAGCGCGACCTGTGCGCGGCCCGCACACCGCGCCGCGCCGCACGCGTCGTCACGCAGGCCGGCGACCGGCTGTGGCGGACGGCCGTCGACCGCGCCCAGGGCCGCCGCCCGGACCTCGGCACGCTCGACCGGTTCGACGACCGGCCGCTGTACTGGGCGCGGCTGCAGCTGAGCAGCGCGATCCGGCAGTGGCGGCCGCCGTTCCCGGTGGTGGACCGGACCACTTTGCTCACGGCGTTCGACCGGGGCTCACGCGGCCTCGACGACGTGCGGTTCCCGCCCGGGAAGACCCGGCGCGTCATGGTGAGCGGCTTCGACCCGTTCCAGCTCGACGGCACCGGTATCCGGATCTCCAACCCGGCCGGGGCGTCCGCGCTGCAGCTGGACGGGCGGGTCCTGGACACGCCGTCGGGCCCGGCGGTGGCGCAGGCGGTGAGCTTCCCGGTGGTGTGGGGCTACTTCGACGAGGGCATCGTGGAAGCGGCGTACGGCGAAGCGTTGCGCGACCGCGCCCGGCGGCCGGACGCGATCGTGACGATCAGCCAGGGCCGCCCCGGCCGGTTCGACATCGAGCGCTGGGCCGGCGCCTGGCGCGGCGGCTTCCCGGACAACGACAATGCGTCGGTGACGGGCGGCGTCCCGCCGGCGGCGGGCTGGCCGCAGCCGGACGTCCAGTTCATCGAGACGACGCTGCCGTACGCGCGGATGCTGGCGGTGACGGGTGCCTACCCGGTCGATTTCAACCAGGCGTTCTGCGTGTGGCCGGACGCTTCGCAGCCGGGCGCGGGCACACCGGTGTGCCGCTCGGACGCCCCGGCACCGGGCGAAATCGCGGCTTCCGGCGGCGGCGGCAACTACCTGTCCAACGAGTCCCAGTACCGCAGCAATCGCCTGCGCCTCGGCCTCGGGTTGACGGCGTTGCCGGGCGGCCACCTGCACACACCGGTGCTGGGCCAGCCGACGGCCCCGGACACCCTGACGGACGCGGACTTCGAGGCCCGACGGCAGGCGATCGCGTCCGAGGTGGTCTCACTGGTCACGGCCGCCGCCGACGGAACCCGGACGCCGGCCGTTCCGCCGCGCGCCACGCAGTCCCCGCGCGCCACGCTGGAATCCCTGCCGGGCACGGTCCTGCCCGGCTGAGCCCGTAATGCCCCGCCGATCACGCGAGTTCCGTCTCCGATCACGCGAGTTCCGTGCTCGATCACGCGAGATCCGTCTCCGGTCACGCGAGATCCGTGCTCGATCACGCGAGTACGGAGTTCCGCCCGGGAAACCGCTGTGCGGCAACGGGCATCTCGCGTGACTGGACGGGCATCTCGCGTGATCGGGGGGGCACCACGGGGTTTCTAGATGAGGTCCAGAGGATCCAGCTGGATGCGGATCGGTTCCGTGGCCTTCTTGGCGTCGCGGCGGGCCGCCGCCGCGTGGATCGACGCCGCCAATGCCTTGCCCTCCGCGCGGGAGACGCGGACCAGGGCGCGCTCGCGGTCCGCGTTGCCCTCCTCGTCGACCTCGCCGATCGGGACCGGGCCCAGGACCTCGCCGGACGGTGGGAGGGGCAGGTCCGCCAGGAGGACGGCCACCGCGTCCGGGCTGCCCTCGACGCTCGCCATCCGCATGGCCGGGGGGAAGCCCAGCTCGCGCCGCTCCGCCAGTTCCTGGCCCGCGTGCCACGCCGGGTCCCAGCGGACCAGGGCCTGGACCACCGCCAGGCCCGCCTCGGCGCCGACGATCACGCGGCCGCCCGCCGAGGCCGGCCGGACCAGGGCCGCCGCCGCCATCCAGCGGCGCAACGTCTCCTCGCCCGCCCGGAGGTCCTGGCGGCCCAGCAGGGCCCAGCCGTCCAGCAGGAGCGCCGCGCCGTAGCCGCCTTCGGCCACCGGTTCGGCTCCCGGGGTGCACACCACCAGCGCCGGTTTGCCCGGCACCGATTCGAGGACCTCCGCCGCGCCGGACGTGCGGACCGGGATGCCCGGGAACGCGCGGCCGAGTTCCTCCGCCGTGCGCTTCGCGCCGACGATCACCGCGCGCAGCCGGACCGATCCGCAGGCCGTGCAGCGGAACGCCGTTTCCGGGACGCCGCACCAGCGGCACGCCGGGGGCCGGGGCTGCCCGTCGAGCGAGCCGCCGGGCAGGGCCAGCGGTCCCGCGCAGCGGCGGCAGTGGGCGGGTGTCCGGCAGTTGCCGCAGGCCAGGCCGGGCACGTATCCCCGCCGCGGCACCTGGACCAGCGCCGGGAGGTCCGCCGCGAACGCCTGCCGGGCCGCCTCGAACGCCACCGCCGGCAGGCGCGCCACGCGGGCGGCCTCGTCGCGGGCGACGTCGAAGTCCTCGCCCACCGGCGTGACGCGCGGGGCCGCGGACCGCAGCGTCGCGCGGTCGGCCAGGACCGGCACCGCCCAGCCGGACTCGACCAGCAGCTGGGCCTCGGCCGTCCGGGCGAACCCGCCGGCCAGCAGCGACGCCTTCGCCGCGTGCGCGCGGTCCATCAGGACGTCCCGGACGTGCGGGTACGGCGCGTGCTGGTCGAGGTGCAGGTCGTCGCCGTCGTCCCAGATGACGAACAGCCCGGGGTCGTGGACCGGCGCGAACATCGCCGCGCGCGTCCCGACGACCACCCGCACCGCGCCGCGCAGCACGGCGAGCCAGCGCCGGTACCGCTCCGCTGGCCCGAGCCCGGCGATCAGCGCGACCACGGCCTCCTCGCCCAGCAGCGCCGCGCACGCGTCGTGCACCCGGGTCAGGTCGCGGTGGTCCGGCACCACCAGCACCGCGCCCCGCCCGGCCGCCGCCACGGTCCCGGCCGCCTCGGCGAGCCGGCGCGGCCAGTCCTCGCCCGGCAGGGCCTGCCAGACGGCGTTCGCGGGTTTGCCCTCGGCGAGGGCCTCCAGGAACGCCGGGCCACGCTGGTAGCGGGCCCAGGCCGCGGTGTCCGGGGCCGCCGGAACCGCCGCGGGCGGCAGCGGCGGCTCGCCCTCGGCCTTCGCGTGCCGCGGCGGGATCGCGAGCCGCAGGACGTCGGACAAGGTGCCGCCGTAGCGATCGGCGACCGACCGGCAGAGCGCGTGCAGTGACGGCGGCAGCACCGGCTCGGCCGAGGTCACGCGGTCCAGGAAGGCCAGCTTGCTGCCGTAGTCGCTGGTTTCGCCGCGCTCGACCAGGTAGCCGTCGACCAGCTGCCCGGCGAACCGGACGCGGACGCGGCACCCCGGCACGGCGGTCTCGTGCAGCTTCTCGGGCACGAGGTAGTCGAAGGTGCGGTCCAGGTGGGCCAGCGGGATGTCGACGACGATCCGCGCGACCGGCCGCTCGGGCGCGGGCGACTGCGCACCCTTCGCCTTCTGGCCGGGCTTCGGCGCTTTCCGGGCGCGCGAGGGCGCCGCCTTCGGCGAAGGCGGCTTCTCCGGGAGCTCCCAGAGGGCAGCGGGCTCGGAACTGCTCACCCGGAGATCTCTACCAGACCCCACCGACACCGCGGCCGGTCAGGCCACGGTGAACACCCTGCCGCAACCGAGCGCCCCAATGTGGCGTTGGTTGCGTCGGATGCACCCAATGTGGCGTTGGTTGCGTCGGACGCACCCAATGTGGCGTTGGTTGCGTCGGACGCACCCAATGTGGCGTTCGGTGCGTTGGACGCACCGAACGCCACATTGGGGCGCTTGAGGAAAGGCCGGGCACGAGGAAGGCCACCCCGGGCGAACCGCGGGGTGGCCTTCACCGGATCGTGCGTCAGGCGCCCGCTGCGGCCTTGAGGGCCTCGGCGCGGGCCGTGCTCTCCCAGGGCAGGCCGAGCTCCGGGCGGCCGAAGTGGCCGTACGCCGCCGTCGGGGCGTAGATCGGGCGCAGCAGGTCGAGGTCGCGGATGATCGCCGCCGGCCGGAGGTCGAAGACCTCGATGATGGCCTGCTGGATCTTCGACGGGTCGACCGTCTCGGTGCCGAACGTCTCGACGAACAGACCCACCGGGGCCGCCTTGCCGATCGCGTACGCGACCTGCACCTCGGTCCGCTGGGCCAGGCCCGCGGCGACGACGTTCTTGGCCACCCAGCGCATCGCGTACGCCGCGGACCGGTCGACCTTGGACGGGTCCTTGCCGGAGAACGCGCCGCCGCCGTGGCGGGCCATGCCGCCGTAGGTGTCGACGATGATCTTGCGGCCGGTCAGGCCCGCGTCGCCCATCGGGCCGCCGATGACGAACCGGCCGGTCGGGTTGACCAGCAGGCGCGCGCCGGAGGTGTCGATGCCCAGGCTCTCGATCTCCGGGCCGACGACGTGCTCCTTGACGTCGACGCTGAGCATCCGCTCCAGGTCGATGCCGTCGGCGTGCTGCGAGGAGACGACGACCGTGTCGAGGCGGACCGGCTGGTCGCCGGCGTACTCGATGGTCACCTGGGTCTTGCCGTCCGGGCGCAGGTACGGCAGCACGCCGTCCTTGCGGACCGCGGTCAGCCGCTTGGAGAGCCGGTGGGCCAGCGCGATCGGCAGCGGCATCAGCTCGGGGGTGTCCGAGCAGGCGTAGCCGAACATCAGGCCCTGGTCGCCGGCACCCTGGCGGTTGATCTCGTCCTCGTCCGACTCGACCCGCGACTCGTACGCGGTGTCGACGCCCTGCGCGATGTCGGGCGACTGCGAACCGATCGCGACGTTGACGCCGCACGAGTTGCCGTCGAAGCCCTTGGCGGAGGAGTCGTAGCCGATCTTGAGGATGACGTCGCGGACGATCGTCGGGATGTCGGCGTAGGCCTCGGTCGTCACCTCGCCGGCCACGTGCACCTGGCCGGTCGTGATCAGGGTTTCGACCGCGACGCGGCTGCGCGGGTCCTTCGACAGCAGGCCGTCGAGGATCGAATCGCTGATGGCGTCGCAAATCTTGTCGGGGTGCCCTTCGGTCACCGACTCCGAGGTGAACAATCTGCTGCTAGACGCGGTCACGGTGGCCGTCACTTCCTCACCTTGTCGTCGGATGCCCGGGTACTTAGGCACCCCTTACCTGTGCAAGCGTACTGACTATCGCTCGGGGGACGGTCAACGCTTCATGAAGCTCACAACAGCGTCCCACAGACTGGACGCAAGTTCGGCTTTCTGCACGAGAGGTAGGGGTATTTCCCTAGCATCGGCGCCCAGCAGCCAGCCCGAATTGTCCTCGGTGCCGAACGCCTTGCCGTCGCCCACGGCGTTGACGACCAGCAGATCCGCGCCCTTGCGCTTCAGTTTCGCGCGGGCGTGGTCGAGCACGCTGCCGTGTTCGTCGCCGGTTTCCGCGGCGAATCCCACGACGACCTGCCCGGGACGCCGGTTCTGCACCAATTCCGCGAGAATGTCGGCGTTGCGGTCGAGCGTGATCACCGGGTCCGGCTGGTCGTCGGACTTCTTGATCTTGTGCTCGGCCCGGTCCGCCGGCCGGAAGTCGGCGACCGCGGCGGCCATCACGACGACGTCCGCGGTCCGGGCCGCGGCGTGCACCGCCTGCCGCAGCTGCTCCGCCGTCGAGACGCGCTCGACCACCGCGCCCGCCGGGTCCGGCAGCGCGACCGTGTGCGCGGCGACCAGGGTGACGTCGGCGCCGCGCTGGGCGGCCACCCGGGCCAGCGCGTAGCCCTGCTTGCCGGACGAGCGGTTGCCCAGGTAGCGGACCGGGTCGAGGGGCTCGCGGGTGCCGCCGGCCGAAATCACCACGCGGACGCCTTCGAGGTCGCGCGGGAGGGCGTCGGGGCGGGCCAGCAGCAGCTTGGCCAGGTCGACGATCTCGGCGGGGTTCGCCAGCCGGCCCTTGCCGGTGTCGGCGCCGGTCAACCGGCCGGCGTCGGGCTCGGTGACGACCATCCCGCGTGAGCGCAGCAGGGCCACGTTGGCGCGGGTCGCCGGGTGCTCCCACATCTCCGTGTGCATCGCCGGGAAGAAGGCGACCGGGCACCGGGCGGTGAGCAGGGTGTTCGTCAGCAGGTCGTCCGCGAGGCCGTGGGCGGCCTTGGCGAGCAGGTTCGCCGTGGCCGGGACGACCAGGACGAGGTCGGCTTCCTTGCCGACGCGGACGTGCTGGACCTCGGGCACCTCGGTGAACACGCCCGTGTGCACCGGGTGCCCGGAGAGGGCTTCGAAGGTCGCCGCGCCGACGAAGTTCAACGCGGCTTCGGTGGGGACCACGCGGACGTCGTGACCGGACTCGGTCAGCCCGCGCAGCACCTCACATGCCTTGTAGGCGGCGATGCCGCCGCCCACGCCCAGGACGACGCGGGGTTTACTCACCCTCGGTGTGCTCGAGCAGGCCGCCGTGGATCTCGCGCAGCGCGATCGAGAGCGGCTTCTCGCGCGGGCCCGGCTCGACGAGCGGGCCGACGTACTCCAGCAGACCCTCGCCCAGCTGGGCGTAGTAGTCGTTGATCTGGCGGGCGCGCTTGGCCGAGTAGATCACCAGCGCGTACTTCGAGCTGACCTTTTCGAGCAGGTCGTCGATCGGGGGGTTGGTGATGCCCTCGAGCTCTTCGGTCAAGGCTACCTGGCTGGTCACGCGGGGTGCTCCGAATCTTCGGCAGACTGTTCAGTAATCAAGTTTAGCAAGTGCTCCGCGGCCTCCCGCACGTCGGCGTTGACGAGGCGGTGGTCGAACTCCCCCGCCGCCGCCAGCTCGCGCTCCGCTTCGGCCAGCCGGGCCTGCACGGCGGCCTCGTTTTCGGTGCCGCGCCCGGTGAGCCGGCCGACCAGTTCCTCCCACGACGGCGGCATCAGCATCACCAGCCGGGCTTCCGGCATGGCCGCGCGGACCTGGCGGGCGCCCTGCAGCTCGATCTCCAGGACGGCCGGGCGGCCCTCGGCGAGGGCCTTCTCGACCGGCTCACGGGGCGTGCCGTAGCAGTTGCCGGCGAACTCGGCCCACTCGAGGAGCCGGCCGTCGGCGACCATCGCGTCGAACTCCGCGCGGTCGACGAAGTGGTAGTGCGCCCCGTCGACTTCGCCGGGGCGTGCCTTGCGCGTGGTGACCGAGACGCTGAACCAGACGTCGGGCTCCAGCTTCCGCAGCTCGCCCACCACGCTCGACTTCCCGACCCCCGAAGGCCCCGATACGACGGTGAGCCGGTGCCGGGGGAAGTCCCCCGTCACCGGCTCACTGCCGCGGTCGGCGCCCCGGTTCACCGGGTAGTCACGACCGGCGCCGTTCACTCGCCGCTGAACTCGGCCAGCAGCGCCTTGCGCTGCCGGTCGCCGAGGCCGCGAAGGCGACGGCTGGGGGCGATCTCCAGTCGTTCCATGGTCTGCTGCGCGCGGACCTTGCCGACGCCCGGGAGGGCCTCGAGCAGAGCCGAAACCTTCATCTTGCCGAGGACTTCGTTCTCCTCGGCCTGCTTCAGCACGTCGACCAGAGTGGTACCGCCCCGCTTCAGCCGCTCCTTCAGCTCAGCACGGATCTTGCGAGCGGCGGCGGCCTTCTCCAGCGCCGCAGCGCGCTGTTCCTCTGTCAGCTGGGGAAGTGCCACGTTTTCCTCCGGTAGTTCTCAAAACTGGGTGGGTGACGCGACGGTACCCACCCGTGAGCACCGGCCACAATGCGGGGGTGCCTGGTGGGACCCCGTTCCGGGCCCTGCTATTGGCCGTTTTCCTGCGGGTCGGCCAGCAGTTCGGCGACCCGTTCGACCGCTTGGCGCAAAGCCCGTTGCTCCGGACCGTGCTTCAGGATGTCCCGGGACGACGCGGGCAGCACGCCCGGGAGTCCCGCCCCGAAAAGGGCGTTCAAATCGGCCACAGTGGCTCCCTGGGCGCCGAAACCGGGCGCCAGCACCGGACCGTTCAGCCGCGAGAGCTCGAGTTCTCCCGCCGGAACGGTGGCGCCGACGACCACACCCACATCGCCGAGCGGTTCCGCTCCGTCGTTGAGTGCCGCCGCCGAGTCGACGATCGCCTGCGCCACGGTGCGCCCGTCGGGCAGCTTCGCGTTCTGCACCGCGGCCGCTTCGGGGTTCGAAGTCCGCGCAAGCACGAAGATGCCGCGCCCCGCCGAGACCGCGGTGGCGGCGCACTGCTCCAGCGAGCCGAACCCGAGGTACGGCGAGACGGTGATGGCGTCGGCCGCGATCGCCGCGCCGTCGGCGACGTACGCGGCGGTGTAGGCCGCCATCGTCGAGCCGATGTCGCCGCGCTTGACGTCCAGCAGCACCAGCGCGCCGGCGTCCCGGGCGGTCCCGACCACTCGTTCCAGCACCCGGACACCGGCCGCGCCGAAACTTTCGAAGAACGCCGACTGCGGCTTCACGATCGCCGCGCGGGCCGCCAGGACCTCCGTGGCGGACAGCGCGAACCGTTCCAGGCCCGCGGCGTCCACCGGCAGCCCCCACGCCTCGAGCAGGCCCGGGTGGGGGTCGATCCCGGCGCACAGCGGGCCGCGGGCCGCGACGGCCTTGGCCAGCCGCGCCCCGAACCGCTCTCCCCCGCTCACGACTTCGCCTTCAGCGCCGCCTGGAGCTCCTGCAGCGACCGGACGCCGATGTCCCCGCGGATCAGCGCCTCGATGCCGTGCACGGCCGCCGCGGCGCCCTGGACGGTCGTCACGCACGGGATGTCGCGCGACACGGCCGCGGTGCGGATTTCGTAGCCGTCGACGCGCGGACCGCTGTTCCCGTAGGGCGTGTTGATCACCATGTCGACGCCGCCGTCGAGGATGACGTCCACGATGTTCGGCTCGGCTTCGGTCGAGCCCTCGTAGTGCTTGCGCACCACCGTGCAGGCGATCCCGTTGCGCCGCAGCACTTCCGCGGTGCCCGAGGTGGCGAGGATCTCGAAGCCGAGGTCCGCGAGACGCTTCACCGGGAACACCAGCGAACGCTTGTCGCGGTTGGCCACCGAGACGAACACCCGGCCGGACGTCGGCAGCGAGCCGTAGGCGCCGCTCTGCGACTTGGCGAACGCCTTGCCGAAGTCGACGTCCACACCCATCACCTCGCCGGTGGACTTCATCTCCGGGCCCAGCAGCGAATCGACGCCGTGCCCTTCGGGCGTGCGGAAGCGGTGGAACGGCAGGACCGCTTCCTTGACCGCGACCGGCGAGTCGGCCGGCATCTGCCCGCCGTCGCCCTCGGCCGGCAGGACACCGCTCTCGCGCAGGTCCTTGACCGTCGAACCGGTCATGATCAGCGCGGCGGCCTTGGCCAGCGGCACCGCCGTCGCCTTGGACACGAACGGCACCGTCCGCGACGCCCGCGGGTTGGCCTCCAGGACGTACAGGACGTCGTCCTTGAGCGCGTACTGGACGTTCAGGAGCCCGCGCACGCCCACGCCCCGCGCGATCGCCTCGGTGGAGCGGCGGACGGCCTGCAGGTCGGTGTGGCCGAGGGTGATCGGCGGCAGCGCGCACGAGGAGTCACCGGAGTGGATCCCGGCTTCCTCGATGTGCTCCATGACACCGCCGAGGTAGAGCTCCTCGCCGTCGAACAGCGCGTCGACGTCGATTTCGATGGCGTCGTCGAGGAACCGGTCGACGAGCACCGGGTGCTCCGGTGTGACTTCGGTGGCGCGGCGGATGTAGCCGGCCAGGGTCTCCTCGTCGTAGACGATCTCCATGCCGCGGCCACCGAGCACGTAGGACGGCCGGACGAGCACCGGGTAGCCGATCTCGTCGGCGATCCGCTTGGCGCCCTCGAAGGACGTCGCCGTGCCGTAGCGCGGCGCGGGCAGGCCCGCGTCGGTGAGAACTTCGCCGAACGCGCCGCGGTCCTCGGCGAGGTTGATCGCCTCGGGCGGCGTCCCGACCACCGGGACACCGGCGTCGGCGAGCTTCTTCGCCAAGCCCAGCGGGGTCTGGCCACCGAGCTGGACGATCACGCCGGCGACCGTGCCGGACGCCTGCTCGGCGTGCACGACCTCGAGGACGTCCTCGAAGGACAGCGGTTCGAAGTACAGCCGGTCGGACGTGTCGTAGTCGGTGGACACGGTTTCCGGGTTGCAGTTGACCATGACGGCCTCGAACCCGGTCTCCCGCAACGCGATCGCCGCGTGCACGCAGGAGTAGTCGAACTCGATGCCCTGGCCGATCCGGTTCGGGCCGCTGCCGAGGATGAGCACCTTCGGCTTGTCCGACTGGACGGCCACTTCGGACTGCGCGTCGGGGTCGGACTCGTAGGCCGAGTAGTGGTACGGGGTCTTGGCCGCGAACTCGGCCGCGCAGGTGTCGACGGTCTTGAAGACCGGCCGCACGCCGAGCCGGTGCCGCAGCGCGCGGACGCCGTCCTCGCCCGCCAGTTCCGGCCGCAGCGCGGCGATCTGACGGTCGGACAGGCCGGTGCGCTTGGCGCGGCGCAGCAGATCGCCGTCCAGCACCGGTGCGTCACGGACTTCGGCGCCCACTTCGCCGATCAGGGCGATCTGGTCGATGAACCACGGGTCGATGCCGGACGCTTCGTGCACCTGCTCGACGGTGGCGCCGAGCCGCAGAGCACGCTCCACTTCGTACAGCCGGCCTTCCTTCGGCGTGCGCAGCGAGTCCAAAGTGGACTCCAGCGTGACGCCTTCGGGGTCGGGCAGGGTCCAGAAGCCGGTCGCCTTGGTCTCGATCGAACGCATCACCTTGCCGAGCGCCTCGGGGAAGCTGCGGCCGAACGACATCGCCTCGCCGACGCTCTTCATCGTCGTGGTCAGCGCCGGGTCGGCGCCCGGGAACTTCTCGAAGGCGAACCGCGGCATCTTGACGACGACGTAGTCCAAAGCGGGCTCGAACGCCGCCGGCGTTTCGCCGGTGATGTCGTTCCGGATCTCGTCGAGCGTGTAGCCGATGGCGAGCTTCGCCGCGATCTTGGCGATCGGGAAGCCGGTGGCCTTCGACGCCAGCGCGGAGCTTCGCGACACACGCGGGTTCATCTCGATGACGACCATCCGGCCGTCGGCCGGGTTGATCGCGAACTGGATGTTGCAACCGCCGGTGTCGACGCCGACCTCGCGCAGCACGGCGATGCCGACGTCCCGCATCACCTGGTACTCGCGGTCGGTGAGGGTCATCGTCGGCGCGACGGTGACCGAGTCGCCGGTGTGCACGCCCATCGCGTCGACGTTCTCGATCGAGCAGACGACCACGACGTTGTCGTGCTTGTCGCGCATCAGCTCGAGCTCGTACTCCTTCCAGCCGAGCACGCTCTCCTCGATGAGCACCTCGGTGACGGGCGACTCGGCGAGCCCGGTGGAGGCGAGCCGCTCGAGGTCCTCGGGCGTGTGCGCCATGCCGGACCCGAGCCCGCCCATGGTGAACGACGGCCGGATGACGACCGGGAGCCCGAGTTCCTCGACGGTGTCGCGGACCTCGTCCATGTCGTGGCAGACGCGGGAGCGCGGGACCTCGGCACCGATGGTGCGCACGATGTCCTTGAACTTCTGCCGGTCCTCACCGCGCTGGATGGCGTCGATGTCGGCACCGATCAGCTCGACGCCGTACTTGTCGAGCACGCCGCGCTCGTGCAGGGCGACCGCGCAGTTGAGCGCGGTCTGCCCGCCGAGCGTGGCGAGCAGCGCGTCAGGACGTTCTTCGGCGATGACCTTCTCGACGAAGTCGGGGGTCACCGGCTCGATGTAGGTGGCGTCGGCGAACTCGGGGTCGGTCATGATGGTGGCCGGGTTCGAGTTCACCAGGGACACGCGCAGGCCTTCGCTGCGCAGCACCCGGCAGGCCTGGGTACCGGAGTAGTCGAACTCCGCGGCCTGCCCGATCACGATCGGCCCGGAGCCGATCACCAGCACGTGCTGGATGTCCGTCCTCTTCGGCATCAGGCCTTCTTCTCCATGAGCGAAACGAATTCGTCGAACAGGGGGGCCGCGTCGTGCGGGCCGGCCGCGGCTTCGGGGTGGTACTGGACCGAGAACGCCGGGACGTCCAGCGCCCGGACGCCCTCCACCGTGTCGTCGTTGGGGCAGTAGTGGCTGATCTGCGCCCCACCGAATGGGGACTCGAAGCGCTGGCCCGGCTCGCCTTCGAGGGCGAACCCGTGGTTCTGGGCCGTGATGGCCACCGACCGGGTGGCCACGTCGATCACCGGGATGTTGATGCCGCGGTGGCCGTAGCGCATCTTGTACGTCCCGAGGCCGAGCGCGCGGCCGAGGACCTGGTTGCCGAAGCAGATGCCGAACAGGGGTATCTCGCGGCCCAGGACCTGCTTGGTCAGCTCGGTCGCGTGGGTCGTCGTCGCCGGGTCGCCGGGGCCGTTGGACAGGAACACGCCGTCCGGCTCGATCGCCAGCACGTCTTCCAAGGAAGCGGACGAGGGCAGGACGTGCACCTCGATGCCGCGCTTGATCATCTGGCGCGGGGTGTTGGACTTGATGCCCAGGTCCAGCGCGACCACCCGGAAGCGAACATCTCCGGACGGCGAGACCACGTACGGCTGAGGCGTCGAAACCTGGCCGGCCAGGTCCGCGCCTTCCATCTTCGGGCCGGCGAGCACCGAAGCGACCATGTCGTCGACCGTGCCGAGCGCGTCGCCGGAGAACACCCCGGCGCGCATGGCGCCGACCTCGCGCAGGTGCCGGGTCAGCGAGCGGGTGTCGACCTCGGCGATGCCGACGATCCCCTGGCGCACCAGCTCGTCGTCGAGCGAGCGCTGGGAGCGCCAGTTGGACGGCGTGCGTGCGGGGTCGCGCACCACGTAGCCGTTGACCCAGATCTTCGAGGACTCGTCGTCCTCGTCGTTCCAGCCGGTGTTGCCGATCTGCGGGGCGGTCTGCACCACGATCTGCCCGTGGTAGGACGGGTCGGTCAGCGTCTCCTGGTAACCGGTCATGCCGGTGCAGAACACCGCCTCGCCGAGGGTTCGCCCCTGCGCGCCGTAGGCAGCGCCGCGGAACACCCGGCCGTCTTCGAGTACCAGTGCGGCCTGAGCGCGCGCGTTCACTGGGCACCTCCCTTGATCTTGAGCTGTTCGATCCACTGTGGATAGTCGTCGAGGTCGTCGCCGCGGAAGCCGGTGTCGAGCTCGGTGTCACCGAGCCGCCAGGTGATGACCAGCAGCGCGTCCGTGCCCATCACCTTCCCGGCGATCTTCGTGTCGCGCCGGACGCCGGTCACCGCTTCGCGCGGGATCCAGAAGTCGGGCGCTCCCCCGCGCTCGACGGCGATGCCGCCGTCGTGCAGCCGCCAGGAAGCGGAAGTCCGCAGTCCCGCGCCGCGGGTGACGACCCGGTTCTGCCACTCCTCCGCGAACGTCGTGGCGAGGTAGACGCCGGTGGACTCCAGCAGCACCGCACCGGCGTCGCCGGGGACGGCCGGGAACGGCGGCACCTGCACGCTCTGCGAGCGGGCCTTGCGCCGCCAGCCGACGTACATGCCCCACAGGCAGAGCAGGAAGAAGGCGAAGATCGCCAGCACGAGCCAGAAGCGCTCCATCAGCAGATCTTCCCGTCCCGCGCGGTGATCCGCCCGCGCAGCAGCGTCGCGGTCACCACGCCGGGCAGCCGCATTCCCTCGTACGGGGTGTTGGCCGCGATGCTGGCCAGCTCCACGCCCCGGACCGTCCACCCGGCGTCCGGGTCGACCAGGGCGAGGTTCGCCGGCTCGCCGACGGCGATCGGGCGGCCCTGGTCGGCCAGGTTGCCGATCTCGGCGGGCCGCTCGCTCAGCACGCGGGCGACGCCGCGCCAGTCGAGCAGGCCGGTACGGACCATCGTCTCGGTCACGATGGAGAGCGCGGTCTGCAGCCCGAGCATGCCCGGCCGGGCCGCGCTCCACTCGGTGTCCTTGTCCTGCACCGCGTGCGGCGCGTGGTCGGTGGCGACGCAGTCGATGGTCCCGTCGGCCAGCGCCGCTCGCAGCTTTTCCGCGTCGGATCCGGTGCGCAGCGGCGGGTTCACCTTGTTCACCGGGTCGTAGGTGGCCAGGCGCTCGTCGGTGAGCAGCAGGTGGTGCGGGGTGACCTCGGCCGACACCTTCGTGCCGCGGTCCTTGGCCCAGCGCAGCACGTCCGCCGTGCCCGCCGTCGAGACGTGGCAGACGTGCAGCCGCGCGTTCGCGTGCAGGGCCAGCAGGCAGTCGCGGGCCACGATGGACTCTTCCGCGGCGGCGGGCCAGCCGGTGTAGCCGAGCCGGGCCGCGCGCTCGCCTTCGTGCGCCTGGGCGCCGACGGTCAGCCGCGGCTCCTCGGCGTGCTGCGCGATGACGACGTCGAGCGCGGTCGAGTACTCCAGCGCCCGGCGCATCAGCAGCGGGTCGGCGACGCAGAGGCCGTCGTCGGAGAACACCTTCACCCGGGCCTGCGAGTTCGCCATCGTGCCCAGCTCGGCGAGCTTCTCGCCCTTGAGCCCGACGGTGACCGCCCCAACGGGGTGGACGTCGACCAGGCCGACCTCCTGCCCGCGCCGCCAGACGTGGTCGACGATCACCGCGTTGTCGGCGACCGGGTCGGTGTTGGCCATCGCGAACACCGCGGTGTAGCCGCCGAGGGCCGCCGCGGCCGAGCCGGTTTCGATCGTCTCGGTGTCCTCGCGGCCGGGTTCGCGCAGGTGGGTGTGCAGGTCGACGAAGCCGGGCAGCAGGATCTGCCCCGCGGCTTCGACGACCGAAGCGTCTTCCGGGACGTCGACGGCGCCGATCGCGGTGATCACGCCGTCCTCGATCAGGACGTCGACGGGATCGCCTTCGCCGTAGGGCCGGGCGCCCTTGATCACGGTGCTCACGCGGCGGCTCCTTCGCTGGCCAGGAGGTGGTAGAGGACCGCCATGCGCACGTGGACGCCGTTGCGGACCTGTTCGGTGATGGCCGAGGCCGGGGAGTCGGCGACCGCCGAAGCGATCTCCATCCCGCGCAGCATCGGGCCGGGGTGCAGGACGACCGCGTGGTCCGGCAGCAGCTTCTGCCTCCGTTCCGAGAGGCCGTACGCAATGGAGTACTCCCGCGCCGACGGGAAGAAACCTCCATGCATGCGTTCCGCCTGGACCCTCAGCATCATCACGGCGTCGACGGCGGGCAGCTCGGCGTCGAGGTCGTGCGAAACGGTCACCGGAAGGCTTTCGACGCCGTAAGGCAGCAACGTCGGCGGCGCGACGAGTACGACTTCGGCGCCCAGGGCGGAAAGCAGGTGGATGTTCGACCGGGCGACCCGGCTGTGCAGGACGTCCCCGACGATGGCGATCCGGCGGTCCTTCAGCGACCCGAGCCGCTCCCGCAGGGTCGCCGCGTCGAGCAGCGCCTGGGTCGGGTGCTCGTGGGTGCCGTCGCCGGCGTTGACCACGGACGTGCCCGGTTCGGCGAGCCACTCCGAGAGCCGCTGGGCGGCGCCGCTGGCCGGGTGGCGGACGATCACGCAGTCGGCGCCCGCGGCGGCCAGCGTCAGCGCGGTGTCCCGCAGGGATTCGCCCTTGTTGACCGAGGAGCTGGACGCGGAGACGTTGATCACGTCGGCGCTCATCCACTTCCCCGCGATCTCGAACGACACCCGCGTGCGCGTCGAGTTCTCGTAGAACAGGGTGATGACCGTGCGGCCGCGCAGCGTCGGCAGTTTCTTGACCTCGCGGCCGAGCAGCGTGTGTTTCAGCTCGTCGGCGGTGTCGAGCACGGCCGTGGCCAGCGCCGGGTCCAAGCCGTCGGTGGCGAGCAGGTGCTTCACGAGTCCTCTCCAGGGGCTTCCGCGGCTTCCGCCGGTCGCAGCAGGACGGCGTCGCGGCCGTCGATCTCGGCCAGCAGGACGGAGACGCCTTCGGTGCGGGCGGTGGGCACGTTCTTGCCCACGTAGTCGGCGCGGATCGGCAGCTCGCGGTGACCGCGGTCGACCAGGACGGCCAGCTGGACCGCGCGCGGGCGGCCGTGATCACGCAGGGCATCGAGCGCGGCCCGGATCGTGCGGCCGGAGAAGAGCACGTCGTCGACCAGGATCACGACGCGGTCGTCGATGCCGTCGGGCGGCAGCTGCGTCTGTTCGAGCGCGCGCGGCGGGCGGCGGCGGAGGTCGTCCCGGTAGAGGGTGACGTCGAGGGCGCCGGTGGGCGGGCGGACCCCGGAGAACTCGCCGATCTTGCCGGCCAGGCGGGCCGCGAGCGGCGTGCCCCGGGACGGGATGCCGAGCAACACGGGCGGGGTAGTGCTCTCCGCACCGTTCGCGGTCTTTTCGATGACCTGATGGGCCATTCGGGCGATCGTGCGCGCGACGTCGCCGGCCGTCAGGAGCTCGCGCTCCCCGGCCGAACCAGCCGCGTCACGGGGACGTGACGACAAACCGGACTCCTTCCCCGCCTCGCCGGACGGGTCCTTAAAGGACGTCTGTTCCCCTGCTGGTCGGGGCTTTCCCACCGACAGTAGCAGGCACTTTGCTCAGCCTTCCGGGTGGTGTGGCGTGATTCGCGACAAGCTCCTGCTTGACCTGGTGACAACAATGCGTAACCATTACTCTGAGTATTCGACTCAGCGAGTCCCCCGGCCCGGTCACCCCGACCGGGAGGGGGTGAAGAACGGAGAACGACCAGATGGGCGATTACGCCAAGGCGCTCGGGGCCAAGCTCCGCGGGATCCGCCAGCAGCAGGGCCTGTCCCTGCACGGGGTCGAGCAGAAGTCCGGTGGGCGCTGGAAGGCCGTCGTCGTCGGCTCGTACGAGCGTGGCGACCGCGCCGTCACCGTGCAGAAGCTGGCCGAGCTGGCCGACTTCTACGGTGTGCCGGTGGTCGAGCTGCTGCCCGAGGGCCGGGTCCCCTCCGGTGCCGAGCCCGCCACCAAGATCGTGATCAACCTGGAGCGCCTGCAGCAGCTGCCGGCCGAAAAGGTGGGCCCGCTGGCCCGCTACGCGGCGACGATCCAGAGCCAGCGCGGCGACTACAACGGCAAGGTGCTCTCGATCCGCACCGAGGACCTGCGGTCCCTGGCGATCATCTACGACATGACCCCGGGCGAGCTGACCGAGCAGCTCATCGACTGGGGCGTCCTGCCCCCGGAGGCGCGGCCCTCCAAGGAGGACTGATCGCCGGTGTGCTGTACCGACGCAGTGAGCGTTCCCCGGTGGGGCACCGGAGACGCTCACTGACTCGTCGGGGGGCTCGTTCGGGGGCGAGCCCTGCTCGCGGAGAGCGCGAGCCGCGCTCACTCCACCGTTTTCTGCGGCGCGTTAGGGTGGCCCATGCCCTTGAGCGCGTACCAAGTCAGAGCTTCGATCGCCGTGTCCGACATTCACCGGGCGGTCGAGTTCTACGAAGGCCGGCTCGGCCTGCGGGCGCTGCAGTCCGGCCCGAGCGCCCACGTCGCCGACGGCAGCCGGACCTACGGATCCGGTGGCGGACCGGCCCTGAACGTGTACCAGTCCGTTACCGCCGGGAAGAGCCCGGCCACCCTCGCGACCTGGTACGTCGACGACCTCGACGAGATCGTCGACGAACTCACCTCGGCCGGCGTCGAGTTCACCCGCTACGACCAGCTCGAACACGACGCGAAGGGGATCACGGCCCGGGCCGGCGGCGGGCGTATCGCCTGGTTTCAGGACCCGGACGGCAACACCTTCGCCATCGAAGCCGACGTCTGAGAGGGCATGAACTCCGGCCGCTCCTAGAGAACCGCGCGCAGGCGGTCGGCGATGGTGCCGATCCGGCCCAGGACGCCGTTGACGAACCGCGGCGAGTCGTCCGTGGACAGTTCCTTCGCCAGGCCGACGGCCTCGTCGATCGCGACCGGGTCCGGCACGTCCTCGGCCCAGAGCAGCTCGTAGACCCCGACCCGCAGCACGGCGAGGTCGACCTTCGGCATCCGCTCCAGGGTCCAGCCCTGCGCGTGCTCGGCCAGCAGCTCGTCGATCCGGGCCTTCCGGCCGGTGACGCCCTCGACCAGGCTGATCGTGTAGTCCGCGATCGGATCGACCTCCGTCGCGCCGACCCGGTCGGCCAGCAGCGTCACCGCGTCGGTGTCGCGCTGCGCGGCCTCGTACAGCATTTCCACCGCGCGGCGGCGCGCCTGACGGCGGCTGATCGCGCCGCCGCGGTTCGGGTGGGGTTTCGACGTCGGCATCAGCTGGAGACGCGGCCCAGGTAACGGCCGTCGCGGGTGTCGACCTTGATCTTCTCGCCGGTGGACAGGAACAGCGGGACCTGGATCTCCGCGCCGGTCTCCAGCGTGGCCGGCTTGGTGCCGCCGGTGGAGCGGTCGCCCTGCAGGCCCGGGTCGGTGTGCTGGATGACGATCTCGACCGAGGTCGGGAGCTCGATGTAGAGCGCCTCGTTCTCGTGCACCGCGACCTGGACCTCGGTGTTCTCGAGCATGTAGTTGGCGTTGTCGCCGACGACCGCGGCCTGGACCGTGATCTGGTCGTAGGTGTCGCCGTCCATGAAGACGAAGTCGGCGCCGTCCTTGTACAGGTACGTCATGTTCCGGCGGTCCACCGTGGCCGTGTCGACCTTCGTGCCCGCGTTGAACGTCTTGTCGACCACCTTGCCGGTGAGCACGTGCTTGAGCGTGGTGCGCACGAAGGCGCCGCCCTTGCCGGGCTTGACGTGCTGGAACGCGGTGACGGTCCAGAGCTGGCCGTCCAGGTTGAGGACGAGCCCGTTCTTCAGGTCGTTGGTCGTGGCCACGAGCTTGCTGTCTCCTGTGTCGATCTTCCGGTGTTCGGGGCCGCCGTCAGACGACCACGAGGTTCTTGGTGCTCAGGGTGAGGAGTTCGGGCTCCCCAGCCCGCACGACGAGCGTGTCCTCGATGCGCACGCCACCGCGCCCCGCGAGGTACACGCCGGGCTCGACGGTGACCGCCATACCGGCGGCCAGTGTACCGACGCCCGTCGCGGCGAAGCTGGGCGCCTCGTGGATCTGCAGGCCGACGCCGTGGCCGAGACCGTGCGCGAAGTGCTCGCCGTGCCCGGCCTCCTTGATCAAGTCCCGCGCGGCGGCGTCCACATCGGACACTTCGGCGCCCGGGACGACCGCGGCGACGCCCGCCGCCTGGGCCGCGTGGACGAGGTCGTAGACGTCCCGCTGCCAGTCCGCGGGCTCGCCGAGGACGAAGGTGCGGGTCATGTCGGAGTGGTAGCCGTCGACGGTCGCGCCGAAGTCCAGCTTGACGAAGTCGCCGCGCTTCAGCTCGGCGTGCGTCGGCTGGTGGTGCGGGATGGCCGAGTGCGCGCCGGCGGCGATGATGGACGCGAAGCTGGGCGCGGACGAGCCGTGCCCCAGCATCCGGTTCTCCAGGTCGCGGGCGATCTCCAGCTCGGTCCGCCCGGGACGGAGACCCCCGGCGGCGACCAGGTCGTCGAGCGCCCGGTCGGCGGCGGCGCACGCCTGGCGCAGCGCCTCGATCTCGGCCTCGTCCTTGACCTCGCGCAGCCGCTCGACGAGGCCGGGGGTCCGTTTCAGCGGCACCTGTTCGCTCAGCGTTTCGTACTGCTCGACGCTGACGTGCTGGCTCTCGAACCCCAGCTGCCCGTAGGTCTTGCCGTCCTTCGCGGCCCGCGCCACGAGGGCGGCGGCGCTCGCCCGGTCGACGACGGTCTCGAGGTCGGGTACCTCGGCGGCCGACTGGGTGGTGTAGCGGCCGTCGGTGCAGAAGAGCGTCTTCTCGTCGCCGCCGGCGTGCAGCAGAAGGGCGGCGTTCGACCCGGTGAAGCCGGTCAGGTAGCGGATGTTGAGCAGATCGGTGACCAGCAGCGCCTCGACACCGGCTCCGGTCAGGAGCCCGCGCAGCGCCGCCCGGCGACGTCCATGGGTTTCCGGCACCCGTCCACCCTAGTGCGCGGGCTTCCCGGGGGAAGCGACTCGCCAGTAGGCCGCCTACACTCCGCAGGATGAGCGCCTGGGTGATTCGCGGACTGGCGATGGCGGTGCTGCACGGCGCGGCCATCACGCTGCTGGCCAAGTACGCCGTGTACCACCCGACGGACCAGACGCTGGTGGTGTCCCTGGCCTTGGCGGTCCTGGTGGGCGCGGCGGCGTTGTGGAGCGCCCTCGACGCGTGGCGCGGCCTCCCGGACCGGGGACGCGTGTGGTTCATTTCGGCGCTGGTCGCGGGCCCGGTGGCGGGAATCCTGTACGTGATCGGCCGCGCGGTGTTCGTGGACCAGACGGGCGTGTCGGAACTCGGCGGCGCACTGACGGGCGGAGCGGCGTTCTCGGCCCTGCTGGTCCTGATCCCGGCCGGCCTGGGCCTGTTCGTCGGCGGCCGCCTGGGGCGGCCGGAGGGGCGGGGCGAGGAACCGCGGGGGTAGGTGGGCCGGGTTCGAGCGCTCCTCGTTCCCGGGCGCGCCGGTGCTGCTCGGCCGGGGAACCGCGGCGGCCTTTCCGGCGCCGCCCGCCCGCGCAGCTCAGCTCCGCTCTCCTGCCTGCCGCGCCGGCTGTTCTCCGGGCGCGCTCACCCGCGCAGCTCAGCTCCGCTCTCCTGCCTGCCGCGCCGGCTGTTCTCCGGGCGCGCTCACCCGCGCAGCTCAGCTCCGCTCTCCTGCCTGCCGCGCCGGCTGTTCTCCGGGCGCGCTCACCCGCGCAGCTCAGCTCCGCTCTCCTGCCTGCCGCGCCGGCTGTTCTCCGGGCGCGCTCACCCGCGCAGCTCAGCTCCGCTCTCCTGCCTGCCGCGCCGGCTGTTCTCCGGGCGCGCTCACCCGCGCAGCTCAGCTCCGCTCTCCTGCCTGCCGCGCCGGCTGTTCTCCGGGCGCGCTCACCCGCGCAGCTCGACAGAGCTGCGCGCGGGTAGGCGAGGCCGGGTTCGAGCTTCCCTCGTTCCCGGGCGAGCTCACCGCGCGGAAGGCCTACCGCAAACCCGCCGGACTCCCGCGAGCCGTGCCGCCGCTCAGCCGACCAGCGAAGCCCCCGGCGCGTAGCCCTCCCACTGGGCCGCGCTCACCGGGCGGGCCGTCGAGCCGTTGTTGCCCACTATCCCGCCGTCGGGGATTCGCCAGCGGCGGTGGTCGTCGAGGATGAATGCGAAGCCGGCGTCGGGGGCCGCCACCGCTTCCGCTCCCGATCGCAGGTGGGCCGTCACCGGCAGGGCCGCCAGGGCCGGGGGCGCCTTCTCCAGCACCTCGCCGGCCAGGGCCACCGCCACCGTGCGGCGGTCCACCTGTACCCGCGCGCCCGCTCTGACCAGGTCCATCGTGCGCTCCGGGGAGGGGGCCGTCACGCCGTCGAACGTCGCCGCGACGCGGCCGGGGTTCGCGCACGCCTGGCTGCCGCGCAGGTCCAGCCCGAAGTGCCGCAGGTCGCTCGGTGCCCTCGCGCCGCCGAGGGTCGTCGCGCGCACCACGTCGAACGGCACCCGGTCGCACGGGTCCGCCGACGACAGGGGCGCGTGCCCGTCCGCGCGGCGCACCAGCCCCGGCCCCTCCTGCCACGGCCCGGGGATCACCACCGGCTGGAACGGGTGCTCGGTGAAGTCCGCGGTCCAGAAGGTGAGCGTCGTCCCGCCGTCGGACTCGTGCGCGACGATGAACGCGGCGAGCGCCCCCACCCACATCAGGTCGGCGCTGAACCCGTCGACGATCGACCGGGCCCGCGGCCCGGACGTCGACGCGACCGGCACGAACCCGCCGACGTCCAGCGCCTGCACGCCGGACCCGAACGCGGGGTCGCGCGAGCGGAGCAGGAACTGCCCGGCGCCGTTCGCCCCCGCGGCGCGGCCGGTGGTGTCGGTGAACATCAGGTAGAACCAGCCGTCGAGGTAGACGACGGAGGGCTGCCCGGCGCCGTAGACGTTCGCGCGGTGCACGTCGTGCGACGGCCCGAGGATCGGCCGCCCGCCCGCGGCGCGCGTCCAGTGCAAGCCGTCGGGGCTGGTGGCGAGCCCGATGGCGTTGCCGAGGGCGTGGTCCCCGGCGGCGCCGGTGTAGTACAGGTAATAGGTCGAGCCGACGCGCAGCACGGACGGGTCGCAGGTGTGCATGCCGTCGAACTGCCCGGGCGCACCGGAGAAGACGGCCGCCGGGATGCCGCCACCCGGTCCGGTGAACGGCCCGTCCATCGACTGCGCCTGGGCGTAGAGTATGTCGTCGCCGGCGGGCCCGGCGCCGCCGTACTGGCTGCACCACCACATCCGGGTCTGCCCGCGGTCGAGCATGACGGAGGGACCGTAGTTGTAGACGGCGTCGGCGCCGCCGGCGGCGATCACGCCACCACTCTGCCGGGGGTCACCCGAAGCGAGCTTGACGTCGGTGGGCCGCGGCGAGGCCGGTTTTCCCCCGGCGATGGCGGGCTGCTCCCCCGCCGCCTGCGGCTGGGCGTAACCCTGGGTGCAGCCCGCGACCAGCAGCCCCGCCAGCACACCGGCGAGCAAGGCACGAGCGGGTCGCCGACCCCCACGACGAAACGGGTGCACGGCACCGGAGTGTAGCGAGCGGTACCCCGTCCGGGCGGCGGCGCTCCTGTTCGAGGGTCCCTCTTTCGTGATTACCGATCAGGAGAAGACCTCACGCGCCCGCGGGCGGGCCTTCCGCCGCGACCAGCTCGACCTCGAACCCGGCCTCGTTCTCCAGGTAAGCCGCGTAGTGGGCGTCGCCGCCCGCGTGCGGGTACCGGTCCGCGAACAGCGGGCGCCAGCCATGCCCGTCCGCCCGCGCCGCCAGGTCGTCGACCTGGGCCCGGGTCGCCACGTGCAGCGCCAGGTGGTTCAAGCCCGGCCGCGTGCGCTCGTGCTCCCCCGCGCTCGACGCCGGTGACTTCTCGACCACGACGTACGTTCCGCCGAGCCGCCAGCTCACACCGCCGGGCCGGCGCTGGAACTCCCGCCAGCCCGGCTCGGCCAGCAGCCGGCCCCAGCTGCGCTCGGCTCCGGCCAGGTCCGGGACCCACAGCTCGAGGTGGTGCGGCCGCCCGTGGACCGCCGGCAGCGCCACCAGCACCCGGTGCAGGTCGCCGTAGTGGACGCCGCTGCCGACGTCGAGGAACCCCAGGCACCCGGCCACTTTCCGGCTCGCCGCGTTCTGTTCGCGGACCAGCGCCCACACCGCCGGGAGCCCGAGCGTGCCGAGGCCGTGGTCCAGCACCGCGCGGGCGGCCTCGGTGCCAGGCCCTGCCCGGCGTGCGCGCTCGCGACGTAGTGACCCAGCTCGGGCACCCCGCCCGGCAGCTCCCACGACGGCCGCAGGTGCGCGACGCCGATCACCTCGCCGCCGCGCTCGATCACCCAGTGGCCCTGGCCGGCCGGGCCGCGGTGGGCCAGGCGGCGGTCCACCATCGCGCTCGCCGCGACCGGGTCGGCGAAGTCCGCCGCGAAGTACCGGCTCATCTCCGGGTCGGCGAACACCTTCACCACGGCTTCGCGATCGGCTTCGGTCAGCTGCCGCAGCCGCAGCCGCGGAGTGCGCAACGCCGGCAGCGTCATCCGGCGTGGGTGGCGAGCCAGCGCAGGGCGAGCGGATAGCCGTCGACGCCGAGGCCCGCGATCACCGCCGTCGCGATGTCCGAAAGCACGCTGTGGTGCCGGAACGCCTCCCGCTTGTGCACGTTCGAGATGTGCAGCTCGATCAGCGGCGCGGACAGCTGCGCCGCGGCGTCGCGCACCGCGATCGAATAGTGCGTCCACGCGCCGGCGTTCAGGACCACCGGGTGGCCGCCGTCGGCCGCTTCGTGCAGCCAGCCGACCAGCTCGCCCTCGTGGTCGGTCTGGCGGACCTCGACCTCGATCCCGAGCTCCTCGCCGGTCTTCACGCACCGGGCGACCAGGTCGTCGTGGGTGGTCGAGCCGTAGACCGACGGCTCGCGCTTGCCGAGCCGGCCGAGGTTGGGGCCGTTGAACACGAACGCCTTCACAGCAGCACGCTCCCGCCGCTGCGGGACGGCTCCGCCGCGATCGCCGAGTACGCGGCCGCGAGCAGCGCCGGGTCCGGGCCCTCCAGCCGGCCGGGCTTGGCGAGCGCGTCGAGGACGACGAACCGCAGCGCCCCCGAGCGGGTCTTCTTGTCGCCCTTCATGGTTTCCAGCAGCTGCGGCAGCGCGTCGGCGTCGTAGGTCGTCGGCAGGCCGATCAGCTTCAGCACGGACGCGTGGCGCCCGGCCGTGGCGTCGTCGAGCCGGCCGGCCAGCCGCGCCAGCTCGGCGGCGAACACCAGGCCGACGCTGACCGCGGCGCCGTGGCGCCACCGGTACCGCTCGCGGCGCTCGATGGCGTGTCCGAGCGTGTGGCCGTAGTTGAGGATCTCGCGCAGGTCGGACTCGCGCAGGTCGGCGGCGACGACGCCGGCCTTGACCCGGATCGACCGCCGGACCAGCTCGGCCAGGACGTCACCGGCCGGGTCGAGCGCCGCGGCCGGATCGGCCTCGATCAGCTCGAGGATCCGCGGGTCGGCGATGAAGCCGGTCTTCACGACCTCGGCCATCCCGGCGACGAGCTCGTTCGGCGGCAGCGTCTCCAGCGTCGCGAGGTCGACGAACACCGCGCTCGGCTCGTGGAACACCCCGACGAGGTTCTTGCCGGCCTCGGTGTTGATGCCGGTCTTGCCGCCGACCGAGGCGTCGACCATGCCGAGCAGCGTCGTCGGCACGTTGACCAGCCGGACCCCGCGCATCCACGTGCCCGCGACGAACCCGGCGAGGTCGGTGACCGCGCCGCCGCCGAGGCCGACCACGGCCCCGCGGCGGTCCAGCCCCATCCGGCCGAGGACCTCCCAGCAGAAGCCCGCGACGGTGAGCGCCTTGCCGTCCTCGGCGTCCGGGATCTCGACGCGGTGGGCGTCGAGGCCCGCCGCGTTGAGCTCGTCGCGGATGGCCTCGGCCGTGGCGGTCAGCGTGGGCGGGTGGATCAGCGCGATCTTCGAGGCGCCGGCCAGGTGCTCGGTGAGGTCGCCGAGCAGGCCGCGCCCGACCACGACGTCGTAGGGCTGGGCGGTGGCGACGGGGATCCGCACCGGATCGGACACGAGGTGGCTCACTCCTTGGCTTCGGCGGGAGCGGCGAGCTCCGCCACGAGGTGCGCGACGATCCCGGAGGGCGTCCGGTCGTCGGTGACGATCTCGACGGTGGCGACCTCGCGGTAGACGGGCACCCGCTCGTCGAGCAGTTTCTTGAAGGTGGCGCGGGGGTTCACCCCGGCCAGCAGCGGCCGCGCGGAGGACAGCCCGGTGCGCTGCACCCCCGCCGCGAGGCCGACGTTGAGGAACACGACGGTGTGCCGGGCCAGCCGGGCCCGGGTGCCCGGGGTGAGCGGCGCGCCGCCGCCGAGGGAGAGCACGCCGTCGTGCTCCGCCAGCGCGGTGGCGACCGCTTCTTCTTCCAGGGCGCGGAAAGCGGGCTCGCCGTCCTCGGCGAAGATGTCGGAGATGCTGCGCCCGGTGCGCGCGACGATGTCGTCGTCACTGTCCCGGAACGCGACGCCGAGCGCGGCGGCCAGCAGCGGCCCGACCGTGCTCTTGCCCGAGCCGGGCGGGCCGACGATCACCGCGCGCGGGCTCACCACCGCTCCTCGAGGGCCTTGAGGTACGCCTCGGCGTTGCGCTTGCTCTCGGCGAGCGAGTCGCCGCCGAACTTTTCGAGGGCGGCGTCGGCGAGGACGAGCGCCACCACCGACTCCAGCACGACCCCGGCGCGGGGCACCGCGCAGACGTCCGAGCGCTGATGGATGGCCACCGCGGGCTCGCCGGTCTTGACGTCCACAGTGGACAGTGCTTTGGGGACGGTCGAGATCGGCTTCATGGCCACGCGCACGCGCAGCGGCTCGCCGTTGGTGATGCCGCCTTCCAGGCCGCCGGCGCGGTTGGACCGCCGGGTGACGCCGACCGGGCCGGTGCCGCGGTCGATCTCGTCGTGCGCCTGGCTGCCCCAGCGGCGGGCGGTGGTGAAGCCGTCGCCGACCTCGACGCCCTTCATCGCCTGGACGCCCATGAGCGCGCCGGCGAGCCGCGCGTCGAGCCGGCGGTCCCAGTGGACGTGGGAGCCGAGGCCCGGCGGGAGGCCGTAGGCGAGGACCTCGATCACGCCGCCGACGGTGTCACCGGCCTTCCGGACGGCGTCGACCTCGGCGACCATGGCGTCGGTGCCCGCCTGGCTGAACGCGCGCACCGGGCTCTCGTCGATGGCGGCCAGGTCCTCCGGCTTGGGGAGGGGCCCCTCCGGCGCGTCGGCGCCGCCGATCGAGACGACGTGGCTGACGATCTCGACGCCGAGCAGCTGCCGGAGGAAGTTGCGGGCGACGGTGCCGAGCGCGGTCCGCGACGCCGTCTCGCGGGCGCTCGCGCGCTCCAGGACGGGACGGGCCTCGTCGAAGCCGTACTTCTGCATGCCGGGCAGGTCGGCGTGGCCGGGGCGGGGCCGGGTGAGCGGTTCGTTGCGCGCGAGGCCTTCGAGGATCTGCGGATCGACCGGGTCGGCCGCCATGACCTGCTCCCACTTGGGCCACTCGGCGTTCTCGATGTGGACTGCGACCGGGCCGCCCTGGGTCAGGCCGTGGCGGACGCCGCCGAGGAACTCGATGTGGTCGGTCTCGAAGCCCATCCGCGGGCTGCGGCCGAAGCCGAGGCGGCGGCGGGCCAGCTGCTCGGTGACGTCGGCGGTGGTGACGGCCACCCCGGCGGGCATGCCTTCGAGCACGGCGGCCAGCGCGGGTCCGTGCGATTCACCTGCGGTGATCCAGCGCAACATGGGCTCAATCCTGTCACGGCCGCGGCGCGGGCCGGGACATGCCTCCGCTCACCCGCCCGGGCGGGCATCACCCGTGACCGGAGGGGCATCACTCGTGACTGGAGAGGCATCACCCGTGACCGGAGGGGATCCGGGGCCCCCTGCGGCCCGGATCCCCTCCCGCCGTCAGAGGGTGAGCCGGAGGAGGGGCAGGCCGCTCGCCAGGCGGACCTCCAGGGCCGTCAGGTCCGGTGTCTTGAGGGCCGTGCCGATCACGATGCGGGCCGTGTTGTCCGGGACCGCCTTCCAGGTCGCCAGCTCCGTCTCCGAGCCGTCGCGGGCGATCGCCACCAGGAGGTACTCGCCGCCGCTGCGGCCACCCGTGTAGCTGCACGACATGTCCACCTGCGTGCCCCACGCGAAGGCGTCGAGGCGGGCGTCTGCGCGCACCGGGAACTCGCCCAGCGCCGTCATCGCCACCGAGGGCGGCGGGGCGGGCGGCGGCGCCGAGGCCACCACCGCCAGCGCGACGCACGCCGACACCGCCAGCGCGGCCGAAGCGGACGTCACCGCGAGCCGGATCCGGCGGCCGCGCCGGACGCGGCGGAGGACCGACGGCAGCAGGTCGGGCGGGGGCGCCGCCAGCTCGGGCGGCACCGCCGGGGCGTCCACCCTGGCCAGCAGCCCGGGCAGCCCCGCCAGTTCGCGCACCGAGGCCGCGCAGCGGTCGCACGTGCGCAGGTGCTCCTCGAAGCGCTGCCGGTCCTCGGGGGACAGCGCTCCCAGCACGTAGGCGGCGTCGAACGTCGCGAACGGGTCCTCGCTCACTGGGTCACCCCCCTCTCCTCGAGCACCAACCGCAGCGCGCGCAACGCGTAGTGCGTGCGCGACTTGACCGTCCCTTCGGCCACGCCCAGCCGCCGCGCGGCGTCCGCCACCGAATAGCCCTGGAAGTAACACAGGACCAGCACCTCGCGGTGCCGTTCCGACAGCTCGGCCAGCGCCTCCGCGACCAGCCAGCCCTGCACCGCGCGGTCGGTGCCGTCGGCGACCGCGCCCTCCGGCGGCCGGTCGGTGACCACCTCCGAGCGGGCCGACGCCGAGCGCCAGCCGTCGATGGCGATCCGCCGCGCCACCGTGAACAGCCACGCCCGCGCCGAGCCCTGCGACTGGTCCAGCACCGTCGTCGACCGCCAGGCCCGCAGCAGCGTCTCCTGGACGACGTCCTCGGCCCGGATCCGGTCGCCCGAGGTCAGGTGCAGCGCGTACGACCACAGCGCCGACGCGTGCTCCTCGTGCAGCGCCCGCATCAACGCCTCTTCGGCGACGTCCTTCACCGGCCGGGCCTCAGACCGCGGCGCGGCGCCGGTCCCTGACGAACAGCAGCGCCAGACCGCCCACGATGCAGACCGCCTCCGTGATGACGCCCCAGTACTCCGGCTGGCTGTTGAACTGGTCGTGGTTGCCGGCGAACCCGACCGTCGCGGCCAGCACGTACGCGCCGAGCGTCAGCGCCCCGAAGCCGGCCGCGCCCAGCGCGGGCAGCCAGTGCCGCCAGGCCAGGACCGCGATCGCCAGCACCAGCCCGGCGATCGCGTCGAGCAGGAACAGCGGGCCCACGATGCCCGGGTAGTCCTCGGTCCACAGGAAGTAGTGCACGCCCGCCGAGCCCAGCAGTGCGGCCGCCACGACGATGCGCAGGATCCAGCTCACCATGATCGTTCCTCCACTCCACACCCACTCCGCTACATACACGGAACGGGGGGCGATCCGGTTCACCGGGAATTGAACCGAACGGGGGGCGATCTCGTTCAGTAGGGCATGACAGCCGAACTGCACTCCCGCCGCACCGTCCTGTCCACCGGTGCCGCCGTCGCCGGTGCCGCCGTCGGCGCCGTCGCGCTCTCCGCCTGCTCGTCCGAGCCGGGGGCCAAGTCCGGCACCGCCCAGGCGCCGATCGCCGCCGGGACGCCGCTGGTCGCGCTGGCCGACGTCCCGGTCGGCCAGGCCAAGGCGGCCAAGGCGCCGGACGGCTCCGACGTCATCGTGGCCCGGACGTCCGAATCGGCCTGCGCCGCGTTCAGCGCGATCTGCACGCACCAGGGCTGCACGGTGACCCCGAAGGGCGCCGACCTGGTCTGCCCGTGCCACGGCTCGGTGTTCAACGCGCTCACCGGCGAGGTCAAGCAGGGCCCGGCGAACAAGCCGCTGCCGTCCGTGCCGGTCAAGGTCGAGAACGGCAAGGTCGTGACCGGCTGACGAGCCGGGCGCACGCGAAGGGCCCTTGCGGACGAGAGTCCACAAGGGCCCGACGCGTGCCCGAACCGGCTCAGGCGTCCCAGGCGAACAACCGGTCCCCGGCCGCGACGGCCCGGTCCGCGTCCAGCCCGGACAGCACGTCCGCCGACGCGTCCAGCGCGACGACCGGGACGATCGCCGAATAGCCCGCCGCGGTCACCGCCTCCGGGTCCCAGCTGACGATCGGCTGGCCGGCCCGCACCTGCTCGCCCTTGACGACGTGCAGCGTGAAGCCCTCGCCCTTTTCCTTCACCGTGTCGATGCCCAGGTGGACGAGCACGGCCTTGCCGTCCTCGGTCGCGACGACGTAGGCGTGCGGGTGCAGCGTCGCGACCGTGCCGTCGACCGGCGCGACCGCGTCCGACCGGCCGCCCGCGGGCTGCACCGCGATGCCCGGGCCCACCATGGCCTGCGCGAACACCGGATCCGGGACCTCGGTGATCGGCACCACGCGCCCGGCGACCGGGCTGAGGACCTCGAAGCTCACAGCAGGTCCTCGATGTCGCTGGCGATCGTGTCCGCCTCCGGCCCGACGATCACCTGCAGCGCCGCCGACCCCATCTTCACGACGCCCATCGCGCCGGCCTTCTTCAGCGCCGCTTCGTCGACGAGGCTCATGTCCTCGACCTCGCAGCGCAGCCGCGTGATGCAGCCCTCGATCTCGGTGAGGTTGCCCGCGCCGCCGAGTGCCGCGAGGATCTTTTCGGGCCTGTCATCCGCCATCGCGGTCTCCTTGCTCACTGTTTGTTCCCAACCTGACGCGAACCGCGTGTCCACCTGTACTACGCCGATCGTCGGCATGCACCCCGCCGCGGGCCACGAACGGATAACGGTGGTTGACACCCGTCCGCACGGCGGAGCATCCTGCCCCATCAGATCATTGGTCTAGACCGGAACGTACCAATGTTCCGGGCCGGACGCGAGCACCGGTCCCCGGTGACGCGAGAACGAGGAGGGTGACGCCGATGAGCGCGGCCGCGCACGTCCCGCCGCCCGACAAGGTTGTCAACGGGCCCACGCCCAAGCACGCCCAGCTGCGGGAGATCCTCCGCCGCACGGTGGAGCGCGAGCTCCCGCCGGGTGCGCCGATCCCGTCCGAACGCGAGCTGGCGCAACGCTACGGCGTGTCGCGGCTCACGGTCCGGTCGGCGATCGGCAAGCTGGTCGAGGAGGGCCTGCTGGCCCGGGTCCGCGGCAAGGGTACGTTCACCGCGGCCCGGCGGATGGAGCTGCAGCTCTACCTGATGTCGTTCACCGACGACATGCGGAGGCGGGGGCTGACCCCGACGACCGAGGTGGTCTCCGCGGCCACCGAGGTGCCGCCCACCGCCTCGGCACACGCCCTCGGCCTGGCCGAGGGCGCTCCGGCGCACCACCTGGTGCGGTTGCGGCACGCCGACGGCGTGCCACTGGCCGTCGAACGCGGCTGGTACCACGCGGGCCGGGCCCCCGGCCTGCTCGGACTGGACCTGACCCAGTCCATCTACGCGCAGCTGGCCGAGACGTACGGTGTGCGTCCCGACCGGGCGTGGCAGACGGTCTGGGCCGAAGGTGCGGACCGCGAGACGGCCCGGCTGCTCGGCATGCGCGCCGGCAGCCCGCTGCTCGTGTTCCGGCGGGTTTCCAGCGCGAACGGCGACCCCATCGAAGACATCACGTCCTGGTACCGGGGAGATCACTACCAGGTGACCATGCAGTTGGACCGGAACACCCCGGAACCCGGTCAACCCCACTATGGAGGAACCAGATGAGTTCGACCACCGCGGAGGGGGCGAAGAAGAGCGGCAGCGGTCTCGCCGGTCTTCAGCGCTTCGGCCGTAGCCTCATGCTCCCGATCGCCGTGCTCCCGGCGGCGGGCATCCTGCTCCGGCTGGGCCAGGACGACATGCTCGGGGCGAAGGGCCTCGGCTGGAACAAGGTCGCCTCGGTGCTCGGCGCCGGCGGCGGCGCCCTGTTCAACTGGCTGCCGTTGCTGTTCGCGGTCGGCATCGCCGTCGGCTTCGCCAGGAAGGGCGACGGCTCGACCGCCGTCGCGGCAGTCGTCGGCTTCTTCGTCTTCACCAGCGTCATCCAGGTGTTCGCCCCGCTGAAGGACCTGCCCAAGTATGCCGCCGGGTCCACCGAGCTCGCACCGATCAAGTGGCCCTATTCGGTGCTCGCCGGTGTCGTCGTCGGCATCGTGGCGGCGTTGCTGTGGCAGAAGTACCACCGCATCAAGCTGCCCGCCTACCTGGCGTTCTTCGGCGGCCGCCGGTTCGTGCCGATCATCACCGCGGGCGTCATGGTGATCCTCGGCGTGCTCTTCGGCCTGGTCTTCCACTGGGTCAACAGCGGCATCGAGTCGATCGGTGACGCGGTCACCGCCTCCCCGGTCGCCGGCGGCGGCATCTACGGCGCGCTGAACCGCCTGCTCATCCCGGTCGGTCTGCACCAGCTGCTGAACGTCCCGATCTGGTTCATCTTCAAGGGCGGCGACATCAACAACTTCGTCGCGGGCGACATGTCGGCGGGCGCCTTCACCACGGGCTTCTTCCCGATCTTCATGTTCGCGCTGCCCGCGGCGGCACTGGCGATCTGGCAGACCGCCCGCCCGGCGCAGCGGAAGATCGTCGGCGGCGTGATGATCTCCGCGGCGCTGACCTCGTTCCTCACCGGTGTGACCGAGCCGATCGAGTTCTCGTTCATGTTCGTCGCGTGGCCGCTGTACCTCTTCCACGCGATCATGACCGGCACCTCGCTGGCGATCTGCAATGCGCTGGGCATCCACCAGAGCTTCAACTTCTCCGCGGGTGGCATCGACTTCCTGCTCAACCTGGGCGCCCCGGCGGCGCAGAAGCCGTGGCTGCTCATCCCGATCGGCCTCGTCTACGCGGTGCTCTACTACGTGGTCTTCCGCTTCGCGATCATCAAGTTCAACCTGCGCACGCCGGGCCGCGAAGACGACTCGGTCGAGGCCGACCTCGACCGGACCGCCGCCGCGTAACATCCGTACCGACGTAGCACCCCGTAGCGAGAGGACGAACATGCCGGAGAAACGCGTCGCCGTGGCCAGCAAGGTGGGCCTGCACGCCCGGCCGGCCGCGCTGGTGGCGAAGGCGGCCGCGGCGCAGCCCGTCGCGGTGCAGATCGCCAAGGCCGGCGGTAACCCGGTGGCCGCCGGCAGCGTGCTGAACCTGATGACCCTGGCCGCCGGCTACGGCGACGAGGTCGTCATCAGCGCCGAGGGCGAGGGCGCCGAGGAGGCCGTGGAAGCGGTCGCCCAGCTCGTCGCCACCGACTTGGACGCCTGAGTACCCGAGTAACGCCGCGAAGGCCCCGCACCGGCTCCCCGACAGCCGGTGCGGGGCCTTCGCGTTCCGCTACCGGAGCCTCAACCGCGAACGCTCGAAGATCTCGTCGGTCCAGGGCGCACACATCTCCCGGTACCGCTCGGCCTCCGACGCGCTCTTGAACCGCTCGAGCAGCGCTGCGATCAGCGCGTCGAGGTGCCGACCCGATCCGTCCACGGCACTGTTCGCGATCAGGACCTCGTCACGCCGCAGCCGTACCGTCCGCAGCAGGGCGGAGCCGGTCAGCCCGCCGTCGGCCAGGCCGGCGACCGAGCGGAAGTAGTGGGCGTCCGGGCTGTCGCCCTTGTCGACCCGATCCAGTTCGTCGGCGTAGCCGCGCACCGTCGCCCAGTCGCCCATCACCGCGAGACCCTGACAGGCGATGCACAGCGCCCGGCGGTAGTACTGGCGGGCGTTCAGGCGGTCGCCCGTTCCAGGATTCCGCTCGGCCAGTTCCTTCAGGGTTTCGCACAAATCCAAGATGTGCGCGCGGTCGAGAACGGTCAGTCCGTCCCGGACCATGAAGTACGGCCACCGCGGATTGTCCGCGTCGTCTTTCACCGCCGCGTTCAGCAAACGGATATTGCGATTCCGCTTGTCCTTCGCGGCGATCACCGTCGGCTCGTACCCGTCGTGATGGAACACGAGGTTCAAACCGGCCATGCCGACCGGCTCGTCCACCGGTCCGGAACACACCGGGTATTCGTGCACCGCTCCCCGATACCGAATCGAGCTGTCGGCCCGGAATATTCGGGGAACGTCCTCCATGGCGTGGTCGCGGCCGACGTGCCGGATGATCGGCGCGAAGACCAGACGGTCGAGGCCACGGAGAACCGTCAACGATTGCAGGCACGCCACGAGCTCTTCGGCGGCAGGCCGGTCGAGCCATTCGTCGGCGTCGAGGAAGACCACCCAGCCCGCCCCGACCGCCTCGATCGCGAAGTTGCGGACCTCGGCGAACGAATCCGCCCACGGGGCCCGCACCGGCTCGACACCGTGCCGCCGGTACTGCTCCACGATGGCCGTCGTCCCGTCCACGGAACCGGTGTCCACGACCAGGACACGATCCGCTCCCACGCCCACCACGCTGTCCAGGCACCGCGCGATGCACCGTTCCTCGTCCTTGGCCAGGACGACGACGCTCACCGGGCACCCCACCGGCACACCGTCCGCGTCCAGCGAGTCGAGCGGCGGAAAGAGCCGCTGGATCCAGCGGCTCGGGAACACTTGGTCGGTCACGTCTTCCTCCCCCGCGAGACCACCGCGGAGGCCGGCCCCACGATCCGGGAGCCGGCCCCCACGGTCATCGATCACCTGCTACCGAACCGGTCCCGCCTCACTCGCACGCCGTGGTGGCGCGGCCCGGATCGTGGCCGCAGCCCAGATCGCGAAGCTCGCTGTGGAACTTGTAGCAGTTCCGCTCGCTGGGACCACTGCCCACCGTGTACGAACCCCGGTAGAAGTGGTAGTAGCCGTTGGACCCGCAGGACTTGTAGTGATCGCGCGGGATCGGATCCGGCTGCGTGCAGCTGCTGCTCAGCGAGCGGGGCACCGCGACGGCGGTGCCGGCGGACGCGGCGGGAGCGAACAGGGCGGAAAAGGAAACGCTCGCCGCGATCACGGCGCCGGCCACTCCGGCCCCGCGAAGGAATTTCCGGCTCCTGGCCCGTCCCGAAACGGGCTCGGACACAACCTGCGCCTTTGCCGTGGTCAGATCAGCTTCGATGGCGTCGAGAAACGCCAAATGCTCACCATTCATTGCAAGTTCCCCTCGTGTGTTATTTGCCGGATATCGGCGTATTTCGAAACTAGCAGGCCATCCACAGCCGCCGCAAGGAGTTTTGATCCGAACACGCGGAAAGCGATGATTCCGTACCATTCAGCATGGTGAGCCACAAGCGACCGAAAGAGTGATGATCAACTCGGAATCGAGCAAGAACCGACTGCGCATCTTCAAAGTTGCGTTGCATTCCGAAATCAGGCGAGAGATCAGTCGGCGAGCCCGGTTTTCGTTGCCACCCGCCGACGGGGGCCAGGGCGGGGGCCTTCGCGGCGTTTCGTAGGCTGGCGGCATGGAGAGTGTGCGCCTGATCGACGAGTGGCCGGTGGACAACGCCGCGACGGCCGTGGTGGCGGCGGACGGGAGCGTCGTGGGCCGCCACGGCGACCCCGCGCGGAGGTTCCGGCTCGCCTCGGTCAGCAAGCCGCTGACCGCCTACGCCGCGCTCATCGCGGTCGAAGAGGGCGTCGTCGAGCTCGACACCCCGGCCGGCCCCGAGGGCTCGACCGTGCGCCACCTGCTGGCCCACACCTCCGGCCTCGCCTTCGACGCGCACAAGGCGATGGCCGCGCCCGGCACCCGGCGCCTCTACTCCAACGCCGGGTTCGAGCAGCTGGCCGACGCGCTGGCCGAGCACTCCGGCATCCCGTTCGCCCAGTACCAGGCCGAGGCGCTGTTCGCCCCGCTCGGCATGACTTCGACCGCGCTGGAAGGTTCCCCCGCGTCCGGTGCGGTGTCCACTGTGGACGACCTGGTGGCGTTCGCCGCCGAGCTGCAGGCCCCGAAGCTGCTGGACCCGGCCACCGTCACCGAGGCGACGAACGTGGTCTTCCCGGGGCTGTCCGGCGTGCTGCCCGGGTTCGGCCACCAGAAACCGAACGACTGGGGCCTCGGGTTCGAGATCCGCGACCACAAGAGCCCGCACTGGACGGGCGCGCTCAGCTCGCCGCGGACGTTCGGCCACTTCGGCCAGTCGGGCACGTTCCTCTGGGTCGACCCGGAGGCGGGCGCGGCCTGCGTCGCGCTGACCGACCGCGCGTTCGGGCCGTGGGCCGCCGAGGTCTGGCCGCGCTACACCGACGCCGTGCTGGCGGAACGGGGCGCGTGAAGCGGGTTCTCCTCGCCGCCCTCCTGCTGCTGTCCGCCTGCAGTGCTCCCGCACCCGCGCCCGCGCCCGTCCCGCAAGCCGCCGCTCCCCCGGCGCTCGGCACCAACGGCGCCGCGGTCCCGGCGCTGCACTGGACGTCGTGCCACGGCCCGTTCCAGTGCGCGGCCGCGGCCGTGCCGCTGAGCTACCGCGAGCCGAAGGGCGCCACGATCGCACTGTCGGTGATCCGGCTGCCCGCCGGCGACCCGGGACGCCGGCTCGGCTCGCTGTTCTTCAACTTCGGCGGCCCCGGCACCGACGGCGTCGGCGAGCTGACCCGGTTCGCCGCCCGCTATCCGCCGGAGCTGCGCGCCCGGTTCGACCTGGTGAGCTTCGACCCGCGCGGGATCGGCGGGTCGGCGCCGATCAGCTGCCCCGGCGCGGACCACCTCCCGCCCGCCGGGTCCCCGGTGCGGCAGCCGGACGCGTTCTTCGCGGCGAGCGCGGCCACCGGCCGGGCATGCGCCGCCTCGGGCGCCCTGCTGAGCCACCTCTCGACGGCGAACGTGGCCCGCGACCTGGAACTGCTGCGCCAGGCCGTCGGAGACGCCTCGCTGACCTTCTACGGGTACTCCTACGGCACCTACCTGGGCGGCACGTACGCGAACCTGTTCCCGGACAAGGTCCGCGCGATGACGCTGGACGGCACGCTGGACCTCGTCGCGAACGCCACCGGCAAGCCCGGCCAGGAGCACCGGCCGGTGGACGTGCGAGCCGACGTCGCCGGGGCCCAGCAGCAGGAACTCGACCGGTTCTTCGCGGTGTGCGCCGCGGCCGGGCCGAAGTGCGCCTTCTCCGGCGGCGACCCGAAGGCGAAGTTCGCCGGCGTCTTCGCCCGCGCGTCCCGCGGGCCGGGCGTGAGCTCCCTGATGAAGACGGTCGACAGCGCGCTCTACCAGTCCGGCCGGTGGAAGCGGCTGGCACAGACCCTGGCCGCGATGCCGGCGGACCCGGGCGGCGCCTCGCCGGTCCACGACCCGTACGTCCCGACGCACTCCCCCGGTTTCCTGGCCGTCCAGTGCGTCGACAGCGACAACCCGCAATCACCCGCGGATTACACCGCCCTCGCCGCGCGGGAAAGCACCCGGCAGCCGTACTTCGGGCTGAGCGCGGTCTACTCGATGGCGCAGTGCGTCGGCTGGCCGGCCCGCGACGAAGACCGCTACACCGGACCGTGGAACCGGCCGCGCAAGAACCCGGTCCTGGTGCTGAACAACCGGTTCGACCCGGCGACACCACTGCACAACGCCGAGGCGACGGCGGCGGAACTGGGCGACGCGCGGGTCCTGGTCGTGGAGGGCTACGGCCACACCTCCCTGGACGTCCCGAGCGCGTGCGCTTCGGCGGCCGTGGTGCGATACCTGACGGACCTGGCCGCCCCGGCGGTGGGGACCACCTGCGCATCCGGCGCGGTTCCCTTTCCCTGAGGGAAAATCGCCGACCGGGCGCGGCGCCTGACGACCCGGGCGGGACAGGGTCCAAAGACCCTGCCGCCACCCCGGCCGGCGTGGTGTCATCCAAGGGTGCAGGCCCGCCGCAGGGCCGGTGCGGGGACCTCGGGCCCCGGCGGGCCGCACACCTCTCTCATTCCATGACGCGGATCGGCGCACCCGCCTGGTAGGCCGCGATGTCCTCGACCGCGTCGCCGTAGAAGATCTCGTAGACCTCGCGGGTGACGAACCCGATGTGCGGGGTCAGCACCGCGTTGTCGAGTGTCCTCAGTGGATGGTCGGCGGGAAACGGCTCGGTGTCGTAGACGTCCAGCGCCGCTGCGCGAATCTCCTTGCGCCGCAACGCGTCCACCAACGCCGCCTCGTCGACGATCGGGCCGCGGGAGGTGTTCACCAGCAGCGCCGTCGGCTTCATCGCTGCGAGCTCGGCCGCACCGACCAGGCCGCGGGTGCGGTCGCCGAGCACCAGGTGGATGGACAGCACGTCCGACCGCGCGAACAGCTCGTCCTTCGTGACCGCGGTGACGCCGTGCGGGTCCGCCTTCTCCTGCGTCAGGTGCTGGCTCCAGGCGATGGTTTCCATCCCGAAGACCTGCCCGATCTTCGCCGCCCCGGCCCCGAGCCGGCCGAGGCCGAGCAGGCCGAGCGTCTTGCCGTGCAGCATCGTGCCGACGGACGTCTGCCAGCCACCCTCGCGCATGGAGCGGAACTCCTGCGGCAGGTTCCGCGACGCGGCCAGGATCAGCGCCCACGTGTGCTCGGCGGTCGGCTCGCCGATGTAGCCGGTGGCGGACACGACGACGCCGTTGCGCCGCGCCGCCGCCACGTCGATGGCCGCGTTCCGCTTGCCCGTGCTGACCAGCAGCTTCAGGTCGGGCAGGGCGTCGAGCACCTCGGCCGGGAACCGGGTGCGCTCGCGCATGGCGACCACGCATTCGAAGCCCTGCAGCTGGGTGACGACGTCGGTCAGGGGCTCGGTGAAGACCGTGGTGTCGGCGTCGAGGGAAGCCCAGTCGCCGAAGGTGAGGGCGACGTTCTGGTAGTCGTCGAGGATCGCTATCCGCATGGACGTCACCGTAGCCGGGCCACCCCGCCGCCGCGGCGTGACGCGGCTCTCTTGAACGTGTTCAAAAACTCCGCTACCGTCCTTCTTGAACACGTTCAAAACAGGAGGAACCATGGACCCGATCGTCCTCGCCTACGCCCTCTACCTGCTGATCAGCATCCCGCTGACCGTGCTCGTCGCCCGGACGCTGAGCAAGCACGGCCGCACCTTCCTCACCGAGGTCTTCGCCGACAGCCCCGGCCTGGCCAACGCCGTGAACCAGCTCCTGGTCGTCGGCTTCTACCTGGTCAGCCTCGGGTTCGTGACGCTCTTCCTGACCAGCGGCGCCGACATCGCCACGGCCCGCGAGGTCTTCGAGATGCTCTCGGTCAAGATCGGCACGGTCGCCCTGGTGCTCGGCGTCATGCACCTGCTCAACGTCCTGGTCTTCAACGGCATCCGGCGCCGCCACCTGGCCCCGAAGTTCGTCCCGGCGCCGCTGCCCTACCCCGGCATGCCGCCGGCCCCGCCCTACCCGGCCCCCTGACGGCGACGGCGCTAACGTGCAGCGCGTGGCCAAGAGCGAGGAAACGCGGTCCCTGATCGTCACGACCGCCATGCGGCTGTTCACCGAGAACGGCTACAACCGCACGACGATGCGCGCGATCGCCGCCGAAGCGGGCGTCTCGGTCGGGAACGCCTACTACTACTTCTCGTCGAAGGAGCAGCTGGTCCAGGGCTTCTACGACGAGATGGCCGGGCAGCACCTGGCGGCGGCCCGGCCCCTGCTCGACGGCGAAACCGGCTTCGCCGCCCGGCTCAAGGCCGTGCTGCTGTGCTGGCTCGACGTCGCCGAGCCCTACCACCGCTTCGGCACGCAGTTCTTCGTCAACGCCGCCGACCCGGAGTCGCCGCTGAGCCCGTTCAGCACCGACTCCACGGCCGCCCGCGAGGCGTCGATCGGCCTCATGCGCGAGGTCGTCGAAGGCTCCGACGTGAAACTCGACCCGGAACTGCGCGCACAGCTGCCGGAACTGCTGTGGCTCTACCAGATGGGCGTGGTGCTGTTCTGGGTCCACGACCGCTCGGCACGCACGAACCGCAGCCGGCTGCTGGTGGAGCGCACCGTCCCCCTGCTGGCCCGGCTGGCCGCGCTCTCCCGGCTGCGGGTGTTCCGCCCGGTCAGCCGGGAGATCGTCAGCTTGGTCGAGGACCTGGCGAAGCGGGACTGATCGCCCGGAAGTACAGGAACCGCGGCTTGGTCCGCAGGTTCGCCGCCCACTTCGGGTCGGCCGCCTCGGCCTCCGGGACCGGCATCGGCTCGGCCAGGCGGTCCACCGCGAAGCCCGCGTCCCGCACCGCCTGGAACGTCCAGCTCAGCGGCCGCCGGTAGAAGCGCACGTGGTGGCCGGGCGGGAACTCGTCCTCCAGCAGCTCGAGCTCGAAGTAGTTCTCCCTGCCGAACCACCGCCACTCCTCGCCGGGGTGGTGCACGGAGAACACCAGCACGCCGCCGGGCACCAGGACCCGGCGGAACTCGGCCAGTACCGGCCCCCAGTCCTCGAGGTAGTGCAGCACGAGCGACGCGGTGACGACGTCGATCGAGGCGGCCGGCAGGTCCAGGGGCCGGGTGAGGTCGGCGACCTCGAACCGGGCGGCGTCGCCGGATTTCCGGCGCGCGATGGCGATCATCGCCGCGCTCGAGTCGACGCCGAGGACGTCGGCGCCCCGCGCGGCCAGCAGCGCGCTCAGGTGCCCGGCCGCGCAGCCGGCGTCGAGCACCCGCTTGGCCGCGACGTCGCCGGCCAGGTCCAGGACGGCGGGCCGGTCGTAGAGGGCGTTGGTGACGGACTTCTCCGCGTGCTCGGCGTACTCCTCGGCGTGGCCGTCGTACTGCTCCGCCCGGGCGCGGCCGATGACCTCGTCGATCACGGCCGTCTTGGCGTCCGCGTAGTGCTGGACGTACTTCCACACCCTTGCGGCCAGCTCGCGCTTCGTGTCCGCGTAGAGCGCCAGCTCCTCGGGGTGGGTCCGGAGGCGTTCGCGGAAGAACCGGTAGCGCGGGGTTTCGCCGTTGCCCGGCGAGTACACGTGCAGGTTGACGTTCGTGTCCGGGCCCTTGAAGCAGCGGTGCTTCTCCCAGTCCGGCTCGCGGATGACGAGCCGGTAGCCCGCCGCCTCCAGCGCGGGGACGTAGGCGGCCTCGTCGGCGGAGTCCGGCACCTCCAGCAGGATGTCGATGATCGGCTTGGCGCACAGCCCCGGCACCGACGTCGAGCCGACGTGCTCGAGGACGAGCACCCGCTCGCCCAGCGCCCCGCGGATGCGGTCCGCTTCCCGCTCGAACAGCTTCGGCCATTCCGGGTCGTATTCGGCGAGGGTGATCGTCGAGTTGAGCTCCCGCGGCTCCCCGACGCACATCGCGGCGATCTGCTCGTCGCTCATGGCTTCTTGGCTGGACATGGCGTGGACTCCCCCTCCATTCGGGCAGTCCACCAGGATATCGAAGCTCCGCCAGTGGTTTTTTCAGCCGATCGGCAGCGGCAGCAGGTTCCCGGTCGCTTCGCGCAACGCGTCCCGCATCGCCGCCCGTGGCGCCGGGCGGCCGGTGAAGTGCTCGGCCTGGCCGAACGCCTGGTGCAGCAGCATGTCCAGGCCGGTCGCGAGCCGGCCGCCGCGGGCCGCGACCGCTTCGGCGAGCGGGGTCGGCCACGGGTGGTAGATGACGTCCAGGACGTGGGCGACCACGGCGAGGTCGGCCACGTGCGCGACGACCGCGTCCGGCGGCACGGTGTTCACCAGCACCGCGGCCCCCGCCGCCAGCGCCGCGAAGTCCGTCTTGGACCAGCGCAGGACGTCAACGTCGAGCGAAGCCCGCTTCGCCGCGTCGAGGGTTTCGCCGGCCCGGGCCGGTTCACGCACGACCAGGCGCACCTGCCGCACGCCGAGGTCCGCCAGCCCGACGACCGCCGCCGCCGCGGTGCCGCCCGCGCCGAGCACGATCGCGGTGTCCGCGGGGGACGGCTGGTAGCCGCCCGCCGCCCGCAGCGCCCCGGTGACGCCCTCGACGTCGGTGCAGTCGGCGAGCCAGCCCCGCTCGGTGCGGACCAGCGTGTTGGCCGCGCCGACGGCGGCCGCGCGCGGCGTCACCTCGTCCGCGTGGTCCAGCGCCGCGCGCTTGCCCGGCATGGTCACCGAAAACCCGGTCCACTCCGGGCCGAGGCCGTCGACCAGCGCCGGGAGCTCCGCGGCGCCGGTCTCGATCCGCTCGTACGTCCAGCCGGTCAGGCCGAGCGCGGCGAACGCGGCGCCGTGCAGGACCGGGGACAGCGAGTGCGCCACCGGTTTGCCCAGCACCGCGGCCTTGCGGGGCTCAGAAGACACCGCGTTCCTTGGCGAGGCTGACGTTCTTCTTGTGGTCGTCGAAGCTGACCGCGAAGCAGGACAGGCCGTTCTTCTCGCACTTGACGAAGTACACCCACTCGCCGTCCGGCGGTTTGACCGCCGCCTTGATCGCGTCCGGGCTCGGCACCGCGATGGGCGTCGGGGTCAGCCCGGTGTTCAGGTAGGTGTTGTACGGCCCGGGCCGGTCTCGCTCGTTGTCGTTGGTCGCCAGCGTCGGGCGGTCCAGCACGTAGTTGACGGTGGAGTCCATCTGCAGCCGCATGTTCTTCTTCAGCCGGTTGTAGACGACCCGCGACAGCTTGCCGAAGTCGGCCTTCACCGCCTCGCGTTCGATGATCGAGGCGACGATCAGCGTCTGGTACGGCGTCACGTCCGGCCCGGTCGACTGCGGGGTCAGCCCGGCGTTCTGGATCGCCTCGGCCGAGCTGTGCACCAGCTGCCCGAGGATCTCCTGGGCGGTGGACCCCGGCTTGACGTCGTAGACGCCGGGCGCGATCAGGCCCTCCAGCCGGCGGTCCTTGCGGTCGGCCTTGTTCGCCGGCTCGATCGCCCAGTCCGGCACGCCGAGCTGCTTGAGGTCCGCCGCGCCGACGGCCTTGCGCAGGTCGTCGGCCGGGACGCAGGTGCTCTTGCCGTTGAGCTGCGCGCAGGACGCCTTCGACATCAGGCTGTACACGCCGGGCGTGACCTTGCCGTCGGGCTGGGTGATGTCGTCGAACTGCGTGTACGGCCGGATCTCCAGCTGCCCGACGCGCGCGTCCGGGGTGGTGATCCGGTCGACCGCGCTGGCCCCGGACATGTGCGACTTCATCACGTAGAAGCCGTGCTGGACCCGGGCGAGCTTCGGGTTGCCCTCGCCGGCCTTCACGAACGCCTTGCCGCTGGCGACGATGCCCGCGCCGGCGAGCTTGGCGCCGATCGCGGAGGTCGTGTCGCCGTCGTCCACCTGGAACACGACGTCGTCGGAGCCGGCGCCGTCGAAGTCGTCGTAGCCGAAGATCCGGTTGAAGCCGTAGTAGGCGCCGCCCGCGAGCAGGGCGATCACCGCGATCGCGGCGACCCAGCCGAGGGCGCGCTTGCCCTTCTTCTTCCGGGGCTTTTCCGGCTCTTCGGCGTAGTCGTCGTACTCCTCGTCGTACTCCGGCTCCTCGTACTCCTCGTACTCGTCGTAGTCCGCGTACTCGTCGTCCTCGGCGAAGAGCTCGGGCTCCTCGCGCGGCGGCTCGGCCGGGGGCAGCGGGGCGAGCGCGGGCAGGACGTCGGTCACCGGTTCCTCGCGCACCGGTGGGACCGGCGGCCGGAGGCGGCGCGGCTCGACGCCGGGTTCGGCCACGCCTGCGGACCGGTCACCCGGCTGTGCGGGCCGCCGGGCGGGTGGTTCGGCGTCGGGCTCCGGCGCCGCGCGGCGGCGCCGCGGATCGACGG
>NZ_PPHG01000090.1 GCF_002904295.1 Amycolatopsis sp. CA-128772
CCGCCCCCAACGCGCGGCCCGTCTTCCCCGGCCGGGACACCCCGCTCCCGCAACCCACCCGCCAAGAACCCGAAACCCCGCCTCGCGGCACCCCGCGCGGCTGGTTCGACGAACTCCCCGAACAGCCCGAAGAACCGCAGGACTTCGGGCCCACCGGTACTCCGACCGAGATCCCGTACCGCTACAAGCGCTGACAGCCGGGCCTGCGGATGCGAACCTGGACACATGGCGAAAGATCCGAACCCGGACACCGGGTGGTACTACAACACCCGCACCAACCAGGTCGAGCACCTCGAACGCAGCCGCGGGATCGATCTGCTCGGCCCCTACCCGGACGAGGCCACCGCCCGGCGCGCCCTCGACATCGCCCGCGAGCGGACGCGGCGGGCCGATGCCGAGGATGACGACTAGACCACCAGCTGCGGGCCGAGTACGAACTCCGGGTCGACCTGGGACGCCAGGTCGGCGCCGGCCCACGCCCGGGCGTTGCGCAGGTGGAACTCCACCGCCTGGTGCTGGTAGCGGGCCCAGTCGCGGTGCTCCGCGTCCACCGTTGCCTGCATCGAACGCAGCGTCGCGAGGTTGCGCGGCTCGAGCTCGGTGATCGGCCGGGCCGCGCCGCGCTCCGCCGCGCGCACATGCCCCGACGCCGACAGCCAGCCCAGAAGCGCGCTGCCCACCTGGTCCTGCAGGAACTCGACGTCCTCCGCGTCCGTCACCTTGTTGCCCACCACCACGAGCCGCACGCCGTAGTCGCGGGCGTAGTCCGCGTACTGGCGGTACACCCCCACGCTGCGGACCGTCGGCTCGCACACCAGGAACGTCACGTCGAACCGCGTGAACAGCCCCGACGCGAACGCGTCCGCGCCCGCCGTCATGTCCATCACGACGTACTCGCCGTCGATGTCGACCATGTGGTTCAGCAACAGCTCCGCCGCTCCCACCTTCGAGTGGTAGCACTTGACGCCGAGGTCGTCCTCGTCGAACTGGCCGGTGACACCGAGCCGCACGCCGCCCAGCTGCCGGAAGCACGCCGAGAACACCGGGTTGTCCTCGAACGGCCGGACCAACCTCGAGCCGCGGCCCGGCGGGGTCGTCTTGATCATCGCCGCCGCGTCGGGGATCCGCGGGTTGTCGCCGCGCAGGTAGTCCTTGATCAGGGCCATGTTGTCGCCGAGCGTCGGCCAGGCGAGCGCTTCCTCCTCGGTCGCGCCGAGCGCCACCGCGAGGTGCTGGTTGATGTCGGCGTCGATGGCCAGCACCGGGAGCCCGGCGTCGGCGAGGTGCGCGACGAACAGCGACGACAACGTGGTCTTGCCGCTGCCGCCCTTGCCGACGAACGCGATCTTCACGGGAGACCCTTTCTGCGAATGAATACGGTTTTCGTTATTACCGGGCAACGTACACCCGACCGGCCCGCGCCCGATCGGGCGATCTCCGGGTCCGGAGCGGGTTAGGGTTGGGGGGTGCCTCCCCTCGTGATCAGGACACACTCGGCGGGCGGGGACTTCGGCCCCCTGCGTGCCGAGTTTTCGCTGCCGGAGTCGTTCGGGCCCGAGGTGCTCGCCGAAGCGGAAGCGGCGGTGCTCGATCCGCTCGCCAGCGCCGGCCCGCGGGAGGACGCGACGGACCTGCCGCTGGTCACCATCGACCCGCCCGGCGCCAAGGACCTCGACCAGGCGATGGTCGTCGAGAAGACCGCGCACGGCTTCCGCGTGCACTACGCGATCGCCGACCTCGCCGCCTTCGTCCCGCCCGGCGGCGCGCTCGACCGCGAGTCGCGCCGGCGCGGGCAGACGCTCTACCTGCCGGACGGGAACGTTCCGCTGCACCCGCCGGTGCTCTCCGAGGGCGCGGCCAGCCTGCTGCCCGGCGAGGTCCGGCCCGCGGTGCTCTGGACCATCGAGACCGACGACGCGGGCGAGCCGACGGCCACCCGCGTGCGCCGCGCGCTGGTCCGGTCCACCGAGCAGTTCGACTACGAGACCGTGCAGGCCGCGCTGGACGCCGGGAACCCGCACCCGTCGGTAGCCGCCCTGCCGGAGCTGGGCCGGCGGCGGCGCGAGCTGGCCGTCCGGCGCGGCGCCGTCGAACTGCAGCTGCCGGAGCAGGAGATCACCGGCGACCCGGACGGCGGCTGGGTGCTCGCCCGCCGCCCGCGCACGGCCGTCGACGCGTGGAACGCCGAGATTTCGCTGCTCACCGGGATGGCCGCGGCGCGGATCATGATCGACGCGCGGATCGGCGTCCTGCGCACGCTGCCCGACCCGGAACCCGAGGCCGTCGACTGGCTGCGCCGCTCGGCCGAAGCGCTGGGCATCGCCTGGGCGCCCGGGACGACCGTCTCGGAGTTCCTGGCCAAGCTGGATCCGGGGCAGCCGGCGTCGATGGCGCTCTACGCCGACACGACCCGGCTGCTGCGCGGCGCGGGCTACACGGCGTTCGACGGCGAACTGCCCGCGCTGACGACCCACGCGGGCATCGGCGGCGCGTACGCGCACGTCACCGCCCCGATCCGGCGGCTGGTCGACCGGTTCGCCACCGAGATCTGCCTCGCCGTTTCGGCCGGCCGCGAGGTCCCGGAGTGGGTGCGGGCGGCGCTGGCCGACGTCCCGGAGCGGATGAGCGCGTCGGACACGCTCGCCGCGAAGGTCGAGCGGGCGTGCATCGACCAGGTCGAAGCGTGGGTGCTGGCCGAGCACGTCGGCGGCGAGTTCAGCGCGGTGGTGCTGCGCGCGGACGAGAACAAGGCCGAGATCCTGGTCGAGGACCCGACGGTGATGGCGAAGTGCGCGGGCGAGCGGCTGACCGCGGGGGAGCGGATCGCGGTCCGGCTGACCGCGGTCGACGTCGACAAGCGGAAGGTGTCGTTCGAGCGCGCATGACCCACCTCGTCGACGATCTCGGAGAGCCGGTGCCGGTACGCGGCCCGGCGTCCCGCGTGGTTTCGCTGGTGCCGTCGCTGACCGAGGCGGTCGAGGTCAGCGCGCCGGGCCGCCTCGCCGGCGCGACGGACTACTGCACGCATCCGTCTGCTTTGGCCGTGCCGCGGGTGGGCGGCTCGAAGTACCCGAAGCTGGACCGGGTGCTCGACCTGGCGCCGGACCTGGTGCTGGCCAACGCGGAGGAGAACCGCCCGGAGGACGTGGAACGCCTGCGCGCCAACGGGATCCCGGTGTGGGTGATGGCCGCGGCGGCCACCGTCCCGGCCGCCCTCGGCTCGTTGCGGCGGATCCTCACGCAGGCGTACGAGCTGGACGAGCCGGACTGGCTGGTCACGGCCGAGGAACTCTGGCGCGAAGTCCGGCCGGTCCGGTTCCGCGCGGTGGTCCCGGTGTGGCGCAAGCCGTGGATCGTCCTGGGCCGCGACACGTTCGCGGGCGACGTCCTGCGCCGCATCGGCGTGGCGAACGTGTACGCGGCTTCGGAGGAGCGCTACCCGCGCCCGGACGTGGAAGAGCTGCGGGCCCACCTGCGCGCGGACGCGGACCTGCTGGTCCTGCCGGACGAGCCGTACCTGTTCACCGAGGAGGACGGCCCGGACCACTTCCCGGACGCGCGGTACGTCCTGGTCTCGGGCCGGTACCTCACCTGGTACGGACCATCGCTCGTCGAGGCGCACGCGGCTTTGACGGACGGGCTGGACCAGCCTTCACCATGATCGTGCTGGGCCGCTCAACCACGCTTCCAGGTGCGCGAAGTGCTCCGCGGTCAAGCCGGTGTGGGCGTCGACCGGGATGAGCTCCGTCGGGAGGTCCGCCCGGCGCTCGACGAACTCCCGCCGGGCCTCGGGGAACAGCTCGAAGTCGTCGTCGAACCAGGCCAACGGGCGGCCGGCCGCGAAGCGGGCCACCGGGCCGAACTTCCACGACGCCGCCGGTGGGGGAACGCGATCACCGGCAGGGGCGGCAGCCCGATCGCCGGGCCGATCTGGCGGTTCGCCCGGTGCTCCCAGCTGGTCGCCCAAGCCAGGTCCGCGTTCGCGGAGCCGGCCAGGTCGAGCAGCGTGGGGCCGTGGGCCGGGTTCAGCCAGATCCGCAGCCGCCTGCGGCTCCAACGGGAGAGCCGCAGGACCTGCTCGACGTAGCCCGGCGGCTTCGCGTGGCGCGGCGCCGCCCACGGGCTCAGCGGGCCGTCCACGTCGAGCAGGATCAGCGGTCTCACACTGACTACAGCGTCAGGCCCGTCAGGACCGTTACCCGCTCCTCCGTGAAGTCCGCCATCGCCGCCGCGGGCCCCTCGCGCCCCACGCCCGAGTCCTTCACGCCGCCGTACGGCATCTGGTCGGCGCGGAAGCTCGGCACATCGCCGACGATCACGCCGCCCACCTTCAACGCCGCCGACACCGAGAACGCCGTCGGCACGTCACGCGTGAACACCCCCGCCTGCAAACCGAACCGGGACGCGTTGATCCGCGAAACACCCTCCGAAACCGAAGAAACCCGGACCAGCGAAACCACCGGCCCGAACACCTCCTCCGCCATCACCGACGCGTCCTCGGGCACGTCCGCCAGCACCGTCGGCTCCACCGTGGCCCCCGACTGGCCGCCGCCGGTCAGCAGCGTGGCGCCGGAAGACACCGCGGCGGAAACCCAAGACGACACCCGGGTAGCCGCGTCGACGTTGATCAGCGGGCCCACGTCGACGCCCTCCGCGCGCGGGTCGCCCACGCCCAGCGCACGCACCTCGGACACGACCTTTTCCGCCAGCGCGTCGAACACCGAGTCGTGCGCGTACACCCGCTGCACCGAGATGCACGACTGCCCCGCCTGGTACATCGCGAACGTCGCGATCCGCTGCGCCGCGAAGTCCAGGTCCGTCCAATCCGGACAGACCAGGACCGCCGCGTTGCCGCCCAGCTCCAGAGCGACGTGCTTGCGCGGCACGCGGTCGCGGATGGCCCAGCCCACCGGGACCGAGCCGGTGAACGACACCACCGGCAGGCGCGGGTCCTCCACCAGGCGGGACGACGTCTCGTTGTCCACCGGCAGGATCGACCACGAACCCGCCGGAAGGTCCGCCGCCGCCAGGATTTCGCCCAGCAACAACGCCGTCAGCGGGGTCGCCGGCGCCGGCTTGAGCACGATCGGGGTGCCGACTGCGAGCGCCGGGGCCACCTTGTGCGCCACCAGGTTCAGCGGGAAGTTGAACGGGGTGATGCCCAGCACCGGCCCGCGCGGCACGCGCCGGACCAGCGCCAGCCGGCCGGTGCCGCCCGCGTCCGTGTCGAGGCGCTGCAGCTCGCCCGAGAAGCGGCGGGCCTCCTCCGCGGCCCAGCGGAACGTCGACACCGCGCGCCCCACCTCGCCGCGCGCCCACTTCAGCGGCTTGCCCGACTCGGCCGTGAGCAGCGCGGCGATCTCTTCGGACCGCTCACCCAGGGATCGGGACACGTGGTCCAACGCGCCGGCGCGGACGTGCGCGGGCAGCGTGGCGAACTCGTCGGCGACGTCGTGCGCCGCCTGGACCGCGGCTTCGACGTCCGCGGCGGACGGCACGAAGTGCGACCCCGCGGACGAGCCGTCGTAGGAGTGCCGGACTTCGGCGATCGCACCGCCGGTCACCGGCTTGCCGGCCACCCAGAACGGGAAAGTCATGCGCGGGCCTCCGTGCGGACAGCGTGCTCGAGGACGGCCAAGCCCTCGTCGAGCAGGTCGTTGGACAAGGACAGCGGTGGCAGCAGCCGGACGACGTTGCCGTAGGTGCCGCAGGTCAGCACGACCACGCCGGCCCGGTGGCAGGCCGCCGCGACGCGCTTGGTCAGGCCGGCGTCCGGTTCGGTGGTGCCGGGGCGGACGAACTCCGCGGCCAGCATCGCGCCGCGCCCGCGGACGTCTCCGATCACCCCGGTATCCGAAGCCAGCGCCCGCAGGCGCGGCAGGACCACACCTTCGATGCGCTTGGCCGACGCGGCGAGGTCCTCGTTCTTCATCGTCTCGATCGAGCCCAGCGCCGCGGCGCAGGCGATCGGGTTGCCGCCGTACGTGCCGCCGAGGCCGCCCGGCGGGACCGCGTCCAGCAACTCGGCGCGGCCGGTGACGGCGGACAGCGGCAGGCCGCCGGCGATGCCCTTGGCCGTCGCGATCAGGTCCGGCACCACGTCCTCGTCGGACGACGCGAACCAGGAACCGGTGCGGCAGAAGCCCGTCTGGACCTCGTCGGCGACGAACACGACGCCGTTTTCGCGGCACCACGCCGAAATCGCCGGCAGGAAGCCGCGCGCGGGCTCGATGAACCCGCCCTCACCCTGGATCGGCTCCAGCACGACCGCGGCCACCTGGTCGCCGCCGATCTGCTTCTCGATCCGGTCGATGGCCAGCGCGGCCGCTTCGGGGCCGGACAAGCCGTCGCGGAACGGGTACGAGCCCGGCACGCGGTAGACCTCGGGCGCGAACGGGCCGAAGCCGTGCTTGTAGGGCACGGACTTCGCGGTCATGCCCATGGTGAGGTTGGTGCGGCCGTGGTAGGCGTGGTCGAACACGACGACGGCCTGGCGCCCGGTCGCCACCCGCGCGATCTTCACGGCGTTCTCGACGGCTTCGGCGCCGGAGTTGAACAGCACCGACTTCTTCGCGTGCTCGCCCGGCGTCAGCTCGGCCAGCGCCTCGCAGACCTCGACGTACCCCTCGTACGGCGTGACCATGAAACAGGTGTGGGTGAACCAGCACGCCTGCTTGCGGACGCGGTCGACGACCGCCGGCGCGGAGTGCCCGACGTTCGTCACCGCGATGCCGGAGCCGAAGTCGATCAGCACGTTGCCGTCGGCGTCGGTGAGCAGCCCGCCGCTGGCGGAGGTGACGTAGACGGGCAGCACCGAGCTGACCCCGGCGGCGACGGCGGCGACGCGCCGCTCCTGCAGCTCGCGCGAGAGCGGGCCGGGGATTTCGGTGCGCAGCCTGCGCTGCCGGGGTGCCGGGGCCTGCGGCCCGGCGGTGGTGGTTGCGGTCACGGCGTGCTCCTGGGGAAGTCGGGGGACGTCCTCAGGATGAGTGGTTACCGGACGGTCGTCAGCTGGCCGTTCTGTCCAGATCGAGGCGTAGGATTGGCCATTATGGCACTCACGCTGGCCGGTCTCGCCGCCGAGCGCCCGCTCGGGCTGCGGGTGCTGACCGGTGACGACCTCCTGGACCGCCCGGTCGGCTGGGTCCACCCGACCGAGCTGACCGACCCGCAGGCGTTCCTCGAAGGCGGCGAGCTGCTGCTCACCACCGGCCTGGCCCTGGACGAGGAGACGTCGCCGGCCTACGTGCGCCGGCTGGTCGACGCCGGCGTGGCGGGCCTCGGCTTCGGCGTCGGGCTGAGCCACGAGGCCGTGCCGCGTTCCCTGGTGACGACGGCTTCCGAGGTCGGGCTGCCGGTGCTGGAGGTGCCACGAGAGACGCCGTTCATCGCGATCACCCGGGCGGTCTCCCGGGCGGTGGCGGCCGACGAGTACGCGACGACGGTCCGCATCGGCCGCGCCCAGCAGGAGCTCACCCGCACGGCGGCCGGCAAGGGCGGCCCGGCGGGGGTGCTGCGCAAGCTGGCGAAGCTGGTCGACGGCTGGGTCCTGCTCTTCGATCGCACGACCGTCACCGAGAGCGCCCCGCCGAGCGCGCGGGCGTACGGCGCTTCACTGCGCGAGAAGCTGGAGCGGCTTCGCACCGGCACCCGGGCCTTCTCCCTCGACGGCCAGGAGGTCGTCCTCCAGACGCTCGACACCAGCGCCCGGCGGGTGCTCGCCGTCGGGACCGCGGAACCCCTGGACACCGCGGGGCGGCACATCGTGAACACCGCGGTCTCGGTGCTTTCCCTGGCGCTGGAACAGGATCGTGCCCAGGCGGCGGCGCGGGAGGCGCTGCGGACCGGGCTGGTGGACCTGCTCGTGGGCGGCCAAGCCGAACTGGCGCTGCGGGTGCTGGCCGCGACGGGCGCCGAGCCGCCGGAGCCGCCGTGGTCGGTGCTGGTGTTCCTCGGGCCGCCGGCGGCCCGGCGCAAGCTGCTCGGGGCCGTCGAGGGAGAGCTGTTCGCGGCGCGCGCCGGGGCGTCGGTGGTGGCCTTCGGCCCGGCGAGCGTGGCCGAGCCGGTGGCCGAGGCGGCGCTGCGGATCGGCGGCCTGCACGGCGGCGTGGCGGGGCCGGTCGCCCCGCGCGACTTCGCGGCCGGGCTGCAGCAAGCGGAACTGGCCGCCCGGGCGGCGGAGGCCGAGGACAAGATCCTGGTCTCCGCGGCCGAGCACACCGGCCGCGGCCTGCTGGCCCTGATCGACCCGGCGGTGGCCCGCATCCACGGCGACCACTTGCTGGGCCCGCTGCGCCGCCACGACGAAACGGGCCGTGGCGACCTGGTCGAGTCCCTGCGCTGCTGGCTGGAGCACCACGGCCACTGGGACACCGCCGCGGCCCGGCTGGGCGTCCACCGGCACACGTTGCGGAACCGGATCACCAAGGCGCAGGACCTGCTGGGCCGCGACCTGGACGCACCGGGCGTCCGCGCCGAACTCTGGGTGGCCCTGCAGACCTAGCTGACCAGCACGATCGGCGAATCCCCGCACCGCCGCAGGCCCGGCCCGGGTTCCGCGCCCGCCGACCACCACGCCGGGACGTCGGCCTCCCGCACCAGCGACCCGGTCGGCTGCCGGACGCTGTTGGACACGATCACCCGCCCCTGCGCGTTCAGCAGCGCCGCCCCGCGGCCCAGGGCCCGCAACCGCGGCCGGACCGCGCGCTCGAACTCGCGCACGTAGATGTCCGCACCCACCACGCCCGCGAACGCGCCGGAGCGGAACACCGGGATGGTGAACGTCAGCGTGTATTCGTCGGTGCACAGGTAATCGACGTACGGGCCGTTGATGTGCCGCCGCCCGGTGTCGCGGGGGACGGTGAACCACGACTGGCGCGTGTAGTCGAGGAAGTTCTCGCTCGCCGGGTCGAGGCTGATGAACAGCTGGGCCGGCGGCGCACCGGCCGTCCACCACTCGAAGCCGAACTCCGAATCGGTGAGCACGTGCGGCGCGCTGACGAAGCCCGCGCCGATGATCAGGCCGCCCAGCGCCTCGGTGACCTGCGGGCGGATCCGGTGCAGGGCCGCCGCGGCCGGGGCGTCCGCCAGCACCGACTCGGCCGCCGCCAGCAGCGGCTTCAGGCGTCCGAAGACCCCTTCCACCAACGCCGAGACCTGCTCGACGACCTCGTCGCCGGCCAGCGTGCGGGTGTCGTTCACGGTGCTCACCTCGATGCGCGGAGTGGGGCGAAGTCATTGAGCCGGCCAAAAGCAGGCCGAACCCCTCGGGCGGCACGTCACCGTTGCCGCAAAAGTCGTTCGGCCGTGGCTGTGGCCGGATCAGTGACCATCGGCAGAGTACGGGTTGAGCAAGCCGAGATGCACGTCCGCGAGCCGGTCGAGCGCGGCCAGCAGGTGCTCTTCGGTCAGCTTGCGGGCCAGTTCGCCGTCGGCGGCGTCGATCGCCGTGGTGATCGCCGTGTGTTCTTCGCACGAAGGCACCGCCGGCCCGAGCGGCAGCCACAGCAGGCCCCCGAGCTCGCTCTGCAGGTGGACCTCTTCGTGCGTCAGGCGCGGTGACTGCGCGGCCGCCGCGACCTCCAGGTGGAACTGCCGCTCGGCCCGGGTGAAGTCGATGCCGTGCGCCGTGCGGAGGTCGTCGGCCGCCAGCCGCAGGCGGGCGATGTCTTCGGGGGAACTGCGCTCGGCGGCGAGCTTCGCGGCCGCGCCGGCGATCGCCAGGTAGTGGTCGCCGACGTCCCGGAGGTCCGACAGCGAGACCTCGGCCAGCCGCGCGCGCCACGCGTCCGCCGGCGGGTTGGCCGGTGCGCGGACGAAGCTGCCGCCGCTGCGCCCCCGCCGCGTCTCGACGAGCCCCTGCTGCCGCAGCGCCACGAGCGCTTCCCGGACCGTCACGGTCGAGACACCGAACTGCGCGGCCAGGTCGGCTTCGCTGGGCAGCTGCTCCTCGTCGGCCAGCAGGCCCATCGTGATGGCGTCGATCAGCCGCGCCGCCACCGCCTCCGCCCGGCCGACCTGGCCGAGCGGCGCGAACATGGCGGATCGCGCGCTGTGCGACATGCCCTTGCGCATTGTGACCCTTCGCCGCCGGACTACCCGTTCGCACCAATCTTGCCTGATCCGCTTGTCCTATTACATATGGACTTATATGTTTTAGCTCCCGTCAGCACCGAGGAGTGAGCGTGCAGGAGCTGAAGCACTACGTCGGCGGCGCGTATGTCGAGTCCGAGTCGGGCCGGACGGCGGAGATCACCGACCCCGTCACCGGACGTCCTTACTGCACCGCCCCGATCGCCGGGCCCGAAGACGTCGACCACGCACTGCGGGTCGCCGCGACCGCGTTCGAGACCTGGCGCGAGACGACCCCCGCCCAGCGCCAGCTCGCGCTGCTCAAGCTCGCCGACGCCCTCGAAGCCCGCGCCGAGGAGGTCGTCCGCGCCGAGTCCGCGAACACCGGCAAGCCGATCGCGCTGACCATGGCCGAAGAAATCCCGATGATTCTCGACCAGGTCCGTTTCTTCGCCGGCGCCGCACGCGTGCTCGAAGGCCGCGCCGCGGGCGAGTACCTGGAGGGCCACACGTCGTTCGTCCGCCGGGAGCCGGTCGGCGTCTGCGCGCAGGTCACGCCGTGGAACTACCCCCTGCTGATGGCCATCTGGAAGATCGCGCCCGCGCTCGCGGCCGGCAACACGGTGGTGCTCAAGCCCTCCGACACCACCCCGGCGTCGACGCTGCTGCTGGCCGAAATCGCCGGCGAGTTCTTCCCGCCCGGCGTCTTCAACGTCATCTGCGGCGACCGCGACACCGGCCGCGCGCTGGTCGAGCACGACATCCCGGCCATGGTGTCGATCACCGGCTCGGTCCGGGCCGGCATCGAGGTCGCCCGGTCCGCCGCGAACGACGTCAAACGCGTCCACCTCGAACTCGGGGGCAAGGCGCCGGTCATCGTCTTCGCCGACGCCGACCTGGAAGCCGCCGCCGAAGCGATCGCCGTCGCGGGGTACTTCAACGCGGGCCAGGACTGCACCGCCGCCACGCGCGTGCTCGTCGCCGACGACGTGCACGACACCTTCGTCGCCGCGCTCACCCGGCAGGCGGAGCAAACCAAGACCGGCAAGCCGGACGACGAAGACGCCGCCTACGGCCCGCTCAACAACGCCGCGCAGCTCGAAAAGGTGGCCGGGTTCATCGACCGGCTGCCCGAGCATGCCACCGTCCATTGTGGAGGACACCGCGTCGGCGAAGAGGGCTACTTCTACGAAGCCACCGTCGTCTCCGGCCTGAAGCAGGACGACGAGGCGATCCAGCACGAGATCTTCGGCCCGGTCATCACCGTCCAGCGGTTCTCCGACGAGGCCGAAGCCCTGAAATTCGCGAACGGTGTCCAGTACGCCCTCGCGTCCTCGGTCTGGACCCGCGACCACCAACGCGCGATGCGCGCGGCCGCGAAGCTCGACTTCGGCTGCGTCTGGATCAACACGCACATCCCCCTGGTCGCCGAGATGCCGCACGGCGGGTTCAAGAAGTCCGGCTACGGCAAGGACCTCTCCCTCTACGGCCTCGAGGACTACACCCGCGTCAAGCACGTGATGAGCGCACTGTGAGGCTGACCGTGCCCAACCAAGCACCGACCGAGCCGCGGGAAGAGCCCGCGGCGCCGGAAAGCACGCGCCCGGCGATCCGGCTTTCCGGGCTGCGCAAGCACTTCGGCGACGTCCACGCGGTCGACGGCGTCGACCTCGACATCCCGCCGGGCGAGTTCTTCTCCATGCTCGGCCCGTCCGGCTCCGGCAAGACGACGGTGCTGCGCATGATCGCCGGGTTCGAGCTGCCCACCGAGGGCACGATCGAGCTCGACGGCCACGACGTCAGCCGGCTGGCGCCGTTCGAGCGGGACGTCAACACGGTGTTCCAGGACTACGCGCTGTTCCCGCACATGACCGTGCAGCAGAACGTCGAGTACGGCCTGCGCGTCAAGCGCGTCCCGAAGCACGAACGCCGGGAGCGCGCGGTCGAGGCGTTGAAGACCGTGCGGCTGGAGGACTACGGCTCGCGCAAGCCCACGCAGCTCTCCGGCGGCCAGCGCCAGCGCGTCGCCCTGGCCCGCGCGCTGGTCAACCGGCCCAAGGTGCTGCTGCTCGACGAGCCGCTCGGCGCGCTCGACCTCAAGCTGCGCCAGGCGATGCAGCTGGAACTCAAGCAGATCCAGCGGGACGTCGGCATCACGTTCGTCTTCGTCACCCACGACCAGGACGAGGCGCTCACCATGAGCGACCGGATCGCGGTGTTCAACAACGGCCGGATCGAGCAGGTCGGGCCGCCGGAGGAGGTCTACGAGCGGCCCGCCAGCGCGTTCGTCGCCGGGTTCGTCGGGACGTCGAACCTGCTGGGCGGCCGCGGGGCCGAGAGCGTCATCGGCCGGCCGGGGCTGTTCAGCATCCGGCCGGAGAAGATCCGCATCGACGGCGACCTGGCCGGACCCGCCGCCGCGGGCGACACCAGCGCCACCGGCACGGTCACCGACGTCGTGTACGCCGGGGCCACCGTGCGGTACTCCGTCGCGCTCGACGCCGGCGGCCGGCTTTCGGTTGTCCGGCAGAACACCGACGGCGTTCTCGAGGCCGGCCGCGTCCGGCTGAGCTGGCGCGACGAACACAGCTTCCAGGTCCAGTAGTTCCCTCGAAAGGTTGCCATGAAGAACAGGAAGACGCGGCTGGCCGGGCTTCTCGGCGTCAGCCTGCTGTTGGCTGCATGTGGCACGTCCGGCTCGAATTCCGCCGCACCGCCCGGCGCGCAGGGCTTCACGCCGCCGAAGCTGGAGGCGCTCAAGGCGCTCGGGCAGCCGGAAGGCCAGCTGAACGTGCTGGCCTGGCCGGGGTACGCGGAGAACGGCTCGAACGACCCGAAGGTCAACTGGGTGACGCCGTTCGAGCAGCAGACCGGCTGCAAGGTCAACGTCAAGCCGTTCGGCACGTCCGACGAGGCCGTGACGCTGATGAAAACCGGGCAGTACGACGTCGTGTCCGCCTCCGGTGACGCGTCGCTGCGGCTGGTCGCTTCCGGCGACGCCGAGCCGGTGAACACCGCGCTCGTCCCGAACTACGCCGACGTCCAGCCGTTCCTCAAGGACAAGTCGTGGAACAGCGTCGGCGGCGTCTCCTACGGCATCCCGCACGGCTGGGGCGCGAACCTGCTGACCTGGCGCACCGACAAGGTGACGCCGGCGCCGGCGTCGTGGTCGGTGATGTTCGACGCGAACTCGCCCTACAAGGGCAAGGTGATCGCCTACGACTCGCCGATCTACCTCGCCGACGCCGCCCTGTACCTGATGGCGCACCAGCCGGACCTCGGCATCAAGAACCCGTATTCGCTCGACGACAAGCAGTTCACCGCCGCGGTGAACCTGCTCAAGCAGCAGCGCCCGCTGGTGTCCGAGTACTGGTCGGACTACCTCAAGGAGTCGCAGGCGCTGAAGAACGGCGACGCCGTCGTCGGCACCGCCTGGCAGGTCACGGTCAACCTGACCAAGGGCGAAGGCGCGCCGCTGGAGGCGTCCGTGCCGAGCGAAGGCGCCACCGGGTGGTCGGACACCTGGATGGTCGCGGCGAAGTCGGCGCACAAGACGTGCGCGTACAAGTGGCTCGACTACATCATCAGCCCGAAGGTCAACGCCCAGGTCGCCGAGTACTTCGGCGAAGCGCCGGCGAACACGAAGGCGTGCGCGGAGATGTCGGACAAGACTCTCTGCGACACCTACCACGCCAGCGACGCGGCGTACGCCTCGAAGATCGCGTACTGGACCACGCCGATCCCGCAGTGCCTCGACGGCCGCACGGACGTCAAGTGCAAGGACTACGGCGAGTGGACGAAGGCCTGGACCGAGATCAAGGGCTGACCCCTCCGACCCCGGGAGCGGCGGGCTGTGTCCCCCCACTCCGCCCGCCGCTCCCGGCCTTTCCCTGCGAGGTGTGATGACCGCCGTATCCGCCTTCTTCTACCGGAAACCCAAGCTGCGCCTCGGTTTCCTGCTGTCCGCCCCGCTGCTCTGGCTCGGCCTGGCCTACCTGGGCGCGCTCGCCGCGCTGTTCGTCACGGCGTTCTGGCACACCGACGCCTTCACCGGCCAGGTCGTCATCGACTGGTCGCTGGACAACTTCAAGACGCTGTTCACCGACGCGGTGTACCGCACGATCACCTTCCGCACGGTCGGGATCGCGGCGCTGGTCACGGTGATCGACGCGGTCATCGCCTTCCCGATGGCCTACGCGATGGCCAAGCTCGCTTCGCCGCGGGCGCAGCGGATTCTGGTCATCGCGGTGATGACGCCGTTGTGGGCCAGCTACCTGGTGAAGGCGTACGCGTGGCGGTCGATGCTGTCCGGCAACGGCGCCCTGAGCTGGCTTTCGCCCGGTTACGGCGTCACGGCGACGATCATCACGCTGTCCTACCTCTGGCTGCCGTACATGATCCTGCCGATCTACGCCGGCCTCGACCGGCTGCCCGATTCCCTTGTGGACGCTTCGGGCGACCTCGGGGCGCGCTCGCTGAGGACGTTCCGCTCGGTGATCCTCCCCCTGACGTTCCCGGCGATCGTCGCGGGTTCGATCTTCACGTTCTCGCTGTCCCTGGGCGACTACATCGCGGTGAAGATCGTCGGCGGTACCTCGCAGATGCTCGGCAACGTCGTCTACGACAACATCGGCACGGCCGACAACCTGCCGTTCGCGGCGACGGTGGCCACCGTGCCGGTCGTGATCATGCTGGTTTACCTGGCCGCCGTGCGCCGCACCGGCGCGCTGGACAACCTCTAGGAGCTCTCGTGCGCAAGCTGCTGTGGACGGCGCTGGGGCTCGGGCTGGCCGTGATCTACTTCCCGCTGGTCGTGGTGCTGCTCAACTCGTTCAACGCGGACACCACGTTCGGTTTCCCGCCGACCCGGTTCACCGTGGAGTGGTGGAGCCGCGCGGCGTCCAACGAAGGCGCGTTGCACGCGCTGTGGACGAGCGTGGAGGCGGGCCTGGCGGCGACGGCGATCGCGCTGGTGCTCGGCACGATGGCGGCGTTCGCGTTGCAGCGCTACCGGTTCTTCGGCCGCAACCCGGTGTCGCTGCTGATCATCCTGCCGATCGCGCTGCCGGGGATCGTCACGGGCATCGCGCTGAACAACGCGTTCCGGACGATCCTCGGCATCGACCTCGGCCTGCTGACGGCGATCATCGCGCACGCGACTTTCTGCATCGTGGTGGTGTTCAACAACGTCGTCGCGCGGCTGCGGCGGATGGGCGGCAACCTGGAGGAGGCGTCGATGGACCTCGGCGCGACCGGGCTCACGACGTTCCGCCTGGTGACGTTCCCGATGCTCCGCTCGGCCCTGCTGGCCGGCGGGCTGCTGGCGTTCGCGCTGTCGTTCGACGAGATCATCGTGACGACCTTCACCCTGGGCACCGGCATGGAGACGCTGCCGATCTGGATCTACAACAACCTGTTCCGGCCGAACCAGGCGCCGATCGTGAACGTGGTGGCGGCGGTCCTGATCGTCGCCTCGACGGTGCCGGTGTACCTGGCCCAGCGGCTGTCCGGCGACACCGCGTCCGGCGGCCGGCTCTAGTGCACCGAGCGGATCGTGCCGCCGTCCACGCGGATCGTCGCACCGCTCACGTAGGCCGCCGCCGGGCTGACCAGGTACCCGACCGCCGCCGCGACCTCCTCGGGCGGCCCAGGCGCCCGATGTCGTTGGGGACCAGGTCGCGGGCGGGGTCGCGGCGGCGTTGCGGGTCTCATGTATACGAGGGTGGACTTGAGCTGATTCGGTTCGAAGGAAGGACTCTTCGCCGAGGTCGTCGACGCGGCGATGGCGGAGCGGACGTGCTCACCGGCGACCCGGCGACGCTCGCCGCCGACCTCGCGGCCTCGCCCTGTCCGTGATCGCCGGGTTCTGGCTGATGCGCACGCTCATCGGCAGCACGGCGCTCGCGGAGGCGGGTGAAGGGGTGTTGCGGCGCAAGCTCGAGAAGGTGTTCGCCGTGCTACTCGCGGAATGAGTCCGTCGCCGCGCGCAACGCGGCGAGCACGCCCGGGTCCGTCGCCGCGTGGCCGGCGCCCTCGAGCAGCGTCAGCTCCGAGCCCGGCCACGCCCGGTGCAGCTCGTACGCCGTTACCGGCGGGCACACCGTGTCGTAGCGGCCCTGGACCAGCACGCCCGGGATGCCGGCGAGCTTGCCCGCGTCGCGGATCAGCTGCCCGTCGTCGAGCCAGGCGCCGTGGCGGAAGTAGTGCACGGCGAGCCGGGCGAACGGCAGGGCGAACGCCGGATCGGCGTACTGGCGGACGAACGCCTCCTGCGGCACCACCGAGACCGTCGCGCCCTCCCAGGTGCTCCACGCGACCGCCGCCCGGTGCCGGACCTCCTCGGCCGGGTCGTCGAGCAGCTCGGCGTACGCGGCCAGCGGGTCGTCGCGGCCGGCCTCCGGAAGCGGGGCCAGGAACGCTTCCCACTCGCGCGGGAACAGGTGGGCCGCGCCGCCGCGGTAGATCCAGTCCAGCTCGCTCCGCCGGACGGTGAACACCCCGCGCAGGATCATTTCGCTGACCCGTGACGGGTGCGTCTCGGCGTAGGCGAGGGCCAGGGTGGCGCCCCACGAGCCGCCGAAGAGCTGCCAGCGTTCGATGCCGAGCCGCTCGCGCAGGGCCTCCATGTCGGCGACCAGGTGCCACAGCGTGTTGGCCGCGAGGTCGTCCGCACCCGGCGTCGACCGGCCGGACCCGCGCTGGTCGAACTGCAGGATCCGGTAGGCGGCCGGGTCGAAGTGCCGCCGGGTCATCGGGGCGATCCCGCTGCCGGGACCGCCGTGCAGGACCACCACCGGCTTCCCGGCCGGGTTCCCCGCCTCCTGGCAGCGGATCCGGTGCCCGTCGCCGACGTCCAGGAACCCTTCGGCGCGCGGGCCGATCGGCGGGTAGAGCTCGTCCATGCCGCCACTGTGACATCCGGGGCTTCGCCCCGGGCCGGGGGCTCCGCCACCCGGAACCCCCGAAGGAGTGGTGGTGACATCCGGGGCTTCGCCCCGGGCCGGGGGCTCCGCCACCCGGAACCCCCGAAGGACAGGTGGTGACATCCGCGGCCTCGGGCTCCACCACCCGGAACCCGAAAGAGCACCTGTGCCGCAGGGCCCCGGCCGCCGCCCCGGTGCCTCGCCGCCGGGTGCCGGGACGACGGCCGAGATAGGTGGGGACCCGCCCCCGCCGCCGGGCTGAGCGGGTCCCCGGTTCGTGACGCGTCAGCGGCTGTCGGCCGCGTCCGCGAGGTTCGGAGGGGGAGCGAGTCCGATGCCGTCGGAGTGGTCACGACGGCCGGCGATCCGCACACGCATTTCCCGTCCTCCTCGTCGAGGTTCGATGCTTCGTCGTGGCGGCGACGGGCTAAACGCTAAGCCACAAGTCGAACACCAGTCAAGAACATGATTGATGTTCATGCATGTGAACATCCGCTGTGAGGACGCTGAGCGCGCCCGTCCCCCTTGCCACCGGTTAACGAATGGGCCGGTACTTTCCGGTGTCGGATTCGCTGGAAAGAGGGTACGGAATGTCCGCGGTGACCTATGTCGAGGCGATTGTCGTCGGCGCCTTGCAAGGGGTGTCGGAATTGTTTCCGGTGTCCAGTCTCGGCCACAGCATCCTGCTGCCCGCCTGGCTCGGCGGGGCGTGGCAGCGGGACCTGAGCATCGGCAAGGATTCGCCGTACCTCGCGGTGCTCGTGGCGATGCACGTCGCCACCGCGCTCGCGCTGGTCCTGTTCTTCCGGAAGGACTGGGTGCGGATCATCGGCGGGCTGTGGACGTCGATCCGCCGCCGCGAAGTGCGCACGCCGGACCAGCGGCTGGCGTGGCTGCTGGTGCTCGCCACCATCCCGGTCGGGCTGGCCGGGCTGCTCTTCGAAAGCCTGCTGCGCGACTTCCTCGGCAAGCCGGTGCCGGCCGCGATCTTCCTCGCCCTCAACGGCGGAGTCCTCTACGCCGCCGAGAAGTTCTCCAAGCCGGGCAAGGCCGCGGCGGAAGCGGACACAGTGGACTTTTCGGCCGAGGACACGATGGTGATGCGGGCGGTCACCGTCGAGGAGGCGACCGACGTCCGGCTGGCGAAGCTGCGGGTCGGCGAGGCCGTGCTGATCGGTGCCGCGCAGATCCTCGCCCTGCTGCCGGGTATCAGCCGCTCGGGCATCACGATGGTCGCCGGCCTGCGCCGTGGACTGGGCCACGAGGACGCCGCGCGGTTCGCGTTCCTGCTCGCCACCCCGGTGATCCTCGCCGCCGGCGTGCTCAAGATGCCGACGCTGTTCGCCCCCGAAAACCACGCTTCACTCGGCCCGGCGCTCGTCGGCAGCGTCATCGCCGGGGTCGCTTCGTACATTTCTGTCCGGTTCCTCACCGGATACTTCGAAACGCGCACTCTGACCCCGTTCGCCATTTACTGCGCGGTCGCCGGAATCGGCAGCCTGATCTTCTTCGCGGTCTGACGTGCCGCTGACGTTCGACGCACCGGCGGCCGGCAGCGTGCTCCTCCTGGGCACGCTCTACGTCCGCGCGGCCCGCGGCCGCGGCTGGCCACCGGGCCGCACGACGGCGTTCCTCGCCGGGCTCGCGACGATCGTCGTCGTCACCTGCTCCCCGCTGGCCGGCTACGACACGACGTTCTTCTGGGTCCGCGCGGTCCAGACGGTCACGCTGCTGATGATCACGCCGCTGCTGCTGGCCCTCGGCGCGCCGATCCGGCTGCTCCTGGACAGCCTCCCGCGCGCCGCCTGGCTGCGGCGGCACGGGCGCGGCCCGCTCGCCCGTGCCCTGACGTTCCCGCCGGTCGTCACGGCGGTCCTGGTCGCGCCGGTGCTGGTGCTGTACCTGACCCCGCTCTACGACCTCACGCTGCGCTCACCGCTCGTGGACGGCCTCATGCGGCTCGTCCTCGTCCTGGCCGGCTTCACGTACTTCTGGACGCGCCTGGGCCTCGACCCGACGCCGCGGGCGGACCCCCACCTGGTGTCGGTGTGGATCGCGATCACCGAGGTCGTCTTCGACGGCGCGCTCGGCCTGGTCCTGTGGCTCGGCCCCCTGCTCGCGCCGGCGCACTACGCGGCCGCGCACCCGGGCCGGGGCCCGGACCCGCGCACGGACCAGATCATCGGCGCGGGCGTGCTGTGGATCGGCGGCGACGTCGCCGGCCTGCCGTTCGTCGTCGCGTTGTTCGTGCGGTGGGCCCGCGACGACGAACGGCGGGCGAAGCAGATCGACGCCCGGCTGGACGAGACACCCCCGACCGGCCTGTGGTGGGAGCACGACCCGGCGCTCGCGGAACGGTTCAAGCGCCGGTGACGACCAGGCTCCTCCAGCGCCCCAATGTGGCGTTCGGGGCGTCAGACGCACCGAACGCCACATTGGGTGCGTCAGACGCAACCAACGCCACATTGGGGCGCTCGGGGCGGCGGTCAGTCGTGGAACGTGTGTTCCGGGGCGGGGAACTCCCCGCGCCGGACGTCCTCGGCGAACGCCGTCGCCGCGTTCTGCAGCACCGTCGCCACGTCGGCGTAGCGCTTGACGAACCGCGGCGCCTTGCCGCGCCGCAGCCCGGCCATGTCCTGCCAGACGAGCACCTGGGCGTCGCAGTCCGGGCCGGCACCGATGCCGACCGTCGGGATCTTCAGCTCCGCCGTGACGCGCTTCGCGGCTTCGGCGGGCACCATCTCCATCACCACCGCGAACGCCCCGGCCTCCTGCAGCGCCAGCGCGTCGGCGAGCAGCACGTCCGCCGCTTCGCCGCGCCCCTGCACCCGGTAGCCGCCGAGGTTGTGTTCACTCTGCGGGGTGAACCCGATGTGACCCATCACCGGCACGCCGGCCGAGGTCAGCGCCTCGACGTGCGGGGCGAACCGGCGCCCGCCTTCGAGCTTCACGGCGTGCGCGCGGCCCTCCTTCATGAACCGCACCGACGTCTCCAGCGCCTGCTGCGGCGAGAGCTGGTACGAGCCGAACGGCAGGTCGGCGACCACCAGGGCCCGCTTGACCGACCGGGTGACCGCCCGGACCAGCGGCAGCAGCTCGTCCACCGTCACCGGCAGCGAGGTGTCGTAGCCGAACACGTTGTTGGCCGCGGAGTCGCCGACGAGCAGCACCGGGATCCCGGCTTCGTCGAACAACGCGGCGGTGTACATGTCGTAGGCGGTGAGCATCGGCCACGGTTCGCCGCGTTCCTTGAGCTCACGCAGGTGGTGGACGCGGACCTTCCGGCCCGGGGCGGGTGCCGCGGGAGCGGCGGGCCCGGTGCCGTACGGGGCGGGTTCTTCGGCGCTGGCAGACATCGTCGTCGACCGTCCTTCCCTCGAGGCCTCGGTGAGGTCCCCGGGTCGTGGAGCAGAGGCGTCTCACAGGGTGACACGCCCCCGGACCGGCACCGACCGCCTGCGACCAGCTTCACACCCCCGAGGACCATGGACGGTCAGCCTCCAGGTTGATGCCGGGGGACAACCAATCCGGGTTCACTCACGTCAAGAAGAGGGCATGACCACCGAACGGCCGCGAAAGGCGACGAAACCACCCATGGGTACCCTCGCGAGCTCGCGTCCGCGCCTTCCCGTCTGGAAGGCGAAGGCCGGCGGCATCACCGCGACCGTCGTGCAGCTGGCCGCCGTGTTCTCGGTGGTCCTGCTGTTCACCAACGGCCCGCACGGACGGCTCCTCAACGGCATCGACATGGCGTTCTCGGCCCTCAGCGTGCCCACCAGCGCGAGCCTCGTGATGGTGCTGCTGCTGGTCGTCCTCGGCGGCGCCCTGCGCCGCCGGAAGGCGGCCGCGCTGTACACGCTGGTGCTGTTCCAGGTCGGCGGCCTGGTGCTCACCCTGGCCCTGCAGGCGACGCTGCTCTGGTCACCCGAACTGCTGACGCTGGGCCCCAAGCAGGTCCGGCACATCCCGGCGCAGCTGTGGGTGCTGACCCTGGCCGACATCGCCTCGATCGCGCTGATCGTGTTCCTGCTCGCGCTGCGCCCGGCCTTCCCGGCCCGGCTCGCGCCGAGCGCCTGGCGCGACGGCCTGGCCATGCTGTTCGGCGGCTTCGCCGTGGTCATCCTGGTCGGCTGGGGCCTGGCGGAGGCGTTCCCCGGCCACCTCGGCGACAGCTGGGAGCGGTTCGCCTGGGTCGTCAACCACGCCACCGGTGAGAACCTGCAGCTGCGCCGGATCGGCGTCGGCGAGGGACCGGGCTGGCTCGACGTCTTCCTCGACCTCAGCGCGACCGCGGTCGCCACCGCGGCGCTGTACATGCTCTTCCGCGGTGTCCGCAGCCGCAGCCTGCGCACGGACGACGAAGAGCTGCGGCTGCGCCGGCTGCTCGCCGAACACGGCGAGGACGACTCGCTCGGCTACTTCGCGACCCGGCGCGACAAGAGCGTCGTCTTCGCGCCGAACGGCCGCGCGGCGGTCACCTACCGCGTCCTCGGCGGCACCAGCGTCGCCAGCGCCGACCCGGTCGGCGACCCGGAGGCGTGGCCCGACGCGGTCCGCGCGTGGCTCGACGAGACGCGCACGTACGGCTGGACCCCGGGTGTGCTCGGGGCGAGTGAACGCGGCGCGAAGGCGTACACCGACGCGGGGCTGCGGGCCCTGGAGATCGGCGACGAAGCGGTCCTCGACGTCCGCGAGTTCAGCCTGGCCGGGCCGGAACGGCGGTCGGTGCGCCAGGCCGTCAAGCGCATCGAACGGGCCGGCTACACCTCGCGGGTCCGCCGCCACGGCGAGATCCCCGCGGCCGAGATGACCGAGCTGCTCTGGCGGGCGCAGTCCTGGCGCGGCGCGGAGACCGAACGCGGCTTCTCGATGGCGCTGGGCCGGCTCGGCGACGCCAGCGACGGCCGCAGCGTGATGGTCGAGGCGTACGACGCCCGCGGCGAGCTGCGCGGGCTGCTGTCGTTCGTGCCGTGGGGCCGCCGCGGGCTTTCGCTGGACCTCATGCGCCGCGACCGCGACGCCGAGAACGGCCTCAACGAGTACCTGATCGCCGAGGTCGTCGCGGCCGCGCAGCACCTCGGCGCGCAGCGGATCTCGCTCAACTTCGCGATGTTCCGCGCGGTGTTCTCCGAAGGCGAGCGGATCGGCGCGGGACCGGTGCTGCGGGCCTGGCGCGGCATCCTGAGCGTGTTCTCCCGGTTCTTCCAGCTGGAGTCGCTGTACCGGTCGAACGCCAAGTACGGGCCGGACTGGGAGCCGCGGTTCCTCTGCTACTCCTCGGCCCGGCGGCTGCCGCGCGTCGGCATCGTCGCGGGCGCGCTCGAAGGGTTCGTCCCGACCGGACGGGCGCGGTCGCTGCGGCTGGAGACGGTCGGCGACGACTTCGTCGCCCGCGTCCGGGAGATCGAGGAGTCGGCGGCGACGCCGGCGGCGAAGGCGGTGCGGCGGCCCGAGCAGGTCCGCGTCCGCATCGACAAGCTCGGCAAGCTGCGCGAGGCCGGCATCGACCCCTACCCGGTCGGGTTCCGGCGCGACGACCACATCGGCGACGTCGTGGCGAAGTTCGGCGACCTGGCCCCGGACACCACCACCGGCCACCGCGTCCGGATCGCCGGGCGGGTGCTGAACCTGCGCGTCCTCGGCGGGCTGTGCTTCGCCCGCATCAAGGACTTCAGCGGCGAGATCCAGCTGATGCTCGAAGCCGGCGAACTCGACCTCACCCGCTGGCGGACCGGCGTAGACCTCGGCGACCACGTCGGCGTCAGCGGCCAGGTCGTCACCTCGAAGCGGGGCGAGCTCTCGGTGCTCGTCGACGAGTGGACGGTCACCGCGAAGTGCCTGCACCCGCTGCCCGACAAGCGGAAGGGCCTGACCGACCCGGAGACGCGGGTCCGGCAGCGCTACCTCGACCTGGCGGTCAACCCGGACTCGACGAACATGCTGCGGCTGCGGTCCACCGTGGTCCGCGCGGTGCGCGACCGGCTGCACCACGCCGACTACCTCGAGGTCGAGACGCCGATGCTGCAGACGGTGCACGGCGGCGCGAACGCCCGGCCGTTCGTCACCCACATCAACGCCTACGACATGCGGATGTACCTGCGGATCGCGCCCGAGCTGTACCTGAAGCGGCTCTGCGTGGCCGGCGTCGAGCGCGTCTTCGAGCTCAACCGCAACTTCCGCAACGAAGGCGTCGACGCGACGCACAACCCCGAGTTCACGATGCTCGAGGCGTACCAGGCGTACGCGGATTACGACACGATGAGGACGCTGACGCGCGAGCTCGTCCAGCACGCGGCGGAAGCGGCGTACGGCGCCCAGATCGTGCGGCGGCCCGACGCCGGGGGGAAGCTCGTCGAGCACGACATCTCCGGCGACTGGCCGGTCGTGCCGGTCCACCAGGCCGTCTCGGCGGCGTTCGGCGAGGAGGTCGGCTCCGGGACGCCGGTGGCCGACCTGCGCCGCCTGTGCGTCGCCGCGGGTGTGCCGGTGGGGGAGGACCCGAGCCACGGCGACCTGGTGCTCAAGGCGTTCGAGCACCTCGTCGAGGGCGCGACCGTGCTGCCCACGTTCTACACCGACTACCCGACCGACGTCTCGCCGCTGACCCGCCAGCACCGCGAAGACCCACGGCTGGCCGAACGCTGGGACCTGATCGCGTTCGGCTCGGAGGTCGGCACCGCCTACACCGAGCTGACCGACCCGATCGAGCAGCGGCGGCGGCTGGAGGCGCAGTCCCTGCGCGCGGCCAGCGGCGACGTCGAAGCGATGGAGCTGGACGAGGACTTCCTGCTGGCCCTGGAGCACGGCATGCCGCCCACCGGCGGGCTCGGCCTGGGCGTGGACCGGCTGCTCATGATGCTCACCGGGGCCTCCATCCGCCAGACAGTCCTGTTCCCCTTCGTCCGTCCGCAGGCATAACGGATCGGTCGACCTGGTCACGGTGACTCGGCCGGGGCGCGGGGGGTCGCTTACTGTGTGCCTCGTGCGCACGGCTCGGATCGCCTCGGCCCTCTTGATAGGGGTGGCCGTCCTCGCGTATTCGGGCTGGCTGCTGGAATTCCTCCTGCCCACGGGCGTGTCCCCGGTCCGGGACCCGGCCGAGGCGCTGCTGGCCGGGCCGCCGGTGTTCCGGATCCTGCTCGCCGTGTCGGGTGTGGCGTTCCTGCTCGCCGGTCCCCCGCTGCACCGGCTGGGGCCGGTCCAGTGGTCGGCGCGGCTGAGCTCGATCTCGGTGAGCGCGTTCGGCCTCGTCGTGCTGCTCCAGGCCGCCTACCCCGAACGCAGCGACGTCTGGTCGTCGCTGCTCAGCGTCGTCCTGGTGGCCGGGGTGATCAGCCTGATCCTGTGGTGGCCGCCGGGCTGGCGCGCGCTCGCGGTCGCCGGCCTGGCGGTGGTGCTGGCGACCTGGCTGGCCGTCGTGCTCGCCCGGCAGTTCGACACGTACGAGGGTGTGTTCACCCGGGTCCAGCTCGTGGTCCGTGCCGCCCTGTACAGCATCGGCGGGGCGTACGCCTTCGTGAAGCCGGCGCCGAGGCACGCGCACCGGTAGCGAAATTGTCGGTGCCGGGTGGCACGATCGCCGCAGTGTCCCAAGGCGGAAGGATCGACATGGCCGGAAACGTGCGCCCGGTGGCCGACGAGCGTGACGGGCTGCTGAACTTCCTGGAGCAGCAGCGGTACGTGCTCAAGCTGGCGGCCCACGGGCTGACCGACGAGCAGGCGAGAGCCACCCCGACGAAGAGTTCGCTGTCGGTCGGCGGGCTGGTCAAGCACGTCGCCAGCACCGAGTACGGCTGGCTGGACACGGTGCTGCAGGTGCCGCAGAAGCCGTTCAACGAGGCGGTGGCGGAGTACGAGGACGCCCACCGCCTGCGCCCGGACGAGACCCTGGCGGGCGTCTTGGCCCGCTACGACGAGGTGGCGGCCCGCACGGTGGAGGTCATCGCGGGCATCGACGACCTCGGCCGGCCGGTCCCGGTGCCGAAGGGCGTCCCGTGGTTCCCGCAGGACGTCGAGGCGTGGTCGGTCCGCTGGGTCCTGTTGCACCTGATCCAGGAGACGGCCCGCCACGCGGGCCACGCGGACATCATCCGCGAGCACATCGACGGCGGCACGGCCATGCCCCTGATGGCCGCGGCCGAGGGCTGGCCGGAGAGCCCCTGGATCAAGCCCTGGACCCCGGCCTGACAGCTCACCGCGGCTCGGCTCGGCTCGCGCCCACCGCGAGCCGACCCACCCGGCACGCAAATCGACCCTCCCGGCACGCGAGCCGACCCTCGCGCCCACCGCGAGCCGACCCACCCGGCACGCGAGCCGACCTCCCAGGTACGCGAGCCGACCCTCCCGGCACGCGAGCCGACCCTCCCAGCGCGCGTGATGCCCCTGCGGGCCCGGCTCAGAACAGCGTCGGCTCGTCCGCCAGCGCGCCCTCGATCACGAGCATCCGGCGTTTCGTCCCGACCCCGCCCCGGGCCGAGAACCCGCCGTCCTTCCCGCCGGCCGCCAGGACCCGGTGGCACGGCACGATGATCGGGAACGGGTTGTGCCCCATGGCCTGCCCGACGGCCTGTGCCGATCCCGGCTGCCCGAGCCGGTGGGCGATGTCGCCGTACGTCAGCGTCTTGCCCGGCGGGATCGCCCGCGCGATCTCGTACGCGCGCCGGTGGAACGCCGGCACGCCCGTCATGTCCAGCGGCACCGACGCCAGGTCGGAACGCGCGCCGCCCAGCAGCGCCACGATCCCGTCCACGGCCTCCTGCACCGGCGCCGGCGGCGGCCCCTCGACGGCGTCCGGGAAGCGCCGGACCAGCCAGGCCCGGGTCCGCGAAGCACTGCCCTCGGGCAGCGACGTCCCGACGACGACGTCCTCGCGCCACACCAGCCCGCACACCCCGATCGCCGTGTCGAACACCGTGAACCCCGTCGTCATGCGGTCAGCCTACGACCGAAGAGGGGTACCGCTGCGCCGTAAATGATCGCTAAGTTCGTTTTGGGCGAATTCGAGGAGGACGCGTGCGGCGAATCATCCTGGCGACGGCACTCCTGCTCGGCCTCATCGCCACCCCGGCCGCCGCCGACCCGCTCGTCATGCCGCACGTCGTCGTCGCGCACCACACGTGGTGGGCCGAGCTCGTCGTCGAGAAAGCCGGCGGGACGGTCGTCGCGAGCTACCCGCAGATCGGCGTCGTCGTCGCGTACACGGCGAAGGACGACTTCGCCGCGAAGGTCCGCAGAACGCCCGGCATCGACGCCGTCGGCGCCACCCGCACCGCGAAGATCCCGAAGGCGTTCTTCGCCCCCCGCAAGGACCTCCGCTACACCGGCCCCGGCTCGCCGAACTCCGGCCAGGTCCCGCCGGAGGGAACGGCGTGGGACGTCCCGGCGTTGCACCTGCCCGAAGCGCACCAGGTCACCGACGGCAGCCGGCGCACGCTCGTCGGCGTCCTCGACGTCGGCGTCGACGACGCCCACCCGGAGCTGAAACCGGCGTTCGACGCGAGGAACTCCGTCTCCTGCCTGTCCGGCTGGCCCGACCGCGGCCCCGGCGCCTGGCGCCCCACGCTCGACGGCCACGGCACGCACGTCGCGGGCACGATCGCCGCGGCCCGCAACGGAACCGGCGTCGTCGGCGTCGCCCCGGGAGCCCGGATCGCCGCGGTCAAGCTCGCCGAACTCGACGACACCGAGACGGCCGAAAGCATGGTCTGCGGGTTCGTCTGGGCCGCCGAGCACGGCTTCGCCGTCGCCAACAACAGCTACCGCTCGATCCCGTGGCGCTACAACTGCGACGACCAGCCGGACCAGGCCGCGGCGAAGCTCGCCGTCGGGCGGGCGGTCGCCTACGCGCAACGCCGGAACGTCCTCGTCGTCGCCTCCGCCGGCAACGCCGGGATCAACCTCGACACGCGCTCGGTCGACCGCGAAAGCCCGGCCGACAGCACCCCGGTGGAGCGCCGGATCGACCCCACCTGCACCCGGCTGCCGCACGAACTGCCCGGCGTCGTCGGCACCGGCGCGCTCGACGAAAAGCTCGTCAAAGCGACCTTCTCGAACTACTCGGCGTCCCGGATCAGCGTCGCCGCGCCCGGCGCGCGCGTCTGGTCGACCTGGCCGAACGGCGAATACCGGTCGGCGAGCGGGACGTCGATGGCCGCCCCGCACGCGAGCGGCGTCGCGGCCCTGATCGCGAGCGAGCACCCGCACTGGAGCGCCGAGCGGATCAAGCGCGCCCTCTACGCCACGGCGACGCCGCTGCCCTGTCCGGACACCACCTGCGCGCCCACGGAGCACGGAACCACCTACTACGGCCACGGGGTGGTCGATGCGGCGCGGGCCGTCGGCGCGGGATGATGGCGCCGTGCTCGACCACCTCGTCTACGCCGGCCCGGACCTCGCCGACGCCGTCGCCCGCGTCACCGCCCTCACCGGGGTCACGCCCGCGCCCGGCGGCCGCCACGTCGGCCTCGGCACCGCCAACCACCTCGCCGACCTCGGCGCGGGCAGGTACCTGGAGGTCATCGGCCCCGACCCGGCTCAGCCGGACCCCGAAGCGCCCCGCCCGTTCGGCATCGACGAGCTGACCGAGCCCGCGCTGGTCGCCTGGGCCGTCCGCACGACGGACATCAACGAGACGATCGCGAACGCCCGCGCCCACGGCTTCGACCCGGGCGACGCGACCGAAATGTCCCGCGAAACCGGCGACGGCGAAACGCTGCGCTGGCGCCTGACCCCGCCGAGCGTCCCGGGCACCCTGCACCCGTTCCTGATCGACTGGGGTCCGACACCGCACCCGACCACGCGTGGCCTGCCGTCCCTGCCGCTGCTGATGGTCACCGGCACCCACCCGGACCCGGATTCGGTGCTCGCGGTGACCGACGCGCTCGGCCTGGAGCTGCTGGTCCGCCGCGCGGACAAGGCGAGCCTGACGGCGGCCCTCCGGACGCCGGACGGCCGCCAGGTGGCGCTGAGTTAGGCCTTGCCCTCGCGCCACAGGTTGGTCATCGGCAGCCGCCGGTCGCGGCCGAAGGCCTTGAACGTGATCTTCGTGCCCGGCGGGTACTGGCGCCGCTTGTACTCGGCCTTGTCGACCATCCGGACCACGCGGTCGATCGTCTCCGGGTCGAAGCCCGCGGCCACCAGGTCGGCGTACCCGCGGTCGCCCTCGACGTAGTCGTCGAGGATGTCGTCCAACAGCTCGTAGTCCGGCAGGGAGTCGGTGTCCACCTGGCCCGGCCGCAGCTCGGCCGACGGCGGCTTGGTGATGGAGTTCTCCGGGATCGGCGGGGTTTCGCCGTTCTTCACCGCTTCGGCGTTGCGCCACCGGGCGAGCTGCCACACGTGCGTCTTGAAGACGTCCTTGATCGGGGCGAACGCGCCGACCGCGTCGCCGTAGATGGTCGAATACCCGACGGCGAGCTCGGTCTTGTTGCCGGTGGCGAGGACCAGGTGACCGTCCAGGTTGGACAGTGCCATCAGGAGCATGCCCCGCGTCCGCGCCTGGATGTTCTCCTCGGCCAGGCCGGTCAGCGAAAGCTGGTCGACGTAGACGCGGACCATGTCCTCGACCGGCTCGACCCGGTAGTGCGCGCCGATCCGCTGCGCCAGGTCGGCGGCGTCGTCCTTCGAGTGCCCCGACGAGTACTTCGACGGCATCGAGACGCCGTGAACGTTCTGGCCGCCGAGCGCGTCCGCGGCCAGCGCCGCGCAGACCGCCGAGTCGATGCCGCCGGAGAACCCGAAGGTGACCGACGAGAAGCCGTTCTTGTGCACGTAGTCCCGCAGCCCGATGACCAGCGCGTGCCACACCTCGGCCTCGTCGGACAGCGGCTCGCTGATCACCGGCGTCGCCGTCGGCTCGTACGCCGGCAGCGGGTCCGCGCTCAGCACCCGGCGCCGGACGTGCAGCCCTTCGAGTTCGCCGTCGGTGGCGTGCCCGCCCGCGGTGAGGTCCGTGTCCAGCACGAGCAGGTGCTCGACGAACTGCGGCGCGCGGGCCAGCAGCGTGCCGTCCGCGCCGACGACGAGCGAGTCGCCGTCGAAGACGAGGTCGTCCTGCCCGCCGATCTGGTTGGTGTAGACCAGCGGCGCCCCGGCTTCGGCGGCGCGGCGCGCGATGAGCGGCAGCCGCTGCTCGTCCTTCGACCGCTCGTACGGCGACGCGTTCGGCGCCACGACGAGGTCGACGCCGGCCCGGCCCAGCGCCGAGATCGGGCCGCCGTCCTGCCAGAGGTCCTCGCAGATGACCATGCCGATGTCGAGCCCGTGGAACCGGACGACGTCGAGCGTGGTGCCCGGCTTGTACCAGCGGTGCTCGTCGAACACGCCGTAGTTGGGCAGGTGGTGCTTGAACTGCCGCGCCACGACCTCGCCGCGGTAGAGCGCCGCGGCGGCGTCCCGCGGGCCGACGTCGTCGAGGTCGAGGTACCCGATGTAGGTGAGCACGTCACCGCAGCCGGCCTCGTCGAGCCGCCGCGCGAGCGCCTCGACGCCCTGCCGCGATGCGGCGGCGAAGGTCTTGCGGAGCGAGAGGTCCTCGATGGGGTACCCGGTCAGGGACATCTCGGGGAAGACGACGACGTGCGCGCCGGCTTCGGCGGCCCGCCGCGTCCACTCGACGTGCAGCTCGGCGTTGCCGTCGAGGTCGCCGACGGTGGGGTTGACCTGGGCGAGCGCGATGCGCAGTTGCGGCATGCCGCCATTCTGGCTCACGGTCACCCGGAAGGCCGAGCGAATGTGGGGGAAATCGAAAGGCCCCGCCCGGCGAACCGGACGGGGCCTCCCGAGAGAAGGACTACTTGCGCTTGATCATGCTCCGGACCTTCTTGATGGTCTGCTCGAAGTCCGAATCGAACGGGTTGTCGTGCACGAGGTACGTCCACGTCGTGTTCGCCCGCCGCACCCCGGCGTCACCGAGGTCGATGCCGTCGTCCGTCAGCTCCGCCTCTTCGAGCGTCTTCGCCGCCCGCGAGTCGGCCTCGGCGATGATCTTGTGGAACTCCGGGATCGCCGCGCGGTGGAACTCGTCCAGCGGCGTCTCGCGGGCCAGCGCCCGCAGGTGAATGCTCTCCCGGACGTCGGTCAGGTACGCCAGGTGGTCCGACCACAGCTGGTCGATGTGGAACAGCAGCACCTCGCGGCACATCTGCTCCAGCTTGTCCTGGTCGTCGAGCTTCTCCTTCAGCTCGCCGAACTTCTCCGGGTGCGCCTTCTCCAGCGCCTCCGCCGCGTACGCGGTGCGAAGCACCTTGTCGCGGTGCACCAGCAGGTCGCGCCGCTGCCGCTCGATCAGCCGCGTGTAGCGCCAGGTGTTGCGGTGGATCTCCAGGTCGACGCCCTCGGCGACGCGCTGGGCGTGGTTGAGCTGCCGCAGCGCCGCGTTGTCGGTGATCTCGCCGGTCTCTTCGTCGTCGACGATCCCCTCGGGGATGTCCGGCGCGTTCGACAGCACGAGGTCGTCGTTCAGGCTGGCGAAGAAGATCGCGCTGCCCGGGTCGCCCTGGCGGCCGGAGCGGCCGCGCAGCTGGCCGTCGAGCCGGCTCGACGGGTACCGCGCGGTGCCGATGACGTGCAGCCCGCCCAGCTCGACGACCTCGTCCCGGTCGGCGCCGTCGGTGCCGCCCAGCCGGATGTCGGTACCGCGGCCGGCCATCTGGGTGGACACGGTGACCGCGCCCTTCTTGCCGGCCTCGGCGATGATCGCGGCCTCTTCGGCGTCGTTGCGCGCGTTGAGCACGACGCACTCGAGGTCGACCTTCGCCAGCTTCTCGGCCAGCTCTTCGGACTCGGCGACGTCCTGGGTGCCGACGAGGATCGGCCGCCCGGTCTCGTGCACCGTGCGGATTTCCTCCTCGATCGCCCGCAGCTTCTGCGACGGCGACGCGAAGACGCGGTCCTCGAGGTCCTCGCGGATGTTCGGGGTGTTCGGCGGGATGACCGCGACCTCGAGCTCGTAGAACTCCCGCAGCTGCTCGGCGACGGCGACCGCGGTACCGGTCATGCCGGCGACCTCCGGGTAGCGCGCCAGCAGCGCCTGGACGGTGATCGAGTCCAGGATTTCGCCGCGGTCGGTCGCGGTGACCTGCTCCTTCGCCTCGACGGCGGCCTGGAGGCCGTCCGGCCAGCGCTGCAGCTCGGCGACGCGGCCGCGGGCGGCGTTGATCAGCTGCACCTTGCCGTCGCGGACCAGGTAGTCGACGTCGCGGGTGAGCAGCGCGTGCGCGTGCAGGGCGACGTTCACCGCGGGGAGCCGGTCCGACGCCGTCTCGCCGTAGAGGTCGTCGACCTCCAGGCCGAGCGACTTCGCGACGACGGACGCGCCGGCGTCGGTCAGCCAGGCGTTGCGGCCTTCGCTGTCGGTCTCGTAGTGCAGGCCGAGACGCAGCCGCCGGACGACCTTCGCGACCTCTTCGTCGGCGTCGGTGTGGTCGATCGAGCCGGCCATCACCAGCGGGACGCGGGCCTCGTCGACCAGCACCGAGTCCGCCTCGTCCACGATCGCGACCTCGGGGGCCGGCTGGACGAGGTCGCCGACCGACGTCACCAGCCGGTCGCGCAGCACGTCGAAGCCGATCTCGGCGACGGCGCCGTACGTGACGTCCTTGGCGTACGCCTCACGACGCTCTTCGCGCGAGTGCGACGGCTCGACCCAGCCGACCGACACGCCGAGCAGGGCGTACACCGGGCCCATCCATTCGGCGTCGCGGCGGGCCAGGTAGTCGTTGACGGTGACGACGTGAACGCGCTTTCCGCGCAGGGCGTACCCGGCCGCGGCCAGCGCGCCGGCGAGGGTCTTGCCCTCACCGGTCTCCATCTGCACGACGTGCTTGGTGAGCAGGCCCATCGTGCCCAGCACCTGCACGTCGAACGCGCGCTCGCCCAGTGCCCGCCGCGCGGCCTCGCGGCCCAGCGCGCACACCTCGATGAGCTGCTCGTCGCCGAACGCGGTGTCCTTCAGCGTCTCGCGAAGCTTGCCCGCCCGCTCGGTCAGCTCCTCGTCGGAGAGCTTTTCGAGCTCGGGTTCGAGCTTCTCGACCGCGGGCAGCAGTGCTTCGTAGCGGGTCAGCTCGACGCTGCCCGGCCGCTGGATGATCCGGCGGAGCTTCTTGCCCATCCGGCTGATCAGTGCTGCCACCCCTGGTCTCCCGTTCTCTCTCGCTCGACCGGCTTCCACCACCCAACGCGACGGTGGTGCGTTCGAGTTCCGCGGCCGGATGGGACGATCCAACCGTGTTCCCTCATCCCAGCGCCAGGTCCGGTCGTCGCCGGATCACCGCAATTGCGACATCCGTGCTGATCGCGGCCTCGCTGGCCGCCTGCACGTCCACCGGAACGGAGGTGCCCGCCCCGACGACCGAGTCGCACCCGCCGTCCGGGCCGGTGCCCGCCGGGCTGGAGCGGTTCTACGGCCAGAGCCTGTCCTGGGCCGACTGCGCACCTTACGCGACGTCGGAAGACTCGAGGTCGGCGTTCCAGGCGAAGGGCGTCCAGTGCGCGCGCCTGACCGTGCCGCTGGACTACGCCAAGCCGGCCGGGGACACGATCACGCTCGGCCTGCTCCGGCACAAGGCGACCGACGCCGGCTCGCGGATCGGCTCGCTCGTCGTCAACCCGGGTGGCCCGGGCGCGTCGGGGATGGTCGCGGCCGCCGGGCTGGTCAAGCCGGCCACGGGCGCCGGCCTGGGCAAACGCTTCGACCTGGTCGGATTCGACCCGCGGGGGATCGGGGCCAGCCAGCCGGCCATCCACTGCCTCACCGACTCCGAGCGCGACGCCGACCGCGCCGACGACAGCGAGACGGACGGCTCGCCGGCGGGGGTGCAGAAGCAGGAAGCGCAGGAAAAGAACTTCGCCGCGAAGTGCGCCCAGCGCACCGACGACGGCACCGGGATGCTGGCCAACGTCGGCACCCGCGACGTCGTGAAGGACCTGGACGTCCTCCGCTCGGTCCTCGGCGATGAAAAGCTCACCTATTTGGGCTACTCCTACGGCACCCGGATCGGGTCGGCCTACGCCGAGGCGTTCCCGAAGAACGTCCGCGCGATGGTCCTCGACGGCGCGGTCGACCCGGAGCAGGACGCCGTCGAGTCGCTGGTCGCCCAGGGCCAGGGCTTCGGGACGGCGTTCACCCAGTTCGCGAAGTGGTGCGCGGCCCAGCAGGACTGCGCGCTCGGCGCGGACCCGGACGGCGCGGTCGCGGCCTTCCAGAACCTGGTCCGGCCGCTGATCGACTTCCCGGTGCCGGTCGGCGACGGCCGCAAGCTCTCCTACGAGGACGCCACCACCGGCGTCATCCAGGCGCTCTACCAGGAAACCCTCTGGGACACCCTCAACTCGGGCCTCAACGAGCTGAAGCAGCAGCGCGGCGCGACCCTGGAGAAGCTCGCCGACATCTACAACGAGCGCGACTCCGACGGCAGGTACGGAACCACGCAGGACGCCTTCACCGCGATCCGCTGCGTCGACGACCCGCGCGTCACGGACCCGGCCGTCATCCTCAAGGCGCAGGAGCAGTACGTGAAGGTGGCGCCGTTCCTCGACGACGGCCGCCCGGCTTCGGCGGCGCGCGACGCGTGCGCGTTCTGGCCGGTGCCGAACACGTCCGAGCCGCACGTGCCGAACGTCGAAGGGCTCGCGAAGACGCTGGTCATCTCGACGACCAACGACCCGGCGACGCCGTACCAGGCCGGCGTCAACCTCGCGAAGGGCCTGAAGGGCGCGCTGCTGACCTTCGAGGGCACCCAGCACACGGTGTTCCTGCAGGGCGTGAAGTGCGTGGACCAGGCGGGCACGGACTACCTCGTCGACGGCACGGTGCCGCCGGAGGGCAAGCGCTGCTCGCCCTAGCTACGCCTGCTCGGTCAGCGACAGCTCGATCATCACCGGGCTCAGGTGGTCGTCCGGCGGCGGGATCTGCACCCACAGCCGGACGAACCGCCGCGGCCCGCCGTCGGACACCCACACCTTGACGTTGAGGTCGGCGTCGACCTGCGCGAGCACGCTGTGCGCGACGGCGGCGGGCACCGTGCCGGCAACCCGCAGCGCGGGCGCACCGTCGACGTTCTCGCGGCCTTCGGTCCTGGTGTCGGTCACGCCGTCGAGCAGCCGCTTCAGGCCGCCGTGCGGGCCGAGGAACGCGCCGACCCGGTAGGCCTCGGGCAGCGCATCCTGCCCGTCGTGCACGTCGAAGGGGTACTTGGCGTGCCCGTCACCGGACTGGACGTCGATCGTGCCGGTCGCGTGGCCGCCGTCGGCCAGGGTCGCGTCGCCCTCGATCTGGCGGAGCGGGAAACCGGGGAGCACGCCGTTGACCCCGGCCGCGAAGTGCACGCTGCGCACGGAGGCGAACGACGTCGCCGCGGTGCGGACCAGCTCGGACCCCGCCGGGAACGGCCCGCGCGTGTCGGGTGATCCGGTGCAGCCGGCCGTCAGCAGGAGCACGAGCAGGAGGGCGAGGCGGCGCATCCCCGAAGCCTACTGATGGCCTGATCCTTGCGGATGATGTCCTTCCGGCCACTTCCGGCGGCCCGCGCGCGCGGAGAGACTGCCTGGGTGACTGTCGAAACCCGTCCCGCCCCGAAGCTGCACCGCGCCTGGCTGATCGCCGGTGCCGCCTTCGTCGCGCTGCTCGCCTCCGCCGGCTTCCGCGCCGCGCCCGGGGTCCTCATCGACCCGCTGCACGAGGAGTTCGGCTGGTCGCGCGCCACGATCAGCTCCGCCGTCTCGGTCAACCTCGTGCTCTTCGGCCTCTTCGCGCCCTTCGCGGCTGCGCTGATGGACCGCTTCGGCATCCGCCGCGTCTCGGCGACGGCGTTGTTCGTGATCGCGCTGGGCGCGGGCGGCACGGTGTTCATGAGCGCGAGCTGGCAGCTAGTGCTGTGCTGGGGCGTGCTGGTCGGGCTGGGCACCGGCTCGATGGCGATGAGCTTCGCCGCGATGGTCGCGACGCGGTGGTTCGTCCGCAGCCGCGGCGTCGTCACCGGCGTCCTGACCGCGGCCGGCGCCACCGGCCAGCTGATCTTCCTCCCGCTGATCGCGAACCTGGCGGTGACCTCGGGCTGGCGCACGGCCTCGCTGGTGATCGCGATCGCCGCGCTCGCCGTCGTCCCGGTGGTCCTGCTGGTCATCCGCGACCACCCCGCCGACGTCGGCACCACGGCCTACGGCGCGCCGGCCGGCACCGAGATCGCGCCCCCGGCGCCGAAGACCGGCTCGGTCCGCCGCGCTCTCTCCGTGCTCGGCCAGGCCGCGCGGACCCGGACGTTCTGGCTGCTCGCCGTCGGCTTCGCGATCTGCGGCGCGACGACCAACGGCCTGGTCGGCACCCACTTCGTGCCGGCCGCGCACGACCACGGCATGCCGCAGACGACCGCCGCGGGCCTGCTGGCCCTGGTCGGTGTCTTCGACGTCGTCGGCACGATCTTCTCCGGCTGGCTCACCGACCGCGTCGACCCGCGGATCCTGCTCGGCGTCTACTACGCCCTGCGCGGGCTGTCGCTGGCCCTGCTGCCGCAGCTGTTCACCGGCTCCGTGCAGCCGAGCATGTGGGCGTTCATCCTGTTCTACGGCCTCGACTGGGTGGCCACGGTTCCGCCGACGGTCGCGCTCTGCGTCCGCGCGTTCGGCGAAGCCGGCCCGATCGTGTTCGGCTGGGTGTTCGCCTGCCACCAGCTCGGCGCCGCGTTCGCCGCCTCGGCCGCCGGCCTGGTCCGCGACCAGCTCGGGAACTACGACCTGGCCTGGTATGCGGCCGCGGTCCTGGCCGTCATCGCGTCGGTGGCTTCGCTGGCCATCACGCGCGCGAAGAAGCCCGTCGCGGTACTCGCGACGTGACTTCGGCGGCGTCGGCGCGTCGCGAAACACGCCGTTAACACGCTGTGGTTAGGGTGCGGCCATGGATCGCCAGCAGGAATTCGTGCTCCGCACGCTCGAGGAGCGCGACATCCGTTTCGTTCGTCTCTGGTTCACCGATGTGCTGGGGTTCCTCAAGTCCGTCGCGGTCGCGCCGGCCGAGCTCGAAGGCGCCTTCAACGACGGAATCGGCTTCGACGGCTCGGCCATCGAGGGCTTCGCGCGCGTCTACGAATCGGACATGGTCGCCAAGCCCGACCCGTCGACGTTCCAGGTCCTGCCCTGGGAGACCCCCGAGGGCGGCCCGTACTCGGCCCGCATGTTCTGCGACATCGCGATGCCCGACGGTTCGCCGTCGTGGGCGGACCCGCGGCACGTGCTGCGCCGCCAGCTGTCGAAGGCCGCCGAGGCCGGCTTCACCTGCTACGTCCACCCCGAGATCGAGTTCTTCCTCCTCTCGACCATGCCGGACGACGGCAGCGAGCCGGAGCCCGCGGACAACGGCGGCTACTTCGACCAGGCCAGCCACGCCACGGCGACGCACTTCCGCCGGCACGCCATCGAGACCCTCGAAGCGATGGGCATCTCGGTCGAGTTCAGCCATCACGAAGGGGCACCGGGTCAGCAGGAGATCGACCTCCGTTACGCCGATGCGCTGACGATGGCCGACAACGTGATGACGTTCCGTTACGTCGTCAAGGAGGTCGCGCTGACGCAGGGCGTGCGCGCCACGTTCATGCCGAAGCCGTTCACCGACCAGCCCGGCTCGGGCATGCACACGCACGTCAGCCTGTTCGAAGGCGACCGCAACGCCTTCTACGACGCCGAGGACCCCCACGAGCTGTCGGAGACCGGCAAGGCCTTCGTCGCCGGGGTGCTCCACCACGCGAAGGAGATCTCGGCGGTCACCAACCAGTGGGTGAACTCCTACAAACGCCTGATCAGCGGCAGTGAGGCGCCCACGACGGTGTCGTGGGGCCGGGCGAACCGCTCGGCGCTCGTCCGGGTCCCGATGTATTCACCCGGAAAGGCGTCATCTCGGCGGGTGGAAATCCGTACGCTGGACTCGGCGTGCAACCCGTACCTGGCGTACTCGGTCATCCTGGCCGCCGGGCTGAAGGGGATCGAGAAGGGCTACGAGCTGCCGCCACCCGCCGAAGACAACATCTGGCAGCTGAGCGACTCCGAGCGGCGCGCCGCCGGGTACGCACAGCTACCGCAGAACCTGGGAGAAGCCCTGGCCGAGATGGAGAAGTCCGAACTGCTGCCGGAGGCCCTCGGCGAGCACGTCTACGACTTCTTCCTCCGGAACAAGCGCGTGGAGTGGGACAACTACCGCAGCGCGGTCACCCCGTACGAACTCCGAACGCTCCTCCCGGTGCTCTGATGGGGCGGCGGCCGGTGTTCCTCGCGATCCTGGCCGCCGCACTCGTGCTCGTCCCCGCCGCGCCCGCGGCCTCGGCGTCCCCGGCGAAGTTCGACCTCGACTCGGCCGACATCCCGGCGCTGCAGGCGCGGATGGCGTCCGGCCGGCTCACCGCGGTCGGCCTGACCAGGACTTACCTCGACCGGATTCACCGGATCGACGGCAAGGTCAACGCGGTCCTGGCCCTCAACCCGGCGGCGCTCTCGCAGGCTTCGGCCAGTGACGCCCGGCGTCGCGCGCACCACCTCCGTGGCCCGCTCGACGGGATCCCGGTGCTGGTCAAGGACAACGTCGACACGCGTGACCAGTGGACGACGGCCGGTTCGCGGGCGTTGCGCAGCTACCCGGCGAAGGACGCCACCCTGATCACCCGGCTGCGTGCCGCCGGTGCGGTGATCCTCGGCAAGGCGAACCTGTCCGAATGGGCGAACTTCCGCGCCGCGAAACCGACGTCCGGCTGGTCGGGCGTGGGCGGGCAGACGAACAACCCGTACGTGCTGGACCACAACCCGTGCGGGTCGTCCGCGGGGTCGGCGGCCGGCGTGGCGGCGTCGCTGGCCCAGGTGGCGATCGGCTCGGAGACGGACGGCTCGATCGTGTGCCCCGCCGGGATGACGGCGACGGTCGGCCACAAACCCAGCCTCGGCCTGGTCAGCCGCACCGGCGTGGTGCCGATTTCCGCCGAGCAGGACACGGCGGGCCCGATCGCCCGCAACGTCGTCGACGTGGCCCTGACGCTGTCGGTCCTGCAGGCCCGCGACCCTGCAGACCCGGCGACCCTGACCTACCCGCGCACGCAGCCGACGGACTACGCGAGGTACCTCCGACCGGGTGTCCTCCGCGGTGCGCGGATCGGTCTCTGGCGCCTCCCGGTCCTCGGCCCGGCCACCGACGCGATCATGACGTCGGCGCGAAACGCGCTGGTCAAGGCCGGTGCGACGGTCGTCGAGGTGACGCTGCCGTACCAGGCGAGGCTGGGGGAGCTGGAGTTCCCGGCGTTGCTCACGGAGTTCCACCGCGACATCGACGCCTACCTGGCGACCCGCCCGTCCGGCCCGCGCAACCTGGCCGAGCTGATCGCCTACAACCGGGCGGACCCCCTGGAGCGGACGTGCTTCGCCGGGCAGGAGCTGTTCGAGCAGGCCCTGGCCGCGCCCCCGCCCACGGACCCGGGCTACCTCGCCGGCCGGGCGGAGCTGTCGGACCTCGCCCGCCGCTCCCTGGACGAGACGCTGGCCGCGCACCACCTGGACGCGATCGCCTCGCCGACCAACCCGCCGGCGTGGAAGACGGACTGCGCGGTGGGCGACAACGACGTGATCCCGTCCTCGACGCCGGCCGCGGTGGCCGGGTATCCGGACGTGACCGTGCCGGCCGGGTTTGCCGGACCCCTCCCCGTGGGCATCTCGTTCATGGGTGCCCGGTGGTCCGACGCCCAGATGCTGGCCCTCGCGGCCGACTTCGAACGCGTCGCGCCGGCGCGGGTCCCGCCGCGGTATCTGCCGACCTTGCCGTCGTAGCCGTCTGTAAGCACTCTGACCTGCGGCAATGGCGTTAAGTGACCCCCCTGTTTCGGGGTGGTTCCGGGGCATGTAATCTTCTCTTCGTCGCCAGGAACACCGGGTCACACCGGGGCCGCAAGCCCCGGAGACCAGGCCGGGACGAGCGGGTTGACACCGCGGATCGGACCGGGTAATGTTCAGCGTCGGCCCACGAGCGGCCGCCGACCCCCTACGACTAACACCGTAGGCTAAGGCATGCTCGACCAAAAGCTTGTGAATATCGCTTGGAACAACTGCCGAGGATTTAGCCGCGGATAACGCGGGTGGATTCAGAGTGTGTTGCTTGAGAACTCAACAGTGTGCTAGTGAACTAAGCCAGTAGAGCTTATGTATTGAACCTCGTATGAGGTTCCTTTGAGAGCATTAAATTGCCTCGATTAAACTGTTCATTGTTGGAGAGTTTGATCCTGGCTCAGGACGAACGCTGGCGGCGTGCTTAACACATGCAAGTCGAACGCTGAACCACTTCGGTGGGGATGAGTGGCGAACGGGTGAGTAACACGTGGGTAATCTGCCCTGCACTCTGGGATAAGCCTTGGAAACGAGGTCTAATACCGGATATCACAACTTCTCGCATGGGGGGTTGTTGAAAGTTCTGGCGGTGCAGGATGAACCCGCGGCCTATCAGCTTGTTGGTGGGGTAATGGCCTACCAAGGCGACGACGGGTAGCCGGCCTGAGAGGGTGACCGGCCACACTGGGACTGAGACACGGCCCAGACTCCTACGGGAGGCAGCAGTGGGGAATATTGCACAATGGGCGAAAGCCTGATGCAGCGACGCCGCGTGAGGGATGACGGCCTTCGGGTTGTAAACCTCTTTCGCCAGGGACGAAGCGCAAGTGACGGTACCTGGATAAGAAGCACCGGCTAACTACGTGCCAGCAGCCGCGGTAATACGTAGGGTGCGAGCGTTGTCCGGATTTATTGGGCGTAAAGAGCTCGTAGGCGGTTTGTCGCGTCGGCCGTGAAATCTCCACGCTTAACGTGGAGCGTGCGGTCGATACGGGCAGACTTGAGTTCGGTAGGGGAGACTGGAATTCCTGGTGTAGCGGTGAAATGCGCAGATATCAGGAGGAACACCGGTGGCGAAGGCGGGTCTCTGGGCCGATACTGACGCTGAGGAGCGAAAGCGTGGGGAGCGAACAGGATTAGATACCCTGGTAGTCCACGCTGTAAACGTTGGGCGCTAGGTGTGGGCGACATCCACGTTGTCCGTGCCGTAGCTAACGCATTAAGCGCCCCGCCTGGGGAGTACGGCCGCAAGGCTAAAACTCAAAGGAATTGACGGGGGCCCGCACAAGCGGCGGAGCATGTGGATTAATTCGATGCAACGCGAAGAACCTTACCTGGGCTTGACATGCGCCAGACATCCCCAGAGATGGGGCTTCCCTTGTGGTTGGTGTACAGGTGGTGCATGGCTGTCGTCAGCTCGTGTCGTGAGATGTTGGGTTAAGTCCCGCAACGAGCGCAACCCTTATCCTACGTTGCCAGCGCGTTATGGCGGGGACTCGTGGGAGACTGCCGGGGTCAACTCGGAGGAAGGTGGGGATGACGTCAAGTCATCATGCCCCTTATGTCCAGGGCTTCACACATGCTACAATGGCTGGTACAGAGGGCTGCGATACCGCGAGGTGGAGCGAATCCCTTAAAGCCGGTCTCAGTTCGGATCGCAGTCTGCAACTCGACTGCGTGAAGTCGGAGTCGCTAGTAATCGCAGATCAGCAACGCTGCGGTGAATACGTTCCCGGGCCTTGTACACACCGCCCGTCACGTCATGAAAGTCGGTAACACCCGAAGCCCATGGCCCAACCCCGTAAGGGGAGGGAGTGGTCGAAGGTGGGACTGGCGATTGGGACGAAGTCGTAACAAGGTAGCCGTACCGGAAGGTGCGGCTGGATCACCTCCTTTCTAAGGAGCACAACACATCC
>NZ_PPHG01000091.1:0-114407 GCF_002904295.1 Amycolatopsis sp. CA-128772
CCGGAGGCCTTCGTGTCCCACCCTAACGCCACCCTGACCCCACGCACCCGGCTGCGGCTGGCGCGTCTGATCGTCGAGCAGGGCTGGACCTGTACCGCAGCGGCGAAGATGTTCATGGTCGCCGCCAGGACCGCTCGCAAATGGGCCGAGCGCTACCGCGCCGAAGGCGCAGCTGGGATGGCGGATCGCAGCTCACGCCCGCATCGCAGCCCTGCCCGCACACCCGAGCACCTGGTCCGCGCGATCGTGCGGTTGCGGTGGCGCATGCGGCTCGGGCCGGTGCAGATCGGCGGCCGGCTCGGCCTGCCCGCCTCGACGGTGCACGCGGTGCTGGTGCGCTGCCGGATCAACCGCCTGTCCCGCATCGACCGGGTCACCGGCGAACCGCTGCGCCGCTACGAGCACGACCACCCCGGTTCGCTGCTGCATGTCGATGTCACCAAGTTCGGCAACATCCCCAATGGCGGCGGGCACCGGTTCGTGGGCCGGGCCCAAGGCGACCGCAACCGGGCCGCGACCCCGGGCAAGCCCCGCAACGCCTACCGCAACCCCAAGATCGGGGTCGCGTTCGTGCACACGGTGATCGACGACCATTCCCGTGTCGCCTACGCCGAGATCCACGCCGATGAGACCGCTGCCACCGCCACCGCGGTGCCCCAGCGCGCGGTTACCTGGTTCGCCGGGCTGGGCGTCACCGTCGAACGCGTCCTGTCCGACAACGGGTCGGCCTACCGCTCGCACGCTTGGTGCGACACCTGCGCCGAGCTGGGGATCACCCCGAAACGGACCCGGCCTTACCGGCCGCAGACCAATGGCAAGATCGAACGGTTCCACCGGACTCTGGCCGACGGGTGGGCCTACGCCTGCTTCTACCCGACGGAGACACTGCGGCGGGCGGCGTTACCGAGCTGGCTGCACTTCTACAATCATCACCGACCCCACAGCTCAACCGGCGGCAAGCCGCCGGTCACCCGGCTGACCAACCTCCCTGGACATCACACCTAGGGCAGCCGCGCGCGGATCCACCGCTCCACGTGGTCGGCCGTCTCCTCCGGGGACGCCTCCGTGGTGTCGAAGAGGTCGACGCCGAGGCCGGGGGCCGACGTCCGGAGCCAGTCGTTGAACTCCAGCATCTCCTCGATCCGCGGCTCGTCCCACTCGCGCCACGCCGGCCGCGCACGCAGCCGGGCCCGAAGCGACTCCGGCGAGCCGACCAGCGCCAGGTAGTGGATGTCGCTGAAGAACGCGCGCTCCGGCAGCGGCTCGAACTCCGGCGGCGCCACCGTGCCGCACAGCACGACCGGGCGGCCGTTCTGCTGCACCATCGCCGCCATCCGCAGCCAGACCGAGCGGAACGTCCCGACGTCGTCGCGCAGGGCGTTGATCCACAGGACGTCCTGCTCCAGCAGCACGACGTCGCCGGCGAACCGCTCGGCCAGCAGCGGTCCCATCGTCGACTTCCCGGCGCCGCTCGGGCCGGTCAGCGCGAACAGGGGCAGCTTCCGGAACGGCCGCTCGTGCCCGCACTTCGGGCACGTGACGACGCTGCCCGCGACGGCCGGGCGGTCGGCCAGCTCGCCGCACGCCCGGCAGATCCGCAGGTCGAGGCTCATCTCAGTCGAACAGGTTCTCGAGGAAGCTGCGCTTGCGGTGGCCGTGCCCGTACGGCCGCGGCGAGTCCGAATACCCGCGGTGCGGCCGGGGCGAGTCCGCGTAGCCACCGCGGTACGGCCGCGGCGAGTCCGAGTACCCGCGATGCGGCCGCGGCGAGTCCTGGTAGCCGCCGCGGTAGGGCCGCGGCGAGTCGGGACGGCCGTGACCGCCCTGGTACGGCGGCGGCTGCTGACCGTAGAACGAGCTCTCCGCACCGACGATCGCCTCGAGCTCGCCGCGGTCCAGGAAGATCCCGCGGCAGCCGTCGCACTGGTCGATGTGGATGCCGTTCTTGTCCACGGTCCGCATCTGGTTCTGACACTTCGGACAAATCACACCGCCGAGCCTACGCAAAAACTCCTCAGCAGGCGCAGAGGCAGAACGGGTGCCCCACCGGATCGGCGTAGACGCGAAACGTCTCGGGCTCGTCGTCGAGCAGCTTGGCCCCCAGGCCGAGCACGCGCTCGTGCGCCGCTTCCAGGTCCGTGACGTTCAGGTCCAGGTGCAGCTGCTGCGGGTTGTCCGCGGACGGCCACGCCGGCGGCCGGTAGTCGGGGACCCGCTGGAACGCGATGCCCGCGCCACCGGCCGGGTTCGCCAGCGTCACCCAGTGCCCGTCCTCGGCCACCTCGGGCGCCGCCCACTCCAGCACCGAACGGTAGAACTCCGCCAGCGCCACCGGGTCGGGGCAGTCGAGGGCCACCACACCCAGGGTCGGTACCGCACTCATCGTCGCTCCCTTCGATCATGAGTAACCAGTAAAGGGATTATGTGGGTTAGTACGCCAGGAGGCAACCGCCGTACACTCGGTAAGTGCACACCGACGCCTCCCTCGTGGTGGAGTTCCTCAACACGGTCAACGTCGAAGAGGGCACCGACCTGCTCGAAGATCCCGGGCAGTGGCACGAGTGGGCGGCCGCGCACGGGCTGGCGGGGAATCCGGCCGCCGAAGCGCGCGCGGCGCGGGACGCCCTGCGCGCGGCGATCGGCGACCCGCGGCTGCCCCACGGCAGCGACAGCACCGTCAACGTCGGCACCCGGATCTCGCTGACCGCCGACGGGCCGGCGCTCGTCGCGGACGACGTCGTCGGCGCGGTGTTCGCCGCCTGCGCGCGGCTGGTCGTGCGCGGCGACTGGATCCGGCTGAAGATCTGCCCCGCCGACACCTGCCTCTGGGCGTTCTACGACGAGTCGCGCAACCGCTCGCGCACGTGGTGCTCGATGCGCGTCTGCGGCAACCGCGAGAAGGCGCGCGGCTGGCGGGCCCGGGCCGCGGCGGGCTGAGAAGTCGTCATTCGAGCGGCGGACCCTCGATCGGCTGTGGACAACTTGGGGACGAAGCACCACATATCCGCGCTGCGGACGGCCCCGCCCCCACACGTTGTGGACAGCCGTTAGGCCATCACCGTGAAAAGTTGTGGATAACCCCGGGGATAACTCAGCTTCCTGTGGACAACTGGTTTGAAGCTCCCCCGGGTGTGGTATATGACTCGGCCGTCAGAACAGCAGCTCCGCCACGGCGTAGATGACGAGCCCGGCGAGCGCGCCGACGACCGTGCCGTTGATCCGGATGAACTGCAGGTCACGGCCCACCTGGAGCTCGATCTTGCGGGACGTCTCCTCCGCGTCCCACCGCTCGACCGTGTCGGTGATGATCGTGGTGATCTCCCGTGAGTAGTTCTTCACGAGGTACGCGGCGGCCCCCTCGACCCAGCCGTCGGCCTTCGCGCGCAGCTGGTCGTCGGTGATCAGCCGCTGCCCGAGCGAGGTGAGCCCGAGCCGGACGCGCCGGCGCAGTTCGCTCGACGGGTCCTCGGCCGCGGTCAGCAGCATCTCCTTCGCCGTGCTCCACGCCGAGCCGATCAGCCGCTGCACCTCCTCGTGGTGCACGATCTGGCCCTTGACCTGCTCGGCGCGGGCCATCACGTCCGGGTTGGTCTGCAGGTCCTGGGCGAACTCGCCGAGGAACTTGTCCAGCGCCAGCCGCATCGGGTGGTTGACGTCGGTCTTCACCGCCCACGCGAAGGACAGCACCTCGCCGTAGACCTTGTCGGCGAGCATCTCGTCGACGAACTTCGGCGACCAGCTCGGCGCCCGGTCCGAGACCACGCGCAGCATCGTCGTGTGGTTGTCGCGGACCCACTCGTACGCGCGGTCGCACATCAGGTCCACGAGCTTGTGGTGCGCGCCGTCGGCGAACACGCCCTGCAGGATCTTGCCCAGGGGCGGCCCCCACGGCTTGTCGATGATCCGGCGTGCGACGGCCTGCTCCATGATCGCCTGCACGTCCTCGTCCCGGAGGACGCGAACGGCCGCCCGGACCACCGTGGCCAGCTCGGACGTCACGCGCTCGGCGTTCTCCTCCTCGGCCAGCCAGCCGCCGAGGCGCCGCGCGATCTCGACGCGCTTGAGCTTGTCGCGCACGACCTCCTCGGACAGGAAGTTCGAGCCGACGAAGTCGCCGAGGCTGTTGCCCAGCGCGTCCTTCTTGTTCGGGATGATCGCCGTGTGCGGGATCTTCAGCCCGAGCGGGTGCCGGAACAGGGCCGTGACGGCGAACCAGTCGGCCAGCGCGCCGACCATGCCGGCTTCGGCGGCGGCCCGCACGTAGCCGACCCAGCCCGGCCAGCCGCTCGCCTGCGCCCAGCTGGCCAGCAGGAACACGAGCGTGGCGCCGAGCAGGAACGACAGCGCGACGAGCTTCATCTTGCGCAGCGCACGCCGCTTTTCCTCTTCGCCGGCCGCGCCGCCCGGTGGGTCGGCGGGCGTCACCTTCGCGGGGGTCAGTTGCTCCACATCGCCATTGTCCGTGAGGATGGCTGATCGTGCGCGAACCTGCTCTCGTCCCCCGCCTCCGGCCGTTCACCTCGACCATCTTCGCCGAGATGACCGCGCTGGCCGTCCGGCACGACGCCGTCAACCTCGGCCAGGGCTTCCCGGACACCGACGGCCCGGCCGGCATGCTCGACGCGGCCAAGAACGCGCTGTTCGGGGGCGCGAACCAGTACCCGCCGGGGCCCGGGCGGCCGGAGCTGCGGGCCGCGATCGCGCGGCACCGGCGGCGCTACGGCACCGAGTACGACCCGGACACGGAGATCCTGGTCACCGCGGGCGCGACCGAGGCCATCGCGGCGACCCTGCTCGCGCTGACCGAGCCCGGCGACGAGGTCATCGTCATCGAGCCGTACTACGACTCCTACGCCGCCGCGGTCGCCATGGCCGGGGCCGAGCGGCGGGTCGTCGGCCTGGTCGAGGGCCCGGACGGCCGGCTCGGCCTCGACGTCGACGGCCTGCGCGCCGCGGTCACGCCGCGGACCCGGGCGATTTTGGTCAATTCGCCGCACAACCCGACCGGGACCGTGTTCACCCGCGACGAGCTGGCGGCGCTGGCCGCGCTGTGCGTCGAGCACGACCTGATCGCGATCTGCGACGAGGTCTACGAGCACCTGGTCTTCGACGACGCCGAGCACATCCCGCTGGTCACGCTGCCCGGCATGCGGCCGCGGACGGTGAGCATCTCGAGCGCGGGCAAGACGTTCAACTGCACCGGCTGGAAGATCGGCTGGGTCTGCTCGACGCCGGAGCTCGTCGCCGCGGTGAAGGCGGCGAAGCAGTTCATCACCTTCGTCTCGGGCGGGCCGCTGCAGCCGGCCGTCGCGCACGCCCTCGACCACGAGCTGCCCTGGGTGAACGGCCTGCGCGCGTCGCTGCAGGAGAAGCGGGACCGGCTGTCGGCCGGGCTGGCGGACGCGGGGTTCGCCGTGCGGCCGACCGCGGGCACCTACTTCGTCTGCGTCGACGTGCGGCCGCTCGGGTTCGCCGACGCCGCCGACCTGGCGTGGGAGCTGCCGGGCCGGGTGGGGGTCGCGGCGGTGCCGGTGAAGGTCTTCACCGATCACCCGGACGAGTGGAAACACCTGCTGCGTTTCGCGTTCTGCAAGCGCAACGAAGTGATCGACGAGGCCATCACCCGATTGCGCAAACTGGTCTGACGACCGCGGTCCGGCTGGGTAAGCCGGTCACGGGCCGTTCCGGGCCGGCACGGGGGCGAGGGCCGTCGTGGCGGGAGCGCCACGACGCCGGGACGCACCCCACGGCCGTCCACCACTTGCCGCCGCACGTCGTCACGCTCCGCAATTGAGGTGACCCCAGTCCGCGACGGCTGCGACGGTCGCGAGACCGTCCGCGGCGCGCCCCTCCGCCTGCCGGCTGTTCGCCGTGTCCGACGTCCTCCGGCGACGCCCGGAGACCCCCTTCGCGATCACTGACCGCAGCCGGATTCCGGAACCGCGCGCGGGAACCGTTTCGGCGCAGCACAACCGAAGCCGCGCGCGGAACCCGTTCGGCCCAGTGGGCGTCCCACATCCCGGACGTATTTCCGGTCACCCGGCCGAAACCGCTATGCCCGCACGGAACGGAACCGAACCGGTACGCATCGCGAGCATCGTCCGCGAAACATCAGGTCAACCCGGTCGGCTGCAAATTGCACCACTCCTCCGAATGGCCGCAGGGAAGCACCCGAACGGCACTGAGAGTGATCAACTTGTCGGCCGCAGATGCCTTGCCCGGTAGGGCCGTTCCGGCTTACGGGCTGGATCCGGCGCGGGAGAGATGAAAGACTCCCGAGCGGTGCTAGAAAGAGGGCAGCCCCGGGGGAACTGCGACCTGGCCGGAGAAAGACCCCAGCAACAACAGGCTCGACGCGAGAGCCTCAGGCGCGGACGGTGGTGGTGGCGGTGAGCAGCACGGCGTACGTGCGCCGCGGCGCCCCCGCTCGGCCTGCGCTCACCGCGGGTGAAACTCCTTCATACGCGCGCGTACGCGCACCGCGTCCGTGGGCGGCCTCGCTGCAGCGCCCCGCCGCCAAGATCCTGTTCGCCGGTGGCCTCACGCTGGCGGGCTGGCTGCTCGGCGCCGCCCTGACCGGCAGCACCGCGTCGGCCGCCGAAGCGCCGACGTGCCCCGAAGTGCCCGTCGCCTCCACTGTGGACCATGCCGCCAAGCCCCTTCTGCTGGGCCGGCACCACAAGAACCACCACCACCAGACCGACGTCGCCGCGTGCCCGGTGCAGCCGAAGGCCGACACGGCCGACTCGGCCGAGCCACCAGCCGCCGCGCAGACGCAGCCGGCGGAGACCACAAAGGACACCCCGGCGCCGAAGGCGGCCGGCACCGCCGAGGTCAGCGGCACCACCGAGACCACAGAGGACACCGAGCCGGCCGCCACCACGAAGGCCACCTCCTCCGGCGGCCTGGTCAACGGCCTGGTCGGCGGCACCCTCAACGCGCTCAGCAGCACCGTCCGGCCCACCGCCGAGACCACAAAGGACACCTCGGCGACCGGCGGTGGCCTGGTCGGCGGGCTCGTCGGCGGTGTCCTGGACGTGGTCGGCAGCACGCTCTCCACCGTCACGGACACGCTCGGCACCGTGACGGACACGCTCTCCCACACCGTGCTCGCGCCGCTGACCCAGCCGCCCGCGGGCAACCCGAACGCGCCCGTGCTGCTGCCCCTCGACGACGTGCTGGGCCCGGTGCTCGGCGGCAACTCGAACGCCGGCGGCGTCACCACGACCGTGCCGGTCGCGACGGCGGTCGTCGCCCCGGCGCCGGTCACCACCACGGAGACCGCCGCGACCGCCACCACGGCGGACCAGCCGCAGGTCACGCGGGTCGCGCTCGCGCACCCGGCCGTCCGGCACGCCGGATCGCTGCCGGCGGTCCAGGAGCAGCCGCGCGACTCCGGCACCCACGCCACCGGCGGTGGCGGCGACTCCACGCCCGGCCTGCCCGGCGGCACCACCGCGCCGAGCGCGCCGGCCCCGACCGCCACCTCCGGCCACGACGGCCCCGGCGGCGCCCGCCACGCGTTCGCCGTCCGCACCGACGACGTCACCACCACCCAGCTCAAGCTGATCGGCACCAGCCGCGACCACGAGGTCGACGGCGCCGGGCGGGAAGCCGCCCTGCCGACCACCTCCCCGGACTGACCCCGACCCGGGCAGCCGGGGACAAGTGCGCCCAAAACAAGATCGTTTGCGCGTGCCCGCACGCCGATGAGGCGTGACGAATCCCCTGCTCCAGTACGTGATCCGTGGTTCTTTCACGTCTCGCGACGCCTACGCGCGTCCGACGTACCCCCAGGGGCGATACCCATGCGAAACCCCAGTCTTTCCGACCGGCCGACCGCGCCCGGCCGGGTCGGATCCCGGTCCCGGCGTCGCGCTGCCCCCGCGACGCCGGGACCCACACCGGGCGCGCTCCGGGAGCCCTTGCTCACCGCGCCGAGCGAGGACTCGCAGTACCGAGAGCGCACCTGAGCCGCTGGCTTCCCGGCACGTCGAGGGGCTGTGCCGGGAAGCCGCGGTACCCGCGAACGGGGTCACGTCCGTGAGCGGGTGTGTGGAACAACGAACCGGTGCGCTGGATGCACCCGAACGCCGCCCATCCCTGGGAGCAGGCTCGCATCCAGCGCACCGGTTCGTTTTTTTACGCGATGGGCGCGTCCAGCGACGCCGGCGTCGCCCGGACCGACGCGGCCGCCGCGCTCAGCCGGCGGATCGCTTCGCGGATCTTCTCCGGCGGCAGCGCGAACGGCAGGCGGATCCAGCGCTCCAGGCCGCCGTGGACGCCGAAGCGTGAGCCCGGCGCGACTTGGATCCCGTGGCTCGCCGCCGCCACGGCCAGCCGCGAACTCACCGGTTCCGGCATGCGGCACCACAGCGACAGACCGCCCTTCGGCGACGCGAACGTCCAGTCCGGCAGGTGCTCCCGCACCGCGTCCGCCAGCACGTCCCGGTGGTCGCGCAGCTCCGCGCGACGCCGGGCCAGCGCCGCCCAGCCGTCGGCCTCCAGCAGCTCCGAAAACACGACCTGCTCGAAGACCGGCGAGCCGAGGTCGACCGCGTAGCGCGCCGAGACCAGCCGGCCGAGCAGGTCTTCCGACGCCCGGATCCAGCCCAGCCGCAGGCCACCCCAGTGCGACTTCGACGCCGAGCCGACGCAGATCGCCAGGTCACCGGCGAACGCGGCCAGCGGCGGTGGCCCGGCCAGCGGGTCGCCCTCCAGGTCCAGCTCGACCAGCGTCTCGTCGACGACCACCGGCGTCCGGGCCCGGGCGAGCACCGCGCCGAGGCGGTCGCGGCCCTCGGCGTCCAGGCGCAGGCCGGTCGGGTTCTGGAAGTCGACCACGAGGTAGGCCAGCCGCGGTGACGCCTGGCGCAGGGCCGCGTCGATGCCGGCGATGTCCCAGCTGCGGGCGCCGGTCGGGTCGAGCGCGACCGGCACCGGGATGGCGTGCGCGGCGCGGATCGCTTCGAGGGCGTTCGGGTAGGTCGGCTGCTCGACCAGCACCCGGTCGCCCGGGCCGGTCAGCATCCGCAGCACCAGCACGAACGCGTGGTGGGCGCCGTTGGTGACCATGACCTGCGCGGCCGTCGTCGGCAGCCCGCGCTCGGTGTAGCGCCGGGCGATCTTCTCCCGCAGGCCCAGCAGGCCGCGCTCCTGGTAGCCGTGCTGTCCGAGGTGGTCGACGAGGGCGCAGCGGGCCGCGTCGACCGCCGCGACCATCCCGGGCGGCGCCGACGGCGACGCGTGGGCGAAGTCGATCAGGTCGTCCCCGGCCGGCACGACCGTGTCCCGGCGACGCCGGCCGGGCGCGGCGATCCACGAACCGGCGCCCCGGCGGCTGGCAACGAACCCGCTCTCGCGCAGCCGGTCCAGGGCCGCGCCGATCAGCGTCCGGCTCGCGCCGAGCGCGTCGGCCAGCTCGCGCTCGGCGGGCAGCCGGGTGCCGAGCGGGAGCTGGCCGTCCAGCACCTGCAGTTCGATGGCCGCGGCCAGGTCCGCCGCCCCCTGCCGGGAGCCACCCTGCCGCCACGAGCCCAGCATGACGGCCAATCGCGGACCGGAGATGCGTCCACCCAGCGGGATCAGCGGTTCCATCAGGCCAATATTACAGAATTGGCTATGGTTTGCCGGGCCACTTGCGGTCAATAGTGGGCACGTGGCTCAGATCGACCTCCGGCCCGTCCGGATCACCCGTGACCCCGCCCGGCGCAGCGTCCAGCTGCTCGCCGGGCTCGCCCTCTACGGCACCAGCGTCGCCATGCTCACCCGGGCGCACCTGGGCCTCGAGCCGTGGGGGGTGCTCGCCGAAGGCGTCATGAAGCACACCGGCCTGACCTTCGGCACGGCGACGGGCGTGATCTCGGTGGCCGTGCTGCTGCTGTGGATCCCGCTGCGCCAGCGGCCCGGGATCGGCACGGTCGCGAACGTCGTGGTCATTTCGGTGACCGTCGACCTGGTCCGGGCGGTCCTCCCGGACGCCCACGACCTCGGCTGGCAGATCGCGCTGCTGGCGGGCGGGGTCGCGCTGAACGGCTTCGCGACCGCCACCTACGTCGGCGCCCGGCTGGGCCCGGGCGCCCGCGACGGCCTGATGACCGGGCTCGCGGCGCGCACCGGCCGGTCGGTCCGGCTGGTGCGCACCGGGATCGAGGTCACCGTGGTCGTCGGCGGTTTCTTCCTCGGCGGGACGGTCGGGGTGGGCACCGTGCTCTACGCCCTCGCGATCGGCCCGCTGACCCAGGCGCTGCTGCCGCTGGTCGTCTGGCGCGAGCGTCAGCCGGCCTTGCGTTCCTGAACGACCCGGCGCAGCGTCGCGTAGTCGGCACCGTGCCGGGCCAGCACCTCTTCGGTGCCTCGCTGCTGGGCCAGCGCGAGCAGGATGTGCTCCTGGCCGAGCTGCCGGTCCCCCAGCCGGACCGCCTCCTTGAGGCTCAGCTCCAGGGTCTTCTTCGACTGCGTGGTGAACGGGATGTGCCCGCGCTTGGCCGGGCCCAGCCGCCCGGCGAGGGCGCCCTCGCCGTGGGTCTGCTCGACGCGTTCGACGATCTGCTCGACGTCGATGCCGAACTCGGTCAGCGCCTCCGCGTCGGCGTCGCTGACCCCGCCGCGGCGCCGGGTGCGCGCCAGCTCCGCGGCGATGTCGTCGGTGGCGACGCCCAGCGCGGTGAGCAGCGGGACGTCCGCCTTGACCAGCCCGGCCAGCAGGTGCGCCGGGCCGATCTCGACCGAGCCGGACTCCCGCGCCACGATCTGCGCCTCCACGACGGCCATCCGCGCGTCCGTGGTGAACCTCTCGAACATCAGTGCCTCCCGTACTTCTTGTGCACGGCCTGCCGGCTGACCCCCAGCTCGGCGGCGATCTCCTGCCACGACCAGCCGTGCACCCGCGCGCTGCGCACCTGCACGGCCTCCAGTTGTTCCAGCAGCCGCCGGAGCGCGGCGACCGCGCGCAGTCCCACCCGGGGATCGCGGTCACCGGCCCGGGCGGCCAGGTCCGTTGCTTCGGTCATGCCTGTCAACTTACGTTGACATTCGGAGCGTGTCAACTCTGGTTGACACGCTCAGCGCGAAGCCGCCGGACGGGCGACGTACAGTCGGGTGATGCCCGAGATCGCGATCGCCGAACGGGCCGGGGTGGGCGCGGACGGCCACCCGCGCCCGACCGAGGACCACGTCGTCGTGCTGGACAACGCGGTCCTGGTCCTCGACGGCGCCACCTCCTCCGACCCCACCCAACCCCCGGGCGGCTGGTACGCCGAACGGCTCGCCCGGCGCCTCGCCGACGACCTGCGCGCGGCCCCCGAAGCCGACCTGACCGGCGTCCTGACCCGCGCGATCGCCGCGGTGACCGCGGAAAACCGCCTGCGCCCGCAGCAGTCGCCGTCCAGCACGGTCGCCGCCGTGCGCTGGCTCGACGAACGCGTCGACGCGCTCGTGCTGGCCGACAGCCCGGTGATCGGCTTCGGCGGCTTCGGGGTCGACGTCGTCTCGGACGACCGGCTCGCCCGGCTGCGGCGGCGCGGGATGCTCCAGACCGGCGCCGACGTCCGGCGGCGGCGCAACGCCCACGACGGCTTCTGGGTCGCCGAAGCCGATCCGGGCGCCGCCGCGCACGCGGTCCGGCGCAGCTGGCCGCGGGCCGGCGTCGACGCCGTCCTGCTCGCCAGCGACGGTGTCTCCATCGGCGTCGACCAGTACGAGCTCTTCGGCTGGCCCGAGGTGCTGGCGACCGCCCGCGCCGACGGGCCCGACGCCGTGCTGGCCGCCGTCCGCACCGCGGAGAAGCAGGATCCGGACGGCGAACGCTGGCCCCGCCCGAAGCGCCACGACGACCAGGCGCTCGTCCTGGTCGACTTCACCTCCGGGGGAATTCAGGGTCTTCCCTGATCACGGGCGTGCCGTTCTCCGAGAACCTGGACGGCATGGGGACCGAACAGGGGAAACGCACCAGACCGTGGCGGCTCGTCGCGCTGGGTGCGATCGGGTGGGGGCTGTTCACCGCCGTGGTGCTGCACATCGTCAGCTCGCACAACCCGGTGTACGACACGCTGTCGAGCTACACCGTGACCGACCGCGGCGAGGGGATGCTCGCGGCGAGCGTGCTCTCGCTGGCCATCGGGTCGCTCGCGGTGCTCGGTGCGCTGCAGGTCGCCGGGGTGCCGCTGTCGCGGACCACCCGGCTGCTGCTCGCGCTGTGGGCGCTCGGGCTGGCCGCGGCGGCGGTCTTCCCGGCGAGCTACCCCGAGGCGCCGGACCCGGTCAGCGGCGAAATCCACCTCTACGCGTGCCTGGTGGCCTTCTGCAGCCTGCCCGGCGCGGCGATCTCGCTGCTGGAGCCGCTGCGGGGCCGGCCAGAACGGGTCGCGCTGGTCAAGGCGATCCGGCTGACCGCGGGGGCGTTCGCGCTGTTCGCCTTGAGCTTCGTGTTCGTGCGGCTGAGCGAGGCCGGGATCGAGCCGTTCCACGAGATCTCCGGCGTCTTCCCGATCGGCGTCATGCAGCGGCTGCTGCTGCTCGCCGACATCGCGTTGCTGGGCACGCTGCTGTGGCTGGCGACCCGGCTGGAGTCAGCTTTCGACGGCGGCCGCGAATTCGGGCGCGTAGCCGTACAGGCCGGGCATCCCGCCGGTGTGCAGGAACACCACGTGGTCGTCCGGGGCGAAGTGGCCGGCCCACTCGACCAGCGCGGCGGCCACCTTGCCGGTGTAGACCGGCTCGAGCACCACGCCCTCCGTGCGCCCGAAGAGCCGTAAGGCGGCCCACACCGCCTCGGTCGGGATGCCGTAGCCGGGGCCGAGGGTGGAGTCGCCGAGCCTCGCGTGCGTGAACGGCGGCGGTTCGACGCCGAGGAGCTTGGCCGCGCCGCCGACGAGGTCGTGGAGGTTCTCCGTGGCCTCGTCGAGCGGGTGGCTGACGCAGGCGATGCCGACGCCGAGGCCGCCGAGGAGCCCGGCAGCCAGCGTCACACCGGCTGCGGTGCCGCCGCTGGCGTGCGGAACGACCAGGTGGGCGCGCTCGATGCCGCGTTCTTCCAGCTGTTTCGCGAGTTCGTAGGTGGCACGGACGTAGCCGAGCGCGCCGAGGTCGCTGGAGCCGCCGACCGGGATGGTGGCGACCTTCCGGCCGTCGGCGGCGGCTTCGGCGACCAGGCGGTCGTAGGTGCGGCCGGTCTCTTCGCCGTCGGCGCAGACGTGCACGGTCGCGCCGAAGAGCTTGTCGAGGGGGATGTTGCCGCCGCGTTCGTACGCCTCGCCGTCGCGCGGGACCTTGGCCGTGAGGACGAGTTCGCAGCGCAGGCCCAGCTTCGCGCACGCGGCGGCGGTCTGCCGGCCGTGGTTGGTCTGGAGCGCGCCGAAGGTGATCACGGTGTCCGCGCCGGCCGCCCGCGCGGCGCCGAGGTGGTACTCGAGCTTGCGGAGCTTGTTGCCGCCGGCGCCGAGCGGGTGCACGTCGTCGCGCTTGAGCAGGAGGTTCCGCAGGCCGAGCGCTTCGCCGAGCCGGGGGGCCGCCTGCAGCGGGGTCGGCCAGCCGCCGAGGTCGACGCGGGGGATCGCGGCCAGTGCGGCGTCGGGGAAGCCGGCGAAGTCGAACGTCATGGGAGCCAGTCTGCCGCAAGGGTGGCCGGAAACCGCCGGTATCCGGTAACGTTCGTTCGAACGAACGAGAACCTTCGGGGGCCGCCATGACCGCTACGAGCCTCGACTTCACGGGCCTCGCCGCCCAGGCCGCGCAGCTCGCCGCCGGTGAAGTCACGTCCGCCGAGCTGACCGCGGCCGCGCTCGGGCGCGCACACGCGAGCCAGCGCACCCTCAACGCCTTCCGCTACCTGCGCGACGACGACGCCCTCGCCGAGGCTGCGGACGCCGACCGGCGTCTGAAGGCCGGCGAGCGCGCGCCGCTGCTCGGCGTCCCGATCGCGATCAAGGACGACGTCGACCTCACCGGCCTGCCGACGTCCTTCGGCTGCCTGGGCGAGTTCCCGGTCGCGACGTCCGACGCACCCGTCGTCGCGCTGCTGCGCGAGGCCGGCGCGGTGATCATCGGCAAGACGAACACCCCCGAGCTGGGCCAGTGGCCGTTCACCGAAGGCCCGGCCTTCGGCGTGACGCGCAACCCGTGGCACCCCGGCCACACCCCCGGGGGTTCTTCGGGCGGGAGCGCGGCCGCGGTGGCGTCGGGGGTCATCGCGGCCGCGCTCGGGTCCGACGGCGCCGGTTCGGTGCGCATCCCCGCCGCGTGGACCGGACTGGTCGGCGTCAAGACCCAGCGCGGGCGGATCCCGACCGGCGGCGAGCTGTTCCACGGCCTGACCGTGCTCGGCCCGCTGGCCCGGACCGTCGAGGACGCCGCCCTGCTGCTGGACGTCGTCGCCGCGACCGGCGCCACCTTCCGGACCGCCGCGGCCCGCGAGCCCGGCCGGCTGCGGATCGGGCTGTCGACGCGGATCCCGTTCACCGCCACCAAGACCCGGCTCGACCCGGTCGTCGAAGGGAACGTGCGGCGGCTCGCCGAGTCCCTGGCCGGGCTGGGCCACGAGATCGTCGAGGTCGAGCCGGACTACGGGCTGATCGGGCTGACGTTCCTGCCGCGCTCGCTGACCGGCGTCCGCGACTGGGCGCTGCGGGTGCCCGACCGGACCGGGCTCGACCCGCGCACCCGCAGCAACGCCGGTCACGGCCGCCTGCTGGCCGGGCCCGCGCTGCGGCTGGCGCGGGCCCTTGAGCCGGGCCTGCACCGGCGGATCGGCTCGGTGTTCGGCCGCGTCGACGTGCTCCTGACGCCGACGACGGCGACCCCGCCGCCGCCGATCGGCACGTTCGACGGGCTGTCCGGCTGGGAGACCGACCAGGCCATGATCGCCGCCTGCCCGTACGCTTGGCCGTGGAACGTGCTGGGCTGGCCGGGGGTCAACGTGCCGGCCGGGCAGACGGCGGACGGGCTGCCGCTCGGCGCGCAGCTGCTCGGCCCGTCGCACGCCGAGGAGCGGCTGATTTCCCTCGCCGCGCAACTGGAAGAGGTCGAACGGTGGCCGGAGCGGCATCCCGAGACAAGCTGGTAAGCACCCGGGAGGCCATCCTGCGCGGCGCGCTGACCGTCGTCGGCGAGCACGGGGTCGGCGGGCTGACGAACCGCCGGATCGTCGCGGCCGCCGGCGTCTCCCTCGGCACGCTGACCTACCACTTCCCCAGCCAGACGGCGTTGCTGCGCGAAGCGATGCTGCTGTTCGTCGAGGAGGAGACGGCGAAACTCGGCGCGATCGTCGACGGCTACCGGTCGGAGGGTCTTTCGGTCGAACAGGCGGCCTCGGTGGTGGAGCACGTGATCGCGCAGCTGCCGTTCGGCGCCGACGAGCTCGGCGCGCACGAGCTGTACCTGCAGTCCGCACGGGACCCGGAGCTGCACGAAGCTTCTTCGCGCTGCTTCGCGGCGTACGACGAGCTGGCGGTGACGATCCTGGCGGCGTTGGGCGTCCCGGAGCCGCAACGGCTGGCCGGACCGGTGGTGGCGCTGATCGCCGGGCTGCAGCTGCGCCGGCTGGCGACGGGCGAGACGAACACGCCGGTGGCCGAGCCCCTGATGATGCTGATCCGCGGCGCTTGATGGCACCGCCGGTCGTCCGCGGCACGGCGGCGTGGCGGTACTTCGGCGACGTCCGCGACGCGCTACTGGCCGGACAGGTCCTGGTGCTGCAGGTGGCGCACCCGGTCGTCGCGGCGGGCGTGCGGGACCATTCGGACTACACATCGGATCCCTGGACGCGCCTGATGCGCACGGTCGCGTCGCTGTCGATCTACGTGTACGGCGGCACGGCGGGCGCACAGGTGGAAGCGGCGCGGTTGCGGTCCCTGCACCGGTCGTTCACGGGCCTGGCGGACGGACGGCGCTACAGCGCCCTGACCCCGGCGGCGTACGCGTGGGTGCACGCAACACTGGTGAAGGCTCCGGTTGACGCACAACGGTTTTTCGGCGTGCCTTTGTCCGATGTGGAGTTTACGGAGTACTACGCGCAGATGCGCGGAATCGGCCGCCTGCTCGGCGTCCGGGAGCGCGACATGCCACCGGACTGGGCGGCTTTCGAGCGGTATTACGAGGCGATGGTGGCGGGTTTCACGCCGAACCCGACGATCGAGACGCTGCTCGAGACGTTCCGGACGGTGCCGAAGCCGGTGTCGTGGCTGCCGGATCCGTGGTGGCGGCTGGTGCAGCGGGGACAGGTGTTCCTGATCCGGGCGACGTTGCCGCCTCCGCTACGGGATGTTCTCGGTCTACAATGGACGGACGCGGACCAGCGGCGGTTCACGCGGTTCGCCGGGTGCGTGCGGGCGGCGGGCAGGCTCACTCCGGCATGGCTGCGGACGGCGCCGATGCGGTGGGTCGGGAAGCTCAACGTGTGGTTCCGCGCGCACCCGCGGGTGTACCGGGCGCTGGTGCGGGAGGATGGGCCGGGTGCTAGGCCGGGTTGAGCGTGATGGGCGGGGCATCTCGCGTGATTGAGGGGTCATCTCGCGTGATTGAGGGGTCATCTCGCGTGATTGCAGGGTCATCTCGCGTGATTGCAGGGTCATTTCGCGTCGTGGGCGGGGCTGGCGGCGTGGTCAGCCTCGGGTGGGAGCCCACGGGGGCGCCCCCCGGGTCCAGCGTATCGGCCGCCCATGACAAAACCGGCGGCCGGGGAGTGTGCTAAGCCGGGTTGTCCACATCTCGCCTTGCCTGTGGACCGGTGCGGGCGTAGTGGGCGCGGGCCTTGGCTCGGTTGCCGCAGCGGGACATTGCGCACCACTGGCGGTTGCGGCGGGGTGAGGCGTCGCAGAACCGGAGGCCGCAGTCGTCCGCCGCGCACACTCGGACCTCCGCGTCGCTCGTGGCCAGGTCGATCGCGTCCGCGGCCAGGGCCGCGAACGCCACCGCCACCGGGTCCTTCGGGGCCGGGACCTCTCGCCGCAGGGTGCCGCCCGCCAACGCCAGCCGCGGTGGGGGCGCGGGTGCCGAGGCCGCCGCGTTGTTGACCAGCTCGACGTCCATCCTCGACAGCTCCTCGGGCGGCAGCAGCACCCGGTCGATCGCCTCCCGCAGTGCCTTCGCCGCCAGCACGTTGCCCGCCGTCACCGGGACCGGCCCCGTCGTCAGCCCCGCCAGCGAGAGCCACTCCGCCAGCGCGTCCGGGCCGGTCAGCAGCTCCACGCCGTCCTCGTGCCGGCTGCGCATCGTGTTGACGAGGTCGAGACACGGCCGTCCGCCGTCGAAGACCCATTCCATGCCGTCATGCTAACCCTTGAAGACAGTTAGAAGCAGCGCTACCGTCTAACCCTATGAACCGGTTAGACAACATGGCCACCGTGAACGGCATCCGCGTGCACTACCTCCGCGCCGGTGACGGCCCGCCGCTGTTCCTGCTGCACGGCTGGCCGCAGACGTCGCACTGCTGGCACAAGGTCTTCGCGCCGCTCGCCGAGGCCCACACCGTGATCGCCCCCGACCTGCGCGGCTACGGCCGCACCGACAAACCGGGCACCGGCTACGACAAGCGCACGATGGCCGCCGACGTCGCCGCGCTCGCCGACCACCTCGGATTCGCCACCACCGCCGTCGTCGGCCACGACCGCGGCGGCCGCGTCGCCCACCGCTGGGCCCTCGACCGCCCGGACCAGGTCGAACGCCTCGCCGTGCTCGACATCGCGCCCACCCGCGCCATGTGGCAGCGCCTCGACGCCGGCATCGCCAAGGCGTACTGGCACTGGCTCTTCCACCTGCAGCCCGACCTGCCGGAACTGCTCGCCGGCCAGAACATCGCCGGCTACCTCGGTTACTTCTTCGAGCGCTGGACCTACCAGCGCCACGCCCTTGACGCCGACGCGCAGGCCGAGTACGTCCGCGCCTTCTCCCAGCCGGGCGCGCTCCGGGCCGGCTTCGACGACTACCGCGCCTCCTTCCCCGACGACGCCGAGCTCGACGACGCCGAATTCGCCGCCGGAAAGCGCGTCACCCAGCCGCTTCTCGCGCTCTGGGGCGCGAACGGCCTGCTCGGCACGCTCCCCACGCTGGATATCTGGCGGGAGTACGCGAACGACGTCACCGGCGAGGCCCTCGCCGAGTGCGGCCACTTCCTGCCCGAGGAACAACCCGAGGAAACCGTCGCCCACCTGCGGCGGTTCCTGCGGCCCTGAGATTCCCGGGGGCACCGGTCCCCCGAACTGGGGACCGGCTTTCCCTCGCCGCCGTGACGCCCGCCACCGGCCGCACCGGTTAGGTTCGCCACACCATGGGGATCAAATCGAAAGCGGCGTTGCTGATGCTGCTGACCGTCCTGGGGATCGCGGCCGGCGGCGGGACCGCGCACGCCGACGGCGCACCGAGCGGCACCGACGTCCAGGTGGCGCAGACGCTCGGCGCACGCGAACTGACCGTGATCATCCGGCGCGTCGACACGACGCCGTCGCCGCTGCGGGTCGACGTCGTGACGCACCGGGGCACCGCGCCCGGCGCATTGCACCTGGCGGTCGCGGCCGACGGCGTCACGGTGTCACGCGCTGACGTCGTCCTCGGCGCCGAGCCCGGGATGTACGCGGGAAATCTCCAAGTCGACAAGCCGGGGCCGTGGCTGCTGTCGCTGAGCGACGGCGCCGGGCCCCCGGCGACCATCCCGTTCCTCGTGCCCGCGCGGGTGGTGCCGCCGTGGGAGAAGGCGACCTACGGCGGGTTCGTCGCCGCCGGCGTCTTCCTGCTGCTGGCCCTGGTCGTGGGCGTGCGGGCGAGGAGGACGGCGTTCGCGCTGATCCCCGCGGGCGGCGCGGTCGCCGCGATCGCCGTCGCCGTCACCGGGGCACTGCTGTCGGCGAGTACTCCCCCACCACCCGCGCCCGGCAGCCAGCTGGACCCGACGTTCGACAACGTGACCGACCCGTACGCGAACGCCCGGTCGTCCACAGTGGATTACTCACGGCCGCCGGTGAACCTCGCGGTCGAGGCGCAGCAGGGCACTCTGAAGCTGAGGCTCACCGACGGCGCCACCGGGCGGCCGGTCGACGACCTGCTGGTCCACGACAACGCCCTCGTGCACTTGGTGCTGGTCTCCCCCTCCGGGCGGCTCAGCCACCTGCACCCGGTCCGCGTCGGCCCGGGCGACTTCCGCGTCCGCCTCGCCGATCCGGAGTCGGGCACGTACGCCGTCGCCGCGGAACTCGCGCGGCGCGGCGGCGGCGTCCAGCTGGCCCGGTCCACTGTGGACGTCAAGGGCACCGCCGCGCCCGCCCCCGAACCACCCGGCGCCGGCCTGCGGACCGTCGACGGCACCCCGGTCGAGCTCACCATCGGCCCGGGGACGCCGACCACCATCACCGCGCACTTCCCCGCCCAGGACCTCCAGCCCTGGCTGGGCATGCTCGGCCACCTGATCATCACCGGGCCGTTCACCGGGCCCGCCGGCGAAGGCGCCGCCAAGGCACCCACGTGGGCGCACGTCCACGCGATGGTCCCGCCGGTCGCCGGTCAGCTCGACCGTCCTGACGAGACAGTCGCCGCGTACGGCCCGGACGTCAGCTTCACCTACACCTTCGCCGAACCGGGCCGGTACCGGATCTGGCTGCAGGCCGAACGCGATTTCCACGTGCTCACCGTGCCCGCCGTGGTCGACGTCCCGGCGACCGGAGCCGGCCGGTGAAGCGCCCGACGTTGCTGATCGCCGTCGTCGCGCTGGTCGTCGCGGCCGGCGCCGCCTGGCTGCTCTGGGGCGGCGGGGGCGCGAAACCCACCACGCAGCAGGCCGTTTCCGGGCCCTACACCGTGCAGTTCTCCGCGGACCAGCCGCGCGTCGGCGGCAACACGTTCGCGGTGGCGGTGACCGGGCCCGCGCCCGAAGCCGTCACGGTCGCGCCGGTCATGGCACAGATGGGGCACGCGCTGGCGCCGGTGCCCGCCGGGCCGGACGGGCCCGGCCGCTTCCGCGCGGCGGACGTCGGGCTGCCGATGGCCGGGCAGTGGGAGATCACCGTGGCGCTGACCGGGCCCGGCGGGCCCGCGCAAGTCGTCTTTCCGTTGTTGGTCAAGTAGAAGGAGGGGGAATGGATCTCACCGCATCGGGCGTGCGCACCACGTCCGTGGCGAAACCGGCGCGAACGGGGCTGCTGCCGGCGAACGTCGTGCTCGGCGGGTCGCTTCTGTCGCTGGTCGGGCTGACCTGGGACATCCAGTGGCACAGCGACGTCGGGCCGGACACGTTCTTCACGCTGCCGCACCTGTTCCTGTACGCGGGCAGCGCGGTCGTCGGCCTGGCGAGCCTCGCCGTCGTGCTGCTGACGACGGCGGCCCGGCGCGCGGGCCGGCCGGTCGACCCGCGGGTCGGCGGGCGCGTGGTCAACGTCTTCGGCCGGACGTTCGCGGCGCCGCTGGGTTACCTGATGTCCGGGGTCGGCGCGGCGACGTTCCTGCTGTACGGCCTGTGGGACCAGTGGTGGCACGGGCTCTACGGCTTCGACGCGGTCATCGACTCGCCGCCGCACATCGGGCTGCTGCTGTCGATCACGGTGTCGCTGATCGGCACGACCGCGGTGTTCGCCGCGGCACGCGAGCACCGCTGGGGCCGGCTCGGCACGCTGGCGTCGCTGACCGTGCTGCTCACCTTCGGTCCCGTGCTGGCCCTGGGGTTGCAGCAGGTGCCGGACGACTACGCCGACGCCGTCTCGATCGGGACGTCGATGATGGCGGTGCTGCTGGTGGCGGTCGGCGCGGGGTTCCTCCGGCGGCCCGGCGGGGCGGTCGGCACCGCGGCGCTGGTCGCGGCCGTGCAGGTGCTCTTCTGGTGGTTCTCGCCGTGGGCGGCGCGGGCCTACGCGGACCTCGTCGGCCTGCCGATGCGCGACGCGATCTCGGGGGTGCCGGAAATGCCGTCGCTGGCGCCGATGGCGCTGCTGCCGGTGGCCGCGCTGATGGAACTGGGCTACCTGGCCGGGCGACGCCGCGGGTGGCGCGCGGGCCGCGTTTCGGTGGTCGTCGGCGGGGTTGCCGGGCTGCTGACCGGCCTGAGCCTGCCGGTGCAGCGGGTGTTGCTCTACACCGGCGCGCACCTGCCGCCGGCCTGGTACCTGGCGACGACGGCCGTACTGGCCGGCCTGCTCGGGCTGCTCGGCGGGTTCGCCGGGTGGCGGTTCGGCGGGATGCTCTGCCTGCTGGCGCCCGCGGAGAAGGGGGAAACCGCTGATGCGTAAGACAATGTCACTCGGGCCGGGGGCTCTGCCATCCGGAACCGCCGTAAAGCGGATTGTTCTGGCCCTGACCGCGGTCGCCGCCCTGCTGTTCGCCACCGCGGCACCGGCGAACGCCTACGAGCCGGTGAACATCGTGCACACCGAGCGGGTGCAGGCCGGGCCGTACGGGCTGACGGTCGGGTTCAGCACCTGGCCGCTGAAAGCCATGCAGTCACTGGACTTCACCTTCATCCCCGACGGCGGGATCGAGGACAAGTCCGGTCGGCTCACGATGCTCGGCCCCGGTGGCGCGCAGCGCCGCGCCCAGCCGCTCGTGCGGCACCCGCGCAAGCGGGAGGTCTGGGGGCTGGACGTCCGGTCGCTGCCGCAGCCGGGCGAGTGGACGTTCCGCTTCACCGTCAACGGCCCCGCCGGGTCCGGCACCGGCGAGCTGCGGGCGCTGCCGGTGCTGCAGCAGCCCGGGCCGCCGATGGGCGTGAGCTGGGCGATCAGCACGCTGCCGCTGATCGGGCTCGTGGTGCTCGTCGTGGTGGCCTGGCGCCGGACCCGCGGCCGGTTGCGCGGCGGGGAGCTCCCGGCAACCGGGTGAGATTCCGCTCACATTCGGCGTCCGGACGTATTCAGGGCGTCGCGAAGGCCTCCTTCACCGAGACGGGAAGGGGGCCTTCACCATCTGTTCTCCAACCTTTTCACCAGCAGCCGGCCGGGCGGGCTCAGGCGGGCAGGTCGAACTGCCCGGCCTTGACCGCGATCAGGAACGCTTCCCACTCGGCGGTGTCGAAGACGAAGACGGGACTGGTCGTGAGCTTGGTGTCCCGGACGCCGATCAGGCCGTCCCGGCCGAGGTTGACCTCGACGCAGCTGCCGCCGTTGGGTTCGCTGGCGAACGACTTCTCCCAGGCGGCCTCTTCGAACATAGACACGGCCGTGTTCGGATCGTAATCCGCGAACGACGGATAATCCGCCATGGGTCGTACCTCCGAGGATCGATGGGGTCGCGGCCGCGAACTGGTCGAAATGCACCCGCTCCCGGCTACTCAGTGTCTCAATGGCGCAAGCCACAGGGCCAAGCGGGTGATCAACTAGCTTCGGCCTCGACATGAAGATTATTCCAGGAGTAGGATTAATCGCATCGGCCGGGGCGCCGGCGTCGGTGAACGACTGCCTGCTCGCGGCGGGCGGTCGTCGGCACGGGCCGAAGTGTCGGACTGACCAGTGCCGGACCGGATAAACCCAAGCCGCCGCAAGACCTCATGGGGGAGGATCAGCGTGATCGTCGAGGACAGGCCCCACGTCTCCGGACGCGCCGCCACGGCCACGACCGGGCTGATCCGAGCGCATCTGACCAGCGGCGAACCCGCCGGGTCACCGCGACGAGAGCAGGGGGTGTAGACGATGGCCGTGCGGGTGAACTCGCTGTTCCGCCGCGAGGACGAAGCACACCGTGGCCGCCGGGGCATCGGGAACGAGCTGCGGAACCGCTTCGGCTTCAGCCTGATCCAGGCGCCGCTGCGCAAGACGACGACGTGGGCGGCGGACCAGGACGTCCCGCTGCGGCGCCACTCCGACGGGGTCCGGACGACCCGCCCGCTGGAGGCGTCGATCGACCTGACACCGTTGCTGCGCGGCCGGCTCGGTTCGCGCGTCTGAACTGCCGTACCACCACCGAAGAGCCCCGGTTTCCTGCGGAACCGGGGCTCTTGCCGTGCGGGGCTACGGTTTTCGGAGCAGCAGGCAGCCGTGGCGCATCGGCCGCTCCCCCGCGACCGGCTCGCGGTACACCCGCCCCACTTCGTGGAATCCCGCCGCAGCCCCGAAACCGGCCAGTTCGTCCAACGGCCAGCTGTAGGCCGTCGTCACCTTGTGGTCGAAAGCCGTTCGCGGGCCACCGCCGGATTCGAAGCACCCCAACAGAACGTGACCGCCCGACGCCAACGTTCGGGCGAATTCGCCGAAGTAGCCCGGAATTTCCGCCGGCGGCGTGTGGATCATCGAGTACCACGAGAGAATCCCGCCCAGGGACGCGTCGGGCACCGCCAGCGCCGCCATGGAACCGACTTCGAACCGCAGGTCCGGGTACGCCGCCCGGGCGAGCTCGATCATCGCCGGCGACAGGTCGACGCCGAAACTGTCGAGCCCGAGCGAACGCAGGTGCGCCGTCAGCCGGCCGGGCCCGCAGCCGAGGTCGGCGACCGGGCCGCGGCCGCGGACGGAATCCGCGAACGCCGTCCACACCGCCCGTTCCAGCGGGTGCTTGTCCCAGACCTCGCGGGCGAACTCGGCGTACTGCGCGGCGATGGCGTCGTAGGCGGCGGCCGTCACGGCTTGCGGCCGAGGCCGCAGAGGTGACCGACGAACGACGGGTCGTTCGCGAGCTTCTTCGTGGCCTTGGACTCGATCTCCTCCGGGTGCCACTCCGGCAGGTAGACGATGCCCGGCTCGACGAGCTCCAGCCCTTCGAAGAACGACGTGAACTCCGCGCGGGTGCGCAGGTGCAGCGGCGTGCTCGACTGGTTGTACTGCTTCATGATCGTCTCGCGGCTGTCGACGTCGGCCATCTCCTGCAGGCCGTCGCTCGTCAGGTGCGAGGACAGGAAGTACGAACCGGCGGGCAGCAGCGACAGGTACTTCCGGATGGTCTGGGCCACCGGCTCGTCGGCGCCGAGGAAGTACAGGACGCCGACCATGATCAGGCCGATCGGGCGGTTCGGGTCGAGGACGCCGGTGTCGAGCGCGCGCTTCCAGATGTCGGCCGGGTCGCGCAGGTCGCCCTGCAGCACCGCGTGCCGGTCCGCGACACCCTCCTGTTCCAGCAGGATCTGGGAGTGGGCGACGGCGACCGGCTCGTTGTCGACGTACACGCACCGCGCGTCCGGGTTGACCTCCGTGGCGACCTCGTGGACGTTGCCGACCGTCGGGACGCCGGAGCCGAGGTCGAGGAACTGGTCGACGCCGTTGCGCGCCAGGTACCGGACGCCGCGGCCGAGGAAGTCGCGGCCGGCACGGGCGACCGTCTTGATCATCGGGAACGTCTTGACCGCCTGCTCGCCGAACTGGCGGTCGATGGCCCAGTTGGCGTCGCCGCCGAGGAACCAGTCGTAGATGCGGGCCGCGTTCGGCCGGTCGAGGTCCACGCCTTCAGGGGCTTCGGGGTCCTGCGTAGTCATTGCGTCCTCCAGGCTTGCGGCCGACACCGCCGACCACGCTCGCGAGGGGGACCGTGGCGGCGCCGGGCTCCGGGCGCCACTCTCCCACAGGCACGATCCCGGGCTCGACGACGTCGAAGGTACCGAAGAACGCGGCGATCTCGGCGAGCGATCGGGACACCGCGGGGGAACTCGACCGCTCGGACAGCTTCACCAGCCGCCGGATCTGCTCCAGCTCTTCGCCTTCGACGCCGGATTCGGTCGCGTGCGAAAGGACGTACGCCGACCCGGGCGCCAGGAGCGTCCGGTAGTCGCGGATGGCTTCGCGGACGCCGGTGACGTCGGGCAGGAAGTGCAGCACCGCCACGGTGAGCAGGCAGATCGGCCGGTCCGGGTCGAGCACGCCGGTGGCCAGCGCGGCTTCCCAGACCTCGCCGGCGTCCCGCAGGTCGGCGTGCAGCACGGCGTGCCGTTCGGGGTCGCCGGCTTCTTCGAGCAGCATCCGCCCGTGCGCGACGGCCACGGGCTCGCAGTCGACGTAGACGCACCGGCTGTCGTCGACGTGGTCGTCGGCCACCTCGTGCACGTTGCCCGCGGTGGGGATGCCGGAGCCGAGGTCGAGGAACTGCGTGATGCCTTCGGCGAGGCAGTAGCGCACGGCCCGGCCGAGGAAGTCGCGGTTGCTCCGGGCCAGGGTCTTGGCGAGCGGGAACGCTTCCACCGCCTGCTGGCCGTACTGCCGGTCGACCGCCCAGTTCGCGGTGCCGCCCAGCGCCCAGTCGTAGATGCGGGCCACATTCGGGCGGTCCAGATCGATGACATCGGGAAGGAAGTCGGGGTCCACGACGTCCCCTTCGAGGCGGCCACTTCCGGTGGATTCAGGCCTAACGGAGTGACTCTACCGAAGGTTGTTCACGGCCCGGGACACCTCAGGCCGCCATTCGCCCTATTGGAGCTGCTGCATCTGCGCGCGGTAACCCTCCGCGAGCTCCTTGAGGAACTGCCGGGTCTCCTGGCGCTCCAGCGCCGCTCCGCGCAGCCTGTCCCACGAGTCGACGAAGATGTTGAAGTCCTTGACGTCGTCGAGGTACAGGCCGCCGGCGGAGTGCTCGATGTAGACGAAGTCCCGGGTGCGGTCCGGGAACCGCATGATCGTGAAGTCGTTGGGCACCGCGGCCAGCCGCGCGCCGAACGGGAGTACGTGCACGTAGACGCGCGGGTGCTTCTCGAGCGAGAGCAGGTGCTCGACCTGGTCGAGCATCACCGCGGGCGCGTAGCCACCGGGCGCCCGGCGCAGCGCGCCTTCGCTGATGATGAACCGGTAGTACGGCGGCTGCTGCTGCTCGAACACCGCCTTGCGGTCGAGCCGGTTGCGCACCAGCGACGTCACGTCGGTGGCACCGAACTCGGTGAACTGCTTAAGCATGTAGTGCTCGGACTGCAGCGGGCCCGGGATGCGCTCGCCGTGCCAGGTGAGGATCTCCGCGGCCGCGGGCTCCAGGTCGGTGAAGGTGCGGAACCAGTGCGGCACCACCGAGCGGTAGCCGGACCAGTGGCCGCGCTGCCCGGCGGCGGCCCGCGCCAGGTTCATCAGCGTGTCGGCCTCTTCGCCGTTGATCCCGAACGCGTTCAGCATCGATCGCACATCCCCGAGCTTCACCCCGACGGCACCGGACTCGATCTTGTTGACCTTGCCCTGGGTGCAGCCGAGGACCTCGGCGACCTGTTGCTGTGTCATCCGCGCCGCGGTGCGGGCATGCCGGAGCTCGTTCCCGAGCTGCTTCCGGCGCGAGGTGACGGTGCTGGCCATCGCCCTGCTCTCCCGGACCACTACCAAGCGACGGCGGCCTCCCGGTCGCCGTCGCGCGCGAACTATCGAACCCACCCAGGTTAGTGCTTCACCTTGCGGATCTCGATGATGACATCGCGCAGCGTTCCAGGAAACGTCGCGGAACGCCAGTCACCTGCGCTATCACTCGCCTGGACCAGCGAAATTCCGAATTATTCCGCCAACCGGCGGAGCCCTCTCTCGGGCATAGTGGCCCGGTGACCGATCGCTCGCCTTCCGCCGCCGCCGTCACCCGGCTGGCCGACCAGGTCCACGGGTACGTCCAGCCGGACGGCTCCTGGTACATCAACAACTGCGGGTTCGTCGACGCCGGCGACCACACCGTGCTCATTGACACGTGTTCGACCGAGCGCCGCACGCGCGCCTTGCTCGAGGCAGTCCGCAGTACCACCGGCAGCCCGGTGACGACGCTGGTGAACACCCACCACCACGGCGATCACACCAACGGGAACTACCTGGTCACGGGCGCGGCGGTGGTCGGCCACCGCAAGACGCGCGAGGTGATGGTCGCCGAGGGCATCCAGACGTTCGAGGGCGTCTTCGTCGGCAGCGACTGGGGCGAGCTCGAGTCGCGGCCGCCGGAGATCGTGTTCGACGACCGGCTCACGGTGTACGCCGGCGACGTCGAAATCCAGCTGATCCACCCGGGTCACGCGGCCCACACGACCAACGACGTCCTGGTCTGGCTGCCCGCGCAGCGCGTGCTGTACGCCGGTGACCTGGTGTTCCACGGCGGCAGCCCGTTCGCGCTGATGGGCTCGGTCGCCGGGTGGCGCAAGGGCCTCGACGTCATCCGGGAGCTTCAGCCCGAAGTCATCTTGCCTGGTCACGGCGGCCCCTGCGGGCTGGAGGTCGTGGACAAAGTGGACGAATACCTCGGATTCGTCCAGAAGACGGCCGAGCGCGGGAAGGCCGCCGGGCTGTCGCCGCTGGAGCTGGCCAAGGAGACGGACCTCGGCGAGTTCGCGTCGCTGAGCGAGCAGGAGCGGCTGCCGGGCAACCTGCACCGCGCGTACGCCGAGCTCGACGGCGCCGAGTGGGGCGCCGACATCGACCTGGTCGCGGCGATCACCGACATGCTCGCCTACAACAAGGGCCCGATCCGCTGCTTCTCCTGAACTAGGTGAGCTGCTCCTCCGTGCCCTCCCTTGAGGCGTCGATCGGACTAGGGTCTGAATCGAGAGAGACGTTGAGAGGATTCGGATGAGCAAGAAGGCGAGCATCGGGGTCACCGGCCTGGCGGTCATGGGCCGCAACCTGGCCCGCAACCTGGCCCGGCACGGCCACACGGTGGCCCTGCACAACCGGTCCGAGGAGCGGACCCGCGCGCTGGTGGAGCAGGTCGGCGACGAGGGCGACTTCATCCCGGCGTACTCCGCGCAGGCGTTCGTCGACGCGCTGGAGCGGCCGCGGCAGGTCGTGATCATGGTCAAGGCGGGCGGCCCGACGGACGCCGTCATCGAAGAGTTCGCGCCGCTGCTCGAAGAGGGCGACGTGATCATCGACGCCGGCAACGCGCACTTCGCCGACACGCGCCGCCGCGAGAAGGCGCTGCGCGAGCGTGGCCTGCACTTCGTCGGCAGCGGCGTCTCCGGCGGCGAGGAAGGCGCGCTGCACGGGCCGAGCATCATGCCCGGCGGTTCGAAGGAGTCGTACGAGTCGCTCGGCCCGCTGTTCGAGGACATCTCGGCGAAGGTCGACGGCGAGCCGTGCTGCACGCACATCGGCGCGGACGGCGCCGGCCACTTCGTCAAGATGGTGCACAACGGCATCGAGTACGCCGACATGCAGCTGATCGCGGAGTCGTTCGACCTGCTCCGGCACGCGGGCGGCTACGCGCCGGCCGAGATCGCCGACGTGTTCCGCACCTGGAACACCGGGCGCCTCGACTCCTACCTGATCGAGATCACCGCCGAGGTGCTGGCGCACGTCGACAAGACGTCCGGCAAGCCGTTCGTGGACGTCGTCGAGGACGCCGCCGAGCAGAAGGGCACCGGCCGCTGGACCGTGCAGATCGGCCTCGACCTGGGTGTCCCGATCTCCGGCATCGCCGAAGCCGTCTTCGCGCGTTCGCTGTCCGGGTCCAAGTCGCTGCGTGCGGCGGCCCGCGGGCTCGGCGGCCCGTCGGCGGCGCCGCTGTCGGGGTCCTCGCTGGAGCGCTTCGCCGACGACGTCGAGCAGGCGCTGTACGCGTCGAAGGTGGTCGCGTACGCGCAGGGCTTCAACCAGATCCAGGCCGGCGCGACCGAGTACGGGTGGGACATCGACCTCGGCAAGGTCGCCTCGATCTGGCGCGGCGGCTGCATCATCCGCGCGAAGTTCCTCAACGACATCACCGCCGCCTACGCCGACGAGCCGGAGCTGCCGACGCTGCTGACGTCGGGCGGCTTCCGCAAGGCGGTCGAGGACGCGCAGGACTCGTGGCGTTCGGTGATCTCGACGGCGGTCAAGCTCGGCATCCCGACGCCGGGCTTCTCGACGGCGCTGGCCTATTACGACGGCCTCCGCGCGGACCGCCTGCCGGCCGCCCTGGTCCAGGGCCAGCGCGACTTCTTCGGCGCCCACACCTACCGCCGGGTGGACCGCGAAGGCTCGTTCCACACGGCCTGGGCCGCCGACGGCCGCCCGGAGTCCGACGCCTGACGAGCCGCTGCTCTGACCGGGAAGACCCCCTGGTCCCACCCGGTCAGAGCAGCGTCACCAGCAGCACGGCGAGCAGTGCGGCGGCCAGCAGGAGCTTCACTGCCCCCGGGCGGCGAGGAGTTCCGCCAGCACCTCGACGATCTTCGCCTCGGCCTTGTCCTTCTTGACGCCCAGGCCGTCGAGCACCTCGAAGCCGGCGCCCTCACGTTGTTCCAGCAGCGCCAGCAGGATGTGCTCGGTGCCGATGTAGTTGTGCCCGAGCCGCAGGCCTTCGCGCATGGTCAGTTCCAGGGTCTTCTTGGCCGCCGCCGAGAACGGGACCACGTTCGGCACCGGCTCGACCGGCTCGGGCAGCCGCGCCTCGGCCGCTCCGCGGACGGCGTCGAGCTGCACGCCCTGGGCCAGGATCGCCCCGGCCGCGAGGGCGGCGGGCTCGGTCAGCAGGCCCAGCACGATGTGCACGGTGTCGATCTCCGGGCTGGCGTGGTCGACGGCCGCCTTCTGCGTCTCGACGATGACGTGCCGCGCCCGGTCGGTGTAGCGCCCGTAGACGCGCTCGATCGCCCCGGACGGGTCGCCGCCGGGGTCGACCTTCGGCACGAACCGCTTCTGGGCGGCCTGTTTCGTGACGCCCATGCTGGCGCCGATGTCGGTCCAGGACGCGCCCGATCTCCGGGCCTGGTCGACGAAGTGACCGATCAGGTGGTCGGCCACCTCGCCGAGGTGCTGGCCCACGTAGACGGCGTCGGTCAGCTGGGCCAGGGCGTCGTGGTCGTTGTTGCTCTTGATGGCGGTGATCAGGTCGTCGAGCTTGATGTTGGTCGGTAGGGTCATGCCGTCAACTTTAGGTTGACGATCTAGTTCCGTCAACCGCGAGTTGACGCTGCCTTCAGGTGAGCTTTCAGGTCGAACTCGCTCGTCTCGAGATCGGCGTACGCGGGCTTCGGCTCGGCCGTGAACAGCCGTCGTGCGGCGATGTGGTCGGCCGGCCGGTTCACCGACTCGACGGCGATGAGGACGTCGTCGCGGAAGGACAGCACGGAGAACTTGCCCGCGGCCGGGTCGCCCGCGACCACCGTCCGGTCCGCGCCCGCCAGGATCCCGGCGATCTGCAGCTTCGCGCCCGCCTGGTCGGTCCAGAACCAGGGCAGGCTCGCGTACGGCTCTTCGGTGCCGGTGATCGCCGCGGCCACGCAGCGGGCTTGGTCGACGGCGTTCTGCACGGACTCCAGCCGGGTCTCGGCGCCGGCCTGCACGCACGGGAAGTTGGCGCAGTCGCCGATGGCGAAGATCCGCGGGTCCGCCGTGCGCAGGTGCGCGTCGACGACGACGCCGTTGCGCACCGGCAGCCCGGCGGCCTCGGCGAGCGACGTCTCGGGCACCACCCCGACGGCCACGACGACCAGGTCCGCGGGCAGCCGGGTGCCGTCGGCCAGCTCGACCTCCCGCACCCGCGAGTCGCCGTGCATCGCGGCGACACCCTGGCCGAGCAGCACCGTGTGCCCGGCCTTGCGGTGCAGGTCGGCGAAGTACGTGGAGATCTCCGGCGTCGCGACGCGGTTGAGCAGGCGGTCCTGCGCCTCGACGATCGTCACCGGGCGACCGGCGTGGGAAGCGAACTCCAGCCCGATGAACCCACCGCCGGCCACGACGACGTTTTCGGCCCGTTCGAGGGACGCCCGCAGCCGGTCGGCGTCGTCGCGGGTGCGCAGCGTCAGCACCCCCGGCAGGTCCGCGCCCGGCACCGGCAGCGTCCGGTTGCGGGCGCCGGTGGCCAGGACGAGGAAGTCGTAGGCCGGCTCGCGGCCGTCGTCGAGCCGCACGGCCGCCGCCTCGCGGTCGATCGCCGCGACCCGCCCGGCGACCAGCTCGATGTCCTTCTCGGCGAAGAAGTCCTCGCCGCGCAGGTGCAGCTGCTCGAGCCCGGCGGTCCCGGCCAGGTACGCCTTCGACAGCGGCGGCCGCTGGTAGGGCACCCCCGGCTCGTCCCCGACCAGCACGACCCGGCCGGCGAAGCCCCGGTCCCGCAGCGAAGCCACGGCCTGGAACCCGCTCTGACCAGCACCGACGACGAGAACGGTGGTCATTCCTGCTCCTCACCCCGATCCGGCAACCCTCTGTCTCATCCGACCACAACCGGCTCAAGCCGTCGAGGAACCGCCGCCGGGCCGGGGCGCGCCCAGCACCCGCGAGATGCCCCGGGCCGCGGCCCGGACCGCCGGGACCAGCGTCCGCGGGTCCGTTCCCTCCGCCGGGACGACCACCGAGATGGCGGCCACGACGGCGTCCGTGGCGTCGCGGACCGGTGCGGCCACCGAGAGCGCGATCAGCTCGACCTGGCCGTCGCTGATCGCGTACCCGTCCCGGCGCACGTCCGCGAGCACCCGCCGCAGCTGCGCGGGCGCGCTGATCGTCTTCGGCGTGAACGCCTTCAGCGGCCCCGCCAGGACCTCCTCCTGCGCCTCGGCGGAGGCGTGCGCGAGCAGGACCTGGCCGACGCCGGTGGCGTGGGCGGGCAGCCGCCCGCCGACGCGGGTCAGCACGTTGACCGCACCGCGGCCGGAGATGCGCTCGACGAACACGACCTCCGGCCCGTCGAGCACGGCGAGCTGCACGTTCTGGTGCGTGGCCTCGTAGAGGTCCTCGAGAAACGGCATCGCGCTCTCGCGCAGCTCGGCGCCGTGCGGCGCCAGCGACGCGACCTCCCACAGCCACAGCCCGACGCGGTAGCCGCCCGTTTCGTCGCGCACGAGCGCGCCGCGCCGGGTGAGCTCGCCGGCCAGCCGGTGCGTGGTCGACAGCGGCAGCCCGGCGCGGCGGCTGAGGTCCGACAGCGTCAGCCGCGGCCGGTCGGCCGTGAACGCGCCCAGCAGGTCGAGGACGCGGTCCACGACCGACGGCGGCCGCCCCGCGCGATGTCTCACCCCTCTTCGTCGTCCGGCAGCAGCGGCCGCATGAACGTCCGCCGGTACCGCACCACGCACCCGCTCTCGTCGCGGATCTTGTCGGCCTCGATGAAGTCCGGGTCGACGCCGAACAGCGTTCGGTAGCGCTCGTACGCGGCGAGGCTCTCGAAGCTGAACAGCGCCCGTGCTTCGTCGCTCGCGCCCTCCGACGGCAGGAAGTAGCCGTGGTGGATGCCGCCTTCGCGCTGCACCAGCCGCATCCAGGCGGCGGCGAAGCGCTCGAAGTCGGGGAGCTTCGCGGGGTCGATGACGTAGTCGACGACGCAGGTGATCATCAGTGGCCGCCCCAGACGCGGTCGGCCGTCGCCACGATCAGCTCCAGCTTCCGCAGCTGGTCGTCCGTGGTCAGGTCGTTGCCCTCCTCCGTCGAGGAGAAGCCGCACTGCGGCGACAGGCAGAGCCGGTCGATGTCGACGTACCGCGACGCCTCCTCGATCCGCCGCACCAGGACGTCCGGGTCCTCCAGCTCCGGCCGCTTGGTGGTGACCAGGCCGAGGACGACCTTCTTGTCCTTCGGCACGAACCGCAGCGGCTCGAACCCGCCGGAGCGTTCGTCGTCGTACTCCAGGAAGAACCCGTCGACGGCGAGCTCGCCGAACAGCGCCTCGGCGACGAACTCGTAGCTGCCCTCCGCGGCCCACGACGACCGGAAGTTGCCCCGGCACAGGTGGGTCGTCACGGTGAGGTCCTCGGGCCGGCCTTCCAGGGCCGCGTTCATCGTCGCGATGTTGCGCACGTGCTGGGTGTCCGGGTCGCCGCCCATCCGCGCGACGAGCTCCCGCTGCGCCGGGTCGTTGAGGTAGGCGAGGCTGGTGTCGTCGAGCTGCAGGTACCGGCAGCCGAGCCCGTGCACCGCGCTGACCTGCTGTTTGTAGGCCGCGCTGAGGTCGTCGAAGAACTCCTCGAGGTCCGGGTACACGCTCTCGCTGACCGCGGCCCGGCCGCCGCGGTAGTAGACCATGCTCGGCGACGGGATGGTCAGCTTCGGCGTCACGCCGGGGTCCACATGGGACTGCAGGAACCGGAAGTGGTCGGCGAAGACCGGCTCGTCGAGCCGCACCTTGCCGTCGACCTGCAGCCCGGGCGGGCTGAACTCGAGGTCGCCCGCCAGGTTGTGGAACTTGACGTGCAGCCGCTCGTCGCTCTTCGAGATGCCGCCGAGCGAGTAGATGAAGTCCATGTGCCAGGAAGCGCGCCGGAACTCGCCGTCGGTCGCCGAGCTGAGCCCGGCGGCCTTCTGCATCTTGATCACGTCGCGGATCGCGTCGTCCTCGACCGCGCGCAGCTGCTCCGCGTTGATCTCACCGCTTTCGTGCCGCCGTCGCGCGTCGCGCAGCACCGGGGGCCGCAGCAGGCTCCCCACGTGATCGGCGCGAAACGGCGGGCCCACCTGGGAAATGCCACCCGAAGTCATGCACCGATGGTCACACACTCCCGGCCTTCGCGCCGCCCCCTGAACCATGATCATCGCGCCCGGCTCTTGCTACCGTCCGCTCATGACGGAATCCGCGGTCCACCCGGTCGACCGGGGCCTGCCCGCCGGACGGCTCGCCCTGCTCGGCCTCCAGCACATGTCGATCATGTACGCCGGCTCGGTCGCGGTGCCGCTGATCGTCGGCAGCGCGTTGAAGCTCGATCCCGCGACGATCGGGCTGCTGGTCAACGCCGATCTGCTGGTCGCCGGCATCGCGACGCTGATACAGGCGGTCGGCATCGGGAAACTGCTGGGCATCCGGCTGCCGGTGGTGGCCGGCGCGACGTTCACCGTCGTCAACCCGATGATCCTGATCGCGTCCCAGTACGGCCTGCCCGCGGTCTACGGCGCGATGATCGCCTCCGGCGTGTTCGGGCTGCTCATCGCGCGGCCGTTCGCGAAGCTGATCCGGTTCTTCCCGCCGCTGGTCACCGGAACGCTGCTGCTGGTCATCGGCGTCTCGCTGCTCGGCCCGGGCGCGGCGATGATCGCCGGCCACGACACGACGGCCCCGGACTACGCGGCGCCGTCGCACATCGGGCTGGCGTTCGGCGTGCTCGCGCTGCTCGTGTTGTTCACGCGTGTGCTGCGCGGGTTCGCCAACCAGATCGGGCCGCTGCTCGCGCTGGCCATCGGGCTGGTCGTGGCGATCCCGATGGGGCTGGTGCACTGGGACGGCCTGCGTGCGGCCGGCTGGTTCGGGCTGGCGTCACCGTTCCACTTCGGTGCCCCGACGTTCCCGGTCGCGGCGATCCTGTCGATGTGCGTGGTCATGCTGGTGACGTTCACCGAGTCGACGGCCGACATGATTGCCGTCGGCGAGATCACCGGCCGCCCGCCGTCCGACGCCGACCTCGCCCGCGGCCTGGCCACCGACGGCGTCTCGGCGGTGCTCGGCGGGGTGATGAACTCCTTCCCCGACACGGCGTTCGCGCAGAACGTCGGCCTGGTGCGGATGACGGGCGTGCGCAGCCGCTGGGTGGTCGCGGTGACCGGCGGGATCCTGCTCCTGATGGGCTTGGTGCCGAAGGTCGGCGCGTTCGTCGCGGCCATCCCGGAGCCGGTGGTCGGCGGGGTTGCGGTGGTGATGTTCGCGATGGTCGCCGCGGTCGGCGCGCAGAACCTGCGGACGGTCGAGTTTTCCGGTAACCACAACACGTTCGTCGTCGCGGTGGCCCTCGGTGTCGGTTTGCTGCCGGCGTTCGCACCGGACTTCTTCAAGCACTTCCCGGCCTGGCTGCAGACGATCTGCGGCAGTTCGATCACGGTGGCGGCGGTCCTGGCGTTCGCACTGAACCTGCTGTTCAACCACCTCGGCCGGCGCGCGGAGCCGGACCTGCTCGAAGAACCCTGAGCGGGCGCCCATCTCGCCTTTCCCGCCCGCATATATCAGGAAAGCTTCCTGACTACCTCAGTGGGAGGCGCGATGCGGTCCGGGGTTCTCGTAGCGGCATTGATCCTGTTCAGCGGCGGCGTGGCGGCGGCGGCCCACGCGCGCAACGTCATCTACATCCAGGGCGACGGCCTCGGCCCCGGCCAGCGCACTCTCCTCCGGCTGACCATCGCCGGCCGGCACGGTGAGCCGGCGATGAACCGGCTGCCGGTCACCGGGCTGGTGCACACCGACCCCGACGACCCCGAGAACGTAGTCACCGACTCCGCCGCGGCGGCCACCGCGCTGGCGACCGGGCGCAGAACCCAAGCCCAGCGCAGCGCGCGTCGCGGATCCTCGGGCTGTTCGCCAACGAGGGCATGGTCGACTACGGCCCGGACGGCGTCGGGAAGTACGCGCCGAGCGTCTCGCTGCTCCAGATGGCGAATGAGGCCCTGGACACGCTGTCGGCCAACCCGCGCGGGTTCTTCCTGTTCCTGGAAGAGGAAGGCATCGACGGGATGTCGCACGAGAACAACGCGCACGCGGTGATCGACGCGGGCCGCGCGCTCGACGCCACGGTCGCGGCGGTGCGGGAGTTCGTCCTGGCCCACCCGGACGATGGTGCGCGCCGCCGGCTTCGAGCGCTGAAGGTCCGCGCCGAGCTCACCAGCAGATGATCAGCAGCACGCACGAGGGCTCGGACCGCGGCGTGGTGGTCGGGGCCGGCGAGTGACCACCGGACGGCGGCGGGTGCCCCGTCGTCGTCGCGGTGGGCGTGGTGGTCGAACCGGCGCCGCCGGTCTGCGTGGTGGTCGGCGTCGCGGTGCCGGCGCCGGCACCGCTGGTCTCGGTGGGCGACGGGCGGCCCGGCACCTCGGTGACGGTGCCGCGGTGTTCGCCGGACGCGGGAACGACGTCGCCGCCGGTGCCGCCGCCGATCCCGCCGTCGGGCGGGGAGTCCGTGGCCTGGTCGGCGCCGCCCAGCCCGGTGGTGCGCTGCGGGAACGGGATGACCTGGATCTGGTCGACCGGGGCGGCGTCCTGCCGCTCGTTGCCGCCGTAGGCGACCAGGGCCGCGGCGGCGCCGCAGCCCACGATGACGGCGAGCATCACCGCGACCACCCGCCAGCGTGACTGGCCTGGTCCCGGACGGTCGCCCCAGCCCTCGCGCACGAGCAGCTCGGCGACCGATACCTCGTCGTTCACCCCGACAGACCTTCCCGAGAGGGCCTTTCGGCCGACATCGTGGCCGTATTCTTACCGTAAAAGCCCCCCGAACGGGTGAAGACCCGGCAAAAATTCGTCACGTAACGTTCACTTTGACAGTCAGTGACTCTCCACAGCGTTTTCTAAGCTGGCGCTCGTGATACTCCCAGCATGACCACCGAAGCTCGGACCATGCTGCTGAAAGCCGGCCGGCCGCTCCCCGCCGCCGTCGGCGCGCGCGCCCGGTGGTCGGTCCTGAAGGTCGTCCCGAACCCGAAGTCGACGCCGTTCACCTTCGGCTACCTGGTCGTGCTGCTGGGCACGACGCTGCTGCTCAAGTTCGCCGACCCGGACCTGACCGAACGGCTGCTGCGGCTGTCGAGCACCGACGCCCACAACCTGTGGCGCCGGCCGCTGACCTCGCTGCTGACCAGTGCGCTCTGGCTGTCCGACGAAGGCTGGCTCGCCTACGTCGTGATCTTCGCGATCGCCGTCGCGCCGCTGGAACGCCGGTTCGGCGCCCGCCGCGTGGCGATCGTGTTCTTCTCCGGCCACGTGCTGGCCACGCTGGTCACCGAGCTGCCGGTGATGGCCCTGATCACCGCGCACGTGCTGCCGAACTCGGCGGGGCACTGGCTCGACATCGGGGTCAGCTACGGCTTCTTCACCACGGCCGGCGCCCTGGTGTTCCTGCTCCGCGGCCGCGCGCGGCTCCTGGCGCTGGCCGCGACGGAGGCGTTCATCGCGGCGATCTGGCTCAGCGACGACCCGCGGAGCCTCGACACGATCGTCACGCTGCTCGGCCACGCGTTCGCCGCCCACTTCGGGCTGCTGTTCTGGGGGCCACGCCTCCAGCGCGCATCCGCAGGCCGGGAGCGGATTCCGGCGGGTAGGCACGAACCGGAGTCGGTGGTGTAATCGACGAGCCACACGCCGACCGCATGGGGGACGAACGCTCATGGAGGCAGACTCGCTCGCCGCGCTGGTCGAGCTGAGTCCGGACGCGATCTGCGTCCACGAGAACGGCGTCCTCACCTACGCCAACCGCGCCGCCCTGGAGACGTTCGCCGCCCGTTGCGCGGACGAGGTCGTCGGCCGCCGGTTCACCGAGTTCGTCGCCGAGGAGTCGCGGGCCGCCGTGGTGGCGGAGCTGGCCGGGCTGACCCGGCCGGGCCAGGCGAGCGAGCCGGTCGAAGCGCTGATGTCCCGGCTGGACGGCAGCAAGTTCGCCGTGGAGACGGTGTCGGTGCGCCTCGAAGGCCGCGGTGCCTACCAGGTCGTCATGCGGGACATCACGGCGAAGAAGGCGGCCGCCGACGCCCTCCGCTACCAGGCCGCGCTGGTGTCGCACGTCAGCGACGCGCTGATCGCGACCACCGGCGAAGGGGTCGTGACCAGCTGGAACCCGGCCGCCGAGGCGGTGTACGGCTGGACCGCGGCCGAGGCCGTCGGGCGGCGCGCGAGCGAGCTCGTCGGCGCGCCCCTCGACCTGCCCGCCATCCGGCGCGGCGGCGGGGTCGCGGAGGCGGTGCACCGGCGGCGGGACGGCGCGCCGCTGGCGGTCCGCGTCTCGGCCGCCGAGATGAACGACGGGTACGTGCTGGTCTGCGCCGACGAAACCGCGCGGCGGCGGGCCGAGCAGAACTACCGCACGGTGGTCGCGTCCCTCGACGAAGGCGTCCTGGTGATGGGGCCGGCCGGGCTCATCGAAGCCGCGAACCCGGCGGCCTGCCGGATCCTCGGCGTCGCCGAAGCTGACCTGATCGGCGTTCCGTGCCACACGCTGACGCTGTTCACCGAGTCCGGGCACTGGATCCCGCCGGACGAGCTGCCGTCGGTGCAGACGCGGCGGACCGGCGTCACGCACAACGGCCTGGTCGTGCGCCTCCGCCGGCCGGACGGCCGCGATGTCTGGGTGTCGCTCACCTCGCGGCTGCTCAACCCGGACGACCCGGCGGCGCTGGCCGTGGTCACGTCGTTCACCGACATCACCGAAACCCGCGCGATCAGCGCGCAGCTGGCGCACGACGCCACCCACGACCCGCTGACCCGGCTGGCGAACCGGACGCTGGTGCTGGGCCGGCTCGACGTGCGCGAGCGGGGCGCGGTCACCGTGCTGTTCCTGGACCTGGACAAGTTCAAGGTCATCAACGACTCGCTCGGGCACTCGGTCGGCGACCAGGTGCTGCGGATCGTCGGGGAACGCCTGCGCCGCAGCTCGGGCCGCGACGACCTGGTCGGCCGGCTGGGCGGCGACGAGTTCGTCGTGGTCACCGCCGAGGTCACCGACCCGGGCGAGGTCCGCGCGCTGGCCGAACACCTGCGGGCGGCGCTGGCCGCACCGATCGGCGTGCTGGGCCGGCAGCTGCACCTGGACGCGAGCATCGGCGTCGTCCTCGTCGGCCGCGACGACCGCCGCAGCGCCGAGGACCTGCTGCGTGACGCGGATGTCGCGATGTACCAGGCGAAAACGCTCGGGCGGGGCCGTCACCACTTCTTCGACGTCGGGCTGCGCGAGCGGATGCAGCGGCGGCTGCGGATGGAGCAGGACCTGCGCGCCGCGGTGCACGACGGCCAGCTCTGGCCCGCGTACCAGCCGGTCGTCGACCTGCGGACGGGCGAGATGGTCGCGGTGGAGGCGCTGCTGCGGTGGACGCACCCGCGCCACGGCGCGATCTCGCCGGCGGAGTTCATCCCGCTCGCCGAGGAAAGCGACCTGATCAACGTGATCGGCAAGGAGATGCTGCGCGCGACGACCCGCGAGCTCGCCACGCGGCGGGAGCGCCAAGGTCTGGACCTGATGCTGAAGGTCAACTTGTCGACCCGCCAGCTCGACGACCCGCACCTGGTGCCGGCGGTCCAGGACGCGCTGGCGAGCACCGGCCTGCCGGCGAGCGCGTTGTGCTTGGAGGTGACCGAAAGCGCGTTGATGCGCGACCAGGAAGCGGCCGCGGAAGTGCTGGCGTCACTGCGTTCTCTCGGCGTGCTGCTGGCGATCGACGACTTCGGCACCGGCTATTCGTCGCTCGCGCAGCTGCGCCGGCTGACGCTGGACACGCTGAAGATCGACCGGTCGTTCATCACCGGGATCGCGGAGTCCCGCGACGCCGAAGCGATCGTCACGAGCATCATCGCCATGGCGCACGCGGTCGACCTGACAGTGATCGCCGAAGGCGTCGAGTCGGCGGAGCAGGTGGACCTGCTCCGCCGGCTCGGCTGCGACCAGGCGCAGGGCTACCACCTCGGCCGCCCGGTGCCGGCGGCCGAGCTGTTCGGTCAGTAGGCGGTTTTCAGGCGCGCCAGCTCATCCGGCGTCAGCTCGATGCCGAGGTCCTTGAGGGTGGCGTCGAGCTCATCGGGGGCGACGGTGCTGGTTTCGCTGCGGCCGCCGGGCCGTTCGACGGTGAGTTCCCGGCCGAGCAACCGGCGGCTGACGCCGGGTTCGAGCGTCATGACCACCAGCCGCCCGGTGAACGGCGACTTCGGGTGCGTCGAGGTGTAGTGGTGGTAGACCTCGTAGTCGATGGGGTGCATGGTGTTGAGCCGGAACTCGAGGATGTCCTCGCCGCCCTTTTCCAGCGTCCACCAGCCGTCCTGCTGCTTGAGGCGCTGCGGCCAGCCGGCCTGGTCGACCTCGTGGCCGTCGACGAGCGGCATCGGGTCGAGGATCCCGGCCCCGAACCCGACGTCGGCGAGGAACTGCTGCTCGTCGACGTCGACGACGAGGGTCATGTGGGTGTAGGGCCCGGGCCGCCGCGGCTGCACGCGCGCGGAGAGCCGGTGCACGGCGTACCCGAGCTGTTCGAGGACGGCGGCGAAGAGGCCGCTGTGTTCGTAGCAGTAGCCGCCCCGCCGCCGTCCGACGAGTTTCGCGCTCACGACGTCGAGCGAAATCCCTTGGTGCTGCCCGAGAACGACGTCGACGTTCTCGAACGGAATCGTCCGGACGTGCGCCCGCATGAGATCCCTGAGTGCTCCTTCGGACGGCGCCCGTTTCGGCTGTCCGACACGTGCGAGGTAGGCGTCGAGATCGACGGCACCGATACCCCATTCCCCATGGCTGGTCATGGAATCGATGATGGACCCTCGACCTTGCTGGAGGTCAACCTTCGTGCACGACCTCCCGCACCTCGACGGCGGTGTAGGCGGCATCGGGGATCTTGGCGGCCAGCTCGACGGCCCGCCCTTCGCTTTCGACGTCGACGACGTAGTAGCCGCAGAGGAAGGAGTCGGATTCGACGAAGGTCCCGGCCTTGGTCTGCGCCTTGCCCGCCCTGACCTGGACGGTCTTGGTTTCGCCGGGTTCGGCGAGCGCCTTGGTCTCGACCATCTCCCCGGATTCGGTGACGAGCTTGATGAAGTCCCCGTGCCCGGCGTAGACGGCGTCCTTCTCGTCGTCGGTGAGGGTGGCCCAGAGGGTGGGGTTCATGTGGAGGGTGAGGAGGTAACGCATGTCCGGCTCCTGTGTACTGGGTGGCGGCCCTGATCGGCTGCCTTCGCCGGGTGGTCGTGGCTGTGCCGCGCATCCGGACACGGGTGCCGGGGGTTCACTCGTTCGGCCTAGCGAGGCTCCGGCTGACGAGCACGTACCGCTCGTCCTCGATCGGACCGCCCCACAGGGCGGGATCGTCGAGCCGCGTCACGGTGGCGTCGCCCCGGTGCGCGAGAACGAGCCGTTCACACTCCCCGGCCGGAATCCCGGCCCCGGTGAACCACCGGCCTTCGACGAGCACCAACCGGCCCTCCGGCTGCAGCAACCGAACCCAGGCCCCCACCGCGGCGGCTGGATCGGGCAGGGCTCACAGCACGTGTCGCACGAGGACGACGTCATAGGAACCGGGCCCACAGGGCGGATCCGCGGCATCCCCGACCCGGAAGTCCACCTCAACCCCGGCGGCCGCGGCTTTCTCCTTGGCCACGGCCAGCATCCACCGGGAGAGGTCGACCCCGTGCACGAGGTGGCCGGCTTGGGCGAGCAAGACGGCAGACTGCCGGTCCCACACCCAAGATCGACGACGGCCGCGGGAGCCGCCGGAAGGAGCGGCAGCAGCAACTCCGACCACGCACCCCGGACGGCGGGGTCCGTCAGGCCGTGGTCGGGTTGATCGTCGAAGGAGGCGGCTTCGGCGTCCCAGATGTTCGTCACACCGCCATCGTGCCGGTCACCACCGACAGTCCCGCGCCACGGCCGCTGTGTGCAACCCCCGTGCAGCATCAGGCCAGGTGCCTCGCTATGAATGCCGCATGGCCTACGTCAGGTTCCAGAGCGCCGAGCCCAACGCCGAAGGGCGCCACGCCGGGTTCTTCGGCTTGATCAACAACCTGAGCAAGGCCGGCCGGCTCACCGCCGAGCAGGAAGAGTTCCGCCGGATCAACCACGCTTGGTACGAGTCCCGCTACACCAACCCCACAACGGCCGATCCGACCGTCTACGACCACTCGGCCAACCCGGGCGCGACTGCCTGGTTCAAGGAGTCGGCCGAAGCACTCGTCGCTCGCGCAGCCGGCTACCTCGAAATCCTCGACGCCCACGACGTCCGGTGCGACAAGCTGGTCTCGCACCAGGCACCCGGACGGATCATCTACGAGGACGACGAGCAGATCGTCGTGGTCCCGTTCAGTGCTTGACGACGAGATGCCGACCCTTACGCAGGCCCGGACGAGCGCATTGCCGTTCATCGGCCCCAGACACAAGAAAACCGCCTTGACCGGAGTCAAGACGGTTTCTTCGAACGGTGGCCAGGGCCGGGGTCGAACCGGCGACCTTCCGCTTTTCAGGCGGACGCTCGTACCAACTGAGCTACCTGGCCGGGAACGCCGGCAAGGAGCCGAACGATCTTGCGACCCTGACGGGACTCGAACCCGCGACCTTCGCCGTGACAGGGCGACGCGCTAACCAACTGCGCCACAGGGCCTTGCGTTACTACAGTACTGCGTACTCCCAACGGGATTCGAACCCGCGTTGCCGCCTTGAAAGGGCGGAGTCCTAGGCCACTGAACGATGGGAGCCCGGTCGGTTTCGGGTGACCGACCGACCGCGCTCTCAGGTTCCCCTGGGAGCGATTACAAGCATAGGGCACGCCGCCACCGCTTTGCACCGGGGGTTCCTTAAGCCTCCGGCAAGCCCGGGAGCTGCGCAAACGCCGCCAGTTCGGCCAGCCGCCCGTCGAGCTCGGCTCGCTCCCGTTCGGACAGGGCCGACACGAGCAGCTCGCCGATCCGGTCGTCGGTCATTGCCTCGGCTTGCCGCCAGCGGGTGCGCAGGTCCGGTTTGCGCTCCGCCGCCGCCGTCAGCTCGTTCGCCGCGTCCTCGGGCCACGCCGTGCGCAGCAGCCGCTCGCGGCCGCCTTCCGGGTCCGCGATCACCGCCTCCGGCACCGACAGGCCCAGTGCGCGCAGGGCCGCGAAGTGGAGGCCGCCGCGCAGTTCACGGAACACCATCAGCGCGAAGCCGAGGCGTTCGACGTCGCCCGCGGGGCGCTCGGCGTGCTTCCACCCCGCGAACAGCGCCAGCGCGCTGGCGTCGGCGGTGTCAACCACCCGGAACAACAGCTCGGCCAGGCGGCCGGGCTCCGATACGGCCGAAAGGTTGACGCGCGACCACCGTGCCGATGACTCCGCGTAGGCACGGACCGCGGCGGGCGCGTCGAGGACCGCCGTCGCCGGCGGCAGGACGTACTCGAACAGCCAGTGCGGGAAGATCCCGAACAGCTCGGCGGCCACCTTCGGCGGCACGTCCCCGAGCACGGCCGACCGCCCCCGCACGTACAGCGAACGCGGCGGCACCCCGGCTTCCGCCTCGACCGCGGCCAGCTCCGGCGACGTCATGAACTTCCCACCCAGCAGCTGCACGACCGGCCGGATCCGGTTCGCCAGCTCCGCCGCACCTTCGATCGCCGTCACGTCCGCCCCTTTCGACACGACGACCGTAACACTGTTACGAAACGCGGGTCAACTAGCGGGCATCGACTCGCGAATCACTGCCGGAAAACCAGCCGAACCTGCGGAAATATCACGGAACAGGCCCGGCGCCACACACCGGGCCCACCCGCTCAGCGCTGAACCGGCGCCTGCCCGTCCTCGTCGAGGTTCAGACCCAGCATCTCCAGCAACTGAACACAGTCCTCGACCCCCAGCGCGCCATGCGCCACCGCCAGCCGAGCCCGCCGAACCTGATCATCCGACACCCGCTGCGCATCGGCCGCCCCGCTTCGCTGAGCCGGCAACGCCCCCGCAAACGGAGCACTCCCCCCATCGGCACCTTCGTACCGAAGGAGGAACTGCCGCACTTCAACAGACCCGCTCATAGCCCCTCCATACGGCTCACAACAGCTTGGCCGCGAGGCTAACCAGCACCGGCCACCACACACAGCCCCCCGGAGAGTGAACCTGAGGCCACGCTCCGCTCAACGCAGCGCAATCGGCACTACCGAAGAAGAACCCAGCCGAACGAGCGTCACCCACGCCGCAAAGTGACACCACACGGGGAAATTTCCCGCTCTCCACTCGCCCAACCACCCAAGTCGTGCAACAATCGAAGTGCTGACACACCCCCGGTCAGCGCCTGTGGAGATCCCCTCCGACCCCCGCGTTCCTCCCCCTGGCGCGGGGGTCCTCCATTTCTTAGGGCTTGCTCGGGCTTCTCCTTCGCCAGCCCCCGGCATTCCGGCGTACCGCCCGGGGGGCCGAGCCCCCCGGACCCCCACGGTGCCTCCTGCTCAGCTCCCAGCCGGGCCGGGTTTTCGCTCCGGGCGCTGCGCGCCCTAGCGAGCGTGGTCACCCTTGGCGGGAAAGTCGCCGAAGCCGATGGCTCCTGCCGATCGGGGCATGCGATCCGGGCCGCCTGGCGCGCTCCCTCGCCTCGCAGGGCACTTGCCGCTTCCTTGGCCCTGCCGGTCCAAACTCCCCCAGCGCGCCCTTTCGCCTCCCAGGACACTCGCCGCCCTACTCGGCCCCTGCCGGTCGGGGCCACATCCCGCGCGCCCTCTCGCCTCCAGGGCACTCGCCGGCCTTGTCCGCCGCACTGAGCGGCGGCCAGAACTCCAGCCGTGAACCCCATGGGTTGTCAGCCTCAGCGGGCCTCTCGCCACTCTCTGCGATTGGTGATCGACTCGGTGGGTTATTAGGGGGTTGCAGTGCGTCACAGATGACTGAGCTGAATGGGTGGCAGGTGGACCGAATGGGGAATACTTTTGGCGTGTCGTAGCTCACAGTGGTTTGTATGGCGAGATCCAAACGTTATCGTGGCGTTCGTGCCTCTTCCCTCCCTTGGCCGCTTGAGCAGCCGTACGAACCTGAAAGCCGCCGCGTCTTCCGGCCGGCATCGTGGTGCCGCGAAGCCTGCGGACGATGGTGTTGTCGAGGACACCGAACTGACCTCCTACCTCGCCGCGCTCGCTCCCGACAACGACCTCGAGAGCACGGGCTCCGGCAAGCGGTTCGGCGAGGCGCAGGTCTACCAGCTGCGGATGAGCCTCATCGCCAGCCAGCAGCTCAAGGACATCGCCGCCGAGCGGGACATCTCGCCCCAGGCGCTCGCCCAGGAATGGATCCTCGAGCGGCTCAACTGGGAAGGCCAGGCCTCCTCGCTGCAGGACCAGCGCCAGCAGGCCGGCGACCTCACCGACCTCACCGACGAGTTCCACTTCCCGGCCGACGCCTTCGACGCGCCCGTCGCCGGGCACCGCTGAGCACCGCATGAGAAAGGGCCCCCGGCGAGATCGCCGGGGGCCCTTCACTCAGGCCTTGGAACGCAGAGGGCCTGACGTCAGATCGCGCGGACCTTCTGGGCCTGCGGACCCTTCTGACCCTGGCCGACCTCGAACTCCACCCGCTGGTTCTCCTCGAGGGTGCGGAAGCCGCGGCCCTCGATCTCCGAGTAGTGAACGAACACGTCGCCTTCGCCGCCGTCCTGCGCGATGAAGCCGAAGCCCTTCTCCGCGTTGAACCACTTCACAGTGCCTTGCGCCACCGCTGTACTCCTCGTTACACAGATCCGCTTCGAATGCCACCGAAGCGGCACCCCGACCGTCCCGGGCGGTTCCAACGAGACGAGTCAAGAGCGGGTCGGCTCCATGGCTCGCGTCAGAAGTTCCGCGAGTGTGAAGCCACGAACACGCAAAACGACGGCCTGAGAGCAGACTACCGGGATCTGGCCAAAGTTGAACCCCGTGATCGAGGCGAAAACCGGCTGTGCGCACCAAGGTCACCGGAACGTCGTAGGGCTCGCGCCCGCTCCGGGCGGCCCTGCGGGCTAGTCTTGCGTAGCGCATCGACACCGTGATCACCGGATACGGCTCGGAGTCGGTCGTGCCCCCTCCGTGAAAGCCTCCGGCAGCAAATGTGACACGCGTCACGTAATGGTTGCTCAACGTGTACGGTCCGTGAGGCGTCTCGAAGAGGGGAGACACCAAAGGGGCAAAGGGGAATAGGTGTGACGGTGAGGACTTCCACGCGGCGCTCGGGCGCTGCCGTGGCTCTGGGCTTGGTCGCCGTGCTCACGCTCGGGGCGTGCAGCAGCGAGCCGACGGTGTCGGCCAGCGGTACCTCGGGAGGCGGCCCGACCAGCTCGCCGGCGCCCAGCGCCCAGCCCGCGAAGCTGACGGTGACGCCCACGGGCGGCGCCCAGGACGTCGCGCCCGGAGAGCCGGTCGGCGTCCAGGTCAGCGACGGCACGATCGTCTCGGTGACGCTGACCAACCCGGACGGCAAGCAGGTCCAGGGGCAGGCGTCGGCGGACAAGAAGAGCTGGAACACCACCGAGCAGCTCGGCTACGGCAAGACCTACACCTGGTCCGGCCAGGCGCAGGGCGCCGACGGCAAGAACGTGGCCATCGCCGGCGCGTTCACCACCGTCAAGCCGAAGCGCCAGATGTCGGCCAGCCTGAATGTCGGTGACGGCCAGACGTACGGCATCGCGATGCCGATCGCGCTGAGCTTCCCGAGCCGCGTCACCGACAAGGCGTCCGTCGAGAAGGCGCTTTCGGTCGAGACCACGCCGAAGACCGAAGGCTCGTGGGGCTGGACGGACGGCGACACCTCGGTGCACTGGCGGCCGAAGGAGTACTTCAAGCCGAACACCCAGGTCAAGGTCAACGCCAAGATCTACGGCGTCAAGATCGGCGACGGCGTGTACGGCAAGCAGGACGTCTCGGCCAGCTTCGCCATCGGGCGTTCGCAGATCGTCAAGGGCAACACCACGCAGCACACGATGCAGGTGATCCGCGACGGCCAGCAGATCGCGGACTACCCGGTGAGCTACGGTCTCGACTCCGACCCGGGCCGCGTCACCCACAGCGGCGTGCACGTCGTCATGGGCAAGCAGGCCACCTACGCGATGAGCAACCCGAAGTACCACTACGAGAACGTCGTGGTGCCGTGGGCGGTCCGGATCTCCAACAACGGCGAGTTCATCCACGGCCTGGCCGCGTCCGTCTGGGCACAGGGCAAGAAGAACATCTCGCACGGCTGCCTGAACCTGTCGCCGGCACGGGCCAAGGAGTACTACGACGGCGTGCTCACCGGCGATCCGGTCGAGATCACCGGCAGCACGCAGACGCTGACCGCCAAGGACGGCGACTACAGCGACTGGACCTACGACTGGGCGAGCTGGCAGAAGCTGTCGGCCCTGGCCGGCTGAAGACCATCAGGGAACACCGGGCGGCCGGGAAGTCCACTGCGGGCTTCCCGGCCGTTCGTGCTTTCCGGGGAACCCCGGAAACCCACGGAAATCCGGTGCAACCCCGGTGCGCACCCGCCGCATGACTAAGGGCAGAGGCGCGGCGATCACGGCCGCGCCCGCGAGAATGAGGAGCTGTCTTGCGTATCCGCATCGCCCTGACCCTCGGCGCGCTCGTGCTCGCCGGTGGTGCACTGACCGGTGGCATCGCGCTGGCTTCGGACGCGCAGGCGCCGGCCGCCCCCACGACCCAGGTGACCCGCCCGGGCGAACCGACCGTGGCGCCGGCCCCTGCCTCCACCCGGCCGGCACGTCCGAGCGCGGCCCCCGCCCCGCGCGAAACGACCATGCCGCGCACGGGCCAGCCGCCGCGTGTCCCGCGGGCCGTCCCCGCCGGGCCGACCGGCGACCTGCACCTCCCGGCCGTGTGGGAGACCCGGTAACCAGGTGATCCCCCGCTCCCGTCCGTCGACCGGACCGGGCTCGCCGTGGGACGGCGAGTTCGCCCGGTACTTCGGCGAGCGCGCGCACAGCCTGCGGTCGACCGCCTTCCTGCTCTGCGGGGACTGGCACCAGGCCGAAGACATCACGCAGGCCGCGCTGCTCAAGCTCTACCTCGCCTGGCCGAGGCTGTCGCGGCACGACGCGCTGGACGCCTACGCGCGCAAAGTCGTCCTGCGCACGTTCCTCGCCGAGCACCGGCGCAGCAGGTGGAAACGGGAGCGGCTGACCGACGAGCCGCCGGAGCTGCCGGCGCAACCCGCCGCGAGCGAGCAGGACGAACTCGTCCGGCAAGCTCTGGCCGTGCTGGCCCCCAAGCAACGCGCCGTGCTGGTGCTGCGGTACTTCGAGGACCTGAGCGTCGAGGAGACGGCGAAGGCGCTCGGCTGCAGCACCGGCACGGTGAAGTCGCAGGCTTCGCGGGGCCTGGCCACGCTGCGCAAGCGGCTCGGCCCGCACTACGGTGCGCTGACCTTCAGCGCACCCACGGAGGGGAGGTGACGAACATGGACCCCGAAGACGACGTCCGCGCGTTCCTGACCGGCGCGGCCGGCGGCGCGCAGCCGCCGATGCGCCTCGAAGCCGCCGACGTGATCGAGCGCGGTGGCCGGGTCCGGCGACGGCGCAAGCGCCTGGCGGTCGCGGGCACCTCGACCGCGACGGCGGTCGTCCTCGCGGTGGCCGGCTTCCTGGCCGGTCACCGCGCCGGGCCACCGGAGCCGGTGCAGCCCGCCGGCCCTGGCCTGTCCACGGTCGGCACCACCGCTCCCGCCACGCCGAGGAGCGCCCTTCCCGTTCCCGCGACGTCGATCGCGCCGCCGTCGGTCGCCCCGGAACGTTCGTCACCACGCACCCAGCGGACCGTGGTCCCGCAGCCGCCGTCCGCGGGTCCGCGGACCAGCCCGCGGTCGACGGCGCAGCCCTCCACCACCCCGATGGAGACCCGGCCCGGTCCGCCGACGGCGGAGACGTCGCGCTAGGCACTGCTCGGGACGACGCGGACCGAGCCGGAACGCACGTGTGCCCCGTCCGGTGATCCGGGCGGGGCACACGGCTTTCCGGTGACCGCTCAGCGTTGAACGGCCGCGGAGGTCAGCTTCCCGCTGTTGTCCTCGTTGTCGATCTGCTCCATCGGCACCTGCGACGTCTCGGGGATCTTGATGATCGGGATGATCGCGATCAGCGCCGCCGCCATCAGGTAGTACGCCGGCCAGTCCTCGTTGCCGGTGCTCTTGATCAACGCCGTCACGATGACGCCGGCGGTGCCGCCGAACAGGGACGTCGAGATGTTGTAGCCGATCGCGAACGAGCCGTAGCGGACCCGGGTGGGGAACATCGCGGGGAACGTCGAGCCGATCACCGCGAGGATGAAGACCAGCAGGATCGCCACGATCAGGAACCCGACGAACAGCCACAGGATGCTGCCGGACTGCATCAGCTTGAGGCTGGGCCAGCTCAGCACCAGGAACCCGATGGCCGCGGTGAGCAGCAACGGTTTCCGGCCGATCCGGTCGGACAGGGCGCCGAGCGGGATGATGATCGCCATCTGGATCACTTCGACGGCGATGATGATCAGCGTGGCGGTGTTGTCGTTGATCTTCAACGTGTCCGTGAAGTACGTCGGCATCGTGGTCAGCAGCAGGTAGTCCGCGACGTTCAGCAGCAGCACGATGCCGATCAGGTTGAGGATCATCCGCCAGTTGCGGACGAAGATCTCCTTCAGCGGCGCCTTCTGCGGTGCCTCGCCCTTCGCTTCCAGCCGGCGGAACTCGGGGGTGTCCTCGAGCTTGTTCCGCAGGTAGAGCCCGATCAGGCCGAGCGGCAGCGCGACGAAGAACGGGATCCGCCAGCCCCAGGCGTCGACCTGCTCGGGCGACAGCGAAAGCGTGACGGACAGCACGACCAGGTTGCCGAGCACGTAGCCCGCCAGCGTGCCGAGCTCGAGGAAGCTGCCGAAGAAACCACGGCGCTTGGTCGGCGAGTACTCGGCGATGAACGTCGCCGCTCCGCCGTACTCGCCGCCGGTGGAGAAGCCCTGGATGATCCGGAGCAGCAGGATCGCGATCGGCGCCGCGATGCCCATGCTGTAGGCGCCGGAGTACGTCGGCAGCACACCGACCAGGAACGTGCAGCCGGACATCAGCAGGATGGTGATGGCGAGCACCCGCTTGCGGCCGATCTTGTCGCCGAGCGGGCCGAAGAACGCCCCGCCGAACGGCCGCACGATGAACCCGACGGCGAGCAGCGCCAGGGACTTCAGGACCGCGTTGCCTTCACCGGGGAAGAACAGGGAGCCGATGCTGGCGGCGATCGCGCCCGAGGTGAAGACGCCGTAGTCGTACCACTCGGTGGCGTTGCCCATGGCCGACGCCCACACGGCACGCTTGACGGTTCTCTCGTCCACTGACGGTTTGCCCGTCGTTGCTGCTGGTTCGCTCATGCCGGCGACGACTCCTCCCGTGCAGTGCCCACTGGGCCGTTCGAGCTCATCAGCCCAGTCTTGACCGGCTCTTCCACGTCGGCAGCCTGAGCCGGAAATTGTCTACGGTGGGGAACTTTCCGGCTACTGACCGGTACGGTCGGTTCGCCGACGTCCCGGGGCGCGCGAGGCGGCTCCTTACCCGCCGGTTAACGTCAGCGCATGAGTCGTGTTTCCCCACCCTGGCCGCCGGTGGCCGTCGAGCCGGCGCTCCCGCACCCGAAGGCCCCGGCGCCGGGCACGGAGCTCGGCGTCCACTTCGCGGAGTGCTTCGGCTGCGGCGACGAGGCCGACGCCGGGCTGCACCTGCGCTCGACCGTCGGCGAAAACCAGGTCGTGCACTCGCGGTTCACCGTCACCGCCGCACACCAGGGCGCGCCCGGGCTCGCCCACGGCGGCCTGCTGGCCTGCGCGTTCGACGAGGCACTCGGCTCCACGGTCGGGAACCTGCTGCGCCGCCCGGCGGTGACCGGCAAGCTCGAGACGGACTTCCGGCGGCCGGTCCCGGTCGGTTCGACGTTGTTCATCGCGACCCGCCTGGACGGCATCGCGGGCCGCAAGATCTACGTCAGCGCGAACGGCCGGCTCGACGCCGAGGACGGCCCGATCGCGGTGAGCGCGCGGGCGTTGTTCGTCGTCGTGGGCTTCGAGCACTTCAGCACGCACGGCGACCCCGAGGCGCTGGAGAAGCTCGCCGCGCAGCACGAGAAGAACCAGCGGGAGCGCGCCGAGCGCGACTGGGACATCAACCCCTGACCCCCGCAGAAGCGGCGCTTTCACGTGAAAGTGCCGCCTCCCTGATCAGGTGAGGGTGCGGGGCCGGATGGCGTTCGCCCGGTCGACCAGCTCGACGCGCTGTTCGATCGTGCCCGCCAGCCGCGCCAGGGCCCGGTAGCACCGCTCGAGGCCGAACCGCAGTTCGCGTTCCTCGAGCGGGCAACCCAGCACCCGCGCGCCCGGCGTCGGCTTGCCCTGCTTGAGCCATTCGTGCGCGGCTTCGAGCACGTTCGCGCTCAGCTGCGTCTTGCGTTCGACATCCAGGCGAAGCCGTTCGAGCCGGGCCGACGCGTCGAGCAGATCGTGCTCGGCGACCGGCGTCTCGCGGCCGTTCGCCTTGGTCGCGGTCGTCTTGATCTTGATCGCCGCGACCTGGGCGTCGACGTAGTGGGTCGACGACGGCGGCACGGTTTCCAGCACCTCGACCGCGCTCGCCCGCGCGCCCTGCGCGAGGTACACGCGGGCGAGGCCGAAGGCGGCGCTGACGTAGGTGCGGTCGGTGCGCCAGACCAGCTCGTAGAACCGCGCGGCGGCGAAGTAGTCGCCGACGCCCTCGGCGCTGACACCCAGGGCGAGCTTCGGGGCGATCTCGCCCGGCAGGTCGTCGTACACCGCTTCGAACGCGACGTGCGCAACCCGCGAACGGCCGCCCGCCAGCTCGATGAGGCCGCGGTACCAGTCGATCCGCCAGTCGTGCGGGAAGCCGTTCTTGATCGCCAGGTACTGCGCCGCCTGCAGCTGCCGCTGCGCCTCCGCGAGCTCGCCGAGCTCGATCCGGGCGCGCACGATCCGCAGCCGGACCTCGATGGACTCCCGCGGCGCACCGGCCAGCGCCTCGATGGCGGCGCGCGGGTCGAGCGCGGTCGTGGTGGCGAGCACGCCCGCCGCCGGGTCGTCCGTGTCGACCTGCGGGATCGGCAGGCCGGCGACGACCTCGTCCGCACCGGGCAGCGGCACGCTGGCGCCGGCCTCCGGCACCACCAGCTGCACGCCGAAGGTCCGGCTCTCCGGGCCGAACACGGTGGACGCGCCGGGCCGCGGCTTGCCGGTGCCGAGCGCCATGATCTCGCGCAGGACGCCGGTGAGCTGGTCGGCCATTTCTTCGGCGGAGAGGAACCGGCGGTCCGGGTCGGCGTGCGTCGCGCGCCGCAGGAACCGGTAGTAAGAACCGAAGAGCGCGAACAGCGGGACGGCGTCCGGGCCGGGCAAGGTCGTCTTGAACTTGTTCGTGTAGCCGGTGAACTCGAAGCTCAGCACGGCGAGCGTGCGCCCGACGGTGAACAGGTCCGAGGCCACCGACGCGCCCTGCGTCGGCAGTTCCGGCGCGCTGTAGCCGGTGGTGAAGAACAGCGGGCTCTCGTAGTCGTCGGTGCGGCGGACCGCGCCGAGGTCGATCAGCTTCAGCTGCTCGTTGGTCTGGATGACGTTGTCGGGCTTGAGGTCGCAGTAGAGCAGGCCCTGGCTGTGCAGGTAGCCGAGTGCGGGCAGGATCTCCAGCCCGTAGGCGATGACCTGGCCGATCGGCAGCGGCTCCGGACGGCGGCTTTCCCGGTGGTGCGCGAGGGCGAGCTGCCGCAGCGACTGGCCGCCGACGTACTCCATCACGATGTAGCCGGTCGTCGTCCCGCTGTGGGCGTCCGGGTGCTGCACGAAGTTGTGGATCTTGACGATGTTCGGGTGCTCGACCTCGGCGAGGAACCGCTGCTCGTTGGCCGCGGCCGCCATCGCCGTCGCGTCACCGGTGTCGATCAGTCCTTTGAGGACCACCCAGCGGTCGCTGACGTTGTGGTCCTGCGCCAGGTAGATCCAGCCGAGGCCGCCGTAGGCGATCGCGCCGAGGACTTCGTACTGGCCGCCGACGAGCTCGTTCGGCTGCAGCTTCGGGACGAAGGAGAACGGCGCGCCGCAGTTCTCGCACTTCCCTTCCGGGGAACCGGGTTCGCCGTCCTTGCCGCGGCCGACCTTCGTGTTGCAGCTGCCGCAGAACCGCTTTTCCTCCGACACCACCGGGTTCGACAGCACCGCGGACGCGGGGTCGCGCGCGGGAACCGGCGGCACCTCGACCAGCCCGGCGCCGAGCCGGCCGCGGCGGGACCGCGACGTCCGGGACGACGTCCGCCGCGACGTGCCGGGGAACGCGCCGGGGACGGAACCCGAGCCGCTGCCGGTTCCGGTGCCCGTCCCGGTTCCGGTGTGCCGGCCTTCGCTGGTGCGCTCGGGCAGGACGCTTTCGGTGCCCGGGTCGGGCAGCGGGGTGCCGGGACCGGTGTCCGGGCGCGGCACCGGCGGCATGATGCTCTGGGTTTCCGGTGCCGGCGCCGCGAGCACGCTCGTCAGCTGCGGCTCGTCGGGCTGCGGCGGGCGGACGGCCTGCGTCGGCACCGGCTGGACCGGCGGCACGACCGGGTTCATGCTGCCGGGCGGCTTGGTCGGGTCGTCGGCGCCCGGGATCGGCGCGCCGCGCGGCGGCGTCGGCGGGCGGCGCACCGGCGCGTGGAAGACGGTCTCCTCGCCGCGCGACGGCTCGCCGTCGTCGAGGCGGCCCGAGATCGACGGCTCCGGCGTCTCCCACCGCACCGGTGGCGGCGGCTGCCAGCTCGACCCGGCCTTCGGCTGGTCGTCCGGCGCGGCGTGCCGAGGACGGCGCGGCTCCTCCGACACTGCTACCTCCCAGATCCCCGGCGTGCGGGGATCGATCCTAGTCGCGACCGGTTCACTGGTACTGCGGCTGCGGCGGTGACGCCGGCCCGAGCGACGGTTCCACCCAGTGGCGGTAGCTGTTCTGCCAGGCGCCGCTGTTGCGGATGTTCTCGAGCACGGCGTTGACGAACTTGACCATGTCCTCGTTGTCCTTCGGCACGCCGATGCCGTAGTTCTCCTGGGTGAACTGGTCGCCGACGACCTGCAGCGTCGGGTCCTGCGCGGCCATCCCGGCGAGGATGGTGTCGTCGGTCGAAACCGCCTCGACCTGGCCCTGCTGGAGCATCACCAGGCAGTCCGACCAGTTGTCCACCGAGACCGCCACCGGCTTCGCCGGGTCCGTCGCGATCTTCGCCAGTGACGTCGACTTCTTCGCCGCGCACACCTTCTTGCCGCTCAGGTCGGCCAGCTTCGTCGCCTTCGACTCCTTCGTGACCAGCAGCCGCTGCCCGGCGACGTAGTACACGGAGGAGAACTGCACGTCCTTCTTGCGCGCGCAGGTGATGCTGTAGGTCCGGACCACGATGTCGACCTGGTGCTGCGCCAGCACGTCCTGCCGCTGCGACGACGTGATCGCGCGGAACTGGACGTGGCCTTCGGGCGCGCCGAAGATCGAGCGGGCGATCTCGTTGACGAGGTCGATGTCGAAGCCCTCGAGGTTGCCCGAGGTGGGGTTGCGGAAGCCGAACAGGTAGGTGGTCTGGTCGACGCCGGCGATGAGCTTGCCGCGTTCCTTGATCTTCGCCATGGTCGAGCCGCCGGGGATCGACGTGCCCTTGTCGGGCGCCAGGCTGGCGAGCGGGTTGCAGCTGGTGTCGCTGCCGCCGCCGGCCGCCGCGTCCGGGCCGCCGACGTGCGCGGGCTGCGGCCAGGCCGCGTTGCCGACCGGGGCCGGGTCGACCGGTTTCCCGGGGCTGCCGCAGGACGCCGCCAGCAGCGCGACGAGCGCCAGCACGCCCGCCCGGACCGTGATGCCCCGCCTGTTCACCGGTACTCCCTCAGTCGCTCCCGGATTCCCATGGTGACACCCGCGGCGGCGACGATCGCCAGCACGGCCAGGCCGGGCGCGAGGAACGTCAGCGCGGTGTCCCCGCGGTGGGTGTCGTCGAGGAATTCCTGCCTGCCGACGTCGATGGCCGCCTGGAGGCTGTCGTCGAGCCGCCGGAACGCCGGCGCCGAGCCGTCGGTCTTGTCCTCCAGGACGGCGAAGTCGACGGCTTCCTGGTACTGACCGGCGTCGTCCTGGGCGCGGACTTCCTTGTGGGCCTTGAGCCAGTCGTCGGTGGCCTTCGTCGCGTCGGCGACCTTCGTGACGCCCTCGCCGTCCTTGATCAAACCGCGGGCTTCGCCGAGCAGGCCGCCCTGGCCGTCGGGGCCGGCGAGCTGGACCGCGTTGGCGCCGAAGTCCTTCTCGTACGCGGCGCCGTCGCCGCGGGCGACCAGCGTCAGCGTTTCGTCCGCCCGGGCCTGCAGCGCCGCGATCCGCGCCCGGACCAGCACGTCGACGCGGTGCGAGCCGTCGGCCTGGCCGCTGCCGACCAGGCTGCCCTGCACGACCAGGGCGACCGCACCCCACAGCAGCGACACCACGACGGCGGCCGTGGCGACGACGAGCCCGACGTTGAGCAGCCGGTTGGTGCGGCGGGTGAGGTGGATCTGCGCCACGACGAGCGCGGCCAGCAGGGCGGCCAGCAGGATCGTGGCGAGCCACGGGAAGCCGGTCGCGCTGTCCTGCTCGTCGATCAGCCGCTCGGTGTCGACGCGGTAGAGGTCCTGGGCGGCCGGCAGGATCTTCGCCCGCATCAGCTCGGACGCCTCGCGGAGGTAGGACGCGCCGACCGGGTAGCCGAGCCGGTTGTTCGCGCGGGCCGTCTCGACGAGCCCGGTGTAGACGGGCAACGACTGGTTGAGGACGTCGACCGGGGCCGCGTCGGCGATGTCGGAGGCGTCGGAAGCGGCCTTGGCGAGCGCGGCACCGGCTTCGGCGACGTCACGCTCGTAGCGCTGGCGGAGCTCCGGCGGTTCGGTGCCGATGGAGAGGAACGCGCTCGCGGCGGTCGCGTCGGCGTCCGAGAGCGAGCGGTAGACCTGCTGTGCGGCGGCGGCGAGGGGCTCGCGGTGGTCGATGACGCCGGAGATCGTGTCGTCGCGGCTCTGCACCGACAGCGTCGCCACGAGGCCGGCGATGAGGGAGAGCAGCACCAGCCCGACGGCGATGACGGTGAGCCGCCCGGGCGTGGTCGCGGCGGAGCGGACGATCGCGCGGACGCCCTGGCCCGGCAGGTCCAGCAGCCCCAGCAGGCCGCTGCGGCTCCCGGCGCGGTCACGGCCGTCCGGTGGCGACGGTGGGGGTCCGGGCGCGGGCGCCGCGGGACCCGGGGCCGTCGCAGTGCTGGTCATCCCCGATTCCTCCCCGTACCTTCCGGGGCTTCGCCCCGGGCCGGGGGCTTCCCCACCCGGTCCCCCCCGAAAAGCTCTGTGAGCCGTCTCCGCAGAAGGTAGCCGAGTCGCCGCACGCACAGCCACCGGCACCGCCGCCTGTCACCAGCACGTGATCTCGGCGTGCAAGCGCCGACGGCCGACGTCAGCGCGCCGCGGACGCTGCCTTCACCTGTTCGAGTGACGTTCGCCTCCGGCGGGTGGCCACTTCTGTCCACAGTGGACTCAGCCGCGGATGGCCGGGGCGAGCGAATGCGGGAGGACGGCTTCAGGCGTCGGCGGCCGCCGGACCACCACCTCGACGTCGTCGGCGAAGCGGTACGGCTTGGCGCCGAGGATGCCGCCGAAGTGGCGCCGCAGCCGGGACATCTCGGCGCGGACGGTGACCGTGCGGCCGGCGTCGCCGAACAGGTCGGCCGACAGCTCCGACGCCGAACGGCCGTCACGGTGGCTGGCCAGCACGTACAGCATCTCGGCGTGGCGCGGGCTGAGCCGGTGCGTCCAGGTCCCGGCCGCGCCGGCCACGGTGAGCTCCGGCTCGCGCGGCGACCGGACGTCGAGCACGACGCGGGTGGGCGGGGCGGCTTCGGTCTCGGTCAGCCGGATCAGCCAGCCGCCGGGCACCGGCTCGGCCGCGCAGTTGCCGTACGCCGGCAGCCAGACCCGGCCGGGGCCGAGGCCGGTGGGCAGCGCGATCCGGTCGACCGGCGCGAGCCCGGCGGCCGCGGCGACCCAGCCGTGCTCGTCGGCCACCACGGCCGGTCCGCCGACCTTCGCCAGCACCGGGACGGCGAAGCCGCGAAGCCGTTCGAGCTCGGTGAGGTGGGTGGTGCGCAGCTGGGCCTCGGCGAGCCGTGTCACCGCGTCGACCAGCGCCAACGTCGTCGCGTGGACGGTCGAGGCCGGCCCGGAGAGGTCGACGACGCCGAGCAGCCTGCCGTCACGCGGGTCGTGCAGCGGCGCGGCCGCGCACGTCCAGGAGTGCTGGGCACGGACGTAGTGCTCGGCCGAGTAGATCTGCACCGGCGTGCGCGCGACCAGCGCGGTGCCGATCGCGTTGGTGCCGACGGACTCTTCCTGCCAGTCGACGCCTTCGACGAACCCGAGCCCGTCGGCGCGGCGGCGGACCGCGGCGCTGCCGTCGCGCCAGAGGACGGCACCGCCCGCGTCGGCGATCACCATGATGTGGGCGGCCTGCTCGGCGAGGCTGATCAGGCCGTCGCGCAGGGTCGGCAGCGCGTCGGCCAGCCCGCTGGCGCGGCGGCGCGCTTCCAGCTGTTCGAAGGTCAGGACGGGTGCGGCGGCCCGGCTGTCGGGGTCCATGCCGAGGCGGCGCATGCGTTGCCAGGATGCGCCGATGACCGCCCGCGGGCGGCTGGGCAGCACTTTTCCGCTCAGGGCCGCTTCGTGCACCTGCGCGAGGACACGGGCGTGCCGCCCGGGATCCACCCCCGCCGGCAACGCCGCCTCGAGGTCTCGCTGCCCCAACCGCCGCTCCTTGCGCTCTTACCTCCCCGGAGTCTGCCTTTTCGAGGCGGTGATCGGAAGGTGGCGCACATCGCGGCCGGGCCCGGCCGGCCCGGGTCAGTACGAGACGTAGACGTCGGTCTGCGGGCTGTCCGGGGTGGCGCTCGCGGCGGAAACCGAATCTTCGATGAGCTTCGCGACTTCGGCGTCGATGTCGTCGAGGACCTGTCGGGCCAGCTCACCGCTGTCGGTGACGCGGGCGCGGAACCGCGTGAGGCAGTCGAAGCCGTCCTCGACGAAGCCGGCTTCGATCAGCGTCGGACCGCCGCCACCGCGGGCGCGGCCGACCGCCTCGCCGGCCGCTTCGTGGACGGCGAAGAAGTCGGAGCCGTCGACGATCACGACGGGCATGCCGAGCCCGGCCACCCGATCGGCGTAGCCGCCGTCCTCCGCGACGAAGATCGCCGGCAGGTTCCAGGCGCACGCGAGGGTCAGCGCCTCCGCCGTCGCCGCCGGGTTGACGGCGCTCTCGCCGAGGAAGGCCACGCCGACACCGCCGTTGTCCTGCTGTTTCGCGGCCAGCGCGGCGCCGCAGACGAGGAGGGGGACGCCGCCGAGCGTGCCGTCGGCGATGTGGGTCCGGCGGCCGCGGATATCGGCCATCACGGCCCGGACGTCGACGCCCTTGGCGATGCGGTGACCGTGCCGGCGGTGGGCGCCGGCGATGACGTCCCGGCCGTCGAGGTGCAGGCAGACACCGGCCGCGGCGGCCTCCGCACCGGCGGTCCGGGGCCCGGCCGGTTCGCCGGTCTCCCGGCGGACTCGCTCTTCGAAGGCCCGGATGGTGCACATCACGCGGTACGCACCCTGCAGGGCGTCAGTCATCTTCGACGCTCCTTCCCCGAATCGGTCTCCGCGCGCAACAGCCCTTTCCGCGCCGCCTCCGCCATCGCCGCCCGGACGTCGACGACCCACGGCCCGTCCGGTTTGAGCTCGACGAACGCGCTCTCCCCGGTCTTCAGCTCGAGTTCCCGCTCGCCGTCGAGCGCGATGACCCCGCCGGCGGCCGCAAGTTCGACGCGCACCCCGGGCCGGAGCAGACCCCAGCCGCGCACCCCGACGGGCCGCACGAGCCCGGGTGCGATCGGCGCCTGCACGACGTACGGCGTCTCCCCGACCGGCCCGAGCTGCAGTGCGACGCCGTCCGGGCTCGACCGGGGGCTCGGGCAGAGCTGGCCGGGAACGCTCGAGAGGCCGATCCCGTCCGGCTCGGCGAAGGTGCAGTACAGCTCGGTGAGCGAGGACGGGTCCCACAGCGCCCGGGCGCCGATGTGCCTGCTCAGCGACACGCAGACGTCGACGAGCGCGATCTCGCGACGCGCCTTCGTGACGACCTCGAGCACGCTGACGCGGTGGGTGACGAGGTCGGGATCGATCTGGCCGGTGGCGATCAGCCCGGCGGCCAGGCCGGCCACGGTCGCCTCCCGCATCTGCGGGAAGACGTTGTTGGTCCCGGTGGAGAGAGCGAGGATCGGCACGTCTTCGCACGCGGCGGCGGCCACGCGCGCGGTTCCGTCGCCACCGAGGACGACGATGACGCCGGCGCCCGCCTCGACCATCCGGCGCACCGCGTTCGTCGTGTCGGCCGCGGTGCCGGTGATGGGGTCGTCCTCGCAGAAGTCGACCTTCGGCCAGGTCCCGCCCCGGCCGAGCGAGCGCAGGACCGCGGCGGAGATGCCGCCGAGATCGGTCGAGACGAGTGCGCGGTCCAGCCCCGTGACGGCGAACGCCGCCAGCAGCCGCTGGACCATGTTCGCCTTCTCCGCGGTGGGGAACACCGAAGCCTGCGCGACCAGCCGGCGGATGTCCCGCCCCGAAGCCGGGTTCGCGACGATCCCCGCCACCGTTTCGCCCACCTGACCTCCCGTTCCTGTTCCGGAGAACAGGAGACCCCGCGATCGGCGTGGACGGAAGGGTTGCAGGGCGTTGCAGTGTTCGGGCGTGCTCGAAGCGTCACAGATCACACCGGCGCGTCCCACTGGCTGGTCTTCAGTGGACTGTCCAACCGGGAGAGGGGTGAGAACCAACCGGAACTCGGCCCGGTTACACGGCACCTTCGAAGGTGTAGCCGGCTTCTTCGACCGCGGCGCGGACGTCGTCGTCCGCCAGCGCGGTTTCGGCACGCACGAGGACGCGGCGGGCCGGGACGTCGACGTCCACTCCGGCCACTCCGGGCAGCGCGGCGATTTCTTCGGTCACCGACTGGGCGCAGTGCCCGCAGCTCATCCCGGAAACGGCGTAACCGTGCTCGATCATGGTGCGCAGCCTACGAAAAGGGCCGCCACCCCGAACGGGTGACGGCCCTTCCCCAAGATCAAAGTCAGATCACGGTGACCGACGTGGCCTGCGGGCCCTTCTGGCCCTGGCCGATCTCGAACTCGACGCGAGCGTTCTCCTCGAGGCTCTTGAAGCCGTTACCCTGGATCTCGCTGTAGTGAACGAAGACGTCGCCGCCACCGTTGTCGGGGGTGATGAAGCCGAACCCCTTCTCGGAGTTGAACCACTTCACAGTGCCCTGAGTCATCAAAAATCTCCATATGTAACACCAAAAAATCAGGAAGCCACTTCGGCGACCCGGGTCAGCACCCGGACGGTTTGCTTCCTCGGTGAGGAGACACTACGCCCGCTGAATCTTGCGAGCGTGACTCACAAAAATCGAGACCATAAGCAGTAAAGCACACCTTGACCAGGGCGGACAAGCGGTCTTCACCCTGGAGAGATGAGCTATTCGCCACTCGCCGGGCGCAGGCCCTCGGTCGCGAACGGCGAGCGCCACGCGGTGTCGTGCTCGCCGGCGACCACGGCGTCGTCGTGGGCCTCGGAACTGGCGCTGAACAGCACCGGCACGACGCCGGAGGCCTTCCGTGCTGCTTCGGACCCGTGCTGGTGATCGGTCACGTCGAAACTCCCCTCGTTCCCTGCCCGCTTCGGCGCGGGTCATGACCGTGATGGTGCCATGCGGCACCGACAGAAACCGGTTGTCTCCCGCCGGGACCCGGCCGGGAAGGTTCAGCGGCGAACCACCACCGGAACACCGCCAGGTTACCTGAGCCAACGCACTGCTACCACACGACATTCCCGGATTTTCCGGAACGAAACGGAGCAGAATCCTTACTGCGCGGGAGGTTGCGGGCGCGCCTGGCCGAGCAGCGCCGAAAGCCGCACGTCCGGAGTGACGACGTCGGGATCGGTGCGCACGTCGATGACGCACGGCCGCTGCCGCACCAGCGCACTGGCGATGATGGGTTCGAGCTCTTCCCGGTCGTCCACGGTGTACCCCGCCGCGCCCAATCCACGCGCCCAAGAGGCGAAGTCGGTCAGCGGGATCGAGACGCCGGTGAGCCGGCCGTAGGTGCGGGCCTGGTGCATGGCTAGCGCCCCGTGCACGCCGTTCTGGAAGACGACCACCATGACCGGAGCCCGGTACCGGACGGCCGTTTCGATCTCCTGCCCGGTCATCAGCGTCCCGGCGTCCCCGACCATGGCGACAACGGTCCGCCGCGGCTCGACCAGCTTCGCCGCCACGGCCGCCGGCACGGCGTAGCCCATCGCGGCGTTGCTCGGACCGAGCTGGCTGCGCGGCGCCGTGAAGCACCAGTAGCGGTGCATGAACTGCGCGAAGTTGCCCGCGTCACTGGTCACGATGGTGTCCTCGGGCGCCAGCTTCCGCAGCGCCCGGACGACGTCGACGGGGTGCACCCGGGTGTTCCCGCTGGTGTCGGGCGGGGTCATGAAGGTGTGGACGGCCGCGTTGGCCGCCGAGGCCCGCCGCGTCCGCGGCGACGCCACCGCCCGCAGCTCCCGCAGGAACGGCTCGACCTCGGAGTCGACCCGGAAGGTCAGCCCCCGCCGTTTGGGGCTGACGTCGATGCCGGTGCCGACCATGACCAGCGTCTGCTGCGCGGTCGGGTAGCGGTAGGCCTGCGTCGTCACCTCGTCGAGCTGGGTGCCGAGCGCGAGCACGAGGTCGGCTCGCTCGAGCGCGTCCAGCTGACGCGCCGGGATGCCGAGCCCGAGGTGCCCGGCGTAGCGGGCGTGGTTCTCGGGGAAGGCGTCCTGCCGCCGGAAGGCGTTGTAGACGGGCAGCGCGAGTTCGTCGGCCACGGCGATCAGCTCGTCCCGCGCCGACCGCGCCCGCCCCCCGACGACGACAACGGGGTACTTGGCCTCGTCCACCAGCTGGGCCACGGCATCCGCCGAACGGCCCAGCGTCCCGGACGCCGGCGGCCGCACCCGCGCCATCGGCTTCGCCGCGTCGTAGGGCATGCCCCAGATGTCGCAGGGCACGCCGAGCACGACCGGTCCCGGCCGGCCTTCCTGCGACGTCGTCAGCGCGTGCGCCAGCAGCCCGGGCAGGCCGTCCGGGTCGGTCACCCGCACGGTCGACTTGGCGATCGACTCGAACATGGCCGTGAGGTCCGACGTCGGCAGCTCCCCGGACGACGACGGCACCGGTTCGGTCGCCGGCGTCTCCAGCAACACGACCATCGGCGTCTCGTCCTGGTAGGCCGTTTGGACGCCGATGGCCAGGCTCGCCGCACTCGGCCCCCGGCTGGCGAGCAGCACGGCAGGACGTTCGGTGAGCTTGCCCTCGGCCTCCGCCATGAAGGCCGCGCCCGCGTCGTGCCGCGCCGAGACGAGCGTGATCTCCCGCTCGCGTTGCAGGGCGTCCAGCAGTTCCAGGAAGGACTCACCGACCACCGCGTACACGCGGCGGACACGCGCCTCGGTCAGGATCCGCACGGCCGTCTGGGCGACGGTCGCTCCCAGTTGGTATCTAATGAGGAGAGCTTAGGCGGGCACCGTTCAGTGCAGTCAAGTGATCTTCGCCGAAACCCGGTAAGGATGGGCTGAATGTCCGCTTTGACCGACTGGTTGCCGATCAAGGGAGCGAGGACCACAGACTTGGCCGCCACGGAACATGAAACTGTTTTTACTTATGGCGCACCGGCGTTGAAGTACGGCACCGGAGCCAGCGACGAGATCGGCTACGACCTCACCCAGTACGGCGCCCACCGCGTCCTCGTGCTGACCGACCCGCAGGTGGCCGCGACCGGCTGGCCCCAACGCATCGCGGAGGGCATCGCCGGCTACGGCATCGAAACCGAGATCTTCGACGGCGTACACGTCGAGCCCACCGATGTCAGCATGCAGAAGGCGGTTGACTTCGCCCGCGGAACCGGCCCGTACGACGCTTTCGTCGCCGTCGGCGGCGGCTCGGCCATCGACACCGCCAAGGCCGCCAACCTGCTGACCAGCAACGACGGCGAGCTGATGGACTACGTCAACGCCCCCGTCGGCGGCGGCCGCGCCCCGGACCGCCCGCTGAAGCCCCTGGTCGCGGTGCCCACCACCACCGGCACCGGCTCCGAGAGCACGACGGTCTGCGTCCTGGACGTGTTGTCGCTGCGCGTCAAGAGCGGGATCAGCCACCTGCGGCTGCGCCCGACCCTCGCCGTCGTCGACCCCCGGCTCACCGTCAGCCAGCCACCGGGCGTGACGGCCGCCAGCGGCATGGACATCCTGTGCCACGCCGCGGAGAGCTACACCGCCAAGCCGTACACCGAGTTCGAGCGCAAGCGCCCGGAGCAGCGGGTGCCGTACTGCGGTGCGAACCCCCTGGCCGACATGTTCGCCGAGCAGTCGCTGAGGTTGCTGTCGTGGGCCCTCCCGGCGGCCGTGCGCGACGGTTCCGACCTCAAGGCGCGTGAGGCCATGGCCCTGGCCGCGACGTTCGCCGGCCTCGGCTTCGGCAACGCCGGCGTGCACATCCCGCACGCCAACGCGTACCCGATAGCCGGGCAGGTCAGGGATTTCCACCCGGAGGGTTATCCGGGCGAAGAACCCATGGTCCCCCACGGCATGGCGGTCTCGCTGACTGCGCCCGCGGCGTTCCGCTTCACCTTCAGCGCGGCACCGGACCGCCACCTGCGCGTCGCCCGCCTCCTGGCGCCCGACTTCGAGTGGCCCGGCGACTTCGCCGACCACCTGCCCGCGGTGCTGATCGACCTGATGCGGCAGATCGGCATCCCGGACGGCATCGGCGCCGTCGGCTACACGGAGTCCGATGTGGACTCCCTCGTCGAAGGAACGCTGAAGCAGCAACGGCTGCTGGCCACCGCACCGCGCGAGGCGTCCGCGGACGACCTGTCGGGCATCCTGCGCGAGTCGGTGTCGCTGTGGTGAACGGGTACCCGCACTGGCAGACGATCCCGTTGCGCTGGAAGGACAACGACGTCTACGGCCACGTCAACAACGTCGTGCACTACTCGCTGATGGACACAGTGATCAACACGTGGCTCATCGAGCAGGGCGGCCTCGACATCGAAGCCGGGGCGGTGATCGGGCTGTGCGTCGAGTCGCACTGCGGGTATCACGCATCGGTTTCCTTTCCTGGGTCGCTGCGGGTCGGGTTACGGGTAGCCCACCTCGGGAAGTCCAGCGTCCGCTACGAAATCGGGATGTACGCCGCGGACGAGTCCCTGGTCGCGGAAGGCCATTTCGTGCACGTCTTCGTGGACCGCGAGTCCCGCCGCCCGACACCGCTTGCCGGCAAGCTGCGCGAGGCGCTGGAGGCTCTGCAGCCCGGATGATTTGTGCCGCCACCGGTCACCTCCTTTCCGACGGTGTCGATTCCGGGCTGCGTTCTTCCTGCCCTTCCGATGATGCACGACGGCACCGACAGAACGCGGCGATCGGCTCGAGTTGTCCACAGGTGCCGTCACCATCGGCGAGTTGTCCACAGATTGCCATCAAGGGCTTCCACGGCCTCCCGGCGGCGATAAGCTGGTGGCGCTATATCGATCCACAGTGGACGAGCAGCGGTCTCACCAGAGCGGCTGGTCACACGGATGGCGGCCTAGGCGTCGATCCGGTGGCGGCACGGGCGTGAGCAGCCGGCTCGCACACATGTGGATACGCAGTGGTCGCGTGCCGTTCCCGGAAGACGTCCCGCGCGCGGACGCACCACTGCCCGCATGCGGTCGGTGCAAAGAGCGGATCGGTGGCCGGCAGGCGCCCCGCCCACAACCGCACCACCACCACCGCAGACGGCCCGGTAGGGGTCGCGGACTCGTTGCCGGAAGGCGCCCCGGCAACGAGTCCGTCCCTACCGAGGGCAGCGAACCCTTGGTACCGGGGGTTGGCTGCCCGCCAGGGCCGTCGTGGCGGCACCGTCACCGGCCGGCGGCCGAGTGCGGCCGCGTGTCACCCAGGAACGGCAGGACTTCAGTGCCATCGAGCAGGCCAGCAAGAGAGAGGAGGATCCCGGCGCTACCGGTCTTGACATCCATCGAGAGCCGCAGCAGCCGCTCGCCCGGGAACGCGAGGCCGCCCTTGTACGGCACCGCGTACCAGGCCAGCCAAGCCAGGTGCCCGTCGATCGCCGCGCGGATGGACTGATCCGCATCGGGGTTCGTGCCGAGCGCCACCGCGAGCCCACACCGGCCGTTGAGCACCCCCGGGTGCATGACGAACTCGCCGCGGCAGGCATCGCGCAGCGCGGCGACGCTCTCGCACGCTTCGGCGTCGGGACGGTGCCGGGCCAGCTGCTCCGCGACCACCAGGATCCCGGCGCTGCCAACGCCCGCATAAGGCAACGCACGGGCCGAACCGTCGCGCACCTGCAGCGAGCCGTCGTCGGCCTCGACGCACTCCTCGAGGTCCCGGCACAGCGCCTGGTCGGCGAACGACAGCCAGGCCGGCTCGCCGGTGCGCTCGAAGAGTCGTACGAACAGCAGCGCGGGCCCCGCCCAGCCGGACAGCAGCCCGGCCCGGGCGGAGGGTCCCGGGGGCGCCGCCGTCTCCAGCGCCTCGGCCAGCCGGACGGCCGTGGCCAGCGCCTGGCGGCCGAACTCGTTGTCCTGCCGGACCGTCGCGAAGTGCAGCATGGTCAGCCCGATGCCGGCCAGGCCGCGATCCAGGGAGTGGTCGGTGGTCTGCTCGATGAACCGCGCGCACGACGCCAGCAGCTTGCCGGCTTCGTCTTGGTACCCGAGGCTCTCCAGCACGTAGGCGATGCCGGCGCTGCCGTCGTAGAAGCCTGGCCGGGTCGGCGGGTCACGACGGACCGTCTCGATCAACCAGCGTTCGTGCTCGGGGAATCGCCCGGCGCCGACGACATCGAGGGCGTGCAGCACGCCCGCCGCACCGACGCCGAAGCAAGCGCCGCCGACCTCGAACTGCTCGACGTCCCCCGGGAACAGCCGATCCTGGCGCGCGGGGGTCGCGCTGGCCAGGATCCCCTCGACGATCTGCTTGCGAACCAGCGACCAGTCCGGTTTGTCTTGGTCAAGCTCCGTGTGGGCCGGCGCCGGCTCCACGCCGACGTCACGCGGGGCCAGCACCGCGACGGCGGCATCGGCGTACCCCTCGGGCAGCGCAAACCGACGTTCGACGAAGTCGGCGAGACGACGAAGCTTCGCCGGAGCGAGCCTCACCAGCGGGAGCAGCGGCAGGAACAGCCACAGTCGCAGCGCCGCCACCGCGTGCTCGTCGACCTCAAACCCGGCGCGGTCGTCCGGAGCGCGGAAACCGGGCACACCGGGAGCCGGCCGATCGCCGGACTCGACGTTGAACGCCGTCTCGAAGTCGACCAGCGAGATCCGGTCGTCGTGGTCTTCGTCGATCAGGATGTTCAGCGGGTGCAGGTCGCCCAGGACGATGCCGCGAGCGTGCACCGCCGCGATCGCCTTCTCCACTCCCGCGACGATGGCCAGCGCGCGCCGAGCGTATGCGGAGAGGTCAGCGACCGTCGCGCTGTGCCTGGTCAGGGGATAATTGCGGGTCAGCCAGCTGTCCAGCGTGATGCCCGGCATCTGCTCCACCGCCAGGTAGTGGCGCTCCGACACGGCGAACCCCTCGAGAACCTGCGGCACGCCGGGAACGTCCGCGAGCCGGGCGAGCACGTCGTACTCACGGCGGAGCCGCTCGACGGCATCGGCCTGCCCCTCGTCGAGGCCGGCGTACGGGCGAGCCTCCTTGAGAACGACCTGCTCCCCACCCGCCTTGGGAACGGCGAGGTAGCTGCCGCCGCCGCTGGAGACGTGCAGGGTGGCCGTCAACCGGTAGGGGAACCGGCCCTGCGCACCTCCTTTGTGCGCGGCGACCCCGCTTCGCAGACACGCCGGAATCTTCACCCAATCGGGCAAGGTGAACGTCGATCCCTGCCGGTCGGGCACCAGCCGGCCGTCCGGCTTGCGCACCGCGGGGACGCGGCGGCCCTCATGTTCGACCCACTGTTCGTCGAATCCGCCGTAGCGCACGAAGAGCGGCCCGTCGCCGTACCGGAGGTCGCTCGGAATATCGGAACCGTGCTCACCCTCAAGCCGCTGCGACAGGGCTACGAGCGCTCGCTCGAGTTCGTTGTCGTCGACCGGGTAAATGACCGCCACCTCGACGCCGGCAGCCGGAGAAGCGTATTTGGAATTTCGCGCGAGCAAGGCCGACGCCGAGCGGAGGTGCTCGTACGAGATGCGGTGCTCGATGCAGCTCTCGTACACCTGCGCAAGCACACGGCGGACGTTGTCCGGGCCGGCGGAAACCCGGATCTTCCACCCCTGAGCAGGGAGCACGCGCCCAGCAGGACGCATCGCCCGCCAGACTCCCCTGACCGTGGTGACCCAACCGTCCTCCGGCGCCGGGAGCGCCGTGGCGAAATCGTCGACCAGCGCACCGTTTTCCTGCTGTTCGTCGTAGAAAAACGGGTCGACGAAGCAAAACGCTTCGTGGCGCAGGTCCATCCGAGATACCCCTCCGTACGATCCCGGGCACCACGGCTCCGGGATGAAGAATATTCATCCACGCCGAGCAGCCTGAGCCAATCCGCCAACCCGGCGGTTCAACTGGGCTATCCGAGGTAGGCAAAAAGTGAATTTACCGGTCGGTAGCCGAACCCAGGGTAATCCTCCCCGACCGACGTATCACACCAAAGAGTTGTAACAGAAAGATCATCCAAGCACTTCCGCAGGTCCACCCGGGATTCCGACTAAATATCCCGCCAAATTGGCAGAATGCCATCAACACGTCCGGTGAGGGATTCGCGCGATACCCGCTTTCCCTGTCGGCCTCGCCGAGCACCGGCGATCGGCGCGGTGGCCCACGCCACGCCCACGGCACCTCGGCGAACAGACCGGCCGGTACCACAGAGTAAGTTGGCGGCCGGCGGACCGGAAGGAGGAACGGGTGATCTTCGGATTCGCCGTGACGGTCGCCGTGGCTGCCACGCTCGTCGCGCTCTGGAGCTTCGTGCAGTCGGCTCGCAACCGGCTGCCGGACAACCCGCTCCTGATCGCGCTCGCCGTACTCGAACTGCTGCTGGTCGTGCAGCTGGTGATCGGGATCGTGCTGCTCGCCGGCGGTGAACGCCCCGGCAGCCTGGCGACCTACCTCGCCTACCTGATCGGCTGCCTGGTCGTGCTGCCCGTCGGCGCCGCCTGGGCGCTGGCCGAGCGAAGCCGCTCGAGCACCGTGGTGCTCGGCATCGCCTGCCTGGCCATCCCGGTGATGGTGCTGCGACTGAACGAGGTGTGGAGTGGAGCAACAGCGTAAGACGGCCAGCGGCCCCGGACGGGTGCTCGTCGCCGTGTACGCGATCTTCGCGCTGGCGGCGACGTCGCGGGCCGGCGTCCAGATCAGCACGAAGTTCCACGAAGCCCCGCTCGCCTACCTGCTCTCGGCCTTCGCCGCCGTCGTCTACATCGTCGCGACGATCGCGCTGGCCCGGCGTGGCGACGGCTGGTGGCGCGTCGCCCTCGCGGCCTGCTCGATCGAGCTGCTGGGCGTCCTGACGATCGGCACGCTGAGCCTCGTCGACGCGGCCGCGTTCCGGCACCCCACCGTCTGGTCGGTCTACGGCGAGGGCTACCTGTTCATCCCGCTGGTCCTGCCAGTCATCGGCCTGTACTGGCTGCGGAAGACGGCCCCGGCGAAGATCGCCGCCTGAAAGTCACCCCAGCTCGAGGACGTCCCACGCCTCCCGTCTGGCACACCTCCCTCACCCCTGCCCGACGACGGGCCCACGCGTTGAGCGCGGAACTGTAAGGGAACTGCACGTAGTCCGCAGCGGGCAATAAATACGGATTCGACCGGCGACTTTCGTCGGTTCCGGACATTCGCCGTGAACTCGGACAATCCTGGAGTTCGGTCCCCACCGGCTTTCCCCCACGCGGTTCTCCCCCGCGTGAAAAGGAGTGAGCGTGAAATTCGGCAAGTTCGTCCTGCTGGCCGCGAGCACCGCATTGGCCGTCGTCGGGCTCGGCGGCCCCGCGGCCGCCGACAGCACCCCGCAGGCCCAGCCGTCGATCATCGGCGGCAGCACCGCCACCAGCGGGCCCTGGGCCGCCCGGCTGTTCGTCAACGGCCAGCAGAACTGCACCGCGACGATCATCGCGCCGCAGTACATCCTCACCGCCAAGCACTGCGTCAGCAGCTCCGGCACCTACACGTTCCGCATCGGAAGCCTGGACCAGTCCAGCGGCGGGACGACGGCCACCGGCTCCACCATCACGCGCTACCCGGGCGCCGCCGACCTGGCGATCGTCCGGCTCACCACCTCGGTGAACGCCACCTACTCGCCGCTCGGCAGCGTCGGTGACGTCTCGGTCGGCCAGAACGTCTCGGTCTACGGCTGGGGCGCGACCAGCCAGTGCGGCTCCGAGATCAACTGTCAGTCGCGTTACCTCAAGGTCGCGACCGTGCGGGTGAACTCGATCAGCTGCAGCGACTACGCCGGCGGCGTCGCGGTGTGCGCGAACCGCGTCAACGGCATCACCGCCGGCGGCGACTCCGGTGGCCCGATGTTCGCGTCCGGCCGCCAGGTCGGCGTCGCGTCGACGAGCGACCGGTCGAACAACACCGCGTACACGAACATCACGCGCTATCGCAGCTGGATTTCCCAGGTCGCCGGCGTCTGATTCCGGAAAAGGGCCCGGCCACACGGCCGGGCCCTTTTGCCGTCAGGACGTCGAAATGTCGTCGAGCTGTTCGGCGGCGGGCCGGACGGGGTAGAGATCGCCACCCGGCTCGACCGGCACCCGCGGCAGCGCCGTCCGCGCCGCCTTGTCGCCCGCGTCGGCCGCCGCGTGGAGGACGTCCAGCGCCGCGTACGGCCGGAAGTCCAGCTCGGGGTACGGCCAGGCGGACGCCCCCTGCGTGGCTCCCGGAATCAGGAAGTCGACGGCGGAGAACAGCGTGGCGCCGCTGGGCGCGGTGTAGTGCCACAAGTCGACGCCGACGTGCTTGCCGACCTGCGCGAGCCGCGTCAGCGCGACCAAGTTGAACGCGGAGTAGTGCCAGCTACGGGTCCGGCTCGCCTCCTGCGGCTGGTAACCGTTGGCCTCGACCTGCGCCGCGATCCGCTTCGGCCCGGCGTCCCGCACGATGGCCGCGGCCAGGTCCCGCTGTCCCGTGCCGAGGGCGAGCGAGGCGACGAGCATGTCGTAGAAGCTGCCGTGGTTGTTCTGGGCCTTGGCCTCGTCGGTGCCGTTCTTGCTGGTGCGCAGCCAGTCCAGGAACTGCGTGTACCAGCCGGTCATGCCGGCCTGGTCGGTCTTCGTCCACCCGGGGGCGCCGGTCGCGAGGATCGCGGTGGCGTCGACGACCTGCGTCAGCGTGTAGGAGAACTCGATGATGCCGATGCCGCGGCCGTCCACCTTGCACGGGATGCCCTGCGCGAAGTTCATGTTCGGGTTCATCTTCGTCGTGGCGTCGAGAAACCACGTGCGGAGGTCGAGCGCCGCGCGCTGCGCGTACCGGACGTCCCCGGTGTAGTACCAGGCGAGCGCGAGCCGGTAGATCGCGGCGAACGCCTCACCGCGGTAGGCGTGGTCGGTGATCTCGTCGACGATCGGGTTCCGCTGTCCGTCACGCTGCACGAACGGACAACCCCACGGATTTTCGGCGGTCGGCTGCGTGGTCGGCCACCAGTAGGGCGCGAGGCTGAGGTAGTCGTGCTTGTCACCGCTGGGTGGCACCTGTTTCTTCGAGGTGACACTCCAGGGACCGGCCGTGAGGTCGGTCTTCGCGGCGGCAAGCAGGTTGTTCAGCGCCGTACGAGACGTTCGTTCGCCGACGAGAGCGGCGAGCTTCGTCCGAAGCAGCTGCCTGCCGTCAAGAACGGCGGTATCGGGAGCACACACCGGCCCGAGGACGGGAACGGTGCAGTGATCAGGCCGCGACGCAGCTTCAGCCGGCGCGGCGAACGACGTGCCAACGAGCCCAAGCGCGGCGACCGCGGCCACGACGATGTGGCGGAGAACCATGTCCGCTCCATTCACAAATATGAACATCAAACCTGTGAGTGAATGGAGAGTACGCACGTGAACATGTCAGAGGCAATGCCCAGGGTCTAGACCGCGGCCCGAGCGCCGAGCCTCACTCGGCGAAGTCGCGAGGCCGGAAGAAGGCAACGAGCCGAGCGGAACGGAGCGCATCCCAGGGATCGGTGGTGGCGAGAACAGCGGCGGCACCGGTCGGAAACTTGATCTGAAGCTGCCGGGTCTCATCCCCATCACCGGCGAGGTAGCGGGTCAGATCACTGACCCCGGGCTCATGCCCGACAAGCGCAAGCCGGGTCACCTCGGGCGGCGTCCGACGGGCGGCATTCAGCAACTCGGGCACGTCGGCACCGTAGAGATCATCGTCGTACTCAACAGGCGGCGGCGCGGAAAGTTCGCCGCTGACGCGTTGCCAGGTTTCCCGCGTCCGCTGCGCGGTGGAGCAGACAACGAGCTCGGGAACATGCCCACCATCGGCAAGCCACCGCCCAAGCCGCGGCGCATCACGCACACCGCGAGCCGCAAGGGGACGTTCGTGGTCGGCAAGTCCTTCCGACCAGTCCGACTTGGCGTGCCGGAGAACGATGAGCCACCTGGTCCCGTCCATACGGGCAACCCTAAACGACCCCGCACGCCGAAGAGGCCGTCGGGAGATGACCAAAGCCGACTTCGAAGTATGAGTGGGCCGCCTGGGGCTCGAACCCAGAACCTACGGATTAAAAGTCCGCAGCTCTACCAATTGAGCTAACGGCCCGCGCCCCCAGTTTAGCCAGGCCCCCGTTGCCCTCCCGCACTCCGGGTCCGGCTGAGGCTCCGCCGGAGGTCAAGACTGGTTCTTCGCAGGTCCGGTCGCCATGATGCGTGCATGCCTGGTTCGCTGCTGATCCTCACCGGGCCGCCCGGTGCCGGGAAGTCGACTGTTGCCCGGCTCGTTGCCGCGGGGGCGCCGCGGGCGGCCGTGCACCTGCACACCGACAGCTTCTACGCCTGGATCCGGACCGGGTTCGTCCCGCCCTACCTGCCCGAGGCCGCGCGGCAGAACGACGTCGTGCTCGCGGTCATCACCGAGGCCGCCTGTGGCTATGCGCGCGGCGGCTACGACGTGGTGCTCGACGGGGTCGTCGGGCCCTGGGCGCTGCAGCCGTTCCGGGACGTCGCGCAGCGCGACGGTCTGGACCTCTTCTACGTCGTGCTCCGGCCCAGCCTCGAAGTCACCCTCGCTCGCGGGACCGCCCGTGACTCCGCGGAACTCACCGACGTCGGGCCGCTCAAGGGGATGCATGCCGCGTTCGAAGGGCTCGGTGAGCTGGAACGGCACGTCATGGACACCACGGCGCAGACCGTCGAAGAGACCACCGATGCCGTCCGGAGCCGGGCCCGGTCAGCTGCCTTCGCGCTTTGACGCTCCCGTGTGGACGAACGCGCGGGGCCCGTCCGGGCCCCGCGCGTCAGGCCGTCAGCACTGCACGAAAAGGCCCGTGTAGGCGCTGCACTTCTTCGACGCGCTGTCGTTGGCGGCGTTCGGGTCGGCCGGGGCGCTCGCCGCGCGCTGGGCCGTGGCCGTGAACGCGCCCCACGCGAAGACGCCGCCCTCGGACGAGAACTTCGCCGTCGCCGACGCGCCCGAGGCCAGGGTGGGGATCGCGCAGGTCAGCGTCGCTCCCGAGCGGGTGCAGCCCGTCGCCGAGGTGATCGTGCGGCCCGTTCCCGGGTTGGCCGTCACGCGGACGCCCGTTGCGGTGGCCGGGCCGGTGTTCGACACCGTGATCACGTAGTCGACCCGGGCGACCAGGCCGACGCGGGGCGTGGCGGTCAGCGCGACCTTGACGTCGGCCTTGGCCGGCGTGGCGATCGTGACGGCCGGGCCGTCTTCGACGCCGAACGCGTAGTTGTCGCCGGCGAACTGGTGCTGGAGCGTGAACTGGCCGGGCTCGGCGTCTTCCTTGATGCGCAGCGTCCACGTCACCGTGCGGCTCTCGCCCGCGCCCACGTCCCCGACGCCGCCGCGGAAGCTGCTGAGGTACGGCGCGCACGGCGCGATCGCACCCGTGCAGGACACCAGGTCCACGACGTCGGCGATCGGCGTTTCCTTGACGTAGAGCGCCGCCTTCGCGCCGGTGACCGTGAAGTCCGCCGGGTTGGTCAGCTGCTCCGTGACCGTGAGCGTGTCGCCCGCGCGCACGGTGGTCGCGCTGACGTCGATCGTGCTCGGGCCGGCGTCGCGGCCGCGACGGCCGGTGCTGCGCACAGGACCGCCGTGGTCAGGGCGGCCAGCACGGCAGTTCTTCGTCCGGTTCGCTGCATAGTCGTGATCTCCTGGTTCCGAACCGAGGGTGCCGCTCCGACCGGTTGAGACGGGCGTGCGCAGCAGGGTGACGAAGATCAGATCGGCGCACCCGAAGATTCGTTACCGGGTTCGCCAAACCGGGCTTGAACTGGGGTTTTGACGCGAGTTGCCGGGTCACCGACCACCCCGGCGAACCGAAATTGTCGGACCCCTGTGGCACGCTCCGCTCATGACCGAACACACCACCCCGGTGGCCGCTCCGCCCCGTCTGACCGGCCCCCGACACGACCCGGCACCGGTCGCGGACGAGCGCCAGGCCCTCACCGAGAGCCTGGAGTACTACCGGCGCACCTTCGAGCTGAAGTGCGCCGGCTTGGACCACGCGCGCCTGTCCGAACACTCGGTACCACCGTCGACGCTGACCCTGCACGGCCTGCTGCGGCACCTCACGGGCGTCGAGCGCTGGTGGTTCCGGATCCAGTTCACGGGTGAGGACGTCCCGAACCTCTACTACTCCGACGACGACCCGGAACAGGACTTCACCGCGCTCGACGGCGACGTCGACGAGGCGTTTGCGTTGTGGCACGCGGAGTGTGCGCGTGCCCGGGAGATCGTCGACGAGGCGGGCTCGCTGGATCAGACCGGCACCCGCCGCAGCACCGGCGAACCGTTCACCCTGCGCTGGCTGATGCTGCGGATGATCGGCGAATACGCGCGCCACATCGGCCAGGCCGACCTGATCCGCGAGCGGATCGACGGCGCGACCGGCGAATGACGGCTCAGGCGGCGGCCGTCCGGCGGCGGACGCGGAAGAGGAGGTTGACGACGAGCGGAACGACGATCCAGCACGCGTAGGCCCAGTGCGTGAAGAAGGCGAAGGGAATCGAGACGGCGAAGGCGGCGATCATCGCGCCGATCCCGCGGTACACCGTGCCGAAGAGCTCCGGTGGGGTGTCCGTGCGGTAGAGGTGGTTGCGCTGGATCTGCCACGCCATGAGGAGGAACAGCGACAGCGCGATGACCTGCACGACGGCGTAGAAGACGAAGCGGAATTCGAACGCGCCCTCTTCGGCGAGGACCTTCGTGGCGAAGGGCATGATCACCTGCGTCAGGAGCCAGCCGAAGGTGAGCCGGGCGAGCCCGCCGCCGAGCGTCGTGACGTAGTTGAACAGGCGGTGGTGCGCGCGCCAATGGCCGCCGATGACGACGAAGCTGATCAGGAAGGAGATGTATTCGGACTGGTGATGACCGAGTGACCGCAGCAGTTCGGCGCTGGTGGCGCCCTCCGGCAGCGGCAGCTCGAGCGCGAGCAGCGTGATCGCGATGGCGACGACGGCGTCCGAGAAGAAGGTCAGCCGCTCGGCGGCGATTCCCCGGGGTTCGGTGCCGGCGGTGTCCTCCGCGGACGGGGCGCTGGTCATGGCCGATGAGCGTGCCAGACGCGGCTGCGCAGCCGTCGCCGAGGTCGCGCGCGTGCGATGCTGACGCCATGACGGTCGACCCCGATTCCGGACTCCTGTCCCCGGTACGGGCCGGTACGCCGGCCGAAGCGTCGACCGGAGACGAGGCGTGGTTGCGCGCGATGCTCGACGCCGAGGCGGCGCTCGCGAGAGCGCAGGCGCGGCTCGGGACGGTGCCGTCGGAGGCGGCGGCCGCGATCACGGAGGCCGCGGGCCGTGCGCGGATCGACGTCGTCGAGCTGGCGCGCGGATCGCGGGCGACCGCGAACCCGGTCGTCGGCTTGGTCAAGGCGCTGACGTCGGCGGTCGGCGAAGTTGCGCCCGGCGCGGCCGAGTACGTGCACCGCGGCTCGACCAGCCAGGACATCTTCGACACGGCGATGATGCTCGTCGCCGACCGGACGCTGCGGCCGCTCGCCGCCGACCTCGACGCGACGGCCGAGGCGCTGGCCGAGCTGGCCCGCGAGCACCGGGACACGACGATGGCCGGCCGGACGCTGACGGCGCACGCGGTGCCGACGACGTTCGGGCTCAAGGCCGCGGGCTGGCGGCAGCTGGTCCTGGACGCGGCTGTCCGCATCCGGCGCGTGCTCGACGGCGGCCTCCCGGTCTCACTGGGCGGCGCGGCCGGAACGCTGGCGGCATACGTCGAGTACGCCCGCCTGGCCGACGGCACCGCCGGCGGTGACTATGCCGAGCGGCTGACCGACGCGTTCGCCGAGGAGACCGGGCTGGCCGCGCCGGTGTTGCCGTGGCATGCGCTGCGGACGCCGGTCGCCGACCTGGCGAGCGCGCTCGCGTTCACGGCCGGGGCGCTGGGGAAGCTGGCCGTCGACGTCGAGACGCTGACCCGGACCGAACTGGGCGAGGTCGCCGAACCGGCCGCCGACGGGCGGGGCGGTTCCTCGGCGATGCCGCACAAGCGGAACCCGGTGCTCGCGACGCTGATCCGGTCGGCGGCGCTGCAGGTGCCGGTGCTGGCCGCCGGAGTCACGCAGGCGATGCTCGCCGAGGACGAGCGGTCGGCCGGGGTCTGGCACGCCGAGTGGCAGCTGGTGCGCGAATGCCTGCGGCTGACCGGCGGCGCCGCGCACACCGCCGCCGAGCTGGCGCGCGGGCTCACCGCCGTGCCCGGGCGGATGCGGGAAAACCTGGCGTCGACGCACGGGCTGATCGTCTCCGAACGGCTCTCCGCGGTGCTCGCGCCGCTGCTCGGCAAGGCGCGGGCCAAGGAACTGCTGGGTGAGGCGTCCCGGCGAGCGGTACACGAGGACCGGCCGCTGCGGGAGGTGCTGGACGAGCTGCCCGCCATCACCGACGTGCTGACGCCGGCCGCGCTCGACGAGCTGCTCGACCCGGCCGGCTACACGGGCGCGGCCGCCGCGCTGGTCGACCGCGCCCTCGGCAGCACGGGCGCGCCGGGGTAGCAGCCGCCACGTTCGTGGAGGTGGGGCTGCAGCTGGTCGGCAGGACGGCGGGCGCGGCGGCCAACCCGCGGCCCACGAAGCCCACGGGGCGGGCGCGGCGGCCAACCCGCGACCCACGAGGCCGGCGCAGCGGGCGCAGTGGGCGCGGCGACGCGCGGCGCAAGCCAAGGCGTACCCCTCCCCAACCACCGGTCCCCAGCTCAACCGCCCCCGCCCCCACCATCCCGACCACTCACCCCACCTCGGCGAAAATTCTTTGAACCGTCTTCCCCACGGGTCCGTGTACTGGGTATCAAGCAGCCGCACCGAGCGGCGGGAATCCCAACGGACACAAGGAGAACTTCCATGCTTCGCACGCGCATCGCCGTCTCCGTCGCCGCGGCGGCAGCCGGGCTGGCAGTGCTCACCGCTTGCTCGGGTGCCGAGACCGCCCAGCCCGTTGTGGCTCCGGCGGCTGCCGGGGGGACCGGGGGCGGCCAGGCCGCCAACGGGCAGGTCGGGAACGCTGCTCCGGCTTCGAACGAGTCGAAACTGGTCGTCGCGGATGTGGCCGATGTCGGGCAGGTGCTCACCGACCAGAACGGCATGACCCTCTACCGGTTCGACAAGGACACCGCGAAGCCGCCGAAGTCCAACTGCGACGGTGACTGCGCCAAGGCCTGGCCGCCGATGCTGGCGACCGGGGATGTCCAAGTCCAGGGGGTCGACAAGAACCTCGTCGGGAAGGTGACGCGCTCCGACGGAACCGAACAGATCACCGTCGGCGGGTGGGCGCTCTACCGCTACGCCAAGGACGCCAAGCCCGGTGACGCGACCGGTCAGGGCGTCGGCGGGGCCTGGTACGCGGCGAACGCCAAGGGCGGGAAGTCCGGGCAGGCGGCGGCCGCCGGCTCCGAATCCGGGGCCGTGAAGCTCAGCGCCAGCAAGATCGACGGGCTCGGGGACGCGATCGTCGACCAGAACGGGATGACGCTCTACCTGTTCACGAAGGACACCAAGAAGAAGGCCTCCGCCTGCAACGGTGACTGCGCCAAGACCTGGCCGCCGGTCCTGTCGAACAACGGCAAGGTCGAACTGCAGGGCATCGACTCGAAGCTGCTCGGCAGCATCAAGCGCCAGGACGGCACCGAGCAGGTCACCATCGGCGGCTGGCCCGTCTACAACTTCTCGAAGGACCTGAAGCCGGGCGACGCGAACGGCATGGGCGTCAACGGCACCTGGTTCGTCATCGAGCCCAACGGCTGCAAGGTCGGGACCACTCCCAGCACCGCCAGCCAGGCTCCGGCGGCGAACAGCGGTGCTGGGAGCAGCAGCAACGACTCCTCCGGTGGTACCGGCACCACCTACTGAACGAACCTAGTGGGCGAGGCCCGGCGGACGCTCTTCGCGAGCGACCTCCGGGCCTCGCTCCTTGTGGTCACGACGCAGGAACGAGCGGCGGCGCGGCTCCTCGGCCACCCCGTCGGCGACGTCGGTGCGGGAGCCGCGGTCGACGACATCGGCACGGCGGCCGCGGTCGGCGACATCCGCACGGCGGCCGCGATCGACGACGTCCGAGCGGCGGTCGACGACGTCGGTGCGGTCGCGGTCGACGACGTCGGTGCGGTCGCGGTCGATGACCTCGGTGCGCTGCTCGGCCACCGTCGGCTCGTCGGCCACCTCGTCCTCGGGCAGCAGGATGGTGCGGCGGGCCGGCAGGACCGCGATCAGCAGGCCGAGCGCGGCGACGCCGAGGTGCAGCCACGTGTCGGCGCGCCCGAGGTCCATCGGGTTGCCGGCGTTGGCGAGGGGGTTGGTGGAAATGAGGCCGTCGATCATCAGGCCCCACACGAACAGCAGGCCGTAGCCGATGAACAGCAGCCAGCCGAACGTCCGCGCGCGGCCCGAGCCGAACGCCAGCAGCAAGCCGACGACGCCGGTCACGACGCGGACCAGGCTCATGAGCGGGTTGCCGGAGAACCGCCAGAACCCCGCGTCGTGGTGGCCGGCGAAGTCGCCGAAGCCGGTCCTTGAGAATCCGATGATGCCGACGACGAGGAACGCGATCCCGGCCAGTCCGGCCAGCACCTGCGCCGGCTGCAGGCCTCGGACCCGGATGCGTGCGCCTTTCGCGTGAACCATGACTCCAGTCCTTCCCAGCGGGTGGTGACGACCGTCACCGCGCTGTAGTACCCCGCGACCACGGTGAGCGAAACGATGCTTGCCCGCAGGGCACCTGCGCGTTCCCGGATCGGGCCCGGTTCGAGAGCAATCCCACAACTACCCCCGTTCGAGCGAACAGCGCGCGGCCTTCCCGGCAATTCGGGTCATGCGCAAGCTGAGCGGCATCTTCCTGGTGGGGCTGTGCCTGGGGGCGATCGGCGCGGTGGTGGTGACGGCGAGTCACGGCTGGGCCGACGCGCCCAAGCCGATCGCGGTCACCGAAGCCGTCGCGACGCCGAGCGGAACGCCGACGCCGAGCGCCGCGCCCAAGGCGGAACCCGAGGACGAGCCGAAGGAACAGCCCCAGGCCGCGCCGAAGGAAGACGCCGAGCTGGGCACCGGGGTGGACGCCGCCGCGCTGGACAAGCTGGTGCGTGGCGGCAACGTCAGCGCCGTCGTCTTCGACCGGCAGAGCGGGAAAACCACCGTCTCGGTGCACGCCGACCGCGGCTACACGTCCGCGTCACTGGTGAAACTGCTGATAGCGCTTTCCGTGCTCGAGCGCGGCGGTCCCGTCGCGGACGTGCAGCGGATGCTCTCCCGCAGCGACGACGACCTCGCCAGCCGGTTCTGGGTGTCCTACGGCGGGACGTCGATCGTCACCGGGTGGGCCAAGAAGCTCGGCCTCACCGGCACCCGGCCGCCCGCGGATCCCGGCCGCTGGGGCGACACGCAGATCACCGCGCCGGACATCGTCAAGGTCTACCGGTACCTGCTCGACCACAAGGCCACCGCGATCCTCACCGCGCTGCGGAACGCGACCGAACGCGGGTCCGACGGGTTCCGGCAGTACTTCGGCATCCCGGACGCCGCCGGCGGGCGGCCGTGGGCGATCAAGCAGGGCTGGTCGTGCTGCCGGCCGGCGCGGACGCTGCACACCTCGGGTGTGCTCGGCGAAGACAGCCGCTACATCGTGGTGGTGCTGACCGAACACCCCGCCGGCGTCGACTACCCGACCGCGTCGAAGCGCGTCACCGACATCGTCACGCAGCTGCTCCGCTAGCCGGCTTACTGGTCGGTGTCGGCCAGGGCGCCGTGCGCGCCCGAGCGTGGCAGGGGCCACGGGAGCACGCCGCCGGTGGTCTCCAGCTGCCGGCCGGCCGGGGACGGGCCCGTCGTGTGGGCGCCGATCCAGGCCAGGACGTCCGGGATCTGCGACTTGAAGGTGTTCATGTTGTGGCCGGCGTCCCGGATCTTCCACGACGAGAACTGGACCGGCGGCCGGGCCGCCGCGCGGATCTGGTCGATCGCGAAGCTCTCGTAGTTCTCCTTGTCACCCGAAATCGCCAGGATGTCCACCGGGGACGGGTGCCGGGCCACGTTGAGCCGGACGTTGTTGGCGTCGTTGATGTCCTGGCGGCCGTGGAACAGGTCTTCGGTCTCGGCGTCGACCTGGGCCTTGTCGTAGCCGCTGACGCTGACCGCCTGGCCGTACCACTGCGGGTGGCGGGTCACCAGGTTCATCGCGCAGTACCCGCCGGAGGACCAGCCCGCCATCGTCCACGCCCGCCGGTTCGCCGCGACGCCGAGCTTCTGCAGCGCCCAGTCGCGCAGGTCCGCGGTGAGGTACGTGTCGTTCGCCGTGCCGTTGACCTCGTCGACGCATTCCGTGTCGTGGCCGACCTTCGGGACGCCCGTCGGGTCGGGAATGATCACCACGGTCGGCGGCAGGACGCGCTTGGCGATCGCCGCGTCGAGCTGTTCCGGCAGGTGGTAGCCGCCGGTCACGACCTCGGGGCCGGACGGGTAGTTCGGGATCCACTCGATCGCCGGGAACCGCAGTTCCTTGAACGCCGCGTCGAAGTACTGCGGCGGCAGGTAGACCGTGACGTCGCGGGTGACCTTCGTGCGCCGCCCGGTCACCTTCATGTGGACGACGGTGCCCTTGCCTTCGCGGGCGTGCGCCGCGCCGGTGTCACGCAGCTTCTCGAGGTCTTCGCCGTTCTGCGCCGCTTCCGCGTCGGTTCCCTGCGCCGCGTAGACGCCGGTGCCGAGCAGCGAGCCGACCGTCGGGAAGAACCCGCCGATCATGTTGCCGCCCATGCCCGCGCTGAGCACCACGAGGACGACGGCGAGCAGGATCGTCGCGCTGCGCCACAACCGTTTGCGCTTCCAGCGGTCCCAGAACCACGGGACGGCGATGATCGCGAGCAGCGTCAGCACGACCACCACGATCATGTTGACCGGCGAGTCGAGCCGGATGCTGCTCAGGTGCATGACAACGGTCCTTCCAGGCGGGCAGAAATGCGCGCCCGGATCGCGGGACTCGCGTATATATCACGTTTGAGCCCCCGTGCACGTTGCGACCTTGTGAGCTCCGTCATAAGGCCGCAACGTGCCGGGTACTCAGCGTCTTCTCAGTTACTTTGCGAGCGCCCGGGACAGCACCGTGACGGCCTGGGTGATCGCGGCCTCGGCGGCGTGGGTCTCGCGGAGCGCGTTCACCATCACGAAGTCGTGGATGATCCCCTGGTACCGGACGGCGGTGACGGGCACGCCGGCCTGACGCAGCTTCGCCGCGTACGCCTCACCTTCGTCGCGAAGCACGTCGGCTTCGCCGGTGATCACCAGCGCCGGCGGCAGCCCGGCGAGCTCGTCGAGCGACGCGCGCAGCGGCGACGCCGTGATTTCCGCGCGCTGGGCGGGGTCGGTCGTGTACTGGTCCCAGAACCACTGCATGCCTTCGCGGCCGAGGAAGTAGCCCTCGGCGAACTTCAGGTACGACTCGGTGTCGAACGAAGCGTCGGTGACCGGGTAGAAGAGGACCTGCTGTTTGAAGGTGACGTCGCCGCGCTGCTTGGCCAGGATGGTCAGCGCCGCGGTCATGTTGCCGCCGACGGAGTCACCGGCGATCGCGATGCGCGAGGTGTCGAGCCCCTTCTCGGCGCCGTGCTGGGCCACCCACTTCGCGACCGCGTAGTTCTCCTCGATGGCGACCGGGTAACGCGCCTCCGGCGAGCGGCTGTACTCGGGGAACACGACGGCCGCGCCGACGCCGGCCGCCAGTTCGCGCACCAGGCGCTCGTGCGTGTGGAAGTCGCCGAACACCCAGCCGGCGCCGTGGATGTAGACGATCACCGGGAGCGGACCGGAAACCCCGGCCGGGCGGACGATCCGCGTCTCGACGTCGCCGTTCGGGCCGCCCGGGACGGTCAGCACCTCGATCTCGGCGGCGGCCATGGCGACCTCGCCGTCCTGGACGCCGTCGACGGCCTTGCGACCCTCTTCCGGCGCCAGCTGGAACAGGTACGGCGGCTGGTCGGTGGCCTCCGCGAACGCCTGCGCGGCCGGTTCGAGGGCCAGGTTGTGCGGGTTGGCGGTCATGTCATCCTCCTCGGTGAAGCAAGCTGATGCCCTGAAGGTAGCTCGCAACTCAGTTGTGCACAACTAATTTGAGCCCAATGAGATGCAGGGCACTTGAGTTGCCTCCCGCCGCCAGGCCGAGGACCATGAAGAGTTACGAGAGAGGAGGACGCCATGGCATCGCTGCGGCTGGACGACCAGCTCTGCTTCGGGTTGTACGCGGCGTCTCGTGCGGTGACGTCGTTGTACCGGGCCGTCCTGGAGGACCTCGATCTCACCTACCCCCAGTACCTGGTCATGCTGGCGCTCTGGGAACGGGACCACCGCCTGGTCAAGGAGCTCGGCGCCGAGCTGAACCTCGATTCGGGCACGCTGTCGCCGCTGCTCAAGCGGCTGCAGACGGCGGGACTGGTGGTCCGGAACCGGCAGGCCGACGACGAGCGCGCGGTCCGCGTCAGCCTGACCGACGCCGGGAAGGCGTTGCGCGAGAAGGCGCAGGGCATCCCGGACGTGATCGGCGCGGCGATGAGCCTGGACGACGCCGGGGTGGCCCGGATGCGGGCCGAGCTGGACCGCCTGACAGAGTCGGTGAACGCCTACCGGGAGGCCATGGCACCGGCATGATCAACCACGACGACGCGCTGAAGGCCGTCGAAAGCAGCCTCGACCGGCCCTCGGCGGCGCGGATCTACGACTACTTCATCGGCGGGAACACGCACTACGCGATCGATCGCGCGTTCGCCGAAAAGGTCCGCGCGCGGCTGCCGCTGATGGGCGACTACTGCCTGACGAGCCGGCAGTTCCTCGGCCGCGCGGTCCGGCAGTGCGTCCGCGAAGGCATCCGGCAGTTCGTCGACGTCGGCTCCGGCCTGCCCACCGCGGGCAACGTGCACGAGGTCGCAGATGACACCAGTTCGCGGCCGGACACGCGGGTGCTCTACATCGACAACGAGCCCATCGCGCTCGCCCACTCGACGCTGCTGCTGGCCGACACCGCCGACCCGGACCGCCACCACGCCATCGCCGCGGACTTCCTGCAGCCGGACGACCTCTGGGAGCGCGTCAAGGCGTCGGAGATCATCGACGCGCGCGAGCCGGTCGCCCTGGTGATCAACGCGGTCATGCACTTCGTCAAGGACGAGCAGAACCCGGACCAGCTGCTGGAGTTCTACCGCGAGCGGCTGGCCCCCGGCTCGCTGCTGGTGCTGTCGCAGATGACCAACGAGAACCCGGTGAACGAGGACGAGCGGCAGGCGCTGCTCGAACTGCTCGAGTACTACGAGACCACGACGAACCCGGGTTTCCTGCGGACGATGGCGGAGTTCGAACGCTTCTTCGGCGGCTGGCCGATGCTCGAACCCGGTCTCGTCTACGCGCCGGCGTGGCACCCGGACGAGCGCACGGTGTTCGCCGGCTCGCCGTCCGAGTCGCGGGTGATCGGCGGGGTCGCGCGCAAGCCCTAAGACGCTTCGCGCAGGCTTTCCAGCACGTCCAGCACGGCGCTCTTCCCCAGGTCGACGGCCTTGCGCAGCACCTCGGGGTCGCGCTCCAGCACCGCCACGTCCGGCGCGCCCACCGGTGGCCGGACGCTGAGGATCCGCGGGTCGGCCGCCAGGGTCTCCTCGTCCTCGACGTCCCGGCGGTAGGTGTCCTGCCAGGCCGGGATGGCGCCGGGTGCCTGGCGACGCAGAAACCGCGGTACGACGACGTCGTGCATCCGCGGCGGCCGGACCGGCAGCTCGTCGGCGCGGCGGGTGCGCAGCACCAGGACGTCGGTCGCGCCTTGGGCGAGCGCGGTCCGGTACGGGATCGGCTCCGCGACGCCGGCGTCGACGAACCGGCGGCCGGCCATCGGGATCGGCGGCCCGGCCAGCACCGGCATGCACGACGACGCGGCCAGCGCGACCTTGATCGCGTCGACGTCGGTCAGGAAGGGGTGCAGGTCGGTGGACTCGCCGGTGTCGGCGTCGGTGGCCAGCGGGTGGAAGGTCACGGGGTTGGCCAGGATCGCCGGGAAGTCCATCGGTTCCAGCACCGAGTAGACCTGGTGGACGAGGTATTCGAGGTCGATCACCGCGCGGCCGCGCAGGGTGTGCAGCGGGTTGATGATCCGCCGCATGACGACCGGGTTCCACCAGGTCCGGACGCCGGTCGACGAGCGGCCGCAGAGCAGCCAGGCGCCGTTCAGCGCGCCGGCCGACGAGCCGTAGACGGCGTCGAACGCGGGTGTCACGCCGAGTTCGTCCAGCGCCAGGACCATGCCGCTGGAGTACGTGCCGCGGCTGCTGCCGCCTTCGATGACGAGCGCGAGGCGCCGGCCGTCGGTGCGTTCGCCCGGGACACTGCCCGCCGCCATCCGTCCGGAGATCAGTTCGAGTACCGGGTGCACTCCTCCCATCCTGCTCCCCCAAGGCGGCACTTTCACGTGAAAGTGCCGCTCCCAGGTGGGCACTTTCACGTGAAAGTGACGCGTCCCTCGTTGCTGTGCAACTGGGTGCATATGAAACTGGATGCATGGCACTGGAGCACGCGATCCTCGTCTCGCTGTCCGAGCGCGCCGGCTCGGGCTACGAGCTGACGCGCCGGTTCGAAAAGTCGATCGGGCTCTTCTGGAGCGCCACCCACCAGCAGATCTACCGCGTGCTCAAGCGGATGGAAGAGGCCGGCTGGGTGGCCGTCGACGTCGTCGCGCAGTCGGGCCGGCCGGACAAGAAGGTCTACACGGTCAGCGACGGCGGCCGCGCCGAGCTCGTCCGCTGGCTGGCCGAGCCGGATCCGGCCGCCGGACCGGTCGAACTGGCCGTGAAGATCCGCGGCGCGACCTTCGGCGACCCCGCGAAAGTCGCCGAGGAGATCGTCCGGCACCGCGCGACGCACGCGGGACGCCTCGACGTCTACCGGCAGATCGAGAAGCGCGATTTCCCCGCGCCGGCCGCACTGACCGGCCAGGACCTGCACCAGTACCTGGTCCTGCGCGGCGGCATCCGCGTCGAAGAGGGCCAGGTCGAGTGGTTCGACGAAGTCCTCGCCGCCCTCAACCCGAAGGACGCCCGATGAGCCCGTACCCGCACCTGCTGTCCCCGCTCGACCTCGGCTTCACGACGCTGCGCAACCGCGTCCTGATGGGGTCGATGCACACCGGCCTGGAGGACAAGGCCGCGCACTTCCCCGAGCTCGCCGAGTACTACGCCGAGCGCGCCCGCGGCGGCGTCGGCCTCATCGTGACCGGCGGCTTCGCGCCGAACCGCACCGGCTGGCTGCTGCCGCTCGCCTCCAAGCTGACGACGTCCGCCGAGGCAAAGGAACACCGGCAGCTCACCAAGCCGGTGCACGACGCCGGCGGCAAGATCGCGCTGCAGGTCCTGCACGCGGGCCGGTACGCCTACCACCCGCTGAGCGTGTCGGCGTCGAGCAGCAAGGCGCCGATCAACCCGTTCCGGCCGCGCGCGCTGACCGGCTACGGCGTGCGTCAGCAGATCCGTGCCTTCGCCGACTGCGCCGCTCTCGCGCGCGAAGCGGGCTACGACGGCGTCGAGATTATGGGCTCCGAGGGCTACCTGATCAACCAGTTCCTGGCCGAGCGCACCAACAAGCGCACCGACGCCTGGGGCGGCACGCCGGAGAAGCGCCGCCGGTTCGCCGTCGAGATCGTCAAGCGCACCAGGGAAAAGGCCGGCGATGACTTCATCATCATCTACCGGCTGTCGATGCTCGACCTCGTGCCGGGCGGCCAGCGCTGGGAGGACGTCGTCGCGCTCGCGAAGGAGGTCGAGGCCGCCGGCGCGACGATCATCAACACCGGCATCGGCTGGCACGAGGCCCGCGTGCCGACGATCGTGACGTCGGTGCCGCGCGCCGCGTTCACCTGGGTGACCGGGAAGCTCAAACCGCACGTGGGCATCCCGGTCGTCACCTCGAACCGGATCAACATGCCGCAGGTCGCCGAGGAAGCGCTGAGCAGCGGCGACGCCGACCTCGTGTCGATGGCGCGGCCGTTCCTCGCCGATCCCGAGTGGATCCGCAAGGCCGAGACCGGCCGCGAGGACGAGATCAACACCTGCATCGCCTGCAACCAGGCGTGCCTCGACCACGCCTTCAAGCGCAAGCTCGTGTCCTGCATGGTCAACCCGCGCGCCGGCCACGAAACGACGTTGACGCTCGCCCCGACGCGGCGGTCGAAGCACGTCGCCGTCGTCGGCGCGGGGCCCGCGGGCCTCTCCGCCGCCACCGCGCTGGCCGAACGCGGGCACAGCGTCGAGCTGTTCGAAGCCGACGACGAGATCGGCGGCCAGTTCGGCATCGCGCGGAAGATCCCCGGCAAGGAGGAGTTCGCCGAGACCATCCGCTACTACCGGCGGCGCCTCGAAGTCACCGGCGTGAAGCTGCACCTCGGAACGCGCGCGAAAGCCGGCGACCTGGCCGGCTTCGACGAGGTCGTGCTGGCCACCGGCGTCGCGCCGCGGGTGCCGTCGCTGCCCGGGATCGACCACCCGAAGGTGCTGTCCTACGTCGACGTCGTCAAGCACGGCAAGGCGGTCGGCGAGCGGGTCGCGGTGATCGGGGCCGGCGGCATCGGCGTCGACGTCAGCGAGTTCCTGACGCACACCGCGTCCCCGGCGCTGGACCGCGCCGCGTGGATGGCCGAATGGGGTGTCACCGACCCGGAACAGGCGGCGGGCGGACTCGGCACGCCGAAGCCCGAGCCGTCGCCGCGGCAGGTGTACCTGCTGCAGCGCAAGAAATCCGGGATCGGTTCCGGGCTCGGCAAGACGTCGGGCTGGGTGCACCGGGCCGCGCTCAAGGCGAAGAAGGTCGAACAGCTCACCGGCGTGACCTACGAGCGGATCGACGACGACGGCCTGCACATCACCGTCGACGGCACCCCGCGGCTCCTCGAGGTCGACACGATCGTCGTCTGCGCCGGTCAGGAACCCGTGCGGGACCTCGCCGGCGAACTCCGTGCGACGGGGCTGCCGGTGCACCTGATCGGCGGCGCGGACGTCGCCGCCGAACTCGACGCGAAACGCGCCATCGACCAGGGAACGAGGCTCGCCGCCGCGCTGTAGCCCGATATGCGTCCGGCACACACCTTCTTTTCGGGGGTCCGGGTGGCGGAGCCCCCGGCTCGGGGCGCAGACCCGCTTGTTACTGGCAGGATGAACCCGTGCGAGACGTATGCGTGATCGGGCTCGGGCTGATCGGCGGGTCGCTGCTGCGCGCGGCGGCCGCCAGCGGCCGCACGGCGTGGGGTGCCGCGGTATCCGAAGTGGACGCCGACGCGGCGAGCAGAGCGGGCTACGACGTCACGACCGACGTCGAAGCGGCCCTGCACCGGGCCGCGGCCGAGGACGCGATGGTCGTGCTCGCCGTGCCGCTCCCGGCCGTCGAGGACCTGCTGCGCCTGGTCTCCCAGCACGCGTCGCACGGCCTGCTCACCGACGTGACCAGCGTGAAAGCGCCGGTGCTGGACGCGGTCCGCCGCCGCGTGCCGTACACGCGGTACGTCGGCGGGCACCCGATGGCCGGCACGTCGAACTCCGGCTGGCTGGCCGGCGACGCCACGCTGTTCCAGGGCGCCGCGTGGGTGGTCGCCGTGGAGGAGGACACCGACCTCGACGCCTGGGCCGAGGTGGCGAAGTTCGTACTGGACGTCGGCGCGCACGTGGTGCCGCTGCCCGCGGAGTCGCACGACGAGGCCGTCGCCCGGATTTCGCACCTGCCGCACCTGTTCGCGGCGATCCTGGCCACGATCGGCGCGCAGGGCGGCCCGCTGGCGATGTCGCTGGCGGCCGGGTCCTACCGCGACGGCACGCGCGTCGCGGGCTCGAACCCGCAGCTCGTCCGCGCGATGACCGAAGGCAACCGCGACGCGCTGCTGCCGATCGTCGACGAGGCCCTCGGCCGGCTCGGCGCGGCCCGCGGCTCGCTGGCGTCGACCGGCGGCCTCGCGGCGACGATCAACGCCGGGTACGAAGGCGCGCAAGCCCTTGCGGCCGGCCTCGACGCCGAACGGGCCGGGGTCCGGATCAGCCTGTCCGCGCCGGACGCCCGGCAGGGCCTGATCGCGCTCGGCGAGCGCGGCGGCCGGATCACCGGGCTGTCCGACGGGATTGCCACCGGCGAGGTCCAGTAGCTACCGATCGGGCGTGTCGTCGAACTTGTTGAGGAAGTCCTTCGCCTTCTCGACACCGGTGTCGATCTGGCTGTCGTGCCCGGTGAACTTCGACTTCGCGAAGTCAGCGGCTTTGTCGAGGCCATCCTCGATCTTGTCGTTGTGCTCGCGCAGGGCCTCTTCGGCCTTGCCCTTCAACGCTTCGAAGTCGATTCCCATGGGTGCATTGAACAGCACGCCCGTCACGTGCGCCGGTGGTACGGCAGGAACCGCCGGACGAGCCGCAGCGGCGCGCGTTCGGCGAGGTCGGGGCCGCGGACGGCGTCGAACGCCGACTCCAGCTGGTCGACCACGCCGGCCAGCTGCTCCGCGTCCGGCAAGGGCACCGACCGCGGCTCGCGCTGCTCCCGGACCGCCGCGGCGAGTTCGCCGAGGGCCGCCGTGAGCAGCTCGACGTCGGCCGGAGCCGGCGGCGGCACGCCCCGCCCGATCGTCACGCCGACCTCGGTGACGGCGTCCGCGACGCGCTCCTGCGCGGCGATCACCGGCCACCACGCCACCGCCTGGCGGCCGTTCGCGGACGGCTCGACGACGACCTGCTGGAACGCCGTCCGCAGGTCGGCCAGGGCCCGGTAGGCGCCGCGCCGGGCCCGCGACCGCGCCAGCCGCGCCTCCCCGCCGGACGCCTCCACCAGCGCGTGCGAGACGTACTTCGCGACCGCGTCCAGCCCGTCGGCGAGCCGGCCGCCGACCTGGGGCCGCCGGCTGCCCGGCCACAGCAGGTAGCCGAAGACGAGCACGATCACGCAGCCCAGCGCGGTGTCGACCAGCCGCGCCACGACGACGTTCCAGCTGCCGGTATTCGCCAGGTCCATCTGCAGGATGATCAGGGGCGTCACGAACGCGCTGAGGATGCCGTAGTTGCGCACCTTCCCGACCGCGACCCCGCCGGCGAAGATCGCGATCAGCGCGACCAGCAGCCACCCGTGCCCGCCGGCGGCGAGCACCACGGCCCCGATGCCGACGCCGGCGAGCGTGCCGATCCCGCGCAGCACCGCGCGGCCGAACACCGAGCCGAAGTCGGGCTTGAGCACGATCCCGACGGTCAGGGTGATCCAGTAGGACCGCTCGAACGGCACCAGCAGGCCGACGACCTCGGCGATCGCGACGCACAGGGTCAGCCGCAGGGCAGCGATCCAGGTCAGCGGACCGGACGCGAGCGAGCCGGCCCACGTCCGCAGGCGCCGGTACCACGGCGTCGGCTCGCGGCGCTTGCGGTCGTCGCCCTTGCCGATCCGGACGAGCCCCGCGTAGAGCGCGGCGAGCAGCGGATCGCCGTCGTCGGACGGCACCGGCGGCGGTTCCGGCAGCGGCTGGCTGGCCAGCACCGACGCGGACAGCGCGACGAAGTGGTCGATGACCGCCTGGGGCGGGCGGCGGCCGGCGTTGACCATGGCCACCGACGCTTCGACCGCCGGGGTGGTCGCCGAAAGCAGGTTGAGCAGGTGCCGGTAGGCGGCGTCGCGGCCGGACAGCCACGAGCGCGCGGTGAGCAGCTGGTCGTAGGCGGTGTTCATGGCCGTGGTCAGCCGGTGCCGGGCCACCCGCGAGACGGGCTCGTCGGTCGCCGAGAGCATCGCGGCCAGCTCGACGTAGACGTGCGCGACGGCGCTGCGCTCGGGGCTGGTCGCCCGGACCGTCCACGTCACGAGCGCGACCAGGAAGCTCCAGGCGGCGCCGAGGCAGAAGAAGCCGAAGAGGACTTCGACGCGCACGCCGGTCGCGTGCTGCCCGGTGCCGAGCACGCAGAACACGAACATCTGCAGCCCGGCGACGGAGGCGTTGCTGCCGGCCGCGCTGATCAGCGCCGAGACCGCGGCGACCAGGATCACCGCGGGCACGGACAGCGCCGGGGTGCCGCCGGTGAGCAGGCCGACGAGGTAGCCGGCGGTCGCGGCCAGCGTCGCCCCGCCCAGCCGGCGGGCGCGGTAGCGGTACGGGCCGGCCGATTCGGACAGCACGGCGGGGAGCGCGCCGGTGGAGATCAGCGCGCCGACGGCGATGTCCCCCGCCGCGTACGCCACGCCGAGCGGGACGGCCAGCGCGAAGACGGCGCGGGCGACCATGTTCCACGGCACCGGGACCGGCTTGCTGCGGAGCAGCTGGACGAGCCAGTGCGGCGCGGCGAGGTCGGGACGCGGCGTGCTCACCGGTTCATCTTGACCTACGCTGCGCGAGACGATTAATTATCAGTCTGTCAACAACGCGGGAGGTTCCGGGTGGGCCGCAAGTACTCCTTCGAGGTCAACCGCACGAGCACGGCGTCGCCGTCGGCGCTGTTCGCGCTCGAAGCGGACGGCCCGCGCTGGGCGGAGTGGGGAAAGCCACTCATCGTCCAGGCCCGCTGGGCGCGGCGGGGCACCGAGGACCCGGACGGCGTCGGCGCGGTCCGGGAGGTCGGGCTGTGGCCGGTGCTGATCCGCGAGGAGACGGTCGAGTACGAGCCGGGGCGCAAGCACGTCTACACGTTCTTCGGCGCGAATCCGATCAAGGACTACCGCGCCGAGGTGCTCTTCACGCCCGCGCCCGGCGGTGGGACGCACCTGCGGTGGACCGGGTCGTTCACCGAGCCGGTGCGCGGCAGCGGCCCGGTGCTGGCGGCGACGCTGCGCGCGGTGATCCGGCTGTTCTCGGCGAAGCTGGTCAAGGCCGCCGAAACCGGGCGCTGACCTGGGTGGCTCCGGCCACACAAGATCGCCTCACGCAACTTCCCCGCCCTCCCCCGCGTCACCCTTTCGGGAGTACACGAAAGGGGGAAAGCGTGAGGAAGCGCTTGACAGCCGTGGTCGCCGCGGCGGCACTGGCACTGACCGCGTGTTCGGGCCACGAATCCGACCAGCGCGAGTTCGGCACCAGCCAGCCGAACCCGGCACCGCAGGGCGTGGGCCCCGGCGCGAAGACGGCCGGCCCGTACCCGTTCGGCACGGTCCAGCAGAAGGCGCCCGCGGTCCAGAACGGCCAGGTTGCCGCGGTCAAGCGGATCACCACCGACAAGCCGTACGTCTTCCTCACCATGGACGACGGCGCGGTCAAGGACCCCGACGCGCTCAAGCTGATGCAGCAGAGCCCCACCCACCCGGTGCTGTTCCTGAACCAGAAGTACGTCCAGGGCCACGAGGCGTACTTCAAGCAGATCCTCGACGCCACCGGCGCCACCCTCGGCGACCACACGGTCGACCGCCCGAACCTCAAGGGCAAGCCGTTCGAGTTCCAGCGCAAGGAGATCTGCGACGACGCGGACGACTTCCAGCGCGGCCTCGGCATCCGCCCGGCCCTGTTCCGCCCACCGTTCGGCAACTACGACCAGAACACCCTGAAAGCCGCGGCGGCGTGCGGAATGCGCGCGGCGGTCCTGTGGACGGCCGCGGTCAACGACGGGCACGTCCAGTTCCAGGCCGGCGACAAGCTCAAGCCGGGCGACATCGTGCTGATGCACTTCCGCAAGACGTTCAAAGAGGACTACACGGCGTTCGTGGAACAGGCCAAGAAGGACGGGCTGACTCCCGTCCCCCTGGCCGATTTCCTCGGCTAAAGCACCACCGTCGGCGTCACGACGGTCCGGCGGCACGACACGTCACCCAGGTGCACCAGGATCTGCGTCGTTCCTCGCGGCACGTTGTCCAGCACGAAGCGGCCGCCCTCGTCCGCCGTTGTGGAGGACGTGCCGTGCTCGGCTACGCGGACCTCCACGCCGTACTGGCCCGCCGGGACCAGCCAGCCGTCGATGCGGTGGAGCTTGCCCATCTTGGTCAGGTTGATCATCACCGTCAGGTCGCTGACCGTGAACGTGATCGTGCCGGTGCCGGTGCCGCGGACACCCGCCAGGTTGTCCAGGTGCTCCCAGCGGGCGACCTCCACGTCCAGGTCCTCCAGCGCGAGCGCGAACTGGACCCGCTGCACCAGGTCGCCCGGCGGCGGGTCCAGTTCGTCGAGGAAGCGGCCGATGTCGGCCAGCAGTACGTCGTCACCGAAGGAGGCTTGGCCCCCCGGCGCCCCGAGGTCGTTCATCGGCTTCCCCCTTCACTGGTGAGGAGATCGCGCATCTGGTCGAGGCAGCGACCTCTGGTCGGGCCGACACTGCCGCGCGGCATGCGCAGCGCTTCGGCCACGAGCTGGTACTCCGCGCGGCCCGCGAGCACGGTGAGCCGGAGCAGTTCCTGACAGCGGTGGGGCAGCCGGACGAAGGCGCGCCAGACCCGGCGGTCGCGGTCGGCGCGGACGGCTTCGTCTTCGGGTGCCGGTTGGGTGCTCGGCATGGCTTCGGCGACCTCGTCGCTCAGCGGCACCGGCTGCATGCGGCGGCCGAACGGGTGGGTGGCCTCGCGGCGGGTGGTGGTGATCAGCCACGCGGCGAGCGCCTTCGGGTCGCGGAGCTTGCCGAGCTGGCTGAACAGCGCCAGCCACACGGTCTGGACCACGTCCTCGGCGACCGAGCGGTCGAGCCCGTTGGCCCGGGCGACGTGCCAGAGGAGCGGCGTCAGCTCGTCGACGAGGCGGGCCATCGCCCGGCGGTCGCCGTCGCGGGCGGCCTGCATGCACGCGGCGTGCAGCTCGGCGCCGGTCAGGCCTTCCCAGGGCGGATCTACCTCTGTGGTTTGCACGTCGGTCACCGTAGCTGCCCCTCTTCGGAAGAGTTCTCGAGTCGGCAATGGCAGTATCGCGGGTCCTTCGGGGGGAAGGAGCGTGCAGGTGGATCTCGGATACATCAAGTCACTTACTTCGTCGGTCGTGCCCTACCGGTCAACTGGCTGCAAGGGAGGTACCGGCCGACGCGGGCGGGCAGGCCCGCGCCGACCGATACTCCCCTCCCTCAAGGGCCCGCTCCCCAACGGGCCCCGCCGGATGTCCCCTCCCCCGAAAGGCCATCCGGCCGACGGTGTCCGGCAGCCCCCTCGGCTCCCGGCCACCGCGTTTCCTCGAACTCGACACCCCCTGTCGCGTTCTTTCGTGCGTGGCTGCTCCACAGGACGCAGTGGCCGGACCCCCAGATACACGATCCGGCGGATTTTTTTGAAGATCGACGCTGAGCGGCTAACTGATCACGGGGAGTGCATCGGCGAGGGTCTTCGCCCACCGCGCGTACCCGGCCGGCCCCGGGTGGAAGCGGTCGGATGCGAAGGCGCCGGGGTCGAGCAGGGCGGGGTCCATCGGCAGGTGCGTGACGCCGGGGAGCCGCGCGAGGGCGGCGGCCGCGGTGTCGAGCGCCGTCGACCGCGCGGACAGGACGTCCCGCAGCGGCCGGGGCAGCGCGGGGAACCGGGACATCGGCGGCACGCCGGCCAGCAGGACGTCCACCGGGCCGAGCCGCCGGCGCAGGTCGAGCACCAGCGCCAGCAGGTCACGCCGGTAGCCCGCGGCCGTCCGGAACTCGATCGTGTCGTTGACGCCGAGGGCGATCACGACCAGGTCGGCCGGCGCGACCAGCGGGACGAGCTCGGCGCGGACCGTCCGGGCGTTGGCGCCGGTCCGGCCGGCCGCCTGCCAGCGCACCGCCCGGCCGCCGCGGGCCAGCTCGCGGGCGAGGCAGCCGGTGAGCGCTTCCTCGTGGTCGGCCGCGCCGACGCCGTCCACTGTGGATTCGCCGAGCACGGCCAGCCGGAAGGGCTCGCCGGCGCCCGGCACGAGCCCTTCGGTGGGGCCGGCCGCGCCCGGGAGCCGCGGGGTCGTCCGCTTGACGTACAGCGCTTGAGCCAGGATCACCATGGGTTCGAAGCTAGCCGTGGGCGATCGAGACCTTGCGCCTGATCAGCGTGGGGTCCGCCACGGCGTCCAGCAGGTACGCGGCGACGTCGGCGCGCCGGATGGTGAACGTGCGGACGTTCCCGTCGAGCCGGCTCGCGACCTTGCCGGTGCGCGGCCCGTTCAGCAGCATCGGCGGCCGGACGATCGTCCAGTCCAGGTCGGTGGCGGCGACCACGGCCTCCATCGCCAGCATGTCCGCCCAGCCGTGCTTGAGGAAGGTGTTGAGCAGCGGCTTCACCAGGGAACGGGTGAAGAAGCCGTCCCCTTCGGTGTGCATGCCGCTCGCGCTGACCACGAGCAGGCGCTTCGCCCCGGCGCCGATCGCCGCGCGGGCGCCGTCCACGCAGACCGTCGTCGGCCCGCGGTCGCGGGAGCCGACCGCCGAAATCACCGCGTCCCGGCCTTCGACGGCGGCCGCCAGTTTCCCGTGTTCGTGCAGGCCCGCCACGACGACCTCGGCCGGCTGCTTCAGGCGCGCGGGGTCGCGGACGACGGCCGTCACGTGCCAGCCGCGCTCCAGCGCCTGCTTGACGACCTCGCCGCCGACGCCACCGGTCGCCCCCAGAACGGTGATCCGCATGGTGCCTCCTTCGTGGTTAGTGAACACTCACCGGGTAGGGTGAGTGTTCACTAACCACGCTGAGAACGCACTCAGGGAGCCGCCATGGGAAGCCGCGAAGAGATCGTCGCCGCGGCCGCGAAGGTGATGCGCGAGCAGGGCTACGCGCACGCCACGACCAAGGTCATCGCGCAGACCGCGGGCTACTCGGAGGCGCTGCTCTACAAGCACTTCCACGACAAGACCGACCTGTTCCTCAGCGTCATGGGCGAGGAACTGCCGGCGCTCGGCGCCACCCTGGGCGAACTCATCGCCGACCCCGGCCGGGCGCCGCTGCGGGACAACCTGGCCCGCGTCGCCCGGCTCGGCCTGGCCTTCTACACCGAAGGGTTCCCGATCGCGGTCTCGGTCTTCTCCTCGCGGGACCTGCTGCGGTCGCACCGCGAACGGCTGGGCGAGCACGGCCCGCACGTGCTGCTCGGCGCCGTCGCGGACTACCTGCGCGCCGAGCGGGCGCTGGGCCGGATCAAGGCGGACACCGACGTCGAAGCGGCCGCGGCCCTGCTCCTCGGCGCGTGCTTCCACCAGGCGTTCCTGGCCACGTTCCACGAGCGCGAGCCGGCCGACCTCGCCGACCGGCTCGCGGGCACGCTGCTCGCCGCTCTCTAGGCGTTCTTTTCCTCGCGAAGCTTGTGCCAGCGCTCGTACATGCCGTTGAGCTCCGCCAGCATGAACGACAGGAAGTCGCGCATCTCGGCGAGCCGCCGGCCCGCGGGCGAGTCCTCGCCGAGGGCGTCGATGCCGTTGTCGGCCGCGTCGCGCCACATAGTGATCATGCGGTCGCGCTTGAGGAACGTGGCGTACCAGAGGTCGTCGAAGAGCCGGTAGTGGTCGCGGCGCTCGCCGGGCTCGCGCTCCTTGGCGACCAGGCCGACCTGCTCGAGGAAGCGCACCGCGCCCGAGACGGCGGCCGGGCTGACCGACAGCTGCGCGGCCAGCTCCGCCGCGGTCAGGCGGCCCTCGTCGGTGGTCATCAGCGCGGCGAACACCCGCGCGGACATGCGCTGCATCCCGATCTGGGAGAGCACCAGCGCCAGGCTCTCGACGTACCGGCGGACGGCGTCTTCATCTCGCTTCGCTTCAGGCGTCGTCATCGGCCCATCCTCCCGTACCCGCCCCCAGCGATCACTTGATCTAGACATTTTCTTAACTTCACAACTTTGTGAAGCAAGCGTAGCTTCCGAACCATGGAAAACGCCATTTCGGTCATCGACCTGCACAAGTCGTTCGGCCGGACGAAGGCCCTCGACGGCCTCGACCTGCAGGTGCCCGCGGGGGAGGTGCACGGCTTCCTCGGCCCGAACGGCGCCGGGAAGTCGACCACCGTCCGGGTGCTGCTCGGCCTGCTCCGCAAGGATCCTGGTGCTTCGGGGGAAGTTCGTGTGCTCGGCGGCGACCCCTGGAAGGACGCCGCGAGCCTGCACCGCCGCCTGGCCTACGTGCCCGGCGACGTCAACCTCTGGCCCAACCTCTCCGGCGGCGAGGTGATCGACCTGCTCGGGCGCCTGCGCGGCGGCCTGGACGTCAAGCGCCGCACCGAGCTGATCGAGCGGTTCGACCTCGACCCGAAGAAGAAGGGGCGGACGTACTCGAAGGGCAACCGGCAGAAGGTGGCCATCGTCGCCGCCCTCGCGTCCCGGGTCGACCTGCTGATCCTCGACGAGCCGACGTCCGGGCTCGACCCGCTGATGGAGGCGACCTTCCAGTACGCCATCCAGGAGGAACGCGAGCAGGGGCGGACCGTGCTGCTCTCCAGCCACATCCTCGCCGAGGTCGAAGCGCTGTGCGACAAGGTCAGCATCATCCGCAACGGCCGCACGGTGGAGTCCGGCACGCTCGCCGAGCTGCGGCACCTGACCCGGACGTCGATCACCGCCGAGCTGGCCGCCCCGCCGAACGGGCTCGCGAACCTGGCCGACATCCACGACCTCAAGGTCGAGGGCAACCGCGTCCGCTTCGACGTCGAGACGCGTTCGCTCGACGAAGCCCTGCGGCAGCTGACCGAGGTCGGCGTCCGCAGCCTGGTCAGCCAGCCGCCGACGCTGGAAGAGCTGTTCCTGCGCCACTACACGACCGAGGCGGGCGCGAAATGACCGCGACCCTCTCACGCGCCGAAGCCGCGGTCGCGCCCGCGCACGAATTGGCCGGCACCTGGCACCTCACCCGGCTCGCGCTGCGCCGCGACCGCGTGGTCCTGCCGATCTGGATCGTGCTGCTCAGCGTCGTCCCGGCGAGCACGGTCAACACGTTCACGCAGTTCTACCCGACCGTCGCCGACCGGCTCGCGCTGCAGGCCGGCGCGAACGCCAACCCGTCGTACGCACTGCTCTACGGCCCGCCGTTCGACCTGACCACGGCCGGCGGGTTCATCGCCTGGCGCATGTGCGGGTTCCTCGCCGTGCTCACCGGCCTGATGGTCGTCTTCACCGTCACCCGGCACACCCGCGCCGAGGAGGACACCGGGCGCGCGGAGCTGCTCGCGTCCGCGGTGGTCGGCCGGTACGCGGCGCTGACGGCGTCGCTGCTGGTGGCCGGCGGCGCGAGCGTGCTGACCGGGCTGGTCCAGGCCGGCACGATGGTCGGCGCCGGCCTGCCCGCGGCCGGTTCGGTCGCCTTCGGCGCGTCGGAAGCGCTGGTGGGGCTGGTGTTCACCGCGGTGGCGGCGGTCGCCGTCCAGCTGGCCGAGTATTCGCGCACGGCCAACGGCATCGGGACGGCCGTGGTCGGTGCCGCCTTCCTGCTCCGCGGGGCCGGGGACTCCACTGTGGACGCTCGCTGGCTGTCCTGGCTGTCGCCGATCGGGTGGGTTCAGCAGGTACGGGCGTTCGCCGGGGAACGCTGGTGGGTCCTCCTGCTGCCGGTGGCGTTCACCCTGGTCGCCGGCGCCCTCGGGTACTGGCTGCTCCCCCGCCGGGACGTCGGCGTCGGCATCCTGCCGCCCCGGCCGGGCCCGGCGACGGCGGCCCCGAGCCTGCGGTCGCCGCTCGCGCTGGCCTGGCGGCTGCACCGCGGCCCGCTGCTCGGCTGGACGATCGGCACCGCCGTGGTCGGCGCGGTCTTCGGCTCGATCGCCAGCGGCATCGGCGACCTCGTCGGCTCGAGCCCGCAGGCGCAGCAGATCTTCGAGCGGCTCGGCGGCAGCCACGCGCTGACGCAGGCGTTCCTCGCCGCGATGGCCGGGATGTTCGCCATGGTCGCGTCGCTGTACGGCGTCCAGGCGGTGCTGCGGATGCGCGGCGAGGAGACCGCGATCCGGCTCGAGCCGGTGCTGGCCACCAGCGTCGGCCGGCTGCGCTGGGCGGGCAGCCACCTGGTGTTCGCCTTCTTCGGCACGGCGGCGCTGCTGCTGTCGGGCGGGGTGTTCATGGGGCTGGCCAACGGGTTGCGCACCGGCGATGTCGGCGGCTCGATCGCGGACACCCTCGCCGGGATGCTCGTCCAGCTGCCCGCGGCCTGGGTGGTGGTCGCGCTGGCGGTGGCGATCTTCGGGCTGCTGCCGGGCTTCTCGGCCGCGGCGTGGGCGGCCGGCGCGCTGGCGCTGCTGCTCAGCCTGTTCGGCCCGGTGCTCGACCTGCCGCAGGCGATGCTGGACGTCTCGCCTTTTCAGCACCCGCCGAAGATCCCCGGCCAGGCGTTCACCGCGACCCCGCTCGCCTGGCTGCTGGCGGTCGCCGTCGTCGCGCTGGCCGCCGGGCTGCTCGGCTGGAGGCGCCGCGACGTCGGCTAGACGAGCGGATGATCTTGCGGTAGGGAAGGGCCTCCGGGTTCGGTGTGGATTGCGACGTCTACACCGGTCAACGGAGGCCCTTCGTGACTCACGCACCCTTAACGCCGACCGGGAGACTGCGCCTGGCCCGCTGTGTCGCGGAGAAGGGATGGCCACTGCGGAACGGTGCCAGGTGTCGGTCTCGACCGCCGCGCGGTGGGCCTGCCGTTACCGCGACCACGGCGAAGCCGGCCTGGCCGACCGGACCAGCCCGAACCGCACCCCATCCCGGACGGAGCGGCGGGTAATCAAGGTCCGCGTCCTACGCCGATGGGGCCCAGCCCGCATCGGCTACCTGCTCGGGCTCAACCCCTCGACCGTGCATCGGATCCTGACCCGCTACCGGCTCGACGAGTGGGCATACGCCCAGCCCTACCGCACCGAAGCCGAACGCCGTCAAGCCTTACCAGGCTGGCTGCACACCTACAATCACTACCGCGGTCACACCGCACTCGCAGGCCAACCACCCGCCGGCCGCGTCCTCAACCTCACGGGTCAGTACGGCTAGATCGGCCGCAGCTCGCGGTCCGGCCCGACCAGCAGCTGCACCTGCGGCCCCGCCTTTCCGCAGGCGGGGCCGTTCGGCTCGCTGAAGGTGGGCGTGACGTCGGTGGCGTGCGGCCGGCCGTCGTCGAACCGGACGGTGACCCGGACCGGCTCGGCGGGCAGGCCCGGGATGTCGGCGAAGCCGTGCAGGCCGCCGGTCGGCACCATCGAGGCGCCGCAGGCGCTGTCCGGGCCGGTGCCGGCGCAGGTCGCGGCGCCCGCGGTCGTCTCGGGCGTGAGGTCGATTGCCCGGTTGACGCACTGGCCGCGCCAGCACGCCTCCAGCGTCGCGCGGGTGATGCCGGCGGGCGCCGGGATCGTCAGGCTGATCCCGGTCAGGTAGCCGATCGCGGGGCAGGCGACGACCGGCGCGGCGCAGCCGGCCGTGCCCGCCGCGGCCAGGGCGATCCAGGGGAAAGCACGCATACCGGCCAGACGGGCCCCGCGCCCGCCCGGTTGCATCATCAGTCACGCCACCCCGAAGTCAGCGGGAACGCCGGCGACGACGAGGTCGGCGTGACGGACGTCGCCGACGTCACGGTGACCTCGACGACGCTGGTGGTGGTCGTGGGCGGCGACGTCTCGACGGAGGTGACGGTGGCCGCCGGCCCCGACTCGGTCACGGTGACGGGCACCGCGGACACGGTCCGGGTCGTCGGATCGCTGGTGGTGTCGACCGGCCGCGGACCGGACCGGCCGGCGACGAGCAGCGCGGCGACGAGCAACCCGGTGGCGAACCCCGCCAGCCCGGTGACCGCGGCGGAACCCCAGGTAGGTCGGCCACTCATCCGGGCACCCCCTCGCCACGCGCAGCGCAGGTACGAGGACTAACTCGCGTTGATCTTACGTCGTGTTACCCGAAGTGCACATTGAGTTCTGCCGGCTCAACTTTGCGTCGCAGGCGCGGCTTGAAGGGCCGCGGTGGCGCGCAGGCCGTCGACGACCACGCGGATCAGGTGTTCGCTGCCCGGCGCGTACCGCTCGACGGCGAGGCAGCCGACGATGAGCGCCCGCAGGTCGTCGCCGTCGATGTCCGGGCGGATGGCGCCGGCCGCCTGGGCCCGCCGGAGCAGCTCGGCGAGGGCCGCGCGGAACTCGTCGCCCGCTCCGGCCTTGAGGGCGTGCCCGCTCGATTCGGCGAGCGCGTCGCAGATCGCCCGGTTGAGCGACGCCTGCCGGATGACGCGGACGAAGTAGTCGAAGAAGACGGCGCCGGGGTCATCGGCGGTCGCCAGGGCGTGGGCTTCCTCGGCGAACTGCTGGATGCGTTCGAGGACGACGGCCTGGAAAAGGGCTTCCTTGCTGGGGAAGTGCCGGTAGACGGTGCCGGCCCCGACCCCGGCCAGCCGCGCGATGTCGTCAAGCGGCACGGCCAGGCCGTCAAGCGCGAACGCCTCCTCGGCGGCGGCCAGCACCTTGGCCCGGTTGCGCCGGGCGTCGACACGCATCTTTTCCATCAAGTCTCCTCGTTGACAACCGGAACGCGCGCTCCGTATGGTCGCAAGCGGGTCCACCGTTCCGATTCAACGCCCAGTCTTGCAGGAGAATTCCGATGCCGCGCACCGTGCCCGAAGTTGCCGCCCTGGTCGCCAAGGGCCTGTCCACCTTGGACACCACCCCGTTCGCCGACCTGTTCGCCGCCGACGCGGTGTACGAGCTGCCGTTCCTCGGGGAACGGATCGAAGGCCGCGACGCAGTGGTGACGGCGTTGGCCGCGGGCGGTGTCCGGGCCAGAGCTTTCGGCCTGACGAAAGCGCAGGTCACGACCACGCTGACCGAGTCGGGGTTCGCGGTGGAGCTGGTGGTTTCGGGCCCGGCGGGCGAGTTCCCGTCTTCGGTGGGGGTCGTGACGGTTGCGGACGGGGAGATCACGTCGTACCGCGACTACCCGAACCTGGCCGCGGCCGCGCGGCTCGCCCGGCCGGTGTTCGACCGGTTCCTCGCCGCCTCGGTGGAGAACCGCTGGGACGACCTCGCGGACCTCTACGCCGAGGACGTCACCATCGAGATGCCGTTCACGCTCCCCGGCGTACCGCGGCTGACGAAGGGGCGCGAAGAGCTGCGCCGCCGCTTCCACGCCGCGGGGCAGGTTCGCCGGCTGGTGAAAGCGGAGAACGTCGTGGTCCACGCGACCGCGGACCCGGCGGTGCTGGTCGCGGAGTTCGACCTGCACGGCGAGGTCGGCGGCGCGGCGTTCGTGTCCACGTACGTGATGGTGATGACGGTCCAGAACGGCCGGATCACCCACTCCCGCGACTACACGGACACCGCCGCCGCGGCGGAGCGGCTCAAGGCGTTGTCGCCTGCTGACTCGACGGGGGAATGAACAGCCGCTCGAACGTGCTCACCGTGTGCTCCCACACCCCCGGCACCAGCAGTACCCCCAGCAGCGCGAACACCGGGAAGATCAGCCGCTTCTCGACCTTCTTGCCGGTCCGGAAGCGCAGCGCCTTCGGCGGCCGGATCTCGTACCACGTCTCGCCCGCGATCGGGACCGGGAACAGGAACGGGCACCCGGCCTCCGTCAACGCGTCACCCAGGCAATGGGTCAAGCACCCCGCTGCCACCGCGATGCCCAGCCAGCCCGAGATCGACTCCAGCTCACCCGCCCGGTCCGGCGGGGCCGTGAAGAACCACCACGCCACCGCCGCTCCGCTCACCGGGAGCAGCCAGTCGCCCAACGCGCCTTCCGCCAGCATCAGGCCGAAGATCACCACGCCGACGACCGCCCACGGGCCGCCCTGCTCGGTACCCCATGACGTCAGGAGGCCCAGGCCGGCCGCGAACAGGACCGTGTGGGACAGGTGGCGGTGCTTGCCGGTGACCTTCTCGTCGCGCGGGCCCTTCGTGAGGGCGTAGATCCCCGCCGAGACGTGGCGCAGGAGCCAGGACAGGGCGCCCGTCAGCCAGCCGAGCAGGCGGGAGGCGCTCGCTCCGGGGTGGTCGAGGTCGGGCAGCAGGGCGAACCCCGCCGTCGTGGCCGCGAAGACCACCGCCTGGTGCACCGACCCCGCCCCGACCGCGGGCGCCAGGGCCAAGCCCGCGCACCAGCCGGTCAGGGCATGCGTGCGCCCCATCATCGTGCCGCCCCCAGGATCCGCGGAAAATCAGTCCGCGGAACGTTAGCGGGCGGTCAGGCTTGGGGATCTTCCGACACGCTCAGGTGTTCGGCCACGCCGGTGAGCTCGATCACGCGGCTCACCGCGGGGCTGGGGACGACCGCGAGTTCGACGTCCTGCTCGCCGGCCTGGCGTTGTGCGCGGAGCACCACGTTCAGCGCGGAGGAATCGAAGAAGGTCACCCCGGTCAGATCGGCCACGACCCGCTGCGCGCGCTTGTCCGCGATCAGCCCGGCCAGGGCCTCCTGCAGCTGCGGGCTGGTCAGCAGATCGAGCTCGCCGGTGACCACCACCCGGGGCTCCGTCGCGTCGGTGTCCAGCGTGATGCCGAACCCGGGCGGGGTGGCGTTCTGGTCGGCTGCGGGCATGCAGTTTCTCCTCGTCAGGCGCTGCTCCTGCGCCGGGTACGCGCCTGTTGTCTCAAGCGGCATCCGTGTCACCGCGCCTTCCGCGGCACGGGGCCGGACCCCGCACCGGACACGGTCCAGGCAACTCCGGCGCCAACCCTAACCCAGGAAGCGGCCGCGCCCGCCACGGCCGCCGCTCTTTCGCGTGGACTGCTCACCTGCGATCAAATCCTGCCTGTTCAGCGCGCTGCTCAGTGCGCACTCATCGCCTTGCGGGCGGCCCTGCGCTGGCGCAGGAACAGCTGCCGCCGCTCGATCTCGCCGAGGCCGCCCCAGATGCCGTAGGGCTCCTGTACGGTCATCGCGTGCGTGCGGCACTGGGCCAGGACCGGACAGGTCTGGCAGATGGCCTTGGCCCGCGACTCACGCCGCTCCCGCGCCGAACCCCGCTCGTTGTCCGTGTGGAAGAAAAGGCTGCTGTCCGCACCCCGGCAAGAGCCGCGCAGCTGCCATTCCCACTCTTCAGCAACCACGTTGGGCAGCCGGCTCACGTCAGCCATGTTGTCCCTGCCTTTCCCAGGATCTCCCGTGTCGACCGCTACATGCCCGCCGGTGGAGCGGATCAAACCCGGGTTTGGTTTGCTCACACCACGGGCATCTCGCTGCCGGGCGTGGAGGACACCGCCGATCCCCTGGAGCGCGAGCCGGAGAAAGGAACAAACGTGGAGGACAACGCCCCGCTCGTCCCGGAAGGCGCGCAGGTCATCGAGGTGCGGACCGCAGCGATTCCGCACGTCGTACCCACCCTGCGAACCATCGTGGCCGACATCGCGATGCGCCAGGATTTCGACCTCGACGCCGTCGAGGACCTCCGGATGGCGGTGGACGAAGCCTGCTCACTGTTGCTTCCCGCCAGCTCGGACGGCCGCCTGACCTGCGTCTTCTCCTGGCGCGGGCCGCGCATCGAGGTCTCCGTGTCGGTACTGGCCGACAGCGCGGACCACGAGGACGACGCCGGCCTGTCGTGGCAGCTGCTCACCGCGCTCGCGACGACCGCCGAACGCACGATCACCCCCGAGAACGGGCGCTACCTGTCCCGGGTCGACCTCGTCCGGGAGAGCCAGGCGGCGGACTCGTGAGCGATCCCGCCGGGAGCAGCGGGAGCGACCTCGACGTCAGCGCGCTGTTCACCCAACTCGCGGCCGCGGGCGCGAACTCGCCCGAGCGCGAGCGCATCCGCGACACCCTCGTGCGCGCGCACCTGGAGCTGGCGCGCAACCTCGCCCGGAAGTTCCGCAACCGCGACGAGGCGATGGAGGATCTCATCCAGATCGCCACGGTCGGCCTGATCCACGCCGTCGACCGGTTCGACCCCGAACAGGGGACGGACTTCCTGGCCTTCGCCGTGCCGACCATCTCCGGCGAACTGCGGCACCACTTCCGGGACAACAGCTGGTCGGTGCGGGTGCCGCGGCGGCTCAAGGAGCTGAACGCGAACATCTCCGCCGCGCGTGAAGAGCTCACCGTGCAGCTCTCGCGCGCGCCGAAGCCGAGTGAGATCGCCGCCCGCGTCGGGGTGCCCGTCGAAGACGTCTACGAAGGTCTTCGAGCCGGTCAGGGCCGCTACGGCGCTTCGCTGGACCACCTGCTGGAGAACGCGGCACACACCCGGTTCGGGGCGCCCGACGCCGAGCTGGGCCAGGCCGAGCTGCGCGAGGCGCTGCGCCCGATGCTGGAGAGCCTGCCGGAGCGGGAACGCAAGATCGTCGCGCTGCGGTTCGGCTCGGGAATGAGCCAATCGGACATCGCGCGCCGCGTCGGGGTGTCCCAGATGCAAGTGTCCCGGCTACTCGCTGCGACGCTCAAGAAGCTGCGGTCCGGTCTGGACGAATCCGAGCTGGCCGACGGCACCTGATTAGCCGAACAACCGCCTGGGTATTTGGCGGGCGGTGCCGAACTCACTGGGAGGGGGACCGGATGACGACGTCGAGGATGCCGCAGCGGGCAGCTGCGCCGGCCGCCCCGCTGAGGGTGCTCCTCCCCGCTGACGTCACGGCTCCGGCGTTGGCCCGGCACGCGGTGCGGAACGCGCTGCTCGGCTTCGGCCTGCAGGAGTGCCAGTTCGACGACGTCCTGCTGGCGACGTCGGAGCTGGTCACCAACGCCTTCGAGCACGGCGACCGGCCGCAGCGGCTCGAGCTGGAGTACGCCGGCGGGCCATTGACGCTGCGGGTGCACGACACCGGGCGGCAGCTGCCCGAGCTGCGGGCGCCGTCCCCGGCCGAGGCCCGCAGCCGGGGGCTCGTCCTGGTGCAGGCGCTGTCGCTGGACTGGGGCTTCGAACGCTGTCCCGGCGGCAAGTACGTCTGGGCGGTTTTCCAGCTCCCGCCCGCCTGATCAGCGCACCTTCCGCGCGGCCGCGGTCTCGCCGATCCGGTCCCGGAACGGCTTCCGGTCGAGGGCCTCGACGATCGCGTCCAGCAGGGCCCGCAGCGAATACGGCAGCTCGGCCTCCAGCGCCGCCGCCGCTTCGGTCGTCGCCGCCCACTCCGCCTCGATCAGCGGCAGCAGGTCACGGGTCTTCGCGGTGAGCGACACGATCCGCTGCCGGGCGTCGGCGCCCGGTTCGAGGGTCACCAGGCCGGCCCGGCTCATCTGCGCGACGGTCTGGCTGGCCGCCGAGTGCGTCACGCGCATCTCCGCGGCGAGGTCCCGGATGGCCAGCGGGCCCCGCGCCAGCAGGGCCCGGACCACCGGCGAGTACCGCGGCCGGTAGTCCTCGAGGCCGATGTCGGCGAGGAACCGCGCGACGTCGCCGTCGAGGATCTCCAGGACGTGCCGCAGCCGGGTCCCCAGCCCGTCCGGACCCGAAGTCATGGCCATGACGGCCGATCATAGGCGGGCGCGTGTGCTTGGATCGCGGCATGGAGAACCGCAAGATCGCCCGTCTGGGCCGTGAGGTGTCCGTCATCGGGCTCGGCTGCTGGCAGCTCGGCGCGGACTGGGGCGAGGTCGACGAGAACGACGCGCTGGCCGTGCTGCACGCGGCCGCTGACAACGGTGTCACCTTCTTCGACACCGCCGACGTCTACGGCGACGGCCGCAGCGAACGGCTGGTCGGCCGGTTCCTCGCCGAGCGCGGCGACGTGTTCGTGGCGACCAAGATGGGCCGCCGGGTCGAGCAGGTGCCGGAGAACTACGTCGCCGAGAACTTCCGCGAATGGAACGACCGGTCGCGCCGCAACCTCGGCGTCGACTCGCTCGACCTGGTCCAGCTGCACTGCCCGCCGACGCCGGTGTACTCCTCGGACGCCGTGTACGACGCCCTGGACGCGATGGTCGACGAGGGCCGCATCAAGGCGTACGGCGTGAGCGTCGAGACGGCCGAGGAGGCGCTGACGGCGCTGGCGCGGCCGCACGTGGCTTCCGTCCAGATCATCCTCAACTGCCTGCGGCTCAAGCCCCTGGAGCGCGTGCTGCCCGCGGCGGTGGCGGCGGGCGCCGGGATCATCGCGCGGGTGCCGCTGGCGTCGGGCCTGCTGTCCGGGCGCTACACCGCGCAGACGACGTTCGCCGAGAACGACCACCGCAACTTCAACCGCCACGGCGAGGCGTTCGACGTCGGCGAGACCTTCTCCGGCGTGCCGTACGAGGCCGGGCTGGAGGCCGTCGAGCGGCTGCGCGGGCTGGTGCCGGCCGGGCAGACGCTGGCGCAGTTCGCGTTGCGCTGGATCATCGACCAGCCGGGCGTGAGCACGGTGATCCCGGGCGCCCGCAACGCGGAGCAGGCGGCGGCGAACACCGCGGCGGCCGCACTGCCCCCGCTGTCCGCGGAAGCCGCCGCCGGCGTCCGCGAAACCTACGACGAGCTGATCCGGCCGCTGGTGCACGATCGCTGGTAAGCCCGGCATGATGGGCCGATGATGACGCCCGAAGAGCTCCTGACGACCACCAGGACCGTCCGCAAGCGGCTCGACCTCGAGCGCCCGGTGCCGCTCGACCTGGTGAAGCACTGCGTGCAGGTGGCCCTGCAGGCGCCGAGCGGTTCGAACACGCAGCGGTGGCAGTGGCTGGTGGTCACCGACGCCGGCCGCCGCGCCGCGCTCGGCGCGATCTACCGGCGGGCGTGCCAGGAGTACCTGGAGTCGGCGCGGGCGGCGGGCAAGCTGTTCGCCGACGACCCCGAGCGGTCGAAGGTGCAGCAGCGCGTCGGCGACAGCGTCGCGTACCTGGCCGACCGGATGGGTGACGTCCCGGTGCTCGTCGTCCCCTGCCTGGAGACGGAGTCGACGGAGCTGCCGGCGGGCAACCAGGCCGGCCTCTGGGCGTCGTTGCTGCCGGCGGTGTGGAGCTTCATGCTCGCGGCGCGCTCGGTGACGCTGGGCACGGCGTGGACGACGCTGCACCTGAAGTACGAGCAGGAGGCGGCGGAGGTGCTGGAGCTGCCGAAGAACGTGCACCAGGCGGCGTTGATCCCGACGGCGTTCTACACGGGCGAGACGTTCAAGCCGGCGGCGCGGCAGCCGCTGGAGGAGGTCCTGCACCTCGACCGCTGGTGAACTGGGACGGCGTCCGGGAGCGGCTGGCCGGCCTGGCCGCCGCCGACCCGGGGTTCGAACGGTTCGGCGCGCGCGAGCACGAGTACCGGCTCGGGCCGCCGAAGCCGGAGGCGGAACTCGAGGAGTTCGAGACCCGGCACGGCGTGACGTTGCCGGAGGACTACCGGGACTTCCTGTTGACCGCCGGCGAACAGGGCGCCGGGCCGTACTACGGCCTCTACTCGCTCGGCGCACCGGAGTGCCCCTTCGAGGACGAGTGGCGGCCCGGCTTCCTGTCGGCACCGTTCCCGCACACGAGCGCGTGGAACCGCGCCGAGCACCACCCGGCCGAAAACGAGATCCCGGACGCGCTGTACGAGGACCAGCGCTGGATCGCCGGTTCGCTGAAGCTGTGCCACTTCGGCTGCGGCGCGTACTTCCGGTTGGTCGTGACCGGGCCGGAACGGGGGCGGCTGTGGTTCGACGACCGCGGCTCCGACGGCGGCATCTCGCCCGTCGGCACGGGCTTTCGCGAGTGGTACTCGGAGTGGCTCGACCGTCCGTGACGGCCTCCTTGCCGGGGCAGATGGGGGACGTCGGCAAGGAGGCCTTCACGGCCTTTCGGCGGCCAGGTGGTCTAGCGCACGGTGAGCGTGAGCCGCTGGATGCCCCAGGCGTCGGCCTGGGCGCCCGGTAGCCAGACGTCGACGATGTCGCCGGAGATCCAGCTGCCGATGTCGGCGGCGAAGCACTCGCCGTAGCCGGGGACGGAGAACCGGGTGCCCCACGGGATGGTGCGGGTGTCGACGGCGCAAAAACCCGGCCCGGCGGTGTACCCCAAGGCCGTCTGAGCGACGTCGTTGTACGACGTCACGCGGTAGTTCAGCGTGGTGCCGGCCGGGACGCGGTAGGGCGCCAGCCGGTTCCCGCCGTCGAGGCGGTAGGCGGTCGAGATCTGGCCGAGCGAGCCCGGCGAGTTGTCCTCCGCCGTCATCGCGTAGAGCTGGTAATTCGCGTTCTGGCACGGGCTCGCGTCGGTGACCGTGAGCGTCGGCTGGCCCCAGTCGCTGATCCACTGCAGGGCCTGGCCGTTGCGGAATGCACGGTAGGCCTTTGCGCCGGCGACCCGGGCGAAGGCGAAGGTGACCTTGCCGTCGGTGCCCAGTCCCCCGCTGACCGAGCCGGGCGCGGGCAGGCGGTTGCTCACGTCGACGGCGCCGACGAGCGCACCGGGGCCGTGCCCGCCGGTGACCGGTCGGTCCGGGATCGGGCCGGGGTAGAAGTGCTGGCAGGCGGACAAAGCGGCGGAGGCCGCGGGAGCGACGAGCACGCTCGCGAAGACGGTCAGCGCGAGGAGGTGAGCGAGACGCATGACGGGGAACCTCCATGGCGGGGACCGGGGTGGAGGTGACGCGAGCGGGTTCGCCGCTGCTCACGACGTTAAGTGGCCTGAACCACTCCGTCAATAGGTCTAGACCTTTAATCGCCGATCGGCGCAGTCAGAGGTAACTCACCAGCCGGTCGGCCAGTGCGGCCGGGTGGCTGAGGGGCACGCAGTGCGGGCCGTCGAGCTCGTCCGGCTCGATCCCGAGGCGCTCGCGCGCCACCCGCCGCTGGAAGTCCGGGACGAAGAACCGGTCGTCGCGCGCGAGCAGCACCCGGGTCGGCACGTCCGGGTGGCCCGGCACCCGCGGCTTTCGGGGGTGCCGGGTGGCGGAGCCCCCGGCCTGGGGCGGAGCCACGGGCGGGCACAGCCACGGCTCGTCCCACTCCTTGCTGACCTGCTCGCGCCCGTGCGCCTGGCACGCCTCGGCGAGGGGCGCCGGGACGCCGTTGAAGAACTGCTCGGTCTCGCTGAGCCCCTTCGGCGCCTCGAAACCGGTGTTGCCCCACCACCGGCCCGGCGGCTCCCCCGGCGCCGGGATCATCCCGGCCAGGTACACCAGCAGCCGCGCCCGGACCTTCGCCGCGACCAGCGGCGCGGTGAACCCGCCGTAGGAGTGGCCGACGACGGCGACGTCCGTGCGGTCGCCGAGGGCGGCCACCACCGTCTCGGTGAACTCCGCCAGCCCGGACTCGGGGTCGGTGATCGGCAGGTCGGGGGCGATGGCGTCGTGCCCGCGAGCGGCCAGCTCCGGGATCAGCAGGTGGAAGTCCCAGCCGCTGCCGCCGCCTCCGTGGACCAGCGCGAAAGTCGTCACGCGGGCCAGCTCAGCAGCGGCGCAGCATGTCGGTCAAGGCGGTCTTCTCGGCCTGCGTGATGGACAGGCCGTAGTAGTGCTTCACGACGATCCAGTCGGTCGCGTAGGTGCACCAGAAGGCCACCAGCGGCGGCTTCCACTGGTCGGGCGCCTTGTCGCTCTTCTGCTGGTTGACGTTGTCGGTGACGGCGAACAGCTGGGGCCGGGTCAGGTCGTTGGCGAACTGCTCGCGCTTCTCGGTCGTCCACGACTTCGCGCCGCTCGCCCACGCCTGCCCGAGCGGGACCATGTGGTCGATGTCGAGGTCGGTGGCCTTGGTCCAGGTCTCGTCGTCGTAGACGCTGGTCCAGCTCCCGGACGTCGGCTTGCAGTCCTTGTCGGTCTTGACGTCCTTGCCGTCGCGCTTGAGGACGACCTCGCGGGTGTCGCAGCCGGATCCCTGGCTGTCCCAGTGCGGGAACTTCTCGCGCGAGTAGCCGTCCATCGAGGTGCGGGCGGCGATGGTCAGCTCGTCAAGCTGCTTCTGCGCGTCGCCCGCGCTGACCGGGACCGGCGCCGAAGACGGCGGCGGGGCTGCGCCCGCGCCCCTCGTCGCCCAGTACCCGAAGAGCGCGACGGCCAAAACCGCGATTACCAGCAGGGTTCGCTGCGTCACGCTCAGCCGAAAGCGTCGGGCCGCCACGATTTTCTCCTCTCACCTGCGCCGTCGCGCGGCGTAGTCTCACCTCTGCCGGCGCGGGACAACCGCGCCGACACGATGACCTGGCGCGAATGTGACGTCGCCCACCCACGGCGGAGCTGTCACACGGAGCCGATCAACTGCGACTACCGGAGCAGGACCCATCCGGAGGGAGCAGCCGATGCCCGGCCGGCTCAAGAAGTTCGACGATTTCTTCCAGCGCAAAGCCGCCGAGGGCGGCAACGTCGTCGCCATGGCCCGCATGGGCTCGGCGATGCGTGAACGCGGTGAGCTCGCCGAGGCCGAGTCGTGGTACCGCAAGGCCGCCATGGGCGGCGACCGCGTGTCCATGACGGCGCTGGCCCACCTGCTCGCCGAGCGCGGCGCCGCGGACGAGGCCGAGCGCTGGTACCACGAGGCGGCGCTGGCCGGCGAGCCCCACGGGATGCAGTACCTGGCCAAGTCCTACGAGGGGCGCGGCAAGCGCGAAGACGCCCGGCACTGGTACAGCGAGGCGGCCCGCGCCGGCGACCTGCCGTCGATGGCCGCGCTGGGCCGGCTGCTCCGCGGAGAAGGCCACGGCGAACAGGCCCAGTCGTGGCTGCGCCAAGCCGCCGAGGCGGGGTTCACCGGGGCGATGATCGACCTGGGGATCGTGCTGCGCGACCGCGGCCAGGCCGCCGAGGCGTCCCGCTGGTGGCGCTCCGCCGTGCAGGCCGGCGACCTCGCGGCCACCTGCCAGCTGGGCCGGCAGGCCGAACGGCTCGGCCGGCCCGCCGACGCCGAATCCTGGTACCGCCAGGGCGCGACCGGCGGTCACGTCGAGGCGATCACCCGGCTCGGCCTGCTGCTGCACCGCCGCGGCGACCTCGAAGAGGCCGAGAGCTGGTACCTCGACGCGGCCGAGCGCGGCGACCCGGCGGCGATGACGAACCTCGGCGTCCTGGCCCGCAACCGCGGCGACGAGGGCGAAGCCGCCGCCTGGTACCGCAAGGCCGCCGAGCACGGCAGCATCCCCGCCCTCACCAACCTCGGCCACCTCGCCGAGCACCGCGAGGACCTGGCGGCGGCCGAGCAGTGGTTCCGCCGCGCCGCCGAGACGGGCGACGTCCAGGGCATGCTCAGCCTGGCCCGCATGCTGCGCGCCCGGGGCGCCGCGCACGAGGCCGGACTGTGGCTGGCCCGCGCGGAAACCGTGCAGGACGACCGCGAGCCTATTGTGTGATCCATTTCACAGTTCTAGCCTGAGAGCGCACCCCAGGAGGTTGCGCAATGAGGCCACGTGTCCTGGTCGCGAGTATCGGCAACGTCTTCCTGCACGACGACGGCTTCGGTGTCGAAGTGATCCGGGAACTGGACCGGGCGGGCCTGCCCCCGTGGGTGCAGATCGCCGACTACGACATCGCGACGGTCCACCTGGCGTACGACCTGACCGGCGGCTACGACACAACGATCCTGCTCGACGCGACCCCGCACGGCGTACCCCCGGGCACACTCTCCCTGACGTCGGCCCCGGACACGCACGACCTCCCGGGCGACGCGCTGGTCCGCCTCCTCCGCCTCCTGGGCGGCGACGCGGGCCGCGTCCTGGTCCTGGGCTGCGAGCCGGCGTGCGTCGACGGCGGGCTCGGCCTGTCCCCGGCGGTCGAGGCGGCGGTGCCGGCCGCGGTGCGCGTGGTCACCGAACTGGCGTGGGGCGCGAACCCGGAACTGCCGGTCAAGGAGAGGACCGAGGTCTGACCCCCGCCACCGGGTCCGGCAGCTGCCGCAGGGCTTCGAGGACCACGTTGACCGCCGCCCGGGGTGGTGAACCGCGGCGGACGACCGCCGCGATCGTGCGCGTCACCGGGGTCGCCAGCTCGCGCGTCGCCACGCGGTAGCGGCGGTCCACGGCCAGGCCCGGCAGCAGGGCGATCGACAACCCGGCTTCGACGTGCTGCAGCGTCATCAGGTAGTTGCTGAAGCGGCACACCACCCGCGGCTCGAAACCCGACTCGCGGCACAGGCGCAGCGTCAGGTTCGCCATGTACGACTGCGGCACGTCCAGCGCCCACGGCTTGTCCGCGTAGGCCGACAGGACCGCCGGGCCCCGGGGTGCGTCCGGTGGCGTGACCAGCACGATCGGGTCCGTGGTCAGCGGGATGATGTCGAGGTCGGGACCGAGCGGCAGCTCGACGAAGTCGGTCGTGGTGATGATGACGTCGGCGTCGCCGCCGCGCAGGGCCGGGATGCTCTCGTGCGGCTCGAGCTCCAGCAGCTGGACCTCGAGGTGCGGGTGCGCCAGCCGGGTCACCGCCGGCACCGCGAGGGTGTGGATCGCGCTCTGGAACGCGCCGAGCCGGACCAGGCCCGCCGGTTCCTCGCCGAGGCTGCGCAGCTCCGCCTCGACCGTGTCCAGGTGGTCGAGGATCGCCCGCGCGCGGCGCGCCAGCATCAGCCCCGCGGGCGTCAGCCGGACCCGGCGGCCGGTGCGTTCCAGCAGCTGGGTGCGGGTTTCCGCTTCGAGGACGGCCAGCTGCTGCGACACGCTCGACGCGCTCAGGTTGGCGTCCTGCGCGACCGCGCGGACCGTGCCCAGCGTGTCGAGCCGGCTCAGCAGGCGCAGGCGCCACGGGTTCGGCATGAGCCGATTCTTGTTCGGCGGAACCGAACAGGAAAGCCGGAATCGTGAGATGGACGTGTCGCTCGCCGCGGACCTACCGTCGAAGCCATGGCTGACACCTTCTGGGGTGACGTCGACCGGCACCTCGTGCGTTACGGCGGCGCCTTCACCCGCGAAATCATCGACCGCGCCGAGGGCAGTTTCGTCTTCACCGAGGACGGCCGCCGGATCCTCGACTTCACGTCCGGCCAGATGAGCGCGATCCTCGGGCACGCGCACCCGGAGATCGTCGAGACCGTCCGGCGGCAGGCCGGCCGGCTGGACCACCTGTTCAGCGGCATGCTGAGCCGCCCGGTCGTCGACCTCGCGCGACGCCTCGCCGAGACGCTCCCGGCGCCCCTGGAAAAGGCTCTGCTGCTGACCACGGGCGCCGAGTCGAACGAGGCGGCCATCCGGATGGCCAAGCTGGTCACCGGCAAGCACGAGATCGTCTCGTTCGCCCGGTCGTGGCACGGCATGACGCCGGCAGCGGCGAGCGCGACGTACAGCGCGGGCCGCCGCGGCTACGGGCCGGCCGCACCGGGCAACTTCGCCATCCCGGCGCCGAACGCGTACCGCCCGGACTTCACCGACGCGTCCGGCGCGCTGGATTGGCGCCGCCAGCTGGACTTCGGCTTCGAGCTGATCGACGCGCAGTCGGTCGGCAGCCTGGCCGCGTGCCTGGTGGAGCCGATCCTGAGTTCGGGCGGCATCATCGAGCCACCGCCGGGCTACTTCGCCGCGCTGGCCGGGAAGTGCCGCGAGCGCGGAATGCTGCTGATCCTCGACGAGGCCCAGACGGGGCTCTGCCGCACCGGAACCTGGTACGCGTTCGAGCGCGACGGCGTCATCCCCGACATCCTGACGCTGTCGAAGACGCTCGGCGCCGGGCTGCCGCTGGCCGCGGTCCTGACGAGTGCCGCCATCGAGCAGGAAGCCCACGACCGCGGATTCCTGTTCTTCACGACGCACGTGTCGGACCCGTTGCCGGCGGCGGTGGGCAACACGGTGCTGGACGTGCTGACCCGCGACCGCCTCGACGAGCGGGCCCGGTCACTGGGCGCGGTACTGCGCCGGGGTCTGGAGGAAATCGCGTCCCGCCACGAGGTGGTCGGCGACATCCGCGGCCGCGGCCTGCTGGCCGGGCTGGAGCTCGTGGTGGACCGCGAGACGAAGCGGAGTTCGGACGAGCTGGGGGCGCGGGTCACGCAGCGCTGCCTGGAACTGGGGCTGCACATGAACATCGTGCAGCTGCCGGGAATGGGCGGGGTGTTCCGGATCGCGCCGCCGCTGACGGCGTCCGAAGAGGAGATCTCGCTGGGGGTGTCTATTTTGGACCAGGCGATCGGTGACGCCGTCAAGATGTCGTGAAGAAGGCCTCCTTGCCGGCCCGGGGAGCTGGCAAGGAGGCCTCTTCTACGACGACGTCAGAAGCCCGCCGTCACCTTCGTGAAGTCCCAGTCGTTCTGGGCGATGCCGCTGCACGCCGCCTGGACGCCGCCGCCGGGGCAGCCTCGGTCGCGGTTGACCGACCAGAACGCCAGGCGGGCGATCTTGTTCGACTTGGCCCAGTTCGTGATCTGGGTCCAGGTCGACAGGTCCGTCAGCTCCTGCTGGTCGGACAGGCCGTTCATGCCCGAGATCCCGAGGTGGGCGTACGCCGTGGCGTCCGACCAGCCGAACGTCGACTTCAGCTTGTCCCGCAGCCCGTTCGCCGCGCTGACCGTGCTGTTGTACATGTTCGCGCCGCCGCCGAAGTCGAACGGCATGATCGTGAACACGTCCACGTTCGCGCCGAGGGCCTTCGACTGGTCGATGAGCCGGTTGCCGTAGAAGTTCGGGCCGGTTGTCGACGTGCCGAACGTCAGGATCGTCTGGATGCCCGGGTTGTTCTGCTTGACGATCTTCAGCGCGTTCAGGATGCGGTCCTGCACGGCCTCGTTCTCGAACTCGTCGGAGTTCTCGATGTCGATGTCGATCGCCTTCAGCCCGTACGCGTTGATCACCTGCTGGTAGGCGCCGGCCAGCGCGGCCGGCGTCGAGCAGTTCGGGCCGAGCTTGTTGCCGCTCCAGCCGCCGAACGACGGGATGATCTGGCCGCCCGCCGCCTTGATCTGCGCGATGGCGTTCGCGTCCGCGCTGCCCTGCAGCGGACGGCTGCTGTCCCACGCCGGGTTGCAGCCACCGGAGGCGTTGATGAACGCCATGGTGAACCACTTGACCCCGGTCGCGTTCATCACCGTCTGCGGGTTGGGCGGGCTGCCCCAGCCCATGTACAGGTACGGCGCGCCCCGGCCACCCGGCGGGGGCGGTGTGGTCGTCGTCGGCGGGGTCGTCGTCGTAGGAGGCGTCGTGGTCGTGGGGGGTGTGCCCCCGGCGGTGCACGCACCCCCGTTCAGCTTGCAGTTCGACGGCGCCGCGTACGCACCGGAGTACGTCACGTTGAACCCGAAGCTGGCGCTACCGCCGTTGCCGACGTTGCCGTTCCACGAGTTCTTCACCGTGACGTGCTGGCCGGACGCCGTGTAGCTGCCGTCCCACACCGACGCGATCTTCGCCCCGGAAGGCAGGTCGAACTCGACGGTCCACGACGGCAACGTCGAGCCCGAGCCGTTGGCGATCGTGTACTTGCCCTCGTACCCGGTGCCCCAGTCGGAGCCCTTCGAGAAGGTCGCGGACACGCCGCCCGCCGCGTTCGCCGGGGCGATCACGAACATCGCGCCGATCGTGGCGGCCGCGGCCGCCAGCCCCAGTGCGGGCAACCACCGGCGGCTCATGAGAGGCCGTTCTTCATCGCGGTGATGAGCTCACCGCTGGTGGTGTCGCCGGTCAGCTCCCAGAAGAAGGCGCCGCCGAGACCCTGCTGCTTGGCGTACGACATCTTGCCGTTGATGGTCGACGGCGTGTCGTAGCTCCACCAGTTGCTGCCGCACTTGGCGTACGCGGTGCCGGCGATGGTGCCGGTCGCCGGGCAGCTGTTCTTGAGGATCTTGTAGTCCTCGATGCCGGCCTCGTACGTGCCCGGCGCGGCGCCGGTCGCGGTGCCGCCCGGGGCGTCCTGCGTGACGCCGGTCCAGCCGCGGCCGTAGAAGCCGATGCCCAGCAGCAGCTTGCTCGCCGG